>NZ_JBITWB010000001.1:0-1623949 GCF_044543405.1 Qipengyuania sp. NPDC077410 | reverse complement strand
CCGTCAGCGCCGCGTCGGTGAGAGCCATCTAGGCGCGGTGTTGGATTCGGTCAACGCCTTTTTGAAACTTTGTTGCCCATTTGTGAAAAAACCCCAGAATCCCTCGCCTCCCAACCCCCAACCCCGCAAACACCACAACACCGCCTGCGGTACCACACAACCCCAACCCGCCCGGAATCGCCCAATCACCCCCGCCACCACCCCGAGTCACACCCGATTCCACCACAGAATCGATCATCCCATTCTCGCTTTCATAACGAATCGCCAGTAGCACCCCCCAATGCCAGCAAGTCGGGTCACTGAAGAGGAAGCGCCGGAAGGGTTCGGCGCCCGCGTGCGCAGCGCGCTTGCGTGGAGATGGGGCACGCAGCTGATCGCCCAGTTCATCACCTGGGGTTCCACCATCATCGTGGTGCGACTGCTGGATCCATCGGACTACGGCCTATTCGCCATGAGCCAGGTGTTCGTCACCGCGCTCAACTTTCTCAATGGATGGAGCTTTGCCAGTTCGCTGATCCAAGCCGACAAGGTCGGCGACCGGGAGATCGGCCAGGTATTCGCGCTTCTGCTGCTGACCAATGGGATGCTTGCGGCCGCGCAGCTCCTCTTCGCCCCGGTAGTCGCAGGCTATTACGGACAACCTGCGGTTGCCGAACTGTTACGGGTACAGGCCCTCATCTTCCTGACCATTCCCTTCACCGCCCTGCCCACGGCCCTTCTGGCCCGGCGACTGGAGTTTCGCAGTCAGGGCATCGCCAATCTTATTTCGGCGATCTTCGCTTCGCTCACCGCGCTGGGCCTTGCCTGGGCAGGCTTCGGCGTCTGGGCGTTGGTCTATGCCCCCATCGCCGGCTTCGGTGTGCGCGGCCTGATCATGAGCATTGCCGCACGGCTGTGGGTCCGCCCGGTGTTCAATCTGAAAGGCGCTGGTCGCCTGATCAGTTTCGGCGGCGCGCTGACATTATGCCAGCTGTTCTGGATCGTGCAGAGCCAGAGCGATATCTTCATCGCCGGACGCCTGTTCGATACGCACCAGCTCGGCCTGTATTCCGAGGCATTGTTCCTGACCCTGATCGTGACCGGGCGGTTCATCCCCCCGCTGAACGAGGTCGCCTTCCCGGCCTATGCCGAACTGCACAAGTCCGGCCGCAGCCTGGGACCGTATTTCCAGAAGACGGTGCAGAGCGTGCTGCTGGTCGTATCGCCCATCTATATCGGTCTGGCGCTTACCGCACCCGAAGCGATATTCGTGATCTTCGGCCCCAAATGGGTGGAGATGGCCCCGATCGTTTCGGGCCTTGCCGTGGTCATGCCGTTGATGGCGGTGCAGATCATCTGTTCGCCCACCTGCACTTCCACGGGAAAGGAGCGGATCTACCTGGCTACGAGCATAGCCGGGGCGGCGATCTTCGCGACATCGTTCTATATCGGCGTGCAGTTCGGGCCCCAGGGACTGGTCCACGCCTGGTGGATTGGTGCACCGCTGCTGCTGATCTTTACGCTGGCGCTGACCCTGCCCCAGATCAACCTGTCGGCGGGCCGCCTGATCGGCGCCGCCATCCCGCCGGCGGCAGCCTGCGCTGTCATGGCGATCGCCGTTTTCGGAGTGCGGGCTCTGCTGCCGACCGACATTCCTGCCGCCGTGACGCTGGCCGCGCTGGCGGGCGTCGGAGCGGCGACCTATGCGGGCGTGCTGCTGCTGGCGTGGCCGGATGTCGTGCGATCGGGCATCGCCATGCTCAGGCGCCGACCGACGAGCCCGATGCCGCCCGCATCCGGGCCAGTGCCTGTCGGTCAAACCAGTACCATGGTGGACTGAGCCGCGGCTTGAAGCCCGGCAAGGCCGCAGGATAAGCCTCCGCCAGATTGTCCGGCAGACCGCCGGGCCCTTCCGAGCGCATTATTTCCGTGATGATGCGGTTCTGGAACCGGCGAACCGCATAATTGACCATGCGCGCGGACTGGCTGCGCAAGCCCTTGAGAGTGATGCGATTGGGTTCGCAGAAGAAGCCCGCATCCGGGCAGACTTTCACCAGTTCGTGGCGCCAGGCCGATTCCGGCCCAAGATCGGTATGCGCCAGAGCGCCGATCAGGCCATCGTCGCCGACAAGATCGTTCGGCAGGCGAATACCGCGAGTCCGGATGCGGCGAACGAAATCGCCCGACAGGGCATAACAGTCACCGAACAGGCCGCCCTCGCGCACCATGGACCTGCGATAGTGTTCGGCATTGCGGCCATTCATGGGAACGGCCGAGGCGGCATTGGCACCCGATTTTTCGAGACATGAGCGGAGGGCATTTACCGAGCCTGCCACAAGCTGCGCATCGCCATCGACGAACACATATGTTTGCGCATCCGGCGCATCGTCGAGGATGAACCTGTTCCAGCTCCGTGATTTGCCGCCTTCGGCATAGTCAACCAGCCGCACACCGCGTGCGGCATAGCCACGGACGATCTCAGCCGTGGAATCGCTGCTGCCGTTGACCACCACCCAGATCTGCACATCGGGATCGTCCAGCGGCAGACTGTCGAGACAGAGAGCGATCCTCGCCTCTTCATTATGGGCAAGGACAGTGACGAGAACCGGTTTGGATTTTTCAGTCATGAAACGAATGCGCCAGGCTGCCGAAGGCATGGCCAATACGCGCGGCAGAGGGCGGCGTCAGCAAATATCCATGCACCTGTCCCAGAGCGGTTTAGGTTCATCCCGTAAAGGCGGTGTGCCTTGCCCTGCCCATGCCGGGCCCCCAAGTATGCGCCCGAATGCCACCCGATACTGCCAATTCCGCCCAGCGCGACGATCCTGAAGGCTGGGCAACCGTCCAGCGGTTCCTGCCGTATCTCTGGCCAGCCGATAATCCGGCCCTGAAGCGCCGCATCGTCGGTGCCATGATGTTCGTACTCGCGGCCAAGGCGACCACGCTCGCCCTGCCGTTCGCCTATAAGAGAGCGGTCGATTCCATGACGACGCCGGCCAATCAGGCGGTCATGGTCGCTCTGGCATTCGTCATTGCCTATGCAGCCGGGCGGTTCGCCGCGGTCGCTTTCGACAATCTGCGCAATATCACCTTCGAGCGTGTCGGACAGGATGCCACCCGTAAACTTGCCGAAGACACGTTTTCGCGGCTGCACCAGCTATCGCTGAGATTCCACCTGTCGCGCCGCACCGGGGAAGTGACCAAGACCATCGATCGCGGGACGAAGAGCATCGACGTCATGCTGTACTTCCTGCTGTTCAACATCGCGCCCACAGCGCTGGAACTGACTGCGGTGGGGGTCATCTTCTACCTCAACTTCGGATGGGAACTGGTTGCCGCCACCGCGCTGGCAGTAGGGGCGTATATCTTCGTCACGCGCACGATCACCGAATGGCGCAACGAATTGCGGCGGCAGATGAACGAACTCGACGGGACGGCCCTCGCCCGGTCGGTGGACAGCCTGCTGAATTACGAAACGGTCAAATATTTCGGCGCGGAAACGCGCGAGCGCGACCGCTACGCCGAATCGACCCGGGCCTTCGCCGAAGCGGCGATCCGGTCCGAAAACTCGCTGGCCCTGCTCAACATCAGCCAGGCGGTCATCATGAACCTGCTGATGGGCGCGGCGATGGCCTTCACCGTGTGGCAGTGGAGCAAGGGCGCGCTGACCACCGGCGATCTGGTGCTGGTGAACACCTATCTCATCCAGCTTTTCCGTCCGCTCGACATGCTGGGAATGGTCTATCGTACAGTTCGCCAAGGGCTGATCGACATGGCCGAGATGTTCCGCCTGATCGATACCGACGCCGAGGTAAAGGATGCTCCCGGCGCCCCTGCCCTGCTGATCCGCAAGCCAACCGTTGCTTTCGACAATGTCGTATTCGGGTATGAGGAGGATCGGACGATCCTGCACGGGCTGAGCTTCGAGGTTCCGGCGGGCAGTCATGTTGCGATCGTCGGCCCTTCGGGCGCGGGCAAGAGCACGATCGGGCGATTGCTGTTCCGGTTCTACGACCCGCAGGAGGGCCGCATCCTGATCGACGGACAGGATATCGCCGAGGTTACCCAGCACAGTCTGCGCGAGCAGATCGGTATCGTCCCGCAGGATAGCGTGCTGTTCAACGACACCATCGGTTACAACATCGCCTATGGCCGCGGCGGCGCCGGGCGCGAACAGGTGATCGCCGCGGCACAATCGGCAGCGATCATGCCGCTGATCGAGCGCCTGCCCGAGGGGCTGGATACCGAAGTCGGCGAGCGCGGACTGAAACTGTCCGGCGGCGAGAAGCAGCGCGTCGCCATTGCCCGCACGCTGGTGAAGGATCCGCCGATCCTGTTGCTGGACGAGGCGACAAGCGCGCTCGATAGCCGGACCGAACAGGAAATCCTGGCCACGCTCCGCCGTGTTTCTGAGCATCGTACCACGCTGGCCATTGCGCACCGGCTGTCGACCATCGCCGATGCGGACAAGATCCTGGTGCTGGAGCATGGTCGCCTGGTCGAAAGCGGTCACCACACGGATCTGCTGCGCCGCAAGGGCCTTTACGCAGAGATGTGGGATCGCCAGCGCGCAGAGAAGTCGGATAGCGACTGAACAGCGCCGCCGACCTTGCGGCTTGTGCCGCGATGCAACATTATTCATAATGTGCAGATCAACGGCGCCCATGCCGCGCCATTCCCGGATTAGACGAACGGAATTCTCGCATGCTCGACCGCAGCACGCTTCATCGCGACTGGTTTTCAAACATCCGGGCAGACCTGCTCGCCGGCCTGGTGGTGGCGCTCGCCCTGATCCCCGAAGCAATCGGCTTTTCGATCATCGCAGGGGTCGACCCGCGGGTGGGTCTCTATGCCTCGGTCGCAATTGCTATGGTCATCGCTTTCACCGGCGGGCGACCCGGCATGATCTCTGCCGCGACGGCGGCGGTCGCCGTCTTGGTGGTGCCGCTGGTGCGCGATTACGGTGTCGATTATCTCTTCGCGGCAACGATCCTGATGGGCGTCTTTCAGGGAATCGCGGCGCTGTTACGGCTGGACCTGCTGATGCAGTTCGTGTCGCGGTCGGTCATCACCGGCTTCGTCAACGCCCTGGCCATCCTGATATTCATGGCCCAGTTGCCCCAGCTCGACCCGACGGCAGCAGGCATCGGCTGGACGACCTATGCCATGGTCGCGGCGGCGCTGGCGATGATCTACCTGATCCCGAGACTGACGTCAGCCGTTCCGAGCCCCCTCATCGCCATTGTCGTGCTCACCGCGCTGACCATCTGGCTCGATGCTCCGGTCAATACCGTTGCCGACATGGGCGAACTGCCGGAAGGCCTGCCCTATTTCGCCCTTCCGAACGTGCCTTTGACGTGGGACACCCTCCTCATCATCGCGCCCTATTCGGCGACAATGGCGGCGGTCGGCCTGCTGGAATCGCTGCTGACGGCGCAGATCGTCGACGACATGACCCACACGGGCAGCAACAAGCGCCGGGAAAGCGCGGGCCAAGGCGCCGCGAACGTCGTCGCCGCGCTGTTCGGCGGTATGGGCGGCTGCGCGATGATCGGCCAGTCGGTCATCAACGTGACGAGCGGGGGACGCGGCCGGCTGTCGACCTTCACGGCGGGCGCAGCGCTGCTGATCCTGTTGGCGCTGCTTGGCGACCTCGTCGGGCAGGTGCCGATGCCGGCGCTGGTAGCGATCATGATCATGGTTTCGATCGGTACCTTCAGCTGGAATTCGATCCCCAACATCGCAAAGCACCCGTGGCAGAGCAGCGTCGTCATGCTCACGACCGTCGTCGTGGTGGTGGCGACGCATAATCTCGCACTCGGTGTGCTGGCAGGCGTGATCCTGTCGGGCGTGTTCTTCACACACAAGGTGATGACCATGTTCGAAGTGGTACGCGAGCGGGAGGGAGATACCGCGACCTATCGTGCCAAGGGGCAGATCTTCTACGCCAGCGTCGAACGGTTCGAAGCCGCACTCGGCCCGGAAAGCATCCAGCCCGATCCGGCACCGCATGTGATTATCGACGTGCGCAAGGCACACTTCTGGGACATCAGCGCGGTCGGCGCGCTCGACAAGGTGGTCGAACGAATGCGCCGAAACGGGCGCAGTGTGCAGGTCATCGGGCTAAACCGGGCAAGCGCTGATCTGGTCGACAAGTTCGCCCTGACCGACAAGACCGGTGTGGAAAGCGGGCTAGCCCCGCACTGAGGCAGATATGAACCTCGAAGCGATCATTGCGCAGTATGGCATCTGGGCGGTTGCGCTGGGTGCGGGCCTGGAGGGCGAAACCGCGCTCGTGCTAGGCGGGATCGCAGTCCATCGAGAGCTCATTGCTTATGCGAGCACGATCCTCGCCGGGGCCGCGGGATCGTTCATCGCCGACCAAACCTTCTTTGCCATCGGCCGAAAGTTCCGTGACGGGCCGCGGATCAGTCAATTCAGGCAGAAGAAAGGATATGCCCGCGCGGTGGCTGCATTCGAACGACATCCAACGCTGTTCGTTTTCGCGTTTCGGTTTCTTTATGGAATGCGCACGGTGAGCCCGATTGCGATCGGCACGACCACCCTGCCCGCGCGGCGCTTTGTCGTCATAAATGCGCTCGCTGCGCTTGTATGGAGCGCTGTCTTCGTGAGCCTTGGCTATGTCAGCGGACAGGCGATTGAAGCTGCATTCGGGCGAGTACGATCCTTCGCCCACGTGCTGATGCCGGTCGTAGTGATCGCGATTGTCCTGGCCCTGGCGGGACGCGCACTGCTGCGCCGCCGCGGCACGAGCGAATAGGGTCCCCGCCGCAGGAGCGGCAGGGACCCTGTCTTACAGGATATACTTGCTAAGGTCGGTATCGCCCGCGAGTGTTTCCAGCCTTTCGCGCACGTAAGCAGCGTCGATCATGATCGTCTCGCCCGCGTGATCTTCCGCTTCGAAGCTGATTTCTTCGAGCAGGCGTTCCATCACGGTCTGCAGGCGGCGGGCCCCGATGTTCTCTACCGTTTCGTTCACGCGAGCGGCCAGCTTGGCAACTTCGGAGATGGCATCTTCGGTAAAGTCGAGAGTGACGTTTTCGGTACCGATAAGCGCTTTGTACTGTTCGACGAGATTGGCCCGCGTTTCCTTAAGGATGCGCACGAAGTCTTCTTCGGTCAGCGCACGAAGTTCAACGCGGATCGGCAGACGTCCCTGAAGCTCAGGAAGCATGTCCGAAGGTTTGGAAACGTGGAAGGCACCGCTGGCAATGAACAGAATGTGGTCGGTCTTCATCGGGCCGTATTTTGTCGCGACCGTCGTGCCTTCGATAAGCGGCAAGAGATCGCGCTGAACGCCTTCGCGGCTGACGGATCCGCCCCGCACATCGGAGACTGCGATCTTGTCGATCTCGTCGAGGAATACGATCCCGTTCGTTTCCGCATTTTCCAGCGCGACGCGATTGACGTCATCCTGGTCCATACGTTTTTCGGCTTCTTCGTCGACGAGGCGATCCCAGGCATCGGGCACCTTCAGCTTGCGACGCTTCATCGAATTCTTGCCCATGGCCTTGCCGAGCATATCGGACAGGTCGATCATGCCCACGCCGCCGGGCATTCCGGGAATATCCATCTGCTGACCGGGCTGGTCGCGAACCTCGATTTCCACTTCGGTATCGTTCATCGCATTTTCGACGATACGCTGGCGGAAGGCTTCACGCGTCGCTTCGCTAGCATTTTCGCCAACCAGTGCATTGAGAAGGCGGTCCATCGCCGCCTTGCTGGCAGCATCGCGCACCGCTTCGCGGCGGCGTTCCTTTTCCAGACGGATCGCCTCTTCTGCCAGATCGCGCGCGATCTGGTCGACATCGCGGCCGACGTAACCGACTTCGGTGAACTTGGTCGCCTCGATCTTGATGAAGGGTGCCTCTGCCAATTTGGCGAGACGACGGCTGATTTCGGTTTTGCCGCAACCGGTCGGGCCGATCATCAGAATGTTCTTGGGCGTGACCTCGTCGCGCAATTCCGGGCCGAGACGCTGGCGCCGCCAGCGATTGCGTAGCGCCACGGCGACGGCGCGCTTGGCCTCTTTCTGGCCAATGATGTGTTCGTCCAGTGCAGCAACGATGGCTTTGGGGGTGAGGTTGTCGGTCAATTCATTTTTTCCAATATCGCGCTCGTGCACGAGGCTTGAGCGGGGTTATGTGGAGTTGCCCGAGGGCTAATCCATCACACCGTTTCGAGGGTGACGTTGCCATTGGTGAAAACGCACACGTCTGCGGCGACCGCCATGGCCTTGCGCGCGATGGTTTCGGCATCGGTTTCGTAATCGACGAGAGCCTTTGCGGCTGACAGCGCATAATTGCCGCCCGAGCCGATCGCCGCGATCCCGCCTTCGGGTTCGAGCACATCGCCATTGCCGGTGAGGACGAGGAGGTTTTCCTTGTCCGCCACGATCATGAGAGCTTCGAGATTGCGCAAATATTTATCAGTGCGCCAATCCTTGGTCAGTTCGACCGCGGCGCGCAGGAGCTGGCCATTGTGCTGTTCAAGCTTGCGTTCCAACCGTTCGAACAGAGTGAAGGCATCGGCGGTGGCGCCGGCAAAGCCGGCGACGACCTTGCCGCCTTCGCCGATCCGGCGAACCTTCTTGGCATTGGGTTTCATCACCGTATTGCCCATGGAGACTTGTCCGTCCCCGGCAATCACGATCTTGTCATCGCGCTTGACGCCGATGATGGTGGTTGAATGCCACTGGGTCAGGCCGTGGCGATTGTCGTTTGCGTCCATGCCGCGCGATATGGGGGGCATGAAGCGGGGGTCAAGCGGCGGGCGTGTCAGCCCGGCCCCTGACCACCCATACCCGGCGCGCCGACCGCACCGATATTGCCGAACAGGTCTTCGAGGAACGTGCGCTCCCGGCCCAGGGTCGGCGTGGTCGCACCGTCGGGGCTGAGATTGACGACCCTGTCCATCCCTGTGCGTTCGGCGGACACGACGTTGCCTGTCTGGTCGAACTTCACTGCCAATACGGAATGTTCTTCGATGCGCGGACGCACGAACGGCTTACGCCCGGTGGTGCTGGACACGTAGTACCAGGTTTTTTCGCCATATTGGCTTTCGAATGTCGGGCGGCCCAATGTACCGGCCACGCTCTGTTCGTTATCGATGCCCGGCTGAACCGACTGCACCAGCGCCGCATCGACGATGTATCCGCGCGGTTCGCGAATGGAGGTGCAACCGCTTGCGGCCACGGCAGCCACGCCAATGGCGGCGAGACCCAGAATTTTCGACCTGTTCATGGGAACAGCAAATCTCCGTATTCCGGCAGGTGCTTGGCCGCGGGCGGCCACCTGCCTATATGCTCGGGCAACGCCTTAATCCCAAAGCGTCACCCCATGCAACTCGGCAATGCGGGGCGCTTGGGGATCTCGGCCTGTATTGCCGCTGAACGGAGTAGTCTCTTGTCTTTCCTCGCCCGCCTTTTCGGCACCAAACCCGACCCGCGCGAAGAATGGCGCGTTCTGTGGCACCGCACCGTTGCCGAGGCCCGCGACCCCGACTGGTATCGCATGTGCGGCGTCGCCGATACCATCGAGGGTCGATACGACATGATCACACTGGTGTTGACCCTGGTCATGCTGCGGCTGGAAGACGAAGGCGGCCAAGGACCGGCGACCGCACGGCTGACCGAATTGTTCGTGGACGATATGGAAGGACAGATGCGTGAGGCCGGGATCGGCGATCCGACCGTGGGCAAGAAAATCAATGCTCTGATGGAGAGCATGAACGGCCGCATCGGCGCCTATCGCGAAGGACTGCGCAACGATCCCAAAGTGCTGATCGATGCCGTCCGCCGCAATGTGACGATGGCCCAGCCCGACGAGGCCGAGGCGCTGGTGCAGCGCATGGCCGCGCTCCACGCGCGGCTGGCCCGAACGAACCTCGATCAGTTGAAGGCCGGGGAGATCGCGGCATGAGCACACCCGAACTGAGCCGATTGGTAAAGCCACGCGCCCTGCCAAGTGAACCGATGCAAGTGGACGCCAGCGAAGCCGAACGCGCCGCGCTGGCCGAAAGGTTCGGCGTGACGTCCATTCCCGCACTTCACGCCGCCATCGAGTTCGGCATGAAGGACGAGGCCGTCTTGGCGAATGGCACCCTGACCGCGAGGATCGAACAGCCTTGCGCCGTTACGCGAGAGGAACTGATCTACGAGGTTGCGGAGCCGCTGACGCTGCGCTTCGTTGCGGCGGGATCGACGCCCGATTTCTCACCGGACGAGGAAATCGAGCTGGAAAGCGAGGACCTCGACGAGATCGAATACGAGGGCGAAACCTTCGATCTGGGCGAAGCAATTGCTCAGACGCTGGCGCTGGCCATTGATCCATATCGCGAAGGTCCCGGGGCCGATGAGGCACGCCGAAAGGTGGGGATCAAAAGCGATGAGGATCGGGTCGCAAGCGGACCGTTGGCCGAAGCGCTCGCATCGCTGACCACGAAAAACGACTAAGACGCCGCTTCGAAGCAGATTGACAATTTTCGCAGACCGCAAATATACGAATCATATATGGTTTGTATAAGGGCGATGATGTGGGCTTGGTAAAAATCGACGATGAACTACACGAGAGCGTGCGCCGCGCGAGTGCGGTCATGTGCCGCTCGATCAATGCGCAGGCCGAGTTCTGGATAAAGATAGGCCGCTTGGCCGAAGCCAATCCGACCCTGACTTTCAGCGAGATCGTGAAGCGCGAAATGGCGCACGTCCACGACGACGCAGAAGGTGCGGCCGAAGCTGCCTGACATGGTCAAAACCGCAGACGAAATCACCCTGATGCGCATATCGGGCCGATTGCTCGGTTCGGTGTTCGAGATGCTGGACACGATCAACCTTTGCGGCATGTCCACGATGCAGATCAACGACCTCGTCGAACACTTCATTACCGAGGATCTGGCGGCCCGCCCGGCCAGCAAGGGCCAATACGGCTTTGCTTACGTCCTCAACTGCTCAATCAACGATGTCGTCTGTCACGGGGTGCCGTCGGAGGACGAGATCGTAAGCGACGGTGACATCATCAATCTCGATATCACGCTGGAGAAGAACGGCTTCATCGCGGATTCGAGCAAGACCTATGTCGTCGGCAATGCCCCTCCGCCTGCCAAGCGGCTCGTGCAGATAGCGGAAGGCGCGATGTGGGCCGGCATCCGGAAAGTCCGGCCCGGGGCGCATCTGGGCGACGTCGGTTACGCAATCGAGAAACATGCTAGAAAACACGGCTGTACGGTCGTACGCGAATATTGCGGCCATGGCATTGGCCGGGAGATGCACGAAGAACCCCAGGTGCTGAATTTCGGGCGCCCCGGAAGGGGATTACGGCTGCGTGAAGGCATGACCTTCACAGTCGAACCGATGGTCAATCTCGGTAGTCGCCAAACCGTTACCCGGGACGACGGCTGGACCGTGGCGACCCGGGACGGAAAGCTGTCTGCGCAGTTCGAACATACGGTCGCCGTGACAGCAAGCGGCGTCGAGGTTCTGACGTTGCGAGAGGGCGAACGAAACCGCGCCTGATCCGCCCGATAGTGACAAGAAGACCATGGGGCCGATCAGGACAGCGAATATTATCCAACCGGATGACTGAATGGCACGCTTTACGTTTCAGCCACGCGCCGCAGAGCTGAAACGGGAGACTGCAGCCTAGAACGGGAATCACGGGGACCCAGCTGTAACTAGCGATGTAACTCAGAAATTTGCTAGAGAAATTAGTGGATTACAGAATTCTTCCTTTGTGGCCCTGTAACTTGTTGCCAGCCAGGTGCCGAGCTAGCCCATCGCAGAGCGATGGGTCCATGGCTTAACCTGCGAGCATTGCACAATGGCAGGTCCAGCGCTGCGCGATGATGGAGGGCTCCACGCTGGACCTGCCTCCATCAATCGCAGGCAGGATGGTTGGGCAGCCGTTTATCGAATGCGTCCTGATACCAAGACAACATATCCCCATCCGCGCTCAATCACTACCGGGCTCAGCTCGGTGTCCGTCGACTCTTTTGGGTAGAATCTAATCACAGCGCTGACCTGCAAGTCAGCATTATGATTTCCTGCACCATGCTTATTTGCCAGGAATCCTACTTGGCGCACTGCCCCCGATGCATTTCGATGGAACAGAGCCTTGTGAGCACCTTTCCCGCGGCCTCCGAGGATGATGGAATCCCCCATTTTGACTTCGCGCTCGATATACGCCTGAGATTTTTCCGGATCTTCATTGAAGAAGTTACGCTGCATGGCCCAACCCAGTCCAACATCTTCTGGTGAACCAATGAGCACACACCCTTCGGTTTGCTGGCCGTTAAATGATGCTGGAGAACTCTTTGCCCAACTGTATTCCCTGTCGCCGACGAATTGCCACAAATTGCCCTTGGCTCTGGTCATGGCGACATACAGAAGACGGGCCTCCTCAGCTGCGTCACCCTCTAAATCGGAAGATTTGCCATAGGGTCCATTCCCAAACGGAAGATTTGAAGGAAGCACGACGACATTATCGAATTCGAGACCTTTCACTTTATGAATGGTCGATACGACGACCGGCGGGGATGCTGAAGCGCCCCCCATTAGACGACCTAGGTCATCGCTGCGCAGTTCCTCAATAAAGCGGATTAGTGAAGAAATGTGCGGGAATGGCTGCTCTTGGGCGCAGAGGTCCCAAAGATTTTCCAAGCTGACCACTTCATCGTTCGACGGATTTGTCTCAGGGATATGCGTGTTGCGAGTAAATTGGCCGACAAGCTCTTCTGCCAACTGCACCGAGAGTGGGCGGTCGGATTTTGCAAGTTCCATTCGGAGAAAGTCGAGCCAAAGGCCTACATGACGGAGGTTGGCAACCCGTAGGTTAGCCGATCCTTGAACTAATATTCCGGATATATGCGGCTTGAGTAGCCGATGAACTTCAGCGACCTCAGCATTGGATCGACATAGGATTGCGAAGGACCTTCCTGCTCCCCTGTCCGTCTGCTTCCAAATATTCAGGGTTTCGTCGACCGCGGCGCCAAGCGATTTTCTACGCCAGTCTAGACGTTGACAGGCAGAGGCAACGGGTCCGCTTTGCAGAGAAATAAGGGTAGAGTTTTTCAAACGCTTTGATCGGTTCGATCGCTCAAAAAAGTCAGAAATCATTGCCTGGCTTTTTTGCACAATTTCGTTGCCAGAGCGGAAGTTCACCGAAAGCAAGAGCCGCTTAAACCGGTCACCACCAAAGTCCTGTGCGAAACGGTCGAAGTAAGTTTCAGAGAAGTTTCCTGCCGGGCGCTGCCACCGAAGGATATCCTGGTCATCGTCTCCGATCACCATGACGCCTGCGCGAGAACCGCTGCCCTCGTGCAAGGCACATAGAATGTCGTAAACCTCGTCGGTCAGATCTTGGAATTCATCGACTAGGATGCAACGGACATCGCCGGCGACGGCGCGACGAAACTCGGAATCGTTATTCATTCGCCGAGCAAACTCTGAAAGGGCCCCATCCATCATAGAGTCATCGCCTTGCCAGCCTTCTCGTGCGAGATGCCGCATGGCGAATGCGTGAATGGTCGAAACGCGGAGCCTTGAAGCGTAAGCCGCATAGCCTAGTGATTTGAAGAGATCGCGGACCCGCCGCTTGATCTCAAACACTACCGCCCGGTTGAACGCGAGCACCACGATCTGGGATGGATGGATGTGTTGCTCGCGGATTAGATGGACAATCCGTCCGACCAGCACGAAGGTTTTACCAGCTCCCGGACCGGCATTGACCAACAGATGGTGATCGAATGGATGGCGGACCGCCTCCCACTGTGCCGGCTCCTCGGATGTCTTGAATTTCTCGAAGAACTCTATCGCTTTCGTCGCGCGAAGCTTTTCCTGCATTTGCGCGATGATACTGGAAGCGCCCTGAACATCGCCGCCTTCGTTTGGCTCCTCGATTTCACCCAGTTGGGTTTCAAGGAAACCCTTGAGGCCCTTAGCGTCCGACTGGGAAAAATATCCGGTAATGAAGGCCTCTTGGGCATCGGTCCGCAGATTTGCGAACACTTCCATCGCCAGGTTTCGAGCTTCGGAAAAATCATTGATCTCGCCAAGCTCATCCCACGAACTTTCATCGGCGTCCAAGCAGTCGCGCAAGAGCACGACATGCGAAAACTGGACAAGATCGACCGTCATGCCGACCAAATTCATGGCTGCCAGAAGTCCGGCCGTCTTTTTGAAGTCCAGCTCGCGAAATTTTCCTCCCACGCTTGCTTGGCGAACCTCGTCAACAAGCTTGGAAACTGCGATTCTCTTTTCCGAACTTCTGAGAATGCCAAATACAGATTGAGCAGATTGAATGAGTGATCTTCGACGCTGATCAACTATGCGGTTTTTCGATGATGCTAGCGTAGCCTCCCATAAGACTGCGTCGTCGGCAGACGTAATTTGCCGAAGGTGAACGCCGGACGACCGCACCAAGGTCCGAAATCCATTGATGAAAGCACGCTCATACATTCTACGCCGGCGTCGAATATCTTCTTCATCCGCTCCCGAAGGCGTTCTTGTCCTACTTTCCTGGTCTTGTTTATCTGGCTGGCCTGCACCTTTCATAGCCACATTCAAAAAGAACGGTTCAATGTCGACCAAATCCGACGGATGAAATTCGACGTTGCCTTTCTTTGCAAGTCTGCCCAACAACCGCTTGGCGGCATCATCTATGAAACCGAAGAGTATCCGAATATCGTCTTCTTGTTCTGACGCCAATCGCCTTAGGGAGAACTCGATTTCCCTGTTCAGCGACACACCGCCGCGCTTCTCTAGATCGAGCAAACCGGCAAAGACGTCGTCATTAGATTTCATAGAGCGGAGTTGAAATCTGATCTGGGAGAGATTGACGACCGCTGTTTGACCTAATTGATCGCCAATATCGGGATGGGAGGAATTCGCTGTCAGGCGGCCAAGAGACTGTCTAGGTCCGATAGTGGACGTTTGACTGAGGGCTCGTTTCGAAGAACCTTTGAAGACCAACCCCACTATATCGGCTAGGTTGTGGAGCAAACGACCAAGCAGGCCCGTTGTATCTTTTTCGATGCTGGCGCTGTTTTGCGAAGCACCTTTGCGATCATTGTAAGTCTGTGCGTCCTCAAGGTGAAGCAACAGGTCGGCCAACTCGGCTAGCGGCCCATCCTCTTCTGCAATTTTTTTCAGTATCTCGGGAGAGAGTCCGATCGTCAAAACATCGGCAAGCGAGCCAAACAGCGTAAGACGCTCCGCACGTTCCAGCCAGTAGATGGCCATTCGGAGCCGCGTGGCGGCTGCCCGCCTCTCGGTTTCAGTCTCTGGCGGCTTGTAGCCCTCGGCGGGAACGACCGCGAGCAACTGGCCATCGACTTCATAAGCCTTATCTCGGATTTCCGAGAAGACGTCATCGATATCCTGCCTCTGTAGGGTATTTTGGGCTCGAAGGTCGCGAATATGTTCGAAGTCTTCGTTGGAGAACGGAAGCAGGGCGCTGAGGTTATTAAGGTTCGCCCGCTCCCTTTCTTCCTTGCCGCGCCCGATCCGGCCAACTTCTTGAAGATAGTCTTCCAGATAGCTGGGCGGTGACAGGTGGACGACCCAATGGATATCGGGAATATCCATGCCCATCCCGAATGCCTTGGTAGCTACAAGAACATCCAGTTCTCCATCACGGAAATCGGCATAAACCTCTTCCTTTGTCGCTGCATCCATTCCAGCATGATAGAATTCAGCATTGGCTCCGCTGCCGTCTGAAAGTCGCCGGGCAAGCTCCTCTGCGAGCCGTCGCGACGGGACAAAAACTATGACAGCGCTGCGTTGTCCGGTGTCGACATGGTTTTGTGCGGCGTCGGCAATTGCCTTTTCGATGACCGGCAGGCGCTCCGCCAGCGCTCTTTCAAGATCGTCTCCCCCGACCCTACCGCGGACCCTATGCGGCAGGATCGAGATATGCGACCTGATCGGATGAGCAAAGTTTTCCGGTCGGACCAGCGTCGGCATCCGGCTTTCGTCTGGCACCTCAGACAGGATAGCTTCCAACCGTTCTTTATCGGACGCCGTAATCGTTGCGGACAGAAGTAAAAACGGTGTCGGTTCATCGCCTGTGATCGCGCTGCACTTTCGCAGCAGAAGTTCCGTTGCGTAAAAGTAGTCAGGCCGGAATTCGAAGCCCCATTGATTTACGCAGTGCGATTCATCGATGACGACATGATCCAACCCCTCATCCGAACTCATTCTTTTGTCGAGAACATCTAGAAAAACAGCACTTCTGAGACGTTCCGGCGCGACGTATAATAGGACGATCCGATGATCTAGGACGCCTTGCATGACTTCATCAATTTCATGCTTGGGTCGGTCACCGCTCAGGAAATCCACCGATTCCGCAAAGCCCAAGTCACGCAATCCTTCAACTTGGTCGCGCATAAGAGCCTTCAAGGGGGAAATGACCAATGTCAGACGTCTGTTTCTCAGGCCTCGGCAAAGCGCCGGCACTTGAAACAAGACGGACTTTCCTTCGCCGGTCGGGAGCGAGATAAGCACATTGCTAGCTCGGCCGCAGATCGCTTCCATTGCCGACTGCTGTGAAGCTTTGAAGCCTTCTATGTGCTTTGGCGCCCCGTTTTTCGGATTCCAGTTTTCGACGAAGAAGCGTTCCATAGACGCGAAATCCGTCGGCGCTTCCTCTCGAGTCAGTTTGAACGGTGATAGCGCGATGTTCACGCGTTCAATTTCATCGGCGGTCAGGGCTTTCTCGCGAAGAGGAACCGTATCAACGAGCGATTTCAACTCATGAGCAATGCCGGCAAGGCGCGAATCTATAAGGGTTACTGGCTCCCAGACGTTGGAGATCTTGGTGTTGGTCAGCCAGTCAGGCAAATGCTGTGCCACCAGCGATGGCATGGCTTCGAGAATGGCCCCAGTGCCGATCGTTTGAGGTTCGATCGAGGTTTCACGTGGGGCGATTGTTTGGTCTGGGTTGTCAGAGGCGTCAGTTTGAACGCCACATTGGCGAGAGCAGGCATACCATTCTTCGAGAGGCAGAGCTTCGACAACTGGTTTCAGATCGACTTCCGCGCTTTCGGCTTTCTCAAGCCAATCGTGCCAGTTGGTCAGCAGGTCCACGACTGCGTAGCCCCGCCGAGTTGCCCGCAGGAGGTGTTCCCGCTTGCTCCTGTGGTCTGGGCGAACCTCACCCATTCCGAGTTCGGCCAGTGCCACTTCGAGCATTTTCACCAGCTCGGGACTTTCCGAACTGCCGATGAGTAGAAGCGGCGTTACTCGGCTTTTCTGCTGCGCTATTTCGCGAAAGGTCCGCAGCACTTCTGTCCAGTAACCAAGCTGGTCAAATGCCCCTGGATGCAAGACATGATGTCGTCTTGTTGCAAGGACAACCTGGACAGAAACAGCTGATACGGCAGTTGTCGGAAGGCGCTTCACCCCTTTCGGAAGTTGCCACGTTGTAAAGGTTCGCAGTCCGCCACTTCGCTCCAGGACGTGGGCAGCACGATCTGTCTTTACCCAGTCTGTGATGCCATCCTGGCTTTTTAAGCGTGTCAATGAAGCTGACTGCCAATCTGGTATAGAAGGGCTGGCAACATCGAACGCTGCTTTATCGCGATAGGTAATAAAAGATTGCTGATCCCTTGCTGCCAAACGCAACCTTTCAAGGTCGGCATCGCGCCACCATTCGGGCCGCGAGGGCATCGGAGCCACGCGCCAGCCATCTTTATGTTGAGGCACCACGGCGCAGCGATCCAGCGCTTCGGCCAGCGCGGTTTCTCCTTCAAGCAGCCAGAAGGGGATCATATTGCGCCTGATGGAAATGCCTAGTTTTGCCGCCATCCGGACGACGCCGATAGCCACTTGTGCCGCGGGTCGATTCAAACTTCCCTCTTCGGCAATACGTTCAAACGCTTCGACATCGATCTGTCGTAACTTGTAGGGAAGACCTTCATAAGGATCGGCCGGCATCACCGATACATTAGGAATCCAATCGAACTCTCGCAGCCGTTCCCCAGGGAAAATGAGAAGCCCGTCCGGTTCGACAGCCCCGGACAATTCCAGCGGCAGTTTGCGGGCATATTTCGCCTTGCCCTGTAGCGCTTGAGAGATCCCCTCGAGCAGTTGACCGGTATCGCGAAACTTCCCGGTCAAGACCGAGCACGCAATTTCCGGGTCGAGCATCGATAACTGCTTCTCGAATAGCTCTCTGGCGGCCAAGGCATCGTCCTTGGCGTGATGATTACTTCCTAGGGCGTGCGTAGGCGCTTGAGGGTTCAGTAAAAACTGAACGAGCATCGTGTCCCAGATCAGTGGGGTGAATTCCGAAGATGTATGGCGAGCAATGATAGGCCAATCCCAGGTCAGGAAGTTGTGCCCGATCACCAAAGGGGCCGAACGGATTTGGCTATGCAAATCGGAAAGGGCCGTAGCGAGCTCGTCGTCGGATCCGCGATCGTAGAGTTGGCGCGCAAGATTCGCCTGTGCACACCCAATTTCCCAAATGCTTTCGCCGTCAGTTTCAAGGTCAACCGAGAGCGCTTCGCTGGTTAGAATGTCGGTGAGTTGGGATGTGGAGGGTTTTAACGCAGCTAGATCCTCTGGAGTCGCGCGCCACGCCGCCAGGTAGCCGTTCCTTCTTTCCTGCGGCAGATGTCCAAACAATGCCAAAGCAATGGCGGGATGCCGCTTTGCCCACTGCTCTACCTCCGTCGGCGAGAGGATGGCATTTCCAGCTAGCCTCGCGAGCCAATCTTCGACCAACCCACAAGTCTCGATTGTTTCGTCCAGCAGCTTTTGAGCTAGATCTCGTTCGATGGTTTCCGTGCCCTGAAACCAAGGGCCCCAATCATCGCCGTCGTCGGAACACCCTGCCCCGCACCTTCGTAGAAGGTGCCATTCCATTAGCCGAACCTTTAAGGGGTCATTCGCTGTTTGCATCCAGGACACATCCGGATCACCAAGGGATGCTAGCTGCCGAGGCTCAAATAGGCTGAAATCAAAGGTTTGTTGCGGATGGTCTGAGTGCAGCTTTGCCGCAAAATCGTATTTGCTTCGAGAAAGCCGGTTCCAGAACGTGCCATTAGCAAATTCGCCAGCATCAATTTCACCTAATCGAGCTTTCCAAACCTCTTCGAGAACGTCGTCATCCAGATTGGCCGGCGCACCGTTTGGCCATTGTTTGGAATACCAGTCAGCATGCAGCAAACGCCATAAGGCTGCCCACTCCAAAGACCTAAGGCGATCACGGCGCAGCGCACTGAATTCAATCTGATTTGCGGGGCGTTCATGGGTGAATGCCAAGACTTCAGCTACCGGACACCAGCGCACCGCTTCCTTGCTGGATTTCCTGCGCGGATCACTTCCCGCAATGAAAATTACTGCGGCATTGGCAGGAGGAAGATCAATTGCACCGGTTTGACGCCCGGCGTGCCCCTTCAGGTGAAAGAAGAATTCATCCTTTCCGGAGCCTGTCGAGATGAAACCAAACCCCCGATCTTCTTCGGTGCGAGTGACTCGTCCGATCAAAGGAAGTTCGAGGATTAGGTTTTCCGTTCTATCTTTCTTACGTGGTTGATTGGCGCGACCAGAGGTTCGGCTGTCAGTCTGGCCGGCACTTGGGGATCCCGCCAAGCTGATTCCCTTTAGCTGATCCCCTAAAGATTTCATCCGATACGCCCTGACGATATAAGCTTGAAGAACAACCTCAAACGAATGGCCGACCCCTAAAAGCGGAGCATCATTCGCCCTGAAGCGATCATACCTTTGGGTGCCTTGTAGGAAGAAGGTTGCGCTTTACCAAATACGTGTTCAGGATCGAATGATCTGTCGAATAGTATATGGTGCCGCGGTCAACCTCAGCCGCGCTTCGACATCGGATGGAACGCCAAAGCCGATGGTGAAGTGATGGGGTGGTCTGTTCCCCGCATCATTAACACCATGGGGCCATCGCTGCGCAAAAAGGATGGCTCGTTGTTGAGCCTGTCTATTTCTGCTTCGCGAATGGGAATAGCAAAGGATCACTGGGACGCAATGGCGACACGCTGCGTCTCGATCGATTGGCTGCTTGATCAAGAATCTCCCGCGCTTCTTGGCCGATGGCCGCCCTGGGTGCTGACGAGAGCCGTTTATCGGGCATTCGCTCAAGCATCCCCCACGAGATCATGGTCTTGAAGCAGTAGCTAGTCGCCTGGTCGATCGTGCTCCGCTTGCCGTGCAGCTCAAACATCCGCCGATGGACCTCACCTGCGCTGCAGCTCTCTTGGAGTCGAACGAGTCGTCCAACATGCTCCATGACTTGTCGAAAGTAGGGGTAGGCACCGATGGCCACCGCTTCGAAAGCGGCTATGCGATCGCCGTCAGCCTTGGTGGCTAGTGCAGCCGCTTGCTTCGCTAGTTGCCGGCCTGATGGATCGCCGGGAAACCACATCCGGTTGAGGATCCCTATAACCTTTCGCTGCACCTGTTTGCCGGCGATGTCGTCCGCTAGACGTGCATGCACGCCATCAATCGTCATTTCGCCGCGAACGACGCTCGCGCAAAGCGCCATCCAGTCGGCGTCGATATAGCGGTCCATGCCGATACGGGGATGGTCGATGGTCACAATTTTTCCTTCCTTGAGATTCTCACGAAGGGGACGATCACCTCCTCGATTGCAGTTCCTCCATGGACGACGGCAGACTTTCCCGGAAGAATGAAGCCTTTCCCTTCCGGAGCGAACAGCGGCCGATATGATTCCGGCAATCCACCTGGCTGTAGGATGCGGGATCCGGCGATCGTTTCGGCAGACTTCTGCCTAAGCGCTTCGCTGTCATAAATCCGCGAGCGTTCCCCACGCGCCTCGGCCAGAACGCCTTCCGAGGGGCGCCCCATTCCAACGATATCTACATTGCCGTGATCGGCCGTGAGGTAGATGCTGTATCCAGCATCTACGAGCGAGGAGACGAGTTTCGACCACTCCCCGAAATCAAGCCAGTGCTCAATTCTTTTTGTAAGCCCCTGTTTCCCGAACAGCTCGCCGTGCAGCATCTCATCGATAGTGTCGACGACGACGCCAATGATCTCGATTCCATTGTGGAACGCTGACCCTAGAGCCGCCTCGCTCGACCCTTTCTCGCCAAGTCCCTTGGCAAAGAGGATCTGACGTTCGGACAGTCCCTCATTGACCCAGAAGCGCTTCCATACTCGCCGCAGCAGCTCAAGATCAGCATGGTCCTTCATCTTTCCGGGATTCTAGGAAGGAAGAATTATCAAACCAAGTGTTTTTCGCATTTTCCGACGACGGTGTAGATGCCGTGCGGTGTTGTCAGTTATCGGCAAACTTCTGCAGATGCCTCACAATTGTAGCCTCGATACGCGCGCGCTTGAGGAATAGTTGGCGCATGCGCTGATTGTATTCCGCTCGAACTGCCTCATTTGCGGTGCCTCCGAAATGCGTGGACTGCCAGAGAAAATCGCCGTCGAGCATCAGGCGCAAGCTTCGCTTAAACTCGTTAGACGACCCAGCATACCGGAGGTCGTCGACAAGCAGTGGCTCAAGACTCCGCAACGCGACGCCCCTCCAGGACATCTGCCCGACGGGCTGACCATCTGCGGGCAACTCTACACTTTCACCTGGATCGACAGGCAGGCGTAGCTCCGTAGGGCCGAAGCGGGTCAGCCTGTAAAGAGCGGCACCGCCGTAAATCGCAAGCGCGTCGATGAAGATCTCGTCATGCAGGCTAATACCAGAGACCCACTGCAAGGTCTGTGGAGGTCGCCTGACCCCACGTTGGGAGGCAGGCGACTGTCTCATCGTTTCGGGCAACGCGAGATCAGATTGCCACTCATGGGCTTCGCTCCATCCTTCGTGCAGATCAACTGGGTCCCACACCGCATCGATGAATTCCTGTGGGTCAGTCTTGCTGGCATAGAGCAACATAGCGGTAAGCTGATTGGTCTTGAACAGGGCGGCATCCGGTGCAGGGCCGCCTTGGTTTCTCCACATTCGATCGCGGACTAAGAGCCCGAGCATGCTGTGCAACTGGGTAATTGCCGATCCTGGTCCTTTGCGCCGGTAATCCTTGTCAGGCAACGACAAGAAGGGAATGCCATTCGTCGTGGTGGTTTCCGTGCGGATGACCAATTCCCAGTCATTTTCCGATACTGAGATTATTTCCTCGTCACCGAATTCCAGGACCTTAGGGACAATCTGCCGCAGTTCATCGAACAGCGCCTCGCGGGCAGCCGGATAGCTTGAGGGCATAATACCTCCTTGGGCGCAGAAGCACCGGGTTGAAAAACGAAGATGATTTGTTGGGCGGGCGAGCTAACCTACCGCTGCGGGCGGCTAGTTACTCGCTGCTGGTAGCCGCAGCACGTGTTGGCAGAGTCGCTGCGGCTCAATTCGGCACGTGAACGCCAGCGTTCTTCAGGCCGAGTTTTCGGTGTGAGAGATGAGGGGTGCGATGGGTCTTTCCAATCGATCAGCTGGAAATCCCATCAGTTTGGCATTGTGGCGAAAACGGATAACCATCTCTTGTAATTGTTCGACCTGAGCCGTCTTCTCGGCGAGGAGCTGCTCAAGACGTTTTATCCGCTGTTCTAAAACCACCGCTTCCGCTGATTTTGAATTGGCTGGCTTGCCCGCTTTCGCCTTGCGACGGTCGAAAGCGGTCTTGATAGCATCCTTCTTGAGCAAGCCCTGTCGGGTGCACCGAATACCGAGGCAACTGGCGACTTTTCTTTCAAGTGCCGAGGCGCTGAATGCCCCCCATTCCTCTTTCCACTCCTCGATAAGAAGGACGACGCGATCCTGCACACCTTGGGTGAGGGCATCGCGCTTACGTCCTTTTCCGGTAGCGCTCATACTGTGTCCTCCAGTCCGGGGCCATCGAAGTGGCGGGGTGAAACTGTTGTTGGTTGAACCAGCGTCCCGTCGGGAACTTCCGGATCCTGGTGAACAGCAAGGATGCGCTCGCAACCGGCAATCGATTGCTGAAGCGCATTGAGGTGGTTGGACGCGCCGACTGTGTCATCTTCGACCTCGGCCTGCACACGCTCCAGCAGCCAACGATTGTCGGCCAAGCGTTGCTCGGTTCGCAGCTTGCTATCTTCGTTGCCTTTTTCGACCAGACAGAACTCGCAGGTCTCGCAAGCTTGGAATTCCGGGCACGTGGAGCTGATCCAGTCAAGGTCGCAAAGCCCAATGTCCGTTACGTGCGCCGTGGCGAGCACCGTATCGCGAAAGGATGCTCGGTCTGCCGGCTCCTTTCGATCGTGTAGGTCTGCAAGTGCTCCCTGTATTTTCCCTTCATCCATCATTCCTCGAAACCGTTCTGCGATTTCAAGTCCAGTCAGATGATCGTATTCGCTGTTCTGTTGGATATCGTCTCGACCGGACCATCGGGCCACCAAGGCCTGATCCAGCCCGCCAGCCTGCGCAAGGGTATTGAGCCAGTGCCTGAATTGGTGGCTGGTCATACCCATTGTCGAACCGTCTTGCTGCGGCGGGCTCTCGAACTTCTCGAAAACCGAAAGGGTGCGTCCACGTGTTGATCTGCGACCTCCAAGGAAATCGGCGAGGTGCTGATCGCGGGTCAACGACAACAGGCAGGGATTGGTAGCCTTACGGCTATGGTGGAAGTTGAGATGCACGAGGAGGAGATGGTCGCTGAGCTTCATGCCGCGGCGATCATCGGCCACCTTTACCACTTCCTTCAGGAGAGCTTGCTCAAGATCCAGTCGAGAAATGCGAACCTTGCGTCCAGTTGCGTCGATGCCTCTCAACATTAGCCACTGACGCCCGGACTTGGCACACGGCCCCATCCCGCACATTTCAGCGACTTCGGCTTTCGTATAGGACTGCCACGGGCCTAGGTCAGGGCCCGGAAGGAAGGCGCGACCGGGATGCTCTTCCAACCAGCGTGCGAGCTCTCGTGCCGGCTCGGTATGACGGCGAATGTCAGCAATCGCGCTGCGAGCAACATCGACCATCACTGTCGGGATCCATTTGACGTCGGAGTCGGAGGACTTCTCCTTCCAGTATCGCAAGCCGTAGCGCATGACTGGCTTGCCATTCTGATCGAAAACGTCGCCGTTCTCATCGGCTTTCTGTTCCTCGACCTCGCAATCGGCATGGAGGGCAAGCACCTCTCCGATGCGCCAAGGCGCGCAGTGAAGCAGCTTGATTACGCTCATGCAGACCACATCACTGGGGTCTGTCACCAAGTGCGAAAGACGGGCCAGTTCGTCGAGCACATCGGACGTTGGCAGCTTGCTCTCGCGCGCATCGTTCGCGTGTTTGCTGATCCGGCTGAGCGCGTTGGCCTGGCGCTTTAAGGGGTTGCGCCAGTTAAGGCGAGAGGCCGACAAGCCGTGCCGATCAATCGTGTCCGCGATCGTCTGGAGGGCGCAACCTAGCCTGTAAGCGGTCGTCGGGGATGAGCGTTTCTGGACCGCAATCACAGCCGCTGCGAAATCCGCGTGCGTCAAGCGGGCCGGGTCGTGCCCGCGATCACCGAGTTGATCGTAGAGATCCCGCGCCGCATTGATGATGCGACTGAGGGGCCCGTCTCCTTGGGGTCGACTATCCTGCTTTCGGCGGATGAGAGCCTTGATGAAGCTGGCGAAGGGCTCGGCCATGGGCACTCTACCCTCGATGCTTTTCGCTTCTCCATTGGCATGGGTGGTGAAGTAGAGGACCGCCTTCTGAGCCGCCTTGCTCACCGGTCGTGGACAATGCGTCGTTACATCCCAGTCCGCTCGATCCCAATCGAGGTTGGTGCCGAATGCGGCACAATCGTAGCGAGCCTGCGCGACGAACGCCTCCAACCGTTCAAGCGCGTTGCGCTCGGGCCGGGTAATTAGCCGGTCAGCCATGCTGCTCCGCACGCTTGTCGGCGATGCGCTGGATTACACCTGCGACTTCGATGATCACGTGATCGTTCATGGCGATCACCTTCTGATTGAGTCCTCGTTCCACACTCTTTTCCCTTCTCCTCAATAGGCTCTCCAACACCAGATCATGAGGTCCATCCATCCAAGGCTGGAACATGGGACAGGTGTAACATGCCAACGGTGCTGCGCTGACGTTGCAGAAGCTGTGATTACCGCAGGTGCCGACAGGCTCGGTTAGGCCCCTCTCACGGTCACCGTGGTAGACCCGGCTCCCGCTCACATCACCGCGGATTGCACTAGCCTCGTTCTGGACTAGCTTGGCGAACGCCTGGGCGCGCGGTGCGAGCGCGAGGGCCATTGTCTGATCAAGGTGCTCGACAATGTTGGAATGAACATCGAAATAGACGCCGACGTTCTGGAGATCGGTGTGGTCCAGAGCTTCAGCTACTTCGTAAGCGGAGGCGCCGTTGTCGATTGCACGCGTAGCTAACGTATAGCGAAATCGTCTGGTAGACACAGCTAGAGGATGACCCGTCCGTGACAGAACGCCTAGATGTTGAACCGAGAGCTTCAGCAGATTGGTGATCTGGCCACGCGTCGTATGCCATGCCCATTCGGCAAGTGGGTGATTATGACCAAAGGCCGGCGCCTTTGCACGGAACAATGGTCTTGCCGCATAATCATCTTTTTCAGCGGGATGTGTGGTCTGATTCTGAGCAATCAGTTCGGCTATCACCTGTCCGACGAAGGGCGTCAGCCGCCGCTCCCTAAACTCGGCCCTATGCTGGACATGACCTTTCTTGTGACGCGGGACGCGTAGGATGTATGCGACAACTTGATCGCCAATTGTCTCCTCGCGCAGATCTTCTTCTCGCAAGCTAGCATATTGACCGGCATTGCTGCCTGTCGTCAGCGCCAGCCAGACGATGGCTTGTTCCTCGAGCGGGATGCTGCAGTTCACTCGTGCTGATCGCAGGGCAGAGGTCAAACTGGCAACCTCTTGCGCATCAAGGGGCCCTTTGGTTGGGTCCTTTGATCGAACGGCTTGTCCTTTCGGGTTGCCGCCGATGACAATATCACCGAGCTTGTCCGCGACATCAGTCGAGAATTGACTATAGCCCTGTGCCGCGCACCAACGATAAAGTTGCCTTGAGTAGTGAAGCTGCCATTGCTGCTGCTTGCTGAGAGACGCTCGTGCTTCGCTGAACGCTAGATACGGAATTTCTACGCATTTCTCGTCGGCTTCTCTAAACGCTGACGTTCGGGTGAAAACCGCCACGAACCTGAACGAGTTGAAAACACTCATCGGCGACTGGGTCGTGACAAGCCAAGCGAAGTAACGTTTGAAACTCGCCTGCAACTCCTTATCGGTGATTTCGTGAAGTGCCCAATCCAACGACAGTTTCGCCGTGGGCTCGTTTAGCGACCATCGATCACCAGAGATATCTACGGGCATACCGCGCCGATCGATAACGACGGAAGGCAGACTGGCTTCGCTAGAGTGAGCTAGGTGCCTTTTATTTGCAGCGCGGCTCATGTGGCGATCTCCGAGAGATTCTGTTGCATTCCCATGAGGAGCTGCGACGCTTGGCGTTCAATTTCACGCTGTGAGTATTTGACCGACTGCTGAGAGGTCTTTGTCCAACCCATGATGTAGTTGTTCACCTGTTGAGCGAGGGCGTCTTTAAGTCCCCGTTCCTTGGCATTTGCCATAAAACGGTCGTTCCAGGTGTGGCGTAAGACGTGCGTGGAGAAGTCGGAAGGGAAGTCGTCCGGGAAGCGCTCCCTGATTAAAACAAACATATCGTAGACGCTTGCGAGCGAAAGCGGCTGTCCGTTCCGGCTTTCGAGGACAATGAAGGGTGACTTCTTGGCGCCGGGCACCTGAGAGCGGTGCTTGGTTATGTAGGTGTGTAGGGTCTGAGCGAGTAAGGTGCTTATCGGCAATGTCCTGCCAGCCGTCTTTACGAGAGGCTGATCCTTTCGAGGATCGCTGGGATCTCCAGGATTGGGTTCAATTGTGATCCTGGGGTCTTGATGTAAATTTACGTGGTTGGCCTTCAAGACCAACGATTCCGCTCTCCGTATCCCGAGTTCATAGAAGAGCAGGAAGAGCATGAAATTGCGGTAGCGCGTCTCGGCATAGAACGGATTCTCAGGCGAGTCAGGCCGGACGATCTCGAAGAGCCGGACTTGCTGCTCCTCCGTCAACCCGAGCCGCACTTTTCCAGCACCCTTTCGTTTTAGCGCCTTCAACTGCTTCTCGATCTGCTGAAACCGCTGGTTGATAGCCGGGACGCGCGGGTCATCTATCTTCATGGCCTGCGCCACACCTGCCGCCCGCCAGCGGATGTAGTCTGTCACCCAGTCGACCCGGTTGGCCTGCGTATCCCCGAGCACGTTACCGGGGAGTATCTGGTCGTCTACAATTACCTTCTTACGCTTGCTCTGCCCTAAGGCCGTAGCAAGACTTTCGATCTCAGCTTGGCTAAAAAGATCGCCGCTTCCGAAACGCTCGTCGACATCGATCAGACAAGCTTCCGCCCACTCGAGGAAAAGGCCGATAGCTCCCACCCGGCTTTTGCTAGAGTTGATTGACTTGGTCCGGTGGTAAGCAAGGCTGAAGTCAATGACGTCGAGAACGGGTAGTTCGGTCTCACGATCAACCAGCAAGGGAAAGCGCTCGCCACTGTCTAAGCGGATGGCTTTAGTGCGGTAAATCGTCTGCATTGATGTTCCCCCAATGTTCTGAATGACATGGGAGATTCATCAATGAACTTCAAGCGCTTGTTGGAAATGTCCCAGTCAAAGACATAATACGAGAAGGGCTTCCTACAGTTACACCTGCAGGAAGCCCTTACTCATTCAATCTGATGCCGATGAATTAGTTACGGTGTAAATCTCGTTTTTCTGCAATTAACCAGTGACTTAACTAGGCTTTGTTACAGAAAGAGAGATACCCCTAACTAAAACGGAATGTCGTCATCCAGATCGTCATAATTGGACCCGCCGCCGGAACTGCGCGCGCCGCCACCCGACGATTCGCCGCCCTGGTTCCAGCTGCCTGAGCTTCCGCCCCCGCCCTGATCCCACGAACTGCCACCGCCACGCTGGCCACCGCCGCCACTGCTGCCGCCCTGTGCGCCATCGAGCATGGTCAGCGAGCCGTTCATGCCGCGGATGACCACTTCGGTGCTGTAACGATCGTTGCCGGATTGATCCTGCCACTTGCGCGTCTGTAGCTGGCCTTCGATGTAGACCTTGCTGCCCTTGCGCAGAAAGCGCTCCACCACGCCGACGAGACCTTCGGAGAAGATCGCGACAGTGTGCCATTCGGTCCGTTCCTGGCGTTCGCCGGTGTTACGATCCTTCCACGTTTCGCTGGTCGCGATGCGCAGGTTCGCGACCTTGCCGCCGTTCTGGAAGCTGCGGATTTCCGGGTCTGCGCCCAGGTTTCCGATCAGCATGACTTTATTGAGGCTTCCGGCCATCGAATCGTCCCTTCGTAATCTGTTGGCGAAGGGCCTAACCGAGCCTTCGCATCGCTTCTAGGCCCGCCACCGAATTTCCACGGGAGTAGATGGGGTTCGCTATAACCCCAGCGCGGTAGCAATCCAGAAGGTCAGCCCGGCGAACACATAGGCCAGGACGAACAGATAGCCGACCATGAAGGCGGGCCATTTCCATCCGTTGGTTTCCCGCCGGGCGACGGCGATGGTGGATATACATTGCGGCGCAAAGACGAACCACGCGAGGAAGGCCAGCGCCGTGGGCAAGCTCCACGATGCAGCGATCCGGTCGGTAACGCCTTCTGCAGCAACATCTTCATCCGAGGCATCGACCGCGTAAGTCGTGGCGAGCGCGGACACCGCAACTTCGCGCGCAGCCATTGCCGGCACAAGGGCAAGGCTCATCTCGCGGTTGAAGCCGATCGGCTCCAGCACGGGATGAAGCCCGCTCGCGATCATGCCGGCAACGCTGGCATCCATCTGGCTTTCGCCCGGCTCTGCCTTGGGAAAGCTGAGCATCAGCCAGAGGGCGATAGTGACCATGAAGATGATCGTCCCGGCACGGCGCAGGAAAACCCATGCGCGCTGCCACAGACCGATCGCCAGGTCCTTGAAGCGGGGGAGCTGGTAGCGCGGCATCTCCATGATGAAGCCGCTAGCCGCGCCCTTGGCGACTGAGTGACGCAATACCAGAGCCACCACCATCGCACCGACGATCCCGGCAAGGTAGAGCGCAAAGAGCACTAGACCCTGAAGGCCAATGCCGGGGCCGATCGTGGTAGACGGAATGACCGCGGCGATGATCACGGCGTAAACCGGCAGGCGGGCCGAGCATGTCATGAGCGGCGCGACGAGAATGGTCGTCAGCCGGTCTTTCGCATCTGGGATACTGCGCGTCGCCATGATGCCGGGGATGGCGCAGGCGAAGCTGGAGAGCAGCGGAATGAAGCTTTTGCCTGACAGGCCCACGCCCGCCATCAAGCGGTCCATCAGAAACGCCGCGCGGGCCATGTAGCCTGTCGCTTCCATGATCAGGATGAAGAAGAACAGGATCACGATCTGCGGCAGAAAGACGACGACGGAACCGACGCCGGCCAGCACGCCTTCGGTCAGGAAGTCCCGAACGAAGCTGGATGGCATAGTGTCGATAACTGCGCTCGAAATTACCCCGACTCCGCCTTCCAGCGCATCGGCGAAAGGCGTCGCCCAAGCAAAAACCGCCTGGAATATGATGAACAGCAGACCGAACAGGATGACCGGACCGATCCAAGGATTGAGCAGGATGCGATCAGCGCCATTTTCAACCGTGTGACGCGCCGATTTCGACAGGATCGCGCCGCGCGCGATATGCTTGGCAGCGAGGCGGCGTTCCGGCAGCGTGATGTGCCAGCGCGTATGCGCTTCCTCGTCCGCATGGGTTTCTGCCTCGGCAATGGCGGCGGCGAGATCTGTCAGACCTTTGCGCCTGACGGCTACCGTGGTGACAACGGGCACGCCCAGAGCTTCGGAAAGTGCGGCAGGATCGAGCACCAGCCCGTCACGCTCCGCCAGATCGACCATGTTAAGCGCCACGACTGTCGGACGCCCGAGCTCAAGGACTTCCTGCGCGAAGACAAGGTGCTGTTCGAGATTGGCCGCATCGATGACGAGGACGATGACGTCGGGAAGCGCTTCGCCATCGAATTCACCATGGATAACCTTGCGGGTTACCTCCTCATCCGGGCTGGCGGCATCGAAACTGTACGAACCGGGTAGGTCGATCAGTTCTACCGGCTCGCCGCTGGGAAGGGTCAGCCGCCCAGCCTTTCGCTCGACCGTGACGCCCGGATAGTTGGCGATCTTCTGGCGCGCGCCCGTAAGCGCGTTGAACAGAGCCGATTTGCCCGCGTTGGGATTGCCGACCAGTGCTGCGGTACGCTTGCGGCTCATGCGGGTTCCACCTCGATCGCGAGGGCGTGCGAGCGGCGCAGGGCAATTGTCATCCGCCCGATTCGAATGGCGATCGGATCGCGCGTGCCGAAAATACCACGGTGGATGACGGCGACCTCCGCGCCTTCGTCCACGCCGAGCGCTTTGAGGCGCTTGCCTTCATCCTCGGCCAGCGCAGTCCAGTTAACCGCGACGATACGGGCGGTCTTTTCGTGATCAAATCCGTCGAGCGTCATGCTGGAGCCGCTGCCAGATGCGCAGCTTTATTGCAACCGATTATCAATAGCGCGCTAACGAGCTGGATAACGCAATCGTCCAAGAAAACGTGAAACACTGAAATGCTCGCGATCGGGGCTAAACCACTTCGCCTTGGTCCGCTCGAACTTCATGACCCCTTCTATGCGCCGATCGAGAAAGGCTTTGGTGTCGGCCTTTTCCTCGCTCTCGTCCTCGACGAACACGGCCAGCGCGGCCGCGTAGATAGAGGCGAGGATCGCGCGCTTGGTGTAGTGATTGTAGTCGGTGGCGGTATCCCCGGCGAGCCGCCACATCACATCGGCGCTGTGCCAGCCGGCCTTCAAAGCGCGACGCGCATTCTGCGGCATAGCCATGATGGAGAGGGCGCGGCGGAGGGATTCCTCCTGCCCGTTCACCGCTTCGAGACGGAATTGCAGAAGGCTGCGGATACGCTCGCGTATCTTCATCGCAGCCAGTTTTTCCGGCGGAAGGTCCAGGATCATTTGCCGATCGATGGTTTCGATCCAGGCGCAGATCATGCCCATTGCGCCATCGTCCTTGAACGCCAGTCGCGCTACGTCGCGATCCGCGCCAAGCTGATCGGCCGCCATGTCGAGCGCATCGGCACTCCAGCCATCGAACACGGCTGCTTGCGCGATGCCAGGGGCAAGTGCCAGGCGCAATTCGTCGAGCGTGAGATCGGCAACATCCATGAATCAGCTCGGTCCGTACGATTTTGTCTGTTCGCCGCGGGAGGATTCGGCGCGCTCGATTTCGTCCAGCATGGCCGAGCGCGCGCCCATGAGTTCGGCATAATCGCGCGCCGTGCGGCCTGAATTATCAGCCCGGTCGGGGCTGGCGCCCTTTTCCACCAGCAGGCGAACAAGGCCAGTGTCGCGGCGATGCACCGCTGTAATCAGCGGGGTTTCCCCGGTGCTGTTCGGAACATCGAGTGCTGCCCCGCGATCAGCCAGGATTTCCACCCCCTCGGCAAAGCCGAGTTGGACTGCTAGCTGCAGCGGCGTGCCACCACTCCTGTTGGCGATGTTGGGGTTAGCACCTTTCGCGAGCAGGAACCGCAGCCAGACCGGATCGCGCCGTTGCGTCACGATGTGAAGCGCGGTGTCGCCGCTGGAAATATCGCGGGAATTGACGAGGATACTGCCAGGTTCTTCGAGAAAACGGGTAACCTCGTCACCATTGCGCTTTTTGACTGCCTCGAGGAATTTGTAACCGTCGCTCTGGGATTGCGCATGGAGAGGCGAAGTTGCCATCATCCCCGCAAGCCCAGTCAGAAGTATGTTTGTCGCGAAACGCTTCACAGTGCGAAAACCCCTATTATTCGCAATTGGATCGATGACTCGCCCTTGCCGAAGGACGGTTAGCAGACCATGAACCGTCAGACCATGCTACACAACCGAACCCTTGTTATAGCGGGCCTCCTTGCCCTGACTGCCTGCAACCAGACCCCGCCAGCCGAACCGCCCCTGGCAGGCGCTGCCATAGGCGGAGATTTCACACTTACGGGCGAAGACGGCAAACAGGTCAGCTGGGAAGATTTCGACGGCAAGTATCGCACCGTGTATTTCGGCTACACCTATTGCCCCGACGTCTGCCCCGTCGACACACAACGCGCGATGGCGGGGCTGAAAGCGTTCGAAAAAGAAAATCCTGCACTGGGTGCGAAGATCCAGCCGCTTTTCATCAGCATCGATCCCGAACGGGATACGCCGCAGGCACTCACGGAATTTACCGACAATTTTCACCCACGCCTGATCGGCATGACTGGGACCAAGGAACAGCTCGATAAGGTAACGGACCAATTCGCTGCCACCTATTCGATAGGCGAGAAGCAGGAAGGCGGCGGCTATCTGGTCGGCCATACCAACATCACCTATCTGTTCGGCCCCGACGGCGAACCCTTGGCCATGCTTCCGACCGATGAAGGCGCAGAGGCGGTGACAGCGGAACTGGAAAAATGGGTGCATTGAGGGACCGCTTCTGGGAGCGACCGCTAGCCGATCTCAATACGGAAGAATGGGAAGCCCTGTGCGATGGCTGCGGGCGCTGCTGTCTGCACAAGGTAGAATATGAAGACACCGGAGAGATCGAGCACACCAATGTGGCGTGCAAGCTGCTGGATACCAAGACGGCAGCCTGCACAGACTATCGCCGGCGCAAGACTTTCGTGCCGGAGTGTCTGCGGCTCACCCTGAAAATCGTTGACAAGGTAAGCTGGCTACCGCCGACTTGCGCCTATCGCCTGCGCGCGGACGGGATGCCGCTCCCGCGCTGGCACTACCTTATCTCGGGCAGTCGCGAGGATGTGATAAGCGCGGGCGTGTCGGTAGCCGGGCGCGTGATCAGCGAGGATGTGGCCGGCCCTTTGGAGCATCATGTCGTCGACTGGGGCGACGATGATGAGGAGGCAGCATGATTGACTGGCTCCGCCGTGAAGCACTGGAGCCTACGATCAAGCTTATCGGGCGCGACGTACCGATCGATCTGGTCCGCAACCGCCGCGCAAAGCGGCTGACCCTTCGACTGGCGCACGATGGCAGCGCCGTGCGCATAACCCTTCCCCAATGGTGCCGCAGTGCCGATGCGATCGCCTTTGCCCATGCCCGGCAAGAATGGTTGAGCGCGCAGCTCGCCAAGGTGCCCGAACGGCGCGATCCCGCCCGCGATGGCACGATGCTCTTTCGCGGCGAAGACATCGCGGTCGAATGGCGTGAGGATCTGCCCCGCAAACCGGATTTCAAAGATGGCGCGTTCAGGGTTGGAGGCCCGAGGGAAACACTCGGCGCACGCCTGCAGCGCTGGCTCGAACGTGAGGCACTGGATTTATTCGGCGAGGATGCGGCGCAATATTGCACACGCGGCGACCTTGATCGCGCCGATGTGAAACTGACCCGGGCCAAGCGCCGATGGGGCAGTTGCTCTTCCGAAGGCGTGCTGCGGCTCAACTGGCGGCTCGTCCAGGCCCCGGATTTTGTCAGGCGTTCGGTCGTTGCTCACGAAGTCGCACATCTGGTCCATTTCGATCATTCGCCCGCGTTTCACGCGCTGCTAGACCGGCTGTACGAGGACGACATCGAACGAGCGAACCGTTGGCTGAGCGTACACGGCCGGACGCTTTATGCGACATTCGGATAGCCTATACTGGCGCGGTTCATCGAAAACCTCTATCTTGAACATCATGCGCCTCAAGACACGTTTCGATGCCAAGGCCGGGGCCGCCGACCTGTGGGACTATATTCGCGAACCGCGGCCGTATCGCTGGACCTTCCTGACGATTTCCATTTTGATCCCGCTTGCCGGGATCGCAATGCTGGCTCAGGAATCGCATTTCCGCCCGCCGGACGCCCCCAAGGTCAGCTTTATTTCCACCTTCGCCGAAGGCCGAAGCGACGAGGAAATTCGCCAAAGCAACCTTGAGAACCAGAAACGCAAGGACGCTCGTGAGGCGGAGTTGGCCGAACTACGCCAGCAGAAGGTCGACGCCTACAAGACCCTCGGACGCGCAACGGGGCTCGACGTGGATGAGATGGCACGTCAGGCGGCCATAGAAAACGCTCGCGAAGCGGCGGAAGCAGAGGCTCGCCGCCGCGAGCTGTATCGGGCGGGTTCGACGGTTGACGACAGCGGCGAGTGATTGGCGCTGGCTGGATGCGGCCGCGCGGCTTGCCTGTCGCGCGCGCCCCGTAAGCTATCCCAACCCCGGCGTCGGGTGCATCCTTGTAAAAGATGGCATGGTCGTGGGCCGCGGATGGACAGCCGTGGGTGGGCGCCCTCATGCAGAAGCGGCTGCCCTGGACCAAGCTGGTAAGCGCGCTCATGGGGCAACCGCCTATGTAACACTGGAGCCTTGCGCACATCGCTCAGAGCGGGGTCCGGCCTGCAGCGAACGGTTGGTCGACGCCGGTGTGGCTCGCGTTGTCGCAGGAGTAGAAGATCCTGATCCGCGAACTTCAGGGGCCGGGTTCGCTCGGCTTCGCGACGCCGGCATTTCCGCCGAACTGGTCCAGCATCCAGCAGCCGAGGCCAGCCTCGCGGGTTATCTCATACGCGCGCATACCGATCGCCCGCATGTCACGATGAAGCTGGCCATGTCGCTTGATGGCTGTATCGCGACTGCGGTTGGCGAGAGCCAGTGGATATCGGGCGAAGTGGCGCGTGCACATGTGCATTCGCGCCGCGCCATCGCCGATGCCATACTGGTTGGCGGCGGCACGTGGCGGGCGGACAAACCGCGGCTCGACGTGCGGCTGCCTGGGCTGAAAGATCGTGGCCCACAGCGAGTGGTCCTCACCCGCGGAATAGCGCCGGACGGGGTCAAAGTCATCAACACCCCCGATCAGATTGCGCAACTCGATGCACTCTACCTCTACATCGAGGCAGGTGCGAATATCGCGGCGAGCTTTCTGAAGGCCGATCTCGTCGACCGCCTGGAAATCTACCGCGCCCCTATTGTGATCGGGGGCGGCCGCGGCGCAGTGGCCGATGTCGGGCTGACAAAACTTGAAGATGCGCATGATCGCTGGTGTCAGGTCGAGCGGCGTCAGCTTGGCAGCGACACCTTCGCAGCCTACAGCCGCACGCGTTAACCAGGAGCACGCATGTTTACCGGGATCGTAACCGCCATTGGCACCATCACGAAGGTCGAGAACAAGGGCGACTTGCGCGTCGTAGTTTCGTGCCCCTGGGACCCGGCAGGTATGGACATCGGCGCCTCCATTGCCTGTTCGGGTGTCTGCCTGACTGTCGTTGAAAAAGGTGGCGAGCCGGGCGATGCCTGGTTCGCGGTGGACGTGTCGGGCGAAACGATCAGCCGGACACCTCAAGACCAGTGGCGCGCCGACCGGCGCCTGAATCTCGAGCCGGCTCTGCGGCTGGGCGATGAACTGGGCGGGCATCTCGTTACCGGTCATGTGGACGCTGTGGGCCGCATCGCTCTTGCCGAGGATATCGGTGGTTCCACCCGTCTTGAAATCCTCGCCAGCGAAGAGATCGCGCCTTTCATTGCAGAGAAGGGTTCGATCACCGTCGATGGCGTGTCGTTGACAGTCAACGATGTCGAGGACGAACCTAATGGCGATGTCCGCTTCTCGCTCAATATCATCCCACATACGGGTGAAGTGACGACGTTGGGCGACCTTTCCGAAGGCGACGCCGTCAATCTTGAGATCGATGTACTTGCGCGGTATCTGAAGCGCATGCAGAGCCTCGCGGTCTGACAATGCGGGCACACATGTGCTGAAAGCTGCCGCAAATTCCCGCCCTACTTTGTGGCTTGTCCTGGCGCTTCCGGCACTGTGGATTGCCTGGCGCTGGATCGCGACACCCGAGCTCTACGGCTATGGCCATGCGATCGGCGACAGTGGCGATTGGGCAGCCTGGTTACTGATGGCGACGCTTGCGGTAACTCCGCTGCGCCTCATGTTCCGCAAGCAGGCCTGGGCGATCTGGCTCATGCGCCGCCGCCGCGATTTGGGCGTTGCAAGCTTTGCTTACGCGCTGACCCATACAGTCATGTATCTCATCAGGAAGGGGTCGCCTGAATTCGTGTTCGCCGAACTCTCCACACCTTATATCCTTGCAGGCTGGATAGCGCTCGCCCTCTTCCTGCCGCTTGCCATTACCTCAAACGATTTCTCGGTTCGGCGACTGAAGCGATCATGGAAGCGGCTCCACCGACTGGTCTATCCAGCGGCGATACTGGCTTTCCTTCATTGGGTCTGGTCGGCATTCGATCCGACCACGGCCTGGATCCACGTAGGCATCCTAGCCGCGATCGAGATCGTCAGAGTTGCCTTGCAGCAGCGTCAGAGAGTGACGTAGTTCCGGAAGCGCGCGACTTCGGCTTCGTCGACATATTTGCCGATTTCGCGATCGAACACACCCATGTCGGCATAGGGACGATACTCTTCGAATTCGTGTACCATCTTGTCGGTCATGCCGGGTATCAGGCGAATTTCTTCTTCCGTACCGGTGTTGAGATTTACTGGAACGAAGACGTTGATCAGAACATTTGCGGCCTCGTCCTGGCTTAGGGTTTCAAGCAGTTTTGCATTGAGATCGGTCACGCTGGCATAAGGCTGTCCGGCTACGATCGCTTCGGCAAGTTCGGGAGTGACACCTTCCGTGCCGGCGAGTTGTTCAGCGGTTGCGGTATTCGCATCCACAACAGTCGTGGTCTCGCTCGCCATGTCGCCGGCAGCCGGTCCGCCGGTCGCCGCGGTGTCGCTTGGTTCGTTCGCGTTATCCGCGCTGCCGGAACAGGCGGCCACGGTAGCAAGGCTGCCAGAAAGGGCAGCGGCAAGGATGAGTTTACGCATAAATCAGGCCCTCCTTTTGAGAAGGACTCGCACTAACAGGTTGAGGCTCGATAGAAAGGGGTACGGTAAATACTCTTGATTTGAAGAGCTCTCTTTGGTCGCCGGGGCGTTATCTCTCTGCCAGTAGCTTGCCTTCAGCAACCGCCATATAGTCGCGCGTTACAGGAAGCGCCCGGCGATCCCGCGCGAACTGGATCTGGTAATTTACCATTCCGCCCCACTCAAACGCCGCTGTCGCGCCAGCCAGATAGAACGTCCACATGCGGTAGAAACGTTCGTCGTGCATGGCGACGATCGCCTCGCGATTGGCTTCGCAGTTGGCATACCACGCCCGCAGGGTCTTCGCGTAATGAAGGCGCAGCGTTTCGATATCGGTATGAATCAGGCGAGATTTCTCGCTTGCCCGGAGCGTTTCCGAAAGCGCAGGAATATAGCCGCCTGGAAAGATGTATTTGCGAGTGAATGCGTCGGTCGTGCCCGGCCCGCCGATGCGCCCGATGGTGTGGACCAGCATGACGCCATCATCTTCGAGCAAATTCGCGGTGGCCCGGAAAAAGGTTTCAAACTGCGGACGTCCGACATGTTCGAACATCCCGACAGAAACGATCCGGTCGAACCTGTCCCCCCGCAGTGGCAAGTCGCGATAGTCGATGAGTTCGAAGGTGACACGATCCGCGACACCGGCGGCCTGCGCCCGATCCCGCGCAAGAGCCAGTTGCTCTTCCGAAAGAGTGATGCCGAGAACGCGCACGTCGAAGTGCCGCGCGAGGTAGATGGCCATGCCGCCCCATCCGCAGCCGATGTCCAACACGTTTTGCCCACCGGATAGCGCCAGTTTGGCAGCGATATGGGCAAGCTTGGCTTCCTGTGCGGCGCCGAGCGTTTCGGTGCCGTCATCCCAGTAGGCGCAGCTGTACTGCATGTGTTCGGGATCGAGCATCAGTCGATAGAGATCGTTGCCGATATCGTAATGGTGCGCGACATTGCGTTTCGATCCAACGCTGTTGTTGACCGATTCCATTGCAAAGGCCGCCCGATTGCGCAGTCGCTTGGCCAAACTTGGCGCGCGTAACTGACCGCCCCTTTCGAACGGAGCATTGGACCGCAGGAGCTGAACCAGTTCCATGATGCCGCCCCGGGTCAATTGCAGTCGGCCATCCATATAGGCTTCGGCTGCTCCGAGACGTGGGTCGAGCAAAATATCGCGCGGAACCTTCCGATCTGTCAGCCGCAGGGCAACGTCGGGAAAGCCGCTTTCAGCCTGGCCCATCGTCACGACCTCGCCGTCGGCAAAGGTCATGCTCAAGGTTCCACGTTCGATGACCCGCCCCAGGAAGCGCTTCAGCAGGCGTTTGCTCATCACCTTTTCTCCAGCATGTGGCGTTCAAAACGGTCGCGGGTGATTTCGTAAACGAGGTGCACCACGCGTTTCCCTTGATACTTCTGAAGTTCGTAACGGTCGCTGCGCATGGCTCCGATTGCTTCCAGAGCATTGCGCGAGCGATAGTTGGTGTCGCCGACACGAAATTCCACAAGTCCTACGCTGACGAAAGCATGGGCGAGCATGGCACGTTTCATTTCGGGATTGATGCCCTTGCCCCAGTGGCGCGTTGAGAGAAAGGTCCAGCCAATTTCGACCACACCGTCCTCTTCAGGGTCAAATGGGCCGAAACGGGTCGAGCCCAGAAGCGAGCCGGTCGTTCTGTCTGATACGGCCAAGGCGCCACCGCTCGCCATCCCGTCAGCGAAGAAAGCATCGAACACCTCGCGCCGCCAGCGGTCATGAATGGGATGCTGCTCCCACACTGCCGGATCTGAAGCGATCTGATAGAGTGGTTCGTAATCGGCCTGCGCCAATGGACGAATGATCAGCCGATCGGTCTGTAAAATCGGCTGGCGGTTCATGGTGGCTTATCCGGCGGTCACGTCCGCCAACGCGGCGATGAATTTGTCCGTGTTGCCAGCGTGGAGACCGGCCACATTAATTCGGCCTGAGCCGGCCATGTATATGCCGTGGTCTTCGCGCATGCGCACGATCTGCTCTTTGGTGAGCGGCAGCATCGCGAATAGACCATTCTGTTCACCCAACGCAGCAAGGTTGAGACCTGGCACCTCATTGTCCGCTGCGGCCAACCGCTCGCGTACGCGGCGCATGCGCGCCCGCATTTCGTCGAGTTCATCCAGCCATTGCTGGGTCAGCTCTTCGTCGGTCAAAACCGTGCGCACCGCAGCACCACCGTGATCCGGCGGCATCGACCAGTTGGCCCGCGCCAGCGCATTGGCGTTGGAAACAATTGTGGGCAAGTCAGCAGCCTGCTTCGCAATCATATAGAACGCGCCGACGCGATCGCGGTAGAGGCCGAAATTCTTGTCGCAACTATATGCGACAAGCGCTTCTGGGACCTTGGCCAGGACCTTGCGTACACCCGCAACGTCTTCTTCCAGGCCCTGCCCCAGACCATGATAGGCCACATCGAGGATCGGCAGGATTCCCTTGTCGGCAAATGCATCTGCAATCCGAGCCCACTGTGCCTCGGTATAATCGACACCGCTGGGGTTGTGGCAACATCCATGCAGCAGAACCGCATCCGTATCGCGCGCATCGGCAATTGTTTGCAGCAAGGCATCGATATCGGCGGCACCATCTGCTTTCGCGTGTTGAAAGGTGACAGCTTCGAGACCAACATCCTGCAGGATTTGCGCATGGTTGGGCCAGCTCGGCACACCGAGATGGATGCGTGTGACACCTGCTGCTTTTGCAAGCGCGGCCGCAAGGCGCACCGCGCCCGTGCCTCCGGGCGTCTGCATCCCTTCGACCCTTCCCCCCATCGTCGGGTCGGCTCCGAACACATATGGTTTCAGAGCATCGACAAAGCCCAAGTCGCCTTCGGGGCCAAGATAGCTCTTGGAATCCTGCGTATCGACCAACCGCTGCTCGGCAGCCTTGATCGAGCGGAAGACGGGTGTTGCCCCGTCATTCGTGCGGTAGACGCCCACCCCAAGATCAATTTTGTCGTCGCGCGGATCCTGCGCGTACATCTTGATGAGCGCGAGCAGCGCGTCGGGGGCCTGGGCTTCGAGTTGGTCAAGCATGCCCGCCTAATTGCCGGATATGGAAAGGGCCGCAACAGGAAATCCTGCTGCGGCCCCGGAGCTCTTCAGGAATTATCGTTGGGCGACCCGAAGGGCTCCTTTCGCCAAACTCTCAAAAAGGCAGCCAGCGCTGCTTCTTGGAAAACTTCATGTAACCCGCATTAATGCCCAACCGCAACCCTGCACCCATCCTTATAGGTATGAGCACTACGTCGCCCTTGCGCATGTAACTCGCCGTAAGACCGCCGATTACATAGGCCTGCCCTTCACCCGCAGGATACCGCTCGTATAGCTCCTCGCTATCGTAAAGGTTGTAAACGAGGACGAACGTGCTGCCCGCGTTGGCCCCCGCGTCAAATCCGATTGACGGTCCGGTCCAGTAAACCGGCCGTTCGCCTTCGACCTTGTGGAAGAGTGTGCCCGATCCGTAGCGCGCGCCGACGATGAATGCGCCGCCCGCTTCGCGCCCGACGATGTAGGCGTTGGGTTCGCCCTGCTTCGACAGCAGATTCTTTATCATGTCCGCGACGCCCTTGGCGCCTTTACCGAAGACCCCTTCGGCGGCGCCGATAAGATCGTCTTCGCGATAGGTCGTGGCAGGATCATCCGTCCCCGCCGTTCTCACAGCCTCGCCAGCGGCTTCTTCGGCGGCCTTTTCCGACCACTGAGGCTGTTCCGGATAGGCATCGACCGGAGCAGTAGCATCGGGTTCTGGCGTATAAGTCGTGCCAATATCAGTTTGCTCAGAGTAGGAATTACCGGCATCAGGCTCGGCGTATACCGGCTGATCGCCTGGCTGCTCCATCAAGTCGCCATCGATCGCCGAGTTGGGATCGATTGTTTCGACCTGCGCGGCCAGCGGGCTGGTTGCCATGCCGAAAGCGGCGATTACCAAGCCGAAGCGCGGTAGTTTCTTGTTGAATATCGTCATCGATCCCTCCGTGTCGGCGATCCGAGCGCAGACAGCTGCGCCACGAGAAGAATCCTCTTTGAGCAGAGGGGCAATGAAACGGCGATGAACCGAATCGAAAATGCGGCGAGGCGAGTCGCTCAGTGCAGTGAAGCACCTTTCGCAATCGAGCGTAAAACTCCCCTTGATGGCATGCAGGGCCATGGCTATAGGGCGCCCCTCGCAGTGAACGCTTCCTCGTTGCGACATGCGGAGACGTGGGTGAGTGGCTGAAACCAGCTCCCTGCTAAGGAGCCATACCTGGTAACGGGTATCGAGGGTTCGAATCCCTCCGTCTCCGCCACCACCCTGCAAGACCCGATCGCTTTTGGTGCTGCGAAACTACCTCGCGGAAGGGTGGCCCGTCCCGAAGGACGAGCCTTCGTCATCAATCCGCCTTCACTATCCGGTCGACTCCGGCGCGTGTTACCGCGTGATAGCTATCGCGTGTTTTGGCGTAGATGCGCCGCGCGATCGGTTGGCCCCATTCGCCTTCGTCCCACAGGACCTGAAACAGCGGGCGCACGAATTTTGCCCTGCCGACCTCAGCGAGAAACTCCTCTGCTGTCGGAACTGCGGGCTCGTATCGGTTCATCAGTCCAAGTTCGAGCCAGAGGAACAGGATCTCGTTGTTTCCAGCGTCAGACAGGCCGAGCGCGCTGTCGAGTGCGGCGAGTTGTTCGGCACTGCGTATTTTTGGAATGTTGTCTAGGAACCGCATCTGCTCCGCCGCGCTCCAGCCGCTATAGGCGGCAGGGATCGACCCATCGGCTGTATAAGCCGATACGGCCGCATCGACTTCAGCGAAAGCGGCAGGATCAGGGCGCACGACATTCGATGGCAAGCCTGGTTCGAAAATCCACTCACGAAGCTTCAGCGCTTGTGCTTCGGCTGGCGAAGTAACGAGGTTTGCAAGCATGTCTTCATAAATGAGCTCGCTCGTAGCAGGCTGGAAAGCGTGGTTGTCGAACCACTGGCGCAACCAGGCATCGAAGCGTTCGCGGCCTATGGTGCGTTCCAAGGTCCGCATGAAGAAATGGCCCTTGTCGTATGTGATCGCACTGCCGAGTTCGTCGGCACCGGGTTCGTGATGCAACGCACTACCAGGCGCGTCCATGCCGACTTCGGCCAAAGTCTCTTCGATCGCAGCGAATGAAAGAGCGGCCTCCTGCTCGGCGCGCTTCTTGCCGTAGACCGCCTCGACGATCCGGTTTTCGAAGTATGAGGTTACGCCTTCGTTGAGCCAGCTATCTTCCCATACGGCATTCGTCACGAGGTTGCCGGACCAGCTATGCGCCAATTCATGGGCAACGAGGCCGTTATTCGAACGGTCGCCCGCAATGAAAGTCGGTGTCAGGAAGGTCATGACCGGATTTTCCATTCCGCCATAAGGGAAGGAAGGCGGAAGCACGATCATGTCGTAGCGGCCCCAGCGATAATCGCCGTAAAGCTGCTCGGCAGCGACAACCATGTCTTCCGTATCGCCAACCTCTTTCCATGCGCGATCCAGCGTTGCAGGCTCTGCCCAGACGCCTGTGCGCGGTCCGATGGCTTTGAAATCGATATCACCGGCCGCGATAGCGATCAGATAAGGGGGGACCGGCTTGTCCATCACGAATTTGAACGCGCGGCGGCCATCGCCGAGATCTTCGGGCTCGCCCTGCCGCACGCCGCTCATCACAACGTCGAGCGGCTTGGGCGCGGTGATGCGCGCTTCCCAAGTCTGACGGATCCCGGGGCTATCCTGAGTTGGTATCCACGTGCGATTGAGAATGGCCTGACCCTGGCTGAACAAAAACGGATGAACGCCGCCCTTGGTCTGTTCGGGGCTCAACCATTGTAGCGCGTCCGCATCAGCAGACGCACGGTACTCGATGCGCAGCTTTTGCGCGCCGTCCAGCGCGATTGTCAGCGGCGCGCCCTTGCCTCCTTCGGCGATCGTCTCGCCGATCTGATATTGAAGCTCACGCCCCGCACCATCGGTTACGCGGGCGATTTCCAACCCGTTCGAGTCGAGCACAATCTCTTTGGCGCCGGGCTGTGCGAGCACATCGAGTTCGGCGGTGCCACTTACGCGTTTGGCATCGAAATCGAGCTCCAGATCGAGCGCAACGTGGGTAACTCGCGCTATCTGGGGCTTTGCATACGTCGCGCTGTCGACGGCATCCGGACGGGTCAGGATCGGTGAAACCATACGATCCGATGCAGGGTTGGCCATGGGCGGTGCGGTCTCCATCGTAGTGCAGGCGGTGCTGGCAAGTAACAGGGCGAGCGGGGCAGCTAGACGACGCATGGGGAAACTCCGGCTTGTTATAATACCGGATGCGCGATCCGGCCTCTTTTCGGTTCCGGGACTCTATTGCCGATCTGTCGAATGCGCGCCAGCCCTGCAGCCGAAATCATATCGAAGACACTGGCCAAATCCCTGATCCCATGCGATGAGAACGTTAACAAAGAACGAGGGAGAAATGTTGTGATCCGAACTGCACTCATATGCGCAGCGGCAGCCTGCCTTGCTGCACCATCGCTGGCGGCGCAGGAGCCAAGCGGTGATCGTACGCTCGTATGGTCGGATGAATTCAACCAGGCCGAACTCGATCGCACGAAGTGGGGCGTTATCGGCACGGACTTCTGGGTCAATAACGAACAACAGGCCTATGTGGATGACCCGGCCGTACTGTCGATCGTCGATGGGGTGTCGGGCGCCGATGGAGGCGCGCTGATGCTACGCCCCGTATTCGAGCCGGGCGTAGATCCCCATCCCGAACGCAAGGCGGATTTTCTATCCGGCCGGGTGGAAAGCCAGAACAAGTACGAATTCACATATGGCCGTGCCGAAGCCCGCATCAAAATGCCAGACGCGGATGGCGTTTGGCCAGCTTTCTGGCTGCTCGGCAACGATGCTTGGCCCGGCACCGGCGAAATCGACATCATGGAATATGTGGGCGAGAAGGACTGGGTTGGTGTAGCCCTGCACGGCCCTGGTTACTCCGGCGAAACTCCGCTGGTGAACAAGTTCTACTTTCCCGAAGGTGAAGATGTAACGGGCTGGCACGTCTATGCGGTTGAATGGAAAAAGAATGAGATCCTGTTCCAGGTCGATGGCCACACGCTGTACCGCGTGACGCGCCCTATGGTCGAAAATTACGGAAAGTGGGCATTCGACAATCCCAAATACCTGATCCTGAATTTCGCGATGGGCGGGGCCTATCCGTTCAAGACAAACGGCATAGAAAAACCCTACAACGGCGTTCCGCAATCTACGGTCGACAAGGTCAAGTCGGGCGAAGTGGCGATGCTCGTCGATTGGGTCAGGGTTTACGCGCCTGAAGAATAAGGTTGCGTTGCGCGCAACATGAGGTGCGTGCACATAGCTGGAAATGATTGGGGCGACCGGCTAGGGCGATAAACCATGTTCGATGGCTTTGACGCTTTGCTGCTCGCCCGGATCCAGTTCGCCTTCACGGTGAGCTTCCATTTCATATTTCCGGCCTTGTCGATCGGGCTGGCGAGTTACCTCATGGTGCTCGAGGGCTTGTGGCTGAAAACCGGCAAGCAACTCTATCTCGACCTGTTCAAATACTGGCTCAAGATCTTCGCAATCACTTTCGCGATGGGCGTCGTGTCCGGCATCGTGATGAGTTATCAGTTCGGGACGAACTGGGCCGTGTTTTCAGACAAGGCCGGCCCGGTAATCGGGCCATTGATGGCTTACGAGGTGCTTACGGCATTCTTCCTCGAAGCGGGTTTTCTCGGAGTCATGCTGTTCGGTATGAACAGGGTTGGGAAAGGCCTGCACTTCGCGGCCACATTCATGGTCGCGTTCGGCACCTTCGTTTCTGCATTCTGGATCCTCTCGGTCAATAGCTGGATGCAGACCCCGGTCGGGTTCGAGATAGGCGCCAATGGGCAGTTCCTGCCCGGCGAGAGCTGGTGGGATATCGTATTCAGCCCGAGCTTTCCCTATCGCCTGGTCCATACGGTGCTGGCTGCCTACCTTACCACCGCGTTCGTTGTTGGTGGTGTCGGCGCATGGCACCTGCTGAAAGATCGGACGAATGCGCACGCACGCAAGATGTTTTCGATGGCCATGTGGATGGCAGCATTGGTGGTGCCGATCCAGATATTTGCGGGCGACATGCACGGCCTCAACACTCTGGAGCATCAGCCACCAAAGGTGATGGCGATGGAAGGGCATTTCGAAAGCCATCCGGACGGTGCCCCGCTGTATCTCTTCGGCATTCCGGATCAGGATGCGCAAGAACTCAGATATGCCATCGGCATCCCCAAACTCTCCTCGCTCATCCTCAAGCATGATCCGGACGCGCCGCTGGATGGGCTGGACACCGTGCCGCGCGACGAACAGCCGCCAGTGGCTGTGGTTTTCTGGACCTTCCGCATCATGGTCGGCTTGGGATTCGCCATGCTTGGCGTAGGCCTATGGAGCCTTTTCGCCAGAATGCGGGGCAAACTATACGACTGGAAATGGTTGCACCGTGCCGCCCTGCTCATGGGGCCGAGCGGTTTTATCGCTGTCATCGCCGGCTGGGTCACCACCGAAGTCGGCCGGCAGCCGTGGGTGATTTACGGTCTTTTGCGAACAGCCGATGCGGCCAGCCCTCTTGATGCCCCGGCAGTCGGTGCATCTTTGCTCGCTTTCGTTATTGTCTACTTCACGGTTTTCGGGGTGGGCGTCTGGTATATCCTGCGACTAATGAAGGCACCACCTCATGCCGGGGAAAAGGGCGTGAAGCGAACCGAGAAGGGGCCCGTGCGGACCGCCGGTATCACACCCGGACCGACGCAGAATCCGGGTCATAATCCCGACACCCTTCCTTCGAACCATGAAGAGGCAGATGATGGCCGTTAACGTCGATCTTACCGTCGTCTGGGCCTTTATCATCGCCTTCGCGGTTTTCGCCTATGTGGTCATGGACGGCTTCGATCTTGGGATCGGCATCCTGTTTCCAAGCTTCGAAGTCGGACGCGAGCGAGACCGTGCGATGAATTCGATCGCACCGGTGTGGGACGGGAACGAGACGTGGCTTGTGCTGGGCGGCGGCGGCCTGTTCGCGGCCTTCCCCCTCGCCTACGCCGTAATTCTTCCCGCAACCTACCCACTCATCATTGCGATGCTACTGGGGTTGGTCTTTCGAGGGGTGGCTTTCGAGTTCCGGTGGCGCGATCCTTCGCATCGACGCCTCTGGGACTTCGCTTTTACCGGCGGCAGCCTGGTGGCTGCGATGGCCCAGGGGATGACCCTAGGCGCGCTGCTGCAAGGCATTGACGTCGTCGACCGGGCCTACGCGGGCAGCTGGTTCGACTGGTTCACCCCATACACGCTCCTTACCGGGATTGGCACGGTAGCCGGCTATGCGCTGCTCGGTGCTTGCTGGCTGGTATGGAAACTCGATGGCGATGCGCAGGCGCACGCCCGCACGCTGGCGAAGCGCGCAGCATGGGCCACTCTCGTGCTCATGGGCGGTGTAAGCATCTACAATCTCGGTCTGCGCCCCGAATATGCAGACCGCTGGCTGACCGCACCCGAAATCTATTTCGCTGCTCCCGTGCCGATCCTGACAGGACTTATAGCGCTCGCACTGCTTCGCTCGCTGTCGGTGGAGCGTCATTCAAAGCCATTTTGGCTCAGCCTTGCGCTGTTCTTTTTCGGCATGGCAGGACTGGGCGTTACCATGTGGCCGTACGTGGTCCCACCGGGGCTTACCATATGGGATGTTGCCGCGCCCGAACGCAGCCAGATATTCATGCTGATTGGCGTCAGCATTACCATGCCGCTGATTATCGCCTATACCGCCTGGGCCTATTGGGTGTTTCGTGGCAAGGTCGGAGACGAAGGCTACCATTGACGCAGGCTCCTCTCTGGAAGCGCCTCGCCTGGATGGCAGCGATCTGGCTGGCGAGCGTAAGCGTCCTCGGCGCGGTCGCTTACGTCCTGCGCTTTTGGCTTAGCTGATCAGCTCCACACCGCTTCGGGCGGCAGGCTCATCAGAATGGCGTCGATATTGCCCCCGGTCTTCAGTCCGAACAAAGTCCCGCGGTCGTAGACCAGATTGAATTCGGCGTAACGGCCGCGCCATTCCAGCTGAGTCTGCTTGTCTTCAGGTGTGAATTCGGTTTCCATTCGGCGGCGGACAAGCGAGGGAAAAACATCGAGAAAGGCCTCTCCCACGTCCTTCGTGTAAGCGAGATTGCGTTCGAATGCAGCCTCGTCTTCGCATTCCAAGTGATCGTAGAAGATGCCGCCAACCCCGCGATGCACACCACGATGCGGAATGTAGAAATAATCGTCGGCCCATTTTCTGAAGCGTTCGTAATAGGTCGGGTTATGTGCTGAGCAGGCGGCACGAAAACGCGCGTGAAATTGTTCCGTATCCTCTTCATACGGGATCGGGGGATTCAAGTCGGCCCCGCCCCCGAACCATGCCTTCCCTGTGGTCAGGAACCGCGTGTTCATATGTACCGCGGGAACATGTGGATTGGCCATATGAGCTACCAGACTGATACCCGTCGCAGTGAAGCCGGGGTTTTGGGCGCTGGCGCCATTGATCGTACCTGCAAACTCGGGCGCGAAATTTCCGCGAACAGTCGATACGTTCACGCCGACCTTTTCGAAGACCTTGCCTTTCATCAAACCGCGCGTACCGCCGCCGGGATCTGAATTGCCTTCTTCCTCACGGCTCCAGCTGTCGTATCGGAAACTTGCCTCCGACCCTGCCTCGCGCTCGATCGCTTCGAACTCGGCGCATATGCGATCGCGCAGGTTTTCGAACCATTTGCGGGCGGTGTCGGTTTGCTGTGTCCAGTCGGTCATGCCAAAGGCCTTGCCATCGCACTTTGGCTACGGCAATAGCGCGCTATGGTTCCCCTTTCGTTCGCCGGTGAGGAATGGCTCCTGACAGAGGGCCGCACGCTGTATTGGCCGCGTGAACGCGCGCTACTAGTCGCCGACCTGCACCTCGAGAAAGGGAGCTTCTTTGCAGGCCATGGGCAGATGATCCCGCCTTACGATAGCAGAGAGACACTGGAACGTGTTGCACTCGCCATTCGCGAAACAGGCGCGCGCCGCGTTATTACGCTTGGGGACAATTTTCATGATTCCGACGGATCTACGCGGCTCGAGCCTCATGCCTGCGGGATGCTCGAAGCTTTGACGAAGGCCGTGGACTGGGTGTGGATCACTGGCAATCACGATCCGCACATGGATGCGCGATGTGGCGGTGTTCTGGTGGAAGAACTCGAATTGGGAGGCGTTGTCTTGCGCCACCGAGCGCACAAGGGTGAAACCCGACCTGAGTTGTCGGGCCATTACCATCCGCGTCTGCAACTCAAAATCCGCCATCGCAACATCCGTCGGCCATGCGCTGTCGTAAGCGCGAACGACGGGGCGGACGGGAAGCCATCCGGTCGGATGATATTGCCGGCCTTCGGCGCTTATACGGGTGGAATGAATGCGGCCGATCCAGCCATCCTTGCGGCGCTTCAACCGGCCGAGCGGATCGATGCCGTGGTACCCGCAAAAGGCCAGTTGGCCCGGTTCAATTTGTGGAATCGCGCTGCTTAAGCGCAACGCCGCAGCGATAAACTGCGCCCCATTCGCATAACACACTTCCGAATCCTCGGAACAATGCCTACATGCGCCCTTTCTAGTACGGCCACCAAAGGAGATTGCCCCATAGCCCGTCCACCCCGCCGTAGCATGCAGATGCCCGTCAAAAGCGGCCCTCGCTACGATAACATGATCAATGTGCCGAAGGTCCGCGTGATCGATCACGAAGGTGAGAACCTCGGCGTTATGTTCACCCGCGAAGCTGTCGAGCAGGCCAACGAACTCGGCCTTAACCTCGTCGAAGTGTCCCCCAACGCGGACCCGCCGGTGTGCAAATTCCTCGACGTCGGCAAATATCGCTACGAGGCGCAGAAAAAGGCGAACCTCGCGCGAAAGACGCAAAAGACGCAGGAAATCAAAGAGATTAAGATGCGCCCGAACATCGATGATCACGATTACGATGTGAAAATGCGCAACGTCGTCAAGTTCCTCGAGAACGGTGACAAGGTAAAATGCACTCTGCGTTTCCGCGGTCGTGAAATGGCCCATCAGCAACTCGGCATGGACCTGCTCAACCGCGTTCGTGACGATGTGGAAGAAATCGCCAAAGTCGAAGCCTTCCCGCGGCTCGAAGGCCGCCAGATGGTAATGGTACTGGCGCCCAAATAGTCAGCCGACAACGCAATCAAAAGCGACGAACCGGGGAACGCGAATGCCGTCTCCCCGGTTTTTCTTTGCATGAAACAAGCCTCCATTCTCGCCATGGCCTGCAGTCTCGCGCTAACGGCATGCAACCAGTCCGAAACAGATCAAGACAGCCCGGCGACCACCCTGGCAAGTGGATCTTCCGTGGAGGTCGCCCTTCCTGCTCCGACCCAGGCTACTGGGCAGATGACAGGTGGAGAGAACGATGGTTCGCCCGATCTCTCCCCCGCCCCCCTGACTCCCAAAGCGGAACGCGGTGAAGCAGGCGCCCGCAACGTTCTGCTGTCCTTTGCCCGCGCCATTGAGCTGCGCGAGTTTGATCAAGCGTGGGAAATGCTTGATGAGGGTGATCAGCAAAGGTGGAGCAAGGCTCAATGGCGCGCCTTATTCGCCGATCTCGGCAAGATCACGGTCGCAGTCCCAGATGGCTCCATGGAAGGCGCGGCCGGATCATCCTATTACACCAGTGAAGCGACAATAACGGCAACCGACAAGGATGGTCGTCCCGTTCGATATGAAGGACCCGTCGTCCTTCGCCGCGTCAACGACGTCCCCGGCGCCAGTGCCGCCCAACTGCGCTGGCATATCGACAGCGTCCAGCTCGACTGGACACACTAGACTGTTGCAGATGCAATCCCGATCCTGCTCGCCATGCGCGGGCCTAGTTGAACGCGCTCACGAAGCAAACTAGTGGGATCGCTACAAGCGACGGTTGGCGGAGAAGCGTTCCTGCGGAGGTTAGGAGCGGGTGCCGCTATCCATTCGATCAGCTCCCGCCTTCCTGGGAGCGTGTTTTAGGAAGGATGCTCCCACAATGAGCGATCACGATATCGACCCCACCTCGCCCCGCATGGCGCCCAAGCCGGAAGTGACCAAGATCGGTGGCCGCGAACTCAAGCCCAGCACACTGATGATGGGTCACGGCTTTGACCCGGTGCTGTCGGAAGGTAGCCTCAAACCGCCGATCTTCCTGACGTCCACCTTCGCGTTCCCAAGCGCTGCCGATGGGAAGCGCCATTTCGAAGGCATCACCGGCAAGCGCCCAGGCGGTTCGGACGGTTTGGTATATTCGCGCTTCAACGCACCCAACCAGGAAATTCTCGAGGATCGCCTTTCCGTTTGGGACGGCGCCGAAGACGCGCTGAGTTTCTCGAGCGGCATGACGGCGATCTGTGTCCTGATGCTGGCCTATGCCAATCAGAATGATGTCATCGTGCATTCCGGTCCGCTCTATGCAGCGTCTGAAGGCTTCGTTGCCAAGGTGCTTGCACGCTTCGGCATCACCTATGTCGATTTCCCTGCCGGTGCCACGCGCGAAGACATCGACGCAGTGCTCAGCAAAGCGAAGGCGCAAGCTAAATCGCAGGGCGGCAACGTCTGCATGGTGTATCTCGAAAGTCCTGGCAATCCGACAAATGCTCTTGTCGATGTCGAAGCCGTCCGTGCGGCCGTCGACGAGGCTGGGCTCGAATGTCCGATTGCCATCGATAACACCTTCCTTGGTCCGCTTTGGCAGCGTCCGCTCGACCAGGGCGCGGACATCGTGGTCTATTCGCTGACCAAATATGTCGGCGGCCATTCCGACCTCGTCGCGGGCAGCATCGCCGGAGCGAAGAAATGGATGGACCCGGTCCGCATGCTTCGCAACACGATGGGCGGCATCTGCGATCCCAACACCGCATGGATGCTTCTGCGCTCGCTCGAGACGGTCGAACTTCGCATGCAGCGGGCCGGAGACAATGCAGCGCGGGTTTGCGATTACCTTGCCAAGCACCCCAAGGTCGAAGGCCTAGGCTATCTTGGCATGATAAAGGATGCCCGCCAGCAGGATATCTATGATCGCCATTGCAAGGGCGCCGGCAGCACTTTTTCACTACTGCTAAAAGGCGGAGAGGCCGAGTGCTTCCGCTTTCTCGACAGCCTGAAAATCGCCAAGCTCGCCGTCAGCCTTGGCGGAACAGAAACTCTGGCAAGTCACCCGGCTTCGATGACTCACCTTTCTGTCGCGGAAGGACGCCGCGCGGAACTCGGAATTTCCGATAATCTGGTACGGATCAGTATCGGGATCGAGGATCCGGACGATCTGATCGCCGACTTCGAACAGGCGCTGGAGGCAGTCTGACACGCATCGGCTTTCTCGCCTGCGCGGAAACGCTTCCCAATGGCGGCCCCCGTCGCGGAGATGCATTCGAACATGATCTCGAAGTCGGCGCCCTGCGGCCGGCCTTCGAGACCGTGGGGCTCACGCTGGTCGAGATCGACTGGCGGGCCCCGCTCGAAGATTTCGACGACATTGCCCTGGTGCTGCTCGGAACGGCATGGGACTATCAGGATCACGCTCAGGATTTTCTTGCCAAACTGGATGCTCTTGCGGATCGCGGCGTCCTAATATGCAACTCCCCCGAGATCGTTCGCTGGAACGCGAACAAGCGGTATCTGGAAGAGCTAGCGGATGGAGGCGCCACGACGGTCCCGACACTCTGGCTCGACGATGTCGATCGTGCCGGCATCATCCGCGCGATGGATGAATTCGACACCGATCGCATCGTCGTGAAGCGACAGATTGGTGCTGGGGCTCTCGGCCAGCATAGCTTCAGCCGAACTGAACTGCCCCGAGAAGATTGGGCAATGAGGCATGCCTGCATGGTACAGCCCTTCCTCCCGAGCATTGTGCAGGAAGGCGAATATACCTTTGTCTTCATCGAAGGGTGTTTCAGTCACAGTGTGCTGAAGCGCGCAGGAGAAGGGGACTACCGGATCCAGTCGCTCTACGGCGGCATCGAATGCGATTATGTGCCGAGCGAACAGGATCTCGCGACAGCAGAGGCAGTGGTAGCTGCGCTACCCTTCGACCGCCCACTCTACTGTCGCATCGATATGGTCCGGCTCGCTTCGGGCGAACTTGCGGTCATGGAAGCGGAAATGATCGAACCCTATCTCTACCCCGAGCAGGGACCGCAGTTGGGCGAGAAGATGGCCAAAGCGATTCTCACGCGCCTGACTGACCTGCCCTGAAAGAAGACGCCAGGAACCGAACCCCAAAGATACCTAAGTAACACTAGGCACTAACTCAGCTTGGCGCCGAGCGCCAACGTATTAACCCCGCCATTCGCGGCGCTCTTCCGCCGATTTCAGCACTTCGTAAGCCAACTGCAGCTTCTGGAACTCTGCCGCGGCCTGCTTGTCGCCGGGCTTCACGTCGGGATGCACCGTTTTGGCTTTTTCGCGCCACGCTTTCTTGATTGCACCGAACTCGACATCGGCTTCGAGTTCGAGAACTTCGAGCGCGCGCATTTCGTCCGCGCTGCGCGATCCGTCGCCGCTGCCGCTCCAGCCATAATGTTGGGCTTCGGCATAACCTGCGTTCTCACTGCGCTCGGTCTGCGCGCGTGCTTCCTTCTCGGCTTTGTCGAGTCCTTCGAAATAGTCCCACTTCTGATTGTATTCGGCGGCATGCTTCTGGCAAAACATCCATCGTTCTGGGCTGTTCGGCGCCTTCGGGGCGGGACAAGTGCCAGGCTCTTCACAGCCATGCCGATCGCACAGCCGCACGGTGGTAGCTTCGCGGGCGGAGCCATATCCGCGCCAGCGCGGAAATCCCCAATCGTTGGACCTACGCGGTTTAGCCACGGCGAATATATGTCGTTTGTCGATTGGGCATCGCGGTCAATCTAAGGGCGCTGGCAAAAGGTACAAGATCGGTTAATTCAGTTTCATTATGAAATGTTGCAATGCAACCAAGACAAATTATATGATTGGCAGCAACGCATCGAACGGATGATACAATGAGCAGACAGCTGACGATTTCCGCACTGGCGGCGTCGATATCGATGGCATTGTTCGCACTAAGTGCAGGTTTCGGCGCATTCTCCATCGAAAATCCGGCGCACATTGCCGGCAAAGCGCCGCTAATCGAACTTTACGCCGGTCAGTAACCCGGCATTACAATTCAACCGGATGTAAAAGGGCTCCCAACTCGGGAGCCCTTTCGTCTTAGTCAGTTGATCGTGACCGTCGCTGCGCGGCGGTTCTGTGCCCAGGCAGCCTGGTTCGACCCCAGGGCAACCGGACGTTCCTTGCCATAGCTGATCGTGCGGATGCGGTTGGCCGGGACGCCGACCGAAACGAGATAGTTCTTTGCGGCATTTGCGCGGCGTTCACCCAGCGCGAGGTTGTACTCACGCGTGCCACGTTCGTCGGCATGTCCTTCGATGGTGAAGTTCACCTGCGAATACTGGCTGAAATACTGCGCCTGACGCTGCAGTTTGGCCTGGTCTTCGGCATCGATATTATATTGATCGGTATCGAAGTAGACGACCGTGTTCTGCTGTCCCACTGCATCGATGAAATGCTGCTGCGAACCAACACCCGGACCAGAGGGTGCCGGTGCCGGAGCCGGCGCAGTTTCTGTCGGCGGCGGCGGAAGTTCTTCCGGTGCTTTCTTCTGGCAAGCGGCAAGCGCGATGGTCGATGCAAGCATCAGGCCGGTGGCAACACGAGTATTCATAGGCTGTCCCCTTTTAAACAGCTTGGTTGATCGTTATCCGCCAAGGATCCATTCCCTGTCATAACTCAATGCAGTTATGGCAGAATCGGTCCCCAAGCCGGATCGGATGCATCGACGGGCGTCGGGAGCTGGCGTAGGTTTTCACCCGTAAGATCGACTTGATACAGCGCTGCCTTGCCGCTGTTGCGTTCGGTACGGAAGAACTGGATGATGCGGCCGTTCGGCGCCCAGGTCGGGGCTTCATCCTGCCAGCCATTGGTCAACACCCGAACATTGCCGCCGGATGGTGTCATGACCGAAATGTTGAACGTGCTTGAGTTGGTGAAAGCAATCTGGTCGCCGCGCGGGCTCCACTCCGGGGTCGCGCAGCGCGAACCGCCGAAGCTGATCCGGCGTTGGTTCGTCCCGTCGGCATTCATGACATAGCATTGCTGTGCGCCGGACCGATCGCTTTCGAAAACGATCTGGCGACCATCGGGCGAATAGGAGCCGCCGATATCGATGCCCGGCGTGTCGGTCAGGCGAATGCTCTCGCCCCCACGAGCGGAAACGCGATAAATGTCGGTATTGCCGCCCACTGCCATTGAATAGAGCAACCAGTTTCCATCAGGGCTCCAGCGCGGGGCGAACGTCGGGTTGTCGCTCTGCGTGATCAACGTCTGACGACCGGTTCCGATGTCATAGACGTAGATGCGCGGATTGCCGTCGACATAGCTGAGGTAGGACAGCTTCTTGTAGTCTGGCGAATAGCGCGGCGTCAGCGCCGTCGAACGACCGGTCGTAATGAACCTGTGGTTGGCGCCGTCGCTATCCATGATCGCCAGGCGTTTGCTGCGATTATCCTTCGGTCCGGTCTCCGCGATGTAAGCAATCCGGCTGTCGAAGAACGGGCTTTCGCCGGTCAGACGTGAATAGATAAGGTCGGAACACTTGTGCGCCGCGCGCCGCCAATCTGCTGGGGGAACCACCCAGCCTTCACGAACGAGTTCGCTCCGCAGCGCCATGTCGTAGAGATAACAGCCGACCGTAAGCTTGCCGTCGGTGCGTCCGCGCACATAGCCGTGAACGAGCATTTCTGCCCCGCGGTTCGACCAAGTCGGAAAATTCGGCGAAGTGATTTCGTTGAACGTGGGTTGCGGAAGGGAATCAGGACCTGTTGGCTTGAATAGCCCGTTGTTACGCAAGTCGGCCGTGATCACCCGGGCCAGTTCCTTGCCGAGAGCTGCCGTTCCGGACGAATTGGCAGGCGTCGATACATCGCGATCGGTCGCGAAGCCCGGAATGGCTATGCCAAGATCGTCGAGATTACCCTCGAAACTGACCGATCCCGAAAGGCCTTCTCCCTCATCGATGGTTTCGACCACTCCTCCTTCGGGAAGCGGTTGCCCAAGATCCTGGTTCTGAACCGCTTGATCCTGGGCGGAAAGGGGGGCGGCGAGAAGCGCCGCGGCGGCAAAGAGAACATACTTCACTGGGCCAATCTCCAGTCGAAATCCACGGTGATGACTTTCCATGCCTCATAATACTCTTGAGGCAGATCGAAGGGTGCAGCCAATTGAACGGCTCTTACAGCTTGCTCTCCATGGCGGCCGGCCTGAGCGCGGTTGATGTCGGTGACACCCCGTTGCCCGGCGACGCTCGGGGCACCGGCCAGCGAACCGTCCGGATTGAGGCTGAAGCGTACCTTGGTGACAATCTTTTCGACATCGGGACCGCTCGGCGGCTGCCAGTGTGGCCGAAGCTGCCGGGCGACAGCCTGGAACAGCGAAGCCTTCGTGCTGGCGCCGATTTGCGATGCGGGGGCTCGCGTTTCGTTTGTGCGGCTGCTGTCCCCGGCGCCTTCAAGGAAATTGTCGCCCAGACGCGAGCCGCCACTGCGCTGGCTGGTCTGGCGTTGAGGCTGCGGTTGCGGCTGCGCGCGCGGCGGTTGTGCCTGGGGCTGCGTCCGTTGCGGTTCCGGCCGACGCGCCCTTGGCGCTTCCGTACGAGGTTGCGGCGATGGCGCCCGCGTTTCGCGCTGCGGCTGCGGCGCCGGAACCGGACGTTCCACCCGAGGCGGCGCAGGTTGTTGCTGCTCCGGTGCCGGAGCCGGATTGACGTCCATGGTCGGCGCCGTCGAGGCGCGACTTTCCGTTACCGGGTCGGGCGCCGTTGCTTCCATGCCGACTTCTTCCGCCAGACTTACGGTCATTCGCTGCGGTGGATCGATAGCTGGTGCCGGAAACAGGCCTTGCACGATAAGAATGGCGAGAAGCGCGACATGCAGCACGACCGCGACGATCAGCCCGGTCCGCTCCTCTGCTCTGATGCCCACTCTCTCCATCGGCATGCGGCTATTCCGCGCCAGATGAACGGTTGTTGACCGATGCGGGGGTTGCGCTGTTTGTGATCAGCGAAATCCGATTGAGACCCGCACGGTTCAATTCCCCCATCACTGCCATCACCCGCCCGTAATCCAGCGCACGATCGGCACGCAGGGTAATGTCGGGGCCTTCCCCGCCCGCACGAGGCAGACTTTCGAGCGCCTGCGGCAAACCGCCGAGTTCGACCGGTGCGTCGTCGATATAGACATAGCCGGCCTCGTCGATGCTGATGGTCACCTGCTGCTGCTCATTGGAAAGCTGGGCGGCGCGGCTGTCGGGCAGGTCGATCGGCACCCCGGCCGTCAATAGCGGGGCAGTGACCATGAAAATGATCAGTAGAACCAGCATGACATCGACGAACGGGGTGACGTTGATCTCGCTCATGGGGCGACGGCGACCGCCGCGCCCGCGTCTCGCACCGCGAGATGAGGCTAGCCCCATCGCCATCAGCGCGCCTCCAGCTGGCGGCTGAATGTTGCGTTGAGTTTGTCTGCGAAGCGCTGCAGACGCGCTTCGTAACGATCAACGCGGTGGCTGAAGCGGTTGTAGGCGATGACAGCCGGTATTGCGGCGAACAGGCCGATTGCGGTCGCGAACAGGGCTTCCGAGATACCGGGAGCGACGACGGCCAGCGAGCTGCTTTCCTGCGCGCCGATCTGGAAGAAGCTGTTCATGATGCCCCAGACCGTACCGAAGAGGCCCACGAACGGCGCAACCGAACCCACGGTCGCGAGGAAATTCAACCGCTCGGCGATCTCGTCGGTTTCATGGGCGATCTGGCTGTCCATGGCGGTCGTGATACGACCCCGGAGCGCTTCGGGATCGCGCACCGCCGTCTTGGTAGAGCGGCGATATTCGGACACGGCGGCCTGGGCCACGCGGGCAACCGGGAGATCCTTCTTTCCGCGTTCGGACGCGAAGCTGTCGAAGCTGTCCGCCTGCCAGAACTCGCTCTCGTATTCGATGGTTTTGGTGCGCAGCTTGGCGACGCGCAGGCTGAAGCTGACTATGATCATCCATACCCATATGCTGGCGAGCAGCAGGCCGGTCATGACCAGCTGGACGACGATGTCGGCATCGAGAAAGAGACGGATCGGGTCGAGCCGGGTCGGTGCCGCGGCGGCCAATAGTGTAAGCGAGCTCATTGTTCCCCTTGCTCGGCAAATTGCGCGAAAGCCGCGCGCCATTCCTCAGGCTGGCGTTTGGGCCGGCCTTCGGGTGAAACGAAGCCGACGCGCAAATGTGCCTCGGCCAGAAGTTCGCGCTGTTTACCCGCCAACCTGAACGCAAGCTGGTGCATGCGGCAGGAGGCCGCCTTCAGCTCGGTACAGCGCGTTTCGATGAGTACATCGTCATCGAGCCTGGCGGGGCGCAAATATTTGAGATTTATCGCCGAAACGGCATACGCCCCCTCCCCCGCCTCGATCGCGGCGCGCTGATCGATGTCGAGGCGGCGCAGCAGATCGCTGCGGGCCCGTTCGAACCAGCGCAGGTAATTGGCGTGGTAGGTGATCCCGGACAGGTCCGTGTCTTCGTAATAGACGCGTACGGCATAAAGGTGGGTATCACCTTCGAGCGTTCCGTCCGGGAGATTGGGCAGTGTCATGGGCAAGGGCGCCCTTTAGACGAGGCTGGAGTCCTGCGGCAATGGAGAACGACGAACCGACGTGTTGGCGCGGCCAAGCGGGAATCCATCACTTTCCGCGCAGGTCGGAGAGCTTGCGTTCCCATTGCAGCGCATGCGTGATGATATCGTCGAGATCGGCGTATTGCGGCTGCCACGGCAGGACCGAGCGGATGCGCGAAGGGTCCGAAACCAGTTCGCCCGGGTCCCCCGCGCGACGCGGCACCAGATGTCGATCAAACGTATGATTGGTCACCCGAACAACGGCATCGAGCACTTCGAACACCGAAAAACCGCGCCCATAACCGCAATTCATGGTCAGCGAACGGTCGGGCTCGCTGATGAGAGCTTCGAGCGAGAGCAGATGAGCGGCGGCCAGGTCGCTGACGTGGATGTAGTCGCGCACGCCAGTGCCATCGCGCGTTTCGTAATCGGTGCCGAAGACGGACACGCTGTCCCGCTTGCCCGTTGCCGCTTCGCAGGCGACCTTGATCAGATGTGTTGCCCCAGCCGTCGACTGGCCGGTGCGCCCCTGAGGATCGGCGCCCGCGACATTGAAATACCGCAGCGCGCAATAGTTGAAACGATGCGCCGCGCTGGCATCTGCGAGCATCTGTTCGGTCATCAGCTTGGACCAGCCGTATGGGTTGATCGGCTGTTTGGGGCTGTCTTCCGAAACCGGCGAGACTTCGGGCGTGCCGTAGGTCGCAGCAGTGGAACTGAAGATGAAATGCCGGATGCCGCCAGCAACCGCCGCTTCGATCAGCGCGCGGCTTTTGACGGTGTTGTTGTCGTAATATTTCAGCGGATTTTCGACCGATTCCGGGACCACGACGGACCCTGCAAAATGCATGATGGCCGCGATGCCCTGTTCTGCGAAAATGCGCGTCAACAGGGACGCATCGGCAATGTCGCCTTCGTAAAGTGGCACATCGTCAGGCACGGCAAAGGCAAAGCCGGTCGACAGATTGTCGATCACCGCCACCGGCCAACCAGCATCGCGCAAGGCAAGGACCGCGTGACTGCCGATATACCCGGCCCCGCCGGTCACCAGGACGGGCACTTTTCGAACGTCGTTCATGGCGCGCGGAGTTAGCACAAGATCAGGACGCGGCAACGCTTCACGCAAGCCTCGACGGTTGGCGGTGCAGATTTGCCTGGCCATGCGTTGCAGGGAAAGACAGAAATCTCAGACAGACGTGAGAAGGATCGCCACATGAAACCTCTACCCATTGCTCTTGGCCTTGCCGCTGCACTGACGCTCGGCGCCTGCACCACCACGCCCACGGGTCCCGTCGAGGTAACCCGGTTCGTTGCCGCCGATCGCACGGCCGAGCTGGGCCGCGGGAGCATCTTCGTAGAGAGCGCCGCCGGGCTGGAGGGCGATAGCCTGACGCTGTCACCCTACAAGGCGGCCGTTGCCGACGAGCTGCGCCGTCTCGGCTATACCGAAAGTGCGCGCGAGCGCGCAGGTCAGGTCGCGCAGGTTTCGGTGGAACGCTACATGCTGGGCAGCGGTGGACGCCGCAGTCCGGTCAATGTCGGCGTGGGCGGTTCCACGGGCAGCTACGGGTCGGGCCTGGGACTTGGGATCGGCATCAATCTGGGCGGCGGACAGAAGGATCGGCTGGGTACGGAAATGGCCGTAACCATCCGCGACAAGGCAACCGGCGAGAGCATCTGGGAAGGCCGCGCCGATTTCCAGGCGCCTGAAGATTCGCCCCTTGCACGCGGACCCGCGAACGCCCAGACGGTCGCCTCCGCGCTGTTCCGGGACTTCCCCGGCAACAATGGCGAAACAATAGAAGTAGAGGTTTCCGAGTGAGTGATATCCGGATCGATTCCGCGTTCGACAGCGGCAATATCGAAGTGCTGTCGGTAAACGGCGCCAGCGCCAGGCTGGCGATCCCGAAAGACACGAACAGCGATTTCAAACAGTGGTTCCACTTCCGCGTTTCGGGCGCGGCAGGCCGCGAACTGGAACTGAACATCACCGGGCTGGAAGAAAGCGCCTATCCCGGCGGCTGGCCCGGTTACGATGCCTGCGTGTCCGAAGATCGCGATTACTGGGGGCGCGCAGCGTCCAGTTACGACAAGAATGTGGACGGCGGTACGCTGACGATCCGCTATCTGCCGGCAAGCGACGTGGCGTGGTTTGCCTATTTCGCGCCCTATTCGATGGAACGCCATCACGATCTGATTTCGGAAGCGGCCGCTTCGGAAGGCGTCGACTACGTTCACCTCGGCACCACGCTCGACGGGCAACCGATCGATTGTCTCGAGATGGGCGAAGGCGAGTTCAAGGTTTGGCTCTATGCCCGCCAGCATCCCGGCGAAACGCAGGCGGAATGGTGGATGGAAGGTGCACTGGAGGTGCTGACCGACCCCGCCGACAGCGTGGGCCGTCTGCTGCGCGAGAAGTGCCGCCTGCATCTGGTGCCCAACTGCAACCCCGATGGTTCGAAGCGCGGCAATCTGCGCGTCAATGCCGCCGGTTCGAACCTAAACCGCGAATGGGCCGAGCCCAGCGCGGAAAAATCGCCGGAAGTGCTCGCCATTCGCAACCGGATGGATGAAACGGGCGTCGATTTTGCCATGGATGTCCACGGCGACGAGGCGATTCCGGTCAGCTTCCTGGCCGGTTTCGAAGGCATCCCGAGCTGGACCGACCAGCAGGGCGATGGATATTACCGCTATGAGGCGATCCTCGACCGCCGCACACCGGATTTCCAGACCGAACAGGGCTATACCAAATCGGCCCCCGGCAAGGCCAATCTGGCGATGAGCACCAATCAGGTGGCCGAACGTTTCGGCGCCACGTCGATGACGCTGGAAATGCCGTACAAGGACAATCCGGCCAGTCCCGAACCGGAACAGGGCTGGAGCCCCGAACGCTGCAAGATGCTGGCGCGCGACTGCCTGGCCAGCCTGCTCGAATGGCTGGAAACCCGCGAGGGCTGAGCGAAATGCTCAGCCTTCGAGGATTTTCTGGGCGACCTCTTCGATCGAGCCGGTAACGAGAAGCGGCTGGCCACCGACGATCCCGACGGTGGTCTGGCCGTTCTCGGCCGCGCGCAGCCACGCGATATTCGAGGCGACGACGAGATAGTTCCCGCCGCGCGAATTGAGGGCAACGAATTTCATAATTGGGGGGTCTCCTGATACAGCGGGAATATCCTGCATCGCTCAAGGAGCGGTTAACGGGGATACCGTAATCAGGCCACGGCGGGATGGAGCATCCGCAGGGTTCGCGCCGTAGCATCGAATTCCACGTCGACGCCGACCGGCAGGCTCAACTGGTTACCGACGTGGCCGGTGTCGAAGCCGGCAATTGCCGGTTTGCCAAGCGCACCAAGGTATTGGTCGACGACGTCGTCGAGCGTGAAGGTATCGCTGCCCGGTGCCGGGGAACCGCAGCGGGTGCACTGGCCGAAGATCACCCCACCCACACGGTCCAGGATTCCGCCAAGCTTCAACTGCTGGAACATGCGATCGACGCGATAGGGGTCTTCGTTGATGTCTTCCACGAAGAGGATTGCACCGTCAAAGTCGGGCAACCAGCCCGTGCCCATCAGGGTCGACAATATGGTGAGATTTCCCCCGAGGAGGCGCCCGCGGGCCGTGCCGCCGGTCAGCGTGCGCGCCGGGCGACCGACGGCATCTTCCACATCCGCCCCGCCGAGGACCGGCGTGCCCGCGGCAAATGCGATCTGCCACAGGCTGTCCCAGCTTTCCTTCTGCCAGCTGCTCGCCCCATTGGGTGCGTGCAGGGTCGCAAAGCCGGCCCGGGCAGCGATGGCAAGATGCAGCGCAGTCGTATCGCTGTAGCCGATCAGCAGCTTGGGATTGTCACGAATCCCGTTCCAGTCGAGCATGGGCAGGATGCGCGCCCCGCCCCAGCCCCCGCGTATAGCGAAGATGGCGCGGACATCCGGATCGGCGAACATTGCATCGAGATCGCTTGCCCGTGCGGCATCGGTCCCGGCAAGGTAGCCATATTGTTCGCCGACATGCTGCCCCAGCTTCGGCACCAGCCCCATGCCGGTGATCCAGTGGATGGCACGGTCCAGTTCGTCCGGCAGGGTCAAAGCACTGGCAGGAGCGACCAGCCCGACCGTATCGCCTGCCCGCAGGCGCGGCGGTTTTCGGCCAGCTTTCGCAGACAAGGAACCCGGCATGAGCGCCGCCCCCGCCAGCCCACCCAGCAGGCCAAGCGCGGTGCGGCGCGCGATCATGCGAGGCTCGCAGGGCCGAATGCGTGCGGCAGCAGATCCGACAGGCGCAGCCTGCGCACTTCGTCCGGACCAACACAGAGAATTTCCGGATCGGTCCCGCCAAGCTGTGCAAGTTCGTTCAGCACCTGGCGGCAACGACCGCAGGGCGTGATCGGTTCTGTACCGGGGCCGGTCACAGCGACCGCTTGCAGCGCGCCGCGCGCGCCATCGGCCATGGCCTTGGACACCGCGACCGTTTCCGCACACAGGGCCAGGCCGTAGCTGGCGTTTTCGATATTCGTTCCGGTGACGATGCTGCCATCTGCAAAACGTAGCGCCGCGCCGACGGGAAATTTCGAATAGGGCGAATAGGAGTGTTGCGCAGCCTGGCGCGCGGCATCGATAAGTTCCTGGTCGGTCATCGTTCAGTCCTCAGGGCCGGACAACGACCCAGCGCAGCGGTTCCTGCGCAGCTTCGGTCTTGTACCAGCGATTGGCGGTCCACATCAGCCACGGCCTGCTTGCATAATCGGGTTCGACCCAGCTGCGGGTAAGCCATAGCTGACGGTCGAAACGGCGCGACGGCGCATAGGCGGCTTCGAATTCTTCTACGGGCGCGAGGATGGCGGGTTTGCCGCTGTGCGCCTCGATCTGGTTGACGAGCGTGGTCAGCTCGCTCTGCACCGCGGCATCCGACACGCGCGACGGGCACTGGTCGGCCGTCGTTTCCAGCAGAATGACCGGAGGCAGGAGGTCGCTGTCGCGCGGTACCATGGTGACGAAATTGGCCGACTGGCCATCGGCCACGGCGCAGGGATCGAAACGGTGCGTCGCCCCCACCGCGAGCCCTGCGGTGCGTGCACGGGCGAGGTTCTGCCCGAAGGCGATATCCTTGCGCCCGGCCCCGTCGCTTGCTTCCAGATAGACGAATTTGGCGCCAAGGCCCGCAATGGTGCCGAAATCGACCGCGCCATCGGCGGCGCCTACCAGCGCGCCCTGATCGGGCCAGACCGCCTCGTCCGGCCGCCAGCTGCGACCCTTGTGCCAAGCATAGGCACCGGCGACGAGAAGCAGGACCAGCACCAGCAGCACGATCTTTCCCACCCGCGGGAACAGTCTTTTCGCCCCGGCCCTGCGCCGTCCGCGTCCGCGCTTAGCCATACTTACCCCTCAGCCCTTGATATGCAGTACGCAGATGAGCGTGAAGAGGCGCCGCGCAGTGGCGAAATCCGTTTCGATCTTGCCCTCCAGCCGCTCGACCAGCAGCTCTGCCGCGCGATTGTGAATGCCCCGGCGCGCCATGTCGATCGTCTCGATTTCCATCGGCGTCGCTTTGCGAATGGCCTGGTAATAACTGTCGCAGATGGCGAAATATTCGCGGATCGGCCGCCGGAAGCGCGCCAGACCGAGCAACAGTTCTTCCAGCAGCTGATCGTCGTGATCGGCGATCCGCATAAGCAGGCGCCCATCGCGAACCGCAAGGGTCAGGCGATAGGGCCCGGCCGCGCCGCGCTCTGCCGCGCGCACCGGCTTGAACAGGTTTTCCTCGATCAGATCGAAGATGGCGATCCGCCGTTCCTGCTCGATATCGGCATTGCGCCAGATGATCGTCTCTTCATCGAGCTCGATATGCGCGATGCTATGGTCGCCCGGAGAAGATGCTGAATCGGTCATGCCTGCACGCTGCTTTCGCAGAGATAGGCGGGTTGCGGCAAGGGGCTCGCGAAGTGTCCCCACTATCCACAGGGCGAAATGAAAATTTAGCGGCCTAATTTCCTTGTCACCACGACCCCGCGGCAGGCATCAGACACGCATGGCCGATACCGATCTCCTCTTCCGCACCGACGATTCGACCGATGCCAGATCGGCGAAAGGTCCCGTGCTGCCCGCCAACCTGGAAGCGGAAGCGGCCTTTCTGGGCGCCGTGCTGATCGACAACAAGGTGATCGAGGAACTGACCACGCCGCTGATGGCGGATCATTTCCACGAGCCGGTGCACCAGCGTATCTATGAACGCGTGCTCAAGCTGCTGGACCGCAATTCGGTGGCGACGCCGGTTACGCTCAAGCCCTATTTCGAGAGCGACGAGGCGCTGAAGCAGCTGGGGGGCACGACCTATCTGGCGCAGCTGACGGCCGACGGCCAGGGCCTGCTGCACCCGCGCGAACTGGCCGACCAGATCTATGACCTCGCGCTGCTGCGCGAACTGGTGAGCGTGGGGCGCAATCTCGTGGAAGGGGCGCTGGACACGTCGGACGAGGTCGAACCGCTGCGCAAGATCGAGATGGCCGAGGCCGATCTCTACCGCGTGGCCGAAGGCGCGACGACGGGCAGCGAGGCGCAGACCTTCCGCAAGGCGGCGTTCGGCGCGCTGGAAGTGGTCCAGGCGGCGATGAATTCGGGGGGGCGCTTTTCGGGCAAGACCACCGGCCTCGACACGATCAACGACAAGACGAGCGGACTGCACAATTCGGACCTCGTGATCCTGGCCGGGCGCCCCGCCATGGGCAAGACCTCGCTCGCCACCAACATCGCCTTCAATGCGGCGCGGCGGCTGATGGACGATCTCAAGACCGGGATCGAGGCCGACAAGTCGCCCGGCGCGGGCGTCGCCTTCTTCAGCCTGGAAATGAGCGCCGACCAGCTGGCCACGCGTATCCTGGCCGAACAGGCGGAAATCTCGAGCGAAAAGCTGCGTTCGGGCAAATTGAGCCGGGAGGAATTCCAGCGCCTGTCCTTCGCCAGCCAGGAGCTGACCGATCTGCCGCTCTATATCGACGATACCCCGGCGCTGACCATCGGCGCGCTACGGACGCGGGCGCGGCGCCTGAAGCGGCGCCACAATATCGGCCTGGTGATCGTCGACTATCTGCAGCTGCTGCAGGGTTCGGGCCGTGCCAGCGACAACCGCGTGAACGAAATCTCGGAAATCAGCCGCGGACTGAAAACGCTGGCGAAGGAACTGCACGTTCCGGTGATCGCCCTGTCCCAGCTTTCACGCCAGGTCGAACAGCGCGAAGACAAGCGCCCGCAGCTGGCCGACCTGCGCGAATCGGGTTCGATCGAGCAGGACGCCGACATGGTGTGGTTCATCTTCCGAGCCGAATATTATCACAACGCGACCAAGCCCGACACGCCCGACGAAACCAGTTCGGAAGAAGTGCGGATGAAATACGCCGAATGGGAAGCGCGCCATCTGGAACTGGTCAACAAGGCAACCCTGATCGTGGCCAAGCAGCGGCATGGTTCGACCGGCAATGTTCCACTGCTCTTCCACAGCGAGTTCACCAAGTTTTCCAGCCCGGAAGTGCGGAACTACGAGGAATACGAGTAACTCAGATCCCCAGGTTGAGGCGCCTGGTAACGGTGTAGTCGATCACCGATACCAGCAGCCAGCTGAGGTTCCAGCGAATGCGGTTCCAGACCGTCGCGCGCTGCTTGTGAAGCGGTATCGAAATGCGTTCGGACGCCTCGATATGCCAGCTGATGAATTCGCGCATGCGATCAGCGAGGGCGGCATCGTCCACCTTCAGCACCAGTTCGAGATTGATGTAGAGGCTGCGCATGTCGAAATTCGCGCTGCCGAGATAAACCGAATCGTCCAGCACGATCAGCTTGGTGTGCAGCTTGCACGGCGCGAATTCCCAGATCTGCGCCCGTTTCGAAAGCAGATAGCCATAGAGCGAGCGGCTGGCGCCGATCGTGGCGCCATTGTCCGATTTGCCGGCCATCACGAGGCGCGTCGCACCTTTCTGCGCGATCCGGCCCATCCTGCGCAGCAGCTTCCTGGGCGGGCTGAAATAGGCCATGAACATATCCAGGCGATCGCCGGACACGAGATCGTCCGACACGCAGCGCGCCCAGCTGGATAAACCACGCGTCGGACCGCCGACCAGCCATGTCGTGCGGGCCTGTTTCCATTCCCAGTCGCGGACCGTGCGTGCGATTTCCCGGGCGTGCTGTTCTTCACGTTCGGTCCATTGGCGCAGTTTGGAATACCAGTCGTTCAGGCCTTCGACGGCAGATCCTTCGATGACGATGCCGAGATCGTTCCACCCGTTCTCGGCCGGAGGAGCAAAGTAATCGTCGGCGATGTTAAAGCCCCCGAACATCGCTTTCCTGCCATCTGCGATGACCATTTTCTGGTGGTTGCGGATGAGATAGCGCCGGGTCCACTTCGCCGAGAAACACAGGAATTCGCCGCCCGCTTCGACCAGAGGCTGCAGAAATGCATCGGTCGCATCGGCACCGAAGCGATCAACGATGAGGGTGACCCGGACCCCGCGCCTTGCCGCCGCAACGAGCGCATCGCGAAATTGCGTGCTGACCGTATCCTCGGCAAATATGTAAAAGCAGACGTCGAGACTTTTCCGTGCGCCCGCAACGAGATCGAACAACGCCTTACGCCTGTCCTCCCCGCCCGGATAGAAAGCGAGATGCTGGCCCGCTGCATCCATTTCGAAAGGCTCCGGATCGGTAAAGTCCGCGCCGGGGCTGGCCGTTTCGATGTCTCCCATACTTCCGGCCTTACTCGCTTGCTGACGGGTGGCAATCCTTGACTGCCGAGCCCCGAACGCTTAAGTGGCGCGCTTTCCCGGAATCACTTGATTTGCATCGGAGTGCCAATGGCGCGCGTTACTGTCGAAGACTGCGTAGACAAGGTCCCCAACCGTTTCGATCTCGTCCTGCTGGCTGCCCAGCGGGCGCGTGAGATTTCTGGTGGTGCGGAAATGACCGTCGATCGCGATCGCGACAAGAATCCGGTCGTTGCCCTGCGCGAAATCGCCGAACAGACGGTCAAGCCGAAGGAACTGCACGAAGCTGCAGTGACCAACCTGCAGAAAATCCTTCCGGACGACGATGACGAGATGGATGAAGTGGGTTCGCTGAGCCAGTCCGCAGAAGCACTGCGGATCACCGCTTCGGCACCGACCCGTTCGACCTCGATCGGCGCCGACTACGACGGCTGATCCGAGCAGGCTTGCTGAAAAATAGTGGAAAGGCCGCCCTCTGGGCGGCCTTTTTGCGTTGCAGCGAGGATGTCGCTGGCCTTATCCTGCAACCGGACAGGAGGGCATATGAGCGAGTTCGGCGACGCATTCGGGACTGCAGTCGAAGGCGGCCTTTTCGCCAAGGCCGTGGGCCGCGGAAGCAAGGGCCTGCCAGAAGCTGCAGAGCTGCAGGCTGGCCACTTCGACGAAGGGGCATGCCTCAATTGCGGAACGGCGCTGACGGGCAACTATTGCCACGCCTGCGGCCAGAAAGCGCATCTGCACCGTACGCTGGGCGCCTTCTTGCATGATCTTCTGCATGGCGCCCTGCACTTCGAAGGCAAAACCTGGAAGACCCTGCCGAAGCTGGCACTGAAGCCCGGCGAGCTTACCCGTCGCTACATAGAAGGCGAACGGGCAGCCTTCGTTAGCCCGATGGGCCTGTTTCTGTTCTCCGTCTTCCTGATGTTCGCGGTTTTCCAGATTGCGGGGATTGGACTTTCTACCCCGGCGCAATTCGGTTCTGCCAGCCGCGACATCACGCACGCCATCGAAAATCTCGAACGCGAGCGCGCCGACTTGCGCGCAGAGCTTTCGGCGATGGAGCCCAACGACCCCGAGCGTTCCGAAACACAGGCGGATCTGGCCCGAGTGGAGGAACAGGTGACGACGCTGAACTCGCTGCCGGTTATGGGCGCCGGCGCGAAAGGACAGACGCAATGGAAATCCGGCATCGGGTGGTTCGACAAGACGATCAAGAAGTGGAACGATAACCCGAACCTGATGCTCTACAAACTGCAGAGCAACAGCTACAAATTCAGCTGGCTGCTGATCCCGCTGTCATTGCCGTTCGTCTGGCTTCTGTTCTTCTGGAAGCGCCGCTTCCGCGCCTATGACCACGCGATTTTCGTGACATATTCGATCGCGTTCATGTCGCTCCTGTTCATCGTGATTTCGATCTTGGTGAAGGTCGGGGCGCCCGAGTGGTTATCGGCAGGCCTGGCGTTTATCGTGCCACCGATCCACATCTACAAGCAATTGCGCCATGCATATGATCTGAACCGCTTTTCGGCTTACTGGCGGCTGGCGTTGCTACTGATCTTCATCACCATCATTGCCAGCCTCTTCATCCAGCTGGTGTTCTTCCTCGGCGCATTCTGACCCAAGCCCCGATTACCGCCGCAACCATCCCGTGAGCGCATAGCGGCGGAAGGGGCTGGCCTGACTCACTTCGCTAACACTATGAACTTGGGGGACACGGAAGAGATTGAGGCGGTTGAAACCCGGAATAATAGCAGCCGCACCATGGCCCTCTGCCTCATGCATCAACAATAGCCCGCCCCATTCGACCCGCCATTCAGGGCACAGCGATAGAACATAAGCAGCGCTTCGGTTCTTACCTGCAACATCATCGTCGTGACGTGTCAGGAAATCGCCAGGGGAATAAGCCGTTGCTTGTGCATCGGCAAACCCGATCGTGTTATCGCCAGTGATCTCACGTAACAAATCCCGCGCTTCTCCATTAGACAACCAAGACGCATATTTAGCCAGAACGTCCGTAGACCGCGACCGGACTTTGGGATCATCTGAGATACGGATCGTCTCGTAGCGAAATTGGAAGCCTCGCCGAGCGCCAGCGTAAACCGCTTGATCAAGCGACCTTATTCGACCTGCGCTCATGCTGCGCCGAGTATTGCGATCCAGCTCAAATAGCTTTTCCCCGCTGTTAATGACCTGGCACCAATCAGAGCGGGAGCGTAAATTTTCGTGCAGCAATTCAGCACCCCCGCGCGCCAAGAACCGTTCGATCGTGACACGCCCGGTGGCGGCGAAGCGTCGCGCCAATTCAGAGGTGTCGATAGAAGGATCTAGCGCAAAAGGCATTGCCGTGAAGGTAACATTAAACGAGAAAAGAATTACGCACTCTGCGGCGCAGTGCCCCCGCCGAATTTCCTGCCGGCCTTAGGGACAGCGGCCCCTGCCAGCGGCTTGATCGTGACGGAACTCTTGGGTTCGTCCGGCCGGTCGATCTTGCCATCTTTCATCAGCTGATCGATTTCTTCCCCGGTCAGCGTCTCGTATTCGAGCATAGCCTGAGCAAGCAGGTGCAACTTGTCCTCCTGATCTGTCAGAATTTCCGTTGCCCGCTTCAGACCGTTTTCGACCAGATCCTTGATTTCGGCATCGATCAGCTTGTTCGTTTCAGCACCGCCCATGGTACGCGCGGTCTGTCCCATGCCGAGATAACCTTCCTGGCTCTGTTCGTATTGCAGGGGACCGAGCTTGTCGGACATGCCCCACTTGGTGACCATATTCCGGGCGAGATCGGTGGCGTACTGAATGTCGCCGCTGGCACCGCTCGATACCTTGTCGTGACCGAAGATGATCTCTTCTGCGACGCGGCCGCCCATAGCGACCGCCAGGTTCGCGTGCATCTTGTCACGGTGGTAGGAATAGCTGTCCCGTTCAGGCAGACGCATGACCATGCCCAGCGCGCGACCGCGCGGAATGATCGTTGCCTTATGAATGGGATCGGATGCCGGCTCGTTCAGCGACACCAGCGCGTGGCCGGCCTCGTGATAGGCGGTCATCTTCTTCTCATCCTCGGTCATGACCATGCTGCGGCGCTCCGCACCCATCATGACCTTGTCCTTGGCGTCTTCGAACTCCTGCATGGCGACCAGGCGCTTGTTGCGGCGCGCGGCAAGCAAGGCCGCTTCGTTACACAGGTTGGCGAGATCCGCGCCCGAAAAACCGGGTGTTCCGCGCGCGATCGTGCGAGGATTGACGTCGGGCGCCAGCGGCAGCTTCTTCATATGCACGGCGAGGATTTTCTCGCGGCCGTCGATATCCGGCACCGGCACCACGACCTGACGGTCGAAACGACCCGGACGCAGCAGCGCAGGATCGAGCACATCGGGGCGGTTCGTGGCGGCGATGATGATGATGCCTTCGTTCGCCTCGAACCCGTCCATTTCGACCAGCAGCTGGTTCAGCGTCTGCTCGCGCTCGTCGTTCGAATTGCCCAACCCATGGCCGCGTGAACGGCCAACGGCATCGATTTCGTCGATAAAGAGGATGCACGGGGCATTCTTCTTCGCCTGTTCGAACATGTCGCGCACGCGGCTTGCACCAACGCCGACGAACATTTCGACGAAGTCTGACCCGGAAATGGTAAAGAAAGGCACGCCCGCCTCGCCCGCAATGGCGCGAGCCAGCAGTGTCTTACCGGTACCGGGCGAGCCGACAAGCAGCGCACCCTTGGGAATCTGGCCGCCGAGCTTGGAGAAGCGCTGCGGATCCTTGAGGAATTCGACGATCTCTTCCAGCTCTTCGCGGGCTTCATCGATGCCGGCGACATCGTCGAACGTAACCTTGCCCTGGCGTTCGGTCAGCAGCTTGGCTTTCGATTTTCCGAAACCCATCGCCCCGCCAGCGCCGCCGCCCTTCTGGACCTGTCGCAAGGCGAAGAACGCGATACCGAGGATCAGCACGAATGGCAGGATCTGGATCAGTGCGTAGAGCAGGATATTGCCGTTATCGGCTTCCGCGCCCGAATAGCGCACGCCATTGTCTTCGAGCAGCTGGGGCAGCGATGTGTCGTTGGCCACGGGAATGGTCGAAAACTGTTCGCCATTCTTCATTTCACCCACGATCTGCGTTTCGGAAATCTGCACATTGGCAACCGAGCCTTCGGCGACCTTGTCGCGGAAGTCGGAATAAAGCAGCTGCGTGCCATTGCCGCCGCTGCTGCCACCAAAGAACGAGACGACCATCAGCAGGGCGAGAAAAATGCCGCCCCAGATCATCAGGCTCTTCACCCAGGGGTTGGGTCCGTTGCCTTCGGGCTCGGGGGGAGAATTCTGCTCGCTCATTCGCGGGTTCCTTTCATTCCCGAGTATGTAGGATACCACAGGTGAATGGCAAGTTGACCCGTGCCCGCAATTTTACGTGTGCCGCAGCACGGTTCACAGGAACGGCAGACCGCCGCCATTGCCCGAAGAATTCAGGAACATGTAAACGCCCGCTCCGGCCGCAATGGCGGTGAAGACAAGCGCAGCAAGGACGAGTGCACCGTCCCGCACGGTAAGAGCCAGTCCCAACACCGCGATGGCGAGCATCGGGAAGGAACTGGCGAAGGGCAGAAATTCGAGGGGCGGCACCGTACAGCACAGTGCGATGATGAGGATCGCGACCAGTTTGATAGCGATGCCTTCGGTCAGTATTTCGAGGCGACCTTCGCTGTGCCGGTCGAGAAATTTGCCGATACCGCGAAGCTTGCCGACCGCCTTGTGAAGTTTCCTGGAGCCGACCGCCCGATTCTGCACGAACTGCGGCATCCAGACATGGTCGCGCCCAATGAGGAGCTGAACCGCTATCAGCGCGATGAACAGCGCGAGAGCGGTTGGCAGTCCCGGTATGCCGCCGATCGGCGAAAGTTCGAGCAAGGCCGGAAGCATTATGAAGGGGCCGAAGCTGCGTTCGCCGAAATCGTCCAGAACATCCGCGACGCAGACCTTGTCGCCGTGCGAAGCAAGCTCGTCGAGCTCGCTGAGCACTTCGGTTACGCTGGATGGTTCGTGATGCGCCAACTGCAACTCCCTCGCGCACGAAACGCCCAGACGGCGAAAAGGTTACGCGCGGATCATCCCGTTTTCTTCAGCAAAGCCGAACGTTCGCAGCGGCATACCACTTCGCCGCGCTGGTTCACGGCTTCATGCAGGAAAGTGACGATCCCCGTGTCCGGCCGCGATTTGCTTTCGCGCAGAGCGATGATTTCGCTGGTCGCATGAAGCGTGTCGCCGATGAAGACCGGCTTGGGCATGACCAGCTTGTCATAGCCGAGATTGGCGACCAGCGTGCCGAGCGTGGTATCCCCCACGCTCAACCCCACCATCAGCGAAAAAGTGTAGGTCCCGTTGACGAGGATCTGCCCAAATTCACTCTCCTTGGCCGCTTCGACATCGAGATGAAGTGGCTGGGGATTGTGAGTCATCACGGTGAAGAAGAGGTTGTCCGCTTCCGTCACCGTGCGCCGTATTTCATGCGTCAGCTTGTCGCCGACCATCCATTCATCGAAGTGCCTGCCTGCCATCAGCTATGACCCATGACGGCCTTCACCTCGAGGAAGTCGTGGAAGCCCCATTCCCCCCATTCACGGCCATTGCCCGATTTTTTGTAACCGCCGAAAGCCGCGTTCATGTCGTAACCGCCATTGATCGCGACCCGCCCGGCACGGATGCGCTTGGCGAGGCTGCGGGCGAATTCGATATCTTCGCCGGTGATCGCGCTGGCGAGGCCGTATTCGGTATCGTTCGCGATGCGAATGGCATCATCGTAATCGTCGTAGCCCAGAATGCAGAGCACGGGACCGAAGATTTCTTCGCGCGCGATGGTCATGTCGTTATCGACATCGGCGAAGACGGTCGGCTTGACGAAGTGACCTGTTTCGAGGCCCTCCGGCTTGCCGGGACCGCCAGCGACCAATGTCGCGCCTTCCTCGATGCCTTTTTCGATCAGGCCCTGGATTTTGTCCCATTGGGTACGGCTGACCACCGGTCCGATCGCGGCATTGCCCTTGGGATCGCCGGGAATGACACCCTCTGCCGCCTCCCTGGCGGCAGCCTTGGCTTCCTCCATGCGCTTGTGCGGCACGAGCATGCGCGAAGGGGCGGTACAGGTCTGGCCCGAATTGCCCATCATCGCGACGGTGCCCTTGGCGACAGACTTTGCAAACGCCCCGTCATCGAGGACGATGTTCGGGCTCTTGCCGCCCAGTTCCTGCGCCACGCGCTTGACCGTATCGGCCGCGTTCTTGGCAATCAGCACGCCGGCACGGGTCGAGCCGGTAAAGCTGACCATGTCGATGTCGGGATGACCCGAGATCGCCTCGCCGACACCTGGACCGTCGCCGTTGATCAGATTGAAGACACCGGCAGGCACACCAGCCGCGTCGAGGATTTCAGCGAATATGTAAGCGTTGAAGGGTGCAATCTCGCTGGGCTCGAGGATCATGGTGTTGCCCGTCGCAAGCGCCGGGAAGACCTTGCAGGCGATCTGGTTGAGCGGCCAGTTCCACGGAGTGATCATGCCGACGACGCCGATCGGTTCCCACACGTGAAGCGTCGGGCCATCCTGGCGTTCAAACTCGAAGCCCTCGAGAATCTCGATGGCCTTTTGGCAGTGGCCGGCCAGCAAGCCGACATGCGGGCCGTTGGCGAGGCTCATCGGGGCGCCCATTTCATCGCTGACGGCAGTGGCGAGTTCTTCCTTGCGGCTTTCGATCTCGGCCTGGATCGCGCGCAGCAGCGTCAGCCGTTCTTCCCTGCTCGTCTGGCTGAAGCTTTCGAAAGCACGGCGTGCTGCCGCCACGGCCTTGTCGACATCGGCCTTCGTGCCGAAGCTGATCTGGCCGATCGTTTCCTCGGTCGCCGGGTTTTCGACGTCGACGGTGTTTGCAGCCTCGGGGGCGACCCATTGGCCATCGATGTAGAATTTGGTGCAATCGCGCATGGGAATCTCTCCTTTGCGCGGTTCACTAGCCTCCTTCGGACCAGCGCGCCACCACTGCATCGCCATCCTGAACACTGTCACGGATGGTCGCAGGCGTCCGGTCGAAACGCGGCGCAGGTGCCGTATGCCATCGCCCGCCATGTTCGACGAACGCACCTCGCGCCTTCATATGCGGATGGTCTTTCGCGTGATCGAGCGGGACGACCGGCGCGAAACAGGCATCGGTTCCTTCGAGCAATTCACACCATTCGTCCTGCGTTTTCGTGGCGAACAGATCCGCAAGATCCTCGGCGTAGCTGCCCCATTTCGACGGATCCATCTGCGCTTCCCGCAGGTGATCGGGCGCATCGGCACGCTGAAGCAATTCGGCATAGAATTGCGGCTCGATGGCCCCCACGCTGATTTCCTTCCCGTCCTTGCAGGTATAGCAGCGGTAGAAATGCGCGGCCCCGCCCAGCAGGCCCGCGCCGCGATCGACCGTGCGCAAGGCGCTGTGCGGTTGGCCGTAGAAGAAACTCATCAAGCTGGTGACGCCATCGACGATCGCCGCATCGACTACCTGACCCTTGCCGCTGCTGGTCCGTTCGAACAACGCCGCAAGGATGCCCATGGCGCAATACATCGACCCGCCGCCGAAATCGCCGACGAGGTTCTGTGGCGGCACCGGCAGTTCTCCGCGCTTGCCGATCGCATCCAGCGCGCCGGTGATGGCGATGTAGTTGAGATCATGCCCGGCTGCTTGCGCCAAGGGGCCGTCCTGTCCCCAGCCGGTCATGCGGGCGTAGATGAGAGCCGGATTGGCCGAGAGCAGATCATCGGGTCCGAGACCGAGCCGCTCCATCACTCCTGGACGAAAACCTTCAATCAGCACATCGGCGTGCTTCAGCGCTGTCTTGACGAAGGCCTGACCATCCTCGCTCTTCAGATCGAGCGCGACCCGGTGGCGCGCGCGTTCGACTACGGGATTCATCGGCTGATGGCCGGACCGTTCGATCCGCACGACTTCCGCCCCCATGTCGGCCAGCATCATTGCGACGTGGGGCCCCGGGCCGATGCCCTGGAATTCGACGACCCTGAGGCCGGTCAGCGGACCGTTGCTCGGCATATTGTTCTCTCCCTAGAAGCTTTTCGGCAGATCCAGCACATGCGTTGCCACATGGCTCAGGATCAGATTGGTGCTGATCGGCGCGACCTGGTACAAGCGCGTCTCGCGAAACTTGCGCTCGACATCGTATTCCTCGGCGAAGCCGAAGCCGCCATGCGTCTGGATGCACATGTCGGCCGCAAACCAGCTCGCCTCGCTCGCCAGCATCTTGGCCATGTTCGCCTCCGTTCCGGCGCCTTCCCCGGCGTCGAACATACGCGCGGCCTTGGTCACCATTTCGGCAGCTGCGGAAAGCTGGACGTACGCGCGCGCAATAGGGAACTGGATGCCCTGATTTTCGCCGATCGCGCGGCCGAAGACATTGCGATCCTTCGCGTAAGCCGAAGCGCGGTCGATGAAGAAGCGGCCATCGCCAATGCATTCGCTGGCGATAAGGATCCGCTCGGCATTCATGCCGGAAAGGATGTAGCGAAAGCCCTTCCCCTCCTCCCCGATCAGTGCGCTGGCTGGTACGCGCAGATCGTCGAAGAACAGCTCCGTCGTCGCATGATTGAGCATGGTACGCACGGGCCTCACGGTCAGCCCGTTGCCAACCGCCTCGCGCATATCGACCAGAAGCACGCTCATGCCATCGGACGGCTTGGCGCATTCGTCGCGCTGGGTGGTGCGGCATAGCAGCACCATCAGGTCGGAATGCTCGGCGCGGCTGATCCAGATTTTCTGACCATTGACGATGTAGTCGTCGCCCTCCCGCCGAGCGAAGGTCGAGATACGGGTGGTGTCGGTACCGGCAGCCGGCTCGGTCACACCGAAGGCTTGCAGGCGCAATTCCCCGCTTGCGATCTTGGGAAGATAGGTGCGCTTCTGTTCTTCCGATCCATGCTTGAGAAGCGTACCCATCGTGTACATCTGCGCATGGCAGGCCCCGCCGTTCGAGCCTGAACGATGGATTTCTTCCAAGACGGCGCATGCCGCCTCCAGGCCAAGGCCCGATCCGTCATATTCTTCCGGGATCAGGACCGACAGAAACCCTGCCTCGGTCAGTGCAGTGACGAACTCGGTCGGATAGGCGCGCTCACGATCGAGCTGTTGCCAGTACTCGCCTGGAAACTTCGCACATAGTCGCCGGACCGCATCGCGGATTTCCGGAAAGGTCTCGCTCAAAACTCCGTCTCCCATTGCAACCTGTCTGGCGCGGGAATTCGGCTTTGGCAACGGTGATGGGAAGAATGGATGCCCCGTGAGGATTCGAACCTCAATTGACGGAGTCAGAGTCCGTAGTCTTACCATTAGACGACGGGGCATCAGCCGCCGGGGCAGCGAGAATCGCATGCTGCTCCGGGACGGGAGGCCGCGCATCTAGTTTCGTCGCGGAACAAGGTCAACCCCGTGCAAGACGGGTGCCCTTGCCCTGCCAACTGTTCACCGCTAGCATCTCGGTCAAGTCCCCGCGTACGGTGGTTTATGCGGGAGGAAAAAAGAAAGCTCTCGAAATGGCGGATCATTCTCCGCCGGACACGACAAGAGGGCACGGGACACAACGGGGCGGCAAGTCCGGCAAGGTAGCCGATTTCCGCTACAAGCGCCCCTCCCGGCCCGAAGCCAAGCAAGGCGACAGGCGCAATGCGCCGCGCCGCGATGGCGGTTTTGTATCCCGGCCAACGTCCAAATTGCACGATCAAACGGGGCAGCTTCCGCGCAAACAGGCCTATGCTGCACTGGATCTTGGGACCAACAATTGCCGCCTTCTGATAGCGCGCCCTTCGGGCGAAAATTTCACCGTGATCGACGCTTTCAGCCGCGTCGTAAGGTTGGGCGAAGGTCTCGCCGCAAGTGGCAAGCTTTCCGATGAAGCAATGGAACGCACTCTGGCCGCGCTGCACGTTTGCGCGGAAAAGCTGCGCCGCCGCAATGTTCGTCTGGCGCGTTCCGTAGCGACGGAGGCCTGCCGCAGAGCATCGAACGGGCCGGCCTTCATCAGGCGCGTGAAGCGCGAAACCGGCATCATGCTCGACATCATTTCAGCCCAGGAAGAGGCCCGGCTCGCGGTTCTAGGGTGCCACGTCCTGCTGGAAGAAGGTAACGGCCCGGCTATCATCTTCGATATCGGCGGTGGCTCCACGGAACTGGTTCTGGTTCAACCGGGCGAAAAGGTGCCCCGCATCCTGGATTGGCTGAGCGTGCCCTGGGGCGTCGTGTCGCTTACCGACACGGTCGCTGGATCGGACGAGACGCACGACCTGCGGCTCGATCGTTACATGAACATGCGCCGCACAGTGGGGCGCAGCTTCGCCGAATTCGCCGAACGCATCCGCGATTACACGCGTTCGACCGAGCCGATCCGCCTTTTGGGTACGAGCGGCACCGTGACCACCCTTGCCAGTCTGCATCTGGAACTGCCCCAGTACGACCGCCGCGCGGTCGACGGCCTGATCGTTCCGTCGATCGCCATGCGCGACATTTCCAACCGCCTCTCACGCATGAGCGGCCCGGACCGGAAACGCTTGCCTTGTATCGGCGACGACCGAGCGAATCTGGTCATCGCCGGATGTGCTATTCTCGAATCCATTCTCGACATCTGGCCGGCAGAGCAACTCGGTGTTGCCGACAGGGGAATTCGCGAGGGTATCTTGCGCAGCCTGATCGCCGCCGATGTAGAAGGCGACCGCAGCCGCGCAACTGTGCAAAGAATGCGAGAACAGGATGTCTAGGTCAGGAAAAGACCGCGAAACGCGCGTGCGAACTGCAAAAAAACGCACCGCGAGTTCGACCCGGTGGCTGCAGCGACAACTCAACGATCCTTACGTCAAACAGGCCAAGGCCGAAGGTTATCGCAGCCGTGCCGCTTACAAACTGATCGAGCTGGACGAAAAGTTCGGTTTGCTCAAGGGCATCGAACGGGTCGTAGACCTCGGCATTGCGCCGGGCGGATGGAGCCAGGTCGTGCGCAAGGTAAAGCCCAAGGCGCATGTGGTCGGCATCGATCTGCTGGAGGTCGAGCCAATCGAAGGCGTTACCATTTTCCAGATGGATTTCATGGATGACACTGCACCGGCGGTCCTGGAAGAAGCTCTGGGCGGAAAGGCCGATCTGGTAATGAGCGACATGGCCGCCAATACGGTCGGCCACAAACAGACGGATCACCTGCGAACGATGGGCCTAGTCGAAGCTGGCGCATGGTTCGCGGTCGAAAATCTGGCGCCCAACGGCACATTCCTCGCCAAGGTTCTGGCTGGCGGTACCGATAATGATCTGCTGACGCTGCTCAAGAAACACTTCAGGACGGTGAAGCATGCCAAGCCCCCGGCTAGCCGGAAAGGCTCGAGCGAATGGTATGTCATCGCGCAGGGGTTCAAGGGCTGAAGCACAAATGAAAAGGCCCCGCAGAAGCGGGGCCCTTACTTACCGTAGACTGTTCCGGGCTTATGCGCCCGGCTTGACGCCGCCAGCCTCCGTAGCGGCATTGTCCGCCGCAACCGGTTCATCGGCTGCCATCGCGCCCGCGGCTTCGGCATCGGTGGGCGTTTCGCCGCCAAGGTCCACAGCATCGTCAGCTTCGTCGGCCTCGGGAGCTACAGGGGCCGGCTTGGCCGGAGCACCGCCGTTGGCTGCCAGATATTCCATGACGTTGGCGCGATCTTCCGGCTTGGACAGACCAGCGAAGCTCATCTTGGTGCCGTTGGCGAATGCACGAGGGCTGGTCAGCCAAGCATCCATATTTTCCCAAGTCCAGGTTCCGCCATGATCGCTAAGCGCGCTGGAGAAGGCGAACCCGCCGTGCCCCGTGCCGATCGTTTCGCCCATGACGCCGTAAAGGTTCGGACCGATGCCATTTGCACCGCCCTGTTCGATGGTGTGGCAAGCCGTGCACTTCGCAAAAACCTTTTCGCCGGCTGCCGCATCGGCACTGGCAAGCAAGGTGCCGAGATCGGGCCCGGCATCGGCACCACCATCTTCGGCTACGCCCTCGATGAAAAAGCCCGGCTCTTCGACATGCGCATGCTTATCCGCAGTGAAATACATGCCTGAAACGATGGAACCTCCGAGCGCAACGATCCCTGCGAAGAGGACCCAGCCCGCGGCGGTGTTGAAACGATCATCCATTACGTAAAATACCCGGCGAAAATCGGTTGGTCTGATGGTTGCGCGCCGCTCTAGTGTGCAAGGCGGGCTTTCGCAAGTGCGCAAGCAGCAATAGCGCTTGATGCGCGAGAAAGGCCGCCTTAACGCGCCGGACATCATGCGTCAGTTCGCCAAACCTGCCCTCGCCCTTGTCGATTCGATGCGCTCCGCTGCGGCGGAGCAGCCCGGACAGGCGATTGCTTTTGGAGGGGCGCCGGGTTCCAATTCGCATCAGGCGGCGATGCAATTTGCACCCGATGCACTGCCCCTGCCCTGTTTCAGCTTCGAAGATGCGCTGGACGCGGTTGAAAATGGCGTAGCGGGTTGCGCCATGATCCCGATCGAAAACAGCCAGCATGGCCGGGTGGCCGATATTCACTTCCTGCTTCCCGAAAGTGGCCTGTCGATAGTGGCAGAACATTTCATGCGCATAACGCATTGCCTGATGGCACTGGGCAAGGGACCATTCGAGGCCGCCTATAGCCATCCGCAAGCGCTCGGCCAGTCTCATAAATTCCTGTCAGACCGCGGGATCGTCGGCCTTAGCCATGCAGACACGGCAGGTGCCGCTGCCTTCGTTGCGGAAAGCGGAAAGACCAATGTCGCTGCGATCGCCCCGTCACTGGCAGCAGACCTTTACGGCCTCGAGATCGTGGAGCGGGAAGTCGAAGATGCTCCCGACAACACGACCCGCTTTGTCGTTCTGGCCAAAGATTCACTGGATCCGGCCAACCTTGCCGGCGCCCAGGCGATGACCACCTTCATTTTCGAAGTGAAGAACATTCCAGCCGCGCTCTACAAGGCGCTCGGTTGTTTCGCGACCAATGGCGTGAACATGACCAAGCTCGAAAGTTACCAGAAAGGCGCCAGCTTCGCGGCCACGCAGTTCTTTGCAGATATCGAGGGCGCGCCGGGCGAAGCGCGGGTCGATGCGGCGCTCGAAGAGCTGGCCTTCCAGACCAATGGCGTCAGACTGCTCGGCAGCTATGCGCAGGTCCGCAAACGCGGGTAGAGACCGACTTCAGCCGGTTTTAATCCGCCGCTTCAATCATGACAGCTCTATTCGTCGGCGTAGATCGCCACTTCGGACGAGCCTTCGCTGGTCGCACGACCGCGATACATGCCGCTGGTATTCATCGAGAATAGCGCGGCGCCGCTGCGATCCACTACGATGACGCCGCCGTCACCGCCCATTTCTTTTACTTCGGCGATGACCGTATCCGCTGCGAGTTGCGCGTCCTCACCTCCGAGGTCGATACGCGCGCAAATCATCCGGGCGACGCCAGCGCGAATGAAGAATTCACCCCACCCTGTCGCAGACACTGCACAGCTGCGATTGTCGGCATAGGTTCCTGCGCCGATGATGGGTGCATCGCCGATGCGACCCCAGCGCTTTCCGGTCATTCCGCCGGTCGACGTACCTGCCGCCATATTGCCATCCTGGTCGAGAGCCACTGCCCCGACGGTGCCGAACTTGACGTCGACGTCTATCGCCGAAAGCTTTTCTGCCTTCATGCGTTCGAGCGATTCCCGCCGGCGCTCGGTTTCGAACCATTCGCTGGGCATGTTTTCGATCCCCTGCTCCGCCGCGAATGTCTCCGCGCCTTCGCCGGAAAGCATGACATGCGGGCTGTCGGTCATCACCTTGCGCGCAAGCTGGATCGGATGCCTGATCCCGCGCACCCCGGCGATTGCGCCTGCATCGCGTGTGCGCCCGTCCATAATCGATGCGTCCAGCTCGATATCTCCGTCCCAGGTGAACACCGCACCGCGCCCGGCATTGAATAACGGATCGTCTTCCATAGGCTCAATTGCGGCTTGGATCGCATCCATCGCCGTGCCGCCTTCCCGTAGGACCTTGGCGCCGGCGTCGAGTGCCTTGCGCAGCGCTTCGCGATAGGCTGCATCCTGTTCCGGCGTCATGTTATCGCGCGCGATGGTCCCGGCACCGCCGTGGATGGCGATCGACCACCGCCCATCTTCCTGTGCCGCTGCGGGCATGGACAGAACGATTGAAAATGCGGCCAGCAAACGGACCAGGGGCGCGAAAAATCCACTCATGGGAATGGGATAGCAGCCGCAGTTATCCACTCAACCCCTCGACCGATTTTGTTCACGCGGCTCGGCATGATACGCTCGTCCGACCGAGCACCAACGGGGAGAGGCTTGATGATTTTCGACCGTTATCGTTTCAACGAACAGTTGGCGATGGATCTGGGGGAGAAAATTCTTCTCGCCCTGATCGCGCTTGTCGTGACTTGGCTTGCCGCACGCGCGGCTAAATGGGCATTCGCCAAGCTCGTCGACACTGTGGATTTCTTCAGACGCGGAACCGGTAACGGCCAGTCGCTAGGAGAATCCCTTGGGAAAATCGTCAGCCTACTGATCTGGCTGTTCGGCCTGCTGGTCATTCTCAACATCCTCGATCTCGGCGGCGTGTCCGGACCGATCGACAGCCTGCTTCAGAATGTCGTGGCATTTCTACCTAACCTTCTTTGGGCGGGACTCATTTTCTTCATCGGCATGATGGTCGCACGAATTGCGCGCGACCTTGTGGTCACGACCTTGCAGACCGTCGACTTCGACAAATGGGCCAATCGCGGCGGGGTCGACAATGTCACCGGCAACCCCGCCATCAGCAAAACCATCGGCACGATCGTCTACGTCCTGATCGCAATTCCCGTTGCTATTGCAGCGCTTGAGCAGCTCGGTATCGAATCGATCAGCAACCCTGCATCGCGCATGCTCGAAATGATCTTCTCGGCCATTCCCAACATAATCGGGGCCGCCGTTCTGCTGGGCATCGGTTATCTGATCAGCAAGTTCGTCGTGCAGATCCTGAAGGAAGTTCTTCCGGGGCTTGGCGTCGATAGGGCATTGGCGGAAAGCGGTCTTATCACCGAGGGCACCACAGCATCGGCAATCATCGCCCGCGTCGCCCAGGTTGCGATCCTGCTGTTCTTCGCCATCGCGGCGACGAGGCTGCTCGGCTTTCCCGAACTGACGGCGATCCTCGACCAGCTCCTCGAATTGGGCGGACGGGTCATCTTCGGAGCGGTGGTCATCGCCTTTGGCTTCCTGATCGCCAATCTGCTTGCCCGCCTTATTGCGGGCGATGCAGGCGGAACGACCGCGGCGACCATCGTGCGATGGGCAACGATCATCCTGTTCGTCTTCATGGGCCTGCAGTTTACCGGCATTGGCGGTATGATTCCGGCCAATGCGCTGACGATCCTGATTGCCGGCGTGTCTGTCGCAGGCGCTCTGGCCTTCGGCCTTGGCGGTCGCGACTGGGCCGCACGGAAGCTTGAGCAGATGGATAACGATCTGGGCGGAACTAGTTCTGCGCCAACGCCGACACCGCGTCGCAAGGCTGCGTCGAAGTCGACCGATCCCTTGCCGCCGGGCGCCTGATCCAGCCGACCTTTCTTGAATACACGCAAAGGACGCGGGGCCAACCACTCCGCGTCCTTTTCCTATTCAGTCTCGTCGGGAAATAGCCGGTATGGCGTCACCCCGTTGCGGGCCGCCCCCGCGAACGCATCAGAGCCAACGCAGGCGTCGAAAGACGACGAGCAGCCCTACGAAGAGCAACGCGCACAAAGCGACGACAGCCCAGAAAGCCTCCGGGTTATTCATGCCCGGCATGCCTCCCACGTTGATGCCAAGGAGGCCAGTCAGGAAGCTCAGTGGCAGGAAGATGCCCGCCACGATCGTAAGCATGTAGGTTGCGTGTTCGCTGCTGGCGAGGCTGCGCGCGCGCAGTTCGTCCTGCAGGACAACCGCGCTCTCCTTGCTGATATCGATATCGTCCAGATAGCGACGCAGGCGCGCGATGCTTTCGGCTATCTCGCGCCGATCGTGATCCTCGAACCAGGCTGGTGCATCGCGGCTGATCTGTTCGAGTGCCTCGTGTTGCGGGGCCATGTGCCGCTTGAGGGCGAGCGAATTGCGACGAATGCTCGAGATCTTGGTGAGCATCTGATCCGCGTGCTCGTCGGGATCGTCGTCTTCCAGAAGATCGAGAACCTCGTTCATATCGACGATGGACTGGCTCATGCGGGTGATTAGCAGTTCGGCGAGCAGCGTTATGGTGGCGCCCGCGTCTGGCGGGCCTTCACCGCGATCGAGCAACGATACGATTTCGCGCGGTGTCTGGAGGGGATGACGGCGCAGCGTCACCAGCCGTCTTCCGTCGCACCAGAACTGCATGGAGATCATGTCTTCCGGCTCTGCGCCCGGGTTGAAGTTGATCCCCCTGAGCGTGCCGACCAGATTGGTGCCTTCGCGAAACGCGCGCGGCCGGGTCTGGTCGCTGGTCAGCAGTTCTGCGGTGGGCTCGGGAATCCGGAGATGATCTTCGAGCCAGTCCTTCACGCCATCCCGAGTGCGGCAAATGTGGATCCAGAGCACTTCGTCGGGAGTGGACGGTTGCCAGCTTTGGACCTCGTCCCAGTGGATCGTCCGTGCGCTGCCCGTTCCATCGAGCACACGCCCGAACAGCAGGGGAGTATCGGTGTCGGCGGCATCGGTTTCCTGACTCATCGGCCCATCATGCAACAAGGAGCCGCCGCTGTCATTGCCCCTTAATGATCGGGCGACTATATCCGTGTCATGTCCTCCGTACGCCCATGGCGCGATATCATGCGCCGCCAGTCCCGCCAGATCATGGTCGGCAATGTCCCCGTGGGGGGCGATGCGCCGATCACCGTGCAGACCATGACCAACACGCCGACCGAGGATGTGGGCGCGACGATCGACCAGATCCGCCGCTGCGAGGATGCCGGCGCGGACATCATCCGCGTGTCATGCCCGACGGCGGAAGCGACCGAACATTTCGACAAGATCACCAAGGCGGCCAACGTTCCGATCGTCGCCGACATCCATTTCCATTACAAACGGGCGCTGGAAGCGGCGGACAAGGGCGCAGCGTGCCTGCGCATCAATCCCGGAAACATCGGTTCGTCCGAACGCGTCGCCGAAGTCGTCCGCGCAGCCAAGGCCAATGGCTGCGCGATCCGCATTGGCGTCAATGCGGGCAGTCTCGAGAAGGACCTGCTCGAGAAATATGGCGAACCATGCCCCGAAGCGCTGATCGAGAGTGCGCTCGACCATATCAAGCTGCTGCAGGATCACGATTTCCACGAATTCAAGGTGGCCGTCAAAGCCAGCGACGTGTTCCTGGCAGCGGCGGCCTATCACGGCCTCGCGGACGCGGTGGATTGCCCCTTGCATCTGGGCATTACCGAAGCGGGCGGTCTCGTGGGCGGGACAGTGAAAAGCTCCATCGGGATCGGCAGCCTTCTGTGGGCCGGTATCGGCGATACGATCCGCGTTTCGCTTTCGGCAGAGCCCGAGCAGGAAGTGAAGGTCGGCTACGAAATCCTCAAGAGCCTGGGCCTGCGTACCCGCGGCGTGCGGGTCGTCTCCTGCCCCAGTTGTTCGCGCCAGGGCTTCGATGTGATCCGTACGGTCGAAACGCTGGAGAAGCGGCTCGAACATATCAAGACGCCGATGAGCCTGTCGGTGCTCGGCTGTGTCGTGAACGGCCCGGGCGAGGCTCGGGAAACCGACATCGGCATTACCGGCGGCGGTAATGGCAAGCACATGGTCTATCTGTCGGGCGTGACCGATCATCATGTGAAAAGCGACGACATGCTCGACCACATCGTCCGCCTCGTCGAAACCAAAGCCGCCCAGATCGAGGCGGGCGAAGCCGTAGCCTTCGATCCGCATGCCAGGGAAGCGGCGGAGTAACCCGCTTTACACGAAATTAAGCTTGATCGGCCATCCTTGCGTTTATGCGTGAGGCCGCCCTTCTTGCCGTTGCAGTACTGGCTTTCATCGGCAGTGCCTTCGTTCCCGGAGGTGCGTTCGATGCGGCGACGCACAGCGCGAACGCCGAACCCACTGACAAAACCACGGCCAGGGATTTTGCGCGTGAGCAGCCGAAGCCCGAAACGCTCGACTACGCATCATGGGTGGCTGGCACGACGGAACTCGCCCGCGCAGGCGATGGACATTTCTATGCCGATGCCATGGTCAACAATTCGCGGATCCATTTCCTGATCGATACTGGGGCCAGCGTCGTGGCACTGACTGGCGCCGATGCCCGCGCGGCAGGATTGCACTGGTCGGCTGCCGATGTCCGGCCTATCGCGCGCGGCGCATCCGGTCCGGTTTTCGGGGTCGCACTCACGCTCGATCATATTTCGCTGAACGGGCACGAGGCGAATAATGTCAGTGCGATCATCGTGCCCGAAGGCCTGGACACATCGCTTTTGGGTCAAAGTTACCTTTCGACCATTCAGCCGGTCCGGATCGAACACGACAAAATGGTGCTTGGCGAATAGGTCTTTCGTTCCGGCGCAATGTTCATGGCGCGGCCAGAACCGTGCTGATAGGGTGACCGACATGAAACGACGGGACCTTCTCAAAGGATCGCTGGCCGCCGGCGCAGCCGTAGCCCTACCGAGCCGACTGTTCGCACAGTGGAATCCCACTGCCACGCGCGATGCCAAGCTTATGGACATCGCCCGCGAAGAACTGGCCAGGGTCGGCGGAAATATCTGGCGCAAGGACATCGTCGCCATCGCAGATTTCGGACTGCATTCGGCCCGGCGACGCTTCCATTTCGTAGACCTCGAGAACGAACGGGTGGCAAGCTATCACGTCAGCCATGGCACGGGTTCGGATAGCGAACACGACGGCTGGCTGAAACGGTATTCCAACATCGAAGGCAGCGAAGCATCGAGCCGCGGCGCCTTCATGACCCGCAGCTGGTATGTCGGCCGATATGGCACGTCGATACGACTGGACGGCCTCGACCCGACCAACTCCAACGCCCTCCCCCGTGCGATCGTCATGCACAAGGCAAATTATGCGACGCCTGAGCATGTCGAACGATACGGTCGCCTCGGGCGGTCCAACGGATGCTTTGCCATGGGGCCGGACCAGTTCGACCGCGCGTTGATCGATCTTGCCGGGGGGCGCCTGCTGGTATGTGGCAGTTACGGTCTGGCGGAAGACGGCACCACCGTTACGCCGCCGATCGCGCAATACGATCTGCTGCGTAACGAATATGGCGGAACCTACGAACGGACCAATCCCGGCGCGTTCTAGGCGGCGTCAGCTGGTCTGCAGGTCGTCGACGATTTCGACCACTTCTTCGCTTGTCTGACGTGCACGATCGCTCTGGCGCGGAGCGTCCAGTGCCGCGAGAACCGGCGCATCACGATCATATATGTCGGCAAACTTCGTCAGGTTTCCGTTCACATCCACCCCGTAGGTGAAATAAGTGATGTAGACCGGCCACTGCTTCGCCATCGGATAGCGCGTGTATTCCCTGCCGGCGGTGATTTCAGACACTTCCTGCTGAATTGCCGGCAATTCGTCACGATTGGCGGCATTACCGAGCATCGACATGGTCATCGCCAGTTCGCGAGCGCCCTGCACCCGGATACAGCCGTGACTGAGGGCGCGGCTGTCCTGATTGAACAACGCCTTGGCCGGCGTATCATGCAGGAAGATCGCGTGTTCGTTAGGCATATCGAGCTTCATCAGACCGAGCGAATTGCCCGGTCCCGGCTGCTGAACGACGGTTACCCAGCCGTTGGCGCCCTTGGTCGCTTTGTATCCGTTGGCACGCGCCCACCCCGGATTGTTGAGTACCTTCGCACCCAGACCTTCACCCTTCACGATGGACTGCGGAACCGTCCAGGTGGGATTGAAGATCACGGCCTCGACCATTTCGGCCAGCTGAGGCGTCGCGGTACGTCCGGGCTTGCCCACTACCACGCGGTAGTTCTTGATGATCTTGTTATTTACCGTGAGGCGAAGCTGATATTCGGGCACGTTGGTCAGCAGATATTGCTTGCCAAGATCGCGCCCCAGCCAGCGCCAGCGATCCATGTTGGCGCGGATCAGCTTGCGCTTGGCCGGATCGGTCGTTTTGGCGAGTTCTTCCTTCAGCCGCGCATAGTCGGGCGATACCGGGTTGAGTGCGGTCAGCGTACCGGCAATATCGCCCGTCTCTACAGCCGTCAGGAGCAAGCGATCCGAAGGCAGGACGTCGGGATCGGGATCCACGACAAACCATTGACGGCGAGCGTCCATAGGGGTGCGTCCGTCGCGCAGGTCTTCCACCAGCCATACGAAAATCTCGCTGGCTGTTTCATTGAGCGCGGTGCCGGGACCGTTTGCAATCGCTGCGGAAAGCTCGTCGGCACGATAATCGGCGGGCGACAGGCCTTCGGCCTCCACCGTGGGGATGAACGCGAGCAGTTTTTTCGCCTGTGGAACGGACCATTCGCGAACATAGACAGGAAGCTGCTGGACGATTTCGCGCGACGATGTGCGGATATCGTCGAAGCTTTCATCGACACTTGGCGTAGCAGGCTGCTGCGGGGCTTTATTGCGGTAATCGGGAAGCTTTTCCGTCACCTTGGCCGGTTCGGGAGGGACGAGGTTTTCCGGCGCGTTGTCCTGAGCCAGGACAGAAGTCGCGCAAAGGGCCGCCCCCATTGCAGTACCGAAAATCAAACGAAAACGTGTCATAAGTCCTACCAGATGCGCCCCGCGCCGTTCAGCGCGTTTGGCCGGATAATAGCCCAATGCACAGGGCTAATCCAATATCCCTTCTTTCGCAGGCCTGAATTGTCGGTGACTATAGCAGAAAGGGCGCATAGGGCGTGGCGATGAACCGGGACCATGCCTTGCTGCCAGTCTTTGCGGCTGCGTTCGCGGTCGCCTGCCTGTCCCTGATGGACGCCTTCATGAAAAGCGCGGCCCTGGCGGTGGGTGCGCTGACGGCAGCATGGCTGCGTTCGGTCATTGCAACCGGCATTGCGCTTCCGCTATGGCTTGTGCGCGGCCGCGCCCGCTCGCCGCGTCCCGAGGTACTCAAACTTCATCTGCAGCGCTCGGTCATAGCGACATTCATGGCGCTGACGTTCTTTTACGCGATCACCAAACTGCCGCTGGCCGAAGCGATTGCGATCAGTTTCGTGGCACCGCTGATCGCGCTCTATCTTGCGCGCGTAATGCTGGGCGAGGCGATCCGGCGAGAGGCAATCTATGCCTCTATCCTCGGCTTTATCGGCACACTGATCATTATCGGCGGCAAGATCGGCCAGGCGGATTTCGATGCCGACACGGCGCTGGGGCTCACATCGATCCTGGCGTCCGCGTTGCTCTATGCCTACAGTTTCATACTGATCCGGCGGCAATCGCAGGTTGCCGGGCCCGCCGAAATCGCGACCTTCCACTCCGGGGTATCGGTAATCATCCTGGGGCTGGCGGCGCCGTTCCTGTTCGAAATGCCAAACCTGGAAATATTGGGCGATCTGGCCGCTGCTGCCTTCCTGACCGTGGCCGGGGCGATGGGTCTTGCCTGGGCTTATGCGCGCGCCGAAGCGCAGGTGCTGGTGCCGCTGGAATATTCGGGCTTCTTGTGGGCATCGCTGTTCGGCTGGCTGTTCTTCGCCGAACCGCTGACCATGCCGACGACCATCGGCACCGCAATTATCATCACATCATGTTGGGTAGCGACCCGGAAACGTCGCGTCGCGATCGTGCCAGAGGTTCCCTAGCGGCTTGGTCGCTGTTCGGTAGATCGCTCGGTCTCGCCAGCCTGGGCGGGCCCGTCTGCAAAAGTGAAAGCAGCAGCAAAGCAACCGACAATGCCAAGCGCGGCAGCGATTACTGCAAAACGAAGCGGACCACGTGAGCGTTCGCCCGCATCCGATAGCGGAGACATGTGAAACTCCCTCATTCAGCCTTTTGGCCAATACGGCCTTATTGCCATGATTTAGCCTTAATAACCAGAGAAAGCTGCGCGAAGTTCCGTCAAAGCCGCACACCACCCTGCCGCGCACTTGATTTTTGCGCAGGTTCAGCGCAGGTGCGCGGCACATTCTGCCGCTCTGTCCATTGGTCAGATGACGGCTCTCAACTGAAAGGACAGACGCGCGCATGACTCAGGTCGGCAAGGACACGCTCGGAACCCGCTCAACCCTCACCGTGAACGGCAAGGATTACGCCTATTACTCCTTCGCCAAGGCGGAGAAGACAATCGGCGACGTGTCGAAGCTGCCCTTCAGCCTGAAGGTCCTGCTCGAGAACATGCTCCGCTTCGAAGATGGCGGCTTCACCGTGTCCACCGACGATGCGCAAGCGATCGCGGACTGGCAGAAGAACCCCGCCACCGGCAAGGAAATCCAGTATCGCCCGGCACGCGTGCTGCTGCAGGATTTCACCGGCGTCCCCTGCGTGGTGGACCTTGCCGCAATGCGTGACGCCATCAGCAAGCTGGGCGGCGAAACGTCCAAGATCAATCCGCAGGTTCCGGTCAATCTGGTGATCGACCACTCGGTCATGGTCGACGAATTCGGCCACCCCAAGGCGTTCGAAAAGAACGTCGAACTCGAATACGCCCGTAACGCGGAACGCTACGACTTCCTCAAATGGGGTTCGAAGAGCTTCCGGAACTTTACCGCAGTGCCCCCGGGTACCGGCATCTGCCACCAGGTGAACCTGGAATATCTGGGCAAGGGCGTGTGGTCGTCCGAAGGCGATGATGGCAAGCTGGTCGCCTATCCCGACACCTGCGTCGGCACGGACAGCCACACCACCATGATCAACGGTCTCGGTGTGCTGGGCTGGGGCGTCGGCGGTATCGAAGCCGAAGCCGGAATGCTCGGCCAGCCGGTTTCCATGCTCATCCCCGAAGTCGTCGGCTTCAAGCTGACCGGCGCCATGGCGGAAGGCGTGACCGCCACCGACCTGGTGCTGACCTGCGTTCAGATGCTGCGCGAAGTCGGCGTGGTCGGGCGGTTCGTGGAATTCTACGGCGAAGGCGTCGCCAACCTCACGCTCGCCGATCGCGCGACGATCGCCAACATGGCGCCTGAATATGGCGCAACCTGCGGCTTCTTCGGCATCGACGAGAAGACCCTCGAATACATGCGCCTGACCGGGCGCGACGAAGAAACGATCGCGCTGGTCGAAGCCTATTCGAAAGAACAGGGCATGTGGTTCACCCCCGAGAACGAGCCGGTCTTCACCAAGACACTCGAACTCGACATCGCGAAGGTCGTGCCCAGCCTTGCCGGGCCCAAGCGCCCGCAGGACCGCGTCGCGCTGCCGCAGGTGGACGAGCTGTTCAACAGCGATCTCGCCACGGTGTACAAGAAGGACAAGCCGGCGCGTGTCGAGGTCGACGGCAAGGACCATGACATCGGCGACGGCGACGTTGTCATTGCTGCCATCACCAGCTGTACCAACACGTCGAACCCCGATGTGCTGATCGCAGCCGGCCTCGTGGCCAAGAAGGCTAATGAAAAGGGCCTGAAGCCGAAGCCCTGGGTCAAGACGTCGCTGGCCCCCGGATCGCAGGTCGTCACCGACTATCTCGAGAAGAGCGGCCTGCAGACCGATCTCGACGCGCTCGGGTTCGATCTCGTCGGTTATGGCTGCACCACCTGCATCGGCAATTCGGGCCCCCTCGCTCCGCCGATCTCCAAGGCGATCAACGGCAACGATATCGTTGCGGCGTCCGTCCTTTCGGGCAACCGCAATTTCGAAGGCCGCGTATCGCCCGACGTGCGCGCGAACTTCCTCGCCAGCCCGCCGCTCGTGGTCGCTTACGCCCTCAAGGGCACGGTGACGGAAGACATCACCGACACGCCGATCGGCCAGGATCAGAACGGCAATGACGTGATGCTGGCCGACATCTGGCCGACCAACGAAGAGGTGCGCGAGCATCGCGCGGCCAATATCGACCGCGAAATGTTCGTCACCCGCTATGCCGACGTCTACAAGGGCGACGAGCACTGGCAGGCGATCAATGTCGAGGCGTCGGATACCTACAGCTGGAACCCGACCAGCACCTATGTAGCGAGCCCGCCGTATTTCGAAGGCATGGGCATGGAGCCTGCGCCGGTCACGGATATCGCCGGTGCGAAACCGCTGGCAATCCTCGGGGATTCGGTAACGACCGATCACATCTCGCCTGCCGGTTCGATCAAGGAAGACAGCCCGGCCGGCGAATACCTGAAGAGCCATCAGGTCTCGAAGCAGGACTTCAACTCCTACGGTTCGCGTCGCGGCAATCACGACGTGATGATGCGCGGCACCTTTGCCAACATCCGGATCAAGAACGAAATGGTTCCGGGCGTCGAAGGTGGTTACACCACCTACAATGGCGAGCAGATGGCGATCTACGACGCCGCCATGAAGCACAAGGCCGATGGAACGCCTCTGGTGGTCATCGCCGGCAAGGAATATGGCACTGGCTCAAGCCGCGACTGGGCGGCCAAAGGCACCATCCTTCTGGGCGTTCGCGCGGTTATCGTCGAAAGTTTCGAGCGCATCCACCGTTCGAACCTCGTCGGCATGGGCGTGCTTCCGGTGCAGTTCAAGGATGGCGAAACCCGCGCTTCGCTCGGCCTGACTGCGACGGACAGCTTCTCGATCACAGGGCTGGCCGATCTGAAGCCGGGCCAGGATATCGAAGTCGATGTGACCCGTGAGGACGGATCGACATTCACCTTCACCGCGCTGTGCCGCATCGATACGGCGAACGAGATGGAATATTACCGCAACGGCGGTATCCTCCAGTACGTCCTGCGCAACCTGGCAGCGGCTTGATCGCACGGTCGCTCCTTGCAGTAGCGGCGGCGGGCGTGCTCGCCGCCTGCTCTGCGGGCGCACCAACCGATGCGGACGCCGGATCGCCCCAGGACGAGGCTGGCGTTCTCCTGATCGAGCCCAAGGCGCTCGCGCTGCGGCTTGATGCCGGTGACGCAATCCAGCTTATCGACGTGCGCACGCCGGAAGAGTTTGCGGATGGCCACATCGAAGGGGCGATCAATATTCCGGTCGATCAATTCGATCCAGCCACCCTGCCCGATCCGCAAGGTGCCGAGCGCATCCTCTACTGCCAGTCCGACCGTCGTTCCGGTATCGCGGCAGAGAAGCTGGCGGCAAATGGCGATACGGCCGTGCATATGAAGGGTGGCATCCGGGCCTGGGAAGGCAACCACCTGCCGGTAACGCGTGACTGAGCGGCCAAGTATCTGACATGGCGATCCTTGGCCGCCTGTCCCGGCTATTGAGGCGCGAGCCTGTTGATGAAAGGGCCGATCCGACGATCCTTGCTGCGATCGGAACCGAGGTTCGCGAGAGGGTACAGGCCCATCCGAAAACTCAGGCCATAGGCGGCGACAAGGCCGATCTGTTTCTGCTTCCAGGACTGTTGTCTCCCAAGCAGTGCCGCAAACTCATCGCAATCATCGACAGTCGCATCCAGCCGTCAGTTCTCTTTTCGGAAACAGTCGCGCCGAGGGGACGCACCAGTTCCACGCACTTCTTCTCGCAGGATCTGCCGGAAACGAGGGCACTTGCCGCCAAAATCAGTGAGATAACGGGTATCGGTCCGCACCATGCCGAGCCGCTGCAGGGTCAGCGATATCGTGTGGGCGAGGAGTATCGCCATCATCGCGATCACTTCCGGATCGACAAGCCGCATTGGCAGATCGAGCGGCGGCGCGGTGGCCAGCGCACATGGACCGCCATGGTCTACCTCAACGCGGTCGAGGAAGGCGGCGAAACCAACTTTCCCGAACTGGATTTGAAGATCGTACCCGAGCCCGGCTTACTGGTGTTGTGGGACAATATGGACCGCCAGGGCATGCCCAATCCTGCAACGCGGCATGCCGCCCTGCCCGTTCTGGCGGGACGCAAGCATGTGGTGACGCAGTGGTATCGTCAGGGCGAATGGAGCATGCAGCAGCGCGGCTGACACTGCCGCCGGGCGAAGTGTCAGCTGGCGCGCTTGATCCGAAACCTGCGGCGGCCGAGAATGGCTGCAGCGGCCATACCGAAAAGAGCCATCATCGGCGGTGCCGGAACATCGGTACCGCTCGTTGTTCCACTGGTCGTACCCGAACTGGTCGAGGTGCTGGTCGACGAGCTGCCCGACGTCGACGAACTGGTCGATGAACTGGTGCTGCTGCTCGTGCTACTGCTGGTCGACGAGCTCGTCGAACTGCTGCTGCTTGTGCTGCTGGTGATATTGCCTGAGGTCGACGTGCTGGTCGAAACATCGCCGGAGGTCGAGCTGGTCGAGCTGACTTCGCCGGTGGACGTGGAGGACGACGTCGTGGTGCTTACTTCACCGCTGGAGGACGACGAAGAGCTGCCGCCACTCGAGGTCGAGCTCGAACTGCCCCCGGTGGAGGTGGATGTCCCGCCGCTTGAAGTCGAAGTAGAGCTGCCCGAGGTGGTCGAAGTGACGACGACGCTTCCGCCGCCGCTGGAGCCGCTGAAGAATCCGCCGAAGAACCCGCCGCCAAAGCCGCCGCCGAAACCGCCACCACCATAGCCACCGCCCGGAATGGAGCGCGCGGAGCCGCCGCCGCCGATCGGTGCCGCTGCAGGCAACGGCGGTACCGGTACAGGTACCATCGCCTGACGATAGACGGGCGGACAGATGTTATTGGGATCGTAGGCCGCTTGCGGAGAATCTGCGGGCACGCATTCAGCCTGCCGCGGAGGAATGGTGCGAGCGCGCGGCACGGTCGGCCGGGGGACGGCGCGCGGCTTCTGCTTCACATATTTGGCCTGCTTGACCGACTTGGTCTTGTATTGCGGACTGTCGGAAATCGGCTTCTCGGCAACGTGGACCGCGCCGCCTGCAAGCAGGGCGCCGCCCGCTGCAGTGGCCGATAGTTTGGCAAGAGCTGACTTGACCGACATCGCTTCGAATTCCTTTTACGACCGGGCGAGGATGTTTGGGAAGCCCCCATCCCCGCCGCGATCCTATAGTGTTTTCGCGAATCCCCCCGGGTCTTCACGCATAATTACTGATCGCTATTGCGCCCAGAAAGTGAATTTTCTCGACAAATGCGAGGCTTGAAGACGACCCGTCCCGTTTCGGGACCAAATCCACCCCTTGGTTAAAACCGCCGATGCGCTCACTTGTCGAACATGTCGGACTGCGGTTTCGATGGTGCCGCGAGGCCCAGGTGCAGCCATCCGCCATCGTTGAGGCAGCGCCCCCGCGCCGTGCGAGCAATGAGGCCGAGCTGGATGAGATAGGGTTCGATCACCTCCTCCACCGTATCGCGCGGTTCGGAGAGGCCCGCCGCCAGCGTCTCGACGCCGACCGGCCCACCCTTGTAGGTCGTTGCGATCATGGTGAGATAGCGCCGGTCCATCGCGTCGAGGCCGAGACTGTCGACCTCGAGCCTGGTCAGTGCCTCGTCGGCCACTCTGGTGGTTACGACCGGCTCTTTAAGAACCGATGCGAAGTCACGCACGCGTCGCATAAGGCGGCCTGCCACGCGCGGCGTGCCGCGCGATCGGCGGGCGATTTCACGGGCGCCGCCTTCGTCGATGGCCATGCCCAGCAATCCTGCCCCGCGGCTGACGACCTTGAGCAGTTCGTCTTCGGTATAAAAATTGAGCCTGACGGGAATGCCGAACCGGTCGCGCAAGGGAGTGGTCAGCAAGCCCTGACGCGTGGTCGCCCCCACGAGCGTGAACGGGGGCAAGTCGATCCGCACGCTGCGCGCGCTCGGTCCTTCGCCGATGATGATATCGAGCGCGCGGTCTTCCATCGCCGGATAGAGCACCTCCTCGACCACCGGATTGAGCCGGTGAATTTCGTCGATGAACAACACATCGTTGGGTTCGAGATTGGTCAGCAGAGCCGCAAGATCGCCCGCCTTGGCAATCACCGGGCCGCTGGTGGCGCGAAAGCCCACGCCGAGTTCCTTGGAGACGATCTGCGCCAGCGTGGTCTTGCCCAGTCCCGGCGGCCCGAAGAAGAGCACATGGTCCATTGCTTCGCCGCGCCCGCGTGCGGCCTCGATGAACACCCGAAGGTTCTCGCGCGCCGCTTTCTGGCCGACGAACTCGCTGAGCGACTTGGGCCGCAGCGCCGCGTCCGGATCTTCCGGCTGCCGCTCGGGCGAATGCAGGGGGACGGGTTCAGTCAAAATGTTCGGTACCCTCGCTGGTGATCGCTACCCAGCCGTGCTTGCGTTCTTCGTAAACGGAATATTCCGGCGGCGGAAATGAAGGATCGGCGAAGCGCCCGATCGGAATCGCCATCATGTCGGTAAAGGGCTGCGCGATATACCACAGTTCCGACCCGCAGACCGGGCAGAAATGATGTTCGCTGGTTCGGCCGCTTTCGGCTTTCCGGGTGAATATCTGAGCCTTGCCGGACGTCGTCACCCTGTCAGCCGGAAACCGGGCCTGAGCGGCAAAGGACGATCCGCTGCGCTTCTGGCAATCTAGGCAATGGCATACGGAAATGCGGAATGGCTCACCATCGCAGGTCGCGGTAAGCTGACCACACATGCAAGTGGCGGTGCGGACGTTCATCCGGCTGCCTTTTTCAAAGCGACGCGGATCAATTCGCCCTCGCCAGCGCCCTCGCCCAGCTCGCCCTGAGCTGCGGCGACTGCACGGGCAGCTACGGCCGGTTTGAAGCCGAGGTTTTCCAGCGCGCTCACCGCGTCGGCGCTGGCGCCGCCAGCAGGGGTTGGTGCCAGGGCGGCGCTTCCCATGCCGCCGCCGGGCAAGGCTCCTGCCTTGTCCTTGAGTTCGTTCACGATGCGGCCCGCCAGCTTGGGCCCAACCCCCTGGGCCCTTGCGACCATGGCAGCATCGCCATTGGCACAAGCCTGCTGCACCTCGCCCGTAGAGAGTGCGGAAAGGATCGCCAGCGCGACTTTGCTGCCGACCCCCTGCACCTGCGTGAGAAGGCGGAACCAGTCCCGCTCTGCCGCCTCGGCAAAGCCGAGCAAGCGCATGTCGTTTTCCGAAACCTGAAGATCGGTATAGACCGTGCACGCTTCGCCCACATTGCCGAGCGCGTTCAGGGTCCTGGCCGAGCAATGGACAAGATAGCCGACGCCGGAGACGTCGATCACCGCCCAGTCGACACCGGTTTCGTCCAGCAGGCCCTTCAGCTTAGCAATCATGTTTTGTTCCTGCCGAATCGCCACCAATTTGGCTAGCCCTGCCGCGCATTTGTACGCGGCATAGTATCTGTCGATTGTTCAGATCCCTGCACGTGGAGCCGAGACATGGACCACGTGTTACACTGTACAAGGCGAAAAAACTCCGCTGGCGTGAAAGCCCTTTCGCGCGATGATACCGAAGGACGAATGGTGCGACGAGGAAGGCATGGCGGCATCATGCCAGGTTGACGGGATGTAGGAAAATCTTCGCTGCTCCACCGCTCGACAGCGGCCACACTTGCGCTAAGACAACCGCATGAGCTGGAACACCTTCGGACGCGTGCTGCGCTTCACCACCTGGGGCGAAAGCCACGGCCCCGCCATCGGAGCGGTGGTCGACGGGTGCCCCCCCGGCATCGCACTGGCTGAAAGCGACATCCAGCCCTTCCTCGATGCGCGCAAACCCGGGCAGAACAAGTTCACGACCCAGCGTCAGGAACCCGATGCGGTCCGGATCCTGTCGGGCGTCTTCGACGGCCAGACGACGGGCACGCCGATCAGCCTGATGATCGAGAACACCGATCAGCGGTCGAAAGACTATTCGGAGATCGCCAACACCTATCGCCCGGGCCATGCCGATTATGCCTATGACGCGAAATACGGCTTTCGCGACTATCGCGGCGGCGGACGCAGCAGCGCGCGCGAAACCGCAATGCGCGTGGCGGCGGGCGCGGTGGCCCGCAAGGTCATCGGCGAAGTTTCGATCATTGCCTATGTCGCGGAGATCGGCGGTGACGCGATCGATCCGGCCAATTTCGATGTGCAGGAAATACAGCGCAATCCCTTCTGGTGCCCGGATGCGGATGCGGCCAAGCGCTGGGAAGCGCTGGTCGACAATGCGCGCAAGGCCGGGTCATCGCTTGGCGCGGTAGTGGAATGCGTGGCAACGGGTGTCCCGGCAGGATGGGGCGCGCCGATCTATGCCAAGCTCGATGCCGATCTTGCTGCTGGCATGATGAGCATCAACGCCGTCAAGGGCATGGAGATCGGCGACGGCTTTACCGCTGCGCGCCTGACCGGCGAACAGAATGCCGATCCCATGCGGCCCGGTAACGACGGGCCGCGGTTTGAAGCCAATCACGCCGGCGGCATTGCAGGAGGCATCTCCACCGGACAGCCCGTGACCTGCCGCGTAGCGTTCAAGCCAACCAGTTCGATTTTGACGCCCGTCGAGAGCGTGACGCGCGAGGGCGAGGCGACCAAAGTGCGAACCAAGGGCCGTCATGACCCCTGCGTCGGCATTCGTGGTACGCCCGTAGTGGAAGCCATGATGGCTCTCGTACTGGCGGATCACAAAATCCTGCATCGCGCGCAATGCGGGTGACCGACGTCTAAGCCCTGAAGCGAGAAAGCCGTTCTGCAGCGCGATAAAAGACCGCGGAAACCGGGTGCTCGGTTGCGCTAAACGCAACCGACTGACGACAAGCTTGCGCTTTATGAAAGTTCCATCGGATTGATCGATTATTCCGATGCTCGCAATCGCAACATATCGCTTTTGTGCATCGCAACACACCCTATCTGTGGTTCGAGAGTTTCAACCCGAACACACGGAGAATCAGATACTATGGGTATTATCGGAAGCCAGATTAAACCGTTCACCGCCACCGCGTTCAAGGCCGGCGAAGACTTCTACGACGTCACCGACGAAGACGTGAAGGGCAAGTGGGCAGTCTTCTTCTTCTACCCTGCCGACTTCACCTTCGTCTGCCCGACCGAACTTGAAAATCTTGGCGAGCAGTACAGCATGCTCCAGAAGATGGACGTCGAGGTCTATGCCGTGTCGACCGACACGCATTTCAGCCACAAGGCATGGCACGATACGTCGGAAAAGATCGGCAAGCTCAACTTCCCGTTCCTGGGCGACCAGAACCACGTTCTTGCCCGCAACTTCGACGTGCTGCGTGAAGGCGTGGGCCTTGCCGACCGTGCGACCTTCGTGGTCGATCCCGATGGCGTGATCCAGATCATGGAGCAGACCTGCGAAGGCGTTGGCCGTAATGCCAATGAACTTGCCCGCAAGATCAAGGCTGCACAGTATGTCCGCGCCAACCCTGGCCAGGTCTGCCCGGCAGCGTGGGAAGAAGGCAGCGACACGCTTGCTCCTTCGCTCGACCTCGTCGGCAAGATCTAAGCGTTAATTCGCCAGACAGATCGGAAGGCCTAGCGGCCTTCCGTACAAAAACCCGAGCCTGACTCGGGTCGCTGGAAGGCCCGGGGCATCCCCCTCCCCCCCGCCCCGGGCCTTTTCACTCTCCCCGATTTTCAAATCCATTGTCCATCCGACACCCGGAGTCCGCCCATGCTCGATGCAACGATGACCCAGCAGCTCAAGACCTATCTGGCCAATTTGCGCGAGCCCGTCGAACTGGTCGCCTCGCTCGGCGAAGACGCCAAGAGCGTTCAGACCCGGGAACTGCTCGAGGAAATTGCGCAACTGCACGACCTCGTCAGTGCCAGCTTCGACGGGACCGATGCACGCAAGCCCAGTTTCGTGATCCGCCGCGCAAGCGATGCGGAAAAATGGGTGCGCTTTGCCGGTCTGCCGATGGGCCATGAATTCACCAGCTTGGTGCTTGCACTGCTGTGGGCCGGCGGACATCCGCCGAAAGTCGATGCCGATCTGCTCGAACAGGTCCGCGGGCTGGAAGGCGATTTCAATTTCGAGATGTATTTCTCGCTCAGCTGCCACAACTGCCCGGACGTGGTGCAGGCCCTGACGCTGATGGCGCTGGAAAATCCGCGCATAACGGCCACGCTGATCGAAGGCGGCACGTTCCAGGAAGAGGTCGACGAGCGCGAGGTGATGGCCGTGCCTGCCACGTTCCTGAATGGCGAGCCCTTTTACAACGGCAAGATGGAACTGGCCGAGATCCTCGCCAAGATCGACACCGGAAGCGAAGAGAAAGCGGCAGAGAAGCTTTTGGCCAAGGCGCCGTTCGAAGTTCTCGTCGTCGGCGGCGGCCCTGCGGGCGCGGCGACAGCAATCTACACCGCACGCAAGGGCTTCAGCACGGGTATCGCGGCGGAACGGTTCGGCGGGCAGCTGCACGACACGCTCGGCATCGAAAACCTTCCGGGTACTCCCTACACCGAAGGCCCGAAGCTTGCGGGCGAATTGAAGCGTCATGTCGGCGAATACGACATCGATCTGATGGATCTCGCCAAGGCGGTGAAGCTCGTTCCTGCGAAGGAAGAAGGCGGGCTGCACACGGTCGAATTCGGCAATGGTGCCAGCCTGAAAGCCCGCAGCCTGATCCTTGCGACCGGTGCGCGGTGGCGCAATCTGGGTGTTCCGGGCGAAGCGGAATACCGCAACAAGGGGGTTGCCTATTGCCCTCACTGCGACGGACCATTGTTCAAGGGCAAGCGCATCGCAGTGGTTGGCGGCGGTAACTCCGGGGTTGAAGCGGCGATCGACCTGGCGAAGATCGTCGGCCACGTCACGCTGATCGAATATGACGAGAAGCTGCGTGCCGACGAAGTGCTGCAGAAAAAGCTTCGCAGCATGAGCAATGTCGATATCGTCACCAGCGGGCAGACCACGGAAATCACTGGCAAGGACGGCAAGGTGAACGGCCTTGTCCTGAAGGACCGCAAGAGCGGCGAAGAACGCCGGGTCGAGCTGGAAGGCGTGTTCATCCAGATCGGACTGGTCCCGAACACCGAATGGCTGAAGGATTCCGGCCTCGAGCTGACCAAATTCGGCGAGATCGCAACGGACGAGGAAGGGCGCACCAGCCTGCCGGGCGTATTCGGCGCCGGCGATGTGACCGATGTGCCTTACAAGCAGATCGTCGTCGCCATGGGCGAAGGGTCGAAAGCGGGCCTGTCGGCGTTCGACTATCTCATCCGCACCGAACCGGTCGAGGATATCGCGCAAGCCGCGTGACCCGTCATCCAACGGCCATGAAAGCGTCGCCAATCCATGTGGATGGCGGCGCTTTTCGCATGTGGAGCACTACTGGCCGCTTCATCGCTTAAGGCTATCAATTCGACGCATTTAATCGATTGGACGCATTAGCACCGAGGGCGCATCCTTTCTCCACAATATCACCCTGAGTCTTGTAGAGTGGAGAGACGAACGATGGATGCGAAGACAGGCGAAATGAGCGGTTGCCCGATGCATGGCGACGGCGGGATGCGGGCGCTTCTGGGACGTACCAACAAGGATTGGTGGCCCGAGATGCTGGCAACCGAAATCCTCAACCCCAATGGTCCGTCGAACCCGATGGGCGACGATTTCGATTATGCCGAGGCCTTCAATGCACTCGATTACAAGGCGCTGAAAGAGGATCTCCACGCGCTGATGACCGACAGCCAGCCATGGTGGCCGGCAGATTACGGCCATTACGGCCCGTTCTTCATTCGCATGGCGTGGCATGCGGCAGGCACCTATCGCACGGCCGACGGACGCGGCGGCGCCAATAGCGGGCAGCAGCGCTTCGCGCCGCTCGACAGCTGGCCGGATAATGGCAATCTCGACAAGGCGCGCCGCCTGTTGTGGCCGGTGAAGCAGAAGTACGGCCAGCACATCAGTTGGGCCGACCTGTTCATCATGGCAGGCAATGTCGCGATCGAAAGCATGGGCGGACCGATCTTCGGCTTTGGCGGTGGCCGTGCCGACGTGTTCGAACCGGAACGCGACATCTACTGGGGAAGCGAAGACAAATGGGTCAACGAAGGCGTGCAGACACGCATTGCACCTGAACACGGTTTCGAACAGATCGAAGGGCCGCTCGCCGCGATCCAGATGGGTCTCATCTATGTCAATCCCGAAGGCCCCGGCGGCAACCCGCATGACGATGAAGGCGCTGCGCGCGACCTTCGCGAAACCTTCAAGCGCATGGCAATGAATGACGAGGAAATCGTCGCCCTGACCGCCGGCGGACACACATTCGGCAAGGCCCACGGCAATGGCGATGCATCGACGCTGGGTGCAGCACCAGCGGGCGGAGATCTTGCAGCGCAAGGCTTCGGCTGGGTTTCGGGCGAGGAACACGGCGGCATCGGCGAGCATACCGTGACCAGCGGTATCGAGGGCGCCTGGACGAACACTCCCGACAGGTGGAGCGAGAATTACTTCCGCCTGCTGCTCGATTACGATTATGAGCTGGTGCAATCGCCTGCTGGCGCGAACCAGTGGCAGCCGATCGACCAGAAGGAAGAGGACATGGCCCCCGCGGCCTGGGATTCTTCCAAGAAGGTCCCCACCATGATGACCACTGCCGACATGCAGATGAAGCGCGATCCGGGCTTCCGCAAGATCAGCGAGAAATTCCGCAACGATCACGAAGCATTCCGGGATGCCTTTGCCCGCGCGTGGTTCAAGCTGACCCACCGCGATATGGGTCCCAAGATCCGCTACCTCGGCCCGGAAGTGCCGCAGGAAGACCTGATCTGGCAGGATCCCGTGCCCGAGGGCACCATGCCATCGGACAGCCTCATCTCCGAAGTGAAGGCCAAGATCGCCGATAGCGGCCTGACCGTGAGCCAGTTGATCAAGACGGCCTGGGCGTCTGCAAGCACATACCGCAAGTCCGATCATCGCGGCGGCGCCAATGGCGCGCGGATCGCTCTCAGCCCGCAGAAGGACTGGGACGTGAACGAGCCTGCGAACCTGCAAAAGGTTCTCAGCACGCTCGATAGACTGCGCGGCGACATGAGCCTTGCCGATGCGATCGTTCTGGGCGGTGTGGTTGCGCTGGAAAAGGCTGGCGCCACGGATGTGCCTTTCACCGGCGGGCGCGGCGATGCAACGCAGGAACAGACCGACGTCGAAAGCTTCGACTGGATGGAGCCGGAAGCCGATGCCTTCCGCAATTACCGTCCGAAGAAGATGGGCGTGAAGACCGAGGAAATGATGCTCGATCGCGCCAGCCTGCTGGGTCTTTCAGTACCTGAGATGACGGTATTGATCGGCGGCCTTCGCGTGCTTGGTGCCAACCACGGCGAACGCGGCCATGGGCACCTCACCGAACGTTCCGGTCAACTTACCAACGACTTCTTCGTCCATCTCTACGACATGACGAATGTCTGGAAATCGACTGACGACAGCGACGAGGAATATGTCGCAACCGACCGGGCTGAAGGCCGCGAAAAGTGGCACGCGACCCGTGCCGATCTGGTCTTCGGTTCGAACGCCGAACTCCGTGCGGTGGGCGAAGTATATGCCCAGAAGGGCGGCGAAGAGAAATTCAAGAAGGATTTCGTCAAAGCCTGGACCAAGGTGATGGATGCCGACCGTTTTGACATTTCCTACCGGAAATATCATAGTTAATTCCTAGACGGCCTGATTGGTCGACCACCGAGGAGCCCCCGACACCGCGTCGGGGGCTTTTCTGTTTCAGGAAGCACTCGTAAGCCGATCCGACCCCGGTCAGCGTTCGCGTTTGAGGACGATGTAAAGGGCCCCGTCACCGCCATGGCGCTGATGCGCGCGCCGGACTGCCGCGATCGCGGAATGATGACTGGAGGCGGCCAGCCAGTCCAAGACCTTGGCACGAATTGCGCCGCGCTTCGCCCCTCTATCGGCAGCTTCGACAGGGCGCGGCTTGCCCGTCACCAGCAGGATGGTTCGCGCCCCGATTGCGCGTGCCTGTGCGACGCCGCTCATCAGGCGGTCGTATGCTGCATCGAGATTGTGGCCATGAAGGTCGAGCGTGAGCTCCGGCTGCAACTGGCCTGCCTTGAGCCGGCGATCCCAATGCGAGTCCAGCCCACGGTCCTGCACTTGCGCAACCTTGGATGGTGGTGGCTTCGCGGCACGCGGCACGCGGGGTGGTGTGGCGATATTCGTTGGTGAAGAACGGACCGGCGGTTGGGGCCGATGATCGGGTTTCGGCTGGATAGGCTTGAGCGGGTGCAGGCGCTTCACCGTTGCGGCGAGCTTGTCCCATGCCTCGACTTCATCGGCAGACAGGCCCCGCGGCGCGTTCACCTGCCCGTTTCGTGACGCTGGACGGTGCCCTTGGGGACGAGAATGAGAGCCGACCCGCGCGAACTCATGCCGCCAGCGATCCGGCGTGCATCCTCACCATTGCCCCAGAAGGTGTCGAACCGATTGGCCCCTTTGATCGCCCCGCCAGTATCCTGCGCGATCCAGAGGCCATCTGCCACATCATGTTCGAGATCGAGATAGACAGGCGCACCGTAGGGTACATAATTGGGATCGACCGCGACCGAGGATTCCCGGCGAACCGGTACGCCGAGCGACCCGAGCGGACCGTCGGTGTCGAGGGGGCGGAAGAAAATCCAGCTCTTGTTGAGCCGCATCACTTCCTGTCCCTGAACGGGATTATCGCGAATGTATGCCATGATGCCCTGCATCGAGGTGGCGTAGGGGGTACCGGGACCGATCATTCCGCGTTCCCGCATGACACTGCCGATACCGACATATTCACGCCCGTTCTGCCCGGCATAACCGATCCGCATCAGCGAATTGTCTGGTAGCCGGAGCAAGCCGGACCCCTGAATCTGCAGGAAGAAGAATTCCACCGGATCCGCCGCCCAGGCGATTTCCAGTCCGCGATTGGCGAGCGCCCCCTGTTCGATCTCCGCCCGTTCGTAAAACATCACGAATTTGCCGCTCGCGTCACGGCGCCCGAGCGGGGGACGGCCCGTGCGTTCACTCTGGGCCATGTCGTCCGGCCAGTCACGCACGAGTTCGGGAGGCATTGCATAAACGGGAACGTCGTAACCCGGTGCGCGCGCGCGGCTGCCACGGATTTCCGGCTCGAAGTAGCCAGTAGCGAAGGCCGCTCCATCGCCGACCCGCGCCGTTTCGAAATAGCTCGTGAAAAAGCGCCGCGCGTCTGAGACGGGCCAGGAAGTCACGGCCTGACATGCTGGGCGCCAATCGTCGGTACGGGTCAGCCCGCTCTGATCTTCGCGCTTCAGAATGGCAGGGCAGGATTCGCGAAACGATGCAAGCGCCGTTGTGGCATCATTGGCGCCGATGCCGAGCGAACCGATTTCCGGCCCGCGCGAAAGCCGCGCCAACGAGGCGCTCGGCACGGTCGTGGTGGGGGGAGGAACGGGAACCGTGCTTTGTGGTGGGCGAGCATCGGGCACGACCCGGCCACATGCGGCAAGAGCGATCGTTGCCGCAACCACGAGCAGATAACGCATATTCCCTCCCGGAATGCGAAAGGCGTCAGCCTTCGTCGGTTTCGTCGAGTATCCAGTTGGGATCGGAAGAACCGACATTACGGGTGAATGTCCAAACGTCGCGGCTCTCGATCGCATCGTCGAGCGATCCGGCAATGACATTGCCTTCCGCATCGCGAGTGACCGCTGCGATATCGGCGACAAACAACACGGCGATGCGCGCGGTCCGTCCATCGAGTTCCGCCGAACGAACGGTCGCATCCTCGATCCGGATCAAACGATTTTCAAGCGTTTCGCCCGCTTTGTCGCGTGCGTCGATCGCCCCTGCAAAGCTCCGATACACATCGTCATCGGCCAATTCGCGCAGCGTTTCCCGGTCGCCTTTCCAGAAAGCTTCGAGAACCATGGCATACGCGCCCTTGGCCCCTTCGAGGAAGCCAAGCAGATCGAAGCCCTGGTCCGCCGCAGCGATGGCGCGAATACCGGTTTCGTTAGCGGGCGCGCGCTCGTCACCCGAACGCAGGACCACCGGCTGCCGTACAGCCTGCGGTGCATTGTCCGACTGCGGCGGTGTCTCGCTACGTTCGAAACGGCGCGGCACGATTTCTTCCTCGTGCTCCGAACGACGCCCGAGCACAGAATAGAGGCGCAGCCCCAGAAAGGCTGCGATCATGGCAAGGATGACGATCTCGGTGATCACTTAAATAACCTGCTTCCCGACTTGATTTGCAGAGGGGCAATCCGCCCCGACAGTCCAATCTGCGTCCTGCCCTAAAAAGGGAAGAATTACAAACCGACAATGTTCCTGCGATGAACGATGTCGATGACGCGGGCGTGATGCACGGCGCATTGATACGCGTGCCCGACAGTGCTAGGCGCGCGCCGCACTGGTCCCGCGCTTCATCAATAACGCGCAGGTCCATCGAATTCGGAAATTTGGAAAGCGACTGCACATGGCCGACGAAGGCGACGTTCTCACCGACATCAACCCCGATCCCGCAGCAGGAGCCAATGGCGCCGACAATCTGCCGAGCGCCGGTGTGATTTCGCAATACATCAAGGATCTCTCGGTCGAGAATCCCAACGCACCGCAGTGCTTCCAGTGGAACGAGCAGCCGCAGCTCGATGTGCAGGTCAATATCGCTTCGGAAAAGGTTTCGGACGAAGTACATGAAGTGACCCTGAAGGTCACCTGCGCTGCCAAGACCAGCCAGGGCAGCCTTTATCTCATCGATCTGGACTATTGCGGCCTGATGGGTATGCGCAACCTGCCCGACGAGCACGCACACGCGTTTCTGTTCGCCGAAGCGCCGCGCATCCTCTTTCCTTTCGCGCGCCGCGTAATCGCCGATGCCAGCCGCGATGCAGGCTTCCCCCCGCTGATGCTCGACCCGATGGATTTCGGCGCTCTCTACCAGCAACAGCTGGCCGCCCGCGCTCAGGAACGGCAGCAAGGCGAGGGTTCGCCCCCCGCTGGCGAAGCCTGAGTTAACGACATGCAGCAAAGGCTCTGACAGATGAGCCTGGTCAAGAATGTCGGCACCATCGGCGGACTGACTGCAGTCAGCCGTGTGTTCGGCTTCGTTCGCGACATGCTGCTGGCCCGCGTCCTCGGCGCGGGTCTGGCGGCCGACGCCTGGCAATTGGCCTTTACCCTGCCGAACACGTTTCGCCGCCTGTTCGCAGAAGGCGCATTCAGCGTTGCCTTCGTGCCGATGTACACGCGGAGGCTGCATGCCGAGGAAGATGGCGGCGACGAAGCCGCGGACCGGTTTGCCAGCGATGTACTCTCGGTATTCGTTTGGGTTCTGCTGGGCTTTTCGGCGCTGTGCATGATCGCCATGCCAGGGATCGTCTGGCTCCTCGCGCGCGAGTATCAGGATGTCCCCGGCAAGTTCGAATTGTCGGTCATGCTCAGCCGGGTGACTTTCCCCTATCTCGCACTGGTTAGCCTGGTGGCCATGCTGTCGGGTGTGCTCAACGCCCGCTCGAAGTTTGCTCCGGGCGCAGTGGTGCCCGTGCTGCTCAACATCGTAATGATCGGCGGCATCCTGACCGGATGGTATTTGCGCGGAGATAGCGCAGACGACCTTCCCGTGGCCTGGGCGCTGGCGATATCGCTGGCGTTCGCTGGCGTGGCTCAATTGATCTACATGTGGTGGGCAACCCGGCGCGCAGGCGTGAAGCTGCAGATCAAGATGCCGAAGATCACGCCCGACGTTAAACGCTTGATGATGCTGATGCTGCCGGCGACCTTCGGAGCCGGAATTTACCAGATCAGTCAGCTGGTCGACACCTTCTTCGCCACCAGTCTGCCGCAAGGATCGCTCACGCTGCTGAAACTTGCCGACCGACTGAACCAGATGCCGCTCGGCATCTTCGGGATTGCACTGGGCACCGCGATCCTGCCCATGCTCGCGCGTCATATCCAGTCGGACAACCATCGCGAAGCGCAGCGCCTGCAGGGCAATGCGGTCGAGATAGCCATGCTGCTTTGCCTGCCCTGTGCCGTGGCACTTTCGATCTGCGCAGAAGCATTCACCGCCGGCATATTCCAAGGGGGACGCATGGCGCCCGAAGACACCGCGATCATGGGCAATATCGTAATTGCGCTGGTTTGCGGTCTGCCTGCCTATGTGCTTGTGAAAGTGTTCCAGCCGGCATTTTTCAGCCGTGAAGATACTCGCACTCCGGTGTTCGTTGCGGCCGGTGCACTGGCGATCAACATCGCGCTGAATTTCTATGTGGTGCCTCGTTATGGCATTGTGGGCCTCGCGGCAGCGACCGCGATCACCGCGACGCTCAACGTGCTGACGCTTTACGCCATTCTACAAATCCGTGGCTGGTTTCATGTGACCGGCAAGCTGGCCGGAAGAATCGTGCGCCAGATAATCGCAACGGCGGTGATGGGCTCTCTGCTGTGGTGGATGACGCCGGCGTTGGAGCCATACTGGCGGGGCGGCGCATTCGACCGTATCTGGTCGCTTGTAGCCCTCGTTATTGCAGGTGCAGCCGTATTCTTCGCCACGGCGTATCTGGTTGGCGCCCTCGACAAGGACCTCATTGCGCAGCTACGGCGCAAACGCGCGGTGCCGGCGAGCGACGGACCGCCAAATCTTTCGGAATAAGTGAGTAAACATGCGCGTAGTGTCCGGCATTCAGCCCACCGGCAACCTTCACCTCGGTAATTATCTTGGTGCGATCCGAAACTGGGTGCGCATGCAGGATGAGATGGCCGAGGGACAGGAATGCCTGTTCTTCCTTGCCGATCTCCATGCGATTTCCATGCCGCACGATCCGGCCGAACTAAAGCGGGCAACGCTGGAAATGACCGCGGCGCTGGTCGCTTGCGGAATCGATGCGCAGAAAAGCGTGTTGTTCAATCAGGCACAGGTTCCCCACCACGCAGAGCTGCAATGGCTGCTGAACGGCACAGCGCGGATGGGCTGGCTGAACCGCATGACGCAGTTCAAGGACAAGAGCGGCAAAAACCGCGAGGGCGCCAGCGTGGGCCTGTTTACCTACCCTGTTCTTCAGGCTGCCGACGTGCTTCTGTATCAGACCACGCATGTGCCAGTGGGTGAAGACCAGAAGCAGCATCTAGAGCTTGCCCGCGATATCGCTCAGAAGTTCAATAACGACTTCGCATCCGATGACGCTCCCATCTTCACCCTGCCCGAACCGATCAGCCCGCCGCAGGCGGCGCGCATCATGAGCCTGCGCGACGGATCGAAGAAGATGAGCAAATCGGATCCGTCCGAAATGAGCCGGATCGAGCTGGTCGACGATGCCGACACGGTAATGAAGAAGGTCAAGAAGGCGAAGACCGACCCCGAACCTCTCCCCAGCGAGAGTGCCGGACTGTTAGGCCGACCCGAAGCCCTGAACCTCGTCACCATTTACGCCGCCGTTTCCGATATCACCGTCGATGACGTGCTGCGCGAATATGGCGGCGAAGGGTTCGGCAAATTCAAGCCGGCGCTGGCCGAATTGCTCGCCGACACGCTTCGACCAATATCGTCGCGTTTCAATGAATTGCTGACCGATCGCGAAGCACTCGACGCGATCCTTGCCCGCGGTGCTTCGCGGGCGCGCGAACTCGGCCGACCTACGCTCGACGCCACCTACGCCGCGCTCGGTTTCGTCAGATAACCCTTTCCGAACTTGCAACAAATGTGAATCGGGATATTCAATCCGGGTTCATCCCCGTTCGTCTAGAAAAGCGCACAGTAACTGGCAGTGTGCCTCAGGGGGGCGGTAGGCTGCATGATTCGGTGTAAGCATGATATGCACATCGATGTTCGAAAAAGGACTGAGCATGACCGACCGCAAAAAAGGTTGGGGGCGCAAACTTAAGCTCGCCTCCGTACCGATAGTACTAGCTAGCCTCGCTGCCTGCGCGACACCTTTCAACGCTGATGTGTCGCGTTTCCAGACGCAGCTTCCGGCACCGCAGGGCGAAAGCTATTTCGTCGTCGCAGACGATCCGGCCCTGGCTGGTGGGCTCGAATTCGCGCAATATGCCGATCTCGTGGAAGCACAAATGTCGCGCCTCGGCTATGCGCAAGCTGCCTCGGCTGAAAACGCATCGCTGCTGGTCCGTTTCGATTACGGCGTCAGCACTGGGCGCGAACGGGTACGGACCACCGGTTTCCGCGATCCTTTCTACGATCCGTGGTTCGGATCGCGCTGGGGAAGGTCGCGCTTCGGCTATGGACGCCCTTTCTACGGTAGTCGCTGGGGCTTCGGTTTCTACGATCCCTGGTTCGGCGGTCCGGACGTTAGCAGCTACACGGTGTATACCAGTGGGATCGACATGAAAATCGATCGCGCGGCAACCGGAGAGCGACTGTTCGAAGGCAAGGCACAGGCCATTTCCACCTCGAACCGTCTGCAGTATCTGGTGCCCAATCTCGTCGAGGCGATGTTTACCGATTTCCCTGGTAATTCGGGTGAAACGCTTCGCATCTCGATCGCACCGGAAAAAACGACGGTACGCCGCGTCGATTAATCGCGCGCTTCCGAGCGGTATGATGTTGAAGGGCGGCTCCGGATCGGGCCGCCCTTTTTCTTGTTCGGCCAAATCCAAGCCAGATTAAGACCAGTCCCTACTGATGGGCTGACTTTGCATCGCGCCCTTAGCTGTCCTTGCCGGAGACTCCGGTAGAGCCGAAACCGCCCTTGCCGCGTTCGGTATCGGCTGAAAACTCGGAGACGACATCGAATGTCGGTCGCAGGATCGGCACGAAGACCAGTTGCGCGATCCGGTCTCCCGGGTTGATCGTCAAGCTGTCACTTCCCGGCGGGGTTCTAAGCCACGCGCTGATGAAAATTTCGTTTGTATAATCGGCATCGATCGTGCCCACCGATTGCCCGAGGACCAGGCCCTTCTTATGACCCAGCCCCGATCGAGCGAGCAAAAATCCGACCATGTGAGGGTCGTTCATTAATAGCGCGATACCGGATCGCACCAGAACGGCCGGCGCCTGCGGCTCAAGAACCAGTGGTTCGTCCAGGCAAGCATAGAGATCGATCCCGGCGGACATCTCCGTCTGATAACGAGGCAGCCCCCAGTCATGCAGTCGCTCATCGAGTATTTTAAGTTCGATTTTATTGGTGGGCAAGGTTTGCGTCCTTCTAAAGGCAAAAATTGCTGATAAGAACTATTGTGTAGCAAAATATTACATTAGGATAACGGCCCTTAATTCTGAACGACGGGAGTTGGGGTTGAGGTAATTACTGAGGCTTTCGAACATAGCCCGGACACCACATCCATTAGAAATCTATTTGTTTAGAAATAACTCAGAAGGACAACCCAGCAATAATTCTCGAGATTTGGCCGGGCCGGCCGCAATTGTCGAAGGAGTGGGAACAAAGCATATAGTAGCCCATTGAGCACAGATATTGCGGTTATTGCTCCGCTATCTGGTTTGCATCGCGCCGAGCATTTCTCGCTAGCTCGGCCGCCCCTCGCCTAAAAATAAATTGCCCTATCACCAGATCATTCCCACAAATGCGCAAAGAGAGACTAACAAAAGTGGTTTCCACTCTTAGCTAGCCATACGAAATGCACCTTTGCACCCAACTTAATCGTTTGCTTGGCCGATAGTTTCACGCCTTATCGAGCTTGGCTGACGCGCAAAGTGGGCGTGATTTATCCTATCGCCCGTCGTGTCACGCATATACGACCCTATTCCGAAAACTGAGATTATACATATACCTATGGATAGAATTCCGGGCCGCTACCGCCATCGTAATGGCTAATTTTTTAACCTGGCACATCAGGCGATCATTTCAACCTTAAAAACGCGGAAAGCGAAGGGCATAAGTTTCGCTCGCTCTGTCAAGATAAACATGGTGCAGGGGATCGCAGAACGTCTCGCTGCTCCAGCGTTGCTGGAAACGGCGTAATTCCGCCATATAGTCTTCAAGACGCTCCGGAGAAAAGTCATTAGAGCGCGATTTGCTTTCATGATGCAGGAGTTGGGCTTGAGCGGCAAAATAATTACGCCAACCTTTTGCCTTAAGTCGCAAACACAGGTCCGTATCGCTATAGGCGATGGCAAAGTTTTCAACGTCAAAACCGCCGATTGCCTCAAATTTCTCTTTTCTGACTAGCAGGCATGCTGCAGTCACTGCGGTCACCTCATGCGAACAGTACGGGCGGGCAAAATAGCCCGCTGCACCATTTGGAAGAGCACGATGTGCATGGCCGGCCGCAGCCCCCAAACCAACTACAACTCCCGCATGCTGAATGCTTGCATCAGGATATAAAAGTCGAGCACCAACCGCCCCTGCCTGGGCCTTCACGGCGTAGCGCATCATTTCCCGCAACCAGTTATCATTAATTATCTCAATGTCATTATTCAATAAACAAACATATTCTCCTGCTGCATGCGAAACACCAAAATTGTTAATTTCGGAATAGTTATATGGATGTGGCCAAGAAATTACCCTAACTCGCTCATCTCGCACAATTTTTTCAAAATAATCTAAGGTTGGCTTCTCAACACTTGAATTATTCACGATAACGACTTCTAGGTTGTGATAAGCAGTTTTGTCGAGCACCCCTTGAACACATGTTGCAAGCAGTTCAACATGATCGCGGGAGGGGATGATTATGCTGACCATGGGCAGAGATTGCGGCAGCGGCCACCTGACATTCACCGTGCCGAACGGTCCAGGCACAACGGTCCCACCTTGCCGCGCGACGAACTGGTCCACCGCACCAACCCAATCTTGAGAAGACCTTCGCCAGCGCCCTTCTGGCGTAGTTGACACTATCGCGGGGAGGTGGCGAACTTCATTATGGTCACTGTGAAGCAATTCGAAAAGGAGCGCTCGGAACGTGCAAGATCCAAACGCCATCTTGCGCAAGCAAGTTCTAGCTTTAGCAACGGGTAGGGCACAGGCATCTGAAATAAAATCCTGTGCGAGGAAGAGTTCTGCATTCCATTTGGGTTTAAGCCATGGGTTCTTGCGGGTACCGTCATGACTTTGTTCATCCTGATCCCCAAATACGACCCCCAGAAATTCTCTTTGAGAAGTTGCGCGGTCGATAACCGCGAGGTATTGCCCAACAGCGCTCTTAGCGAGTGTATTTCCAGGCTCAAGCCAAATAAACCATTCACCCATCGCACGTTCCAAAACGATTACGAGTGCCTGTAAAACGGTCGTATCCGCGTTCGTTAAGATCGTGACCCTCGGGCTTTTACCGATCTCCTCCGTTACGACCTTCGGTACCCATCCCGTAATAAAAAGGTCCCAGTTCTTGCACCGTTGTGACATAACTGAACGGATTGTTCGCAGGGCTGCCGCTGAGTCCGTACCAGCTTCGATGTGAACCGCCACCGTTATCGACGCGTTAGGATCCGTGTTATCTAAGTACCTTTCGTGCTCGTGCGCGCGGAGCCACTCTATATAGGCGAATGGTGCTGAGGAAGCGGCCGACCACAGCTGATTTGCCGCGCGCACCTTGCGCCCAGTAAGCCACCACCACGCCACGACCAATGCCGCAAACGGACGCCACAAAACAACTTTCATAAAAGTGTAGAAAATCGGACGCATGCAGAAAACTCTATTACTCACACCATTTGCGTAGTTAATGTAATGCCACCATAGCATCTAGCGAATTTGAAAAGCCAGACGCGCTCTCCCCAATACATAATCTTTCTGATAAAATCGAAATTGCTCAAATCGACCGGTTTGAAAGATAGCGGCGTTTGCCGAAGATGGCTGCAGGCTACAACTTGGTAAGCAATTGCGTAACACGCAAGTGCGATGTTAAAGGCTGCCAGCAAGGTGAGTTTGCGTAGTTTTTAGAGGTCTTCAAGCGCATGCAAGTTAAATCATTCGACATCCCGGGTTTAAAACTTCTTGTCCCGCGCCAAATCGGGGATGAAAGGGGGTACTTTGCTGAAACATTCCGTGAGGACGTCTTTCTCAGGGAATGTGCCGAAATGACGTTTGTACAGGACAACGAATCTATGAGCTGCCGCGTCGGCACAATTCGCGGCATGCATTTTCAAAGCCCGCCGTATGCACAGGGTAAGCTTGTTCGTTGTACCCGTGGCGCATTGTTTGACGTTGCCGTGGACATCCGCGACGGTTCGCCTACGCACGGCCGCTGGGTGGGCGAGATTCTATCTCCCGATAATGGTAAACAATTGTGGGTTCCTCCTGGCTTCGCACATGGATTCTGCACTTTGGAGCCCGATACAGTAATCAGCTATAAGGTCACCGGCTATTATAGCGCTGAGTGTGACAGAGGGCTCCGTTGGGACGATCCAGCAATTGGCATCTGCTGGCCAAACGTGGCGGACAACGAAACTTTGTCACCCAAAGATCGAAACCAGCCCATGCTAGCCGACCTGCCTGCTTATTTTTCGTGGGAGTTGGACACATGCGCGTAATCGTCACCGGTGGTGCCGGCTTCATCGGATCCGCACTCGTGCGCTATCTTGTGCTTGAGAAAGGCTATGATGTCCTTACAATCGACGCGCTGACATATGCCGGTTGCGAGGCGTCGCTGCAGGCGGTGGACGGCAAGGCAAATCATCACTTCATCAAGGCTGACATCTGCGACCGAACGGCAATGGATGCAGCCATAGGCAGCTTTCGGCCCGATCGGATCATGCATCTCGCGGCAGAGAGCCATGTAGACCGTTCGATCACGGGCGCTGCGGATTTTATCCAAACCAATATCGTCGGCAGCTTTACTCTCCTGGAGGCGGCACGCGGCTACTGGAGCGGGCTTGAAGGTTTGCACAAAGCAGCCTTTCGTTTCCTGCACGTCTCCACCGATGAGGTTTATGGATCGCTCGACGATGAAGGCCTGTTCGAGGAAAGCACCCCCTACGATCCGAGTTCGCCCTATTCCGCCTCCAAAGCCGCCTCGGATCATTTGGCTAAGGCTTGGGAACGAACCTACGGCTTGCCGGTAGTCGTCTCCAACTGTTCGAACAACTACGGGCCTTATCACTTCCCTGAGAAGCTGATCCCGCTCATCATTATCAACGCGTTGGAAGGTAAGGCGCTGCCGGTTTACGGCAAGGGGGAAAATGTACGCGATTGGTTGTTTGTGGAAGACCATGCCCGGGCACTGGACATTATCATAGAGCGTGGGCGTGTGGGCGAAACCTACAACGTCGGCGGACGCAACGAACGCCGCAACATTGATGTTGTGCGCCGTATCTGTTCGGTGCTCGACTCACTTGTCCCTGCCGACGTGCCCCGCGAACAGCTTATTGAATACGTGACCGACCGGCCCGGCCACGATGCACGCTACGCGATTGATGCCACTAAGCTCGAAACCGAGCTAGGTTGGCGGGCGCAGGAGACTTTCGAGACCGGCATAGAAAAGACCGTTCGCTGGTATCTGGAAAACGAGTGGTGGTGGGCGCCGCTGCGCGGGCGGTACGACGGAGAGCGTCTCGGTCTTTCTAACACCAAGCCAGAGCAGGTATGAGGATCGCGGTAACCGGCACGAACGGACAGGTAGTTAGTTGCTTGCAGGATCGCGGTAAGGCCGCCGGACACGAGATCATTGCCCTTGGTCGCCCCAAGCTCGATCTGGCGGACCCGGTGTCGATACACCATGCGATCATGGTGGCCCGACCAGATGCTGTTGTGTCTGCTGCTGCTTATACTGCCGTTGACAAAGCCGAGAGCGAAGCAGCGACGGCCAATTCCATCAATGGTGTAGGGGCTGGCGCCGTCGCCGATGCTGCGCGCGAACTGCAGGTTCCGTTAATCCATCTGTCGACCGACTATGTTTTCGACGGCAGTCTAAATCGCCCCTATGTCGAGGCCGATCCCATCGGTCCCACCGGTATTTATGGTGCGTCGAAGCTTGCCGGAGAGGAGGCGGTTTTTCGCTCCTACCATCACAATTCCGCAGTTCTCAGAGTTGCTTGGGTCTACTCCCCCTATGGAACAAACTTCGTCAAGACAATGCTGCGTCTCGCAGCTGACCAGAGCGAAATATCAGTCGTGGCCGATCAGATTGGCAATCCCACCAGTGCGTTCGATATTGCCGATGGCGTTCTTCAAGTCGCACACAACCTCACGACACGAAGCGACAGTTCGTTGCGTGGTACTTTCCATATGACCGCCTCCGGCGAGGCAAGCTGGGCTGATTTTGCCGAGGCAATTTTCGCCGCGTCTGCAAAACGCGGCGGCCCTTCGGCCGGTATAAAACGCATCAGCACTGCGGACTATCCGACTCCTGCAAAACGCCCGGCGAATTCGCGACTAGAATGCTCAAAAATCTTCGAGTCCCACGGGGTCATGCTGCCACAATGGCAGGGCTCTCTGGAGAAAGTCATCGACCAACTACTGGTTGGCTCAGCCTGAGTAGGCCATCAAACAAGGAAAGTGAAGACGTGAAAGGTATCATTCTTGCCGGAGGTAGCGGCACTCGGCTCTACCCAATGACATCGGCGACATCTAAACAGATGATGTCGGTTTATGACAAGCCTATGATCTATTACCCGCTCAGCACGTTAATGTTAGCTGGTATCCGAGAAGTGCTAATCATTTCCACCCCACGCGATCTGCCGGCATTCCGTGCACTGCTGGGTGACGGATCACAATGGGGCATGAACTTCGAATACGCAGAGCAGCCCAATCCGGACGGATTAGCGCAAGCCTACGTCATTGGTGCTGAGTTTGTTGCCGGCCAGCCATCTGCCCTAATCCTTGGTGACAACATTTTCCATGGTCATGGCCTTCCAAAATTAATGGATAACGCGAAGAACCGCGGAAACGGTGCCAGCGTCTTTGCCTACCACGTTCAAGATCCAGAACGTTATGGCGTTGTAGCGTTTAACCCTGACATGAAGGCTCTTTCTATAGAGGAAAAGCCCAGGGAGCCTCAGTCCAACTGGGCCGTGACAGGCCTTTATTTTTACGACGGGAAAGTGGTCGACATCGCTGCTGACCTAAAGCCGTCTCCGCGCGGCGAGCTTGAGATTACCGATGTTAATCGCGCTTATCTTGAGCGAGGCGAGTTGTCTGTTGAAATCATGGGCCGCGGCTATGCGTGGTTGGACACAGGGACTCCTGACAGCCTGCTGGATGCTGCGGTCTTCGTCCGTGTTTTGGAAAAACGCCAAGGTTTCAAAATCGCCAGCCCCGAGGAAATAGCATTCCGTCAGTGCTATATAGATGAGACCCAAATGGGACGCGTCATCAATAAGCTCGGCAAGTCAGATTATGGCCTTTACCTTAGGTCAGTGGTAGAAGAGAATGAGGCATGAGGACGTAAGTTCGCTTTACCTTAATGTGATGAAAAGTACAAAATACCGAATGGCCCAAGAATCTGTTTCACCGTCCGCAGAATATCTCAGAAGTATTGCCTGCATGCGAAAGTTTGTCGAAGGAGAGGGGGGATGGCTTTTTCTAATCGGTGACACTAACGATCAAATGGCTCAGCAATTCGGTTTTAAGGTGTGGACCGATCAAGATGCGTCACACGCCAATAAAATTATCGACGATCGTATTTTGCAACTACCGCGCTACAACAAATTCGTCGTTCCACAAAAGAGTGTTGCGTATCGCGAGTATTTACCCAAGCCGATCAATACTTGGCAGGACAGTAATCAGCGCCCCGCATTGCGGCTAGGAAAGGCTTACTATTTGCTCGAAGCCATCCAAGCTGCAAAACCCTTGGGGCATCTATACTTCCGCGGGGATACCCATCCCAATTGGTTAGGTTCATACGTTCTTTATCGCGAGATATGTAGCAAATTAGAAATTACTCCGCTTCGACTGCACGATTTTAATCATACTCTCGCAGGTTACGACGGTGATCTATTTGGCCATCATATGACCGATGAAGAGCGAAAAGATTTCCTCAACAGAATTGATCACCCACCGTTCACGCTTGACGTTACCGATCGAATTTCTCTGTCATCGCCAGAGGCAAAGCATATTGGCGATGAGGGTTATTCAGCGTTCTCCCGAGAGACTCTCGTGTTTGAGCATATCGACAAGCGACTTCCTAAAGCAGTGGTTTTCCGAGATTCAACATGTCAATTCATGACAGATTGGCTTGCGGAGCATTTTTCTCGAACTGTTTTCGTCTGGCACTTAGGCGATGTGCTACAAAAAGTGATTGAACGGGAACAACCAGACATTGTTATCCAGATTATGGCTGAACGATTTGTCTGGACCTACCCCAGTCGAGCGGCAATCGTTTGATTAATGGGACACGTGGTTGACACCCTTATTAAGGGTCTCGACTAGTTGCCCACGACATGTCAGATTTTAGCCGGTCCGTTAAATTCGACGGCGGCAAAATCACAGGGGTCGAATGATGCGCCGTATTAATAAGTGGATGGGTGCTATATTACCATCTCGATTGAAAAAGCCGGCGACTGATCTCAGTCATTCCATTGCCGATTACCAAAATTTGGTTCGCAATAAACTTCGGCTGGCTCCCGAAAATCGGTCTTTAGCACTGGCGCAAGCTATCGGCGCGGACACGATGGATAGTTTCCGCAGTCAAGGCGACGGGCATGTGGCAGTGCTCAAAGTCCACGGTTTGCGTGACGGGATGGCTATTTATGACCTTGGCTGCGGTTGTGGCCGAACGGCTCAGGCACTCCAACGCTCTGGATGGTGTGGGTACTATAAAGGTGCTGATGTAGTGCCAGAATTTTTGGCTGAGTTGTATGACAAATGCCCCGATTTTGATGCTGTCCTCAACTTCACACCACGAATTGTAGCAGAAGATAACTCTTTAGATATTATCTTTCATTGGTCAGTCTTTACGCATCTTTATCCAGCAGAATGTTACGCTTATACTCTGGATGCGTTTCGGGCCCTAAAACCTGGAGGCAAAATGATTTTTTCATTTCTTGAACTTGAGGATTCAGCTCACGGTCGCGTTTGGGACGCAAATTTAAAGCGCATAGAGGCTGGTCTCAGAGCTGAGCAGCTCGATGCCTTTCTTCACCGTGATTGGATTTGCAAATTTGCTCAAGATGCGGGATTCACAACACCGTTGTTTACGAACGGCTCAGATGCTTCTGCTCATCCCGCATTCTGGCAGACCCTCGCTGTATTGCAAAAGCCTGGTTAAGCGGCATCAACTTCATGATCAAAGCTGATCATAAATATCCAAAGCCTCATTTATATCGGAATATACGGTGGCTTTGCCTCTGTGAACGATAATGGCTTTATCACATATCTCACGAACAACGTGCGTATCGTGGGAGGCAAGTACCATCGCCCGATCCTCACGCTTTTCAAACAATTCAAACCTACACTTGCGCTGAAAGCTTTGATCGCCGACCGCGATAATCTCGTCAATCAAGTAACAATCGAACTCAATCGCCAGTGATAAGGCGAAAGCTAATCGTGCCCGCATACCCGACGAATATGTCTTGACTGGCATACGTAATTGGCCGCCAAGCTCGCTGAATTCTGCAACGAAATCTCTAATTTCTTTGTATTCTCGCCCATAAATGCGCGCTATGAAACGGGCGTTGTCGTAACCGGTTAGACTTCCTTGAAATCCCCCTCCGAATCCAAGGGGCCAAGATGTACTCATGGACCGCCTGATGCGCCCCGACGAGGGTAATTCAACGCCTCCTATGAGTTTTATCAACGTGGATTTTCCGGCACCGTTACGACCCAACAATCCGACTTTCTCACCCGGGTACAAAGCTAGATTTAGATCCTGGAGAACCTTCTTAGTCAGCCCACCATGCTTGTAAGCTTTACATATATTCTCACAACGGATCATTCAACAACCAGATCTCGCCGCACATGACGGCATAACATTAATCCGATCATCATGCAGATAAGGGAAAAAGCTAACGGATAAACGAAATCATAGGTCGCCGTGACGGCATTCCCAAATAGCCCGTATCGCATCATTTCCATAGCATGTACCGGAGGAGAATAATATAGGACATCCTGCGCAGTGGGTGTCAACCATGACACCATGTAGAATGTTCCGCTGAATGGCACCATAATGTATGTCGTGACTGGAATTATTTTCTCTACAAACTCGGACACTTCGCTCAACGGCGTTAAGACAAAACAAACACCAAGTGTGAAAATCGAATAATAAAGATATCCTAGAATTAGCATTCCAGGATATTCTGGAATTGCAAAAAGGCCAAAGGCACCTAATGCCAGCCCGATAAAAGCGTACGCCATTAGATGGCCCACACTCTCGATAACAAAACGTGCAAAAATAAAATCATAAATTTTTATTTGTCGATGGTACATGAGCGCGCCGTTCGCTGTAAACAACATCACACAACGGCTAATAGCATGTCGAAACATCACCAATGGTATGTAGCCTGATACAACAAAAGCAAAGACACTCACGCCATGATGTTCTGGACCTTGTATGGCTCGATACATAATGCCAACCAAAAGAGCGAAAAGGACGGGCTCAACCATGATCCAAAGAAAGCCAATATTGTCTCGGCCGAAGCGGGTGCTCATTTCACGAACTAACAGGGCATGGATTACCCTGCCTTGGACTTTCAGTGATGGAAGTAACTTACCCACTCAATCTTCCTCGGGAGCATGTTCCAGAATTCCAACGGTTAGCATCCAGCCCACGAGAAACAGGCAAAGTGCCGAACCCGCGACCACAAGTATCGACCTAAACCTCGACGGATAAAGAGCCACGTCGGGTGCATTCGGTTCAACAATACGTTCAAGATAGAATTTTTGCTTTGCTGCCTCAGCACGTGCTTGCTCAAGTGAGCCCATATTTATTGCCAAGTTCTTTTCCGCCAGTTCCTGTTCGAAAGCCAGGTTTTCATACCCACCAATTTTTGACGCAATACCTTCTCGGGTCCCAACAGCTCGCCCAGTTTGCGCCGATATTTGCGTGTTCAAAGCCGCAATTCGACTGCGCAGGGCTGGAATTGCTGGATGCGAGGGTGCTGTCCTTTCCATTAGTTGCAATTGAGACTTCAGCCCAGCCTCTTCGGTAATTAGCTTCGAAGTAATGTCTAGAACACCCACGGCCTGTTCGGCGGGATCAATAAGCGCCTGAGCATTTCGATACTGCCCCATCGCGAGCCGCGCCTCTACTGCCCGACGAGACGCCGTTTCCACCTGACTCATGGCCTCAGAAATGGCTCGTTTTTCTGCCCTGGCATTTAAACGATTAACCAAGTTTTCGCTGAGATCGAGAAGCGTGTTATTAATTTTTTGCGCGTCTTCTGCAGTAAAGGCTCGCACAGTCAGCACGGCAGTACCTGTCTCCTTATCTAAGTCGGCATTAACGACGTCACCATAATAACGGTACAAATTTTCAAATTTTGCTTCGCGAAACATCGACGGATAAACAGATAGAAAGTCAGCTTCGGCAATATTGTACCGCTGACTGAAGCCTATCCGCTTTTGAACATCTCTCAGAGCATTCCGCGAACGGACGTAATCAAGAATTTCGTTAGTCTGCTCTTGCCCACCGGACAATCCCGTCGTCTGCACTAAATTCGCAAGAGTACTCATTTGTGAGCTTTTTTGATTAACGCTTTTAACGACAAACCGAGATTCAGAGTAATACTGATCACTTGCGATAAGACCGTAATACAATATAGAAATAAGAGTTGGAATGCCGACAACAATGACAAACCAATGCTTTGTTCGCAATTTGGTAAAGAAATTCATTCTCACGGGGGAAGTTCCACGTCTGCAATTCAAAAATAATTGAAACTCAACTAATATGTCAGTGGTTATTGCCGCTCCAAGAGACCTTCTCCTTCGAGCCACTCAGCAAAGTCACTCTTACCATCCGCTCCAAACGGATTGGGAAAAGCTGCTTGGAGGTCTTCGCGTTCCCGGTAGAGTAATCGGTGCGCGCGGGCAATCGGCGTCCCATCGGCAAAACGAGCAAATGCCCAATAGCGTTCGGGAATGCCCGGCGAAGTAGCGACGGCGACTTGCTCGCGATACCACCGCCAAAGTTCATAGACCACGATCTGGTCGCGGGCATAGCGGCGCGTCATCGTATCACCCAGCGGCCCCAGCTTCGTGAAGTGCCAGAAGCGCAAGACACTATCGTTGGCGCGGACATTGCCGTCTTCATCGATAGTGATCTTCCGCTGGTTCACGTTCCAACTTGCCGTGTTATAGCCCGGATCCTTGAGGATATGCACCTTGTCGAAGAAAACCGGTACATGGTCGCACCATTTTTGATCCACAAAGAGGCCCTTTGCAGGATCGTCATGACAGAACTCGCGAAGACGTTCCGCCCACCAGGACGCAAAGCGCGCGCCCTCGCCAGTCGTACGGATGGCTACGAAGCCCAGATTGAAGACACCCGCCCACATCGGGCAAAGCTCGTTGTCGATGATGGCCATCCGCTCATCTTCTGGTTCAAGAAGGTGTGGCGTGAGGACGATATCGAAGTCCTCCAACTTCTCGAGCACCGGCGTGAGCGGATTGAAAAGGCAGGTGTCGGGGTCGAGGTAGATCACGGCATCGAAATCGCGCTTAGTGGCCATTTCGAGAAACGGCCCTTTAACCGCCGTGCAGATTTCGACAATATCGTGTTTGAAAAGCCAACCATTGACCTCGTCAATATCGAGCTCATCCTGCCACACGACTTCGTCGAACGGCTCATCCAACACATCGAAGTGAAAGGTGTCAGGCGTCCGATCCGTCATCAAAGCAACCAGATGCCAGTCGGGATGATGTTTGCGCAGGCTCTGGTAAAGAACCCGAGCCCGATTAAGATAGCTGAAGCTGAAGCTCGAGAAACACAAAACGCGCATGATCAATCCAAAACTTCCAAGGTGACAGAACTGTAATTAAGATCGTAGCGGCGGACCGTTCGACGAGCACGGGAGTACTTCATGACATTTCCAGATGTGAACGCGTGCTGAAGCGCGTTTTCGTCTGCAAAAATTTCGCCCTCTCCCGTTTGATCGATTACGTCCACAATATTTCCTGCGCATGGGTTAGTAATCAGCGCAGCCCCACCTGCCAACGCCTCATAAGCGGTGAGGCAGAAAGTTTCGGGCCAAATTGACCATGTAAGCGCGATGTCAAGTTCCACAGCCGCCACTGCAGTTCGCATCAAATCAGGCTGCGCTTCGCTCGCGGAAACCTCACAGAATTCCACAGGCAAGCCGCCCCGGCGGCTCTTACCCAGATGGTAGAACTCATAGCGGGTATCTTCTGCCAATTTGAGAACAAGATTCTGGAATACAGACCATCCTTTATGGTCCGCCGGATAGCCAAGGAAGCCGATCTTGAGAGGGGTGTACCCAGATCCCCGCCCTGGAGTTGAAGTGATTTCTTTCAGTTCGACATGGCGCACAATTCTGCTGGCATGGACATCGTGCAATCCCGAATCCTTCCAGATTTTTAATGCTGCTTCTGAAGGCGCAAGCACTTCAACTTTGAACTGACCAAAGAGCTTTGCGAATTCGTCGGCTTGACTAAAATCCGCGCGCGCAAATTCACATAGGTCCCAAGCTACAGTACCTTCGCGAGGCAAGCCGCAATACTCAACATCATTACGCAGCAATTTATAATTGTTGTATAAAGCGGCATAATCATGGATCCAATGATAGCCAAACTCGGCGCCTGCTTCTTTCAGGATGGAGATCGTTTGCTCAACATTATGCCCGAGTAGACTATGAATGACAAATGTCGTTTCAGGAAGTGTTAGATCGGCGAATACGGCGCAAATATCCTTCGCAGTAAAAATGCCGACCTCCATGCCATTTAAAAGCACACCGAGCTCGATAGTATCTCCCGAAACGTCCAAAAATGGCAAAGGATGAATAGGAAAGAAGTGTAACTGGAGAAGACCTCGCGCCTGTAGCTCTCTCAGCTCACGGCGCAACAACAACTGAACCCCCCCTATATTATGAGTGTAATCATCATGCGAAAACGAGAGAATAAGCTTCGCGTACTGACCAAGTTGATCGGTAAGCGCCTTGGCCAGAATACGCCTATCAGACAATCTCGCAGGGTTTCGAAATGACTTGTATTCTGCGATCTGCTCGGCGACTGGTTTGAGCTTGGACAATATATCCCACCGAAATCCTAACTCATGCCGGCCAACGCGGCCCTCGGCGCGCCCCGTAACAAGAAAGTGATAAAACGGATTGACCCCAGCATCGACGACATCAGGATTATTATCCAAATAATATTTTGTTGAGAATGTGAGGGACGGGTCGCGGTTTTCCAGCCATCCGTTGCGGAGATAATGCTGAATGGGCTCAACACCAGCCTGTTCAACATCAGGATAGTTTGTAAGGTAAAAATCTTTATCGAAACTTTGTTGAACGACCTTGAAAACTTGGCTTTCGATTAATGGATCGGCCTTGCCAGATTTACCTGTTAATTTCGCTTTGGAATTTTCAGCCATGCGCGTCGCCAAGCCTATAGCCCGCTCGACCTTAGGCCTTACCTTTTCAAACCTGGTCGCCGAGCGATCTTTCTTTGTAGTATCTGCAGCGGGAGTGACAGCGTGTTGTTCGCCCGTAAAGGATACTACATCCCCGTCAGGTAATGAACGGCGATTAAGCCTTCGGCCAATCCAAAGAAAGTGCAGTGCCGGCTCGATACCTGACAATTTGACGTCAGGATATTCGTTAACATACCATGCCTCATCAAATTGCCCTGAAGCTCTAAAAGCTTCGACATCATCTTTTGAGATATCTGTCATTCGTAAGCTCTGCGATGTAGAAGTCACCAAGATCTTCCTTCAAAAATTCCGTGTCGAATATAATGCTCAAGGGCACCTATTCCCGATTCCGCAACATCTTCATTGTTTTGATAATAAGAACAGGAATCGAAAAGACCCATACGCTCGATCCTCTGCGTCACTCGCTTTGCCTTCTGCTTCCTTGATAGAAAGACCCACCAACGAGGCTGGCCCTTCTCAGCTTCCGACAACTTACCCAGCCACTCCATTCGTGCTTTCAGATCAAGCACACGTTCAACCTCTTCTGCCGCGAGGCGGGCCAGTTTAGCCATTTCTTCGTGCTGCAGATCTATCCGCTGCATTGCGTCGTCTGGTACGTTGGCCTTGTTGCGGAGCGCACTTGCTTCATCGAGATCCCTCTCCAGTTGCGCTACTGCGCGAACTAACTCAGCAACTTCCCATTGACGGCGGGAAAGGACACCGTTTGCTTTAGCGATCTTTGTCGTGGCCTGCTCCAACTGATGCTCATGCCGAAGGTTTAACTGAACAATCTCACTCTCATGATGGGAAACTTCGGCGAGTACGGCATCATATTCGTCGCGTAGTTTTTCAAACGCTGCCTCGCTGGTCTTTAGAGCCTTTTCAACCATATTATTATGCAAAGTCGCTTCTTTCGCTTCCCAACGGGCTTTAAATACTTCTGACTCACTTATCAGATACTGCTGGGTTCGGGCTTGCAGACGATCTTCCAAGAGGTTTATCTTACCCTCTAGCGATTTGTTTGAGGCCTCTAAGCGCTCTATTAGCATACTCAGCGCTTCTCCTCGTTGCTTTTCGGCTGCGACTTTTCCCCAAGCCTGGGTCGCCTCCTCCTCGCGTTGCCGCAAGGCACTGGAAAGTTGATCTATACGTGCTTCAAAGTTGGTGGATTGAACGCGCAGAACTGCGGCCTCCCCCTCGCTTCGGGCGCCGGCCCTAACGGCAGCTTGGCAATCGATCTGAATGGCATTAAGCTGCCGCCGCAAATCACTCTCGCGCTCCGTAAATTCATCCCGCAATGCACCAAGTTCATCTTTTGCGCGGTCCAAGTCCGCAGAAGCTACAAGCCTTTCACTACGAAAATTTTCCAATTCCACAGTCATTTCGCTATTGGAGTGCAGAACTTTATCGCGTTCTTCAACGAGGACCTCAATGCGGTCGCGTAAAGATAGAAGTTCGTCGCGCTCTTCATCACGCTCACCTAATTTTTTTCTTAGAAGTTTGATTTCTTCGCGAAGCTCATTCCGATGACGTTCCGCATGCCCCACTGCTTCGCCAGCCCCAGTTCCTTGCATGATGATTTGAGCGAATGACGGAGAAGCCGCATTGAGTTCGGCGAGCACTGTATCAAGTTCGAGATGATCTGCGGGATTTTCACCATCTCTGGACCAGCGCAGGAAAATCGAATAAACGCGCCTTATCCATTCAGGACTGCTATATCCAAGCGCAAAATCATCGTCCACTCGTTGGTGACGAGCATCTGCCTTGATAAATCCATCAATTTCTTCTGCCGAACGCAAACTTTGGCGAGGCCATACAAGCCCTGTCTTCTCTTCGAATTTTCTAGTAACAGCAGTCCAATTCTCAAGTATTTGTTCGTAACTGAAAATCAATCGCGGAACGTCACGCGTAGCTCTTTCAGCTTCAAGAACATTGCGAAGCCAGATCAAAAGTCCCAAACCTTGTTGCGATCCATCCCGCGCGCCAAGAGATGCAGAGACTTCAAAGGGGTTCCGGATCGGAATAGCGACTACCGTTTGTGCATTCAATTCTTTTAGCGCTTCCAGCCAAAAAGGCGCCAAACGGCAGATACGTGGATCTTTTAAAACGAAAAGCGGCGAGTTTCCATATTCATCATTCAAAACCTTAATGGCCCGGTCGAGAAAATTCTCGCGAATGATCGAAGCGCTCCAAGCCGTATTAATTGGGAGCCAGTCATCCCAATGGCTTCCGGCCGACGCCAATAACTCGTCATTTAGGGCAACTATTACGTTAGATTCCCAGTGCCCATAATGATTGCCCTCGCTCGCACCCATGAGATTGGACGGCAGGTCACAGCCCAATATATTCGCAATGCGCGAAAAGGCGCTAGTTCCTGAGCGATGCAAGCCCAAAACTAAAACACATGCTCGAGAAACCGTCACGCGCCCTCCCTTGGTTTGATCTCGTTTTCTGGGTGCCAATTCCTTCTTCCCTGCAATTGCCTGGTGCGCTCACATCCAGCTTCATTACCATCAACTCCAGGCATACGGTGTGACCTAATCAAAGGCCGTTCGCTTACGCCTAGAACCCTACCGTACCTCTTGAAAGCAAACTTATGGCAGCCCTTCAAATACGAAGGCTAAAACGCGGTCCGTGGTCGATTCGCAACTCTTTACATCCCACGACTAACGAAGAAATTACGTCACCGAGCGATCCAGTCAGAGCCGTTACAATACGCCATGATGTGTTTGTCGCCACCAGCGATAACAGGCTCGCCATAAATGCTATATTTTGCGTTGCGAACGCCATATAGGGTGCCCTCACTCTTATCATCACACGGAGGTAGGGCGCCCACGTCAATAACGGTTAAGCGCAGCCCAGCCGCGGATATCGCGACAACATTTTCTCCAACCCCTAAGCAAGCCTTGCCATTACAACGATCCAGTGATTTCGATGCTCTTGAGTAGCTGTCAAATGCATTGCCAAGTCGATTGCCGTACCAAGCAATGCCGTTCATTGCTGTGGCTTGGGAATTGTAAACAACCGCCTGCCCCCCAGACATGTTTAAACTTACAGGTCGACCGTCATTAAAACTTGGATCAGCCGTTGCCAATGTCATATCCAAGCCGATATTGACTAAGCCTGCGTTGGAAATTCCGGCATCTATAGCCTTGCTCCCGCTAGACTGGTTTCGAATGCCGAACCAGATCTCACCTTGTGACGCTGCATTCTCTGTACGACCAAATCGATAGACTGTGCCAATGCCCGCGACATCGCGGCCATTGTCAGAAAGGGAGAATTCCTGAACATTAAGGTAAGAATGCGGGACGGTTGTCGCGACGTCGCCATTCAGTATCACGCAAGCCGGTTGCGCTAGCCAATGAGATGCACCTTCTCGCCCAGCGCCCCCGATCTGGCACATCCCATAATAGGCTCCGGCGTCGCCATTGCCATTTTGCTCTACCGACGTGCGAACCGCTGCTACGCCCGTGCGCCCATCGTTTCCGGTAAGCGATTGGTTCCACCCGCTGAAATTGAGCAGCCTCGAGGAGTACTGCGCTGCTTTCGGTGACCAGATGTAGCCTGTAAGTGGCCTGCCAAGTGCATCGCTGCCGTCGATAATCGAACTAGCGGCGATTACTTGGGCATTTACGCCGTCAAGATGTTCATCGTTTAACTCTTGGAGCCTGCCGTCTGGCGGTATTGCGCGAACGACCTCATGCACCTTGACATTGGTTTGAATATTATTGGAAAGCACATCCGATGCGTTGATACCTACCGGCCCAGCGATTGCATGATCGAACGTGACAAGCGCCAATCCGAATATTGCGTAACTGAGAGGCCGCATCATCTACTTGTTCCTTTCCCTTGGCGACGGCGCACTTCAATAAGACAAATAATCAAAGTTCCGGCCAGCGTTGGGTTTTGTCGATGTTTCCGCATGAAAGCTAAACTCCCTCCGCTGATTTGAGCGTATACGGGCACCGCGATGCAAACTTCTGTTGATAGTCCAAATATTTACAATCTTTATGATACAATTTCGGATGCAATATCTTCTATCTAAGACCAACGCTCAACCTGAGCGAACGGTATTGATGACGCAAGGCATTCTGGAGATCGAGCATCCCTCAGTCCTAGCATGTTAGATCAATGGACATCCAATCATCTAAATTTGATGACCAACCGACGATCGCGCAACCAATGTTAGGTTGCTAGGATCCTCTTTGCAGACACTCGATATTTCATATCAAACCGAAAGCTTGCACGCAATGAACGGCTTGCAATAGCACGTAATGCCGGCATTTGTAACGTTGGCCAGCTCTTAAAAAGGGCTTTTTGCGGATGGCAAATCATGGCAATGACTTTTTAGCGGACATTAATGGTTTAGTCGGGATCGGCTTGTGCTTGGAATGCAGGAGCAGAACAGTCTGAATGTGCGATTCGATAGCATCCATCGTAAGCCACACAACGCAAAGATAACGTCCATGCGGTCTGTAAAACCGCATTGGTAAGCATGACGATGATCCATGCTTTGCCTCTGTTGAGCGGGAAAGCTGCGCTGCTCAGCGTAAATTTAGCCTTCAGAGGATAAATTGTCGGAGAGAGGGTTGGTAGAACCGCTATTTTCCTTGTAAATGACTTTTCTCGTAAATGACAAATGTTTGCCTCGCTTACTGCTAGCTTGAACATCGCAGCATGCGACTCACAAGGCGCTAGCGCTCATTCCAGCTTAAGAACCGGTAAGCGATCATTTGTGTCGCGCGTAAAACACCGCGTGGGCCGCGCACGACTTCTCGCAACAGTCTTCTGAAATCCCGCTTCAGCGTTTCGCGTTCATCCAGCTGGCGGTATATATGCCAAAACCTTCCAACGCCTATTGCGCGGGGCATATTCCACACACCGTGATAGCCAAAGGTCTGGTGTGGATCGCCGCATCGCTCGGCTGCGAAGGCGTCCGCCACGTCGCTGGGTGCGAAGCGCATCCCCTGCCCTTCCAGCCAATCTCGGTTTGTGCGCCCTATCGCGACATCTTCAGGGTGGAGCATAACGAAAGCGGGATCCCGACAAAGTTCCATCAGTCTTCGAGTGCGCAGCGAAAATCCACCATTGCCGACGTTGTACCCATCATCAAACTGTGGCCAGCTCGCCCCAATATAGTCGTAGTCGAGGAATTCAGCTTGCCAGCGTCGGGCGTCAAGCAGATGCCCATCCCATTGTGCGACAAGGCAGTGCGTGGTTGAAATATGGTCGGGAAGGCTTGTCAGCATGAAGTCCGAGTAGGCGGTTGAAGTGCGTAGCGGCTTGATCGGCACGACTTCCACCTCTGGTGATACGCAGCGGACGTCGGCATCGGTCAGCAGCTTACATGCCCCGAAGCGGATCTGGCTCAACGAAAACTCCAAAGCGCGCAAAGTCGCACAGACATTAACCGAGGTCACTGCGCATAGCGTAACTTGCGGGAGAAAAAGGCGGGCTTGAGCTAGCGGGATCGGTATGGTCATTGTCATTGCCTCATCCGTTTAAGCGGATCGCAAAGCGCTCGCTGTATCGGCTGAGCTGTGGGTGGTGAAAAGGGTCGACCTGCCGATCCATGTCCCCTGTTCCCCACCGCGCCTTGAGCGCCTCCAGTTCGCCAGCGAGTCTTGCCGCGCCCACCGGGTCGCGATCAAGGCCGCGCGAAACGGATTCATGATGAACCAGTGTGGCGCGCGGTTCGTAAAGCGACTGCCAGCCCCGCCTGTTCAATCGCATGCAGAGATCGACGTCGTTAAAAGCCACGGCGAAACTCTCTTCGTCAAGTCCGCCGACTGCCTCAAATTTTTCACGGCGCACAACAAGACAGGCTGCGGTGACGGCTGAGACGAATTGCGGCAGTGCGTGGCGACGAAAATAGCCCTCCTCGTCCGGACGTAGGAGCCTATGCGCATGCGCGGCGCCGCCGCAAATACCCAACACTACGCCGGCATGCTGGATCCGTCCGTCCGGATAAAGCAGACGTGCGCCAACCGCCCCCACTTCAGGCCGCATGGCTTGGCGCGCCATGATCTCGAGCCAATCAGAAGCGAGCACTTCGATGTCGTTGTTGAGCAGACACAGAAGCTCTCCCGTCGCCAATTCGGCGGCGCGGTTGTTCAAACGCGAAAAGTTGAACGACCCATCTTCGCGCATGACCTGAAACCGGTTTGGATCGAGCATAGCAAGATATTCGAGCGCGGTTGGATGGTCACTGCCATTGTCGACGACTATCACTTCCATCGATGGGTAATTAGTACGCGCAAGTCCGTCGATACAGACCCGTAGGAGATCCACTCGGTTACGCGTCGGCACGATGACGCTGACTTTAGGCGCCCCAACCTTTGGCTCACGATTGTCAAAGCTCGCGGGACGAGCAGTAATCCGGGGCTCGGGTCGAATGCAGCGGTGATGAAAAACGTAGGGCAGTCGCACCACCTCGCTTGGGGAAGCACCTCCAGCAGTCTTCGCAACCAGATTGGCGACCGTCCCTTGAGCGATCGCCTGGCGAAGCTCATCCGGATCAACGCGCACAATGCCCGCGCCCGTCACGTAATCGTGATGGCGCAACAATTCGAGATTCCATTCCGGTTTGAAGTGTGGTCGAGCGCGGCACCCCCGTGCATCAAGCTCATCGTCGTCGGCATAAATTACTTGCGCGTTAGTAGACGCCGCGGCGGCACGATAGGCTGCCCCTGCACGAGGCTCCAACACGTCGCCGGCTTCGAGCCAAATCAGCCACTGCGGTCCATCGTGCCCCAGTTCTTTCTGATCGGTACCGCAACTCGCGTCTAAGACTAACAGTCCCTCGCTCGTCGCGCTTTCAATGGTTTTAGCCCGTCCCCGCCCGTTTCCCACAACGGCAAAGATTTTCGGGCAGTCATGAACATCTATCACCCCAGGCGTAGTTTCGCCGCGCAGCCAAAGGCGATAGGCGCGCGGGGAGGCGCTCAACAATGGCGCCAATTGCGCGCGTGAACGCACCCGCTTTCCCAGCACCCGCCACCAAAGCGCAGTCAACCAAGGACGCGGCGAAAGCCGCGCGGCATCCAAATGAACCAACAGCCTGAGCAAATCCATCGTCATAGCACCATAAGCTGAAGACCTAGCGAAAAGCCGTTTTGGTTGTTTGTATCATATCTCACCCAATAGCGGCCTATTCGCCGGCGACAAACGGACAACCGGCGGCGGCATCATCAATTGCGCCATAAACGGGGCACGGTTGGAGGCATGCCACAAATTGGAATTGTCTTGCCAAGCTATAGCGCGCGACATCGTACTGCACGGTCTCGACAACCCGGCCCGTTTTTACCGAACAATCAGACAGACAAGCAAGACCTATAGTTCGAAGGCGCCATAAGAACTGTAAGCATTTTCGCCGCGCATCCGTAGTTTCTCGGAAGTTGGTCGCAATGGGCTATGCCTGAAACTGCTTATTGGTTAGAGGGTGCGCCTCATACGGAAATTTCATACGAATTTGCAATGAACCTGAAACTGCTTTTATCGACTTTTGCGCTCATCTCCCTAAGTGCGTGCTCCACTTTGCCATCCAGCGGGCCTACTGGCAGCCAAATTACCGACACCGCATTGAAAGCGAAGGTCGATGGGGCGACAATAGAGATCGTTCCGGTTGAATCGGTTGTCGATGTACCGCCGGCAGCAGTTCCCGTGCAGTGGGATTTGCCAGATTACGACCCCCCGCCTTCCGATATGATTGGTCCCGGTGATGTGCTTTCGGTCATCGTGTTTGAAGCTGGTGTCACGCTGTTCGGTGGCAGCGGGCCATTGTCGGCAAATGGAACCGGAGGGTTTGACCCTTCAGCACGGGCCCAAACCCTTCCCCCGCTGCGTGTTGACGATAATGGAATGATCGACATTCCGTATGTCGGCACGATTCAAGTGGTGGGCAACACGGTGGCAGATGTTCAAACGAAAATACGAGATGGGCTTCGAAGCCTTTCGCAAAATCCTCAAGTTTTAGTGCGCCGCGAGGAAGTTATCGGTAATTCTATTATAATTGCTGGTGAAGTGGCTCGGCCGGGACGTCTAGTCTTGCAAACCAACCGAGAAACTATGTCTGATGTTATCGCTCTTGCTGGTGGGTATAGGGGAGAGGCAAAAGACCTCACACTTCTGATCGAACGGGGAGACGACCTCGCTCGATTGCGGCTTTCCAATGTCTTGGCGGGCTCTTACGAACGCGTGCGCGCCTATCCTGGAGATCGCATCACTATTCTTGATGAACCGATGCTCTATTCGGTGCTGGGAGCATCCGGCCGCGTTCAACAAATGCCCTTTGTACGCGAGCGGATGAATATCATTGAGGCAATTGCTGCCGCAGGCGGACCGAATGGTGATACTGGGGATCCAAAAGCGGTCTTCCTTTTCCGCTATACCGGGCCCAATCAAACCCAGCCGACAGTCTATCATTTCAATCTGATGCAAGCGCCGACCATTTTTCTAGCGCAACGGTTTGCGTTGCGTGATGACGATGTCCTCTACTTCGGTAATTCCGAAAGCAATCAACCCCGCAAGCTTATCCAGACGATCGGTCAGCTGTTCTCACCGATTGTCACTGCGACCGCGGTCGCGAATAACGTGAATAATTAAGGGACATTCGAGACCGCAGGGAGGGTTGCGCATCGAACTTGCCGAACATGCATTGGTCGCGCTCGCGATTCAAATCATCGTCGGGCTCTTGACCCGGAACTGGTGGGCGGGAGCGTTGCTCGCGTGTGGATATTTCATTGGGCGGGAATTGGCGCAGGCGGAATACCGATGGATCGAGCAATTCGGGCATGGCCTCCGGGCCAACGCCCCTTGGTGGGCAGCTTTCGATCTGAAGGTTTGGACTAAAGCCGACCAGTTCGCCGATGTTGTAGGCCCGATCATTGCAACGTCGGCGCTGACCTGGGTCATGCTGAGACGTGATAGACGCCCGCGCACCTAGGGCGAATTCATTCAGCCGGTAGCACTATCGTCCACAGGTCTACGCCTGCCAACGTCCTGCCACGGCTGTCCGATGGTCTTTTCGAAGCGGTCACGGAAGGACCAGAGCCAACCTACGCGCTTCTCGGCGATTCCGGGAATGCTCAGGGGATCCCCGCCCAGCCAAGGCAAGAACGGATTGCGTCGCGCATAAGACCAGATCTCGACCCGCTCTCCTGCCTTATCTGCTGCGCCGCGAGCGTGGAAACCGCCGGTATCTGCTACGACGAGCGTGTTCTCCGGCAGTGCCAGAGCCTCTGCTGGGGGCAATCCCATTTGCGACAAACCCGACGCATCGACGCGTGGCGAACCGCGGGCAGACAAGCGGTCGATCGACTGAGGATCAGCGAGGCTCCTTTCGTGCTCCCACTCCATGCGTTTCGGCGTAAAGCGGTGCGAACCTCGAACATAGGTGAAAGGGCCGTCTTCTTTTGCGACCGGATTGAGGAACAGCCAAGCCTTCATGGAGGCGTGAAAGCTGTCGGCATGAAGGACCTGCTGCGGATCGGTGCCGCCGCCGACGAGGTTGGAAACGATCGTCTGAACGTAATGGAGCGGCGTAATGCGAAAGCTCGCCACGTAGTGGAATAGGGCGTTGATATCTTTTCGTGCCAAGAACCGCCTTAGGTCCGGAGCCGCCTGGAGCATTTCGGTATCGATTGCGATGCGACGCGTGATGGCATCGCCTTGGCGCATCTCCCGGGCGGCCCATTCGGAGTGCAGGATGGCCTCGCGGAGCTTTCTGAATTCCGCCGCTGGAACCACGTTTTCGATTACGACGAACCCGTCACGATCGAATGCTTCGCGCCAGTCGGTACGGACATGTTTTGCAAGACGGCGCCTGCGCCACCTGCACATCGCATCCGCAAAGCGTACGCGAGCGCGGTGAAGGCCCATCTGATTGAGGCGCTGCGACCCGATCAGGGGATGGTCGAGAAAGCTCTTCGCCGAGGTTCCCAATTGAAGAACGTGGATCGGCGCCAGCGCGATGGCCTTGGCTTTGTTGATCAAACTCATGCGGGGAAGGCCCTTACACCTCGGCCCGCAGCGCATCTTTGGCGATCTCGTCGATGGCCATGAGTTGGGACACGAGAGATTCGAATCTCTCGAGCGGCAGCGCATTCGGGCCGTCCGAGAGCGCCGAAGCCGGATCAGGGTGCGTCTCCATGAATACACCGGCGACGCCGGCCGCAACGGCAGCGCGGGCCAGGAGGGGCACATACTGGCTTTGCCCCCCAGAGCGCGAACCCAGCCCACCCGGCTGCTGAACCGAATGGGTCGCATCGAAAATCACCGGGCAGCCTGTTTCCGCCATGATCGAGAGGCCGCGCATGTCGGATACAAGCGTGTTGTATCCGAACGACGTGCCTCTGTCGCAAAGCATGAAATTGTCGGTTTCTTTCCCCGCTGCAGCCGCCGCCTGGCGGGCTTTTGTTACGACATTCTGCATATCGCCTGGCGCCATGAACTGTGCCTTCTTGATGTTGACCGGCTTTCCGCTGGCGGCAACGGCGCCGATGAAGTCGGTCTGTCTAGCGAGAAAGGCAGGAGTCTGCAGAACATCAACGACTTCGGCCACGGGGTTGGTCTGATTCGCTTCATGTACATCGGTGAGGACCGGCAGCCCCGTTTCAGCACGAACTTTTTCGAGAATGCGAAGCCCCTCGTCCAAGCCAGGCCCGCGAAACGAGTCGCCCGACGTACGGTTGGCCTTGTCGAAGGAACTTTTAAAAATCAGCTGCACATCAAGGCGCCGGGCAATGGCGGCCAAGGTATCCGCAACATGAAGAGAATGTTGTTCGCTTTCGATCACGCACGGCCCGGCAATCACGAATAGCGGGGTTTCTGCCGTTATCTTGCGACCACACAGTATCATTTGTTCAAATCCATTCTCATCGACCGCTCTTTGAGGTGTTTTTACAACGCCCTACCGTAAATCTTGTAGAGTCCGCCCCAAAAATACATGCTGCTAGAAGTGACCGCTTGACATCACCAGCACCAAGAGGTGAACGAGCCGTTACGGGCGCCAAAGCGATTTCAAGATACGCGCCCCCTACATCGTTTTCCAGAGTTGCGCAGAAATTCCTTTCTATGATCAACGATACAATAGCCTCCGACCACATGGTCTCCGCCCTCAAAACGCTCGAGATCGAAATCGGTGGCCTGGAAGATCTGAAAAGTGCTTTCAAGCAGACCGGCCTTGGCGATGCTTTCGAACAGGCAGTGAACGCTTTCGCATCTGCCAAAGGGCGGATCATTGTCACCGGGATCGGGAAAAGCGGCCACATCGCCCGCAAGATTGCGGCAACTTTCTGTTCGACCGGTACCTCCGCGCTCTACCTGCATCCGGGAGAAGCCAGCCACGGCGATCTCGGCGCGATTTCGCGCGATGACGTGGTATTCGCGATTACTTGGTCGGGCACGACACGCGAACTTGGCGACATCGTCAATTATTGCAGCATGCATCGACTGCCGTTGATCGTGGCGACCGCGAACGGGGCGAGCTGGGTCGGTGAAGCGGCCGATATCTGTCTGACCCTACCCGTCGTGCGGGAAGCGTGTCCGAACGAGCTTGCGCCGACATCATCGACGACCATGCAACTGGTTCTTGGCGATGCGCTTGCTGTCGCCCTGATCGAAGCTCGTGGTTTTTCGTCACACAGTTTCGGCCTGTTTCATCCCGGCGGTCGCCTGGGTGCGCAGTTGACGACGCTCGAGAAGGTCATGGGTGCGGACGAGGCTTTGCCGCGAGTCACTCTCGATGCCACTCTGCGCAGCGCAACGATCGAGATGAGCCGCAAACGCTATGGCTGCACTGCCGTGATCGATGCCGACGAGAAGCTTGTGGGCGCATTTACCGATGGCGATCTGCGCCGCTGTATCGCAATCCACGATCTCGACGATCCCATCGGAAGCCATATGTCGCCGCGTCCGGTGACCGCCGAGCCGTCCATGCCGGCAGCACAAGCTCTGACCTTGATGAACGATAACGCCGTTTCGGTCCTGTTCGTAACGGACAGCGAAAAGCTGGTCGGCATCGTTCACATGCACGATCTGGTTCGACTGGGAATCGGTTGAATTTTCCGTCAGCCGGAGCCGCGGTGCTGGCTGAAAGGATGAGGATGGAAAGCCGCGATCTCATAGTCATACCGGCGCGGTTCGGATCAACCCGGCTGCCCGGTAAGCCCCTAATGGCATTGGCCGGGCGCACTCTGCTAGAGCGAGTGATTGCCAATGCCCGCGAAGCCGCCGACCTTTGCGGCAATTGCGATTTTGTCGTGGCGACCGACGATGAACAAATTGCAGAACACGCCAATGCGCTGGACTCGAGATCCGTCCTGACCGATGCGGCGCTGGATTCCGGAACGGCCCGGGCACACGCCGCGGCGTTGAAATCGGGTAAACCGGAACGCGTGATTTGCCTGCAGGGTGATGCTCCTTTCATTGCGCCGCAGACTATTGCATCGTTGATACAGATATTACGCGAAGGCAACGCGTCGGTTGCGACGCCGGTATATCAACTGGACTGGGCGAGGCTCGATCGGCTGAGGGCACATAAGAAGACCGCTCCGTTCAGCGGTACTACCTGTGTGAGGGATTCAGAGGGTCATGCTCTCTGGTTTTCCAAATCCATTCTGCCAGCAATGCGTAACGAGGCCGATCTGCGCAAAATGGATACATCGCCCGTCTGGCAGCACATGGGTCTATATGCGTACACGATTGAGGCGCTGGACTGGTTTGTCGGAAAATCGCCCGGAACTTACGAGATCCTGGAAGGGCTCGAACAATTGCGATTTCTCGAACATGGTTGGAAAATTGCGACTGTGCCCGTTGCACCGCCCGAGCACGCGCTGTCGGGTATCGACACTGCAGCGGACCTTGCCCTCGCGGAAGAAGCGATTGCAAAACTGGGCGACCCTTTCCCCGCGTAAGCGGGATGGTTGCGGCACCGGCGGCAAGCGCTAGAAGCCAGCACCATGTTCGTCATCGTTCGCCACGGCAACACATTTGAAACCGGCGATCAGCCGCGCAGGATCGGGGCCCCCACCGATCTGCCCCTAACAGGGCAGGGCATCGAGCAGGCCCGGGCGCTGGGCAGTCATTTCGCCGACATGGGATGGCAGTTTTCGCGCGTACTCGTTTCTCCGCTCAAGCGGACCCGGCAGACGGCTGGCGAAATCCTCTCGACGCAGGCGAATGCGCCCGAGCAAGAGTCAGCCGCATTCCTGCGTGAAATCGATCATGGTCCGGACGAGGACCAGCCCGAAGAGGTAGTCCTTGCCAGAATTGGAGAGGACGCACTCAAAGCATGGGAAACTGGCGCGGTGCCGCCCACGGGATGGAGCGTTGATCGCGAAGGGCGAATTGCCGCCTGGCGCGACCTTTTCGAAGACGCCGATCCCGGCGAGGCGACATTGCTCGTGACCAGCAATGGTGCGGCGCGGTTTGCATTGATGGCGGCGCAAGGTCTTAGCGATGCAGCCAGCACACTACCTTCCCTCAAACTTCCGACGGGCGGCTATGGCGTTATTGGCTGCAGCGATTTGGGGCAATTACAGCTCGTAGCCTGGGGAGTGCGCCCATGACGCCCCTTCCCACCCCTGCCGCGTCCAGGTTGCTGCGTGCCCCCCCCTTCCCCGGCCTGGCGAATGCCACGTACATGTTTTCACCACCGCCCGAGGTGGATGCTCCGACCGGCGACACGCGGACGGCCTTGTTCAGATCCGTCAGCAACGCGCGTGTCGGGGGATCTTACTGGAGTGAGCCAATCGCTCCACTTGCTATCGACATGGCCATCAGGCCTCGTTCCGCGTCCGAGGCAGCGGAACTGCGCGCGCGTTTCGGGGCAGAGAAGACGATCTGCATCGGACACCCGCATGCATCCCCGCTGAGAACCGCCGCGCTCGATTACGGCGCAGATATCGATCCCTGGGCTGTCCTGTCGCAGACGGGGAAATTGGTTGCTCATGGTGATGATGAATGGGTCGCACTGGCCACCATCGCCGGTATTCACGTTCAAGTTTTATCGCCAGGCCGTTATGGCGAGCCGGGCGACGATGAGGAGACACTGAAGAATAGGGCTGCGATGGCGTTGGCAGAGCCGATGCGCGATCCGTTTTCAGATGGCTGGCTCGAACCGGCAAAGGCTATCGAACTGCTGGCAGACTGGCGCAGAGTGATCGATGCCAATCGCGGCACCGCGGGGCAGACCATAGTCGCGGCATGCGGGATCAGCTGGTGGAAGCGCGAAGAAATCCGCCGGTTCCTTTGGGTACCGGGCGAACCTTTGAAAATTGCGCGCACTTCAGCGGGCGCCCTGGCCGTTGCCGAGGCGCGTGGTGGTGCATTGGCTGTCTGGCCATCGCGCATCTCAAAATCCCTCCTCGCAAATGCAGAAAAGCGAGGGGTACCGATCGTGCGCGTCGAGGATGGCTTCGTGCGATCGGTTGGCCTTGGCAGCAATCTGGTGCCTCCATCATCCGTGATTGTGGACCGGCGTGGTATCCATTTCGACCCCGGCCATCCGAGCGATCTCGAGACGATTTTGCAGAATGAGGAATTCTCGCACGACCTGATCGAGCGTGCGCGCCTGCTGCGGAAGACGATCGTGGACACGGGCATCAGCAAATATGCGCGAGCAGCGAAGCGAATGGCCGCGCAGGTCATCGGGACGCGCGAAGGAAGGATCGTTCTGGTACCCGGACAGGTGGAAGACGACATGTCGGTGCTGGCCGGCGGCGGCGGGCTGACATCCAACCTCGAACTGCTGCGCCGCGTCCGCGCCGAAGAACCCGAAGCACAGATCTGGTGGCGCCCTCACCCCGATGTCGATGCAGGCCACCGCAATGGCGAGGTCGTGGATGCAGATGCCCTGCAATATGCCGACCGCATCGTGCGTGAAGAAGCGATGGTTGACCTACTCGATGCGGTAGACGCGGTTCATGTACTTACCTCGCTTTCCGGTTTCGAAGCGCTGCTGCGTGGCAGGGAAGTCATCTGCCATGGCATCCCATTTTATGCGGGTTGGGGGCTCACACGAGATATGGCGACCACGCCGCCGCGCAGGTCGCGCATGCTCTCCCTGGACGAGCTCGTTGCTGGTGTGCTGCTGCTCTATCCCCGTTATCTCGACCCGGTGACAGGCATACCGTGCCCGCCCGAAGTGCTCGTGAAACGCATGGGTCAACAACAGATGCCCAACCGTCTTGGATGGATCGAACCGGTTCGCCGGTTCCAAGGACGCGTCATGGCGCGCCACCGCTCACGCGGGCAGAAGAAGGTTCACCGATGACCCGTGTTGTTCTGGATATATCGCGGCTGATTTCGCGTGTGCGGCATTCCGGCCCTTCCGGCGTTGACCGCGTAGAGATGGCGTATGCGCGTGGACTGCTTCGCCTGTACGGGCCCAAGCTTGCTTTTGCCGCCGTCCATCCGACCGGCCTTTATGGGCGGATTCCTCGCGAAACGGCCATCGCTTATCTGGACGAACTCGACAGGCGCTGGACAGCGACCGATCGATCTTCAGGGCAGCGAACTATCGCATCGGTCCTCCCATGGATGGCACAGCTGCTTCCGCGGCGTGCGGGAATCGGGTCCGCCGACGTTCTGGTGCAAGTTTCGCCGCACCACCTCACGCACGCCGCCAAGATGCGGCGCATTCTGCAACGAGAAGAAGCCAGGTTCGTCTGCATGGTGCATGACCTGATACCGATCGAGTATCCGGAATATGCCCGGCCCGGTGGATCGGCGCTTCATGAAAAGCGGATGAGCACGGTGGCAGAGCTGGCCGATGCGGTGATCGTCAATTCGGCCGCTACGGGCGCTTCCTTAACGAGATGGGTCGAAAGCAAAGGCGGGATCCCGCCGCCGATCCACGTGGCGCTTCTTGGCACAGAGCCAATCGCGAAAGCGGCACCACGCGTTTATCCCGATGGGAAGCCCTATTTCGTGTGTCTCGGCACCATCGAACCACGCAAGAACCATCTACTGCTGCTTCACCTGTGGCGCAAAATGGCTGAAACGCTGCCTTTGGACGATGTGCCGCGCTTGCTGGTGATCGGGCGCCGGGGGTGGGAGAATGAGCAGATCGTCGACATGCTCGAACGCTGCCCATCGCTCGGCCCGGTGCTGGAGGAGGTGAATGGTTGCGGCGACAGCGACCTGGCTGCGGCCGTCCGCGGTGCCCGCGCGCTGCTGATGCCGTCTTTTACCGAAGGGTTCGGCATGCCGATTGCCGAGGCCCTGTCGGTCGGCACGCCGGTCATCGCGAGCGATATCGAAGCCCATCGCGAAATCGGCGGAAATGCTCCCGACTATCTGGATCCTCTCGACGGGCCGGGTTGGAAGCGGACGGTACTGGACCATACCCAGAATGGCCCGATGCGACGTGCGCAACTAACGCGCGTTGCCGCCTGGCAAGAGCCGGAATGGGATTCGCATATGGAGATCGCCGCGAAGGTGATCGAGGACGCCGCGCTTCTACCGAAGAATCATTCTGCGGAATGAACGGGTAACTCGCGCATGGCTTTGGCCGAAACTCGACCGGCGGAGCTAATTCGCGTGTCGAGCACATGGTCCCACAGCGGTGTCGTAACACCGAAGTTGCCGTTTTCACCCATGAAGTGATGACGCATGTGATGCTTCTTGATGACTTTCCCGATGCGCCCGCGCATGGACCATTGATGGCAGGCGTAATGGGTCAGATCGTACAGGACGTAGCCGACCAGGAATCCGAAGACGAACCAGGTGCCGGCATTCCCCGCCAGAGCGTAGCTGAGCGCCCATATGACCCCGGCGACGGGAAGGCTGACGATCGGCGGCATGAGATTGCGCAGATGATCGGTCGGCTGGGCATGGTGGTTGCCGTGGATCGCGAAGACCAACTGGCGCGCGGGAAGCCATTGCGGCTCCCAATGAAACAGATGTCGATGGGCGATATATTCGAACAGGCTCCACACGAGCAGACCGCCAAGGCTCAGGCCAACGGCCGTCGAAACGGAAACCGTGCCCCAGCCGACGAAGGCGATAAGCGGCAGGACGACGATCCAGACTGCTGCAAACAGCCAAATGGACGCGAGCGTCAGCATCTCGAGAAACGGATTCTCGAAAAGAACGAGGCGCTTTTCTTTGGTAGTCGGACCCTTCATCACACGAATATCCCGATAGAAAAGGCACCCGATTGTCAACAAACAAGCGGTGAAATGCAGCTAATTGAGGATTTGAGGATACTCCAATGTGGCACAAGGGTCACGAAATGACGAAAGATGCATCCGTGACCAGAATTTTGTGCACCGGCGCCTCGGGAGCGCTCGGAGGCGCGCTCGCATCACTGCATGCAGTGCCGGGGGTACACCTTAGCCTTTGGGGGCGCGACCGGACTAGACTCGGCTTGATAGCCGAAAAGGTCAGCCATGCTGGGGCAGAAGCGCAGGCGTTCTGCCTCGACCTCACGGACGGACAGGCGGCCATCGATGCCGTGCTGAGCCAGGACAAGGAAGCACCATTCGATCTGGCCTATCTCGTCGCTGGCATCGGCGATACGCGCGCCAAGGGCGATCTGGTCGAAAATCCCGAGCTGGTCCTTCGCGCAGCCCAAGTTAATTTTGCCACACCAGCTGCAATGGCGGCAGCCATCGCGGGAAGGATGGCCGAGCGCGGCCATGGCCGGATAGTGGTGATCGGCTCTGCGGCGGGCCATCATTCTTTGCCATTTGCTGCCGGCTATTCCGGATCGAAGGCGGGATTGGCACGCTTTACGGACGCGTTGCGCATTGCCGTCGAGCCGTACGGCGTGAGCGTGACCCTGGCAGCCCCCGGGTTCATCGACACTCCCTCCAACCGCAATGACTCATCAAGCCGGCCGATGGAATTAAGCGTGGAAGAGGCTGCGCGGCGCATCATCGAAGCGGGCAGACAGGGTAAGCGCCATTACGTGACGCCTTGGCAATTCTCGGCTCTGCGGATGGTGGACGCACTGTTGCCCGCCCGCCTTCGCGATCGGCTTTTAGCCAAGCTCAAACCCTGAGTAGGGCTAACCCTTTTTCCGCGATTGTTTGCCCAGTGATAGGATCGCGTGATGCAACTGCGCAGGCGTGAGGTCTTTGCGTTGGTTGCCGCCAGAAATGACCCTTCCAGCGGCATCGAAACGCAGAACCGCATATGGGGTATGTCGATCGCCGCCCGGCAGGCTTGCCCCCGGTATGCTCGGGCGATGATCTCCAAAAAAGGCCAGCAGCGCCGGCTTTCCCAGCTCAGCGATGCCATCGCGCAATTGGCCGAGCATGGAATCCCCGGCTTGCACCAGCCGATTATAGTGGGCGACGAGTGGCTCTCCCTCGCTCGACCATGGACCGTGGTTTTCGATCGTCACCGCGTAAATGAAAGTCCGCTCCGACGCGATCCGAGCAACCTCCAGTATTTTTGCCGCGAGCGCTGCATCCGAAATGTAGCGACCGTCGCCAGACGAAGGCGGATCGAACGCGCTGTCATCGATCAATTGGGAAAACCCAGCCTCAGGCAGTATCCGGTGGCGGCTGTAGAAACGCATATCGTGAGGGTGCACGAACACGCTCCGCCACCGATCGCCCCCCAATCTGTTTGGAAGCGCCAACTCGCCATCCTTCAATGCCGTCAAATACGGATCGTAGCGGCGAAAGCCTAATTCATCTTCCTCGCGTCCGAATAGAACCCCATATTCGGTTCGCATGGTGTAAGCCCCAAACCCGCTAACCAACAGGTTCCCCCAAAGGACCGCGTCCTTTTTGGCGGTTTTGAGATTTGAAAGTTCGACACCCCGTTTTCCGAATAGTTCGACCGGATCGGCGAAGGATTCGCACTGGATCACGATGATGATCTCGGGTTCGGCGTTGGGTGAGCATTCCGAGGCATCTACCAAGTCCGGGTCGCATGGGTCCGTTGCCGACGAGGTGCCTTTCTCGGCATCGCCTCGCCACCGAATCCAGTACAACAGCAAGGTGCTCACAAGCCCAAGTTTGGCAACATCTGCATGCGCATCGGGCTCCGATGCCAGCGCTTTAAAGGTCTTCGTCTCCAGAGAAATGCGCATGAGAATGACGGTAATCAGACTGATACCCAAACCAATCAGTCGAGTGACCAGATTTGCTTCGAACAGCCAAACGAACGCCGCAGCGAGCACAGCCAGAGCGACAAGGCCGAGTAGTTTTTGAGATCGCTCCAGAGCGGAAAGATAGAACTGTGGATGCCTGAACACCGCACCGATCAAGGCCAGATCGGAAAATAACAAGGGCTCGCCCAGCATGTCGTTCTTTGCGTTGGAAGCGACAACGAACAGAAGATTTAGTGCCAGAACGAGGACTGCCGCCAAAATAGCATTACCGCTTACAAAAAGCAGAACGCCGAAGATGAACAAAGCAATTTGGACCAGCAGCAATGAGCCTTGAGCAGAGCGCAGGCGTCTTACGCTTCTCGGACGCGCAAAAATATCGACCAGCAGTGCGACAGGTGCGATTACTAACAGGGAAACCACGAGATGCATCATGTCAAACTCATGCCATCCGGTTAGGGCGAAGAAACGCAAGTCGCAATTCATGAGATGTCAGTTTCAAGACTCTAGCCTGTTCATGTTCATAACAAGTCCGATAAGCGTCGCGTTTCACGCCAAGTGTCCTATGAAGGGGCGCAAGGATTGACGGTAGTGGTTGTTCAGAATTTCAAACATTTCAATGGTGATGCCCACCATGCAAGTGGCTCAGGCAATGAGCCCGAACCAATGACGGCGCGCGAACCGGATGAGAACCGAAAGCCGGATTCTCCGCGAACGGTACTTTTGCTGCAAGGCTTGATGGGCCGGGTATTTCGCCGCCTCGGTCAAGAACTCATCAAATCCGGCCACAAAGTCTTCAAGGTCAATTTCAACGGTGGCGACCGGCTATTCTGGCGCCTTCCCGGTGGTATCGAATATCGCAAGTCGCTTGACGAATGGCCAGATACGCTACGGACCATCATCGCTGAGAAAGGGGTCACCGACGTTGTCCTGTTCGGCGATTGCCGCCCCCACCATCTGGTTGCCACCGCGGTATGCCGGGAACTGGACGTTCCGGTTCACGTGTTTGAAGAAGGTTACATCCGTCCGGACTGGGTCACTCTAGAACTGGGTGGTGTAAACGGGCATTCATCCCTGCCCCGCGATCCGGCTTGGTACCGGCAGTTTGCTGCAGAGTTGCCTCCTGTCCCCGAACATCGTCAGGTACCGTCTTCCTTTCGCCGTCGCGCCACGGAAGGACTTCTTTTCAACGTCGCGGACATTTTCAGCCGCTGGTATTATCCGCATTGGGCCAATCATCGCCCCTGGCACCCCGTCATCGAGGGTATGGGATGGGCTCGCAAGCTCACTCGCGGGAAAGATCGTCGCAAAGAGGCTGTAGCGCTGACGGAAAGATTGCTGACTTCCGAGGAGCCGTACTTCCTGTTTCCGTTGCAGCTTGCTTCCGATGCCCAGATTCGTCTGCATTCACCGTTTGCGAGCATGACCGATGCACTGATGTTGGTCATTCGATCCTTTGCCGAGCATGCACCCAAGGACGCGCGCCTCGTAGTCAAGGAACATCCGCTGGATAACGGGGTGTACGACTGGCTTGAAGAGACCAGTTCGATCGCTGACTTGCTCGGCGTGTCCGACCGGGTGGATTATATGGCCTGGGGCGACATCGTGCCGGTAGCCGAGCGAGCGAAGGGGATGGTCACCATCAACAGCACGAGCGGTACGCTAGCGTTGGCCAAGGGAGTCCCGGTCATTGCGCTGGGACATGCCGTTTACGACATTCCCGATATCACGTTTCAGGATGGGATCGACCGGTTCTGGAGCGAAGCGAGCGCGCCCGACATGGAAACGTTTGGTGCATTTCGCCGTGTCCTCATTGAGCGGTGCCTCATTCCGGGCGGCTTCTTCTCCGAAGAGGCGTTGGACAAGGTCGTACGCCATGCCGTTGCCCGGTTCGAGGGGAAGGGATTGCTGCCCGAATAGCAGGCCAAGGGTTTGGGAATCTTTGGGTCAGTCAGCGTCGTCCTCTACGGGGGAAAGTACAGCTGCCGCGCGGCGCACAAGCTCGCGCGCCACATCCTCCTTCGGCATTTCCGGCAAGCTTTCGACCCCGTTGGACGTGACTATGTGCACCTGATTAAGGTCACCGCCCATCACGCTATCGCCTTCTGCGCCTGAAACATTGTTTGCGATGATCCAGTCGGCGCCCTTGCGTTTGCGCTTGGACTTGGCGTTTTCGACTACGTTCTCGGTTTCGGCGGCGAACCCGATCAGAAGTGCAGGTCGTTTACGACCGGCCGCTGTGCTGGCCAGAATATCCGGGTTTTCTGCCAAGATCAGCGCAGGCGGTGCAGAGCCGCGCTTTTTCATTTTTTCTCCTGCCACATGCCGACTTTTCCAGTCGGCAACTGCAGCCACCATGAATGCCACGTCTACCGGAAGTGCGCGGCGCACTTCTTCTGCCATGTCGTCCGCAGTTTCCACGTCGATGCGATCGACCCCGACCGGCGTGGGCAAATGTACCGGGCCGGCGACCAGAGTGACACGCGCACCGGCCGCGGCAGCCATTGCAGCGATGGCGAATCCCTGCTTACCACTGGACCGATTGGCAATGTAACGGACCGGATCGATAGGTTCGCGCGTGGGACCGGCAGTCACCAGAACGTGCTTACCAAACAGAGGTCGGTGATCGGGATCGGGGTCGAACTCTGCCTGACCAGCAAGCGGCGAATCTTCGAAAGCAATACCCGACGTCCGTGCTTCCTCAATGCCTGGTTGCGGCATGGCACGCATGTCCTGCCGTGCTACTTCGTGATTGAGCGCAGCAGGATCAGTCGGTGGTGCGGAAGATGCCTTCCCTTTGCTCGCCAGAAGCGGGCCGCCATCCGCGATCGGCTCTTTCACTTCACCAAGACTTTCACCTCCGAGCATGTCGGGCTCGGGCAGATCGTCCAATTCCGCTTCGATCTGCTCATGGCTGCGTTGCGTAGTCGAACGGGGAATTATCATCGACAAGAGGCCCCCAAGACCACCGCCACTTTTTACGACTTCCTCTTCGTCCCCTGGCTCGAGCGGTTCGTCCAGATTGTATTCGGCTTCTTCCCGAGGCGCGGGAGCCGAAAGCTGTGCCTGCTTGAATATAGCCAGTTCGGGCACCTCTATATCGAGGTCGAGTTCCTGACCGATGCGCGCAAGGATCGCGGGCGGCTCGGGCATGCGCCCGGGGCCGAATTCGCCACAAGCCATTGGCCCCTCGTCCGGATCCATAACTGCAACGCCGGCCTGGCGTAACCAATCTGCGTTTCGCTGGGTTGCCGAATGTTCCCACATCTTCACGTTCATGGCCGGAACAGCAAGGACCGGTTTATCGGTGGCGAGGATGAGCGTGGTCGCAAGATCATCGGCAATGCCGGCCGCCATCTTGGCAAGCAGGTCCGCAGTGGCCGGGCAAACGACCACGAGATCGGCTTCGCGACTGAGTTGGATATGACCCATTTCAACCTCGTCCTTGAGGTCGAAAAGCGATGTATAAACCTTGCTCTCACTAAGAGCGGCCAGCGCCATAGGCGTAACGAACTGCTGGCCGCCTTGCGTCAATACACAGGTGACGGAGCCGCCAGCCTTGCGGATCAGGCGGACGAGTTCGCAGGATTTGTAAGCTGCAATGCCGCCACCGATGACGAGCAGGATTCGCGGCCCGCTCATGCGAGGCGTTCCTGCGCTTGCATCATGTCCGTGCGTTGCCACTCGAACCGGCGAATGCATTCCCATAAAGCCATTGATGCGCTTGCTAGCGCCCCCCGTACATCAATGCCAGCGTTCAGCACTGGCGTTTTTCAATATTCACCCTAACGTCACATGGTGAAAAAAGAGAAAACGGGGAGGTCTTCATGCATGTCATCCTGAGCGCGATCCTGCTTGCACTGGCAATACTCGATCTGGTGATTGGTACCGGCTTTCTGATCGACCCTGGCAGTTCGGGCGCGGATTTCGGCCTTGCCATCGTTTCGATGCATGGAGAATCTACCCTCAGGGGCGACATGACCGCATTCTTCTACGTGACGGCACTGTCACTTGCATGGGGTGGCTGGAAGCGGCGGGGCGATGTCCTGTTACCTGCTCTCGGACTGTTCGGCATCGCTCTGATTGGGCGCATAATCAATCTGGTCGTTGAGGGACCCTACCAGGGTTGGATGGTCCCGATGAGCGTCGAGGCGCTTCACTGCATTGTCATCATAATTGCTATGCGTGCGTGGGGGTGGCCAGCGACGCGGACCTGATGGCCCGAATTAGATCGGTCACTGCACGCGGCGCGAAGGCCAGGCCTACCCCGTATGCGGGGACGAAAAGTCCCATCCAGTAAAAGTTTTCCTGCCGCGCAAAGATGGCAACGGCAGCGATGAAACCGGCAAACCAGGCGCTGGCGAAAACCCCCAGCCTTCCACCCACCGCCAACCAGCCCGGCAGCGGCAGCACACCGAGCGGACCTGCCAGCCAGACTGGTAATGTTTGCAGCAATGTTGTGACATGTATGCCGTACAAAGCGAGCGCCGGCCCGACCATTCCGCTCCATCCGGGAGAGGTCAGGTCCCCGGGTTCACGTACACCGGCAACGGCGAACGCATGAAACGCAAGTCCCAAGGCAATTATCATCAGCGTTCCGCAGATAGAGAAGACTTTCGCGCGTTCGCCTGCCAGTAATGCAGCGCTGCCCCACGCAAGGAGAAACGGCAACGCCAGTTCGCGCAGCGCAATGGCGCATGCTGTCAGGATTAGACCGCTGATCCACAAACGGCCCACCGATAGGGCAAGTGCGAGCGATAACATCAGGCCGGCAAGGAGTTCGTGACTGAAAGGGATGTCCGAGATGAATGCGACCATTCCGAACAATGCTGCCAATCCCGCGCCGACAGTTGCTTCCACGCGACCCCTGCCGCGCAAAGCCGCATACCAGGCAAGAACGTTGGCGCCCCACATAAATGCTGCGATTGCGCGCCACCCGTCGCTACCCCACAGCGCACTTGTCCAAGCCAGAACAGGAGTTCTTATCGTAACGAAAGGGCTGGTCGGCATGCCGAACTCACGGTGTTCTTTAGCCGCCGCTTCGTAATAATTCTCGCCCGCCGCGACCCGAGCGTCGATAGCGCGATAGAGGTCCATATCGACACGCTCGCCAAGTGCGAGCCTATGCTCTATATCTGCCTCGTGCGCAGAATTGCGCGCTTCCAGCGCGCGCACGTTCCATACGCACGCAAGGATCGTCGCAATCAGAAGCGCTGCTGCGCCCCAGTGTGGTAAAGCCGCGAGGGGACGGTCGGGCAAATTCATGCCTTCCCTCCCGCCGCACGGACCAGTGAGGGTAGCGCCATAGGCAGGAAAGCCAGGCCGATGAACATCGCCGGTGCGACGACTGCGCCCCAGTAGAAGTTGTTTGCCCTGCCCGCGAGCATGAATGCGAGACCATAGCCCAGATACAAAAAGGTACCCATCGTGCCAGCGGACGATTTCCATCCGGCCCAACCCAACGCCATCAGTATCACTACAGGACTGGCCAGTTCATGTGGAAGCAAACGCAGGTTTGAACTCAGAACGATATTCCCGAGCCATCCGGAAAGGCCGCGCAGGACAAGCCAGTCCGGCCCTACTGGATCGGAAGGCACCTCCTGCACAGCTATCAACGACAGATGCCAAGCCATGATCGCTGCGAATACAGCAACCAGCATGATCCAAGCCGTTGCTTCGCGCCAATCCTTGCGCCACGCCGCCATCGCCGCCATCAACAATACGAAGGGCAAAACCAGTTCGCGCAATGCCAGCGCCAGCGCAGCGACAAAGAGCGCCGCTCCCCAACGCCCCGGTCGATGAAGACCGAACGCCAAAGCGATCAGCATCCCCGCCCAAAGCTCATGCAGCACGAAGAAAGACCGATTGAGGCCGAGCGAACCGCCCATTGCCATCAGCGCCGTGCCGAGCAGGCGGAAGCGCGCACCGCCAGGCTCCTCGCCCAACCGTTTCCACCACGCCCAGATGCATGCGAAGAGTAGAGCGACCGCAAGGGCGATCATTGCAGGCTCGCCCAGCGAGACATGAATCCAGGCGAGTGTCGGCAGACGCACGGCGAGACCCGGTCGCACCGGGTAATCGCGCGCGCGTTGCTCTTCCACGATGAAGTCGTAATAGTTTTCGCCGTGGCCGATCCGCTCGATCACACGGTCGTAGAACGCAAGATCCTCGTCCCGCTCGGATTCAGTCTGCCCGTTCGGCGCCCCATCGCCAATGAGCGATGGAACTTCCGATGGCTTTCCATCCAAAGTCGCGCTGAGAGGTGCGATAGCGGCAAGAACAAGAAGCGCTGCCACGACGAACAGCAGTATACGTGCGGGCCACCTATCCCAGCCGGCGAAGCGATCCCACGGTGCCGCTTTTAGTTGATCCAGCCCTGCATTATCGCTGCCCATACTGCGAGACCCCCTGCCACCGCTGCTATCGTATAGCCCATCCAGCCGCGACCTGGTTCGGTGCGGCGCCGTCTTTCCCACATCAATTCGACATCGGGCAGAGGCGGTAGCTCCGGCGCGCCGCCTTTGGGCGGGAACCGATCCTCGATCCTGCGCACGAGTTCGGGGATGCGTAGCAAAGTCTGGGTGTCTTCGCGGATGCGATCGGCAATGGCTGCTTCCGGACCCAGTTCATCGCGGATCCAACTGCGAACGTATGGCGCGCTGACATCCCACATGTTGATTTTGGGATTGAGTTGCGTAGCAATGCCTTCGACCATGACCATGGTCTTTTGCAAGAGCAGAAGATGTGGCTGCGTCTGCATGTCGAAATCACGCGTAATCGCGAACAGCCCGTCGAGCATCTGGCCAACGGAAAGCTCACTAACCGGCTTGCCGCGCATCGGCTCGCCAACAGCCCTCAACGCGGTCGCGAACTCGTCCACGTTGTGATAGCTTGGGACATACTGCGCCTCGAAGTGAATCTCCGCAACGCGGCGATAGTTGCCGGTGGTCAGCCCATAGAGAATTTCCGCGAGCCACATGCGCGCGCGTCGATCGATCCGGCCCATGATGCCGAAATCGATGGCAGCGATGGTCCCATCCGCTTTCACGAACAGATTCCCTTGGTGCATGTCGGCATGAAAGAATCCAGCAGCGATGGCCTGCTTCAGGAAAGCGAGGACAAGCCTGCTGGCTATTTCGTCGGTATCGTGGCCCGCGGCCTTCAGCGCTTCGGTATTGCTGATTTTAATGCCATCGATCCAGTCGACGGTCATCACGCGCCCATTGGTACGATCCCAGTCGATACCCGGAATTTCGTATCCTTCGGTCCCGACCATATGCTCGGCGAGTTCAGAAGCGCTGGCTGCTTCGCGCCGCAAATCGAGTTCCCGATTGGTCCAGCGCTTGAAGTTGGCAATGACGAGTCTGGGGCGAAGGCGGGCAGCTTCCACACCGAAACTCTCCAGATGAGCTGCCGCCCATTCATAGGTATCTATGTCACGCGCGAACCGTTCGCGAACGCCGGGCCGCAGGACCTTTACGGCAACCTGCCTGCCGTCGGTGGTTGTTGCGCGGTGGACCTGGGCGATGGAGGCTGCGCCGATCGGCACTGGATCGAATTCCGACCAGAGAGCTTCAAGCGGTTGCTCGAAACTGGCTTCGATGCTTGCCCTGATCTTTTCGAAGGGAACTGGCGGCAGATCGTCCTGCAATTTCAGCAAATTGCGCGCCGGCTCTTCGCCAACAAGATCTGGCCGCGTGGCGAGGGTCTGGCCCAGCTTGATAGCAGCAGGCCCGATGTCCCGGAAAGCCCCCGCGTAATCGCGCTCCCCACTGGTGCCTGTGAAAGATACCCAGCGGGCGAGCTTCGCCATGCGGCGCACGGGACCCGGTGCGTTGGGATCGTGTTCGATCCCTACCAGCGCGCGGTGTCGTGCAAGGGTGATGCCCCACTTGAAGAGCCGCCAGATATGCGTTGCTGGTCGCGTCACCAGGTCAGACTTTCCATCCCGAATGGATGGCGACCAGGCCGCCCATGATCGGTTCCACGCGCGTGTTTTCGAAACCTGCAGAGCGAATCATACATTCGAAATCGGCCATGTTCGGAAAGCGCCGGATCGATTCGATCAGATAACGATAGCTATCCTCGTCGCCTGCAATGGCCTTGCCGATCTGTGGCACCAGCTTGTGCGAATAGAGATCATAGGCTTCTTTGAAGCCGGGCCATTCAACGCTGGAAAATTCCAGACAGTAGAACCGCCCGCCGAATTTCAGCACACGATGCGCCTCGCTCAGGGCCTTTTCGATATGCGTCACGTTCCGGATACCGAACGCGATAGTGTAGGCATCGAAGATGCGATTGGAAAAGCTCAGCTCTTCGGCATTCTGGCGGCTCCACACCAGACCGTCGATCCCGCGCTCCACGGCACGTTCAAGGCCGACATCGAGCATATCCTGGTTGATGTCCGACACCGTGACGCTGGCGCCACGGTCCGCCATGCGGAACGCGATGTCACCAGTCCCCCCAGCCATGTCGAGTATTGTTTCTCCATGCTGAGGCTTGACCCGAGCAACGAAGCGGTTCTTCCATAAACGGTGCATGCCGCCTGACATTGCATCGTTCATGATGTCGTATTTTGAGGCGACGTTCGAAAAGACTTCGCCTACGCGGCCGGTTTTTTCGGACGCATCGATGTCTTCGTAGCCGAAGGAAACGGTATCATTCATGGCTGGGTGCCTTAGGGGTAATTGTGTGCCGGGCAAAGAGTGTTAGAGCGCACGACATGCCGGAGCTACCTGAAGTCGAAACCACAGTGCGTGGGCTCGCCCGCTTTCTAGATGGCGAACAGATCGTCAGTGTCCGGGTGAACCGGCCCGATATGCGCCGCCCCTTCCCTCCCGGACTCGTTCAGGCGATGACAGGAGCGACGATTTCTGGCCTCTCGCGGCGGGCCAAATACGGCTTGCTCCACACTGATCGCGACCAAACGCTGGTTTTTCACCTCGGCATGAGCGGGCGCTGGCGTATTGATCCCGAAGAAGCCGACAAGCATGACCACCTCGTTCTGGCGACGCGCGATCATGTGTTTGCCCTCAACGACCCCCGCCGGTTCGGTTCGGTTGACCTCCTGCTAGCGCCAGAGCTCGACCTGTGGCCACCTTTTGCCGCGCTCGGACCTGAACCGCTGGGTGAAATGCTTACACCCGAGCATCTGCGGGAAGCCACGCGCGGACGCAAACAGGCCATCAAGCTGCTTCTACTCGACCAGCGTGTCGTCGCGGGACTCGGAAATATCTATGTTTGTGAAGCTTTATGGCAGGCGGGGGTCAACCCCCGCAAAGCGGGGGGCAAGATCACGATGCCGCAATTGCGCCGTCTTGTGCCGGCGATCAAGGATGTGCTGGAACGCTCAATCCGAGACGGCGGCTCCACCTTACGCGATTTTGCGCAACCCGATGGCAATCTTGGCTATTTTGCCACGCGCTTTCATGTTTACGGACGAGAGAGCCAAGTCTGCCATCATGAAGATGGGGGCACGATCCGGCGTATCGTACAGGGTGGGCGAAGTACGTGGTTCTGCCCGGTCTGCCAAAAGTAGCCGCTCTGCTCGGCGTCAGCCCCGACGACCGAGTCGCCTCCGCTCTATAAATCCAGCGAAGCGTATTCGCGAGGCGGCGGTATGCCTTCCATCTTTTCACTTAGCAGCGGCCTGAAGCTGGGACGGCTTTTCACGACCATATACCAGCCTTGGGTCTGCTCGTGTCCCTTCCAGTCGATCGCGCCCAGATATTCGACGACCGAAAGATGCGCGGCGCATGTGAGATCGGCCAGACTTAGCTGAGGTCCTGCAAGCCACTGCCGCGTGTCGACCAGCCAATCGATGTAATCGAGATGTCCGTGCAGCATTCGGCCGAGCTGGCGCAAAACCTGCGCATCTGGGGACTGGCGCAAGACTATGCGTTTCTTCATCTTTTCGTGAAGAGCAGGTTCGGTCACATCGGCGAAAAAATTATCATCGAACAGCGCGACCAGCCTGCGAATTTCCGCACGCTGCAGAGCCGACCCGTTGATCATCGGATTACGATCTACCGTTTCTTCCAGATATTCACAGATAGCCTGACTATCCGATAGCGCGGTACCCCGCCCCGCATCATGCAGAACAGGTGTGCGCCCGGCAGGGTTGAGGTGCCAGAATTCGTCTCGCCCTTCCCATGGATTTTCCCGAACCAGTTCGTATGCAACGTTCTTTTCGCCCATCAGCAAGCGCAGTTTGCGGCTGAAGGGACAAAGAGGAAATTGGTATAGCTGCCACATGGGTTATTTGCCTTGGCACAAGCTTAGGGGGCGCGTCTACTAGCGCAGGAATGCTCGGGTAACTTTTAAGATTTCCGACGGACCACGATTATTGACTTGGAATTAGAAAAAAAGGCCCCCGTTGATTTCAACGGGGGCCTTTCGGGATCGTATCACCAGCCGCTTGGACGGGAGGGGGGGTCTCGGCGGTGACATAGGGAATACGCGCCTTCTCAAGTAGAGTTCCCGGCCGCAATGAATTTTTTTAGCTGCCGAAAATGCCAGTCATAAGAACGGCCGGCTCTTTTCACGAGAGCGATCGAACTGTGCGAAATCAGCCGCCTTCGCAAGATCAGGCACATGGATTTTTCGGGATTTCCATTCCACCAGCCCTTCGCGCTGCAACTGGCGCAGTGTTCGGTTGGTATGGACAAGAGATAGACCAAGCATATCCGCTATTTGCGACTGCGTAATCGGCAACGCGAGAACATTGCTTTCATCTGCCAAGCACGTGGATTGTGCCCGATCGATAAGCCAAACCGCAAGGTAAGTGACGCGTTCGCGCGCGTTGCGTTGCCCAAGCGACAGAATATGCCCCTCAAGAGCGGTCTCCTCCTTCGCAGCCAGCCACGTGATGTCGTATGCCAGACTAGGATTTTTCGAAACGAAACCTGCGAAGTCGCCACGCTTGAGCCGACATAGGCGGGCGTCGATCAGCGCTTCGATGGTGTGGCTCGACGGCTCGTCGAATGCTCCTTGAAGACCGATCAGATCCCCCGGAAACATGAAGTTCAATATCTGACGCCGCCCGTCCTCGAGCGATTGCGATCGGATCAGCACCCCTTCCAGAAGCGTGTATAGGCGATCGTAAGAAGCCCCTTCGTCGATCAGCACGTCGCCCCGATCGAGCCTAATCTCGCCGGCCTTGAATTCCTGCATGTAGGAAAGCTGCGTTTCGTCCAGCGGCCGCAGCCCCGGACAGGATTGCAATGGGCATGCAGCACACGGAATGGGATTGGTTACTTCGTGCAAGACAATCGTTTCCCCGTTTAACGATATTTCGGCGTGCGCATGCGCTGTGAAAAGCGCGCTTGTCAAACCGTGGGTTGCGAGCACGCAGCTCGGAACCTAAGCGGTTTCGGGACGTTAGAAGCGCGCACCTTAAGGAAGGGGTCTAAATGTCACTAGGTGATCAGATTGCTCGTAACTTGCCGTATCTGCGCCGCTATGCGCGCGCGTTGACCGGCTCACAGGCCACGGGAGATGCGTTCGTCCGTGCCACGCTCGAAGCCGCATTGGCCGACAGTGAACTCAAACAATCGCTCGAAGGCGGCCGCGTGCCCCTTTACCGCGCATTCAACAAGGTCTGGTCGAGCGCCTACCTTGATGTGCCTGAAACCGTTGGTGGCGACGGGCACGAAGATGCGGCCCAGCACCGGCTCAAGTCGGTCACACCGCTCAATCGCCAGGCATTGCTTCTGACGACACTCGAAGATTTCTCGTCCGACCAGGCCGGTGAAATCATGAACATGTCGCCCGAGGATATCGAGCAGCTGGCGCAGGAAGCCATCTCGGAGATCGACAAGGAATCCGCAACCAGCGTTCTGATCATCGAAGACGAACCCCTGATCTCGATGCAATTGGAAGATCTCGTGACCTCACTTGGCCACGAAGTCTGCGGCACTGCCGCCACGCGTACGCAGGCGCAGGAAGTTGTCGCGGAAAAGACACCAGGTCTCGTCCTTGCCGACATTCAGTTGGCAGACGGCTCGTCGGGCCTCGACGCAGTCGACGATATCCTTGCGATCAGCAGCGTCCCCGTGATCTTCATCACGGCCTACCCGGAACGCCTCCTGACCGGAGACCGTCCGGAACCGACGTATCTGGTGACCAAGCCGTTCCAGGAACAGACAGTACGGGCTGCCATCAGCCAGGCACTGTTCTTCGGATCGAGCCGCCCTCTCGGCTGATCCGATCGGAAACATTATGAAATGAGAAACCCGGGCTTCGGCCCGGGTTTTTTAATGTCTTTTTTTAGTGACCGCGGCCGCGACCGCTAGGCCCCTTCTTCCGCAATTCGAATTCACTCGGCTTGCGCACCGGCACCAGCAAGGTGCAGCGTACGCCTTCCGGAGCGAAATCAAGCTCGACCGGATGCCTCAATTCGTGCGCCACGATCTTCTCGATAAGGTCGGTTCCAAAGCCGCGGCGCATGGGTTTCGACACGGAAGGGCCGCCACTTTCCACCCATTCAATCTTGGCCAGCGTTTCGTTCATCTGGCTCCAGCGCACGGTCACGCAGCCGCCCGGTACGCTAAGCGACCCATATTTCGCCGCATTGGTCGCCAACTCATGAATTGCCAACCCGAGAGAAAGAGCGTCGTTTGGAGCAAGCTCGGTATGCGGGCCAACCAATTCCAGCTTCTGCTCCTCGTCGCGGGCATAGGGCGCAAGTTCGACATCGACGACAGAACGGATCGGGGTAGTGCCCCACTCCGATTGCGTTAAAAGATCATGGGTGGCCGACAGAGCCCTGATGCGGCCATCGAGCCCTTCGGCAAACTCATCGAGACTTCCAGAACGACGCCTCGTCAAAGAGACGATCGAAAGGACGTTGGCGAGTGTGTTCTTGACCCTGTGGTTGAGTTCGCGGGTCAGCGAGTTTCGAATGGAGTTCTGCTCTTCGAACCAGATGATCGCCCGGCGGTCTTCCAGAGTCTGCTGTGTTAGAAGACGGGATACCAGCATTAACAGGCTGGCAACGGCAAGGCCGAACAGCAAGGTGATCATCGACATGGATGAAAGGCCTTCCACGCGTGTCGACTGCACCTCGAGCAGCATGCGCCGGTTGGCCAGGCTGACTTCGCGCGTCACAGCGGAGCGGCCATCGATCCACCCGTCGCTCTGTGCAAGTATCGGCTCACCTTGGGCTTCACCATCTCTCAACCGGGCGCCGACAGATTCGTAGCTGACAAGATTTGCGGCCGATCCCAGGAATTGCGATGCATTGAATGGACTGAAAATGAAGCCCTTGAGGTTACGCGCCATGCTCAGACCTTCGAAGACCGGCATGTAGATAAGAAAGCCGGCTGCATCGCCCCCGCCTTCCTGCACCAGCACGACGGGTCCGCTGGCCGTGGGGCGATCATTGGCCGCTGCCAGATCCATCGCAGTACGGCGAACGGGTTGCGAATACATGTCGTATCCCAACGCCCTGCGATTACGCGCCGTATCGGGCTGCATATAGAGGATCGGGGTGAGGATTTCGCGAGGCTGCTCTTGCAGGGTCGGCCTGACCATCTTGTCGCTGATACGCTCGGCGTTCAGCCGTCCTTCGAAAGACCGCAACTGATTGGCTGCGACTACGGGGGCCCATCCGATGCCTTCCGCACCCCGGTAATTGGAATCCAGCCTGAGTTCGGAAACAAACCGGCGGAATACCGCGGGGGTCACGTCAGCCTGTGTGGAAAACAAGGCCGCCCCTGCGCGTAAATATGCCGAGCTCGTATAGGCACGGCGCTCGATTGCCGACGTCATGGCCTGCGCCTTGCGAGATACGTCTGCCGCATCGCGCTCGACCTCACCGCGTTCGATAGAGAACACGCTGAGGACTGTTATCGCCGTCACGAGAACGAATATCAGCACCGGGATACCGCGCGGATAATCGATCAGCCAACGCCTGCGGCGACCCTTGCGTTGGAGCTCTTCCGTGACCAGCTTCCTGCCCCTGACGATTTACCCGGCGATATAGTATGCTGCGCACGCCATTTGGTTCCGAAATGAAATGGGTGGGAACACTGTGCCGCCATGTGCGTTGTGCGAAGCACGTTCGGGATCGAATTTTTCCGCTGCTGCGTCTTTTCAAAGGCCCTGGCGGGAATTCTAAGAGGGCAATATCTTTTAAGCCATGACATCACACACGCCGAGAAATCCGCAGCGGCAACCCGCCAGCGGTTCACCTGCCGCTTCCAGCGGATCCGGAAAAGAAAAAGACCCTGACTGGGCCAACGGCCTCAAGCAACTCTACGATTCCGTAGTCGAAGAGCCGCTGCCTGACAGCTTTCAGGATCTGATCGACAAGCTGGATTCCAACAGCTGATGCCGCCCGAAGAACGGACGGCCTCCGAAAAAGCCGATTTCAAGCGTGAACTGACCGACGTCGTGCCCCACCTTCGTGCGTTTGCACGCGGACTTTGCGGGCGTGCCGACATGGCGGATGATCTCGTGCAGGAGACGCTGCTGAAGGCGTGGGCCGCACAGGAACGCTTTCAACCGGGTACAAGCATGCGGGCCTGGACCTTCGTCATTCTGCGCAATGCCTATCTCACCGATATGCGCCGAAACCGTTTTCGCGGGGAGTATGACGAAACCGTTGCAGAGCGCGTGCTGACAGCGCCTGCCGGACAGGAAGAACCCATCCACTTGTCGGATATGCACAGGGCGTTGCTTACCCTTCCACCGGAACGGCGCGAGGCGCTGCTGTTGGTTGGCGCCGGCGGTTTTTCGTACGAAGAAGCAGCGACTATCTGCGACTGCGCGGTCGGCACGATCAAGAGCCGCGTCGGACGTGCGCGCGCTGCACTCAACGCCATGCTGGCGGATGGAAACATTCCCAAGCGCTCAATCGGTGACGATGCCGCCCACCGCGCAATTCTCGAAGAATTGGACGATGTGGCCGCAGGTCAGGGTTCCAGCCGCAGCTAGATTATCTTTGCCTTCGGGCCGCTTGTCACATCTTGCAGCGCGAGGCAGATAGTCTGTTATGAGCGAGACGGAGCCACCTCAGCAAGGCGATGCGCCGGCGATACCACGCCGGTCACGTCGTCGTGCTTTTGCCGAGCAGGAACTGCGCCTTATTTCCTCGCTCGTCTTGCTGATCGGGTTAGGTCTTTTCTTTGCCTTGCCATTCGTGCTGTCGATCGGCTCCGTGGTTTTTCTGCCGGTGGTAACCGCGCTGGTCCTCACGGTTATTCTTTCGCCACTGGCGGACAAACTCAACGGCTGGGGCCTTCCCAACGCCCTTGCCTCATTTGCCGCTCTCATCATCTTTTTCGCAATTCTGGTGCTGGCACTGGCAACGATCCTGCAGCCGGCAATCGCGCTGTTCGACGATGTTCCGGCCATGGCCCAGCAGGTAATGGCCCGCTTCGGCGAAGTTCGCGAGCAATTTGCCTGGGTAGCCTCGCTGAATAAACAGCTGGCAACCTTCATGAACACCGACAGCACGCGCGAAGTGGTGCTGGCGGCACCCAGTCTGCTGGAGCAGGTGGCGTTCGCCACCCCGAGTGTGGTTCTCGAAGTGGTGCTGACGCTCCTGATGGCGTATTTCATGATAGAGGCGCGGGTGAGACTTCGTCAGCGGCTACTGTTCGGTCGTGCGAGTTTCGGTACCAGCATCAAGGCAGCGCGCGTCATTCGCGAAGTGCAGGACCGCGTCGCTGCGTACATTCTGACGGTCGGCTGGATCAACGCTGTGGTCGGTGTCATAGTAGCCTTGGGCGCCTGGGCCCTGGACATAGACGCGCCGATCATGTGGGGCGGTCTTGCGGCGCTGCTTAATTTCCTCCCCTATGTCGGCCCCATTGTGATGATTGCATTGCTGGGGCTTTTCGGGATCGGGACTTCGGATACAATCTTGCTGGGCCTTGTGCCGGCTCTTGCTTACCTTGCGCTACACACCGTTGAAGCAAATCTGGTGACTCCTTCCATACTTGGTGCTCGCTTCACGATGAATCCGGTCATGATCCTCATTGCGCTATCCTACTTCACATGGATCTGGGGGGTATTCGGGGCGCTCCTGTCCGTTCCGATCCTGTTGATGCTGACCGCGTTATTCGACCATATCGGCAGGCCCAATCTGGTTGGCTTCATTTTTGGCGAACCGTTGTTCACTGCCAATCTTTTCGACGAAGAAGACACCGCGGAACAGGGCGCCGAATAGAAAACCCGCCGCCATTTCTGGCGACGGGCTTTGGAAACTTAACATGAAGCCGTGATCAGCCGGGATATTTCCAGGTTGTTCCGCGCGCAAGGTTTTCACTTGCGAACTTCCAGTTCAGCTTGCCGTTAACCGCATCAAGATAGGCCGGACGCGCGTTTTGATGGTCCAGATAATATGCGTGTTCCCAAAGGTCGATCACGAGAAGTGGATTGAATTCACCCTGATCTGCGAGCGTATCGCCATCATGGGTTTCCTCGATGCTCAGCTTGCCGCCCTTCACGGCGAGCCACACCCAACCACTGGCGAAATGTCCGGCTCCGCGCTCGGCAAGCTTTTCCTTCAAACCGTCCGTCGACCCGAAGGCATCATCGATCATGCTCTTCAGCTCGTCGGAAGCGCCGGTTTCGTCGGCTGCCATCGAATGCCAGTAGAAACCGTGGTTCCAGCTTTGTGCCGAGTTGTTGAAGAGGCCTGCATTGCTGCCACGAGCGGCAGCAATGACGTCTTCCAGGCTCTTGTCTGCCAGATCGCCGCCTTCGATCGCCGCGTTGGTCTTGTCGATATACGCCTTGTGATGCTTACCATGATGGAACGACAGGGTCTTTGCCGATACGGCAGGCTCCAGCGCGGTGTCTTCGTAAGGCAGGTCGATCAGCTCAAAAGCCATTGATTTTCCCCTCTTGGGTTGGTGTGAAAGAATTTCGTACTCGCGTCCCTAACGTATTGGCGCGCGCGTGGTTGCACATAGCCACGATATTACGCGCGAAAAGGGGGACGGTCGGTCTTTTATTCATGCTCCAATCGGGCCATGGGTCAATCGGCAAAAGGGGATCGCGGATAGATGGCACGCAAATTTTTCGGTACCGACGGCATTCGCGGTCGCACGAACGAAGGAGCAATGACGGCCGCTATTGTCATGCGCGTCGGGCAGGCTGCCGGCACCCATTTCCTACGCGGCGAACATCGCCACCGTGTGGTCATTGGCAAGGATACACGCTTGTCGGGCTACATGATGGAAAGCGCACTGGTCGCAGGTTTCACCAGCGTGGGAATGGATGTCATCATGACAGGACCATTACCCACACCTGCGATCGCGCTGCTGACGCGCGAAATGCGCGCCGACCTGGGCGTGATGATTTCCGCCAGCCACAATCCGTTCGAGGATAATGGCATCAAGTTGTTCGGACCGGACGGATACAAACTTTCGGACGACGCTGAAGCCGCAATCGAACTCCTGTTGGAACAGCAACCGCTGCTGGTTCAACCTGACCGCATCGGTCGTGCCCGCCGGATCGACGACGCAAGCGGGCGGTATATTCATGCCGTAAAGCAATCCATATCCTCGGAGATACGTTTCGATGGGCTCAAGGTCGTCGTCGATTGCGCTCACGGCGCAGCATACGAAGTAGCCCCTAGTGCCATATGGGAACTGGGCGCGAACGTGATCGCAATCGGCGTTTCCCCCAATGGCACCAACATCAACGATGGGGTCGGCTCGACCTCCCTCGACGCCATGCGTGAGCGCGTTGTCGAAGAAGGTGCCGATATCGGCATCGCACTGGATGGGGACGCGGACAGGCTGATAGTTATCGACGAGAAAGGCAACACCGTTGATGGGGATCAGATCATGGGTCTGATCGCTACCCGCCTTCACGATCAAGGCGCACTAAGGGGTGGCGGTGTCGTCGCCACCGTCATGTCGAACCTTGGTCTCGAACGATATTTGCAAAGCATGGGCCTGGCGCTTGAGCGCACCAAGGTAGGCGATCGTTACGTACTTGAACGCATGCGTGCTGGAGGTTTCAACCTTGGCGGCGAGCAATCGGGACATATGATCCTGACCGACCATGCCACGACTGGCGATGGGACCATGGCCGCGCTCAGCGTACTGGCAAGTTTGGTGCGCACGGGCAAACCAGCCAGCGAATTGCTTCATGTCTTCGATCCGGTACCACAGCTTCTCAAGAACGTCCGCTACTCTGGCAGCACACCTCTGGAGAATGCAGTGGTCAAACAGACGATCTCCGATGCCGAGAACGAACTGGCGGGCAAGGGCCGCCTTGTCATTCGTGCGTCCGGTACCGAGCCGGTCATCCGTGTCATGGCCGAAGGTGACGATGCGGCTCAGGTCGAGGCGGTAGTCGACCGGATTTGCGAAGCCGTAAAGGCGGCCGCCTGATGCTTGAGATGCGACCCGAATGCGAGAGGTGTGGCGCCGGACTGCCTGCCGAAGGCGCCGGAGCCTTTATCTGCAGTTTAGAATGCACCTTTTGCGCGACATGTGCTGACGAACTCGATGACATCTGCCCCAATTGCAAGGGCGAGCTGATGGACCGACCGACACGCCCCAAGAGGCTTCACGATAAATACCCCCCAACGAGCCTGCGCGCTCAGGGCACTTCGACAGGCGCCGGATGAGCGAGAACGCTCCCCCTCCCCCCCGCATATTGTCCATAGCCGGCTCGGACAGCTCAGGCGGCGCCGGCATTCAGGCAGACATCAAGACGATCACGATGCTGGGCGGTTATGCCATGACGGCCATTACCGCCGTAACGTCGCAAAACACCTGCGGTGTCGTTGGGGTGGAAGCGCTGTCGCCCCAGTTTGTTCTCGATCAGGTCGAAAGCTGCCTGTCCGACATCGGTGCTGATGCAATCAAGATCGGTATGCTTGGTTCGCCCGAGACAGCAACCTTGCTTGCTGAGCGGCTCGATACCTTTGCAGGACCTATCGTGTTCGATCCGGTCATGGTCGCCACCAGCGGGTCGATCCTGGCCGATGAAGACACCATCGCCAGCTTCGCGGCGCTGATGGACATCGCCACTGTCGTCACCCCCAACCTGCCCGAACTGGGCGTGCTGGCCGGTCGGGAAACGATCGCCGATGACGAGGTGTTCGATGCGGCAGCAGCGCTCGCCAGCCGTTTCGGGGTACAAGTGCTGGCCAAGGGCGGCCATGCGGGCGACGAAACGCAGGTCATCGACCGGATCGTGTCGCCCACCGGCAAGTTAGCCAGCTTCGCCCATGCGCGGATCCAGACGCGGCATACGCATGGGACGGGGTGTACGCTGTCTTCGGCGCTGGCGACCATGCTTGGATATCGCCAGCCGCTAGTCAACGCCGTGCGCATTGCGCGTGCCTTCACCTATGCCGCGATAGAGAATGCGCCTGGCTTTGGAGAAGGATCGGGCCCGATGGGACATCAGGCGGTCCGCAAGTTGGAACCGCCCGAAGAAATCCCTCACTAGAGTTCGTAGAAGGCGCTGATGTGATCCCAGGCTTCCTGGGCATCTTCGCACCAGCGGAACAGATCGAGATCCTTCCTGGATATCGTTCCTTCGTCGGCCAGCGCCTCGAAATCGATGACGCGCGTCCAGAAATCCTTGCCGAACAGGAGGATCGGCATCGGCTTCATCTTGCCGGTCTGGATAAGCGTGAGAAGTTCGAAAAATTCATCGAACGTGCCGAAGCCGCCGGGGAAGACCGCAACCGCCTTGGCCCGCAGGAGGAAATGCATCTTGCGCAGCGCAAAGTAGTGGAAGTTCAGCGATAGATACGGCGTCACATACTGGTTCGGCGCCTGTTCGTGCGGCAGGATGATGTTGAGCCCGACGCTTTCGGCACCCGCATCGCTGGCGCCCTTGTTGGCCGCTTCCATGATCGAAGGACCGCCGCCAGAGCACACCACGAACTGACGCTTCCCATTTTCGATGATCGAGCGTTCGGAAGCGATCCGCGCCAGCTTGTACGCTTCGGTGTAATATTTGCTCTTCTTGACGAGGTTTTCGACGACCCGCCGTTCGTCTTCGGGCAGATCCTTGGCCCCTTCGAGCGCCGCTTCGCAGGCATCTTCGGGAGGAATGCGCGCGCTGCCGTACATCACCAGCGTGGAGCCCACGCCCGCTTCGTCGAGCAGCATTTCCGGCTTCAGCAGTTCGAGCTGAAATCGCACCGGGCGCAATTCGTCGCGCAGGAGAAAGTCCGTATCCTGGAATGCCAGTTTATAGGCAGGATGGGCTGTCTGCGGCGTTTGCAGCTGCGTTTTTTCGAATTCGGCTTCTTTGTCGGCCGGATAGAACTTGCGATCAGACAGATCGCGTTCGCTTTTCTTGTCGGTCATGGGCAGCGCGATAGGGCGCAGGCAAGCCGCGCACAAGCGCTGAAGAACAAGGAAATGGCAGGGGTGACAGGATTCGAACCCGTGGCCCTCGGTTTTGGAGACCGATGCTCTACCAGCTGAGCTACACCCCTGCAGGAAGGGCGCGCATTAGTATGGCCGCCGACACTTGGCAAGGCGCATATCGCTTGTTGAGATGAAGTGCTATTATTCCAGCCTATGCATGCTCCCGTTTCGCCCCCAATTCCGATCGAACTTCTGCTGCGCGCCTATCGTGGCGGCGTTTTCCCGATGGCCGACCACCGCAGCGATCCCGAAGTCTACTGGGTGGAGCCGCGCGAGCGAGCGATCATTCCGCTCGACGGGTTTCGTCTTTCGAAAAGCCTGAAGAAAGTGCTGCGGCAAGATCGCTTTCACGTCACTTGCGACACCCGTTTCGCCGATGTGATTGCCGAATGCGCCGCCCCGCGCGAGGAACATGCCGAAAGCTGGATCAGCCACAGGATCGAGGCGAGCTACCGCGCGCTGCATGCGGCCGGACACGCCCATTCCATCGAATGCTGGCAGGACGGCGAGCTAGTCGGCGGGCTCTACGGCGTCAGCTTCGAGCGGGTATTTTGCGGCGAAAGCATGTTCAGCCGCACCGCCGATGCCAGCAAAGTCGCTCTGGCATGGCTTGTCGCGGCGATGCGTCAGGCAGGTTTTGCCCTGCTCGACTGCCAGTTCATGACCGATCATCTGGCCACCATGGGGGCCGTCGCCGTACCGCAATCGCGGTATATGGACATGCTGATCGCCGCAGATGGCTATCCCGTAGCGTCGCTACCCGACGCCGTTGCGCGATTCGCAGCCTCTTCTTCGCCCGGGAAATCCATTGCACAGTCCTTGACCCAGACGTCGTAGATCGGGTGTTCCACGACATTCAGGCTGGGAGAATTCTTGAACAGCCAGCCCGAAAAGACTTTCGCGAACTGGTCTTCGGTGCCGCGTTGCCTGACGAGCAGTTGCACGAATGCGCCCGTTTCCTTCGGCATTTCCCAGGGAGCCGTACGCTCGCACGCCTGAAGGCGGACTATGACGTCGCCGATACGCTGTTCTTCGCCGGGACGCATTTCGAGATCCTGGCTGACATTATTGCGTTTGTTGAGGAGGCCGAGCGTCGCGACCCGTTCCGCCATGGGCGTGCCGATATTCGCTTCGTCGGCAGGCTGCACAGGCGTTTCCGCCTGCTGCACGCTTTCCGGGATCGTCGTCCGGATGGCATCTTCGGGTTCGGCAGTTTCCTGCCCGCAGGCCGCAAGAGCCGCCGTCGCAGCGACAAGGGCGAATGCCCTGCGCATGGTCACGCCTCTGGCGACCAGGCTTCGTAGTCGCCTGTAGCCTTGGCCCGCTTGCCACCCATTTCCAACGCACCGGCAGGGCGGTAGGCGCCTACCGTGCCAGTGGCATTCGGAGTGTAATCGGCTTCCCAGATACGAGCAGGCGGAAGATTGCTTTCCGGTATGTCGTCGAACGCCCCGTGGAGCCAGCCGTGCCATTCACTCGGAACGCGGCTCGCGTCATTGGTGCCTTCGTAAATGACCCAGCGACGTTCCCGGCCGTCACCGGTCTTCTTCTTCGAACGATAATAGCGGTTGCCCTGCACATCTGTGCCGACATGCTCCCCATTGCGTGAGGACCACAGGAGAGTGCCGATCGTGGCGCCGTCCCACCAGGTGAAAATCTTGCCGAGGAAGTTCATGGTCGCGCGGTTAGCGGATTCGCGCGCAGTGGCCAAGCCATTCGATGATCACCATTCCACCAAATCGCCCGGCTCTATGCCAAGTTCCTGTGCCCGGCCGCCGCGCAATTCGAGCACACCGAGCACCGGACCGACGGAATAGACCGATTCGAGCGAATAAGGCTCTGCCATCGCGGCGATGTTGGAAATCCGCCGATCCGGACCGATGAAGATGATGTCGAGCGGCAGCGGCGTGTTCTTCATCCAGAAACTCTGCGCCGTCACCCCGCCATAGGGGAAGATCATGCCTTCGAAATCACCGAGTTCGGTGCGAAACATCAGTCCCCGCGCCTGAGATTCGGGCGTGTCGGCGACTTCGACCTTGAAGCCGATTCGTTCGTCCCCACTCGTCACGGTCAGCGGCACCACTCGCAAACCGGATATCGGATGATTGCCAGCGGCCGCGGTGCCAGCGGCAGTCGGCCCCTTGTCCGCCGACGCTTCGGCCTGGGTCTGGGGCGAGCAGGCGGCCAGCGCCGCCAGCATGGCGAGAGCGCAGCCCGATCCCCTCAGCCGAGTTCGTCCGAAGCTTCCGTGACCCATTCTTCCAGTTCCTCGACCGTGGACGCTTCTATGACGCGCCGTGCCATGTCGAAATCATGGCCCGCCCTGACCACTGCGGCAAGCTGCTTTTCACGAAGCTTGCGGGCGTCTTCGGCGCTCGCTTCGCCCAGTCGCCCGAACGGCCCGAACCGGCGTTTGCGGGCGAGAACCACAACCGCCTGTCGCATGTGGGCTTCGTCCGGTTGCAGGACTTCGCGAAGATCCTCCGCGATGCCGGCGGACCGCAAGGTCTGTTCGACACGCCGCCCGCCATAGCCGCGGGCGACCAGATCGTTGGCCTTGGCGCGGCCATAGGCTTCGTCGTCGACATAGCCCTTGCCCACGAAACTGGAGATCAGCGTTTCGATGTCGGGTTCTTCGCCATCGACAAATCCGCGCTCGTGCAATTTACGCCTGAGGTAGGTCCGAAGCGTGCCCGCGCTCGTCGCAAATCGCGCCACATAAGCGAGCGCCAATTCTTCCAGTCGATTGCGATCAAGCGGTTTTGCGCGGCGGCGAGTGTGACCAGATGTTGCGCGTTCATCATTCATCGGCCATATTCCTGCCACAGTCCTTTAAGAATGGGAAACGTGGGAGAGTGCGCAGCCGCCGGTTTGCGCATTAACAGCGCAATGAGGTAAGCCGTAAGGCACCAGCTATTCACGGGTATCGCCGAAAATTATGACCGACGCCGAAATTTCGCCGACGCCGAACGATTGCGACCTGCCGCGTCGCCGTTCGGATTTCGCGACCTTCAACGAAGCCATCGACTACGCTGCGCGGAGTGCGAAGGGTCTCAACTTCCATGACATGCGTGGCACGCTGGAATGCAGTTACCCCTATGTGCAGATGCGCGAGGATGCGATCCAGGGGGCATACCGCCTGGTTGCGATGGGCATCGAAAAGGAAGACCGCGTCGCAATCGTCGCGGAGACCAGCCCGGAATTCGCGGCGCTTTTCTGCGCCTGTACCCTGATGGGGGCATGGCCGGTTCCGCTGCCGCTGCCGACCACCTTCGGCGGCAAGGAAAGCTATATCGACCAGCTTTCCGTTCAGTTGCAGAGTTCCGATCCCAAAATCCTGATTTATCCGGGCGAGATCGCGGACATGGCCAAGGCCGCCGCCGATCGCCAGGGCTGCGCGGGCGAAAGCTGGGAAGATTTCAACCAGCGCCCTGCGCCCCAGGCCGAGCTTCCCGAAGCGAAGCCGGAAGACATCTGCTATCTGCAATATTCATCCGGATCGACCCGCTTTCCCACAGGCGTTGCGGTAACCCACGAAGCGCTGCTGCACAATCTGCGCGGCCATGCGGAATCGATGGAAATCGGCACGAACGACCGCGTGGTCAGTTGGCTGCCGTGGTATCACGACATGGGCCTGGTGGGCTGTTTCCTGTCGCTGATCGCCAACCAGGTTTCGGTCGATTATCTCAAGACCGAGCATTTTGCGCGCCGCCCGCTTGCTTGGCTCGATCTGATCAGCCGCAACAAGGGCACCACGCTGAGCTATTCGCCGACATTCGGTTACGACATCTGCGCACGCCGCATTTCGAGCCAGACGCATGTCGAGGATCGGTTCGACCTTTCGCGCTGGCGAGTTGCAGGTAACGGGGCCGACATGATCCGCCCCGACGTGATGCAGAACTTCGTCAACGCCTTTGCCGATGCAGGCTTTCAGGCAAGCAGTTTCAATCCCAGCTATGGCCTCGCCGAGGCGACGCTTGCCGTTACCGTCATGCCCCCGGGCGAAGGCATCCGGGTCGAACTGGTCGAGGAAGAGCGCCTGTCGGGGCGCCCGCGCGACCTGTCCAAGCCCGCACGGTATCGCGCGATCGTGAACTGCGGCAAGCCGATCCCGGGCATGGAAGTCGAAATCCGCGGGGAGAGCGACCAGATCCGCGGCGATCACCAGATCGGCAAGGTCTGGTGCCGCGGCAAGAGCGTCATGCATTCCTATTTCCGCAACGAGGAAGCCACCAACGACTGCCTGGTCGATGGCTGGCTGGACACGGGCGACATGGGATACATGGCCGACAATTACCTGTTCATCGTGGGCCGTGCGAAGGACATGATCATCATCAACGGCAAGAACCTGTGGCCGCAGGACATCGAGTGGGCGGTCGAGCAATTGCCGGGCTTCAACCACGGCGACATCGCGGCCTTTTCCATCGATACCGAAGGCGGTGAAGAAGCGCCTGCCGTGCTGGTCCACTGCCGGGTGTCTGACCCCGAAGAGCGGATCAAGCTGCGCGACCAGATCGCGGACAAGGTGCGCGGCGTGACCGGCATGAGCTGCGTCGTCGAACTGGTCCCCCCGCGCACCCTGCCCCGCACCAGTTCCGGCAAGCTGAGCCGGGCGAAAGCGAAGAAGCAGTACCTGTCGGGAGAGATCACCCCGCTCGACCTGGCTGCCTGAGGATTTTCCGGCAGCAGAATTGCCTTGCGCTTGCCCGCCAGGGCGCGGCACTATCGCCGCGCCGGGTGACAGTGCGCTTGAAGATCGTGTATTGCCACCCTAATACAGGATCATAGCCGCTTGGAGAGACCTGCGCCCATGAGCGATACGAAAACGCAGACTGCCACCGAAACCGCGTTCGACCTGACGCCCCCCGATCCGGTGCCCGAGGTCAAGCCGGAGAAGGCTGCCGGGCTGGTACCGGTTTCGGACGAGGTGAAGAGCAAGCTGGAAACCAAGGTCGACGGCTTCGTCGAAGACCTGATTTCGCAGGATGCGAATTCGCCGGAGTTCGGCAAGAAGGTCGACCAGCTCACCAATATGGGCCGCAAGGAAATCATGGCTGCGGCCGGCATGTCCAACCGTTTCCTGGACCGCCCGGTGCGGGCCATGGACAAGGACGAAGGCGTCGGCGCCAATCTGGCCGAATTGCGCCGGGTCGTCGAAGATCTCGATCCGGGCAAGCGCGGCAAGCTGGCTGGCCCGCGCAAGATCCTCGGCATCATTCCGTTCGGCAACAAGCTGACCAATTATTTCCGCAGCTACCAGAGCGCGCAGACGCACATCCAGTCGATCCTCAACAACCTTGCCAGCGGCAAGGACGAGCTGATCATGGACAATGCCGCGATCGACGTGGAGCGGCAGAAGCTGTGGGAGGCGATGGGCAATCTGGAACAGATGATCCACATTTCCAACACGCTGGACCAGAAGCTGGAAGACAAGGCCGCCGAACTCGACGCGACCGATCCGGCCAAGGCCAAGGCGGTTCGCGAAACCGCGCTGTTCTATGTCCGCCAGCGCACGCAGGACCTGCTCACGCAGATGGCGGTCAGCGTGCAGGGCTACCTCGCGCTCGACCTTGTGAAGAAGAACAATGTCGAGCTGGTCAAAGGGGTGGACCGCGCCAGCACCACGACCGTAGGTGCGCTGCGCACCGCGGTAACCGTGGCCGAAGCGATGACGAACCAGCGCCTGGTGCTGGGACAGATCACGGCCCTGAACGAAACGACTGCTGGCATCATCGATTCCACCAGCACTCTGCTGCGCGACCAGACCGGCAAGATCCACGAACAAGCCGCCGCGAGCACGATCCCGCTGGAAACGCTGCAGCGCGCGTTCCAGAACATCTACGACACGATGGACGAGGTCGACAGCTTCAAGCTGCGCGCGCTCGACAGCATGAAGCAGACGGTTACACTGCTGACCGACGAGGTCGAGAAGTCGAAGGGCTATATCGCACGCGCCGAAGGCCAGGCGCAGGCCCAGAAGCAGGTTGCCGAAAGCGGCCTGCTGAGCATCGAGGGCTGAGGGCGGCATCGTGAACGACCTCACCCGCGACAGCGACCGGATATTGTCCGAAAGCAAGGCGCTGGTGCGCGACAACCGCGAAGGCGGCCGCCACCGGCGCGCGCCCTCGATCGGGCAGGGCTCGGCGAAGGCGAAGCGCGATCATCTGCTGAAGAAGGTCCGCAACGTCGTGATCGCGGTATTTGCGATCTGGCTGGCAAGCGGTGTCGCCGGAGCGATCTTCAGCGGCATCGGTTTCTGGGGCGTGATGGGTGTTCTGGTGGCGAGCATCATCGCGATTGCGGTGTTTTCCAGCTATCCGAAAATGGGCACACCCAAGCGGGCGGACATCAACAAGGGCAACGTCCAGCAGATGGTCGGCCGCACCGAATTGTGGCTCGAAGCGCAGCGCCCCGCCCTCCCTGCGCCAGCCGCGCGGATAATCGACGACATGGGCGTGCAGCTCGATGCGCTGGGCCTGCAGCTCGAAGGGCTCGACCAGAACCACCCCAAGGCACGCGAAGTGCGCAGTCTGGTGGGAGAACAGCTGCCCGAGATGATCGACAGCTATCGCCGCATCCCTGCCCATCTGCGCAAGGAACAGCGCGCCGGTTCTACGCCGGACGAGCAGTTGACCGACAGCCTCGGCAAGATCAGCGGCGAAATCGATTCCATCACCCGGCAGCTTGCGGAAGGCTCGCTCGACGATCTCGCGATCAAGCACCGCTATCTGGATTACAAATTCGGCGAAGGGGCGCAGACGAGCCCGCAATTGGAGAACAAGAGCTGATGCGCGTTCCTATTCCCCACGACATCGGCAAGGAAGAGGTGCGGCGGCGCCTCCACGCACGCAGCCATGAAATCGGCCAGTTCGTTCCCGGGGGCGTGGCAGATGTGCAGACGGCCTGGCCGAACGAGGACCGGATGGATCTGTCGGTAAAGGCGATGGGTCAGGGCATCGACGGCAGCGTTATCATTGAGGATGCGCAGGTCATCTTCGAAGTAAACCTGCCCCCTGCGCTTTCGTTCGTCGAACCCATGGTTGCGAGTGCTATCCGCCAGCAAGGGCAAAAGCTGATCGCGCCAAAGTAACCAAGCGCGCTGCACAGGCCAAATTTCGCCTTTCAGGAACCATTTGCAACCCCGTTCGCTTTGCGTCGAGGAAGGGCGTGCATTCGGCCATCGATTGTTTATTGCATCCGCTTCCGTGGGCGCAGCGGTAGGGAAAGCGAGGCCGAGCGAATGCCGACATCTAAGGCAGTGGGTCGCACCACTAGGGATTATCTCAGGGAAGCCACCGCGGACAGCCATGAACGGCTGGATCTGCTAATGGGCGAGCTCGTCGTCGATGACGAGGCAGCTTATGCAGAGTTCCTTCAAATCCAATGGCATGCCCGGGTCGGCGTCGAGAACTGGCTTCATGAAAGCCATGTCGAGGCAATGCCGCCGCACCAGACGGACCTGATCGCGCGCGATCTGGCGGCGCTGCGCTGCGCGCTGCCGGACAACCCGCCTGCCTTCGCCCCGTCGGCGGACGCCGATCCCATGGGCACGGTCTGGGTGCTGGCCGGTTCTTCGCTAGGTAATCGTTCGCTTTTGAAGCGGTTGAAGAAGACAGGCACTGCACTTCCGACCGCGTTCCTCTCCGATCCCCGGATGGTGCAGTTCTGGCAAGATCTGCGACCCGCACTAGAGAGGCCACATAGTTTGCCGGACGACCAGGCGGTCCTAATGGCAGCGCAAGCGACATTCGCCCATTTTCAGCAAGTAGCCATGAATACTCGGGTAATTGAGCCAGCATGACGAACCCATCCAATGTCACGCTGTCCAATTGCGACCGTGAACCAATCCACCAGCTTGGCCAGATTCAGGCTTTCGGCGCATTGATCGCCGTCAACTCGGATTGGTTTGTCGCGCATCGATCAACCAATCTGGAAGACATCTTCGGGCGTGGACGCACGGTCGAGATAGGGGCTAGCCTGACGCGATTGATGACGCCAGGCGCGATGGATCTGCTTCGCAGTGCGGCGGCGAACCTGGCCATTCCCGATCAGGTCGAACGACTTTTCGGGGTAGCCTTGTTCGGTACGGACGATCTGTTCGACTGTGCGCTGCATTCGTCAGGTGCGAACACGATAATCGAAATCGAGCCTCACGCGGCGGGCGATCTCAACCGCCAGCTTGCCGTCCTGCGGCCAATCATGAGCCGCCTCGAGAAGCACGCGGATTTGCTCCCACTCGTCGAGGAAGCTGCCCGGCAGCTTCGTCACACGCTGCAAATCGACCGGGTCATGGTCTATCGCTTCCGCGACGATCTTTCAGGTGAGGTCATCGCCGAAGCAGCCCGGGAAGATCTCGAGAAATTCCGCGGTCTGCGTTATCCCAAATCGGATATTCCGACGCAGGCCCGCGCCCTTTATGTGCGTAATCGCTTTCGGATCATCGCCGATGTCGAAGCTGAGCCCGTGCCGATCGAGCCCGGCATTTCTCTCGAAGGTGAACCGCTCGATCTCAGCATGAGCGCACTACGTGCGGTCTCACCGATCCATATCGAATATCTGCACAACATGGGCGTGGGAGCCTCGCTCTCCATCTCCATCATAGTCGGCGGCAAGCTGTGGGGGCTCTTCGCCTGTCATCACTATGGCCCCAAACTGCTGCCTTACACGCAGCGAACAGCGGCGGAGCTTTTCTCCGAACTGTTCTCACTGGTACTGGACCGCACCTTATCGCGCCAGATCGCCAACCGGCGCGAGCTGGGGCGCGATATCCACACGCGCCTGATGCGTGACGTGGCAGCAGGGACGCCCCTGTCTTCCAGCCTGCCCATGATCGAACCGGTCATCCAGCAGGTCATTCCGCATGACGGCGTGAGTATCTTCGTCGAGGATATTTACGATTCACGTGGGTCTGCCCCGAACGAGGAAGAATTCCGCGCCATCGTACCCGGCCTCAATGCCGCTGCGACGAGCCGGCTGCTGGCAAGCGAACAGATCGCGGAAAGAATGCCGCGGGCGACGCGGTTTGCCGATCGTGCGGCGGGGGCATTGATTATTCCCGTATCGCGCACACCGCGCGATTATCTGGTCCTCTGGCGCAAGCCGCTTACGCAAACAGTCGTATGGGCGGGCAATCCGGAAAAACCGGTCGAAACAGGTCCGAATGGCGATCGCCTCACGCCACGAAAGAGCTTCGAAGCGTGGCAGGAAACCGTAGAGGGCCGTGCGGAGAAATGGTCGGAAGCAGAACTGGACATTGCTGAAGGCCTGCGCGTCACCCTGCTCGAAATCATTCTTCGTTTGACCGACGAGGCCGTCGCAGAGCGGGCCAAAGCCCAGCAACAGCAGGAACTGCTCATAGCGGAGCTAAACCACCGCGTTCGCAATATCCTCAATCTTATCCGTGGCCTGATCAACCAATCGAAACACGATGCGCCCGATATCGACACCTTCGCTCAGATCGTTGGAGGAAGGATCAGTTCACTCGCATCGGCCCATGACAATATCACCAAGGGCAACTGGTCTCACGCCCCGTTTTCGGAACTCATCGAAACCGAAGCCAATGCCTATCTGACCGGCAAGAAGGACCGCCTGGATGTGCAGGGGCCCGAGGCCATGATTGCGCCGGAAGCCTATACGGTGATGGCGCTCGTCATTCACGAGATGATGACAAATTCCGCCAAATACGGCTCGCTCAGCGATCAGTCCGGTCAGCTGGAAGTGATCGTCAGCCGCGATGACGAGGACAATTTCTGTGCAACCTGGCGCGAGAGTGCGGGACCACCGGTCAAGCCGCCCAAGCGGCGCGGGTTTGGCAGCACCATCATCGAGCGCTCCATCCCTTATGAACTCAAGGGCACTGCAGAAATCGATTACCGGCTGGAAGGGGTAGAAGCGCGCTTCTGCATCCCTGCCCGCTTCGTCGAATGGCGTGCGCGCGAAACCGCCGGCGCGGCTGCCCAGGCGAAGCAACGAAAGGCAACAGCGTTGGATAATCTTCCCGAAAGCGTCCTGCTGGTTGAAGACAGCATGATTATCGCTCTCGATGCGGAAGACTGTCTGAAAGAGATGGGCATCACGAAGGTCCGCATAGAAAGCTCCGTCGCCGGCGCTCTGGATGCGCTGGCGAAGTCTCCTCCCGCCATGGCCATTCTCGATTATAATCTCGGACGAGAGAACAGCGAGCCGGTGGCCCGCAAGCTGCAGGAACTAGGCATACCTTTCTGGCTAGCAACCGGGTACGGCGAAATGCAGGACCGTGTGGAAGAGCTTGGAGCCTCAGGCCTCCTTACCAAACCCTACGGCAAGGATGAGCTTGTCGAAATGGTCGGCAGTCTGTCCTGATCCAAAGAGCTAGCTTCTTAATTGAAGAAGCGTTGCTGGTAGAAGAAAGTCGCACTGACTGCATTGCCGGCAAAGTCCCTTGCCGGTTCGAACCGGAGCTGATCCAATGCCAACCGGCATACGGTTGCGTCGGTTTCCGGGAAGGGGCTTGGACGGTAGATGCTACACTGCGTTGCACGCCCTTCCGCCGAGACGGTCAGGCGGACAATGACCGATTGACCAATGCGGGCTTGCCTCCCCCCGGGAGGGACTGGAAAGGCACTGGCGTTGGTAATCGCCCGAGTCAGGACTGGCTTGGTTGCGATCCCGCCGCCCTGACCGTTACCGCCCGTACCGCTCCCCGTACCGTCGCCGTCACCCGCGCGACCAGTGCCTGCCCCGTCGTCTGTAGCTCCCGATGTTTGCGCTGTACCGGTCGACGACGCGCGGGGTACAGGGGGGGCTTCAGGTTTGCGAATGGGCGGTTCCGGTGCAGTAACGGGTTGCGGCACCGCCTCGCGACCCGGGTCACCCTGAGCGCCCGCAGGCTCGGGTTCATCGGGTTCTGGCTCCGGCTCGGGAGTCGTGACCGTCACAGTAAACGCAGATACGACCTTCTGTTCGACCTGCGAGACTGCGGACGGCGCAAAGCTGCGTATCAGGAGATAAAAAATGGCGACATGAAGGAGCACGATCAGCGCGATCACCCATGGGTTGGGTTTTCGCCGGGTCTGGGAGTAGCGAGTGATTTGCTCGTTCATTTCTGAACAACCGCATAGCTCCAGTGCCCGTTCCGGTCACCATCGATCCACACGAAAAAGGGCGGCCCTCCAAGCAGGAGAGCCGCCCTACATTCTTTATGCGAACTGGAAGCTTAGAAGCCCCAGATAAGCGATGCCGTGAATGCACGCGGTGCGCCGATATTCACATTTCGCGCACCTCGAGTGAGATCCGTAGGAGCCGACCCAATATAGACCTCGTCCAGAAGATTGGTAATGTTCAGCTGAATGAACGCCTTGTCGAGATCGTCATTAAAGTAGCCGAGAGCCAAACGAGCGTCGAGATCGGCTACGGTGTAGCCGGGCAGTTCAATCGTATTGATATCGTTCACGAAGCGTGATCCAGTACGCTTGATTTGAGCGCCAAGCTCAAGCGGTCCGAAGGAGCCTTGTGCGCGAGCGCCGAGCGTGAACTTCGGAGCGCCAGCTTCGCGCTTGCCGGCTGTAGCCGCAAACGAATTCGCACCGGTCTGAACGTCTTCCTTGATTTCCGATTTCAGATAAGAACCGAACACATAGAGGAAGAAGGGCTCTGCTGGTTGCCACGCAATACTGCCGTCCACACCGTACATTTCTACCTTGCCAAGGTTGCGGGTGATGGACCGATCAAGAATTGGATCGTAGGCCGTCTTTATGCGATCGTTGTATTGATTGTACCATCCAGTAACTTGAGCTTGGACGTTGCCAGTCTGGTAACGGACGCCCAAATCAAAGGCGTCCGACGTTTCGGGAACTGGCGCCACGCCGACAAAAAGCGAACCGTAAAGCGGATCGGTACTCGGAACGGACAAGTTCTTAGCATAGCTTGCAAAGATGCTGGCCGCCGGGGTGATGTCGTAGTTCAGGCCAATATTTGGCAATAGCTTGTCATATTTGTAAGTTGCCGAAGTAGGTGCCACGGATGTCGGATTTGCCGTTAAATAATCTGCGATAGCGTCATCGCCGTTAACACAATCAACATCTCCCGATGCAGTAGTCGTTATACAGTACTGGTTGAGTTCACGTTCGAAGAACGGTGCGCGCAAACCCAGCGTAGCGGTCAGATCACCGAACTGTCCGCGATACTCGGCTGAAATTTGGTTCAATATCGCGAACGACTTGCGGTTACGCTTCTGCGGCGCAACGCCATTGGCATCGAGAACCGGATCGTTGGCCGGAAAAACGTCGACCGGTTCGGCGTTCGGCAAGAGTAGTCCTGCCGTACCGGTCTGCCGGTGACGGGCGTGGTCAAGCGTATAAGCTAAACGCACGCGGTGATCCGGATTGATGTCGTAAATCAAGTTCGCAATGACACCATAACGGTTAGTACGAGTATGGCTCGGCGACAAAATCGTCACGTAGTCGAGGGCATCACCGTCTCCATTGAGATCTACGCCCCCGAAATAGTAGTATTGTGTCCGTCTGCCAGGTTCCCGCTCATTGCGCGAATCCGCGGTAAATATCCCTCCGGTAAATCCGCCGGCCGAAGCACCCTCGAAGCCAATTGATGTGCCACCACCGTTCGCTTTCACATATTGAAAGTTCGGGTCCACAGTGAGCGTCAGCTTATCACTCAGCGTAAAGAGCGAATTAATACGAACGTTGCCTGTATTTGACGGATTGTAGCGACGCTCAAACGCGGTACCACAATCATTGTAGGTATCTTCTACGCCAGTCACACCAGCAACGACTGTGCAAGGAAAACCATCGCCACCGACTTCGTAGAACCGGTCTTCGGGCTCTTGAAGTGGGTTAGTTCCGTCATAGCCATATGTAGAACCGTTAAAATTGTTACGGTTCACATTATAATGGCCGGCAATCGAGATGAAATCGCCGTTATCGCCGATCGGCTGGAAGATCTTGGCGTTGTACTGCTGCTTTTCCACACCGCCGTAATTCGAAAAGGTGGATTCATTCTCGGTGGTCGATGCGCTGAAGAAGGCTTTGAGGCCGCCCGAGGTAAGCTCGCCGGTTTCGACCTTGCCGAAGAAGCGATACATCATGCGATCGCCCGGATTGCCGCGCGAAATGATATTGCCGTAGGTGGTGGCAGTGTAGACGCCGAACTCGTCATCCGGAGCCTTCGTACGAATATTGATCGTGCCACCGGCGGCCGCAGCGGTTGGGCTGTCGACATCGGTCGAGCCGAGCGTCACAGTAGCCGCTTCGATGATTTCCGGATCAACCATCTGGTTGGTGTAAAGAGCGTAGTTGCCCGAATCGTTCAGCGGAATACCGTCGAACGTCTGCGAAATGCGATCCGAGTTGAAGCCACGGATGGTGAAGTTGCCACCGAGCGAACCGAAAGGATCGTTGTTGGTGAAGCTGACGCCGGGGACGAGGTTCAACGTGTCGTTGATCGTCTGGCCGGGTGCCTGGCGCAGGATCAGTTCGGAATCGAGCTGAACCTTGGCCTTCGGCGAATCGGGAATATCGACCCCGCCAACATCGGTGCTGCGCGCACCCGATACGACGATGACATCGTCGTCGAAGTTGAGCGAACCGGTCGACTGCGCGGCGGCAGGAACGGCGACCATGGCGCTGGCGGTGCTGACCACCGATGCGGCCAGGAGAAACTTGAATTTCATCAGAGTAGACCCCTTCAGTCTCTTGATGCGGGATTGCAATGCGAGAGGTGAGCCCCCGCTAGGCGGGACACGTTTCCGCAAAGCGATGGAAATGTGACAGAGTCAAGACAACCGTGATACTTCTGCCGAGAGTTCAGGTGCCCCGCCAAAATTGCACTTAAGGAACAACACGTTGATGGTGTTGCAATCAGGCCACGAGTCTGAAATTTTCCTGATTATGGTTTTTTTGCAACGCACAAATTGGTGCACCGCACCAGATCACGCGAGATTGATCTCGCGCAGGCGCTGCATGAGGAATTCATGGCTGGAGATTGCATCGGGTCGATTCTCCGGATGCTCCGGATCGATGCACGAAGGCAGCGTCTCAATGACATAATCGGGGCGGAAATGCAGGAAAAACGGCATCGAGTACCGCGCACGATAGGCCGCTTCGCCTCGCGGATTTACCACCCGATGCTTGGTCGAGCGCAATCGGCCGTTGGTCAATCTTTCAAGCATATCGCCGATATTGACCACCAGCGCACCCTCCGGCGGGGCGACGGCTTTCCATTCGCCTTGCGAAGTAAGAAGTTCCAGACCGGCTTCTTCCGCACCAAGTAGCAATGTGATCGTGTTGATATCGCCATGCGCGGCTGCGCGGATCGCACCTTCCGCTTCTGCGCCTTCGAGGGGAGGATACCGCAAAAGGCGCATGACGGAATTGCCGTCCTCTACCGTAGGAGCAAAGAACTGGCGCGGTAGCCCCAGATGAAGCGCGATGCCCTCCAGCACCTTGCCGCCGGCTTCTTCGAATGCTGTGTAAAGTTCGAGGAAGGTTTCGCGAAATCCGTCGATCTCGTCCGGCCAGATATTGGCTGGCATATAATCCGCAAGATCATGGCCCTCCGGCAGCTGGCGACCGACGTGCCAGAATTCCTTGAGGTCATGGACCTTGGCATCCTTGGCCTTTTCGGTCCCGAACGGCGTGTATCCGCGAGCCCCGCCGCCACCAGGCGTGTGATACGCCTTCTTCACATCATCGGGGAGCGCGAAGAATTCCTTGGACAGCGCCTCGGCGCGATCGATCAGGTCCTGCGGGATGCCGTGATCGCGGATGACGGCGAAACCGTATTGCTCGAAGCTACGCCCCAGCTCATCGGCTATGCTGTCCAGCGGCTGTGCCAGCGACACTACCGCGATATCGGTGTTCGAATCGGTCATGGCGAAGCCCTTTAATACGGTAGGAAAAGACCTGCCAGCGCGGCGCTCATAAGGTTGGCGAGAGAACCGGCGGCAAGCGCTCGCAAACCAAGCCTGGCGATGACCGGCCGCTGGTTGGGAGCGAGCCCGCCGGTCACGGCCATCTGAATGGCTATCGAACTGAAATTAGCGAAACCGCACAAGGCGAACGTAATAATAGCGCGACTGCGTTCCGTCAGGACCTCGGGGCCGATCGTCCCGAGCTCGATGAATGCGACAAACTCGTTCAGCACGATCTTCGTCCCGAACAGTCCGCCCGCAGCGCCAGCCTGATCCCACGGAATGCCGATCAGATACATCATGGGAGCGAAGACGAAGCCGAGCAGCTTCTGGAAGCTGAGGTCCGAATAGCCGAACCATCCGCCAACACCCGCCAGAAGACCATTGGCCAGGGCTACCAGCGCGACGAATGCAAGGACCATCGCGCCAACGGCGACCGCAAGTTTGACACCGGTTTGCGCGCCCTGCGCGGCGGCTTCGATGACATTGGCCGGACGCTCGCCCTCCTCGAAGGTCTCTGCGATCTCCACTTCCCTCTCGCTCTCGGTGAGCGCGGCAGGTCCCTCGCCGCTGATCCGGCCGCGCGGCAACGGCAACTCACCCTCCGCTTCAGGAGACGGCTCGCCGTCATCGGGCATGATGATCTTCGCCATCAATATGCCGCCAGGGGCAGACATGAATGCGGCGGCCAGGAGAAAGGGCAGATAGGCATTGCCGAGCAGCCCGGCATAAGCGGCAAGGATCGTGCCGGCAACGCCGGCCATTCCCACCGCCATGAGCGTGAACAGCCGAGAGGGCGCAAGTGCGGCGAGGTACGGGCGCACAACGAGCGGGCTTTCGGATTGGCCGACAAAAATATTCGCCGCGGCCCCTAGCGATTCGACCTTCGATATCCCCGTCACCCAGCCGATTGCACCGCCGACCCAACGCACGACACGTTGCATGATGCCGAGATAATAGAGGATCGAAACCAAGGCTGCGAAAAAGATGATCACCGGCAACGCGCCCAGTGCGAAGGTGTTCGCCAACGGGTTCGTCTCGTTCGGGCCGAAAAGAAACTGCGTTCCCTGGTCCGCATAGGAAAGGAGGGCGGCCACCCCATTAGCCATGCCTTGTATCACGGCACGCCCGCCGCTCGTGGCCAGTACGAGAAAAGCCATCAGAGTCTGCAGCGCGAAGGCTGCACCGACGACCCTGAGTTTGATCCTCCGCTTGCCGGTCGACAGCAAGAATGCGACCAGCAAAATCGCCAGAATGCCGATAATATTGATAAGGATGGGCGACATCGGCTTCCCTTCGGACGCTACAAGTTGCGGATGAAATTAGCCGCTGTCTTGCTTGCACCGTCCCATTAGTCAATTTTCACTACTCACCGATGGCCAAGCCGTCCCCGAATTCCACGAGATCCACCCATGACAGAACCCGCCAACGAAATCCGGCCTGCCGCTGCCGCCATGCCGCTCGGCCTGTTCGTTTACACTCTGATCTACGGGGGAATGACCGTCTTGGCAGGCGTTCTCGCGTACAAGCAGGTTCAGCTGTGGCCGACCGAACTGGCCGTGGAATCCGGCATCTTCGCCTTTCTGCTACTGGTCGTGATATCGAGCACCATCGCACAGCTGTACGGCGAAAAGCTTGCCAATAGGATCGTTTGGTGGGGTTTCATTCCGCTGCTCATCGCTTCGCTACTGATGCAACTAGTACTGAATCTTCCTGCTTCAGTAGAGATGGTCGAGTTTCGCGGCGAGGACCTCGCAGCTTTCGAGCGCGTCCATGCTACGTTGTGGCGCGTATGGATGGCCGGGCCCGCGGCTTACATCGTATCGCTGCTACTCAATGTCTGGATTTTTTCGCGTCTACGCGGCTCATCGCAGAGTACCTCAACCGTCTCGTTGATGATGCGCGGCGCAATTGCTTCCGCACTCAGCCAAGCTATCGATTCGGTCATCTTCATCACGCTCGCCTTTTACGGGCAATTCGAGATAACCAATCTGCTCATCGGGCAAGTCATCGCCAAGGTGGCGCTCAGCTTCGTGCTGGTTCCGTTTCTGATTACGGGCGGCGTGGCTTTTGCACGCTGGCTGGACCGGCGCTAGAGACGCCGGACATCCCCGATCAGGGTTTCGTCCAGAGCGTCACCATGCAGTACGGAAACGTCGCCCGTGGTTTCCAGAACCACCGCGCGTACGCACGAAAGGTCGAGCGCGTTCGCCTCGCGCAGTTTTGCGATCAGATCGCTTTTCGACACCCGGGTTTTGCGTAACGCGTCCTCCAAGAATTTGCCGTTGCGCATCAGAAAGACCGGCTCGTTCTGCATGATTGCTTCGGCGGCATCCGACGTCTTGCGGATGTAAGCAGCGATAAACTGGACCAGAAACAGGCCGAGCATTCCGGCCGATGCCTGGGCGAACCCGCTCCAACTGCTGGCTTGTGCCGCCCCAGCCACCAAGCTGCCCAAGGCAACGGTCATGACGAAATCGAAATTCGTCATCTTGGACAAGGATCGCAAACCGTTGATGCGGATAAGGATGACGACCCAAACAATGGCTCCCGCAGACAGAATGATGCCGCGCGCAGCGATATCCAGCACCGTGTTTTCCAGTATCATGCCCGTTCAACGCCTGAAGCGCGATAGGTAAGCGGGGCCGCACTAAAGTCGACATCGAGGGGGTCGGCGACCGGAGAGGGCAAATCGGTTGCGGTGCTGTAGGCCGGGAGATCTTCGCCAGCCTCCTGGGCACGAGACGGCGACGCACAGGCGAACAGTGCCAGGGCAGCCGTGCCGCCAAACGTTCCGATGATGCCTCCCACAGATCCCATCGCGCCATGTCTAGCAGGGAAATCCCGCAAAGCCACAGTCATCGGGCGCGGCAGAGCTTTTATGCCGTGGGGAGTGCTACTCGGCGCCGCTCTGTTTCAAATGTCGCGCATGCCAGGCCACGTGTTCGGCCATGAATGTCGATATGAAGTAGTACGAATGGTCGTACCCATCCTGAAACCGGATGTCTGCAGGCATGCTGGCTTTTTCGCAGATTTCAATCAGCAGTTCGGTCTTGAGTTGCTCTTCGAGAAAGCCATCGGCCGTGCCTTGATCCACCAGTAGGGCAGGCAATCTCGCACCGTCTTCTATCAGTGCGCAGGCGTCATATTCACGCCAAGCCTGGCGATCCGCCCCGAGATATCCGCCGAGCGCCTTTTCTCCCCACGGACATGCAAGCGGACTTGCGATCGGCGAGAATGCACTGACCGAACGAAAGCGGTCCGCGTTGCGGAGTGCGACGGTCAGTGCGCCGTGACCACCCATCGAATGGCCCGTGATGCTCTGACGGTTCATATCGATGGGGAAATGCCCGCCAACCAGCTCCGGCAGTTCCTGTTCGATATAGCTGCGCATGCGGAAATGCTCTGCCCAGGGGTCCTGCGTAGCGTCGACATAAAATCCAGCGCCTTGGCCGAAATCGTATGCTTCATCGTCGGGCACGTTCTCGCCGCGCGGTGAGGTGTCTGGCGCAATAAAGATGATCCCGTGCTCGGCGCATGCAGCACGAAACTCGCCCTTGTCGGTGACGTTGGCGTGGGTGCATGTAAGCCCGGAAAGGAACCACAGGACCGGCAGCTTCGTGCCTTCTTCGTGCTCGGGTACAAACACGGAGAACGTCATATCGGTGCCGGTACTGACCGAAGCGTGGCGATAAACGCCTTGAATGCCGCCCTGGCTACGGTGCTCCTCGACTGTTTCCAACGCGGTAGCCATCCCTAGAGAGCGACTTCGTACTGCGCGGTCGTCTTTTCGGCTACTTCTTCGGCGGTCACGCCCGGCGCCAGTTCGATCAAACGAAATGCGCTGTCATGGTCGGGCCGCTGGAATACGGCGAGATCCGTCACCACCATGTCGACCACGTTCTGCCCTGTCAGAGGCAGCGTGCATTCGGAGATGAACTTCGGGCTTCCGTCCTTGGCAGTGTGCTCCATAACAACGATGATCTTCTTGACGCCGGCAACCAGATCCATGGCGCCGCCCATGCCCTTGATCATTTTGCCGGGGATCATCCAGTTCGCGATATCGCCATTTTGTGCGACTTCCATTGCACCGAGCACAGTCAGATCGATGTGCCCGCCACGGATCATGGCGAAGCTGGCAGCACTATCGAAATAGGCACTATGCGGAAGTTCGCTGATGGTCTGCTTACCAGCATTGATCAGATCGGCATCTTCTTCACCGGCATAGGGGAATGGTCCGATGCCGAGCATGCCGTTCTCGCTCTGCAGCGTTACATGCATGCCGTCAGGAATGTGGTTGGCCACCAGCGTCGGGATGCCGATGCCGAGGTTGACGTAATATCCGTCTTCCAGTTCCTTGGCCGCGCGGGCGGCCATCTGGTTGCGATCCCAGCCCATTACGCGGCCTCCCTTTCGCGGGTTGTCACAAATTCGATCTTCTTGTCGTAAGGTGACCCAACGATCATGCGCTGGACGTAGACCCCGGGCAGATGAATGCAGTCGGGATCGAGGCTACCGGTAGGCACGATTTCCTCGACTTCGACGACGCAGACCTTGCCGCACGTTGCGGCGGGGAGATTGAAGTTGCGAGCGGTCTTTCGGAAAACGAGATTGCCCGTCTCGTCGGCCTTCCACGCCTTCACGATTGCGAGGTCGGCGAAAATCCCATGTTCCAGGATATAGGTTTCGCCGTCGAAATCCTTGTGCTCCTTGCCTTCGGCGACCTGCGTGCCGACGCCGGTCTTGGTATAGAAGCCGGGAATGCCCGCTCCACCTGCCCGCATGCGTTCGGCCAGCGTGCCCTGCGGGCAGAACTCGACCTCCAGCTCGCCGGAAAGGAATTGCCGCTCGAATTCCTTGTTCTCGCCAACATAGGAAGAAAACATTTTCTTCACCTGCTGGGTACGCAAAAGCATGCCGATGCCTTCATTATCGATGCCGGCGTTGTTGCTGCAGAAAGTGAGCCCCTTGACCCCGCTGTCACGAATAGCGGTGAGCAGGCGCTCCGGAATTCCGCAGAGGCCAAAGCCGCCGCTTGCGATGAGCATGTCGTCGCGCAACACCCCGTCGAGCGCCGCTGCGGCGTCAGAATAGATCTTGCCGGCCATCAGAACACCACCACGCTGCGGATGCTTTCACCTGCATGCATAAGGTCAAACCCCTTGTTGATGTCCTCTAGGCTGAGAACGTGAGTGATCATCGGGTCGATCTCGATCTTCCCGTCCATGTACCAATCGACGATTTTCGGAACATCGGTGCGGCCCTTGGCTCCGCCGAACGCCGTGCCGCGCCAGTTGCGACCGGTCACCAGCTGGAAGGGCCGGGTGGAGATTTCCTTGCCCGCTTCGGCAACGCCAATGACGATGGATGTACCCCAGCCGCGATGGCAAGCCTCCAGGGCCGTGCGCATCACCTCCGTATTACCCGTACAGTCGAAGGTGTAATCGGCTCCTCCGTCCGTCATCTCGACGACCTTGGCCACCACTTCGTCCCGGCTCATACCCTTGGTATTGAGGAAATGGGTCATTCCGAACTTGCGGCCCCATTCTTCGCGATCAGAATTGATGTCGATGCCGATGATCATGCCGGCGCCGGCGAGCCGCGCACCCTGAATGACATTGAGACCGATCCCGCCCAGGCCGAAGACCACGACATTGTCACCAACCTGGACCTTGGCCGTATTGGTCACTGCGCCGACGCCCGTTGTGACACCGCAGCCGATATAGCAGCTCGTCTTGAAGGGGGCATCCTCACGAATCTTGGCGACCGCGATTTCGGGCAGGACAGTGAAGTTCGAGAAGGTCGAGCAGCCCATATAATGGAAAATCGGCTCGCCCTTGTAGGAAAAGCGCGTCGTACCATCGGGCATCAGGCCCTTACCCTGAGTGGCCCTGATCGCGGTACAAAGGTTCGTCTTGCCGCTCAGGCACGATTTGCACTGGCGGCATTCGGGGGTGTAAAGCGGAATGACGTGGTCGCCGGGCGAGACGCTCGTGACGCCGGCGCCGACTTCACGCACGATTCCTGCGCCCTCATGACCCAGGACACTGGGAAAGATCCCCTCGCTGTCCAATCCATCGAGCGTATACGCATCCGTGTGGCAGAGACCGGTCGCCATGATCTCGACCAGCACTTCGCCCGCCTTTGGTCCCTCCAGGTCTAACTCGACGATTTCGAGTGGTTGCTTGGGGGCGAAAGCGACGGCGGCGCGGGTTTTCATGGGAATGTCGGCTCCGGTAGTTGGTGCCGGCACTCCGGCCTCGGTGCGGATAGTGGTGGTGAGCCGTGCTGGGTTCGAACCAGCGACCTACTGATTAAAAGTCAGTTGCTCTACCGACTGAGCTAACGGCCCGACCACGGCGTGCCACCTAGGGGCGCCTTTGCGGGCGGTCAAGCGGGTCATGCGAGATTTGGCGCAGGTCAGCGGAAACTTCTTCTGGCGAGCTGACGCAGGGTGTGGCCCGAGACAGGGTCTCGCCAATCCGCTGCAATTTCGGCCGCCGGGCGCAACACAAATTCACGTTCTCGAAACAGGGGATGCGGGATCGAAAGAGTTGTCGAATGCCAGGCCCCGCCACTCCAAAGAACGATGTCGAGATCGAGTGTGCGCGATCGCCACCTCTGCCCGCGCCGCTCGCGTCCGAACTTTTCCTCGATTGATTGAAGGTGTTCCAGCGTCTCGGTGGGATCGAGATCGCCACTGATTACGACAGCGCCATTTGCATATTGCCGCTGCGAAGGGCCGATGGGCACGCTATCCACCCAAGACGAGACAGCTTCGACCTCCCAGCCTTCCTCGGCCAGTTCTGCCACCGCCGCATCAAGCACTGCGCGCGGGGCACCGATCTGGGGTACGCGCCGGTTCGACCCCAGTGCAATCAGGTAGCGATGCTTGCTTGCCTCCATGAAGGCTCCGTCCTAGCGTCCCGCCGCGTGATAGCCAACTGGAGGGGCAGGCGATGAGGGTAAAGGCATTTCTTCTGGCGGGCGCGCTGGCTTCGGCGGGCCCAATCGCGGCTCAGGATACCGAAACGCGTCAACTGACCGATCACCAGCAGATGGTCCATGACATCTATCGCGACATAATAGGCTTTCGTACGGCGCGCGGTCATCAGCAGGTGGATGACATGGTCGCGTACCTCACGAAGCATCTGTCCGATGCTGGCTTCGCGCAGGAAGACCTGATGGTCGCTGACTACGACAGCGACGGCGAACCGACGCAGGGGCTTATTGTAAGATATCGCGGTGACGGTTCATCGGGAGAAAAGCCGATCGTGATGCTGGCTCACATGGACATGGTGGATGCTCTGCCGGAGGATTGGGATCGCGATCCATTCACTCTGACCGAAGAAGACGGTTATTTCTTCGGACGCGGAACGATGGACAATAAGTACGGCGTCGCCAATCTCGTAGGCACTTTCATACGGCTGAAAGATGAAGGTTGGACGCCCAACCGGGATCTCTATCTGGCTTTCTCTGGTGATGAGGAAACCGGCATGGTTTCCACCCGCGCACAGGCGAAGTGGATCGCAGAGAACGTCGACCCTGCTTTCGTGCTGAATTCCGATGCCGGCGGAACGGCGCTGGACGACGAGTTCAAGCCGCTGGCCATGCGTGTTCAGGCTGCAGAAAAAACGTTTGCGACGTTCGAGCTTACCGTGAGCAATCCAGGCGGCCACTCTTCGCGGCCGCGATCCGACAATGCCATCTATGAACTGTCGGCAGCGCTTCTGAAATTGGCCGATCACAAATTCGCAGTTCAGGCGACACCGCTGACCCGAAGCTATTTTGCAGCCCTTGGCCAGAGCGTGCCGGGCGAACTGGGCGATGCCATGCGGGCCTTTGCGGAAAACCCAGAAGATCCGGCAGCCGTCGCCACGCTTCAGTCGAACCCCGAGACGGTGGGCACGCTCGGCACGACTTGCGTTGCGACGATGCTCCGCGCCGGGCATGCGGAAAACGCGTTGCCGCAGAGCGCGACGGCGACCGTGAACTGCCGCATTTTCCCCGGCATCGGGGTGGAGAAGACCCAGGCCGAACTGGCCCGCGTCATCGGCAACGACAATGTTTCGTTCAAGCTGATGGCAGAGGTGACGGAAAGCCCCGTCTCTGTTCTCCGGGACGATGTCCGGGCAGCGGTCGCGAAAAGCCTCGCCGCACGATACGGCAAGGACATACCAATCATTCCCTATATGGAATCGGGCGGTACCGACGGGATGCATTACCGCACGCTAGGCTACGATACGGTCGCCGTAAGCGGAGGCGCCAGCCGTTCGCAGGACATGTATGCACATGGCCTAAACGAACGGGCAAATGTCGATGCGTTCTATTCGGGCCTCGATCACTGGACGATCATACTCAAGGAACTGGCAGGCAGATAGCGCGGGGGCGTACGGCCCGCCTTCAGATATCCTCGCAGATGCGCCCGTAAAGCTGGGGACGTCGATCGCGAAAGAAGCCCATGCCCGCACGATGTTTTCGTGCGCGGTCGAGGTCGAGCGTTGCGACGAGGACACCATGTGACGAACCGCCGAATTCCTCGACCAGATCGCCCCATTCATCGCTGATGAAACTGTGGCCATAGAAGCTCTGCTGACGATCCGCGGGACCTTCGTGTCCGATACGATTGGCCGCGCAGACGGGCATGCAATTGGACACCGCATGACCGATCATTGCACGCCGCCACATGCGGCTGGTATCGAGATCTGCATCGTAAGGTTCGGAGCCGATGGCAGTCGGATAAAACAGTACTTCGGCGCCCTCAAGCGCCATGACGCGAGCACATTCGGGATACCATTGATCCCAGCAGATGCCGATGCCGATACGCGCGCCGAACACATCCCATACCTTGAACCCGTCGTTGCCGGGGCGGAAGTAGTATTTCTCTTCGTAGCCCGGTCCGTCAGGAATATGGCTTTTGCGGTATGTCCCCATGATTTCGCCATCCGGGCCGATCATGGCGAGCGTGTTGTAATAATGCTGGCCGTCACGTTCGAAGAAGCTTGTCGGAATGGCCACCTTTAATCTTGCGGCGAGTTCCTGCATGGCAATGACGCTGGGGCTTTCGCCGGTCGGGTGAGCAAGAGCAAAGAGGTCCTCCTCCTCCTCCCGGCAGAAATATTCCCCCGCGAAAAGTTCGGGCGGCAGGATGATCTGTGCGCCCTTGGCCGCCGCGTCTTCCACCAGTTTCGAGACGGCGGCGATATTGTCTGCCGCGTCGGGGCGGGCGAGCGGCAATTGCAGGACGGCGACGGTCAGTTCTCTCATGGGCGCCAGATAAGCAACCGTCGCGCGTCAGGCAATGATCAGTCCCGCTTGCGGAACAGCAGGGTCATGCGATCGCTTTCGCCCAGATTGCGCGTTTGCGCGTCCATCGCATCATCGCCCCCGAGGCTTGGCGGCATCATCCATACGCCGTCTTCCCAATTGGCCGGATCGCGCGGATTGGCGTTCACCTCGCTGCTGCCGACGAATTCGAAGCCTAGGGCCTCCACGAAGCCCACGACATCGTCCTGTCGCAGATAGCCTTTCGAGCCGTTGGCATAGTCGGCGCTGGCATCTTCGGGCGCGCGATGCTGGACGATGCCAAGCATCCCGCCTGGTTTGAGCAGGCCGCGCATGGTCTTGATTTCACTGTCGGCATTGTTCCAGCGCATCATGTTGTGGAGCATGCGAATGACGAGGATGCGATCGAACGTGCCCGCTTCGCCTTCCGGCACGGCATCAAGCGTCATGGCCGAGAAATGTTCTGCCGGAAGCCCGGTGAATTCGGCAGCTTCGGCAGGAAAACCGGCGGCCCCGGCGCGGATGCGCTGCTGCGCTTCGGCGTCGAAGGGACCGCTGGTGGGATCGTAATACAAACCGACGAGCTGCCCCTCACCGCCCAGATAGTGTCCGAGAACGCGCGTGTACCAGCCGCCGCCAGGCGCATATTCACCGACTTTCATGTCCGGGGCGACGCGGAAGAATGCGAGGGTTTCGGAAGGGTGACGATACTGATCACGCGCGCGATCTTCGGCGCGGCTGGGATGATTGATCTCGCCGGATATCGCTTCGGCATGAGTCGCTGCGAAGGCCGCGGGATCGGGCAATTTCTGATCGTCGGCAACGGCAGGAACGCCGAATGCCAGCGCTGTGGCGGCGAGCAGGTAACGCATCTGATCTCTCCCTCGAATGGATCGGTGATGTCCTGCACGTGCAACTGCACGATGACAAGCGCGGGACGGATTCCTATCTTGGTATCCAACAAGGAGTTTGATGACATGGCAGAACAGCAGGCGATCATTGCCGGCGGGTGCTTCTGGTGCACCGAAGCGGTGATGAAGGACGTGATCGGCGTCAGCGAAGTAGAGAGCGGCTATATCGGCGGGCATCAGGCGAACCCGACCTACAAGGAGGTCTGCACGGGCAATACCGGCCATGCCGAAGGTGTGCGTGTCACATTCGATGACGAGCAGATCACCCTCGCCCAGCTTTACGACGTCTTCCTGGGCACGCATGATCCGACCCAGCTGAATCGGCAGGGCAACGATGTCGGCACCCAGTATCGCAGTGCGATCTTCCCGCTCGAAGGGCAGGAAGAAGAAGCCAGGGCCGCCATTGCGCGATGGAACGACGAACACGAGGGGCAGGAGGCCGTCACCACCATCGAGAGCGGCGAATGGTACCCGGCGGAGGATTACCATCAGGAATACTGGGATGGCGAAGGCCAGCGGAACCCGTACTGCCTTGCAGTTATCCCGCCCAAGCTGATGAAACTGCGCAAAAGCTTCCAGAAGTATCTGAAGGAAGACGCCTGATTCGAACGCCCGGCTGCTTAGCTTTGCAACCGCAAAGCTGAGACATGGACCGGGTGTTACACAGTCCAAGAGCAAAAAAAACCACCGCCGGATAATCCTCATCCGGCGGTGGTTTTTTGCGATTCTGGCAGGGTGGGATAGGCATGGAGAATACGCTGGCACGTGGGGCAGCGAGTAGGAAAGCCGGTAATGATGCGTGCTCAGTACCGGCCGGCCTTGCGCGCCGGATGGGTCGCTGCTAGCCAACCGCCGTCATCTGGGGAGTAGCCCGCCGCATTCAGTGCGGTTCCCTCGCGTCAACATACTCGGCCGAGAGGTCGTGGCGCAGGGGTTCGAGCATCCGTTCGGGCAAGACCAATGGCACCTGACTTTCGTCCGGCCGGGCGGAAGGTCCGGTGTCGTTGAAGTCTTGAAGCCCGGCCCGGAGATACCCTGTGGAAGCCATTCTCACTTCGACCGCCGTGGTTGCGCTCGCCGAAATCGGCGACAAGACCATGCTCCTTGCCATCGTGCTTGCAACGCGATTTCGCAAACCCCTGCCGATTGTTTTCGGCATCCTGGTCGCCACCCTGGCAAACCATGGCATTGCCGCTTTCGTGGGCCAATCCGTCGCCAGCCTGCTGGAAGGTCCGTGGTTTCGCTATGCCGTCGGAGCAAGCTTCATCGCCATGGCCCTGTGGACGCTTGTGCCAGACAAGCTGGACGACGATGAACAACCCAAGGCCCCGCGGTTCGGGGCCTTCCTGACAACCACCATCGCGTTCTTCATTGTCGAAATAGGAGACAAAACGCAGGTTGCCACCATTGCCCTGGGGGCGCAGTTCCAGAGCGTCCTTCTGGTAACGCTGGGCACGACGCTCGGCATGATGCTGGCCAATGTGCCGGCGGTCTATTTCGGCAATGCCATCGTAGAACGCGTTTCGCTGAAAGCAGTACGGATCATTGCGGCACTGCTGTTCCTTGCGATAGGCCTGTGGGTCATCGCGGCCGCGGCGCTGCCGGGCATCTCCTGATTGGAGGTTGCGATTGCGGATAATTTTTGGGTGGCAACGCCCAGGAAACACCCGCGCAGCCTTAACCGGTTTCCCGTGCCATCCTATTCGGCGGGCACCAAATCGCCGAGCGCAACCGTCTGGTCGACGTCTTCGGCGATGGTGAAGGCAAAGGTCGTCTGGTCGGCATCGTTCAGTACGATCGTCCAGCGGCCGGGAGCAAGGCCGGTCGCACCAAAACGGCCGGCCGAGTTGGTGAATAGCGCCACGGGTTCCCGTTCGGGATGGGCATCCTCGATCGCGACGCCAGACAGAAGCGAAATCGGTTCGCCATCGCTGTTAAGCAAACGCCCGACCACGCTCGCCATATAGTCCGAGCCGACAGTCAGGCGATATCCTCCGCGATAGGGCGGAAGGAGCCGGAAGGAGCCTTCACCCAGATCCGTATTCAGGGGCGCATCGGGAGCAGTTATCAGCAGGTTACGTTCGCTATAGCTGCTCAGGCTGGGCTGCAGGGCGGTACCCAATGCGCCGCTGTTTGCCGCGGCCGAGCGCCCGGTCGGTTCGATCAATATGTCGGTTCCACGCAGCGAGGCATGTGGACTGACGATGGCAAAACTGTCCTGGATGGGCCGTCCGACCGAAAATGCACCGTCTGCGACAGCCAAGGCAGTGCCGAACCGAAGGGATGTCCTCTGGCTCGTCGATCCGCCGAGATCGCCTTCGAACGCGCCAAAATGACTGAAGCCCAGTTCGGCCCGGTTGCTGAACAGCGTGCCATTGGCGCCGGTCACTATGCCGACGTCGCTGTGTTCGATATCGGCGCTGAAATTATAGGCCCCGGTCCCCGTCCCGTGGTACGTCTGGTAGGTCAGGCGTTTGCGGTCGCCGCGGCTGTCGTAATCGGCGCGCAGGCTTGAACTGCGATCGAAACGGAAGACGAGCGAGAAGAACGCGCTGAGCCGGTTTTGCCCGCCCACCCGGTCATAACCGAAATCGCCAGTCAGGTTCAGCCGGGGCGAGATCTGCCAACCACCGGTGGCGCGCAGACTGCCGACATCGGGTTCGTCATCCCGGCCGCGCGAATAGCGCGCATCCAAGCCGGCATAGACCGTGTCGCTGATCGTGGCGCTGTAGCTTGCCCCGGCGATGTAGCGATAGGGATTGAACGGCAAGCCGGTACCGATCGGGGAGAAGTCTCGGCTTCGTGTTTCGATGGAAGCTGACAGAACGTCAGCCCCGCCGGCAGTATTGCGCGCGATAGTCCGCTGAAACGTAAGGATCGATGCCCAACCCGAGCCGGCGCCTTCGCTGTGCGAGGCGGAAGCGAACCCGCCGAGAGATCCGATTGGAGTTGCAACAACCGCTTCGACACCGCCCATCCAACCGTCGGGATCTGCCTGCGCATTCGCGCCAAGTGTCAACCGGTCGTTGATACCGCGCCGATAGAAGCCGCTGAAGGCGAGGTCGTCGCTATACACGGGACCGCGCCCACCCGATGGTGCGAGCACGCCGGCATAAAGCCCGAATTCGCTAAGACCTTCGGCAAGCTGTGCCTGATCGAGGAAAATGTCGAAATCGACGGTTTCGCTGCGCCCGGTATCATCGGTTATGGTCAGCTCGACGTCATTGGACCCTTGGGCAAAAGGGAAATCGGTCAGGTCGAACGTGCCTGGATCGAGTTCCAGCCGCCGAACGAGCTGTCCGTTAACCCGCACTTCCACCTGTGAACGACGATCCAGACGGAAACTGCGGCTGCCGCGCGGACGGATGATCCGTTGCGGATCGAGGAGGGAGTAGAAGCGCGAAACCGAAAGACCGCTGATCTCCGGTGCCGCCTGAAATCCGCGGGCCAATGTGCGCAGGTCCCCGGCCGATGCGCGCAGAAGATTGCGTCGGTCATCGTAGACCAGCCGCGTTCCGCGGCGCTGGAAATCCGCCCCTGGCGCGCTGGCCTGCCAATTGGCTTCGCTTTCCAGCACCACGCCGCCCAGCCTCGCTGCCCCGTCGAGAAACGTGATGGGTGGCGCCAGCCCTTCGTCGCTACCCTGCTGAACCCAGTCCAGCGAACCGCGTATGTTGAGATAGGCACTGAAATCGGCTGGCGCGACATAGTTGACCACCCCGCGCTCGTCTTCGTTGCCCAACGTCAGCGACCGGCTCGCCCGGCTTGCAGGGGCGATATCAAGGATCAGTTGCAGCGATTGCGGATCATAGCGGATCGCGATGCCGACAGCTTCGAGATCGGATCGCCCTATCTGACCCTGCTGGGCCAACCGGGAGCGCAACCGTTCGACGAGCTGCGGTGCGATGCGCGGCTCCAGCAGCGCCAGCAGGCGTTCTGCCGCGAAGCTTGCCTGCCCGCCCGGCTCGAGCGTTAGGGTCGTGTCGCCAATATAGGTTTCGCCATCGAGCAAGGGTGCCGTCAGGACGAAGGTTCGCCCGGTAGGATTGACCTGATCGCCATCGGGGCCCGGATCGATCACCACGCGAGCGCGCACCGGGGCAGCGGGCTGCGCATTCCCCACTTGGGGAACGAGGCAACCGGCAAGCAGGACAGCAGCGAGTATCTGGCGGTTCATACGAACCTGGGGCCCTTAATTGTCGGGCGTGAACTGCACTTCGACACGCCCATCCGTTTGCGGCAGGACCACAGGCAGCGTCAGGCGCCGCGTCTGGCCCCCGCCAATCAGACCATAGCCCAGCGTCTGCTGCAGCTCCGGGCCTGAAATTTCCTTGCGGAACACCTCGCGGCCGTCGGCGCCGGTCTGGACGACCCGCAGCCTTCCGCGCGACAGATAGCCGTGCGCAGCCGAATCATTGGTTACGGTAATGACAGGGGCTGGTCGCCCCTCGGCATCGGTGCCGATCTGTGCAGAGGCGATCGACAAGGAAGGTTTCACGCCATCGGGCGAGACGCTGACGAGAATCTGGAAATTGTACAGGAGCTGCACGTTCGAAGTCGTATCGCTGGTTTCAACCGGCAGCTGCGCGGCCGTGACGAAATAGTGCTTGCTGCGTGCAAGGTCGGGATCGCCGACATACTGTACGCGGAAGCTCTGCCGCTGGCCGGGAGGGATCAGCGCCTGGGGGGGAAAGGCCACCAGTTCGCCGGGATCGACCCCGGTCGGGGTCACGCCGTCGCTGTTCAGTTCCAGCGCCTCGATCCGCATTTCAACCGGCAGCGGTTTGTCGAAGGTATTCTCGACAGTCACGACATCGCTCATACCGCGGCCGGCTGTCGTCAAGTCGATGACTACGGGCTGGACGATCATCGCATAGGCGGCGACAGAGCCGACCACCCCAAGAACCGTAACCAGCAGCGCGACCGCAATTTTTCTAAGTGACTGCAATGGATACTCCTGCGAGACAGCCTTATCGGGCGACCATGGACCGACCCACCCCGGTTCGCCAAGGACGAATTGCCGCGAACCGCCGGATAGGCCCAGGGGTGTTTCCCTGCGGCAGCACTTACTTCGGAATGGCGACTCCGCGCCATTCGGGGCGCGCTGCCAGACCGGTTTCCTGCGCCATGCGTTCATATTCAATCGCGAGGTACAGCAGCTCGTTACGCTCCTCGCCCTCGGCATCCTGCGCTCTTAAGCGCAGTTCGGTCGCGAGATCGGCCGGATTATGTGTGACCATGAAGAATTCCAAAAATTTCCGGCAGGCTGCCCCCGCGCCTGCCGGAAACCCCCCTGTCAGGCGGTCGGTGCGATGGTGACTTCCACCTTACCGGCATAGGTGCCGGCGTCGAGGATCGCAGCCGGATCCGCAGTAAGCCCGCTGCCGATCGTCAGCGTGATATTGTTGGACGTGGCGGCCAGACGGTCACCGACCTGGGCCGAGGTGGCACCTGCGGTCAGAGACTGGTCGGCAACCGGAGTAGTTCCACCCTTGGCACCGGTGGCAACCAGCGTCGCGGTGTAGTGGACGGTGTTGGTGTAGCCGGCAGGTACGTTCGTTGCAGCGGCATTGATCAGCGGCTTGGCATCGACCGAGATTTTCGGGTTGGAGCCATTGCACTTCACGGTGAAGTTGCGGGTAAGGCCGCCGGTGTTGCCGGCAAAGCTCGGGTCGACGGTGCCGTCGGTCTTAGCAAGTTCGCCAAGGGTGATGTTGCCGCTGATGGGCGAAACGGCGAGGCAGCGTGCTGCAACCGAGCCCGTGACGTCAACCGATCCGGTTGCCTGGGCGAAAGCAGGGGTAGCGCCGAGTCCCGAACCGAGAACCAGGACGGAAAGAACCAGCTTTTTCATTTCGTATCTCCAATCTGAATTTCAGAGGGGCTCGTCACCCCGATGAGTTGGAAATAGCCGGGAATCGCCGGTCGCCCCATTTAGCGGGTGGCGAAAACGGCGCTAACTTTGAGCGTTATTCGCTATACCCTTGGGTATAGTTGGCGGGCGGTCAGAGCCCGGCGCAATTGCTGGCGGACGCAGCCGTGACCACAGGCGTGAAAGTGATGCTGATCACGTCACTGTAGTTGGGGGCCGGCGTCTTGGCCGCCCCGCCTTCCTTCAATGTGGCGCGCAACGGCAGAACCCCTGCGCTTCCGTCCATGCCCGCACGTGCACAGGTCCGCGTTCCGAAAGAGGCATTGGAGGTGACCTCCTGCCCCAGAAAGCGCGCACTGTAGCGGATCGCCTGCGACGCGTCGCCGAGGTTGCCGCCCGGATAGGTAAGGCGGAAATCGTTCTGCGAGCGCATCCTTACCTCGAACGGGCCGGAGCTGCGCACGCGCAACGAATTTCCTGCGGGCGTCGTGTAACGTTCGGGCGCGGCCAGTACCGCCGTCGTGCTGGCATCACCGACTTCGCCGAAGTCGAGGGGGGAGCCGGCATAATAAGCCTGAAGCGCGCTGACCGTGTTGACGTTGATCCGAATGGTGCCCGGTTCGCGAACGGGAACGGGTAAGCTCGCCAGTCCACCGATACCGGAGCAGATGTATAGCAGGTCGAGGACAATAGGTTCGCCGGCCGACAGATCACTACCAGGCGGCACGGTTACGCGCAGGTTGAGCGGATTGGACAAATCCGAGCTCAGAATGCCGCCGAAATTGTATCGTATTTCACCTGCCGAACCGGCGCCGTTGTCGCGTGAATCCAGCGATCGGGGACGACCCGCCGTCGATCCTTCGGGATAAATCACCCGGAAACCGCGATAGGTCACGTCGAGCGGCGGCGAGCCCGTGGGGGCGACGATGACGAGACTGACCTCATCCGTGCGGCCGAGGAGGATACCGCGATTGCGCCGCAGGATCAGCGGGATGGTCACTTCCGAAAGGCCGCCGGGCGAGAATGGATCATAAGTGATGCTGGCCGGTGCGGTAGCCGTACCGGTAACGCCGCAAACCGACGAAATCTGCGATTGAGCCTGTGCGGGCGATGTTATCGCGAAAGCCGCGGCGGCGGCTGCAAAACCTACTGTCCAACGCCTCATACCTGAGGCGATACGACGATCTCCAGTGCAGCGCGAGAAGAGAATTCTGCCGATTGAACCGGTATCGGCCTGAGCGGGCCGCGCGGCTGCCTCTGCAACTTCGCCATGACGGTCCAGTTTTCCGACACCGATCGAGCGACGGAATGATTGCAGACCGCACGGCGAGCGTTGGCCGCCGGGGTGGACATCACGACCACAGCCTTCGGATCGGAAACCCAGCAGCGCGGCGCCACATGACCGGTAATGTCCACCTCTGCCGCGCTTTGCGCGGCCGATGGAACTGAACACAACAGAGCTGCAATACATGTCGACTGCGCGGCAATCGCGCGAATTCTGGCCGAACGGATTATATGCAGTTTCGTCACACCGTCGGAGGTATAGGCGAGTTTCTAACAAAGGGCGAATCTTGTTCGTTACCATGGCGTTAGGGACTCACGCTGACAGTGACCGAAAGCGTGTCGGCGTACCGGCCCGATACGAGCGTGTCGCTTCCGGTATAGGCGGGTGCGCTGACACGAAGATACGATCCGTTTACCTTCGTCGAGGCTCCGGCAAGGCGCAGACCCTGGGCTGCGGTCGCGGTTCCTGCAAAGCTGCAAGAGCCACCCGCCGACAGCGTGGCCGCATCGCAGGTGGCCGAAGCATTCTTACCGTTGTCGGCCACCATATAGAGGGCAACACGGTAAGGTGCCTTGGTCTGATATCCAGAGCCGCCCGCTGCCTGGCTGGCCATCCCGCCATTGAGCGAGGACACGGCAATGCGCGAGGCGCCCGTGCAGTTGAGCTGGATTGCGAAATCGCGGCTGAAGCCGTTCACATCGAAATCGGCCTGATCGATCGTGCCCGAAGGTGCGCCCGACGTTGCAAAACCGCAGCGGCCGGTTACCGAGGCGCGAACCTCTACGCCCACTTCGATGCTGTTTACCGCACCCTGGCCGGCCGCATAGGCGGTGGTCTGCGCGCGCACGGGCTGGCCGGCGATCGCGAAGATCGCAACCAGCATCGCCATTCCGAGCGCGTGAAGAGTTTTCATTATCCGCCTGTTGCAGCCGGCGACCCCATGTCGCCGATATGCCAGACAGATGCGTCATTGGTTGATTACGAGCCATTCACCCGACGGAGACAAACGCCCTCACCTTCGGCGAAAAGCGCCTATTACTTTCGATATAACCTCAGTCGCCACGCTCTTGCGCAAGGAGGATCAATTCGGTTCGTCCGCGGATGCCGAGCTTGTCGAAAACCTTGTGGAGATGGACCTTCACCGTCCCTTCGGTGAGGCCCAGTTCGCTGGCGACTTCCTTGTTGCGTAGCCCGCGCTGGACCAGCGATGCGACAGCGCGTTCCCGCGCGCTCAGCGCGTCGAAGGGATCGCGCGGCGCATCGGGCGACATGGCCTGTTCCATCACCCGCTGCATGACTTCCTGATCGATCCACCGGCGCCCCTGGACGACGCTTTCGAGGCAGACCAGCAGGTCGCGTGGCGCCGTGGACTTGATGACGATGCCGTTGACCGACAACTTCACCGCCTCGCGGGCAAGCTCGTCATTGAGCCGGCTGGTGAGCAGAACCACCGGGCGATCGTCGCCCTTGCTGCGTAGCGTGCGGAGAACATCCAGCCCGCTTCTTTCGGGCATATCGTTGTCGAGGATCAGAAGTTCGGGCCGCGCGCCGGGAAGTGCATCCAGCACCGCGGCGCCTGTGTTTACCGTCGCAACCACGGTGAAATTGGTTTTGTCGAGCAGTGTCGTGATGCCCGCCATTGTCAACGGATCGTCGTCGGCTACGAGTACCTTGGTCATTCTGTTGCACCGGTCAAATCATGGGGGCCGAGAGGCCTAACACCCTCATCGAGCGCCGGTCCACCCCGCTTCAACTCCGCTGCGTTATGGGTTCGCTCGTGCATGGACCACCCTGAGCAGGGCCGTCAGCCCGTCGATTGCAGCGGACAGGCTTTGTGGCGACTGTCCTGCATCCAGCGCTTGCTCGATACGGCTAGCAGCTTCGCCCAACGCCGCTTCGCCGAACATGCCCGCGCGCCCCGCCAGACTGTGACACAATTGCTGAAGCCTCTGCACATCGCCCGTGTTCGCCGCATTTTCGATCGCTTCGGCACTGGCGCCGGCATGCTCCGCGAACAGCCGGGAAAAGGCCGCGAGGCGTTCGTCGATGTCATCCATCGAGAAAGCTCCGCACTTGTTCGGCCAGTGTCATGGGATCGAATGGCTTGGCGATAACGCCCCGCGCACCGAGTTGCTTCAGGTGGGCGATCTCCTGCTCCTGCGTGCGGGCGGTGATGAAAACAACGGGCACGGATGCGGTAACCGGATCGTCTTGCAAAAGGCTCAACACGCCTGGTCCATCCAATCCGGGCATCATGACATCGAGCAACATCAGATCTGGCGGAGACTGCCGGGCTTGCTCGAAACCTTCCTGGCCTGATCCGCAAGTGCGCACGATCAACGATGGGTCCAAGCCAATGGCCATTTCTGCAATCTCGCGGATATCGGCCTCGTCATCGACGTAGAGGATTTCGCTGGTCACGGGCCTATTCCCTTATTTTTGCGCGCCTCGATCAGGTCGATGGTTTGATCGACCAGCGTATCGAGGCTGGCGCGAGATTTTACCAATACGAGATCGATACCATTACGTGCTGCCAGTTCGACTTCCTGTGCGGTGAACAGCATGATCGGCACGGTGGGTGAACGCTCGCGCAGTGGAGCGACCAGGTCCGTGCCACATCCATCGAGCATGCCGACATCGAGAATTGCTGCATCATATTTACTGCGACGGATAAACGCTCGCGCCTGAGACATGCTCTGCGTAGAATGGAGAAGCGCCTTGCCTTCGAAGGCGCTTTCCACGACGGCCAGCATGTCCGGATCATCGTCGACATGGAGAATCGTCGGCAGCGATGGTTCGGGGTCGCGGCGCTCCTGCGGCCGTGCTTCGATCGCAACCGGCCCATGGAGCTCGGCCGCGGGCAGGTCGACGTGGAAGACGGTTCCCCTACCTTCCACAGTATCGAAGCTGATCGAACCGCCGAGGCGTGTAACGATTTCCTTCACGATGCTGAGCCCAAGTCCGGTACCGCCCTTCTGCCGGGAATCCGATGCATCGGCCTGGGCAAATTTCTGGAAAATGCGCGCGCGAAAGACTTCCGAAATCCCCTCACCGCAATCGGTCACGCTGATACGATATCGACGATCGAGCGGCCGTACGGTCACGTTAACCGTTTCTCCGCGCCGCGAAAACTTGATCGCGTTCGACAGCAGGTTCGTCATCACCTGCATCAAGCGGTCCTCGTCGGCCAGCACTCCGGCATTGGGCGGGAACGGCTCTATACGGAGCGCTATATCGTATTGACCGGCGAAGCCGGCCGCCTGATGCACAGCCGCATCGAGCAATGGTGCGAGTGCGAGCGGCCGAATATCGAATTGCATCCGCCCCGCCTCGATCTTTTCGATATCGAGAATGTCGTTGATCAGCCTGACAAGCCGGGCTGCGTTACTATGCGCAATTTCGATCAGTCGCCCGACTTTGGGCGACACCTCGCCCGCCGCGCCACCATTTATCAGGCCGAGCGAGCCGGCAATCGACGTAAGCGGAGTGCGAAGCTCGTGGCTGACGGTGGCGACAAATTCGCTCTTCATCTGCTCGACTTCGCGGCGTTCGCTTACGTCGCGCAAGACCGCTACAAAGCTGGTCCGGTCGGCGAGATCGACCGGGCTGACCGAGACTTCGAGCGGGAAAATCGTTCCATCGCTGCGTCGGCCGAAAAATTCCTGAATACGGCCCTTGTTCTCGCTACGCTTGGCCTTGAGCCTGGCGAGGAAAGTCTCGATCTGTCCACGATCTGGCGCGACTTCGAACAGAATGCCGATATCGCGCCGCAGGAGAGAACTCGCGCTAGCGCCGAACATGGATGCCGCAGCGGGATTTATGCTTTCGATACTGCCGCTGGGGTTGAGCACGATCATGCCATCCATCGAGCTGTCGAAGATCGCTTCCTGACGCGCCGCCATATCGCTGGCCCTGCGCAGAGCCGATTGCCTACTCAACTGGCTGCGCAAGACCAGCAGACCGGCCAATGTCAGCAGGAGGATCAGCCCGATTTCAAGCCCCAGCGTCCGCCCTTGGAGCTTCTGACGATCGGTTTCCGCATTGGCGGTGCTCCGATCCAGCATCAGCCGTTCGACTTCGGATAGTTCTTCGACCAATCCGCGAACGCGGTCCATCAGCACTTTGCCGGCTCCGGTCGCTATCAGTCGCTGGGCTTCGCCGCGCCGACCGTCGGCGACCAGGGCGATCGTGCGTTTGGCAAAATCTCGCTTTTCACGGGACGCCTGCCTGAGCTGCGCAACCAGCTGCGTCGAGCCGATCTTGCTCGTTCGTGCGGCGACTGCATTCAGCTGGCCTTCGACTTGCGCTTCGGCAATACGATATGGTTCGAGGAACGCGGTATCACCGGTGATGGCATAACCGCGCTGACCTATCTCGATATCCTGGTGCAGGGTCATCAACTCCTGCAGCGCCGACCTTGCGTCATATGAGTCGGTTACGAGATGCCGAAGCCGGTCATTTTCCTCGAAACCACGATTTGTCGAGATCGCCAGAAAGGCGAGAATGATCAGCGTACCGATACATGAGGCGACCAGGACCCACCCGACGAGCCCGATCCGCAATCTTTGCGCTGAAAGTTTCAAGAAAAGGACATTCTAGTAGCTAAGTAGCCGCCGCTTCTTCAGGATGCTTCGAGCCCCGTTCGCTAGGAAATCGAGGTTAACAAAACGTAAAGAAAGCAGGCTCCGGCGTGCCTGCTGGAACGGGAACCGAGCAAGACACAGCTTCCGTCAGCGGTACTAAAATGCAGCAGGCACCGGCACCATTTTTCCCACGAGGGGTTAGCGTTGAGGAGTGCATGACAATCGGAGGAAATTTACATGGCTGAAACGCTTGCTCGAACCAGGTCATTCACCAACCCGATACATGCGATCCTGCTTGCTTTTCCCGTCGCGCTATACCCCGCCGCACTCTTGTCCGACATCACCTATCTCAACACGGCGGTCATCCAGTGGACCAATTTTTCATCCTGGCTGATTGCCGGGGCCGATGTATTTGCGGGACTTGTTCTTGCCTGGGCCCTTGTCAGCCAGTTCCTTGGCCGCAAGAGGCAGCGCGGGTGGGCATATGTGATGGTAGTTGCGCTGATGTTCATTGCCGGCGTCCTCAACGCCTTTCAGCACGCACGTGACGGTTGGCATTCGGTCGGCACCTCCGGTCTTGTCCTCTCGATCCTCTGTACGATCCTGGCCTTTGTCGCAGCCTTCCTCGCCTATGCCCAAACCCAGGTTAGGGAGTATCGGGCATGAAACGGATCGTCCTTCTCTCTCTCGCGTTTTCGCTCGCCGCGTGCCAATCGCAAAGCGATCCCGATCTGGATCAGACAGGCGAACGGCCCGACCTTCCTCAGCAAAGCGACACGCTCTTGCCCGCCATGAAAATTCCCACTCCCAAAGGCTGGGACGGCGAACTTCCGACCGTGCCCGAAGGTTTCACGGTGACTGCGATTGCGAAAGACCTTAAAATCCCGCGGCAGATGCTGCTTCTGCCCAATGGCGACATACTGGTTGCCGAAGGATCGGGTGGACACGCCCCGGCTGTCCGTCCGAAGGACGTCATCGCCGGAATGATCAAGAAGCGCGGCAAAAGTTCGGTCGAAGGTGGCAACCGCATCACTCTGCTGCGCGACCGCGACGGCGATGGGCAGACCGATCTGCAGACCACCTTCATCGACGGGCTCGATGCTCCGTACGGATTGGCTTTCGTCGACGGGAAAATCTACGTCGCCAATCAGGGAAATCTGGTCAGCTTCGATTACACCGAAGGCGCTACGCGTATCGATGGCCCGGGCACCGAGGTGACCAAGCTGCCATCGGTGATCAATCATCACTGGACCAAGGCCATGACCGCCAGCCCGGACGGCTCGAAGCTGTATGTCGGCATAGGCTCGAACAGCAATGTCGGTGAGCGCGGCATGGATGTGGAGGAAGACCGCGCGGTGATCTGGGAAATCGACCGCCAGACCGGTGCCAACCGCATCTTCGCCTCCGGCATCCGCAATCCGACGGCCCTGTCCATCAATCCCTGGACCGAGCAATTGTGGGCGGTGGTCAATGAGCGGGACGAACTCGGGCCGCAGCTGGTGCCCGACTATCTTACATCCGTTCGCCAGGGCGCCTTCTATGGCTGGCCCTATAGCTATTACGGTCAACACGTTGATCCCCGTGTTCGCCCGCAGCGGCCTGATCTGGTGCGCAAGGCGATAGCGCCCGATTATGCTCTTGGTTCGCACGTCGCCGCGTTGGGCCTGGATTTCACCACGAACGGGGGCCTTGGGGGCCCCTTCTCTGAAGGCGCGTTCGTGGGTGAACACGGCAGTTGGAACCGCAGCGATCCGTCGGGTTACAAGGTTACTTTCGTGCCGTTCCGAAACGGGCGCCCTTCGGGAAAGCCTATCGACCTTGCTACCGGCTTCCTGAAGGATGGGCACGCCCGCGGACGCCCTGTCGGAGTACTGTTCGACGAGCAGCGCCGGGCATTGCTGATAGCGGATGACGTTTCAAACACCGTTTGGCGTGTCGCTCTGCAAGGCGGTTCGGCTGTACCGGCTGGCGAAGCGCGCCAGTCGTCGCGCTAAGAGCGTACGTCAGAAGCAGGTCGATATTGCCAGGATCGGCAGCCCCGTTATGACGGTAGCGCCGAGGCCGATCCACCCGATCGCTATGCCGATGCGCTCCATCTGCGTATCGCGCCGTCGCATCAGCCAAAGCAGCAGGACGACCTGTGAGGCAATCAGCCCCGCCCAGACCGCAAGCAGAACCGCCTTCGTCTGCGTAAGGCCGAATACGGCCGGATCGGTCCAGCCTCGTGCACAGCCCAGCCCTTGCAGTGCGTAAAGCACTGCGAAAGCGATGCTCCACAATACAAGGCCGGAGATCATGCGGATCAGCGCCGTCATAGCGATGCACTCGAAAGCGACAGTATCCAGGCGACAGCCAGTGCGACGGCGGCCCCGTAATCACTCCACACCGCAGCGATGCGCAATTCATGGGGGCGGTCGGAGGTCGTATGCCCGCTCGCGATCCGCCGGGTTATGAATACCTGCGCGAGCAGCCCAACAATTGCCGAGAAAACCGCGTAGCTTGTCAGTGTCCAGCCGACGGCGGCGAACGAATGCTCGCCGGGGCCCGGCAAGTGGCGAATTGCACCAATGAGAAGACCGGCAATGGCCAATGCGAGACCACAAGCAGATATCATGGCGCCATTTCTCGATCGTGCAAAATCGCGCGCCCCGATCCGCGCTGCGGCCAGAGCAAGGAGTGCACCTGCTGTCACCAGCACGGGTTCGAGGAAATACGCGCCGAAGTCGCCGGGCGGAGGCCAGTTGGGGGCAACGACCCAAAGGAAGAAATGGCCGAACACCAGCGAGGCGAACAGCGTTGCGCTCGCCGCGATTGCCAGCACACTGCCCCAGTAACCCACGCTGCCGCGCACCGCGAAACTGGTGGGCACTCGATCACCATGTCCGGTATCGACAGGACCGTCGTCCTCGGTTGTTCCAGTCGTCGCTGTCCAGCGCCAGACCATGACCGCCGTACCGAGAATGAAAACCGGCGCCAGCCAATACAGGCTCAACAGCATCGACAGGAAGAAGCCGCCGATTACCAGAGCGGTCTGGAAAGGAACAATGCTTGGCCCGGGCAGGATCGCAACATGCTCCGGCGCGCCAGTAACCATGTCCACGGCAAGCGTCTCTCGGCGGTGGCCGATCGTACGGCCCAGCAACCCCCTGCCGGCAGCGAGGCCCGCACCCAGCAGGCGATCGCGGGTAAGCGGTTCGCGGCAGTCGACCGTGGGCAGGCTGGCGAAATTGTACTGCGGCGGCGGGGTAGGCATCGCCCATTCCAGGGTTTCGGCATTCCATGGGTCACGTCGCGAACGATTGCCGACCCGGCGCTGCAATGCGATGTCGATCGCGAAGAGGCCGAAACCAAAGGCCTGCATGAAACTACCGACGGAGGATATGAGGTTGAGCCAGGTCCATCCCGCTTCCGCAGGATAGGTGTACATGCGACGCGGCATACCCAGCAGACCCGTCAGATGCATGTGCAGAAACGTCAGGTTGAAACCGATGAAGATCAGCCAGAAGGCGGCGATGCCCAATCGCATCACGCGTGTCCGCCCTGTGGCGTGTGGCATCCAGTAGTAAGCCGCTGCCAGCATCGGGAAAACGAACCCACCGACAAGCACGTAATGCAGGTGTGCAGTTACGAAAGCGGTATCGTGTGCCTGCTGGTCGAAGGGCACGATCGCAAGCATCACGCCCGTCAGGCCGCCCAGCACGAAGACGATAAAAAAACCGACTATGTAATACATCGGCAGCGTGAATTTCGGTCGCCCTGCCCAGATCGTACCGATCCAGGCGAATATCTGGACGGCAGTCGGTATCGCCACCAGGACCGATGCGGCAGAGAAAAAGCCCAGCGCCATGTGCGGAATGCCGGTGGTGAACATGTGGTGGACCCACAAGCCAAAGCTGAGAAAGGCGAGCGCCATGACCGCGGTCACGATCGCGCCGTACCCGATGAGCGGTGTGCGTGCCATGACAGGAATGATGGTGGACAGCGCACCGGCCGCCGGCAGGAAGATGATATAGACTTCCGGATGGCCGAACAGCCAGAACAGGTGCTGCCAGAGCAGCGGCGACCCGCCGAGTTCGGGCTGGAAGAACGGCCAGCCGAACGCGCGTTCGAGTTCCAGCAGGATCGACCCGAGGATCAGCGGCGGAAAGCCGAAGATCATCATTCCAGCCGTTGCCAACAGATACCACGCCATGATCGGCATTCTGGTCAACGACATGTTCGCAGCGCGGAACTTCAGGATAGTCACCACGATTTCGATCGCGGCGCACATCGCCGAAATCTCGACGAAGGTAATGCCCAATAGCCAAACATCCGAATTGACGCCGGGCGTAAACTCCTTGCCCGACAGCGGCGGATAGAGGAACCAGCCCGCATCGGGCGCCACGCCGCCCAGCAGCGCCAGGATCATGATCGAACCGCCGAACAGGTAACACCACCAGCCAAGAGCAGTCAGCCGCGGATAGGCGAGATCGCGCGCGCCAAGAATCTTGGGCAGCAGATAGATGGCCAGCCCTTCCAGCATGGGAATGGCGAACAGGAACATCATGATACTGCCATGCATCGTGAATATCTGTCCGTAGACCTCCGGCCCGGCGAAAGCGCTCTCGGGCGTCGCAAGTTGAGCCCGGATAAGCATGGCGAGCACGCCCCCGATCCCAAAGAAAACAGCTGCTGCAATGATGAAGCGCTTGCCCAGATCGGTGTGGCTGACGCTGGTGAGAACGCCGCGCCAGCCCGGCTCGCCTTCCCAGATGCGCGTCAGATCGCAGTGGAGCTGGATTGCTTTCATCGTGCCGCCTCCAGTCCGTCCGGCCTATCGCCAATGTCGTACGCCTGGACCACAAAACGATGATCGGCGTGGCCTATGCCGCAATATTCTGCGCAGACGGCCTCGTAACGCCCCGGCGCTTCGGCTTCGATCCTGAGGCGGTTAACCTGGCCGGGGATCGCATCCATTTTGCCTGCCAGTCGGGGTATCCAGAGGCTGTGGATCACGTCGGTGGCCGTTATGTCGATGTCCACCGGGCGTTTGGCTGGAATGCGCATCACCCCTTCCGAACAGCTTCCGTCTTCGTAACAGAATGTCCAACCGTAATTGTAGGCGGTAGCCTCGACCCGTACTGCTGCGGTGCCCGTGGGCAGGCTGCGCTCGCCCACCCAAAGGGCGTAGACGAGCAGAACCGAAAGAACGCCGATTGGCATGGCCAGGCCTAGCCAACCGATCCACACACCCTTTCGATCCGGCTTCTGGCGGTCTGCGATACCGCGCCTGAACAGAGCCATGAATAGAAGCGTAAAGACCAGGGCCGACAACAACAGGGACCCGCCAAGCATCCACCACCACAGGTCTGCCACCCGCAAGGCGGACGGTCCGGCAGGATCGATTGTGGACAATGACCCGTTGCAGGCCGCAAGAGGGGCGAGAGCGAACGTCGCGCTCGCCGCACGCACCCGATTACGCAAAGGATGAAACCATTGACCGACACGTTGCACGAAGAGGTTGCCGAAAAGGAACTGGTCGAGGGGAACCCCGATGAGCTGGTCGATCCGGTCGAACAGCAGCCCAATTTTCATCGCCTTGAATCGCGCATCGCTCTGGCCGGTCATCCAATTCATGCGATGCTGGTTGCTTTCCCGATTGCGCTGACCGCCTGCGTTCTTGGTGCGGACATATTCTATTGGTGGACCGGCGACATTTTCTGGGCGCGGGCCGGGTTGTGGGCGGCCGGCATGGCGTTTCTGTTCGGCGTTCTCGCCGGGGTGACCGGCACGATCGAGCTGCTCAGTGTGCCCGGTATCCGTCAGCGCGCCGCCAGCTGGACGCATTTCATCATCGCCGTGATGTTGCTGTCCATTCTGGGAATGAACTGGGGTTTCAGACTGCTCGGGTACGAACAGGCCGTGCTGCCATTTGGCATCATGATCTCCGCCTTCGCCGTCGCCTTCACCGGGTTCACCGGCTGGCACGGGGGCAAGCTTGTTTTCGAGTATCAAATCGGGGTCTCGTCGACCGGGAGTTCATGACCGAGCGGGTGGTCCAGCCAGGCCGGGGCGAAGCTGTCCAGTGTTGGTTTGCCCAGTACCAGAAACAGGATCGCCACCATCGCGACGACGATCGGCAGGAGCGTGGGCAGCGCACTTCGCGGAACGAAGCTGCCCCGTCTCTCGCTCATCAGGATCACCAGATGCCCGATCCAAGCGTGTAGCGAGACCAGAACGCCGACGACCAGCAGCTTCACGAACATCCACAGGGTGAAGGCCCCAGCCAGGAAAATCAGTGCGGTCCCTGCGGTAATGGCAATGATGGCAGCGGGAGTCACGAAATAGGAATACGCGCGATGGGTCAGTAGACGCAGCTGGGCATAGCTGCCCTGACCCTCCCCGATTTCGTGCTTGCTGAGCATGAGCGGCAGACCCACCAGCCCTGCACACCATATGATGAGAGCGGCGATGTGAACCGCCTTGACGAGGGAGAGAATCATCTCAGGCCGGGTTCCGGACAATGCCGGCGACGGGCATGATGTCGTCCTGACGCAGCCACGCCTTGCGAGCGATCACGGCTGCGCCGATCGCGAAAGGCGCCATCCCGCCGACCCACATGATGAGCCCGGACAGTTGCTGGTCGGCCAGCGCCGAAATTCCCCATGATGGCGCAGCGACGATATGGACCAGATAGAACGGCCGCGCCGCAAATGTCAGCAGTGCGCCCAGAAAACCCATCTGCACCATGCCGCCCAGCAGCCCGCCAACTGCACCCACCGCGCCCGCCCGGCAAACCGCATGCCAGAATGCGAAGGACGTCGCGAGGATCGACAGCTGCATCGCCCAGTACACCAGCATGTTGGAGAGCGCAGCATCGTAGAGCGCCGGCACATGCCAGCCCCATAGCACGACGGTCATGACGATCGCTGCAGGGCCAACCGGGATGTGAAGGCCGGACAGCGCCCGCACGATACGGTTCGACGCGCCGCTGTCACGGACCGCCATCGCAAAGGCCAGCGAAGCCGCGATCAGAAAAAGATGATGGACCGAGCGGGCCGAAAACAGCGTAACACTCGCAGCACAGAGCGGCGAAACGAAAGCGACCGCAAGCAGCGCGACCCCGGAGGCTGCCAACCGGTTGCGTGCCCGCAACGCCAAGGCCAGCCCGCATGCCAGGACAGCGATCAGTGCCGGGTCGAAATTCCACCGCATGGCGATTTCGTGGAGGCCCGGTGGGCTTCCGCAATAACTGCCGGCAAACATTCGCATCACTCCCGGATAAATGGATCGACCCCGCCGAGGCAGCCTGAAACTCGATAATTCCCTGCGCGTGCGAGGGAACATAGCGGTCGGAATTGCGGTTTGGAAACGGTCAATTGCAACAATTTATCCCGGCAAACGGGATGCGGGAGTATCGAATTTGAGCCAGAAACGGATTGCAGTGTTCGGCGCCAGCGGCGCAACCGGTCGCGAAGTTGTCAGACATGCCTTGCGCGCCGGGCTCGAGGTCGTGGCTATCGACCGCTCGCAGCCGGATGAGGAGGACCGCCTCGAAGGTGTGACCTATCGCCAGGCAGACGTGCTCGAAGACGATCTCGCCGACGCAATGGAAGGCTGCGATGCGGTAATTTCGACGCTGGGTGTCGCCTTCTCGCCAAGCAATGCCATGTCCCCTCCCCCGCTCTACACCAAGGGCACCGGCAATATCCTGGACGGCATGCAACGTGCTGGCATCGACCGGATCGTGGTGATCTCTGCGGCCTTCGTCGCCGATCAGCCCAGCTTGCCGAAGTGGTTCAAGCTCACGGTAGTCCCGGCGCTGCACAACATCTTGGAACAGATGAAGGAAATGGAGACGTCTCTGGAAGAGGCGACAAATCTCGAATGGACCGCCGTGCGTCCCGCCTGGCTCATCGAAAAGCCGGCCAACGGCGAATTGCTAGTCGATGAAGAACACCTGCCCCAGGAAGCCTTCCGCTGCCGCATAGGAGATCTCGGCGCCTTCATGGTCGATTGCGTGAAGAACGAGAAACACGTGCGCGCCAAACCGGCCGTCGGCGCCCCCGAGGACGAAAAGTTTGAAAGCCCCCTCGCCCTGGGCGAAGAATTCGTCGGATTGTAGGGAGCCTCGGCGCCCCGTCTACGTGTCGGCAAAAGACAGGGAAGTGGCGGAGCAGGAGGGATTCGAACCCTCGATACGGGGTTACCGTATACACACTTTCCAGGCGTGCGCCTTCGACCACTCGGCCACTGCTCCGCATTCCCCGCCCGGACATGCCAAGCAAGGAAGGCGCGCCTCTAGCGGCGAGGCGATGATTCCGCAAGCCGGGACGGGATGCGTGTTATTGGCATTTGCATAAATGGGAGTAATATCCGGGCTGCGACGGAGCTGCGCGGATCAGGCATACCCTGCGAACTCCGTCTCGAAGCCCCCTCCTGCCCCTACAATGCGCAGGTGGGGGCTTTTGTTTTCCAGCGCACGGTGGCACGCCATGCGCGATGACGAGACCGCTGATTTCCCTCGCCGCGCTGCTTGCGCTCGCCGCCCCCTCCTTCGCGCAGGAGGCAGCGCCCGCGCCGCCCTCGCCTGCGGAGATCGTCGATCAGGCCCCCGCGGACGAATGGGTCGTCATCCCGCCCGAAGATCTGCTGGTGATGACTCTGGCTCCCGCTGCGGACGGATCGGAACGCAAGGTGGTGATCCAGCTCATGCCGGCGCCTTTCAGCCAAGACTGGGTTGCAAACATTCGTACGTTCGCGCGTGCCGGCTGGTTCGACGACATCACCGTCAACCGCGTGCAGGACAATTATGTCGCCCAGTGGGGCGATGCCAATTACGACAATCCCGAAAGCACGGGCGAGGCCAAGCCTCTGCCCGATGGCCTGATCGCGACGGACGAGCGGAACTACACGGCGCCTAGCGAGGCGATCGGCCTGTCCACCCTCCTGGCGGATTCGACCCGCGACCTTGCGCTGAAAACCGGCCATGTGCTTTCGACGAGCGACGAAACGGCTGGCGTGATCATCGCCAACGGCCTCGTCGATTCCTACGCGCAGCTTTCGCTGTTCGATCGCGGGTGGCCGCTGGCATCCAATATCGGCGCCGACGACGAAAGCGAGCCTGCAGCCGTCTGGCCGATCCATTGCTACGGCATGGTGGGCGTCGGACGGAACATGTCCCCGGATGCGGGGACGGGGGCGGAACTCTACACGGTCATCGGGCATGCGCCGCGTCATCTCGACCGTAATATCGCGCTCGTCGGCAGGGTGGTCGAAGGGATCGAGCATCTGTCCAGCCTGCCGCGCGGCAAAGGCCAGCTCGGCTTTTACGAAAACGAAGCCATGCGCACACCGATCCTCACCGTCCGGGTGGCTGCCGACCTTCCCGCATCCGAGCGCCCCTCGTTCGAATATCTCGCGACAGACGGCGCCAGTTTCGCCCGCTATGCCGAGGCGCGCGCCAATCGCCGCGACCCCTTCTTCATCGTGCCGGCGGGCGGCGCGGATATCTGCAATATTCCGGTGCCGGTCCGGCGCACGGGCAGCGAATGACGCCGCATCGATGGCGCGAGATATGAGCTGATTGGCAAGCGCCGCCGTCCAAACGGATGCGCGGCCTCGTCCCGCGTCAGACCTTCTGCATCAATTCGATGCGATTGCCGAAGGGGTCGGCGATATCGCCGCGCCGATAGCCTTCCAGATCCTTACCCGGCTTGTAGCGGATCCCCGCCTTGCCCAGCTTGGCCACCAGGCCGGCCAGATCATCGACCAACAATGCCGGATGCGACCGGCGCGACGGGAGGAAACCTTCCTCCACCCCGCAGTGGATGGCAATACCGGCGCCTTCGAACCAGCAGCCGCCGTTGACGGCCAGATGTGCGGGCTTTGCCACCTCGGCAAGTCCCATGACATCGACCCAGAAACGCCGTGCATGCGGTTCGCCCCCATGGGGCATGGCCAGTTGCACGTGGTCGATGCCGATGACGGCGGTCATACCCGCTCCGCCTGAGCGATGGAATCGCTGGCGCGCAGGGCACTGAGAATACGGTTGAGGTGGGGGACGTCCTGTACTTCCAGATCGATTTCGTAGGTGGTGAACGGATGGTCGAGCTGGGTCTGGTCGAGGCTCGTCACGTTGACATGGTTCTGCGCGAAGATACCCGCCATCTCGGCCAGCGTGCCCGGCCGGTCGTACAGCGTCACCCGCAGGCGCCCGGTGGCCCCGCGCGACCGCTTGCCCCACGACAGGTCGAGCCAGTCGCTGTCGATACCGCTGGCGAGGTGATGGCAGTCGATCGTGTGCACTTCGACGCCTTCATTGGGCTTGCGCAGCCCGACGATCCGATCGCCGGGTACCGGGTGGCAGCATTCCGCCAGCTTGAAGCCGACGCCCGGCGTCAGCCCGCGGATCGACAGGGCCTTGCCGCTCTTCGCCCAGTCGGGCTCGTCCTCCAGCTCTGCCGTGCTTCCCGGAACCAGAGCCTCCATCACCTCGCGATCGGAAATCTTGGCCGATCCGATGGCGTAATAGAGATCCTCTTCCTCGTCCATTTCCAATCGCCGCAACGCCTCGCGCTGGGCTTTCTTGCCGATCTTTGCCGGCACCCGCAAAGCGATCTCGTCGAACAGCTTCTTGCCGATTTCGGCCACTTCGGCGCGCTCCTTCAGGCGCACTGCGCGGCGGATGGACGCACGCGCCTTGCCGGTGACGACGAAGCCCAGCCAGCTCATCTGCGGATCGGCCTGCGCGCTCTTGATGATCTCGACCACATCGCCATTGTTCAGCTGCGTGCGCAGCGGCATGTGCCGCCCGTTGATCTTGGCGCCCACCGTCTGCGCGCCCAGATCGGTGTGAACGGCGAAAGCGAAATCGACCGGCGTCGCCCCCTTGGGCAGCTGGAACAGCGCGCCCTTGGGCGTGAAAGCGAAGATGCGATCCTGGTAGATGGCCAGCCGCGTGTGCTCCAGCAGCTCTTCGGGATCGTGGCTCGCATCCACGATCTCGATCAGATCGCGCAGCCAGGCAACCTGCCCGTCGGGGCGATTGCCCTGTTTGTAGGCCCAGTGCGCGGCAAAGCCGAATTCGTTGATCCGGTGCATTTCGCGGGTGCGCAGCTGCACCTCGACCCGCATGGATTTGCCATAGATCAGCGAGGTATGGAGCGAACGATACCCGTTGTTCTTCGGGGTCGAGATATAGTCCTTGAACTTGCCGGGCAGGAACTGCCACGTCGTATGCAGCACACCCAAAGCGCGGTAGCAGTCCGACACTTCCTCGCAGATGATGCGGAAGGCCATGATGTCCGTCACCTGTTCGAAGCTCACATGGCGCTCGGCCATCTTGCGCCAGATCGAATAGGGGTGCTTTTCGCGGCCCGATACTTCGGTGGTTATCCCGGCTTCCGCCAGCGCGTGTTTCATGTCGAGCGCGATGGCATCGACCTGCCCGCCATCCTCGCTGCGGATCTGGTCCAGCCGCTGGGTGATGGTCCGGAAGGCTTCGGGTTCCAGCTGTTCGAAAGCGAGCATCTGCATCTCGCGCATATATTCGTACAGCCCGATCCGCTCTGCCAGCGGGGCATAGATGTCCATCGTCTCGCGCGAGATGCGCTGGCGCTTTTCCGGGTTCTTGATGAAATGCAGCGTGCGCATGTTGTGCAGCCGGTCGCCCAGCTTCACCAGCAGCACGCGGATATCCTCGCTCATGGCCAGCAGGAACTTGCGCAGGTTTTCCGCCGCGCGCTCGTTCTCGGGCATCTGCTCGATCTTGGACAGCTTGGTCACGCCGTCCACCAGCCGCGCGACATCGGTGCCGAAATTCGCCTCGATGTCGTCGATCGTCGCCAGCGTATCTTCCACCGTGTCGTGGAGCAGCGCGGTGGCGATGGTTTCCTGGTCGAGCTTCAGATCGGTCATCAGGCCGGCGACTTCGACCGGATGGCTGAAATAGGGATCGCCGCTGGCCCGGGTCTGCGTGCCGTGCTTCTGCACCGTATAGACATAGGCGCGGTTGAGCATCGCCTCATCGGCGTCGGGGTCGTATTCCTTGACCCGCTCTACGAGTTCGTATTGGCGCAGCATTCTGTTCTGACGATGTGGGCAAACGCTACCGCAATGCAACGCAAAAGTGCCTCGGGTCCGACTAAATACGTTCGCGCAGCGCGGTGAGGAACAGCTCTGGCTCGTCGACCCGGAATGCCACCCGCTCGACCGTCCGTGTTTTACCAAAAAGCCCGCGATGCCGGATTGGCTTCTTCAGCCGCAAGATAATGTTCGGATGCGCCAGAATGGCGGCATTTAGAACGTCGCTGCGTTTGGTGTCTTCCATTGAAATGGCCGCATCGACGCCTGCAATCTCGCAATGCGGCACCGCGAAGTCGGTCAGCGTTCCTGCCCGCACACGCACCATGTTTTCGTCCATCAGCACGGGATAAATCCGGAACGCCTTCATCAGTGCAATGGTGAAAAGCAAACCCCAGACGCCCAGCGCAAACAGTATCCATGCTGCCGTGGCGCTCCAGTGGCTGACCAGCAGATGCATCACTCCAATCTCGATCAGCTGAAGTACCAGCAAAGTGGCAATCATCGGATTGACTATCCGGTGACAGCTGAAGCTCTGCGTTTTCGCAGGGACATCGGGCTGTGCGCCCCAGCTGAACAGCGCCAGGCGAAGCATGGTGAATTCATACGCTGCCATGCGTACAAGCAATTCGGGCAGCACCTGCTGCGCGGCTTCTGCGATAGACCCGGTTCGCTGAAAAACCCGTATGGCCCGCCACAGGCTCCACCCGGCATAAGTGGCCACGGTCAGAGCCATCGCCAGAACTACGGCGTGCATGTCGAGCAGCGCAGCGCGGACCGGATCGGCAGCGCCCAGGGTCGCGACCAGAAAACCCGTCGCGATTGCGCCCAGCACGGCGCGCAGTTGCGGCCGGTTGCGCGGCGCCTTTGCGATGAGCGCCAATGTTAGGCTGTCGGCGGCAATCCATAGAAAGCACAAGGCGGCAGTGCGCGGATAGCGAGCGGCAATTTCACTGTGAGTGGCCATGCGCGCGGCAAAGATTGCCAAGAGTGGCGCAAGAAGCAGAAGTATCGGGCGCAGCCGGTTCGGGAGTGAATACAGCACAGGCCATCTCCTTCGTTTGCGTCCTAACCTGCCCCCACGAACAGAACAATTGTCCGCGGCGCAACGACATATGCAAGAAACGGAAGGTGGGTCGGCGGCCCACGGGTGGCCAGCGCGATCATAGCACCCTAATCGGGTCGACGTCTGCGCGAGTATCAGGAGCGACACCATGACCGACACGAGAACCGAAACCGACTCCATCGGACCGATCGATGTGGCAAGCAGCGCCTATTGGGGCGCGCAGACGCAGCGCAGTCTGGAAAACTTCCCTTTCCCCGCTCACCAGCGCATGCCGATCCAGATCGTCCATGCACAGGCCGTGGTGAAACAGGCCGCCGCGCGCATCAATCGCAAGCACGGGCTGGACGGGAAGCTGGCCGACGCCATAGAAGCCGCCGCAACGGCAATCCGCAAAGGCGACTATGACGAAGAGTTCCCGCTGACCATCTTCCAGACCGGCAGCGGCACCCAGACGAACATGAACGTCAACGAGGTGATCGCAGGGATCGCGAACGAACGGCTCGCCGGTACGCGCGGCGGGAAGGAGCCGGTCCATCCCAACGACCACGTCAACAAATCGCAAAGTTCGAACGACAGCTTCCCCACCGCGCTTCATGTAGCGACGGCGCTCGCCACCCGCGATGCGCTGCTCCCCGCGCTCGACCGGTTGACCTCCTCGCTCAATGCCAAGGTCGAAGCCTTCGCCGATATCGTCAAGATCGGGCGCACGCATACGCAGGATGCCACCCCGCTGACCCTGGGGCAGGAATTCTCCGGCTATGTCGCACAGCTCATAAGCTGCAAGGCACGCATCGAGGGCGCTCTCAATGGCAATATCCGCAAGCTGGCCATTGGCGGCACCGCCGTCGGCACGGGGCTGAATGCGCCCGATGGCTGGGCCGAGGATATGAGCGGCGCGATCAGCGAGATCACCGGCTTCGAATTCGAACCTGCGCCGAACAAGTTCGAACAACTGGCGGCAAAGGATGGGCTCGTCTTTTTCTCCGGCGCGCTCAACACGCTGGCGGTGGCGCTCAACAAGATCGCCAACGACATCCGCTTTCTCGGCTCCGGTCCGCGCTCGGGCCTTGGCGAACTGTCGCTGCCCGCCAACGAGCCGGGCAGTTCGATCATGCCGGGCAAGGTCAATCCGACGCAGTGCGAGATGCTGACCATGGTTGCAGCGCAGGTGATCGGCAACAACCAGGCCGTGACCGTCGGCGGCATGCAGGGGCAGTTCGAACTCAACGTCTTCATGCCGCTGATCGGCTCGAACGTGATCCGCTCCATCGAACTGCTGGCGATCGGGATGGAGAGCTTCGCCGAACGCTGCGTGGACGGGATCGAAGCGAACAGGGACCAGATCGCCGCCCTGGTCGACAGGTCGCTCATGCTGGTCACCGCGCTCGCCCCCGAAATCGGCTACGACAACGCCGCGACGATCGCGAAACACGCGCACAAGAACGGCCAGACCCTCAAGGAAGCCGCGCTCGAACTGGAACTGGTCGACGCGGAAACATTCGACCGCCTGGTCCGTCCAGAGGACATGGTCTGAGTTTCTGCGGGCCGGTCACGAACAGACGGAGGGACAGCACAATGGCATCGGGCAGCAAAAAGAGGGCATGGCACTTCGCTGTCGATCGCGGGGGCACCTTTACCGATGTCGTTGCCGTAACGCCCGATGGGGTACTGGTGACCGACAAGCTGCTCTCGGAAAATCCCGGCCATTATGCGGATGCGGCGAGCGAAGCCGTGCGGCGCCTCATGGAGCGGCATGGGAATGCCCCCATCGCGGAACTGCGGATCGGGACAACGGTCGCGACGAATGCGCTGCTCGAACGCAAGGGCGAACGGCTTGCCCTCGCCATCACCCGCGGCTTCGGGGATGCGCTCCGTATCGGCAACCAGGCACGGCCGGACATCTTCGCGCGGCATATCGTCCTGCCTGAACAGCTGGCCTCGCAGGTGGTGGAAATCGACGAGCGGGTTTCCGCCGATGGCGAGGTACTGACTGCCCTTGACGAGCAAGGGACGCGCCGGGCTTTCGAAAGGCTGCGTGCCGACGGCGTCGATGCGCTCGCCATCGTGCTTATGCACGGCTGGAAATATCGCGATCACGAGGAACGGCTGGCCGCCATCGCGCGCGACATGGGCTTTGCGCAGATCAGCGTCAGTCACGAGGTTGCGCCGCTCATTCGCCTGATCCCGCGCGGCGACACGACTGTCGTCGATGCCTATCTCTCGCCGGTCCTGCGACGCTATACCGACACGCTTCAGGCCGGTCTGCCCGAAACCGACAGCCTGCGTTTCATGCAATCGAACGGCGGGTTGGCGGAAGTCGGCGCATTTCGCGGGAAGGATGCCATTCTGTCCGGTCCGGCAGGCGGCGTCGTCGGCATGGTCGCTGCGGGCAAGCCACTGGGCCATGACAAGCTCATCGGCTTCGACATGGGCGGGACCAGCACCGATGTCGCGCATTACGCGGGCGAATACGAGCTGACCGGCGATAGCGTGGTGGCCGGCGTGCGCGTCGCCGCCCCGATGATGCAGATCCACACCGTTGCCGCAGGGGGCGGATCGATCTGCCAGTTCGACGGCGGACGCTTCACGGTCGGCCCGGAAAGCGCGGGTGCGGATCCGGGACCCGCCTGCTATCGCAAGGGCGGCCCTCTGACAGTGACTGACTGCAACCTGTTTCTTGGCCGAATAGACCCTGCATTCTTCCCGAACGTCTTTGGTTCGGACGGCAATCAAACGCTTGATCCGCATGCATCCCACAACCGTCTGAAGGAAATCGCCGAAGCGCTTCCACACCCCAGATCGCTGAAGGAAATCGCGGAAGGCTTCCTCGATATCGCGGTCGACAACATGGCGAATGCGATTCGCAAGATCAGTGTGGCGCGCGGGCACGATGTGACGACCTATGCCCTCGCCTGCTTCGGCGGAGCGGGCGGACAGCATGCCTGCAGGGTCGCCGACGCTCTCGGTATGGAAACCGTTCTCGTCCACCCGCTCGCCGGCATTCTCTCCGCCTACGGTATTGGCCTGGCGCCGGTGAAAGCCATCCGCGAAGTCAGTCTCGTCAGAAAGCTCGGCGAGAGTTTCGCCGCAGAACTAGCGGATCTCGAGGCTCAGGCACGCCGGGCCTTGCTGGACCAAGGTATCGAAAACAGCGAGATCGTGCTCGAAAGCCACGCCCGCCTGCGGTTCGAAGGCAGTGACAGCTTGCTGCAGATCGATTGCGGCGATGTCGCTACGATGGACCGGACGTTCCGCACCCTTCACCGCCAGCGGTTCGGCTATTCCGATGACCACGCGCCGATCGTGGTCGAGGCTCTGAGCGTCGAGGCCAGCGGGATGAGTGGCGGCCTCGGCAGTGCAGTGGCCCAGCCGGTTGCCGCCAGCGGCAAGCCCTCGGGCACATGGCAGACCGTAGAACGCGCGGCGATGAGCCGGGGCGACGTCGTGCATGGTCCGGTTCTGGTGATCGATCCGGCATCGACGACAGTCGTCGAAGGCGGATGGCAGGCCCGGCTCGCGGAAGAAGGCAGCCTCGTACTTACACGCAGCGAACCGCTTCAGCGCGACCGTGCGGCAGGGACTGAGGTGGACCCGGTCAGGCTCGAAATTTTCAACAATCTCTTCATGGCGATCGCGGAAGAGATGGGCGTCGTTCTCCAGTCGACGGCGACTTCGGTAAACATCAAGGAACGGCTCGATTTTTCCTGCGCCCTGTTCGACGGATCGGGCGAACTGATCGCCAATGCGCCGCACATTCCCGTCCATTTAGGGTCGATGGGCGACAGTATCGCCCGCGTTATCGAAGCGCGGGGCAACGCTCGCGACGGGCGCGGCTTCAGGCGGGGCGATGCCTATGTGCTCAACGATCCCTATCGCGGCGGGACCCACCTTCCCGACATCACCGTGATCGTGCCCGTTTTCTTCGAAGACAATGCTTCCGAACCCGGCGCGTTCGTGGCCGCGCGCGGGCATCATTCGGATATCGGCGGGATTGCACCGGGATCGATGCCACCCGAAAGCCGGACCATCGAGGAAGAAGGCGTACTTATCGATAATGCCCTGCTGGTCGATGCCGGGCATTTCCGCGAGGCGGAAATGCGCGAGGTCCTCGCTGCGGCTACGCATCCTGCGCGCAATCCGGATCGCAACGTCTCCGATCTGCGCGCGCAGCTTGCCGCATGCACCCGCGGGGAGTCACTGCTTCAGTCAGCCGCGCGCGATCAGGGAGCGGACGTGGTGGCCGCCTATATGAACCACGTTCTCGCCAATGCGGAGGAAAGCGTCAGGCGGCTGCTCGACCGGCTGGACGACGGCACATTCGCCTATCCGATGGACAACGGTGCGGTGGTGAAGGTAGCCATCCGGATCAACCGGGATGAGCGATCGGCGGTCTTCGATTTCACGGGCACCAGTGGACAATTGCCCGATAATTTCAACGCGCCCAAATCCATAACGCGCGCAGCGGCACTCTATGTCGTGCGCACGCTGATCGACGATGCCATTCCCATGAACGATGGCTGCCTACGTCCTGTCGAACTTCTTGTACCGGAAGGATCGATGCTCAATCCGCGCCCGGGGGCTGCCGTGGTGGCAGGTAATGTCGAGACAAGTCAGGTCGTGACCGACACGCTCTTCGCAGCGACAGGCAGGCTGGCACCGAGCCAGGGCACGATGAACAATTTTACCTTCGGCGACGGCGCAGATCAATATTACGAAACGATCTCCGGCGGATCGGGCGCCGGCCTCGACCATGACGGGACCAGCGCCGTGCAGACCCATATGACCAATTCGCGGCTGACCGATCCGGAAATCCTGGAAAGTCGGCTTCCGGTCCGTCTCGACACCTTCTCCATTCGGCGGGGGTCTGGCGGGGATGGCGAATATCGCGGCGGAGATGGCGTAGAACGCCGCATTGCTTTCCTCCACCCGATGCGCGCCAATATGCTGGCGAACCGGCGGGAGATCGCGCCGCGCGGCATCTGCGGCGGCAGTGATGCAGCGCCGGGCCGCAACTGGATCGAGCGTGCAGAGGGCTCACGAGAAAATCTCGGCGCCACGGGCTCGGGCGACATGCAGCCCGGCGATACATTCGTCATCCTCACCCCCGGCGGTGGAGGGTTCGGCCCTCCCCGCCAGAAGTGAGGGTCGCGATCAGACGGCCGCGTCGCGTTTGACCGTGATGACCTGAGGATAGGTGAATTCCTTCAAACCATCGACGCCATATTCGGCGCCGAATCCCGACTGCTTGTGCCCGCCGAAGGGAGCGAACGGCGAGAGGTGCATGAATTCGTTGATCCAAACCGTACCCGTTTCGAGCTGTTCCGCGATTTCGACACCCTTATCTGTATCTTTGGTCCAGACTGCGCCGGCGAGGCCGTAATCCGAATTGTTCGCGCGTTCGATGACTTCGTCGATCGTGTCGAATTTCAAAAGCGGCATGACAGGGCCAAACTGTTCTTCGGCCACGATCCGGGCATCTTCGGGAGGGTTGTCTAGTATCGTGATCGGTACGTAATATCCGGTGCCGGACGGGTCCTTGTCGCCTCCGGTCAGGAATTTGTAGCCATTGTCCTTCGCATCCTGGATCAGTTCGAGCACGCGCTCATACTGCTTCTTGTTCTGGATCGGGCCGACGCCGGTACCCTGCTGCGAACCATCGCCGACCACCACGGTGTTTGCATAAGCAGCGATCGCCTTGGACAGGTCGTCGTAAATATCCTTGTGAATGTAGACGCGCTTGGCCGCGATGCAGACCTGCCCAGCGTTGGAAAAGCTCGACCAGAATAGCTGCTCTGCGACTTTTTCGACATCGGCATCCGGCAGTACGATCGACGCGTCATTACCGCCAAGCTCGAGCGTGATACGCTTCAGGTCGCCGCTCGCGCCTGCCATGATTTTCTTGCCCGTGGCAGTCGACCCGGTGAAGGTTATCTTGTCGATGTCCGGGTGCTCGGTAATCAGCGGGCCCAAGGTGTCTTCTCCGGTGATGATGTTCACCGTACCGGCCGGCACCACGTCCTTGATCAGTTCCGCAATGCGCAGCGTAGTCAGCGGCGTGAACGGCGACGGCTTGAGCACGATCGTGCAGCCTGCGACCAGCGCTGGCACGATCTTCTGAATGGCCATCATGATCGGGAAGTTCCAGGGCACGATACCGCCGACCACGCCCACAGGCACACGGCGGGTACGCGACAGACGCGTATCGTCGTCCTGGCTGATCACATCATCCAATGTCAGCGTCGATTGCGCAGCAGCAAGGCCGGCTGCGCCGTAAATTTCCTGTTGCGCCTGCGTATGTGGCTTGCCCTGCTCGCTGGTCAGCAGGCGATAGAGCTCGTCGGCATTTCCCTTGATCGCTGCCGCGATACCCTGGACCACCTTTTGACGTTCTTCCTGGGGAGTTTTCTTCCATTCCTTGAACGCTCGTCGCGCGGCAGCGACGGCACGGTCCAGTTCATCCTTGCCGCAAGCTGGTACGCGCCCGACCACCTGCTCGTTGGCAGGGTTCAGAACCTCCAGCCACTCGCCATTGTCGACCATTTCGCCGTCGATCAGGTTCTTATAGTCTGTCATCGCTTTTCTCTCCTTGCCGGAATCCAGGAATTTTCTCTTCGCAATATCCTGTCGGGATTCGTTGCATGATGCAACGGGTCTTGCGGCGCGGCCAGAAATTGGAGACAGAAGCACCGGAGAGGAGAGCGATGCAGACCTTCGCAACCGAAGCGGTCGACTGGCCGGACACGGCGACGCGCCTGCGCGACCAGGTCCGTGATCTGGTTGCGCAGCACGGCGAGCGAGATCCTGTTCGCCGGGCAAACAGCTGGACCAAGCCGAACCCCGCCTTCAGCCGCAAATTGGGTGATGCGGGCCTGCTCGGCATGACCTGGCCCAAGGAGTACGGGGGGCACGAGCGCAGCCAGCTTGAACGCTATGTAGTGATCGAAGAACTGCTGGCGGCTGGTGCCCCGGTCGGGGCGCACTGGATCGCGGACCGGCAGAGCGGGCCGCTGCTGCTGCGTCTCGGCAACGACAGGTTGAAACGGCGCTGGGTACCCGCGATTGCCCGCGGCGAGGCATTTGCCTGCATCGGCCTTAGCGAACCGGGCTCGGGTTCGGACCTTGCCTCGGTCCGCACGTCGGCACGCCGTGACGGCGACGAGTGGATCATCAACGGCCAGAAAGTGTGGACCACCGGCGCACATATCAGCCATTTCATGATTGCCCTTGTCCGCAGCGAAGCAGGCAGCGAGCGACAGGCCGGATTGTCGCAATTCGTCATTCCGACGGATGCGCCGGGCGTCACGGTCAAACCGATCATAGACCTGACGGGTGCGCATGAATTCAACGAGGTGTTTTTCGAGGATGTCCGCTTGCCAGCCGATGCACTTTTGGGGGTCGAAGGCGAAGGCTGGAAGCAGGCCACTGCCGAGCTCTCGCTCGAACGGTCGGGGCCGGAGCGATACCTGTCGTCCATGGCGCTTTTTCTGGAACTGGTGCGATATGCCGGAACGCGGACAGATCCCGCGCTCCAGCAACTGGTCGGCCGCCTTGCCGCAGAGGCGTGGACCTTGCGATTGATGAGCGCATCGGTCGCGGCCAAGCTTGCACGAGGCGAGGACCCGGCGCTGGAAGCGACCATCGTCAAGGATCTTGGCAATTCGTACGAGCAGGCGATCCCACAATTGGTCCAGGCTGTTGTCGATTTCGGCGACGCAGATGCCGAGGTGCTACGAGCCGTCTGCTTCTACCTGCTGCAGGTAAGCCCGAGCTTCTCGCTGCGTGGCGGCACGCGGGAAATCGTCCGGGGAATTATCGCACGCGGATTGGGCCTCAGATGAGTGACACGCGCCGCATGCTGGCTGAAATGGTCGATCCTCTTTTCGCGGGAATGGGTGCGGCAGCCATTGTCGAGCGTGACATTGCGCGCCTTGAAGAGCTCGGACTGCCAAACCTTCTGGTTCCAGAAGCGAAGGGCGGCTTCGGCGGCAGCTGGCTCGATGCGCTGACAGTCTTTCGCCTGGCCGGCTATCACGCCCTTGGCATCGACCTACCGAAGCTCATCGTGAAGCGGGCAGCAGTAGCAGACACCGAATTGGCAATGGCCTTTGCCCGCGCCTGTCAGATCGCGGGCGCTCTGGACGCGGCGCTGGCCTTGTCGATCGCCTATGCCAATGAGCGCCAGCAATTCGGCAGGCCACTGGGAAAATTCCAGGCCGTGCAGCAGTCTCTGGCGAGCTTTGCCTGCGAAGCGGCAGCGGCCAATTGCGCTGCGATGGGTGCGGCACAGGCGCTTGATCGCGGTAACGCCGAATTCGAAGTCGCCGCTGCCAAGCTGCGCGCGAACCGGGCGGTCGAAGTGGGCACCAGTGTTGCTCATCAGGTTCACGGCGCGATCGGCTTCACGGACGAATACGCATTAGCCCCCCTCACCCGGCGGTTGTGGCAATGGCGTTCCGAATACGGCAACGATGCCTATTGGAGCGCTCGGCTCGGCAGTAAGGTAATCGCGCAAGGGGCAGACCGGTTCTGGCCGGACCTTTCCGCGCGAACTGACCATTCCTAGCCGCGCTGCGCAATCCCGGCGCAGCAATCGCCGGCACTAAGCCAGCGCAAGCACCCCCGTAAGAATGTTGCGCACTAGGTCGACCTGCCCCCGAGCGCCCGTCTTCGCATAGATTTTCTTTGAGTAGTACCGGGCGGTTTCAACGGTAAGGGCGTGCGCTTCTGCCGCTTCGACAATCGACAATCCTTGCGCCAGCGACCAGGCAAGGCGCGCTTCCGCAGGCGTCAGATCGAATAGATCGACTAATTGCTCATGGCGGTCGGCGGAGGATGAGCGGTCGCCGCGCAGGTAGACAACCGCGACCGCCTTGTCCTTTCCCGCCAGCAAGTTGATGCGCGTGGGCGCAACAAGAATATCGATCCATGGGTCCTTGCTGATGTTGATCGCCTGAGGGCGATGTCGGCGGTCGGCCGCCATCGCCTTGGCAAGTGCTGTCAGTTCACGATCCACATGGGGCGAAGATGGCACGAGGCGATCATAGGGACCCCGCCTGAGTGCGCCCGATCGGCGCAGGAAGCTGTCTGCCTGACTGTCCAGATCAACTATCCGGCAACGCTCGTCCAATGCAATCCAGCCAAAGTTCATTCGCCGGAACGCCTCCTCGCTCACGGATGCACGGCTACGTTCGCGCTCGAGCGTTTCGAGGACCCTCAGGGCCACACGTAAATGCGGGACCAGAGCCGTCAGCAGGCTGGCGATCTTTGCCGTTGGCGACGCTTGCGCCAGAACCGCCAGCGTCAGAACGATGCCGGCCCCTTCCACGCGCACTGCACGCAGGCCAGCATCATCATAGCCGATCTCCTCACCTGAATAGACGCGCCCGTTGCGCATTTCCTCCGCCACGAACCCGATCAATTCGCCGTCATGTAGGGCCACAGCGTCTGTATCGCCCGTACCGGTCAGCCAGATGGCCACGCCCTCGGCTTCGCAGACCCGGCGCATCAGTCGCAGGAAGGTTACCCACATGGGCTGCTCGAATAAGCCCGAATGGAGCGGGATGAGCAATTCCGTTTCGCCAAGATTAGGGATGCGCATGCAAGCATTTCTATCACCTCCCATTTGGGAGGTCCATTGGCTATGCAGCTTCCTATCTCTCACCAGAGAAAAGCGGAGCCGATCCATGACCGACGCCAAATCCCTGACCCATCTCCAACGGCTCGAAGCCGAGAGCATCCATATCATGCGCGAAGTCGTCGCAGAGGCGGAAAAGCCCGTGATGCTTTATTCGATCGGCAAGGACAGTGCCGTCATGCTGCACCTTGCGAAGAAAGCATTCTATCCATCGCCCCCGCCCTTCCCGCTCATGCATGTCGACACGACATGGAAGTTCAAGGACATGTATGCGCTGCGGGAAAAGGCCGCCGAAGAAGCGGGGATGGAACTGATCGTCCATCAGAACCCAGACGCCGCGGCGCGAGGAATCAACCCTTTCGATCATGGCCCGCTACATACCGATATGTGGAAGACGGAAGGGTTGAAGCAAGCGCTCGATAAATACGGTTTCGACGCGGCATTCGGCGGCGCCCGACGCGACGAAGAGAAGAGCCGCGCCAAGGAGCGCATTTTCTCGTTCCGCACCGCCACGCATGGCTGGGACCCGAAAAACCAGCGGCCCGAGCTTTGGAACCTCTACAACGCACGCAAGAAAAAGGGCGAGAGCATCCGCATCTTCCCGCTTTCCAACTGGACCGAGCTCGACATCTGGCAATACATCATGGCCGAAAATATCGAGATCGTGCCGCTCTATTTCAGCGCGAAGCGACCAACCTACGAACATGATGGCGGGCTGTTCATGGCCGACGACATCGAAAGGTTGGAGCGGGTGATCGGACACCGTCCGGAGATAATCGAACGTTCGATCCGCTTCCGTACCCTTGGATGCTTCCCCCTTACCGGGGCCGTGGAAAGCGAAGCTGCGACACTGCAGGAAGTGGTGCAGGAGATGTTACTGACGACCACCAGCGAACGGCAGGGGCGCGTGATCGACAAGGACGCTGGGGATGCGTCAATGGAGAAGAAAAAGCAGGAGGGTTACTTCTGATGACCGATCCGATTTATCAGACCGATGCTCTGATCGCCGAAGATATCGAAGCCTATCTGGAGCAGCATCAGAACAAATCGATGCTGCGCTTCATCACCTGCGGCAGCGTGGATGACGGTAAATCAACCTTGATCGGCCGCCTGCTGTATGATTCCAAGATGATCTTCGAAGACCAGCTCGCCGCTCTGGAAATTGACAGCCGGCGGGTCGGGACCCAGGGTCAGGACATCGATTTCGCGCTGCTGGTCGACGGACTCGCTGCCGAGCGCGAACAAGGCATTACGATCGATGTCGCCTATCGCTTTTTCGCGACGGAGAAACGCAAGTTCATCGTCGCAGATTGCCCGGGTCACGAGCAATACACGCGCAACATGGTCACCGGCGCATCGACAGCCGATTGTGCCGTCATCCTGATCGACGCTCGCAAGGGCGTGCTGGTCCAGACCCGTCGCCACAGCTTCCTGTGCCAACAGCTTGGCATCAGGAACCTCGTGCTGGCAGTGAATAAGATGGATTTGATCGATTACGATGAGACCAAGTTCAACGCCATCGTTTCCGATTACGCAAAGTTTGCAGAAAGTATCGGAATCGAAAGCTTCCACGCCGTTCCGATATCGGGCCTAGCGGGCGACAATATCACCTCGCGGTCGGACAACACGGATTGGTATGGCGGTCCGGTTCTCATCGACCTTCTGGAAACGATGCAGATCAGCAATACTGCCAGCCAGAAGAAGCCCTTCCGCATGCCCGTCCAATGGGTAAACCGTCCCAATCTCGACTTTCGCGGCTTCTCGGGACTGATCGCTAGCGGCACCGTGAAGCCGGGCGACGAATTACGTTCTCTCCCTTCGGGCAAGACCAGCACGGTAAAATCGGTGGTCACCATGGACGGGGAACTCGACGAAGCGGTTGCGGGCCAATCCATCACGATCACTTTGGAGGAAGAGATCGATTGTTCGCGCGGCGATGTGCTTGCCACTGCCGACGACCCTCCCGAAGTCGCTGACCAGTTCGAAACCACTATCGTGTGGATGGACGACGAGCCGCTCGTCGTCGGCCGCGGCTACTGGCTCAAACTGGGCACGCAGATGGTCAGCGTAACAATCGCCGAACCAAAATACGAAATCGACGTCAATACGATGGAACATCTCGCATCGCAGACGCTGAATCTGAATCAGATCGGGGTCTGCGAGATTACGACCGACAGGCGCATCGTCTTCGATCCCTATACAGAAAATCGCGCGCTGGGCGGCTTCATCCTGATCGACAAGATCGCCAACCACACCGTTGGCGCAGGGATGCTGCATTTCAGCCTGCGCCGCAGCCAGAACGTCCATTGGCAGCCTACCGATATTACGCGCGACCACCACGCTTCGATGAAAAACCAGACGCCGCGTGTGCTCTGGTTCACCGGGCTGTCGGGTTCGGGAAAATCGACTATCGCGAACGAAGTCGAGAAGAAGCTGGCCCTCATGAACCGGCATACCTTCCTGCTCGATGGCGACAATGTTCGCCACGGGCTGAACAAGGATCTCGGCTTTACCGAAAGCGACCGGATCGAGAATATCCGTCGGATAGGCGAGGTTGCGAAGCTGATGACCGATGCCGGCCTGATCGTACTGACAGCCTTCATCAGCCCTTTTCGCGCCGACCGGCAACTGGTGCGGGACATGATCGATGGTGGCGAATTCATCGAGATCCATGTCGATACGCCGCTGGAAATTGCCGAGGCGCGCGATGTGAAGGGGCTTTACAAGAAGGCGCGCGAGGGGAAGCTGAAGAACTTCACCGGCATCGACAGCCCCTACGAACCACCGGAAAGTCCGGAAATTCGCGTCAACACGGTGGAGATGACACCCGAAGAGGCGGCGGACCATATCATCGCGAAGATCTTGCCATTGAAGTAGGCACGCCGACGGATGTAAAGGATGCATGCTCGCACCAGATGGTCGTGGGCTGGCCGTCCGCGCCATTTCGGTAACCTGAGAAATCGATGCAAATCAGCGAACGTACTTACCAGATCGCGCTAGTCGAAGATGACGGCGCTCTGCGTACTTTGCTGACGCGCTATCTCCGACAGAGCGGGTTTCCCGTTCGCGGGTACGCGACGGCTGCAGAATTTCGGGCATCTGCCGACCAATTCGATCTGGTCATTCTGGATGTCATGCTCCCTGCCACCAGCGGTCTCGACCTGTGCCGATGGTTGCGCGAGAGGAGTAAGGTTCCGATCATTTTCATCAGTGCACGGTCGAGCCATACCGATCGGATCGTGGGGCTGGAGCTTGGTGCGGACGACTATCTGATCAAGCCGGTCGACCCAGGCGAACTGGTTGCGCGAATCCGATCCGTATTGCGCCGCTCGGAAGAAGCCGGACAGCGTGATATGGCAGACTATGCATCGATCGTTCGGTTCGAAGGCTGGCAAATGGACCGTCGCCGGCGCGAGCTGTTTGCCCCGGAAGGTTCACGCGTATCCATTTCGGAAGCTGAATTCGACCTCCTCAACGTGTTCATCGACATGCCACAGCGCGTTATTGGCCGGGACACTCTGCTCGAGCATTCCAGAAGCCGCTTGCCGGGCCGCGACCACAGCGACCGCAGCGTGGATGTGCTTGTAAGCCGCCTGCGCCGCAAGCTCGGGTCTGTCGATGGCGGGCGCGACTTGATCCGCACAGTGCGAGGCGTGGGATACGTCTTTACTGCGTCAGTAGACGCGTGATGGCACGACACAGTCTCTGGCCCAAGGGTCTGACCGGAAGGGTAATCCTCGTTCTGGTGCTGGCCGTACTGTTCCAGTTCCTAGCTGGCAGCGTGCTAATTCGCACCGGAGAGATGCACATACAGCGTCAGGATCTAGGACGACGAGTTGCCGAACAGGTGCTAATCGCGGAACGTATCATTACTGCCGCCGATCGATCGGACCGCAGTCGCCTGCTCGAAAGCCTGTCTACAATCCATACGAAACTGGAACTCGTCGAAGGCAGCCCGGAGATCGGTCCGGGCATAGATGCGGAAGCCAGGGAAATTGCGAATGCAATTTTCGAGTTCGAGCCAGCCTTGGCCAATTACGAATTACGCCTCTCTCTCGCCTCAGGTTCATTCCTCAACCTTGAGCGAAAAGTCATTGGCGCTATCGAGATAGACGAAGACACATGGATTGGCTTCACGACGCAGGAAAGGGTCGCCGACTGGCGGCTCCTGCTGGAAACCTCGATCCGGGTTGGACTGATAGCCGTACTGATCCTTGGATCCGCCGCTGTGCTTGTCCGTACGCTGAGCGCGCCCCTTCGCCGGCTGTCGGAAAATGCGCAGTTGATCGGAACGTCGGGGCGAATCTTTTTCGATGATACCACCGGCCCGGAAGAACTGCGCGAGGTTTCGCGGGCTCTGAACGCAATGCAGGAACGGCTAGAAGGCGTGATCGATCAGCGAACGCAGGCGCTGCTTGCGGTCGGCCATGATCTGCGCACGCCGCTGGCCCGGTTACGGCTGCGAGTGGATGGGATCGAAGATCGGGCGGATCGAAGCGCGGCACGTGAGGACATAGATCAGATGACCCGCATGCTGCAGGAGCTCTTAGAGTTCTTCGAGACTGGCGAGAGCCAGTTGGATCGCGAACCGACGGAACTGTCCAGTCTGTGCCAGATGATTGCGGAGGCCTTCGACGACTTAGGAGCAAACGTTCGTTTCGAGGGCCCTGACCGCTTGGTAATCGACGCCGTGCACGATCATCTGGCGAGGGCCATCGAGAATCTGGTCGATAACGCTATCAAATATGGCGGCGATGCGACGATCACGCTCGCCACCGATCCAGACTGGGCCATTGTGTCGGTAGAAGATAACGGCCCCGGCATCCCTGCATCGCAATTCGCTCGGGTGATGCACCCATTTGAGCGATCCGACGCAGCGCGCTCTGGCAGGCATCCCGGCATGGGCCTTGGGCTGAGCATCGCGCGCAACGTCGCGGAGGCCCATGGCGGCCGTCTCGAACTCGCGAACCGCACCGGCGGAGGACTTCGGGCGACGCTGACGTTCCCCAAAAAATAGCACCTGCAACACTTTGTTACATTCGGGGCGATGCACAGCAATGTTCTAACGCCATTGTGCACTGCGAAAGATTTCGTCCCCCCCCAAAGCAGGAGCCAGAAATGGAACAGCTGATGAAAGGCGTGTCGCGGTTTCGCGATGCGGTCTATCCCGAACACAAGCAACGCCTCGAGACCCTCGGGCGCGACGGGCAAAGCCCGACAACCTTGATGATAAGCTGTTCAGACAGCCGTGTGGTACCTGAACTCATTACCCAGTCCCAACCCGGCGAATTGTTCGTGATCCGCAATGCGGGCAACATCGTACCGCCCTGGCAGCGGGTAAACGGCGGCGTGACCTCCACGATCGAATATGCCGTCATGGGCCTCGGCGTGACAGACATCGTCATTTGCGGCCACGCCGACTGCGGCGCGATGAAGGCGCACTTCGCGCCCGAGGGCGCTCTCGACGCCATGCCGTCGGTCAAGGAATGGATTGGTCATTCCACCGCTGCACACTCGGTGATCGAAGCTTGCTGCGGCTCGGCAGACGACGGCGAAAAGCTTGACCGCCTCGTAGAAGAGAATGTCATCCTTCAGCTGACGCATCTGCGCAGCCACCCCTGCGTAGCCGCTGCACTGGCTAAGGGCGAACTCCGCTTGCATGGCTGGGTGTTCGACATCTCCGAAGGCGCAATCCGCGCGCTCGACGGCGAAAGTGGCAAATTCCGCCGCATGGAAGATCCCCAGCATCCGGTCCCGGTTGCCGATTTCGGCGGTAATCGCCAGCAGGCTCGGGAAGCGGCCTGACCTCCCAGTCCCTTCCCAGGGCCGGTGCCCGTTCGCAGGAGTTCGAGCGCACCGGCCCACCCTCCCGTCAGATCTGCTGACCCGAGACTTTTACACTAAGGAGCCGTCGTGGCCGACAAATCGTCGTTATTCTCGTCCTTGGGCAAGGACATTCCCGCTTCAATCGTGGTGGCGCTGGTTGCCCTGCCGTTGTGTCTGGGTATCGCGCTCGCTTCGGGCGCGCCCTTGTTCTCCGGACTGATCGCGGGGATCGTCGGCGGCATCGTCGTCGGTGTCCTCTCCAAATCGCAACTTTCGGTCAGCGGCCCCGCAGCGGGCCTGACCGTGATCGTCCTCGACGCTTTGGCGGTCCTGCCTACCTGGGAAATCTTCCTCCTGGCAGTTCTGCTCTCCGGTTTGCTTCAGGTCGGGCTTTACTTCACCCGTTCAGGAACTCTGTCGGAATTCGTGCCCAGTTCGGTCATCACCGGCATGCTGGCGGCGATCGGCCTGATCCTGATCCTCAAGCAAATCCCTTATGCCATGGGCTATGACGGAGATTTCGAAGGCAGCCTCAGCTTCCTCCAGCCTGATGGTCTCAACACGATTTCCGCCTTGTTCTACTCCGTTTGGGATTTCTTCCTGCTGGGGCCGATCATCATCGCAGTGGTTTCGCTTATCTTCCTCTTCTGGTGGGATGCAAACCGACCCAAAGACGGCCTGCTGAAGCTCCTGCCCGGACCACTGGTTGTCGTTCTGTTTGGCGTGCTTGCAAACGAAGCGTTCAAGCTCTTCGCACCCGGGCTCGTCATCGACCCAAGCCAGCTCGTACAGGTGCCCGTATCGGAATCGCTGGGCGAATTCGTCGGACAGTTCCGTACTCCCGACTTCTCGGCCATCACCATGCCCGACGTATGGATCGTGGCAGTGACACTAGCGATCGTAGCCAGTCTGGAATCGCTGCTGTGCGTTAAAGCCGTCGACGAAATCGACCCACGGCGCCGTACGACCGACAAGAACCACGAACTGCTCGCACAGGGCGGTGGTAACTTCGTTTCCGGCCTGATCGGCGGCCTGCCGCTCACGTCTGTTATCGTCCGGTCTTCGGCCAACGTTGCCGCTGGGGGCGAAACCAAGACTTCGGCCATCCTCCACGGCTTCTGGTTGCTCCTGAGCGTTCTGCTGATCCCGGTCGTACTCAACCTCATCCCGCTTGCTGCGCTCGCTGCGATCCTCATTCAGGTCGGCTACAAGCTCAATACGCCTGAACTCTACAAGCGCCGCTGGGCACAGGGCTGGCATCAGTTTGTGCCCTTCATGGCCACTATCGCAGCAATCCTTTTCACCGATCTGCTTCGCGGCATCATCATCGGGCTGGTCATCGGCTTCGTATTCGTCGTCGCCCGCAACTTCCGCACGGCAGTCAGCGTAGCCAATGACGGTGATTTCTGGATGGTACGCGCTCGCCGCAACCTCTACTTCATTCACAAGTACGAATTGCAGAATTCGCTCAACAAGGTGCCGGAAGGCGCGAGCGTGGTGATTGATCTCGAACGGGCGGAATTTGTGGATCCCGACAACATCGACATCATCAACAGCTTTGCCCGCAACGCCAAGTTCCGCGACGTTTCGGTCACCATCCGCGGCGATGTCGACCACCTCGAAGACACTCCGCTGGAAGCCCCTGCCAAGAAGGTAGCTTACACATGAAGACCATTCGAGAACTGAAGCTGTCCAACAAGGCCTGGTCGGACGAAATGCGTGAGCGCAAAAAGGACTATTTTGCGCGGCAGACGGTCGGCCAGAATCCGGAAGTGATGTGGATTGGCGGATCCGACAGTCGGGTATTTCCGCACCAGATCACGCAGACCCGACCGGGCGAATTGTTCATTCATCGCAACCTCGCCAATCTGGTCTACTCGGATGATGACAATCTGATGGCTGACTTGCAGCATGCGGTCGACGATCTGAAAGTCGCGCACATCATCCTGTGCGGGATATACGGTTGCAACGGCATGGGTGCCGTATTGAATGGCGACGCGACGGGCCACATGCATTCCTGGCTACGTGCTTTACGGGAGGTCTACGAAGAAAACCGGCTGGAAGTCGATTCGATCGAAGATCCCCTGGATCGGCAGAACCGCTTGGCCGAACTCAACGTCCGTGAACAGCTTCGCCGACTTTCGCAGCTCGACATTGTGCGCGCTGCCTTGGAACGCGGGCAGGACCTGACCTTGCATGGCTGGATTTACGATTTGAGCAACGGCAGGCTGACCGAATTGTTCGAAGTCGAACCCGTCAGCGAAACGTCGGGCTTTGCTATGCCTCTGCAGGACGTTCCGCAGATGGAAGACCATCTCGCCGTTGCAGAGTAATTGAATGCATGGTGTGGTAGCGAGGAGGCCCCGCGCGCCTCTCGCTACCACACCTAACCTCGCGGTCAGGCAATCGCACCCAGTTCCTTCTGAAGCTCGGACAACCACGGAGCATAGGGCTTCCATGCCCCTTGCCCGGACCGGTTGAGCGGACGTCGAACCTGTTCGGAACTTGCCGTCCGTACCGCCCGCTCGGTTCGGTGGAAATCGAGGCAGGCTTCTTCGAATGGAAGGCCGATATGATCCAGCATGCGCCGGGTCTGGCCTTCCAGATCATCGAGCACATCCTCGTGGTTCACTCGGAGGACCCGGCCGGGAAGCACACTATCCCAGTGGTCCATCAGACCGACATAATCGCGGTAGTAGCGACCGATCTCCGTCATTCCGTACGTGAAGTCCTGCCCCTCGGCAAAAAGCTGTTTGAAGCCCGAGAAGCAGCAATCCATCGCATCGCGCCGCGCATCGATAATGGTCGCGTTGGGCAGTATTAGGTGGATCAATCCGATGTGGCGGAAGTTGTTCGGCATCTTGTCGATGAAGAACGGCGCGCCCTGTCTGTGAATGCGAGTATCCTCGACGAAGCGATTACCCATTTCAGCGAATTGATCCGCGTCAAGATCGTGGAGCACCTCAGGATAACGGCTCTTGCCGGCCTTCCGCCCCCGCAATTTGTGCGCGAGCGCGAGGATATTCGGCAGTTCCAGTGTCCCATCGATCTGTGAGTGGCTGGCAAGGATCTGTTCGAGCAGTGTCGATCCGGCGCGCGGCAGGCCGAGGATGAAGATCGGGTCCCGCACACGGCTACCCACATTCGCCTTGCTCTCAAATAATTCAGATGTGCAGACTTTCTTCTGCGCGTCCATTTCAGCAGTCATCCGGTCGGCATCATAACCGGTTTGACGGCGCTTCAGATCATTGCCGAGTTCATAAAAGCGGAATGACTGGGCATGTTCGGCGCGGTCTTCGAAGGCCTTGCCGAGCGCGAAAGCAAGGTGAACCCGGTCCATGAATCCGATGTCCGTGCGGGCTGCCTGCCCTTGCATGGCGGCGAGCTCTACTTCGGTAAAACGATAGGTCTTGAGATTGGCAAGCGCGTAATACGCATCACCATGGCCGGGCCGCGCAGCGATCGCGGCGCGATAGGACGCCACAGCGCGTTCCTGATCCCCGACCGTCTTCAGCGCATGGCCGCGCGACGTCAGCGTCGCCGGATCGCCGGGCAGGCGCGCCAATACACTATCGAAAAGTTCGAAGGCCCGGTCGTAATTGCCGGTCTGCATGCTTTCGATCGCCAGGTGGGACTGAAACAGCGGGCTGTCAGGATCTCGCCTATACAGCGCCTCTGCTTCTTCACATGAGCGAGCGAACTTTTGTCGCTTGCGAAGCACGTCGATATAATCGAGCCGAACCTGAATATTATCGGGTTCGAATGCCGCTGCGCTCTCCAGCAGGAATTCCGCATCATCAAGTATGCCCAGCGTCAGGCCGATCTGAGCCAGCAACCGCATCGCTTCGACATTCTTGGGATTGCGGCGAAGAAAGTGTCGGCAGATTTCTTCTGCCCGCAGTGGTCGGCCTTCATGGAGATGATGCGTCACCGCAATCAGTTCTTTAGGCAGGGTCAGGAGGCGCCGTTCCTGACTGCGCGCAGTTGTCGCTTCGCCCATTTGCCCAGCCGCTTCGAGCAATTCCGCCTGTGCGCGCCAGCTTGCCGCGAGCGCGGGATTGAACCGGACTGCGCGTCCATAAGCTTCAACTGCTTGCTCCGTGTCGCCCGTCGCACGCGCGAGGTGGCCGGCCTCCTGCCAGGCGCGTCCATATTCGGGGATCTGGGAGTGCAGGCGGTCCAAATAATCCTGCGCATCCTGATGGCGTGCCAGATAACGGTTTGCGACCGCCGCGATATAGAGCGCCTCGGCATCATTCGGGACATCGGCCAGGATGGCCTCGGCAAGTGCCAGCCCCCGCTCGAAGGCGTTGGCCTGCAGCGCCTCCTGCGCGTCCTTCAGCGTTTGGTCACGCCGATCCATCCTGTCTCCTCGTTACTTCTTGTACAAATGGCGGAGGCGAGCCTCAAGCTGCGCCCCCGCCATAAATACGACCGTTGTTCTGGGTCAGTAGCTGAAGGTGGCTTTCGCGCCCACCGTCAGCGGCCGATTGGTTACGATGCGCGCGCGATCGTAATAAAAATCGCCCGCAATTTGAGCCCGCTCGTCGAAGAGGTTCGCCCCGTAAACCTCGAACCGCCACTGATCGTAGGATACGCCCGCCGACAGATCGACCACGGTGTAGCTGTCGAGCTCCAACCGATTGATGGAGATAATGTCGGTGAACTTTGAGGCTGAATGCGAAATGGACGGCTGGATAAACGCGCCCAGTTCGTCGGTCAGATCCCACTCATAGCGCACCCGCAGATTACCCTGAAAGGATGGGGCATAGGCAAGATCGGATCCAACCTGCACGTCGTCCGTCGGGGTCAGGACCTCGGTAATCTCGGTATCGAGCAATGACACCGCACCCGAAAGCGTCAGACCGGGCGCTGCATAAGGCGCGAAGGTGAAATCGGCTTCGAAACCCTTGATCTCTGCATTCGCCGCATTGTCCGAAAAGAACAGATTGGTGATGCTGGGATCGAAGATGGTCGTCTGCAGATTGCTGATGTCGACGTAGAACAGGCTGCCGTTGATACGCAGCTGACGATCGAACAGTTCGGTTTTCGCGCCGATCTCGTAGTTCTTCACCTCGTCCGATTCCAGCTCGAACGGAACTGTGAAGCCGTCGGGTCCTTGCGCTCCGCCGGGACGATTGAGCAGGCCGGGACGGAAGCCTTCCGAATAGGTCGCATAGAACAGCAGATCTTCCGTCGGGGTGAAATTGACAGTCGCCTTGAAGATCACGCCCTCGGTCTTCGCCTTGTCGGGCGCTCGGATCGCATTGAACACCTGTTGTGCCTGAGCAGCAGTAAGTCCTGCTGCCTGTATGTCCTCAAGGCTATCATCGCGTCCGAAGGTCTGACGCAGATCGGCATCGCACGACCCGATGAAGGTATATTGCCCATCGCCATCATAGAGATCCGACAGGTTGGTGCCAAAGGCGTTCGCATCCTGCGCAGCGCCCGCATTGCAGAAGGAACTGTTGGCTGTGCCTTCGAAATCGACCTCGACATTGTAATACCGAGCGCCGCCGGTGATCGACAGCAAATCGGGAACAAGGTCGAAGGTTGCTTCCCCGAAAATGCCGAACTGCTGATCGGTCCGCTTCACGTCGTTACGGAAGATGACGCCATACGGAAACGGCCCGGCATCGCTGGCATAGGCTCCAGGGAAAGGGAAGTTCGGCGCAAACCCGCCGAACGGCTGGGCCAGTTCGCTACCCGGATAGGTATAGTCGTTGCGCTCCTTGAGCACGAGGTCGGAATAGAACCCCCCTGCGGTCACGCGGAAGCGATTTTCCTCCGGCGTGCTTAGCCGCAATTCCTGCGTAAACACCTGAAGATTGCTATCCGAGGTGACATAGAGGTTGGGCGCCTGACATGTCCCGCTTGGTGCCGCATCGCCGGGATAGCTGACCGACCCGTCGCAGATGTAATATGGAAGATACTGGCCGGCGAAAAGATAATCCGAATAGTCGATCCGCTGCTCGGTTTCGCGTTCCGTGTAGGCACCGTTGTAAATCACATCGAGCATGCCCAGACGGCCCTCGACGCTCCAGGCGGTGTTGGAGAAATCGTCCTCCAGCCGGTCGTCTTCAAAGCGCTGGATCTCAAGATCATCGAGATCGAGTTCCGGATCGGCGAAGAATACTCCGTCGCTCTCCAGACTTTGGCGGCTGTGCGCTACGGTGATCCGCCAGTCCGGCGATACCTCGTAAAGGGCCGAGACGCGGAAGCCTGAATATTGGGTGTCGTTGAAGTCATTCTCGACCAGCCCGGCGTTATTCGCCTCGATGAAGTTAACGCCCGACAGGTCATCGCCCGATTGAAAGCCGGCGCGATTGGGTGCCACGGGCACACCGTTGTCGCGCACCGTTCCGGCTGGGCGGAAGCGCGCGCTTTCGCTTGCGTCGCGGGTGCCTGCGACATTGTCGATGTAGCCGCCCTGATCATCGAGATATACGACGCCGCGCACGGCGAGATTGTCGGTCACCGGCACATTGAGCATGGCTTCGGCCTTGTAGCTCGCCTCGCCTCCCTTGGTGAAGGACGTGCCGACACTGACCCTGGTGTCAAAGCCCGACAGATCGGGCTTGTTGGTGATGAGCCGCACGACACCAGCCTGCGAACTCGCTCCGAACAAGGTGCCCTGAGGCCCGGAAAGAACTTCGATCCGTTCGAGGTCGGCGGCATAGACGTCGAGATTACGACCCGGCTGTGCCAGCGGTTGCTCGTCTAGATAAAGCGAAACGTTAGGAGCAAGACCCGCGACGCCCGCCGTTGTGAGGTTTGGCGTGGTCGACGCAAGTCCGCGAATATAGATCGTGCTCTGGCCGGGACTGCCACCGCCAGCGGTCACGGTGGGCAATTGCTGCAGATAATCGTCGAAGGTCGCGATGTTCAACTGGTCGAGCTGTTCCTGACCCAGGGCTTGAACCGAAACCGGTACGTCCTGCAGATCTTCGCTGCGACGCTGGGCGGTGACAACGATGGTTGTGACGCCGCCTTGGCGCGGCTGCCTCTGAGCGCCGGTCCGGCTCTCGGGCTGCGTGGCGGTTCTCGAAGTAGTGGAACTCTGCGCGTGCGCATGTGTGGGTGAAAGAAGTGCAATCGCAAGCGCACCGAATGATATGCCTTGTGCGGTTTTAAATAGGATAATGGCCCCCTTGAAGATGTCATGCGTGAAGTCGATCAACCGGCGCGACAAGTCGGCCAGGTATCGACGATGATGGATGTTGTGTGGGGGCGACCTACGGAAGCTGGTCCCGTTCGGCCACCGAAGTGCCCCTATTTCCCGGGATTGGCCGATGGCTGTTGCTGCAATGCAACAATTAATCCCGCCACCCGGCAGTGCCGGTCACTTAGTTGTGCTGTTGATCACTTCTTGTCCGCTGCGACCCCGACCGCCGTCGTGGGCACGCCCTGATGTTTACGGATCAAGTCGTAACAGATCGCCTTCACGATCGAAATCGCCATCAAGGCGACGACGAACGAGAATGGGAGTGCGCCAATGATCATCGTGATCCGGATCGCCTCGATTCCCCCAAGAACCAGCATGCTGCCGACTACTGCGGCGAGAGCGGCCCCCCAGAACAGGATGTGCTTTCGATGTTCGCCTTCCGTGTCGCCTGCTCCGTTGATCGTATTTACGATCAGGATCGCGCTGTCGGTGGAGGTCACCAGATAAGTCATCAAAAGCACCACGATCATGCCCGAGACGGCAAACGCCGTTCCAGGATCTAGGATGACGGCTAAGGTCGCATAAAGCTGGTCGGCCATCGTGGCATTCACAATGGTGCCACCTGCACTTCCATTGAGTTCAAGGGCGATCGCGGTGCCGCCAAGCAATGTCATCCAGATGAAGCATACCAAAGATGGGACGAGAACCACGCCGAAGATATACTCGCGGATCGTCCGCCCTCTTGAAATGCGGGCGATGAACATGCCGACAAAAGGGGAGAACGCGATCCACCACGCCCAGTAGAACACCGACCAGTCCAACTGCCACGCTACCAATTGCTCTCCTACGGGGCTCTCATCGGAAAACAGGGTGAGCGACAGGGGAATGAAATGCCCGATATAATCCGCGATTCCCTGGCCCAGCAGTTTCAGGGCGAATAGGCCGGCGCCCATGATCGCAAACAGCAAGAGCAGCAGAAAGGACAGGCCAAGATTGAGGTTGGAAAGCCACTTGATACCCTTCCCCACGCCCGACAGCGCACTGAGGGTAGAGGCACCAACCAGAATGGCCAGGGCAAGTGCAATGGCAGGCAGGGAAGAGGACCCATCCGGGTTGAGCAGCCAATCACCCAGGCCGACGCGTGAAAGACCGACAACGAATTGTTCAACGCCGAGGCCCATGGTCACTGCAACGCCGAGTATGGTTGCCACGACCGCGACGACATCGACCACGTGGCCGCCAAATCCGGACATGGTCTTTCCGAATAAAGGAACCAGAGCGGACCGGATCGTCAGCGGAAGATCGCGCCTGTACGCTACGTAGCCGATCGCCAGCCCCACCAGGGCATAGGTTCCCCAGGCTGCGAAACCCCAGTGGAGGAAGGTATAGACAAATGCTGGCCGCACCGCGTCCCAGGATTGCGCCTGGACCGCGCCGCGGATGATATCCGGATTTTCGGAAAAATGGGAGAGGGGCTCACCCGTCGAATAAGTGAGCAGCCCGATACCGATGCCCGCACCGAATAGCATGGCAAACCACGAAAGACGTGAGAACTCAGGCTTTTCTCCGGCATATCCTATCCTGAGGCTGCCGGTTTGCGGGAAAATTGCCAGGATGGCACAGATCGCTATGAGCGCCGCCACAAGATAGACATACCAGCCGGCGAAGGACGATATGATCGTCGAATTGGCCGCCGACAGGGTCTCGTTGGCGCTGACTGGGAAGAAGATCGCCCACAGGATGATGAGCGTGACTATGATCTTCGCTGGGATTGTCACCTGACGGCTGAAGCCATGGTAAAAGCCGCGATCGGCCGTGCTGATCGGCAGTTCGACCAATGGCGGGGCTATCCCCTTGGGGTCATCGGATGACATGGTTCTCTCGCTGACTTGGCTGTCCCAAGGTTCGGCGAACAGTGGGTAAGGATGCTGGCATCATACGGACGATCGTCAAGAGATCAAATGGCACTGCCATCTTAAGCACGGCGCGATTGCCCCAGCGCACATCGGAATAAGCCGCGATGGCAGGTCGCGATGCGCGGCGTCTGTTGCGGCAGGTGAAACTTCGACCTCCTTGTCCAGCCAGCACAAAGCACCCAGCATTCTCACCGGCGCGCACTAGGCAAAGGTTGGATTTTTCAAGCTTTTCTCAATCTTTCCATACTAACGCGATGCTTCAGTTCCACTTAACCACGCCTCGAGAAGCCTCGCCCAAGCAATGGTCGCAATCCTCATCACTCTCGCTGTCGCCGGCATGGTGGGCATAGCGCTGGCCGTTTGGCTCAGGCCGCAACTCATCCAACTGCACGGCGCCATAGAGCGCGCTGAAGGACTGATCGGAGTAAAGCATACCGGCGGATTTCTGACCCGGGCGTCACAAATAATCGTGGCAATGGAGCAGGCGCTCCAAAGCTCAGCGCCGCGTGCGCAATCTCACGCGATTTCGGGTTTGCCGACGCGCGAACCCTTGATTGCGCGGATGAAGAGCGATCGAAAGGGTACACTCGGCATCCTGGCGTTGAAAGACTACGATCGCTTGTGCGCCTTCGACCCGGAATCGGCAGAGCGCTTGTTGCTGATCATGGTCGAGCGTTTGACGGCAATGGTGCCAAGAGATCAGCTCGTCGCACAGCTTGATCGCTCCCATTTGGCTATCTGGATTGGCCCGGACATGGAGTTGGCGGCGGCGACTACCGAGGTGGAAGCACTCGCCTACTCATTGGGCGATCGCTGGTGTGACGGCGAAAGAGAAATTTTTCCCGAAATCGCATTCCGTACCGGAGAGTTCACGTCCGACAGCGGAGCTCCCGAAGCCTTGCTGTCGCAAACCCTTTCATCATTCTCGGTTCCACTGATCACCGACGTGCGGGAGATCGTATCGAGCATCGATCCGGTGATCCAGTCGCGCGAGCGCTTCCAGATAGAACAGGATCTGCGTCAGGCTGTCGGACGGGACGAACTGCGCATGCAGTTTCAGCCTCTGATAGACGCGTCGACAGGGCGGGTGTCGGGGGCAGAGGCATTGCTCCGTTGGCACCATCCCACGCGAGGACTGATCCCGCCGACCCGCTTTATTCCGATCATGGAAGCTTCCGATCTGTCGCCTGAAATTGGCCTTTGGGCTCTTAACCGGGCGGCGCGAGAGGCACGCCAATGGCGCGACGGTGGACATGATTTGCGTGTTGCGGTCAACGTGTCCGGTAGACAGTTAGATGGCGCAGACCTGCCGCTCCTGATCGAACGGACACTGGCACGACATGATCTCGGTGGGGAAGCTCTGGAGATCGAACTGACTGAAACTGTTGCCCTTGCCGAAGGCGACTGCGCCGCGCGCCTTAGCGACGCTCTGCGGTCGCGGGGCATCCGGATCGCAATCGACGATTTCGGCACCGGTTATTCCAGTTTCGCGGCGCTCAATGCCATCACCTTCGACAAGATAAAGATCGACCGGGCATTCGTAACTGACGTTCATGCCCGACGCGAAAGCCAGGCGATCTGTTCCAGCATTCTTACGCTTGGCCGGGGGCTTGGCATTAACGTCTTGGCTGAAGGCGTCGAAACAGCCGAAGAATTTCTATGGCTGCGCGATCATGGATGTCGTTTCTTCCAAGGTTTCTATTTCGCCCGGCCGCTTTCGGGCGAGGACTTCCTGACTTTTGTCAAAGACGAACAGACGCTCAACAAATTGTTGCAGCCGGACACACAACTGATTTCTGAGAGGATGCGGGCATGACGACCCTTTTGCGGAGCGTGAACATAGGAATGGGCCTGCTTGGTGTTCTGGTGCTGAGCGCATGCTCGTCCGGACCAAAGAGCATAGTGCCCGCTTCGGCCATACAGCAGGTCGATCCTGATGAGGTCGAAGAAATTGCAGCTTTGCTTGACCGGGGAGAGGTTCGATCCGCGGAGAAACGACTCCGGAAAGGTTTGGACCGGGATCCGATGAACCCTTCCCTGCAAGTCCTTCTACAGGGGATCGAAGGTGACGCCCGAACCGATCTGGGACCGAAAAACTTCAGCTACACCGTCCGATCTGGCGAAACGATGACGGAATTGGCTGAACGCTTCCTTGGCAACCGCCTCAAGTCCTATCAGCTGGCGAAATATAACGGCATCGATGTGCCGGACGCATTGGAAGTCGGGCGCGAACTTCTGATACCCGGACAGTCACCCAATGCAGCGAGCGCCCCTCGATCGACACCAAAGGCGGAAAAAGCCGCACCTGCCCGCCCAAAAACGGAAGTGGCAAAGCCAGCTAAGCCGGCAGCCGCCCCTGCGCCACGCAAGACTGTCGATCATGCTGCTGTCCGTCGTGCGCGCTCCGCGGGGCTTGTTGCCCTCAATCAGGGCAATGTGAAACAAGCGGTTGCGCTGCTCCGCCGCGCAGCTGCGCTCGATCCAGACAACAAAGCGATTGCAGCTGATCTGCGCCGGGCGGAACAGATTGCCGCAACTGTCAGGGCACGACAGTAATTGGTTGATAAGACTTTTACTTTAATGCCGCGTCACCTGCCGATTGGACTATCGAGCTGGAAGGGACGCGCACAGTATGATCGAACGGCTCGACCGTTACCGGATAGAGGGCAAGCTTGGCGAAGGCGCCATGGCGGACGTTTACCGTGCACACGATCCGGAAATCGGTCGTACGGTTGCCATCAAGGTTCTCAAACCCGAATTCGCCAGCAATGCAGACATTGGTAGTCGTTTCCTGCGCGAAGCGCGGGCCGCAGGTGCCCTGAGCCACGCCAACATCGCGACGATCTATGACGTGGGCGAGGCCGACGGAATTGCGTACATCGCGATGGAGTTGGTGGACGGACGCCCGCTCGACCGTTGGATTGCGGCCAATGGCAGGATTCCGCATGAAAGAACGCTCCATCTAGCTCTGCAACTCGCCCAGGCTCTCGGCTATGCGCATAGCATGGGGATCGTGCATCGCGACGTGAAGCCATCCAACATTTTGATCTCCGAAGACGGGAAGACCGTGAAACTGCTCGACTTCGGGGTAGCGAGAATGGGCGATGCCGATCCTTCCGCGCTTGAGAGGACGCAGGTGGGCCAGCTTGTCGGCACACCGCGCTACATGAGCCCCGAACAGGCGCTCGGTCTGCCGGTGGACGCCCGTTCCGACCTCTTTTCGCTCGGGGCGGTTTTCTACGAAATGACGACCGGAAAACCAGCTTTCCCCGGCGGAGAACTGGCAGTGCTCGCAATCCAGATTGCTCAGGGCAAAGTCACGCCGATCGGAGAGGTCACCACTGATTGCCCACCTGGATTTCGCGCGATCATAGACAGACTTCTCGCGAAAAAACCCGAGCAACGTTATGCGGATGGCACTGCCCTCGCCCAAGTGCTCGAACGCGAAGTGAACGACGCACGCGAGGGAGGCGCAGTTTCGCGAGGCCTTTCTTTGCGGTTCAAAGTTCCAATCGCGCTTTTTCTGGTCACGGCCCTCGCCTTGGCGGCTTGCGTCAGCGTCATTCTCCACCGCCAGCAGCAAGCACTCGAAACGATGGCGGCCGCGACCGGAAACAGCATTGCTGCCTTCATTACCGGCAATGCGGCCGTCACGATTGCAGAGAACGCCGGAATGCCGTCTGCGCAACAGGACTGGACGGCTCTTCAGGCGTTCGTCACCACTGCCGCGCAAGACGACGCCATGCGCGGGATTGTGGTCGCCGACGCAGATGGCACGATCCGGGCGTCCAGCAACCCGCAACTCATCGGCAGGCGCTACCAGAGTCATGACGCCGAGGACGCGATCCTGGAACAGCCGGATCGACGCGTCACGAATGTGTCCGACGCGGATGGCGGTGGCATGCGTTTTGTTCATCCGGTGAACTATGCCGGGGTCCGGTTCGGAACAGTAGATCTGGTGCTGAAACGCGACGCGCTCAATGCGGCCCTTTCTACATCGAAAGCTCTGTTTGCAGGGCTTTCGGCCGCTGTCATGGCCGTAGTCCTGCTCATTGGATATCTAAGCGGCGCGTTTGTAGCGCGTCCACTGCGTCGCCTGCGAAAGGCGCTGGACGAAATGACGGCGGGCGATCTCACCACCCGCATTTCACATCAGCGCCGGGACGAGGTGGGCGAGGCTTTCGATGCCTTCAACCGCGCAGCATCCACCGCTGAGGTGCGCAGTGCCAGCACCCCGAAACCGGCCGATACCGCGGTTCTTGCTACCCGGATCGCGGCGTAGGAGCATCGCAATGTACATGCTTCAACTGTTCGATATCGACGACGCAGTCCAGCCGATCGACGCACGGCTGTTTGCTACGGGGAACCTCACTATCGGACGCGACGCTGCTGCCGACTGGAGCATTGCAGACCCCAATTGCGAAGTGTCACGCAATCATTGCGAACTTCGGATCTCGGACAATGGCCTGTCGCTCCATGTCAGCGGAGCGAACGGCGTTTATGACGACTTCAGCGGCGCCCGTTATCCGGACGACGCCGAATTCGTGCTCTCTCTGCCGGCAACATTGAGGCTGGGACGGTTCCGCATCGTCATCGCTCCTGCGCCCCTTGCCGCATCGCCTTCCGGCGCAGCAGATCGCACGATGGTTCTTACTCCTCCGCTTGGCACATCGACCGACGTTCCCAGCGAATGGGACGAACCGACAAATCAATCGACACCTGCCAGCGGAACGCTTCTGGAAGCTTTCTGTCAGGGGGCCCAACTCGATGCGTCGCTGTTGTCCAGCGAAGACCCCGATGAGATCATGCGCCGCGCGGGCGCTCTTTACCGCCAGATGGTCCTTGGAATTGGCGATCTTATGTCCGAACGCAATGCCGCGCGGCAAAGATACAGCCTCAACCGGACAACCATGTCGGGCCAGGACAACAATCCTTTCAAATGGGCACCGTCCCAAAGGCTCGCCGTCGACCTCCTGCTTGCAGAATCAACCGGCTTCATGTCCGGTCCTACAGCGCTCCAAGCTTCGTTTCGCGACGTCAAACGGCATCTCGTCGCTACCTTTGCAGGCATGCGCGGGAGCCTGCGCGCAGCGATCAATCATTTGAACCCGGATCGACTGGACGGGTCGGGTTCTCGGCGCAAGACGTTGCTTCAGACGCGCTCTCAGTCAGCCTTGGCACAACTACGTGAGCGTCATGCCGAACTTTGTTCCGAGATTGCGGACGGTGTGCCGGGCGCGCTCGACCGCGCCTTTGTGGTGGCCTACGACGAAGCGGAAACGGTTGCTGATAAATGCGACTGAGCAGGTTCTTCCGGCATCGGAAAGAGAGCGGTCCGCTGGCTTCGTCGGATATTCAATCCGTAAGCCGTAGCCATGTCGGTCGGTTCCGCACTCTTAACGAGGACCGCATCCTTGATCGTCCGAATTCCCGGTTATGGGCAATCGCCGACGGCATGGGCGGTCATGTGAACGGCAGTCTCGCTGCAGAGACCGTCATTGCCCATCTTGGAGGTTTGCCGCAGGTACAGGAACCGGCGGCCATTCGCGCTGCCATCGAAGCGGCGAATGGCTCGATCCTTGAACAGGCTGGCGGAAAAAGCGGGACGACAATCGTCGCACTGAAAATATTTGATGACTGCGCGCGCATCTGGTGGGCCGGCGACAGTCGCGCCTATCGTTTGAGAGACGGGAAAGTGGACCTTCTCACCCGAGACCATAGCCTTGTACAGGAACTGGTCGAAGTGGGCGAATTAGCCGCTGACGAAGCGGCAGGACACCCTCGGGCCAATGTCATCACCCGTGCGCTCGGCATTGCCAGCAGTATAGATCTCGACGTGCGGGAAATCGAAGTGTGTGCGGGCGACCTGTTGCTTTTGTGCTCTGACGGCCTTTCCCGCTCGTTTGTTAGTGACGATCTTCGCAACGAGGAGCCGATCGATGCCATGGCTGATCGATTGCTCAGGAATGCACTCGAGCGAGACGGGCGCGACAACATCTCCTTCGTGCTCGTAAAAGCGTAAGCGTTCTCGATACTACCGACGTTGTGAGATCAACGGGGGAGTGCGTCAAAATCCCCGGACAATTCACAACAGGAACCACATACCTCCCAGCAAAACGACCGAGCCGGTTCCCATCAGACTCGCGACCAGCCGCAGGTTCATCCGCCTCAGGGGCTGGACAGAATGAGCGTCCAGCCGCTCGAGAACGCTGCAGGAATTACGCTCCGCGAGGTAGAATATCACCATCCCAGACAGGATGAAGCAGGATGCTATTGCCTTGGGCAACCAAGACGGTTCCATCTTTCCAAACAAGGCATTGAACCCCAAGCCGATGCCAACCGCTGCAAGACCTGTTCGCATCCAGCCCGCAAATGTTCTTTCATTCGCTAGCACGGTGCGGTCCTCAGCCAGATCGGTACGCTCTCCGGCAAGCTCGGCGGTGTCGCTCGATTTCGTCATACGCCTTCAGTGCCACGTCGGCCGCCGCCGTGCGCACAACATAAGTTGCGCTCCTCATCGAGACGTATGTCTCGGTGTTCTCATGATAATTCCACATGATCTTTGTTGTGTGAAGGAACCCGATGGAGGCGATATTCGCTCAGTCGCTACTATCGACGCAATCCGTGTTTTGAACCAGTAAGCGCGGCATCATACGCTAGGTTCGTGAGAACCCCTGTCGTTACAGCAAAGGGTACTGCTTGAATGTTCACGCAATTGCAGACGCCCCTTCCGGTTCATGTGATCGGCAAAGGCGCGGGGCTGGCTTTCGCAGTGATCGATTATGGCGCGGAGCATAATCTGATATGGGTGACTGCGCTGGATGAGGGCGGCGAAATCTGGTGTGCACCCAACCCGAAGGTGCGGGTCGCGGAGAACTGGTCGCTAGGTCGTAGCAGGGACTCGATAGCTGGCGCCGACAGTCTTGCTGCCCCGGAGGGTGATACCCCTTGAACCAGAAACCGATTGCCTTCTTCGCCCATCATCAGGGCCGGGGCCACGCAAACCGGATAATGGCGATTTCCAAACACATTCCTCCCGAAAGACCTATCACCATTTTGACTGCGCAACCGGGGCAGTTTGAAAGCCTACCTCGCGAGGCTGAGCTCGTCCGGCTCCCGGACATGATCGGCGCGCCATCGCGACCCAAAGCCTTGCACGACCAGGCGACACCATCCGTTCTGCATTGCGTTCCACTAGGCGTAGACGAGATGCGCGATCATATGGGCATTATCGCCCAAACCTTACGCGCCATCGATCCGGCCCTTTTCGTCATCGATGTGTCCGCGGAAATCGCACTTCTTTCGCGCATCATGAGCATACCAGCCGTCACGATCCGCATGCATGGCGATCGGTCAGACATTGGTCATCTCGCGGGATACGAAGCCTGTGTGGGCATGCTCGCGCCGTTCGACGACGCCATCGAACAGGATAGCTACCCTGACTGGGCTCGCTCGCGCACCTTTTACACTGGCGGCCTCTGCACCACGAAAGATCCAATCCTCACGCGAGACGAAGCCCGCAAACGGCTGGACCTGCCGCTCGACAAGCCCATTACGTTGGTGATCGCAGGCGGCGGTGGATCGGGTACTCCCTACGCTCCGTTAACCGTGGCTGCCCGGGCAGAACCCGAAGGTCTATGGCTCGTTGCAGGCCCCGTCCACCGCGAAGGACATGAAACGGATTTCGGCAACCTGCGCGAACTCGGATGGATCGATAATCTGACGGAGTTTCTGTGTGCGGCAGACCGGGTCGTTGCATCGGCCGGCGACAATACGGTCCATGAGATCGCGAGAGCGGCCAAGCCTTTCCTCTGCATTCCAGAGTGGCGATACTTCGATGAACAACAGGACAAGGCTGCCGAGTTGGCCCGAGTAGGTGCCGCCATCCACCTCAACACCTGGCCAGCTTCGATACCACACTGGCAACGTGCGCTCGCAGACACGGACGGGCTGGATGTTTCGAGGCTCGCGACCCTTCACGACGAGGAGGCTGCGCAGAAGGCGGCGCAATGGCTGGAAAGCGAAGCGCGCCGTTTATGGGCTAACTGAAACGGATTTCCGGACCCTGCGTTGTCTTGGCAATCTCTGACGCTGTTGGATGGCGGATCACGGTCAGCTTATCCGCATCACGCTCTATCAATCCGCGACGTGCGAAATCGTCCAGCCAGTAATCCATGCACCACTCATGCCAGCAATCGTGGAAAAGCGTCGCATTGCGGACAATGCTCTCGAAATGCTGGAGAGGCGGTTTGTTGATTGTGTGATGCTGGTGGTAACATACCGTGCCTCCCAGCCAGTAAAGTTCGGCTCCGGCTCTTTCGAGGCGGCGACCGAAATCCGTTTCCTCCGCGCCATAGCCGACGTATCGTTCATCCATGCCTCCTGCGCTGTCCCACGTCTTTCCTGTAAGGATGAAGGCAAGACCCCAGATTTCACCAAAGTCCTGAATGGCCCTGGTCGCGCACATGGAAAGGTCGGGCTTCGCCGGGTGGCGCTTGCCTGCCCATTCGAGTTTGGTGACATCAGGCGTGCGCTGCGTGTGGTCCAGCCAGCCGTCCGGATTGCCTGGAAGGTAGCGGACCTCGGGCAAAAAGACGCCATCGGGAAGTTGGTCGACGGCTTCGATCGCGCGTTTCACAAAGTTTCGATCAGGGATGCAGTCGACATCTAGAAACGCCAGAATTTCTCCTTCCGCCTGATCGGCAGCGTGGTTTCGCGCTTTGGCTAGCGGGAGGGCATCGCCATCGATTTGCAGCAGACGAATAGGGAAAGGACAGTCTGGAGGAACTCGAGGTGCTACGTCCTGCATGAAAGCGACGATCAGTTCGTCCGGCATTCTCGCCTGCGCGCATAGCCCGGCAATCAGATGATCCAGATGCACTTGGCGACCCCGCACCAGCGTAAGCACAGATACCGAGCGGTACGTCATTGCCAGTGCCCGGCCTCGCTGTAGTGGCGGACCCCCTCGAGCACTCCCCCAGCGTGGGTAGCAGATGCCATATAGGCATGGGAGAGCGCGGGATCATCGCCCAGGCCGTCACTCCAGTTGCCGACAATGATGGGATGAGGACATGCGCGGAGCATGGCCCGGTCGTTCCCGCTGTCGCCTGCCACGACTACTTGCGATTGCGTCATGCCTAGCGCATCCGCAACATGCAGAACGGCGGCGTGTTTGCCCACGCCTCTGGCCAGGATATCCAGATATCGGCCATGACTGGCGACGATCTCGATATCCAAACCGGCGTCGTGCATGGTTCGGCGGATTTCTTCCGGATCGTGATCGTCGAGGAAGTAACTCGCCTTGCCCTTGCGCTGTTCGAGAGGCGCCTGAGGGCGAAGGCCGAGGTCTCTGGCCAAGCATTCTATTGCTTCACCTCGCCAATCCCTCGCCACGTACTTTGCCCATGCGCCGTCCTCCGCATAGCTTCGCGTCGCGGGATCATACCAATGAATTTGGCTGCCCACGCTGCTGATGATGACGTTCGGCGTGGGAACTCCTTCTGCCGCAAGTATGGCCTGAGCGCTGTGAAAGCTGCGCCCGGTAGCAATCCCCAACGCGATCTTGGATGAGTTCTGGGTTTGCCAGTCGAGAAATTCGCGCAGCGCCGCCCGATCACCCAGCAGGGTATTGTCGATGTCGCAGACAAGAAGCCGTCGATGCTCGCTGCTCGGCTTCTGAGGCTTTAACAGCTCGCGGATCAGCTTGTGATAGATGTCCGTATGAGCTTCCCAGTCGTAGGCAGCGACTGCATCGCCGCCCGCCGATGCGTATCGAATCCATTCGCGTCGATTGGAGATAATCTCAAGACAGGCACTAGCAATCGCCGCTGGATCCTTGGGACAAACCAGAAGACCGTTCTTGCAGCGCTCCACGATATCGTTGGGGCCTCCACTATCGGTAGCAACTACCGGCAGACGCGCAGCAGCCGCTTCGAGTAGGGTCAGACCAAATGGCTCATTCAGTGCTGGGTTTACGAAAACGCCGCCACTCTCCCGGGCAAGAGCATAATAGGCCGGGATGTCTTCGGGCTCGTGCGATTTGGGATAGGCAACCTTCCCGTACAGATCGTGCGAATCGACCGCGCGGATAAGCTCCTCGCAGATCGACCGACATTCAGGCTCGAGATCGGTAATCCTGCTCCGGCAACCGGCAACGATAACCAAGTTCGCACGGTCTTGAAGAGACGGGTTGGACGCATATGCTTCGACAAGCCCAATCAGATTTTTCTTTCGGACCGGACGGGCGATGGCCAGAATTATGGGCTTTTTCGGATCTCGTAAAAAGCGCTCAACCTCTTGCTGCACCTTCGCATTTGGTGCCGCTCCTTCGAAGCGTTCCAATTCGCAGCCAGGGGGAATGACCCGGATCCGTCCCGCAGGGATCGAACGGTAATGCGCATACTGGGCTTCAGCCTCGTCGCGCGAACTCGCAATCACGGCGTCGGCGGCTTCCAGCGCCCTTTCTTCAATAGCTATTCGCCGTTCCAGCTCGTCATTGGTTCGGCCGTTGGCCTCTCGTTTGACCGCTCCCAGAGAATGTCCTGTGAAAACATAGGGAATGCCAAACACCTCCTTCGCGCGGCGAGCCAGAATGCCAGCGTCGGCGTAGTGCGCGTGGATGAGATCAGGTTTCCTATGGAGACCGCGAAGATAGGCGATGAAGGAATCGCACAGCTCGCCATGGCGATGGCGCAGGTCTTCCTTGGGAAGGTAAGCTTCCTCGCCATCGGCAATCCGGACGAGACGCACCTTGTGATCACGCTCGCTCTCACCGGGTCGAAATTTTTCGCCCAGTCGTGAATCCACAAACCCTCGCGTCACGAGATCGATGCGGTGAACGGAGGGATCTTTTGCGCTCGCGTCAGCAAGCTCCAGCAGATATTTGATATGACCGCCGGTGTCCGCCGTCAGCCCATAGGGAACATCCTGCAAAGTGAGACACCCTTGGAGCGCAACATGGCAAATGAACATGTGAAGACCCTTTCCAAAGGGTAGGATTCACTTATACATGCTAAGTTCCTGAAATAGCAGGCAATCTATGTTAGTTCTATGCGTATAGCTCATGTCGCGCCCGTGATTTATCCCATCCCGCCGAAGACGTATGGCGGGACAGAGCGTGTCGTCGCCGATCTTGCTACGGCACAGGCCAAAGCGGGGCATGAGGTCAGTGTGTTCGCGCCTCGCGACAGTACGCTAACGGACGTCGAAATAGTCGGGAGCTATCGCTCAGCCTCCGCATCTTCCGACACAAATGGAAAACTGACGCCGGGCTTCCCGGCAGAATTGGAGGCGGAACAACTCGCCGATCTCGTAACGCGCGCTGCGCAGTTCGACGTTGTACACCTCCATGGCTCCGCTCATGCGAGCGGAGTATGTGCTGCGCTAGGAATTCCGACATTTCGCACGGTTCACTGGCGAGCAGACGAACCAGATCATGTGCGACATTTTCAAAGCTTCCCGAAGGAACGGGTCATTGCAATTTCGCGGCGGCAAGCCTTGGACGTGCCTCGCGCCAACCTGGCAGGAGTGGTGCATCACGGCATACCGCTTGACCGGTACGCCTTCGGAGGCAGCGGCACTGACTACCTCGCCTTCCTCGGGCGAATGACTGACCAGAAACGTCCCGATCGCGCCATCGCGCTCGCCAGGCAGAGCGGTCTGACCCTAAAACTTGCGGGGCCGGTAGACCCCGGCAATCCAACATACTTCGATGACGTCGTTAAACCGCATCTAGATGCCGCTATTCAGCACCTGGGCAATGTCACGGACGATCAGAAGCAAGGTTTTCTGTCGAACGCACTGGCCCTGATGTTCCCGATCGACTGGCCTGAACCGTTCGGCCTCGTCATGATCGAAGCCATGGCATGCGGAACTCCGGTTATCGGATGGGATGAGGGTAGTGTCCGCGAAATCGTCGATGATGGGGTAACGGGTATTATCGTCAATTCGGTTGAGGAGGCGCTCGATCGTCTGCCGGAAATTCGCAACCTTGACCCTGCCATCATCCGCAAGACGTTCGAGCAACGGTTTTCGGCCGACAGAATGGCCCGCGAAATAACGGACCTCTACCGCCAGTTTGGCGTCTAACGGTCGTCCAGTGTATCCAGCGCCAGGTCGCCGTCGCCATACAGATAGTCTCCATCGAACTCGCCCAGCTTGTTCAATGCCGCCTCGTCTTGGATGACAATCCTGCCATCGCCCTGTGGATCGAGAATTCCGCGTTCACGAAGGTTTCTGAAGCTGCGATTGGCGTGGACCGAGGTTATACCGCACGCTTCTGCATAATCGCGCTGCAACAGCGGAACCGGCAGATTGGTGCCATCAAACCGCCCGACGAACTTGAGCCGCTCGATTATCTCCGAAACCAGATGCGCGATCCGCCCCTCGGCATTGAGGCGCCCCAAACGGAATATCCATTCCCGATGCATGGCCGCGTCGAGCAAGGTCGAAAACCACATCGCCCGGGCCAGATGCGGGAAACGCTCGACCAGCCGGGCGATCGCCGTGTGCGGCACTTTAGCCAAGGTTACAGTATCGAGCGATGCGACATTGTGATCGAGCCGTTTCATGGGAAAACCGTGCAGGTCGACGAAATCGCCCGTGACGTTCAAACCGACCAGCTGGCGTTCGCCCCGGCGATCATCGATATGCCGGAGCATCGTCCCTTCGATGATATAGTAGGAATTCTCTATCCGCTCGCCCCGCTCAACCAATGTCTTGCGCGGATCGAGTTTGACGACATCGACGACAGCATCCTCGAGAGCGCGCTTCTCATCCGCGCTGAGATCGTGTCGAAGCCTGCCTTTGAGGAATAATTCGGTACGCACGGATAGTCCCTGTTTGTTCCACGCTTCGCTATCCGCCCGGCAGGCCGGTGTCAAAGCGGGAGCAACTAACTTAAGTCAGGCAAGGTAGAATTGCGCAGAACGTCAATCAACACTTCCGGTAATCAAGCACGATGCGATTAGCTGAAGCTGATCCCACCGCGCCAGCTTGGCGGGACGTGGCACCGGCAAAATGCAGCGCCGAACAACGAGCTTGCTGAAGCCTTCTTCAGATGACCCCGGCCTTAGGTGCCTAAGCTCACATCGCTATTTTGCGTTCGTTTCCGAAAGATGGTGCCCAGAAGAGGCATCACATTCGAACTTCTTTTCCGTTTAATTTCTGATGTTTAGATATTTCGGTCAAGCTGAAAAGCCCGCAAAAGGCCCGCAAAATCCCTCTAATGTATTGGTTCGATGCCTTTTTTAGGACTCGGAATTTCAATTTCAAACTTGACCGCGGAGTAGGTCGTTATCCGCTTTGCGCTCCAATCTCCGCTATTCTACGGGCTGCGCGCTCTGCCCGGAAGCAGTCATCCGTTCGGTTTACTTTAAATCATCGATATTCGTTCCAGCTTCTCTTCTTTTTGGCCGATAGTCTGGGAGGGGAGGATTTGATGTAATTCCCTCAACCTGAATATCTTCGATTTTTTCACTGAGAGGAGCAAGTTCGCGACTAAGCTCGCGAAGGTCCGTTTCACCTTCAACCAAAGAATCTTCGACCGCCGGAATGCCACTCCTTATCTGGGAAAGTTTGTTTTCAGCGTTCTGCACGCCCTCCCTGAATTGGCGAAGGCGTCGTTGCGCGATAGCAGAAGCGCTCCGCCCTGAGATCCGCCGATCTGCATCTCGAAGATTATTTCCCCATCCACCAACCCTGTGCCCTAAGTCTAACAATCTTCCTTTTGTTGAGGCCAATCGTTCGTCCCAACCTTCGGCGTCCGATGCGAGTGCGGCCGTCGTGACTCGAAGCCGGACAAGATCGGAGGTGATCACCCGTTGCTTTTCTGGCTCCAGTCCTTCGTTCAGAGCGCGAATGCTATTTGCCACGGTCTCTACAGTGGCGGTCGCATCCCTCCCCAATAGTCCGGTTTCGTCCGCGGCGGGAATGATCTTTTTTCCTGACTTGTCGGTGTAAATGCCCTGACGACCCCGTCGGCCCTCGAGCACGAGCGCAGCCTCTCCAGTTATCAGATCCGTGCTGATTGTCGCTTCAAGGCCGTGGACTTTCGCCGCAGAAGGATCGAGAGTCAGAACAACGACCACGTTTTCCGGTTCATTTTCCGCCAGACGGACCGATGTTACCTGTCCCACAGGGACTCCCGATAGTGTTACAGTCGATCCCGACTGAAGGCCTTCCACGGAGCGATCAAACTTGATCTGATATGTTTCCTGATTTGGTCTGGGATCGATTAGCCACATCGCGAAAGCGATGGTCGTAAGCATCAGAATGCCAACGATCCACGCCACTAGGGAGAAGTTTGCGTTAGTTTCCATCTAGCACGCCGCCAGCGGTTTGTTCGTCCGGCAGAGGGCCGGTGCAATGAAAGTTCGCGTCCCGCATGCTCCATTCGGTTGTCCGCTATAGAACATGACCGAGGTTCGTCCCCTGGCGCAATCGCCACGAGCGGGGCATCCGGGCGCGTCGAATGTGTTTTGGTTTTGAGATCGGCCTAGTCCCAACACGGGCGTGATGCCGCCCCGCCCGTGGCGACCGAATATTGCTATGACTTGCGCAAGCCGCGTCCGGTCACTCAAGCGCGAAGGCGTCATGTCTTCCAGGCCGCTGCTGGAGGATGTGATTTCAAGTCTCCTGGCGATGTCCGTCTGGTTCAGGGCAGGAGCTCTGATCAACTGCGCCAACACACGCCACTGCGTACGATTGAGGCTCAGCGGCTGTGCTCGGTCATCGAATGCCTTGCGCGCGGCGCGGCTGATCTGGTCCATCATGAAGATCGCTCGATCATCGTGGGTGATGACATTGTCGAGTGCGAGAGTGCCCTCATCTTCTGGCATGAGACATTCCTATCGATCGGAGAAAAATAGTAAAGGACTTTCGCATTTTGTTTTGGCCGCTATATCGCTCGCGCAGCGGCTCAAACGATGGCGAGGAGCGAAATAATCATGGCGGACGAGACAGCAGGGGCTAGCGATGAAGGCGCACGTCCGACGGGGTTGTCCAGTCCGCGGGTCCGGCTGGGTCTGCTGATCGCCGGCATTCTGGTCCTGCTCGCCGGGAGCTACTGGTATTACAATCATCAGACGTACGGCAGATTCCAGCAGTCCACCGACAACGCTTATATTGCCGCCGACAGCGTCATCATCTCCCCCAAAATTGCGGGCTACGTCGAGCGCGTATTAGTGACGGAGAATCAAACGGTCGCGTCGGGCGATGCGCTTGTCCAGCTGGACGTGCGAGATTATCGTGCCCAAACGAACCAGGTCGAAGCCCAGATCGCCGCGTCGCTCGCCGGAGCAGATACGGTACGCGCCCAGCAACAAGAGCAGGACGCGGCAATTGCCCAGGCCCGTGCACAGCTCGCAGCGGCATCTGCACAGGCTGGTCTCGCTGCTGAGCAGGTTGTCCGGTACCGCCCCCTTGCCGCTTCGGGAGCGGAGCCGCGCGAGAGGCTCGATCAGCTGGAGGCCCAGGCCAGAGAAGCGCAGGCTCAAGTCGCGGCAGCGCGCGCCGCGCTCACGGCGGCACAGCGCCGACAGAACACGCTTAGCGAGCAGATAGACCAGGCCAATTCGCAAGCCAACGCCGCTCGTGCGCAACTCGAGGCCGCCCGTCTGAACCTGTCATCGACCACGCTCCAGGCCAGTATTTCCGGGCGGGTGGGTGACCTCACGGTCCGACCTGGACAATTTGTCCAGCCTGGCCAACGCCTTATGAGCCTCGTACCGACCGACCGCCTCTACGTGACAGCAAATTTCAAGGAAACGCAGCTCGGACTTGTCCGCCCGGGGCAACCCGTCACCTTGGAAATCGACGCGCTGCCGGACCTCGAGCTATCAGGAAGAGTGCAGAGCATCGCGCCGGGTACCGGGGCAGAATTCTCAATCCTTCCGCCACAGAACGCGACGGGTAATTTCACCAAGATCGTTCAGCGCGTCCCGGTGCGCATATCCATTCAGGCTTCGCCCGAGATCCTGCGTCTGCTGGTGCCGGGCATGTCTGTTGTCGCGAGTGTCGATACGCGCGCCGCTAGAGACCAACTCGATTCGATCCGCAACGCGGCCGGAGACTGACCGATGGCAGGCGCCGCTGCAGCGGTTTCGCCGCCGGTCGAAAAGGCCGATGCTACGGCCTGGATCGCCGTAGCCGCCGGTGCGCTGGGGGCGATGCTGGCAACGCTTGACATCTCGATCGTCAATTCGGCGCTGCCGACGATCCAGGGGGAAATCGGCGCGACCGGAACCGAAGGCACCTGGATCGCGACAGCCTTCCTTGTTGCCGAGATCATCATCATTCCTCTGAGCGCGTGGCTGGAAAGACTGCTCGGCCTTCGCACGCTGCTCATCGTCGCGGTTTCTGCCTTCACGGCCTTTTCGGTGTTGTGCGGCATTGCCACCGATCTGACGACGATGATCATCGGTCGCACCGGTCAAGGGTTCATGGGCGGCGCGCTTATTCCAACCGCCATGACCATCGTCGCAAAGCGACTGCCTCCATCGCAACAGCCGATTGGCATGGCGCTCTTCGGAATGACCGTGGTTCTTGGGCCGGTAATGGGCCCGTTGGTGGGGGGCTGGCTTACCGAGAACCTGAGCTGGCACTACGCCTTCTTCGTCAACGTGCCCGTCTGCGCGTTGCTCCTTGCTTTACTATTCATCGGGCTACCCCATGAAAAGCCCGACTGGGTTTACCTGCGCGAGGCTGATTGGGCGGGAATAGCTGGTATGATCCTTGGGTTGGGTGGGCTGACCATCGTTCTGGAAGAAGGCCACCGTGAGGAGTGGTTCGATTCCACGCTGATCGTCCAGCTCACACTGATGACGGTCGTGGGTTTTGCACTTCTGACCTACGGACAGCTTTACGCGCGCAAACCCGTGCTCAAATTGCGCCTGATGCTCAGCAGGCAGTTTGCCAGCGTCGTGGTGATGGCACTGGCGCTTGGCATGGTCATGTATGGCTCGACCTACGTGATCCCGCAATTTCTCGCGATAATTTCCGATTATAATGCCTTGCAGACCGGACTTGTGATCTTCTGGATGGGCGTTCCGGCTTTCCTGTTGATGCCCGTTCTCCCGTTCATGATCCGCAGGATTCACATCCGCATTGCGGTCGGCGCGGGCATGTTCATCATGGCGCTAAGCTGTTTCGTCAGCATAAATCTGACAGCGGAATCGGGAGGTGGAGTGTTCACCGAAAGCCAGTTCCTGCGTGGCATCGGCATGATCCTCACGATGATGTTCCTCAACCAGGCGACGGTAGCTTCGGTTGCCAAGGAGGATGCCGGCGATGCTTCCGGGATCTTCAACGCGGCGCGAAACCTCGGGGGCTCGTTCGCGCTCGCGGGGCTTGCCTCGTTCCAGGATCAGCGCCTGTGGCATCATAGTCGACGCATGGAAGAAACCCTCAACGCCAACAGCCCCCGGCTACAGGAATACCTGGACGGCATGACGGCGTCGCTGGGCAGCCCACAGGCCGCGCTGGAGATGCTTTCCGGCATCATTCAGCGCGATGCGTTCGTGATGACCTACAACGATGTCTTTTTCGCCATGGGCGCGATTACCCTGGTCACGGTGCCGCTGGTACTGTTCCTCAAGCCTCTCCCGAAGAACTTATCCCTTTCGATGCACTGAGAACTCTATGCGCAAGACCCTAACCCTCCTCGCTCCCATGGCGCTCCTCGCGGGTTGCATGTCCGGTCCCGACTATGCCGGTCCCCCGCAACTTGCGACCGCCGCAGGCAATGCGTTCGTACGCGCCGGCCCCGAAATCGATCCGTTTGCGCCGATTGCCGGCGACTGGTGGACGCTGCTCGGCGATCCGGTTCTCAATGAACTGGAGGCGCGCGCGCTGGTCGGCAATCCGGGCGTGGCCGCGGCGCGCGCTCGCATCGAACAGGCAAGGGCTTCTCTCCGCCAGGAGCGCGCCAACCGGCTACCCGCCGTGGCTGCGCAGGCGACTGCGGTCCAGGCGAATATCCCAGGGCTAGATATCGGCAGCGGCCCGCCCCCGGGATCGCCCGGCGCTCCTGCAGACACCGAAGAGCAGGACAGCCTCAGCGTCTACAACGTCGGGCTCAATGCAAACTGGGAGATCGATTTCGCTGGGGGGCAGGCACGGCGTGTCGAGGCCATTAACGCTCAGGCTGCGGCCTCGGTGGCGAACGCCGAGGATGCGAAAGTCCAGCTCGCCGCCGAAATCGCGCGGGCGTATGTGAGCCTGCGAGAAGCGCAAGGGCGGCTCGAGCTTGTCCAGCGAGAGCGCGACTTGCAGCAGCAAATTCTCGAATTGACCTATCAGCGCTATACACAGGGCGCTCTCGCGCTGTTCCCGGTCGGTAACGCGAACGCCGAGCTCGAACTGCTCAAGTCGCAGATCGCGGAAGCTCAAGCGGACATCGATGTATTCAAAGACACGCTCGCGGTGCTGACGGGCGAAGCGCCCGGCGCACTCGACGGGCTCCTGGCGGCTCAGGCCGAAATTCCGCTTCCCCCCGAACGGGTCGCGGTGGGCGATCCCGCAGCGCTAATAGCGCGGCGGCCGGATGTTCGAGCCGCCGAACGCATGCTGGCCGCGGCGAATGCGCGCATTGGCGTGGCAGAGGCTGCTCGCTTCCCCAAGATTTCCTTCATGGGGATTCTCGGTTTGGGCGGATCGGAGCCCGACGACATCCTGGACCCGGGCAACTTATCGGCAATCGCTTTGCCGCGGCTGCAGTGGAACCTGCTTGATTCCGGCCGCACGGCAGCATCGATCGATCAGGCCGAGAGTGCGCGCGACGAGGCCGAAGCGCGCTATCTTGAAGTGGTCCTGGGCGCACTACGCGACGCCGAACAATCGCTTGCTCGGTTCGGGCAACAAAGAGCCAACGTAGCCGCGCTGGCGCTGATCAGTCGGCAGGCCGACACGGCTGCGGAGCTTAACGAGCAACGCCGCGCCGCGGGGGTAATCTCGCAAGGCGAACTCGACACTTCGATCCGCAAGCGCGAACAGGCCAGAGCAAATCTCGATCGGGCGATCGCCGCCATGACAAATGGCTGGATCGCGATCCAGAAGTCGCTTGGGTTGGGATGGGTCGAATTGTCTCGCGACAATCGCACGTCGGTTGAGCCAGCTCCGGTCGATCGAAAATCAGTTATGAAACCTGAACAGAGTTAGGATAAGTTTTCTCAGAAGTCTGCCCCGCAGCCCCTTCCAACTTTTCCTAACGCGTCAGCACCTCGTGCACTGCGACCCAATCTTGGATCATAGGGGTCAGCATGTTTCCGCCTTTCGCAGAGTGCGTTTGCCAGTATCACCATCGGATATCCCGATTGCACTATTCGGTGACTCTTCATTGTCGTTTCTATGTAAGGCCTTAAGCTTTCCGCGAGCATCTCGTAGCGACATCAACGAGCGATCGTACAGGCATTTCGAGTGCAGCTCGCATTTGGCCGGTTCGATGACCGCCTCGTCGGTAGGCTTACGAGGCGGTCATCGAGCATTACGCCGCTCTGGAAAAGCTATAAAGTCATGGGTCGAAATACGAACTAGCTGGCACTGTCCTTTCGGGTCGTTGGGAGGACCACCGATCTCCCCGCCAACACGATCTGGACCTGTTAGAAACTGAACCCCAAAGCAACACCATATCTACGAGGATCCAAAGTGTAGATATTGGTAAAATTCCCCGAGGATGCGTCGGTCAAGTACAATCCTGTCACCGAGCTGCTGTCGAAAATGTTCTGAACAAATCCGCGCACGAACCAACGCTCATCCGCACTGTTCAACTGCACGATCGCGTTGGCTTGCACGAATGGCTCGATCCGGTTGACCCTGCCGTTAAAGATATTGCCGTATTGCTCACCAGTCAGCGCTACGTCCACGCGAGGAACCAGAGTCATGCCATTGTCGAAAGTGGCGGTGTACTGCACACCCATCGAAACCTTCATTTCGGGGGCCTGCGGCAACTTGTTCCCTTTTAAGTTGACCTCTACGCCAGGGCTTAATACCGCAAGGCCGCTGCCCGCCGGAACGGCTCCGGCCAAGACATCGCAAATGCTGAATGCGCCGCTTGACGCAAGATTGCCGTCATTAGGAAATTCTTCGGGACCACGAAGACCCAGAGCTGCGTTCACTCCGGCGACGAATGCGTCGGCCACGCCGGGGGCTGGCCCGGTTACGGCACAATTAGCACCGTTGCTGATATCCTTGATGATGACGGCATCAGGATCGCCGCCACCCGGGTCGCGCGGATTGGAGAAGAACTGGTCGCCGGCAACTTCCGCGTTGAGATAACTGAACGTCAAGTTGACAAGCCAATCGGGATCGGGCCGGATAACGGACTCTAGTTCCACACCCCAGATATCGGCATCGATAGTATCATTAACTGAGGTACGGGCGACGATGCGGCTAAGCTGCAACCCGCTATACTTATAGTAGAATGCAGTAGCGTTTAATTGCACTGCGCCATTCGCAAAGGTATTTTTCGATCCGATTTCAAATGCGTCGATGGTTTCTGATCCGAAGCTTTCAGCCACATCGAAAACGGGCGAAAGGGGCGGGTTGATACCCCCGGATTTATAGCCCCTGGCATAAGATGCGTAAATCGAATTGTCAGGCGTAACTTCGTAGTCGAGCACCGCACGCCCGGTTATTTCATCGAAACCTACTTCTCTAAATTGCGTCAGCTGCTCACCTGGCGTACCAGGATCGGCATCAAAAAGACCAGAGGGACCGGTTAAGGGAGTGATCGGGCTGTCGAACGGCTCCCCGTCATTCGCGTAAGGATTGAGGAAGCTAATCAAGGTCGTGCGCGCAGTCACGTCTTTCTTGTCGTCGTTATACCGCAAACCTCCGGTGAAGGTCAGACGCTCGGTCAGGTCGACGTAGATCTCCCCGAACACACCGAAGCTCTCAAGATTAGCCTCGAGAGAATTGTTGCGGTACATGGATGTTGCGAAGTAGGATGGCGGTGCACCGCCTGCCAAAGTACCAAACGATCCCAGAATGGCACTGGCGTAGTCAAGCGCGAATGAGTTTACATAGTAACTGTTGTCGGTAGTCTTGGACTTTGCATAGATCCCTCCGAGCAGGAAATTGAATGCTCCGTCGAAATCACTGGAAAGGAGGATTTCGCCGCTCCAGGATTCGCGTTGCTCTGAAGACCTGTCGAAGGATAGCGGCGTTTCGCCGCACAATACATTACCTTCGAACGCGCCCCTGTTCCCATCATCGTTATCGGAGGTGCACAATAAGCCCCCTGGGCCATTGGGGATGAGAGCCTCCACAATCGGGGTAAAATACGCCGACGAACCTGGCACGAACGCCGGTGCAGGTGCGGGGAGGCCGGTAGGCAAACCGTTGGCCGCGAAGCCGGACAACACGTTCAAGGCCGTAGCAAAGCCGGTACGATCCTGAATGCCCAGAAAGTAGTCCTGCCGGGAATCGACTTCGGTGTCCTGATAAAGACCGGTTGCAGTCAGTGTCATAGCTCCGATGCGCTGCTCGAGACGGGCCTGTAGCTGCACTTCATCGGCAAAATAGAATGGAGTATACGCCGTGTTTACCGTGCGCACATCGTCGGGCTTATCGAATCCTGCAAATGCATCGGGGCCGTACAGGCTTCCCAATCCCAGTACTGAGGGAATTCCCTGAATAGCGAAGAACTCTTGCGAACTGAGCGTTGCGCCGACTGTGGAATTGGCATTGGTGATGTCAAAGTCGCGGCGATTGTTCAGACAACCCAGCACGCCGAGCGGGTCACGCTGGCAGGCCTGCTTTTGATTACGTAAACGGGTGTCATCTTCCCTGAAATAATATGCCATGAAGTCGAGAGTGGTATCGGCACCGGGTTCAAAACGAAGAGAACCACGAACAGCGTACATGTCTCGGTCGTCGACATCCGAATTGTCGAAAAGGTTTGTGGTGTAACCGTCGCGATTCAGAAAGAATCCGGCTACCCGAACGCCGATAGAATCGCCGATCGGGACATTGACCATCCCTTCGGCCTTGATGCTGTTGTAATTCCCATACTCGAACTCTCCGGCCGCGCCGAAAGAACCGAGGTCAGGCTTGGCTGTCACAAGGTTGACAACACCCGAGGTAGCGTTGCGGCCGAAGAGGGTGCCCTGCGGCCCCCGTAGGACCTCAATTCGCTCAAGGTCAAAATATTCTGTTTCGAACAGCCGGGTACCAAAAAGAGGGGAACCATTGATATGGATAGCCGTCGCTGCGTCACACGTCACACCAACACAAAGATCGCCGATACCACGGATGGTGAAGGACGACCCGGTGAAGTTGCCCTTCGAAAATGAGACGTTCGGGAGCGTCAATTGAAGGTCAGCAGCGTTCTCGATCTGCTGGCTTTCGAGAGCCGTAGCATCGAAGGCACTGACCGCGATCGGCACCTCTTGCAGACTTTGAGATTGGCGTTGGGCCGTCACGATGATTACGGATCCTTGGGGTTCCGCCTCATCAGTTGTGGAATCCTGCGCTAAAGCCATCTGCGGCCAAGCCAAGATGGCCGAAGTGGCGAGCACCATCGCTCTCAGTGTCATATAGCATCCCTTCCCATCTCTTCAGTGCGACGATAATTGGCTCCGCCGCTTACTGCAAAATGGGGCGACCTCGAGGGTCGCCCCTTAGTCTGTGGAGAGGAGAGGGAGAGAATTAGCCCAATCCCCGTCCATGGGCATATACATCCGCGTGATATTAGTAAAGCGCCTTATCTTTTGACCCCATGGGCCACGATCCAGATCGCACGCGGAGTGAACGTTTGCTAAAGATCAGCAATGGTTGGCGTGCTAAGCGAGTTGCTCCCGATAAAGCTTTTGCCCCAGCTGGCATCGAGACCAACGAAGCGTTCGCCGTGCCGACGGCGACAATAGTTCGGATATAGTACAAGATGAATATGGACGCCCTTTGCCCCCATCTCGCTGGCCTCTGACCAGGAACCAGCCTCTTAGTATGGGGGATCTCAGAGGCTCCAAAAGGCCAGTACCGCCCGTAGCGCAGCGACGAACGCGAGCGGCTGATCCAGCATGAGATGATGGCGTGCATCGGGCACTGCAACAATTGGTATCTTTCCCCCTCCCAGTTCCCGGATATAGCGGGCGGAATCGCGATCAAAGAGCTGACTTTTCTCGCCGTACACAATCGCTTTGCGCCCGGGCGCATCGACCAGCCTCTGGCCTACTGTCAGCCATTCGTCGGGCTTGTTGCTGCGCCGGAACACTTCGGGAGAAAACTTCCATGTCCACTCCTCGCCATCGCGGCGGAGAGAGTGATAGGCCATGTAATCCATCAGGAACGGCTCACCAACTGCCTGCGGCGGCGACAGGATATACCTCTCGCGCGCCGCTTCGTAGGTGGGGTAGCGTCGCACCGGTTTGTCAGGATTACCCGACCCGGGGCTCGATCTGCCCATGGTCCAGTATTTCTCCAGCTTTTCGGGCCGCATCACCATGAGATCGCAGACAATAACGCCGGCGAAGGCATCCGGCGATTGGGAAACGGCGGTCAGCGCTGCACCCGAGCCGAAGCTATGGGCGATGATCGTCGGTCTGCTTCCATCCGCAAACAAATCGAGCGCTTCGCTGATCTCGACGAATTCCTTTCCCCGCGCAGCTATATCGGCCACGCCGCGCATCTCGCTATCGCCCATACCGGCCAGATCGAACGCCACCACGTCGTAGTCTTCGGCAAGGTACGGTGCGATGAAGGCAAAGCAGCGGGCATGGGCGAGAAAACCGTGAGTCATGAGCAATTTGGGCCGGTCACGCTTGCCCCAGCGAAGATAATGCACCCGCGCGCCACCAACCTCTACGAAGCCTTCCTCACGGGGCACGCTCAGCGCCCAGGCGAACCATTCGGGTATATCCGCCCCGTCGCCGGCCCATACGGGATCGATATCTGCTGACCCGTCGTGGATTGGTTTCATTTCATTCATTTCGGCGCAGTCTCCATACCGGATAGTGTATTCCTGATAAAACCACGATAATCGTGCCGTGCGACATCGTGGCATAGATCGGCGTAACCAGATACGCTGGGGAAATTGATCAGTTGTCGGGGTTTGCCGGGAATATTGGCGCCCATGTACCACGATTCAGCCTTGGGGAAGAGCGTCATCGACCCTACTTGGGCGACCATATCGGTCCAGCTTCGCTCGGCCAGCGCATCGGCTTCGAAAAGGCCGATCCTGTTATCGCGCAGCCAGATCAGGAAATCGCAGATCCAGTCACCCTGGATTTCGGCGCTTGTCGGACCGTTGGAAAAGCCTGAAGGGCTGAGCGGGCCGTAGGCGAACAGCATGTTCGGAAATTGGGCGACGGCCATGCCTAGATAGGCTTTGATCTCGCTCTTCCATGCTTCTGCCAGCCCCAGCCCACCGCGGCCGGTGATGTTCATGTCGATGAGCCCGCCACGACCGGCATCGAAGCCGGTCGCGAAGACAATGAGATCGCACGGGATCATGCCAGTGGCTGTTTCTATCCCGGCCTCGGTGACGCGAGTGATCGCGGTGTCGTTCAGATCGACCAGCGTCACATTGTCTTGTGCGAAGATCTCGTAATAATTCTGTTCGAGCGATGGTCGCTTGGTCCCGAAGGGATGTGGCGGCTCATCGGGAGCGAGCTTCTCGGCAATGGTCGGGTCGCAGATCCGCTCGCGCACCTTGTCACGCCAGAACTCGTAGGCGTGGCGATTGGCGTCCTCGTTCGTCAGTATGTCAGCGAAATTATGATACCAGAAGCGCAACCCTCCTCGCTGCCACAAATCCTCGAAATGCGTAGTCCGCTCTTCCTCGGTCACAGCCAGGGCCGAGATGTCCAGCGATTGGCATTCGAAACCGCCACTTGTCGTAAGCCTTTTCTGGAAGACAGCGGGATATTCGGATTTTTCGCGAAGCTGACGATCAGCGTCCAGTTTTTCCTGCCGCATGGGAAGGGCGAGAATCGGGGTTCGCTGAAAAAGCGTCAGCTGCTCCGCGCAGCTTGCCGCCTCCTGCGCCACCTGTACGCCGCTGGCACCCGTGCCGATCAGGGCGATCCGGCGGCCAGAAAGGTCGATGCCTTCCTGCGGCCAGCGGGCGGTATGGCACCAGTCGCCTTCGAAATCGCTAAGACCCGGGATATCGGGAATGTAGGGTTTCGAGGCGAACCCCAGGGCCGGCAAAAGGAAACGCGCGCTTACTTTCCCGCCTTCGTCGAGCTTCAATCGCCAGTAGGCGGTGTCTTCATCGAACTGCGCGCTTTCGACCCGTGTTTTCATTCGCATTGCCGGCCAGAGGTCGAGCGTATCGCAGACGTGGAGGAAATAGGCGCGCAGTTCCTCCCAGCCTGGAAATCGTTCGCTCCACGTCCAGCTTTTCCATACTTCCGCAATGGAAAATTCGTAAAGTGGAACCTGGGAATCGACCCGTGCTCCCGGGTAGCGGTTCCAGTACCAGATTCCCCCCGGCTGCTCCGCTGCGTCTACCAGCAGAACGTCGAACCCCGCCTGACGCAGCTTGTAAAGCAGGTATATTCCGCTGAACCCGGCCCCGACGATTACGACATCATAGTCAGGAGGGGGCAAATGGCTCACGAGGCCCCGGCACCCGCTTTCGCGATCTCTTTGGCCGTAGTATAATCCGCCTTGCCGTTTGACGCGCGCAAGGCGGTTTGCGTTGGGCAAATCGCCTTGGGTGTTTTGTAGCCTGCCAATTGTTCCCGCACGTGATCCTTGATCGCTTGCGCGTCGAAGTCCGCATCCTGGGTCAAATGCACCACAGCGGTCACCGCTTCGCCCCATTTTTCGTCAGGCACCCCGACGACAAGCGCGTCGGCAATGGCGGGATGGGTTTTGAGCACTTCCTCCACCTCCTCGGGGTAAACCTTTTCACCTGCGGTGTTGATGCAGACGCTGCCGCGGCCCAGCAAGGTCAGGCTTCCATCGGATTCCACCCGGCACCAGTCGCCCGGGATGGAGTAACGCACGCCATCGATCGTCCTGAAAGTCTTGGCCGACTTTTCCGGGTCCTTGTAGTATCCTGTGGGGATTGCGCCCTTGCGGGCAATAAAGCCGGGCACGCCGCTCCCCGCCTCGACCTTCCGGTCGTTCTCGTCGAATACGTCGCAAAATTCCCCGATCCCGAATTTCGCGGTGTTGGTGCCGCCCTGTGCGGTCGTCACCGACAAGCCGTAGCCCAGCCCTTCCGAAGCGCCAAAACTGTCCATGAGGATGACCTGGGGGATATGTTTGCACAGGCCCGCCTTTACCTGTTTACTCCACATGACGCCGGACGAGATGATCGAAATCAGGCTGCTCGTGTCCCAGCGCTTCGGGTGGGCGTCCAGCGCCTGCAGCATGGGTTTGGCAAAAGCGTCACCGACAATGGCGATGCTCTGCACCTTGTGCTGGTCCACCGCATCCCACAATTCTTCCGCGTCGAAGGATGGATCGGACAGCGTGACGATGGCCCCGCCCGACATGAGCGTGCCGATAGCAGTAATGAACCCGGTTCCATGCATCAGCGGGCACGCCGGCAAAGTGATGCGTGCAAGCTCGCCCTGCTTCACCAGGGCCACCATTTCCTCCATGGTCTGGGGAACCGGACCCAGCAGCTTTTGCGCGTCGAGCTGAGCCTTGCGCATATCATCGTGTCGCCACATCACGCCCTTGGGCATGCCGGTGGTACCGCCTGTATATATGAACAGCAGGTCATCGGGAGAACGCTCGATATCGAGAGGCGCGCCGTTACCTTCTACAAGTTTTTCGTAAGGAAGCGCGAAGGAAGCGATCTGCGAAGCATCGCCGATTTCTACAAATGTATGAACCTTGGTCAACCGTTCCTTCAGTTCAAGAATGCAGTCGCGGAACTCGGAACTGTAAACAATTACCTCGCTATCGGAATCGTCGAAGATGTAGAAAACCTCCTCGGGACGGTAACGATAATTGATGTTCACGTGCGTGAGGCGGCCCTTGAAGCATGCGGCCATCAATTCCCCGTATTCGGAACGGTTGCGCATGTAGAAGGCTATCTTCGCCCCGTCGCCTGCACCTTGCGCGCGCAGATTGCGCGCCAAATTGTTCGAACGCTTCGACATTTCGGGCCAGGTAATGATCCGGTCGCCGTTAATCAGCGCCGGAGCATCTTCCGGGACCGCAGGTTCGATTGCATCAAGGATGTCGCCAAGGTTCCAGTCGATCACGTATTAATTCCTCTCTCCTTGGTGGCCACGATTTTGTCGGTAGCGTGCGCCTAATTCATCGTCTCATGCGACCTGCGTCCACCCCTGCAAGGCCGCTGCTTCGGCCCGGACCGCTTCGGGACCTCCCAGAACCTGGCGGTCGAAACCGATTCGCTTGAACCAGAAATGCAGACCTAGGAGATCGGTAAAACCCATCCCCCCATGCACCTCGGTTGAGGTTCGGGCGACAAAACGGTGGACTTCGCCCGTATGTGATTTGGCATGGCATGCCACCAGCGAAGCCTCGTCGGGCGTCGCATCGAACGCATGGGCGGCATACCAGACCAGCGAACGGCATGGTTCATGGCGGGCAGCCATTTCCGCGCACATATGCTTGACCGCCTGGAAGCTGCCGATCACTCGTCCGAACTGTTCGCGCTGCCCGGCATAGTCGACCGCTTTTTCGATCATAGCCTGGCCCGCACCGAGGCTATCGGCGGCTAGGAGCACCCGGCCGGCGTCCCGCAGGCGCCTGACTGTGGCCCCACCATCGTCCGCGAGAGCCTCGCCCGCTACGCCAGAAAACCGCAGCTCCCCTACGCTCCGGGTCCGGTCGATCGTTTTGAGAGCAACCTTCTCCAGACCCGCAGCATCGCCAGCTACGAAGTGCATACGACCGGCGGTATCGGCTACCAGAAACGCGTCGGCTTCCAGGAAGTCGAGCGCGAACAAAGCCGTTCCGTCGAGCTTTGCGCCGTCGAAGTCCACGCCTGCCCGGTCCCGGATCTCCACCGTTTCCGCGATCGCGACGGCGATTTGCGCCTCGCCCTTCGCTATCCTCGGCAGCCAGTGCGCCTTCAACTCCTCGCTACCGCCCTGTGCCAGCGCAAGGGGTGCCAGTACATGGGCACCGATAAAAGGCACCGGCGCGACGGCATAGCCGAGCTGCTCGGCCACAGCGGCGGCATCGAGCATTGTCATCCCGAGCCCGTCATGTTGCTCGGGAACCATCATTCCCCAAATGCCGATTTCGCCCAGCGCCGAACGCACGTTGTCGCTGAAGGGAACCGAGCCCTCCGCGCATTCGCGCACATGATCGAGCGGACAAGTATCAGCAAGAGTGCGGCTGATCGCGTCGCAGAGCATCTCCTGGTCTTGCGAAAGTCCGAAATCCATCAGGCGGCTCCCTTATTCTGCCCGCTTGCAACGGCCGTCGCCTGTTCGGCCGCGGGAGGCGTTGCGAACTTGGGTTCGCGCGGCATTTCCAGCCCGCGTTCGGCGATGATGTTCTTCTGGATCTGGGCGGTGCCTCCACCGATGATCAGACCAAGCTGGAACATGTAGTTCCACTGCCAGGCACCGTCTTCGCGCTCGCGCTCGCTTCCGTGATAGAGTATGCCCATCTCGCCCATTGCGTCGATCGCGAGCGCGGAAATCTGATGGGCGAGCTCACAGCTCTGCAGCTTCACGACAAGTTTCGCCATGCCGCCGGCATCCCCCCTAAGGCTGTTCGACAGGATGCGCATGCCGTTGAATTTCATCGCCGCGACTTCGGCTTGCAATGCAACCAGCCGGTCACGCAGAACGGCGTTGTCCATTGCGCAACCCTGGCCGATGCGTTCTTTTTGCATCAGCCTGACCAGCGCCTGGAGCCGGTTTTCCAGTGCATCGGGGTCGCCCAGCATGCCACGTTCATGGCCCAGTGTGGCATTGGCCACGTACCACCCCTGCCCGCGCTGCCCGACGATCTGGTCCAGGGGAACCCGCACGTCGGTAAAGAACGTTTCATTGAACTCGGCGTGACCGGTCATGGTCTTGAGTGGTCGGACCTCGATCCCTGGTGTGTCCATCGAGAAGATCAAGTAGGAGATGCCGCCGTGCTTGGGCGCGTCCGGTTCGGTCCGAACAAGGCAAAAGATCATGTCCGCCTGCTTGGCCGTGCTGGTCCAGATCTTCTGTCCGTTGATGACAAAGTCGCCATTTTCGACGCGGGCGCTGGTCTTGAGCGCGGCGAGGTCCGATCCCGCTCCAGGTTCCGAATATCCCTGACACCAGATTATCTCGCCATTAAGGGTCGGCTCGATCCATTGCTGTTTCTGGGCTTCGGTTCCGAGTTCCAGCAGCGTGGGAACGAGCATGGAAATGCCCTGGTTCGCAAGGCCTGCGGGGATGCCAGCGCGCGAAAATTCCTCGGCAATGATCCGCGATTTCAGGATGTCCGGCTCGGCTCCGTATCCGCCGTATTCCTTGGGAATCGTACGCGCCGTGTAACCATGCAGGATCAACAGCTTTTGCCATTCGACGGCTTCGGGGGAAGGGCGCGCGGCACGGCCTTGGCCATCGGGTGCGCGGTGACCGTGGGTTTGCAGGAACTGGCGCACTTCCTCGCGAAACGCGTCATACTGGGGTCCGTAGTCGAGATCCATCTTGGTCTATCCTTCTGCGCGCGCGATCGCGACGGGTCGGAATACTGGCAGGCGAAAATCTTCGGAGATCGGCTCGAAATCCAGCGTGACCGGCAGATCGAGCTCAAGCTCGTCGAGCGCGCAATCGACCAGCCGGGTTGCCATGCGCACTCCCTCCTCCAGTTCCACCACCGCAGCGATGAAGGGAATCTCGCCGGCGAAGGCGGGATGCAGTGCCTGATGGGTCACCGTCCAGGAAAACAGCGTGCCATTGCCGGTGCTACGCTCCCACGACCATTCAGGAGAACCGCATCGGGCGCACATATAGCGCGGCAAATGCCGAAAACTGCCGCATCCTTCGCACTGCTGGAAGTAAAGGTTGCCGTCCTGACACCGGTTCCAGAATTCCTGCTCCACCGGATCCTGCGGGCGCGGCTTTGGCTTGGCTGGTGCGGCCTGCGCCGAGGGGCGCATCTTGGGCGGCAGATCTTTCTCGTCGCTCACGCAAACCTCCTCAAAATCGCTATACTGCCGTCACCCAGATCGCCCCAGCCGGTCACCAGGCCGGTCTGGGCGCCTTCGACCTGCCGCTCCCCACAATCGTGGCGCAACTGACGCACCGCCTCGACGACATGGTTCAGTCCCCAAATATGGGCCTCGCTCAGCAGGCCGCCATGGGTGTTGACGGGATAGCGCCCGCCCAGCTCGATCTGGCCATTCGCGACGAACTCTGCCTGTCCACCTGGTTCGCAATAGCCCAGGGCCTCCAGCTGCAGGAGAACCACGTAGGTGAAGCAGTCGTAGATCTGCAGAAAATCCATGTCTTCGCGATCGACCCCCGCCATTTCGAACGCGCGCGGCGCGGCGTAGCTCAGGCCGATCTTGAAGGGGTCGGGACGCGAAGGGATATCGTCGGCGGGGTAAGGATGCCCTTCAGCCGCACCGGCGATGCTCACGGGAACATGCGGCATGTCCCTGGCGCGGTCCATTCGCGAAACCACGACTGCGCATGCCCCGTCAGTCTCCAGACAGCAATCGTAGAGGCGAAAGGGTTCGGATATCCAGCGCGCGGAATGGTAGGTTTCGGCATCCAGTTCCCGGCCATGAGTGAAGGCCTGCGGATTCATCTGCGCATGGCGACGGCACGCCAGTGCAACGGCCGCCATCGCTTCCGGGCCGATATCGTAAATTCGGGAGTGCCGGGTGGCGAGCCAGGCATACATCTGCACCGGCAGGAACACGCCATACGGAATGTAATAGCCTTGGATCGTATTCGTCAGGGTGTTCATGTTCATCGGCCGCGTCGGCGGTGCGCCAGGCTTGGGCCGCAAGGCGGAATAACCGTTCCACCCGAGCGTCACCAGCACATGGTCGCATAAGCCGCTGGCAATTGCCATCGCGGCGTTCTGGAGTGCCGTGGTAGGGCTCGCCCCGCCCATGTGGACCGTAGAGGCATAGCGCAGAACTTCGATACCGAGGTTAGCCGCCATCTCTTCCGAGGTGGTGTAGATCGGCGGAGGAACCATGCCGTCGATATCCGACGGCTTCAGCCCTGCATCTGCTATGGCTTTGCGCGATGCTTCCAGCATCATGTCGACCGCGGTTTTCTCGGTGCCTTTCACGAAAGCGGTTTCGCCCACTCCGGTGATGGCCGATTTGTCGCTTAAGCTCATGCCTGCCTGACCGCCTGGTAATCGCGTTCGAGCTGTTCGGAAAGAGCGCGCACCCTCTGATAGGTCTCCGGCGGACGCAGTCGCAACTCGCGGCGGGCATCCTCCAACGGACGATCGAGATTTTCTTCCCAGTAGAAGGTGGTCAGATCGGCTGCAGCCCGGCCCCGGCGCCACGCTTCAAATGCAGCGCGCGCCACTGGCAACTTGGCAGCTTCCAGTTTCATCTTGGGAATGCCGACGCCCACGATGAAAGCGATCCCGTGATTATAGAATTGCGCGTTTCCGAAGGACAGCACGCACAATTCGCCCAGTGCGTCCCTGCCGTATCCGGTGACGACGTGAAACAGGTCATGCGAATCGCGAAGGCGCCGACGATAGAGGGAAACATCGGGGTCGCCGAAGTCCTCCAGACCTCCGGCCTCGCTGGCTTCCGCCAGACCTTCTGCTGTCAGACCCTCCCCGTAAACAAAATCGAGGTAGGCTCGGCCAAGCGTGCCAGACGCACAGGTCGCAAGGCGTTTGCGATCGCACAAGGTTTCAAGCAGGTCGGCCCGGTCGGAAGCGATGCGCCGCCCATCGCTCGACTTCATGAAGAGATTGAAATTCCGATAATAGGAATTGCCCGACAATGCCTTGACGATACGGAACACCTGCGCCGTATCCTCCTTGTCTGCAATCAGCTGCCTCATCGCCCCCAGCGCCTTCAGCGGCTCTACGGGGCGGCGCAATTCATGACCTTTGGCGTAAGCCATCTTCTTGCCTCCTGCGCTTCACTTGTAGGTACCGGCGGACGCCAACGCCTTCTCGGCTCCATCGACCAGGTCGCGCATCACTTCGGCGGCAGGTCGGATCGAATCGATCAGGCCGATGCCTTGCCCCGCGAAGCCGGGGATGACATCCTTGCGCTCTGCCTTGATCCCGGAGGCCATGACCGGGCCGGAGATCATCGACTGATAGGGCATCGGCAGAGGTTCCTTTCCGGCCTGCACCCAGGCGTCGGCCCATTTGTTACGGATCATGCGCGCCGGTTTGCCGGTAAGCGATCGACTAACGACCGTATCGGCATCGCCGCTTTCGGTGATCGCCTCTTTCTGGAAGCGCTCGATGCCCGCTTCCTCGGTCGCGAGAAATGCCGTGCCGACCCACGCGCCCTCTGCCCCCAGCATCATCGCAGCGGCAACACCCCGGCCATCCGAGATACCGCCGGCCCCAAGGACAGGAACACGATCGCCAACGGCGTCGACCACCTGGGGAATCAAGGAAATAGTCCCGATCGGCGAGTTGTGACCTCCGCCATCGTGCCCTTGCGCGACGATCATGTCGATGCCCGACCCGACGACCTGTTCGGCGTGCTTGACCTTGCCGATCACCGCCATGACCTTGGTGCCATTGGCATGGAGCCGATCCATCCACGGTTCAGGATTGCCAAGGCCGGCAGCATAAACCGGCACCTTTTCCTCGATCACCACTTCCATCTGCGCCTCAAAGAATTCCTTCGAGAACAACTGCGGGCCGCCCTTGCCCATTTCAGGCGCGCCCGCCGCCCGCATGGCGGCGGCAGCATCGACCTCCGGAAGCTCTTCACGATCCATGAAGTCGCGCGCGAACTGCTGATATTCACCCATCAGATCCATGGGATTTTGGGGTGCAGCACCGCTTTGAGGGGCAGAGCCGCGCCTGACCGACGCGGGGAGCAGCGTATCGACACCGAAAGGTTTGTCGGTCAATTCCCGGGTCTGGCGAATCCAGTCACGCAACTGATCGGGCGAACACGCCGCGGCACCCAGGACCCCGAGCCCGCCGGCATTCGAAACCGCAGCCGCCAGCGCCGGAACGCTCGCTCCGCCCATCCCGGCAAGCAGGATCGGGTACCGGATCCCCAGCATTTCGCATATTCGGCTCTTCAACGCCATTCTTCCTCTCCAGCCACTTGCCTAAACGCACACTCAAACTATTGAAAATTCTACAGCTGCCCCCATCGCACCCGCTGCGAGACCAGCTCGGGACTGCGCTCCGAAAGATAGACGGCAGAGCCGGCCACCAACCGGCTCATTGCTTGACGGGCCGCGGCGCTGTCGCCAGTCCGCACTGCCTCGAGCACCCGCACCAGAAACTTCATCTGCACCGCCCGTTCCTGTGCCGAATATCCCAGCGAATGGGAAAACTCGCGGGTCAACAGATGCATCGCAGAGGTCAGCAAACCGAACAGCGGATTGCCGCTCGCCCAACCCAACAAGTCGTGAAATCTGCGATTAAGTTCCTCGAATTGATCAGAGGCTTCATGATGCCTCAATTCCGCCAGACACCCTGCCAACGCGCTGAGATCAGCGGTAGTTGCACGCTGGGCTGCATACCCTGCGACATCGGGAGCAATTGCTTCGCGCAATTCAAGCAAACCACGCAAATCGGCTTCCATGAAATGCAGAATCAATGACAAACTGCTTGCAAAATCGCCGGTCTGCGGACGGGCTACGACGGGACCTCCACCACGGCCGAGCTGGAGATGGATGACCCCTTGCAATTCCAGGAACCGCAAAGCCTCCCGCAAAGTTGCGCGCGCAACCTCGTAACGCGCGAGCATTTCATCCTCGCGCGGAAGCCTGTCACCCGGGTTATGGCGACCCGCCTCGATGTCCCGCACGATGCTTTGCGCAAGAGAAAGGGCACGCTTGGCCTTCTTCACCGCTGGCATCCGCCACTCATCAGCACACCCGCACCTCTCGAATAAACAGTATAAGGATATTAGCCAACCTTCGCTGGATCGGCACACTATCCGATGGGATTGGTGTCTGCAAGGGACTAAAAGAGTATACGATTTATTGACTGCACGAGATTTCTCGCTTATGGAGGACTGAAGGCCGATCAGGCCTGAGATGTAGAAGGAATAGTTCTTATGGACAGCCAGATCGCCGAGCCGGATGCCGCGGCGAGGATCGCGTCAATTCCGATCGAGGAAATCGACGTGGCCCGGCCAAGCCTGTTTCAGAACGATACCATCGGTCTATTTTTTGACAGGTTGCGCGCCGAAGAACCTGTGCACTACTGCCGCGAGAGCTATGTCGGCCCTTACTGGTCCATTACCAAGTTCGACGACATCATGGCGGTGGACACCAATCATAAGGTCTTCTCTTCGGAAGCGAAGCTAGGCGGAATTGCAATCCAGGACATGCATTCGGTGGAAGGCGCGCTCGAACTTGAAATGTTCATAGCGATGGACCCGCCCAAGCACGATCAGCAGCGCAAGGCGGTGACTCCGGCAGTGGCTCCGTCCAACCTGCAACTGCTCGAGCCGATCATCCGCAAGCGCGCGGGAGAGATTCTCGATGAACTCCCGATTGGCGAAGATTTCGACTGGGTGGATAAGGTTGCGATCGAGTTGACGACGATGACGCTGGCAACCTTGTTTGATTTCCCTTGGGAGGAGCGGCGCAAGCTGACGCGCTGGTCCGATGTAGCAACTGCGGCACCTGAAACCGGGATCGTCGAATCCTACGAGGCGCGGCGCGAAGAACTCATCGGTTGCGCGATGTATTTCAAGACTCTGTGGGACGAACGGATAAACGAGGAGCCGAAGAACGACCTCATCTCGATGATGGCTCATTCTCCCGCCACGCGCGACATGCCGTTCCTCGAGTTTCTCGGCAATCTTATGCTGCTGATCGTCGGTGGAAACGACACAACACGCAATTCCATCAGCGGCGGCGTGCTCGCCTTGAACCAAAGCCCGGACGAGTACGCGAAACTCGACGCGGATCCTTCGCTCATTAGCAAAATGGTTCCGGAAATCATCCGTTGGCAGACCCCCCTCACTCATATGCGCCGCACCGCGCTGGAAGATTGGGAGATCGGCGGCAAACAGATCAAGAAGGGCGACAAGGTGGTGATGTGGTACCTGTCAGGCAACCGCGACGAGAGTGCTATCGAGCGCGCGGACCAGTTCATCATCGACCGCAAAAATCCGCGCCATCACCTCTCATTCGGCTATGGCATTCACCGCTGCATGGGAAACCGGCTCGCGGAACTGCAGCTGCGGATCATCTGGGAAGAAATTCACAAGCGCTTTTCCCGGGTCGAGGTTACAGGTGAACCAGAGCGTCTTTTTTCAAACCTCGTCCGCGGAATCACCAGGCTGCCGGTGCGGCTCCGCGCCCGCTGACTCTCGAGATCGAAATGCGGAGTTCAAGATGATCAAAATTACGTTCGTGGCTAGCGATGGTGAGCGACGGGAGGTCGAAATAGAAGAAGGCGAGACAGCCAGGGAAGCGGCGCTATACAATGACGTGCCGGGTATCGATGGCGATTGCGGAGGGGTATGTGCTTGCGCGACCTGTCATGTGCATGTCGATCCCGAATGGATCGACAAGGTGGGTCGGCTTATGCATGATGGAATGGAGGCCGACCTCTTGCAGTTCGCCGAAGGCACCACTGAATACAGTCGCCTTGCCTGCCAGATTCCGATGAAGCCGATGCTGGATGGATTGGTTCTTCACCTACCCGAACAACAATACTGACGGAGGGATTTTCGTCCCCGTAGCCTACATTCTTATCTGTCTTTCCTCGATTCTTTGAGAAAACGCCCATGGCCACACAAATTGAGCCCGCAACCCAGACCGACGAAAACGCCTTCCGCGCGGAAGTGCAGCAGTTTCTGGCGGACAATTTTCCCGCCGAACTCAAGGGCCAGTCCAACGCACTAGCCGGCGTGGACGGCCCCACCAACGAAACGCCGACGCAGACCAAGTGGCGCGAAGCCGTGGGCGCGCGCGGCTGGGGCACCCCCACCTGGCCGAAGGAATACGGCGGCGGCGGCCTCACCAAGGCGCAGGCGAAGATCATCGACCAAGAATTCGCCAAGGCGGGTGCCTACAACCCGATCGGCGGCATGGGCGTCATGATGTTCGGCCCGACGCTGCTCGAATACGGCAACGAGGCACAGAAGCAGGAGCATATTCCGCCGATCTGCCGCGGCGAAATCCGCTGGTGCCAGGGCTATTCGGAACCCAATGCCGGTTCCGACCTCGCCAACCTCCAGACCTTTGCCGAGGACAAGGGGGACCACTACCTCGTCAACGGCCAGAAGACCTGGACCAGCGGCGGCCAATGGGCCGACAAGTGCTTTGCAATTGTGCGAACCGACAAGAGCGACAAGCACAGGGGCATCAGCTTCATGCTGATCGACATGGACACGCCCGGTGTCGAGGTTCGCCCGATCACCATGATCAGCGGGACCAGCCCGTTCTGCGAAACCTTTTTCACCGACGTGAAGGTGCCCAAGGAAAACCTCGTCGGCGAGGAAGGCCAGGGCTGGACCATCGGCAAGCGCCTGCTGCAGCACGAGCGCACCAACATCTCGGGCGGCGGCAGCCTCGCCCGTCTGATGGGCCAGAGCCTTGGCGATATCGCCAAGAAGTACCAGCCGACGGGCGCCGACGGCGAACTCGCCGATGCGGTGCTGCGCGACAAGATCGCCGATTTCGAGATCCGCTGGAACAGCTTCCTGCTCACTGCGCGCCGCGCGATGGAGGAAAGCAAGGCGGCTGGCGGCGTCTCCGAAATCAGCTCGGTGCTCAAGAAGCTCGGCACCAAGCTGAGCCAGGAACGCAGCGAATTGCTGATCGAAATCCGCGGCCTGCAGGGCCTCGGCTGGGAAGGCGACGGCTTTTCGGACGGGGAGCTCGAGGCCGTGCGGGCGTGGCTCTTCGGCAAGGCGACCACGATCTACGGCGGCTCGACCGAAATCCAGAACAACATCATCGCCAAGCGCGTGCTCGGCATGCTCGACCACCAGTAAGAGAGGGGAGCAAGGACAATGGCCGTTCTCAACGAAGAACAGGAAATGCTGCGCGACATGGCGCGCGAATGGACCGTCAACGAAAGCCCGGTCACCGAATTCCGCAAGGTCCGCGCCAGCGGCGAGCCCGAAGCCTTCAACCGCGACGCCTATGCGACGATGGCGCAGATGGGCTGGGCCGGGGTCATCATCCCCGAAGAGCACGGCGGTTCGGACTTCGGCTTCCTGTCCGCGGGCCTCGTCGTCGAGGAGCTCGGCAAGACGCTCACCGCGAGCCCGCTGGTGATGAACACCGTCGCGGCGAGCGCGATCGTTCTGGGCGGCAGCGACGAGCAGAAGGCAAAGTGGCTGCCCAGGCTGGCGAGCGGCGAGGCCATCGCCACCCTCGCCATCGACGAAGGGCCGAGCCACGATCCTGCGAAGATCGAGACCAGTGTGTCCGACGGCAAGCTGAGCGGCACCAAGGCCTTCGTCCATGAAGCGCATGGCGCGGACCTGTTCGTCGTTGCGGCCAAGGACGGGCTCTACCTGGTCGAGAAAGGCGACGGCGTCGCGCTCACCACCCGCAAGCTGACCGACCAGCGCAGCCATGCCGACGTCACCTTCGACGGCGCGGCGGCGGAGAGGCTCGCCAATGGCGGTGACAGCCTGCTCGATGACGTGCTCGACCGCGCGCGCGTGCTCACGGCGGCCGAAATGCTCGGCATGGCGCAGCAAGTGTTCGACGACACGCTCGACTATCTGAAGCAGCGCGTGCAGTTCAACCAGGTGCTGGCGAGCTTCCAGGCGCTGCAGCACCGCATGGCGGACCTCTTTGCCGACCTCGCGCAGATGCGTTCGGCGGTCGAGGCGGGCCTCCAGGCCGTCGACGGCGGCTTCGGCGTCGCGCGTGCGGCGACCATTGCCAAGGCGGAGGCCAACCGCGTGATGCACAAGATGGCGAACGAAGGCATCCAGCTCCACGGCGGCATCGGCATGACCGACGAATACGACGTCGGCTTCTACCTCAAGCGCGCCCGCGTGCTCGAAGCGAGCTTCGGTTCGTCGAGCTGGTTAAAGGACCGTTTTTCCAAGCTTTCTGGCTACTAGAAACCTGCATGTAGTAACCTGCATGGCATTTTTGCCACATGCTTGTCGACAATGTGAAATAATCCGTCAATTCATCTACCAAGTCTTGAAATTAAACGCGCTTATCGGCATCGTTTCTAACATCGACTAGTGCCTAGGATGGGGCACATTCTTAGAGGAGAGGCACATGAAAAGATTTCCATCACGCCACCATTGCGCCCTTGGTGCATTGGCAGCGGCACTTGCCTTCACACCGACAGCCGCCTTCGCCCAGGATGTTGGCGAACCCGATGCGGATCTGGTTGAAGGGGCCGATGTCGAAGACCAAAACGTAATCATTGTTACCGCGCAAGGGCGATCGCAGGTCTTGGCGGATGTTCCAGTCGCCGTGTCAGCTGTTTCCGGAGAAACCCTCCAGAATTCGGGCGCCAGCGACATACGTGAGCTGAACCAGGTTGCACCGTCCCTGCTGGTGTCTTCCACCGGCAACGAAGCTAACGGTTCCGCGCGTATTCGCGGTATCGGCACGGTCGGCGACAACCCTGGTCTGGAAAGTTCGGTCGCGGTTTTCGTCGATGGAGTCTATCGCTCTCGTTCGGGAAGCGCCCTGAGTGAGCTCGGCCCTATCGACAGGGTCGAGATACTTCGCGGTCCCCAAGGTACTTTGGGCGGGCGGAACTCGTCGGCAGGCCTGATCAATATCTATACCGCACCGCCCGAGTTCGATTTCAGCGCATACGGGGCCTTCACTTATGGCAACTATGATGCGATCCGCGTCGAAGGCGGCATAAACGCTCCGCTTGGCGACAGAGTAGCTGCGCGCGTTGACGGCGTGTATTTTGAGCGCGACGGCTTCTACAACGATATTACCAATCGTGGGACGATCAACAATCGCGATCGTTATCTGGTCCGCGGTCAGCTCCTGTTCGAACCTAACGACGACCTGTCCATTCGCCTTGTCGGGGATTATTCCAAAAAGGACGAAGCGTGCTGTGCCGCGACGTTCGTCCAGCCCGAGTTTGCTCCGCTTGCACGGATCAGCGCTGGATTTGATCCCTTTACGAGGCCATCGGATGGGGCCGCCCTGACGAGTACCGCAAATCCGATCGTTCCCGTGTTGCTTGCGCTTGGGCAGGATCCGCGTGCCCTCACCCAAGACACATTCAACCGCGACCTGTACCCTACGCCAGGCAGAAGCTATGAAGGCGAAACCGAAGACTACGGTATTTCGGCTGAGATCAATTGGGATTTCGGGAACGTCACGTTGACGTCTATCACGGGCTACCGTGAATATGCCAACAGCCAGGGATCTGACACCGATTACACTACTGTCGATATTCTCTACCGCGCTCCGACCGAGAATGCTCTTGCTCGAGACTTTGAAACATTCACTCAGGAACTGCGCCTTACCGGTGAGGCCTTCGATGGCAAACTGGATTGGTTGATCGGCGCGTATTACGCCAATGAAGAACTGCAGGTGCGTGATAATCTGCGGTTCGGCACCCAGTACGGCAATTTCGTAGCGTGCCGCATCGCGATCGCGATCAATCCGGCTTTGGTCAATCCGGGGGCTTCCAATTGCCTGGGTGCCAACGTGGCGGCATTGGACGGTACGCTGACCGGAAGCCCGGCATTCGGCGCTGCAACCCCGGCGATCCTCGCAGGTATCAACAACCTTGCAAGCATCAGCGATTTGGGAACGGTCAGCGAGGTCTACAATCAGACGAGTGAGAACTTCGCGTTCTTCACGCATAATATCTTTGCGATCACGGATACGCTCGATTTGACGCTGGGGCTTCGTTATACGAACGAAACCAAGGACTTCGACGCAACTTTCCGCAACGACAACACGGTTTGTCCGACAAACCGCAATCTGCTCGGAGGCTTTCTGGGTGTTCCGACTTTGGCACCTCTGGCCGGTGGTATCATCAGCCTTTCCTGCCAAGGCAATTCGACATCGGAGCTCGATGGAGTTTCTCTCGAAGACTCGCGCGAAGAAGAGGAGTTTACCGGCACGGCTATCCTGAGCTGGAAGCCAACTCCCGATCTGCTAGTCTACGGTTCGTATTCACGCGGCTACAAGGCGGGCGGTTTCAACCTCGACAGGTCTGCACTGTCAAATCCGCTTGCGTTCGATCCGGCCAATATCTCGGCAGCCGCGCTGCAGTTCGATGAAGAAACAGTCGATGCATATGAGATCGGCCTCAAATACTCGACACGCGAGTTCGGGGTTAGCATTGCAGGCTTCCGGCAAGAGTTCAGTAACTTCCAGTTGAACACGTTCAATGGGGCGTTCTACATCGTGCAGACGGTCAATAGTTGCGATAGCGATCTCGGCGGGGCCGACAGGGACGCAAGCGCGACAACCGGAGCATGCTCTTCCGATGAAGTTGCACCAGGTGTGATCGCTCAAGGTGTCGAGATCGAAACCTATCTACGGCCCGCTCGTGATTTGGATATTACCCTTGGCGTCACCTATTCTGATACGAGCTTTGAAGACAATCTTATCGGGGACGATACCGGGGTACCGCTCGACCCCGCACTACGCTTGCTGCCAGGCGACAACCTGTCGAATGCACCAGAGATCGTGGCAACATCGTCGCTTACGTGGACGCCGCCAATCGGCGACAGTGGGCTCGAAGGCCTGGTCTTCGTGAACGCTCGTATGGCTGGTGATTACAACACCGGTTCCGACCTGATCTTCGGCAAGGAACAGGACAGCTTCGTCGTAGTGAACGGGCGTGTGGGTCTAACCAATATTGCGGATCGCTTCGCGATCGAGGGATGGGTCAATAATTTGTTTGACGTTGGGTATACGCAGGTGGCCTTCAACACGCCTTTCGTGGCTCCGCAACAAACGTTCTCCGCTTTTCTTGCGGAACCGCGGACTTACGGCATCACCGTGCGCGGCAAGTTTTGAACTTACTCGCTAATTGCAAGAGGGTTCGGCGCTTCGCTGTGTCGAGCCCTCTTTTTCGAACTTTTATTTGCTCACGACTAGGTGGCGTCCGAACAAAAGTTCCGTGTGCTCAATATCGTCGATGATGTGATAGGGAGAGGCCGGCAGCGGTGTTCGCTGCATGAATCCCTCTTTGCAGGGACTGACGTGACCCCCAGCTTTCGCCCAGCTGGGATTAGGGCCTAGTAGCGGCATTGTTGCGCATGAGCGCGGCTGAAGCAATGGGCTGGGTAGCGGTGCCCGTAGGGCGTAGCGAGGCAGGCCATTGGTTATTCAGTCGGGCGGCGAACGCCGCCGAGCTTGCGTAGCCGAGGGCTGAGTGTGGTCGCTCCCGAATGTAATCTTCAACCCCAACCCGAGATCTCGACGTGGCATGCGCGAGGCTGAGGAACAGCGTTTCGTTGAGCAGCTCGTCGCGCATGCGGCCGTTTGAGTAGCCCCTAGTTTTCTAGACGCCTTCGGCTTTCAAAATCTGCTGCCGTTCGAACTCGACGGGTGACAGCATCCCGTTCCTGACATGTTTGCGCACCGGGTTGTAGAACATCTCGATGTAATCGAACACGTCCTGCCGGGCTTCCTCGCGAGTTTTGTAGGTACGGCGCCGGATGCGCTCACGCTTGAGCGAGGAGAAGAAGCTCTCGGCCACGGCATTATCGTGGCAGTTGCCCCGTCGGCTCATCGAGTGCTCAAGATTGTGAGCCCGGATGAAGGCGGCCCAGTCTATGCTGGTGAACTGCGAGCCTTGGTCCGAGTGGATCAGCACCCGTTGCTTCGGTTTACGCCGCCATACCGCCATGTGCAGTGCCTGCAGCACCACATCGGTGGTCTGGCGGCTTTGGATCGACCAACCCACCACACGGCGGGAGTACAGGTCGATCACCACTGCCAGATAGGCAAAGCCTGCCAGGGTGCGGATGTAGGTGATGTCTGTTACCCAGACCCGGTCCGGCGCAGCCACGTCGAACTGGCGATCCAGAGTGTTGTCGACCACCAGGGACGGCTTGCCACCATGGCTGCCCGGCCTGCGCTTGTAGCCGATCTGTGCCTTGATGCCCGCCAGCCTGGTCAACCGGGCAACGCGGTTCGCGCAGCAGGTCTCGCCGTGATCAAGCAGGTCATCGTGCAGCTTGCGGTAGCCATAGACCTTGCCGCTGTCGTTCCACGCTTGCCGCAGCAGCTCCGTCTGCCGGGCATCTTCCCGGGCCCGCTGGCTCAGCGGGCTCTTCTGCCAAGCATAGTAGCCACTCGGCTGCACAGCGAGGCACCGGCACATTGCCCGCACGCCGAAACGATCGCGATGCTCGGCAATGAACGCGTACCTCACTTTGCATCTCGGGCGAAGTACGCGGTGGCTTTTTTAGGATGTCGCGCTCCTCCGTCACCCGGGCCAACTCGCGCTTCAACTGGCGGATCTCGGCATCCTTGCTCGCATCGCTAGACACTTGCCTGCCCAGCTGTCGCTTCCACGCATACAGCGAGTGCTGGCTGACACCGAGCCGCTGCGAAACCTCGGCTACCGGATATCCACGCTCGGTGATCTGGGCCACCGCATCGCGCTTGAACTCATCACTGAAGTTGGGCTTCCCCATCGTCGCCTCCTGTCCTCAAAATTAGGATAGAAGGCGTCCAGAAATCTAGGGGCTACTCATCCACCGCGGATTCGGCAGAGCCAGGACCGGTGCTGGCGCTCTGGTTCGCATAGCCCGCTTGCGGCCGCGTCGCCACCTGACTGCTAGTCTCTCTTACTGATATAGGCGCTGGGTCTTCTTCCGGTTGATCATGATCCCCTCCCGACGCAGCAGGAAATGCAGGCGGCGGCAGCCGAACCAGCGACGCTGGTTGGCCAGTTCGCGCAGCTTTTCGCGAAGCTCAGCGTCAACGTCCCGCGTGGAACGGTACCGCACACCCTTGCGATCGGTATCGATGACCCGGCACGCCCGCCGCTCGCTCATCCCATGGCAGTCCCGGAGATGAGCCACAGCTTCGCGCTTCGCGCCCGGCGGCAGAATTTTTTGCCAGGAGATCCTTCAGCGCCGCTTTGTCCAGCATTGCATCGGCCAGCAGACGCTTCAACCTCGCGTTGTCGCTTTCGAGTTCCTTCAGCCGCCGAGCCTCCGAAACCTCGAGCCCGCCATACTTCGACTTCCAGTTGTAGATCGTCGCTTCCGCTATACCATATCGACGGGCCAAATAGGCGGTCTTCGCTCCAGCTTCGGCCTCCTTAAGCAAGCCAATGATCTGCTTTTCGGTGAACCTCAGTCACTTCGTCTCGTCCGTCCTTCCAACAGGGCCGGTCTCTCGTCCAGATCGGAGGAAAATCAGGGGGCCACATCACACTCGGCCACAGCCTCACAGCTTCACTCAATGCAGGCGTTTCGTCCAACGTTTGCATTGCCTTACGATGGCACCCCTCATTTCGCGCGGACTACTGCGAAGCTTCAGATCGTTGTTTCAAACGCCAGCGAAATGGCAAGCCCTCGTAAGACATAGCCTGCCTTGACCGTATATTTCAGCTTGGAGGCGCTATCGAGATTAATGAGACGTCCATCATTCCTTGCTGCAATAGCTGAGTCGAGATGCGGCTCCTCCGCCCTCACCCGAGAGGCGATAATAGGGACGGAACTATTTTCACCTATCATAAATTTAGTGTCGCGCCCGGGGAGCTACCCTTCCGACTTCGGTCGGCGGCCACACAACTTTTCACGATCGCCACCACCTCGTCTAGGCACCCAAGTATCTCTCGGGGTACTGCACGGCAAAGTCCGACTGGGATTGCGCGAAATCATCTGCCAGGTCTGCCCCAAATGGGCGCGAAGATTAGCAACTGGTCCTTGTCCCGCGACTGCGGGCATATGTTCGTCAAAATCCCACCACAATTCTCGGTCGCTGATTTCGTGCGCCAGGCCAAGGGGCGCTCCTCGCGCAAAATCCAGCAGGAGTTCGAAAACATGCGCAAGCGCTACTCGGAACAGCGCTTTTGACAACGCGATTACCTCTCGACCACCTCCGGCAACTTCACCCAATGACATCTTCAAGCGCTATTTTGACCGGCGTACCCACAAAAATGGCTTCAGCCCCTCCGCTTGAAGCTACGGGCGTCAGCCGGTCAGTCATTCAGAGCGGACTACTGAGCGTGACCACGGTTGCCGGCCATTTCGATCCCCCAGCAACGACTGCTGAATCGCTGTCATCCCGAGGTAAGGAACATAATTTGAAATGCTTTATTATAATCAGTAAGATCTTCCCTGGGTTCGGATCGCGAAAGAACGTTTAGGCCAATTATCTGACCAAGAGCCATAGTAGCAATTCGACGTGCATCGACTTCGCTTTTTCCAAGTTCGATGTAGGCATCTGCAATTAACCGAATCCGTTCTTGATCGACACGTTGGGTTGTTTTTGATGCCGCTTCAGAAACCCGGGCCCATTCTTGCAGGGCCCGCTCAACCGGTCCACCAGGGACATCGTACCTTTGATTAAATGCTAAACTGAAAAAATATCTTAGACGATCAATAGGATCGCTGAAACTGCGATTGGCGGCACGACCAATTATCCTTGTTGCAGTTTCGTACCAATATGAGAGGGCATCATTCAAAAGTGCGTCTCTTCCTTTAAAATGCCAATAAAAACTACCCTTTGTAACATTTAAATCTTTAGCAAGGGATTCTATTTGAATATTAGCGACACCCACCTCGCCAATGGTTTTGAGGGTGTGTTTTAGCCATGCGTCCTTCGATAGTTGCTTAGAATCGCCACTCTTACCCTTATCGTTAAGCATATATGTCCCAATATCTAATCTCGTGCCCAGCCAAGGTTGCATGATATCCGCTGGTTCGATAGGTAAGATTACACCCAAAACGCGTTTTCGTGCAGGAGATAAACTTTAAAGCAACGCGTCGACTCACCCCACTTTGCGACGACTGCGACGAAGTCCGGTGCATTTCTAGTATTGCGCAGAATGAGCTAAGATTGCGTGAACAAGTGAATTGTTGAGGTCCGCCCGATTTGGGGCCCAGATCCCCTGTATGGTTGAGATGAGAGTAACCACTCGGCGAAGAGGGGGCACTTGCGCAATTTTTCCCATATGGTCCTTTCTGAGGCTCGAAGTTGCCGTTCTGCCTTTGTGTACCCAGTCTGTTTCAATATCCGACGGCTTTTGATCAGCTCACGAGGTCGCCTTGCCAGAGCTATGGGCAACATGGGGGCTGGCAACGGTTGGCCACTGATAGCCCGGTTGGTTTATTGGGTCCACGTGAGATAAATCAAGACGAAACGAGCTCGTTGGCGGCATACTATCGAATCGCAGGAGACTTGAAACGACTCCTGGAAACACCAACGCAATTTTTTGGAGGGATCACGCCCCGCCTTTTGTGATCATCTTTCATGAAGGTAGCTGACGAGACCCCCGGCTGTCCCCCAGTTGGGATTAGAGCCATTCGGTTGCTTATACTCCTACCGAACCTTGGACCACGCGGGCCTGGAGTTTTCCACCTGGCTCAGGTCCGGTGGGTTGGTCGCACCGGCTGAGTTTGGCAGCAAGATCGGAGGGATATTCCAGATCGCGCTGTGCGGTCGCTCTTCGTCGTAGTGTCTACGTTACGCCTCCAGCTTTTCGCAAGCACCTTGCACAGCCTTCGCTGGTTTCCGGCCTCGTCGTGGTTGAGGATGCGGTCGCCCCCGCTCAGGAGCCCAGGCTCGAACGGCTTATCGATGCGGCACCGCTCTCGCCCAGCAACAGGAAGCGGTGCGCGTTCAAGCATTCACCCGTTGCTTGCTGTTGAACGCTTCGATGAACACGTTATCTGCGGGCTTACCAGGGCGAAAGAAGTCCAAGGTAACACCGCGCTGGTAAGCCCTCCGATCCATGTCTCGCGAGATGAACTCGCTGCCATTGTCCACCCGTATCGTCTTTGGATAGTCGATCTTCTGGCAAGCCTTTTCAGGCGTTGCGACCACATCTTCCCCCGGTAGCTGAACCGCGGATCGATCACAGGTGACAGACGCGAAAACGTGTCGACTACCGTCAGGATGCGCAGTTTGCGACCAGTCGCAAGCTGGTTTTGAACAAAGAACATCGCCCACACATCGTTCGGCCGGATCGCCATCGATCGATCCTCCCGCAGCTTGGCCTTCACCCGACGCTTGGACCTCTCGTTCCTGAGCTGAAGACTTAACTCCTTGTAAAGGCGATAGGCCTTCTTCATGTTCACGCCCCAACCGTGGTGGCGAAGAATGTAGTACACGCGCCGATAGCCGTAGCGGACATGCGTCTCGCAGGTCTCCCTGATACGCTCCTTCAAAAAATGACGGATCGTTGCGGCGGAACCAGTAGTGATAGGTCGAAGGATCGAAGTGCAGTATGGCACATGCTCTGCGGATCGTCACCTGCAAGTCCTGCCGAACCTCGTCGTTGATCTCGCGCTCTCGATCCGGCCTCAGAGCTTACGCTTGATGACATCCTGATGCATCGCACGATAGAGCGTCAGGTCTGAGACGATCTGCTTCAGCTGCCGATTCTCGTCCTTGACCTCGCGCAGCCTCCGCACCTCCGACGGCAAAAGTCCGGCGTACTTCTTCTTCCAATTGAAGTACGTCGTCCGGCTTATTCCGCCTTGCGGCAGATCTCCGCCACCGGCGTCCCTTCCTCACCCTGCTTGATGACGAACGCCTTCTGCGCGTCCGTCAACTCCGATGCCTTCATGCCATAACTCCTCGGCCAGCCAAGGATATCTACGGCAGAAAAGTCTAACCGCGAATGGTCCAGGATTCAGGTGGCAGAGTAGCCCGTGCCTGGATCGAGCCGCTGCCTTGGGCGAGGACTACAATCGGGAGAGAACGCAACTGTTCTGGTGTACGCAAATCCGGCGGCGTTCGGCGCAGAACTGATAACGCAACAGCTATTCCCGCAACGCCCAACTGGCTCCGCTAAGGCGCCCAACACTTCAACCGAACACATGCGCAACGAAGCGGTTTGACTTTGATTTTTTCCCGAGCAAATTTTGGGAGCTACGTTAATCAGCATCCGGTGTATCAAATGCCGAGACAACCGTTGCGCGGCCAACCGCGTTATCGGACGGATTCAAACGAGCCAGGTTGAGTGCAGGTCAACGGGCCGACCGGCCCCGGGTATCCGGGGATCAGCCATTTCATGCTCGCCACCGGAATATGTCGCTTCGACCATTTCTTGGTTGAGGCTTTCGTTCACCTTCGCCCCATTCAACACCTTTGCGTTCAATTATAATTATCCCTAATACTTTGATATCAGTCATCGATTGGGAGAAAACGATGTAGCCATTCACAATAGTCGTCGTGAGTTTTCACTTTTTCTCACCTCTCAGAACCGATATGAGATTCTTCAGCGGCGTCTCAGAGTCAACCAGCGCCTCGACCGCGACTTCTGCCCTTGCCTCCACTAGCTTAAGGCCTTGGACGTAGTCTTTCATCGCATTTACACAGTCGAGTGCGATGACCTTACCCCGTTTTAGGTAGATCACCGAAAAGCTTCGTTTGAACGGATCACCGCGTAGAACGGTCTTGTCATGGCCTGCAGATAGGCCAGCCGTCTGTAGCCTCAAGTCGTATTGATTGGACCAAAACCAAGGGGTCGCTAAATAAGGAACTTGGCTTCCGCACAGGTTTTTCGCAACTGTATTTGCCATCCCACCGGCGTTTTGCACACTCTCAATCCGGATCATCTTACCATTGGCAAAACTGTTGGCTTGAAGGGCGACATCGCCGATGGCGTGGACATGCGGCAGACTTGTACGGCAATACTCGTCGACGGCCACGCCATTAGGCGTATCGGCGCCAGCTGCGGAAAGTTGCTCGACGACGGGAACAATGCCTATGCCGACGATGACCATGTCGCAGTGGATAACTTCACCATTATCCAACTTCACGCCGGTGGCTTTGGTACCATCCCCTTGAATGCAGTCGACCACTGTATTGAGTCGAACCTGCACACCGTGCACTCTGTGCTGTGCCTCGAAGAACCGGGAAATCGCTTCGCACGCGACGCGGGCCAATACGCGTTCCATTGCTTCGAGTAACACGACAGTGCAGCCAAGTTTGCGTAGCACGGCTGCCGCTTCTAGTCCGATATAGCCGCCGCCGATCACCACGACCCGCCTCGCTCCGTTACCGAGTTGGCCCGTGATTGCGTCAACATCCCCCTTGTCGCGCACGGAGTGGATGCCTTGGAGGTCAGCGCCTTCGCAAGTTAGCTTGCGTGGTGAGCCGCCCGCGGCCCACACCAACTCTCCATAACCAAACGTTCGGCCATCCTGCAACGCAACGGTGCGAGCATCGGCATCAACCGCGACGACTTCACTACCAAGCATCAGGCGCACCTGCTTGTCTTTCCAAAAGCTGACGGGGCGAATCAGGATGCGTTCGAACTCTTTCTCACGCGCGAGATATTCCTTAGATAGAGGTGGTCGTTCGTAGGGTGGTTCTTTGTCTCGCCCCAACATGGCTATGGTGCCTTCAAAGCCATTCTGGCGGAGCGCCAGCGCAGTCTGGGCGCCACCGTGCCCAGTACCAACAATCAGCACGTCGAAACGATCAATCAACGCCGGTCCTCCTCAATGATTGGGACGCTCGATCCCGTCTGATGCTCAAATTTCGGCATCTGGCAAAACAGCCGAGAAGTCTCGGTGCAATTGCCGGAGCTGTGGGGCTCGTCGTTTCGGTCATAGTTCATGGATGGGGCGCTTTCTGGTATTACCAGCCCCGCCTGGTCCGGACATGTAGCGCCCCTACAGCAATCACGGCAATGCGTGAGTAGACCGCCTACTCCAATGACGTGACCCCAATCGAGGTGATGCTGGAGAGTACAGCTTGACTTTAATTCAGCGTTCCCTCCAGCCGTCAGGTTAGAATCTTAATTCTACACTTGCACCTATTTCGCGTGGGCGCTCATAAATGATGTATGCCCCGAGCGGACCCGGTGAGATCTGTTGAGCCACCGCTTCATTCGTAAGGTTCTTGGAGTAAACCCGGAATGTCAGATCATCATCTGGGCTAATCCAGCCGATCTCGGCTGAAAGCAGTTCATATGAATCCTGACCGAAAATGTTGAGGTAGTCGTAATAAACCTCACTCGAATGAAACAGGTTGCCGCCGATAAATGCTTCACCCTGAAACGTATCGAAAGTGTAGCGACCACCCAGCGTCAAAGTGAATTCTGGCGTACGGACAAGTTGATTTCCTGATGCGTCAGCCGAGGCAACCATGTTTCCCCCACCGGGCTGAGGAATGAACACCTGCGCACTTTCAAATTCATCGTAGGTGGCATGCGTGTAAGCCAGGGCAGCTCTCAGATTGAGGCCTCGCGTGGGCTCTGCTGAAAGTTCAAGCTCACCGCCGTAGATTTCCGCGCTTGCAGCATTCTGAAGAACGAAGGAATTGTCCGCCGCCCGCGCGGTAACTTGCAGATTGTCATAGGTATAATAGAAGGTCGCAAGGTTTGCGCGTAGCCATGGGAATGGATCGGATTTGATGCCGAATTCCAGTGCTTCGATGGTTTCGGGTTCGACAGCAACGCTGGAAGCGCTGAACGTGTTAAACGTGCCGCTCTTAAAGCCTGTCCCATAGGTCGCATAAAGGTTCAGGTCAGGTGAAGCTTCATACTGGACAGCCACCCGATAGGTAAACTTATCGAAATCTTCTTCTGCATCGGAGAAGAGCTGATTCCCGTTAATCCGTTGAGAAAACTTTCGTGTTTCAGTGGTGAACCGCCCGCCCAGAGTTACCGAAAGCCTTGGTGCCAACTCATAGGTTCCTTCGGCGAATGCCGCTATCGAAGAGTTCTTGATTTCAGGTTCAATCGTGATCGGCGTAACAGGGGTCGCCGTATCCTGGCGATTTATTAATATGAGCGGCTGCTCGCCCTCAAGCTGGTAGTAATAAACGCCGGCAGTCCAACTTAACGGACTGGCATTGTCCGAAATCAGACGAAGTTCCTGCGTGAATGTGTCGGGCTTTACCCGCATGTTCGTTTCACCAAGGAGGATGTTGGTGGCATCGGAATCTGCGATCTGATGGACGCGCGTCTTCATATAAGAACTAGTCGATTCAAGCATAACTCCGCCCAGATCAATCTGCCCCTTCAGCGCAAGATCGAGACGGGTGAATTCCGACAAGCCCGGTGTTCCAAAGGCGAAGTTCGAGATTTCCCAAGGCTCGTCAGAGATGATCGCTCCGGCGAATTGTGCGCCACGGGTGTTGCCTTCAAAAGGCTGGGCGGTCGCCGCAGTTTCTTCGTGCGTATCGACGTAGGCAACCGTCAGAACGAACTCAGCATCGTCGCTAGGTTGAAACAACAGCTTGGATCTGATGGAAGCAATTTCGGTATCGCCGACTGTGCCGCCGCTGACCAAGTCAGTCGCGTATCCATCTTGATTTCGGTACAGTACCGCCAGATCGGCAGCGATCGAGTCTGTCAACCCGCCGGTTGCATAGGCGCGGATGTCGAAATTGTTCGAGTCTTCGCGCAGTCGGCCCCAGCTTCCCCTTACCCAGGCCCGTGGCGCGAACTGCGGATCCGGCGTCACGACGTTAACCAAACCGCCGGTCGCATTACGACCGAATACCGTACCTTGCGGTCCGCGCAATACCTCTACCCGCGAAACTTCGACGAGATCAATCTGTGTCGAATAAGGATCGCCTTGGTACACCCCATCGACATACACGGCGACGTTCGATTCATCACCCACTGAGGTGCCGCTGGATCCTACGCCACGGATACTGGGCTGCATCACGTTCTGATTGCGCCCGCCATTGAATCCGGGCACAAGCTGGTTGAGTGAACGGACCTGCTCGACGCCGGATGTCGTCAGCGCTTCGGTAGAAACTGCCGTCACCGCGACTGGCACTTCCTGCAGGCTTTCCTCACGGCGAGTGGCGGTAACGATAATCGTCCCATTGCCTTCCTCAGCCTGTGCCTCGGTCGCTCCTGCGAACTCGCCCGCTTGATCCTCAGATGCACCCTGCGCAAAAGCTGCGGCCGGGCAGAGCAAAACCGGCAGCGCAGCCACCGTTGTTAAAAAGTATACTTTCATAAAACCTCCCCAATTTGGCATAATAAAATTAGCAATCTATTCCTGTATTACTTTGCAGTAATTTTATTGCCTTGCTTCCTCAAAAAATCTCTAGCCAGTTTCTCGAGCCTCTTTTTGTCCGGCTTGCGTGCGGGCGTCTTTGGAAGCTCGTCAAGCAAGACGATTGCTCGCGGAATCTTGTAGTTGGTCAGGTGCTCGGCGCAGTGATTTAGGAGTGTCTTTTCAGTAATCCCGGCCCCCTGGTCGATTGCTACAAAAGCAAAGGGCACTTCACCCTTGCGATCGTCAGGCACTGAGATTACAGCCACATCCGTGACCTCCGGAACTTGGGAAATTACTTCCTCGATCTCGCTGGGATAGACATTAAATCCCGCAACAATGAGCATGTCTTTCTTGCGGTCGACGACTGTCAGAAAACCATCCGAAGTCAAACATCCGATGTCCCCGGTGGGGAGCCATCCGTCATCTGCACATGGTGGAAGGCCCATGTATTGCTCAATGACACGTTCTCCGCGGATCAAAATTTCACCGTTCTCATTCGGATCCAGCCGCTTGCCACTTCCATCGAGCGCAGCAATGGCCACCTCGATACCGGGCAATGGGAGGCCAGCAGTGCCGTACTTGTGCGAGCCGTCGAGTGGTTGCGCCGTCAGTGGGCCGCCTTCTGTCATGCCAAATGCCTCGAGTATCGGAAGGCCGGTCTTGGCCTCCCAACGCAGAAGGGTTTGCCGAGAGAATACCGAACCGCCGCCAGGGCACAGCCACAGCGCAGATAAGTCGGCATCAGGGGCTGCAAGGAGTCCCTGATAGATAGCCGCCGGACCACCGCTGAAGACGCTGACCCTGTGCTTTTCCATCAGACCTGCCGTGACGTCTGGCTGGAAGCGCGGAACGATTACGAGGGGAGCGCGCCCATAAACAGGATTGAAGCACCCCATGTGCAGGCCCCAGACATGGCTGACGGGGGCAACATTAAGCCAGACTTCTTCGTATAGGCGAGTAGGCCAAGCGGTTTGCATTGCCTTGATGCAGCTCATTTCCGAGCTTTGAGAGCGCCGGACACCCTTCGGTGCGCCCGTCGATCCACCCGTAAACATGATTATACAGGGGCTTTCGCCCGTTATTTCGAGTCCCGGCCGCTCTGGCGGCGTTTCCAGCAACTGCTCGATCGCAATGCCGCCCTCGCCCACGATCGCTAGTGGTTTACCAATGCTGCCGGCGGTGGCACCGGCGACCGTGGCGTTCTGTCCACCCGCCAGAACGAGATCGGGCTCCGCAATCCCGAACAACACTCCAAGTTCGCGCGGCGTATATTCGGCATTGACCATCGAAATCTCGGCACCAGCGCTCAATGCAGCGAAAATGGCGACGTTTGCCTCGATAGAATTCGGGATGGAAATCGCGACACGGCCTGATGGCGGGACAATCTCGCCAATGCGCGCAGCGAGACCTGCAACCGCAGAACCGTACTGCTCGTATGAGAGTTTTCGATCTCCCTCAATCAGTGCCAGCTTTTCAGGACAAGCTTCTACCGCGTCCCAGAACATGGTCACGACATCACTATATTCTTCGCGCAGGAAAGCTCGATCGCCTTCACTGAGACGACGAAGTATCTCGGTTCTGGTTTTCGACATCTGCATAAATACCATTTCGCCGGAAACTGTGTTAAGGATTTTGCGGCCAAGAAATACGGCTAGCGAGGATTTCAATTGCGACGGAGAAATGCGCGTATTTGGTCCAGAAACTGATGCTCACGCTCTAGCTGGACCCAGTGGCCGCATTGACCATAGACATGCATCTCGGAGCGCTTGAGGTGTTCGTGCATTCGCACTGCAACATGCAATGGAATCATCTTGTCTTCGCGGCCGTGCAGAATCAGCGTTGGCGCATCGATAGCTTTCAACTGCTCCAGCGGAATGCCCTTGACGATTCGTGGACCTTTCGATGCTTGATCAGCGCCAGGCTGCAGCTTGCGGATTGTCTCTTTCCCGCTGGCGATTTCCGCCACACGCAGGCGCGCGGCCACTGCCTCGTCGGTAACTATTGACGGATCGTATGGGAATGCCTTCATCATAGCGCGCATGGCGTCCATGCTGGGCTCGAAGGATCGGCTGTCCGCCAATCCCTGCGTCTGCTCAAACTCACCAGCCGGTGTGCCCATAAGAATAAGCGAGCGCACCTTGTCGGAATGAAAAGCCATCATTCCCAGCGCGAGGGCACCACCGAAGCTGTTGCCGACCAGCGTTACGCGGTCGAGGCCAAGGGCTTCTATAAAGCCCGCCAGATGCCGCGTCCACAGTTTGATGCCCGGCTTCTCTCCTTCAGGCAGTTGGCTAAAGCCGAAGCCCACGATGTCGGGGGCCAGAACCCTGTGCGTTTCCCCAAGTTTTGGCAGGATTCCTCGCCAGTTTTGCCAGGCGGTCACGCCCGGACCCGAACCGTGAAGGAGGATGACGGGGTCACCTTCTCCACAATCGTGATAATTTGTCTGGATACCGTCGACGTCTATCGACAACCCGATATCGGGAAGCTCCGTATTACCGGGCATACCTCTCTCCAAAGCAGCATTTCGCCAAATTCTTCTTCCTTGTCTGTTGCGAGGGACCTTGGAAGATGTCAATACGCTGGAGTATGGATGGTTGATCTGAAATAGACAAAAAACCAGAGGGTGAGAATTGATGGGAAAACTTTCGGGCCAAACAGCGTTAATCACTGGCGCGGCTTCAGGTATCGGCAAGGCAGTGGCGATACGTCTCGTCGAGGAAGGAGCGAATGTAGTTGCGTTGGATCGCAATGCCGACGCTCTCGCGGATTTGTCGGATCACTTGGGGGATCGGTGCTCTGTCCTCGCGGGAGATTGCACAGAGGCTGCGATCTGCGAAGCGGGCGTCGAACTTGCGCAGGAAAAATTCGGAAAACTGGACACCACGATAGCGAACGCCGGCGTTTACGACTGGTACAAGCGTATAGATCGCATGAAAATGGAAGACGTGGAGGCAGCGTTCGAGGAATTGTTCCGAATTAATGTGCTGTCGACTTTGCTCTTGGCGCGAGCTTCCGCAGATGCGTTGCGGAAATCCACGGGCTCTCTGATAGTGACCTGCTCCAATGCTAGTTTCAGAGCTGGCGGCGGTGGCACATTGTACACTGCCAGCAAGTTCGCACTGCGGGGCATAGTTTATCAACTTGCTTATGAATGGGCGCCGCAAATCCGCGTTAACGGCGTTGCTCCTGGCGGGACTGTCACGGGCCTTTCGGGATTGGACACACTGGAGAGCGCATCGCGTCGTCTCGATTCCGAACAGCGCACAGTTGAAATGGTGGCGAAGGCATCGCCACTGGCAAGGGCGGCAGAGGCGGAAGATCATGCCGGATGCTATGTGCTTCTCGCGTCACCTAGAGATGGAGTAAACCTAAATGGAACGATCCTGGTCAGCGATGGCGGATTGATCTCGCGAATGGGTTAGGCCGAGCACTTCAAGTCTTGTTACTTCGCTTCTCGCGAACCTCGTCCCCTGGCATTCGCAAAACATCGGAAACTGCCTCTGCCGCTTCAACGATGCGCGGAAAAAGCGTCAGCAAATCCTGTTCCGCTTTCTCGGGATCAACGTCGTTGCAGACCTCGGTGACTGACACCGCCGCCAACAGGCCGGTCCTGCCCCGTATCGGCACCGCGAGGCAGCGCAGCTCTGGATACATCTCCCCTCGATCTATCGCCCATCCCTGTCGGCGTACGCCGTTGATTTCTTGTCTCAGGTCATCGACATCGAATATTGTGTTGTCCGTAAGAGGAACGAAATCGCCCAAGGCAAGATAGTCTTCAAGCCTGTCCCGTTCCAGTTGAGCAAGCAGGGCCTTGCCAATCGCTGTGCAGTAAGCCTCGAGCTCGATCTCCTCCCGAGAAGGAGACCGTCGGCACCCGGATTCGGCCTTGACCAAATAGCGTACAAGATTGTCACGAAAGACGCCCAGATGCACCGTACGCCTGCAAGTCTTGGCGAGGTCTGCCATAATGGGCCGGGTTGCAGTGGTAATAATCGAATCGATATCCGCACGTACCGCTATTTCCACGCTGGCGATGCCGAGAGCGTATAATCCTCGACGTTGCCGGATTACAAATTTGCGCTCGACCAACGGCCTCAAGAGCCGGTGAGCTGTAGAAACGGGAATGCCGGTATGTTCGCAGATTTCCCTTACCGTCTTGGGCGCCGACGAAAGGCAACCGATCAGGTCGAGTATTCGCTCGACAACCGATGTGCTGGATGCATCGTTCATCTTGTCGCTCCTCTCACAGAGTGAGGCTCTAGGCCTCAATTGCCGCCGGTCAAGCTTGGCAGGGTGCCAAACGATAGCGCACAGACACAAACATAGATTGAAGACGCCGTTTTCGAACCGTGCCGGATTCGCTGACTGCTCAGATTGGACGGGCGGTGAATTGCTCGATGGTGGCCAGGAGACGAGATCGGCAAAAGATACAAGGGCGTTTCGATGCGCACGTTTGGGAGAATTTAAGGCAATGCCACTCGAAAGTTCAATAATATCTTCCCTGGGTGATGAACTCTACGGCGCACTGATCAAGGGCCGAACGGTTTCCAATCTGCGGGATCGCCATCCGGAGATAGATATTGTCGACGCCTATCGCGTCCAGGAACGAATGGTCGCGCGCCGTCTGGAAGCTGGCGAAAAGATCATCGGCAAAAAGATCGGCGTTACTTCCAAAGTGGTGCAGGAAATGATCGGGGTGTTCGAGCCTGATTTCGGACAATTGACCGATCGAATGCTGGTTCCCGATTGCGCTACGGTAGATCACAAATCACTCATCCAACCCAAGGCAGAAGGCGAAATTGCGTTCATCCTGCAACATGATCTCAACGGGCCTGGCGTGACCGCCGCCGATGTACTGGAGGCGACCGAATATGTCACTGCCTGTTTCGAGATCGTCGATAGCCGCATTCAAGACTGGGATATCAGAATTCAGGATACAGTCGCGGATAACGCCTCGTGCGGAATATTCGCGATAGGGACCGAGCGGGTCGATCCCCGTGAGATCGATCTGGCAAAAGTGGCCATGACAATCGAGTGTAATGGAGTCGAGGTTGCGAGCGGGATCGGCGCCGCTGTTCAGGGTTCCCCTCTTAACTCTGTCGCCTGGCTGGCCAATACGCTTGGCGAGCTTGGAATGCCGTTCAGGGCGGGCGAAATAATCCTTTCCGGAGCACTTGGTCCGATGATCGACATATCCAGCGGTGACACGCTGCAACTTAACCTCAGCGACGGGCTTGGGTCCTGTCGCATGATTTTTTCTTAGCCAATCGCGTGCTTCGGCAAGGATAGCAGCGAGGTGACAGACCTCGGCGCACTCTAGTGACAAAGTAAGGATGCTCGGATGGACAAAATTAAATGCGCAATAATCGGGCCGGGGAATATCGGCACCGATCTGCTTTACAAACTGCTTCGTTCCGAAGTTCTCGAACCCGTTTGGATGGTGGGTATTGAGGCCGGATCCGAAGGTCTGGCCCGCGCGAAGGAACTGGGCCTCAAGACCACTGCTGAAGGGGTTGACGGGCTGGTGCCTCACGCGATCGAGGATGGAGTGAGCATCGCGTTTGATGCGACTTCGGCCTATGTCCACGCCGAAAACAGCCGCAAGCTGAACGAGCTGGGCATTCTTATGATCGACCTGACGCCCGCCGCCCTTGGCCCGCTTTGCGTTCCCCCGGTGAATCTCAAGGATCTGGCAGGCCGTAAGGCAATGAACGTCAACATGGTCACATGCGCGGGTCAGGCCACGATTCCGATGGTCGCCGCCATCAGCAATGTTCAAAGCGTGGATTACGCCGAGATAATCGCAACGGTCGCGTCGAAGTCGATCGGAGTGGGTACTCGGAAGAATATCGACGAGTTCACGCGCACCACTTCTGCGGCAGTCGCGAAAGTGGGAGGTGCAGCGCAAGGCAAGGCTATCGTGGTCGTCAATCCGGCCGAGCCTCCGCTGATGATGCGTGACACCGTCTATTGCGAAACAGTCGACGAGCCGGATCAGGAAGCGATCACCGCATCCGTGCACGAGATGATTTCTGCTGTGCAACAATATGTCCCCGGCTACCAATTGAAGAACGGGCCAATTTTCGAGGGGCGCAAAGTCTCGATCTTTCTGGAAGTGCAGGGACTTGGCGATTTTCTCCCCAAATATGCAGGAAATCTGGACATCATGACTGCCGCTGCAGCGCGCACGGCCGAAATGTTTGCACAAGACATCCTTGATGGCCGACTTGAACTCTCACCATTGAAGGAGAACGCATGATGACACTCGAAGAACAGGTTAGGGGTAAAAAGCTCAAGCTGCATGATATGTGTCTGCGCGACGGCATGCATTCCATGCGGCATCAGATCACGCTGGATCAGATGGTCGATATCGCTTCCGGGCTTGATGACGCAGGGGTGCCGTTGATCCAGGTCACTCACGGTGACGGGTTGGGAGGATCATCCCTGAATTACGGTCGCGGACTCCATTCGGATAGCGAATATATCTCGGCAGTGGCCAAGGTAGTGAAAAAGGCGACTATCTCGGTACTCCATGTTCCGGGCATTGGCACTCTGGATGAGTTGCGGATGGCCGCCGATTGCGGGGCAGGATGTGTTCATGTCGCCTCGCATTGCACCGAAGCCGACGTTACCGAACAGCACATTGGCCTGGGACGGGAACTTGGGCTTGATACAGTCGGCTTTCTCATGATGGCGCATATGACGCCGCCCGAGCACCTGGTTGAGCAGGCGCTGTTGATGGAAGGGTATGGAGCAACAACAATCTACTGTGTTGATTCGGCAGGTTACATGCTGCCTGATGAAGTTACCGATCGCATCACCATCCTTCGCACAGCTTTGCAGGACGAAACCGAGATCGGATTTCACGCTCATCACAATCTCGGGATGGGAGTCGCCAATTCGCTGGCTGCTGTAGCCGCGGGCGCGGACCGCATCGACGGTTCGGCTGCCGGATTGGGTGCTGGCGCTGGCAATACACCCCTCGAACTGATGGCTGCCGTCGGAGAGCGATTGGGCATCGAAACCGGGGTGGATCTGTTTAAGCTGATGGACGTAGCAGAGGATCGGGTTTTGCCGATCATGCCTCAGCCGCCCCGTGCGGACAGGGATTCCATAACGCTCGGTTTTGCAGGGGTCTACTCAACCTTCCTGTATCAGGCCAAAGAAGCCGAACGTAAGTACGGCTTGTCTGCACGTGATATCTTGATGGAATTGGCTCGCAAGAAAATGATCGGGGGTCAGGAGGACATGATCGAAGACACCGCGCTCTCGATGGCCAAGGAACGCGATCTGGTTTGACGGCGATTCAAGCACTTCAAAACAGAACGAAGTTACGAAAGGCGTTGCTGTCGCTCCTTGTCGGGAGGCCAAATTGGACGAGAAGTCCTCGGACCCACGCGACAGGGAGCGGACAACCTCATCACCGCAGGCTTTGCTAAGAACTCTGCCTGGGGTCGTATCCTGCCGACCATTTGGCAAAGGCTCCGACCCGCCAAAATCGCGAACTCCCTGATTATCGGCGCTATATCGACTGTCACCTCATTGAAACCAAGTCTCGTTTTCTCTCCCGAAAGGGCAGACCGGCCATAGCGAAGCAATCCACACTATCTTGCGCTGCCGATCCTGACATTGCGGAATTGTCAAGGCCGTGGGGTGTTCCGATCAGCTGCGGTGCCAGAAACGACACCTGCTTCTCTACATCGTTCCGAGCCACTTTTCCCGCACGGTGGCAGCCGCCAAGAGGCCGTCAGCAACAGCGGCAAGAGTACTTTCGGGCAACCTACGCCGCCAGGCCTATGCAACAGATTCGGCCCAGTTGCGGGCAAGCAGAAGGGCCTTCACACAATCAAAGGAACGTATTGATGTTCTTTGCTTGCAAGACAGTTTCCTGCAAGATGACCTTCCTGCGCGCCAGTTGGAGCAGACCTTCTGAGTTCCGCCTGATTGTATCGACGCGTCTGGCTTTTAGTTCCATTTCATCGTCTTCAGTCCGATGACGATGGTTGAGGATCACAGAATGGACCGTCCACTCGTTAGAATCTTCAGTAGGTAAGACCTCGATATTGCCGATCAGGTGAAAATGCCTGGTGGGTGGATCTTCGGCCCATGCCGACGGCTGCTTGGCGCGTGCCACGCGGATCTTGAGATATTCGAGGCCGTCGTCGAAATAGGCCATTCGTTCGGAACTGAACTTCGCCTCATCCTTTCGATAGCGGGCCTGCACTCCTGGTACCCAATAATGGATATCGTCCGTCAGCAATTCTAGCCATTCATCATATTGCTCGTTATCGAGCAAACGGGCTTCTCGATACAGAAACTGCTGTATCTCCAAAAGTAACTCGGCTGACACAGAGCAGTGATCGCGCCGGGTGGTTTGTTCGAGAGTCTTCACATTTACCTCTGAATATTTCTAACGGACAGGAACGTCGGCCCAGGTTTCTGCACCCATCAGATCTGCCCAGCGCTGGTAGAAGGCCCGTTGGTTCGCTTCATTGATCTGGCTTTGATAAACATTGCCGCGCAGTTCCTCGTGTTCGATTTTCGAATCGAGGCCCATCCCGAAGTGAAGCTGTTGCTGCCGGGTCACCACGCCTACATTGACCGCCGTGCAATTCTCGAAGTTCTCGCCGTCATCCATTTCGAACACACCCGCCGGAGAAAAGGTTAACATTACCCCGCGGCGATATTCTTCCTTGAGTTCTTCCGGGGCATTTGCGTTCAGGAACACCCAGGTGTGAAGTTCCGTGCTCCTTGGACCCTTGGGGTTCCATGTCCGAAAAGTGTTGTGACCTGCCAGGAAGGAAAGATTGGGAAAGACGTTAGCGGAGCTTAGAGCGCCTACCATCCTGCTGCGAACCTTCCCCAGACGTTCGGCAAATTTCGCCTCCTGCTCACGCAGATAGTCGATAATCGGCGGTGAATTGAGCGTTGCCGCGTTCCCAATGAAATCCAGTCCAAACTCCCAGCCGTGGCCGTTCGCATTGGCATGATAAGAACGGTCAGGTCGCATGGTCGGCTGTTTTCCGAACATTGCGATCAAGGCTGAGCTATGCGTCCAGGGAGCGTGATACGAGTCGCCCACGAAGTTCTCTGCCGGGAATTTCCAATTGCATTTGAGCCGAGATTTGATGTTGCCATCGATAAACTCGATACCACCTTCGTCATTGTCGAGGATCACATCTAGATACCAGCGAAATTCGCCTAGATATTCCTCAAGCGACGGGGCCTCCGGGTCGAAGCAGGCGAAATGCATCCCCTTATAGCTTTCGACACGCGCCTTGTGCAGGCCAAGCTTGGACTTATCGAGGTTCGATTTTCCACTATAGGACTGCGGGCGACTGACATTCTTCAAGCTACCGTCGAGACCGTAGGACCAGCCATGAAAATTGCATGTGAACCGCCGGGAGTTGCCCGCCTCTGCAAAGCACACGCGATTACCTCGATGCGTACAGGAGTTGAGAAAGGTGTGGATCTTGCCGTCTTCGCCACGCGACACGATGACCGCATCTTCACCGATTGTCGTCGTTAGAAAATCGCCAACATTGGGCAATTGCGTGTCATGCGCGACAAAAATCCAGCATCGCGCAAAAATCCGTTCAAGCTCCAGGTTGTAGATAGATTCGTCCCAGAAGATCCGGCGGTCAATATTTCCCGCTTCGGCGTCGACGAGTTCCTCGATGCCCGCAGCCAATTTTGCATTACTATCCGGCTTCAAGAGCGATTCAGTCATGTCATTCTCCAGCTATTCGAACCCGACCCGTTCAGGCGGGCAGTATCTCCGCAAAGCCGAGGCCGGTAACGCCGCCATCCCAGGCTTCGTAAGCGAGCACTTCGCCTCGGCCCGCCGGCAGAGCACCCATCACTGCAAGAAAATGACGAATCTCCATTCCACCGTTGCCGCCTTCGCGCATTATTTCCTCGTCTGTCATTGAAAGGAGAGGGGTCGCATCGCCGGAAACGATGCAGTCGAGGACCTTCCGATCAAACTCGGAATTGATGCGCCCCATTTCTCCGGTGCCCACCCAGTGGCTGATCCCTCCGCTGCCGATCAACACTACGGATTCGTCTACGGGCATTTTCGCAATGGCATCGCCAATCATTCGTCCGAAATCATATGCCCTTTGGAGACGAACATACGGCGCTACGCCACTCGCCATATAAACGGGAACCGTCTTGACCGACCCGTCGGCCGGAAGGGCAAGCTGGGCGGGCACCCCGATTGCATGATCCACCCCCAAGTCGCGCGCCACAGACACGTCGAAGCCGCTTTGATGGGCATGGCCGACCAAATACTCTGCGAAACCCGGATCGCTGGCGATCGGTGAATCTCCAACACCGGGCAACCGGTCAATGGGACCATGAAGCTCGCCTGTCGGGATAAGAAACTGTGGCAGACAGCGAGGGCCGAAGAGAATATAATGGTCCGCGCCGAAGATGATCGCCTTCGTCGCGCCGGACTTGCTTACTTTGTCGCGAATTTCCGAATAAGCGCCAATCAGGTGGTCGCGCTCTTTCTTCTTTGGGTTCACAAACAACAATGGATCATGCGGCATGATGAAGCCGCCGACTATTTCGGCCATCTTGAAACTCTCCTAAAGATAGACGGGTAAGCGCTTCGCTGCCGCCGGCCTCTCACTTCATTCGCTTACCGTCTCGAGCTGTGACGTCAGCGTCGGAACGCGGGACAGATAATCCGGCATCGATTGCGGTCCGTTTACGCTTGTCCAGAAGCCCATCAGAAGCATCGGGTTAATGCCGTACTCGAAGAGTCCCTCGGCATTCATGGACAAGACCATGTCGCGTTCTAGCTCGCTGAGGGCGTACTTCTCTGCGAAAGCTGTGGCATCCTCGCGAAACGCTGCGCGGGAATTCCGTTTGGTACTCACGTCGTAAAACAGTTGCTCGACGGCTCCAAAACTCATCTGTCACGTCCCTTCCGGCACCTCAGATATCGTTCAATCGGATCTTCGGGTCGAAAAGTCAATACGCAAGAGTATGGTTTTGCCTTCGAGGTCGCTGAGCCGGCCCAATCAGACCGTTTGCTGCTACATGGCAATCACGACTTTACCTACCGTTCCGCGAGAGCGCAGCGACTCCATTGCTGAAACGAGTTCATCCATTTGATACACATCCCGAATTAGGGGGCGAATTTCGCCTCTGGCACATTGATTAACCAGCTTCTGCTGTATGGTGCGAATCGCTTCCGGCGAGCGGTCGAAGCTCCAGTATACACCGTGCACACTGGCGGACTTAACCAGCATGTAGTTCGCCTTGAGCGCCTGAACCGTCCCACCGGCAAAGCCGCATACTAACAGCCTGCCCTCCCATGCCAGAAGACGCAGACTCTGTTCCGAAGTTTCGCCGCCGACCGGATCCATGACGATATCGACCCCATCTGGTGCCAGAGCTCTTACTCGCTCGGACCAGTCAGATTGACGATAATCGATCACATGATCAGCCCCATTCTCTTTAGCGATTCGCCGCTTGTCTTCGTCGCCTGCCGTGGCAACGATGCGAGCTCCCGCTGCTTTTGCAAGCTGAGTGGCAGCGATGCCCAATCCGCCTGCCGCCGCATGGATTAGGACCGTATCTCCCTTCTTGAGATTACCCTTTTCGAAAAGGGCGACATGGGCAGTGGTGTAGGAAACCGGAAGCGCGGCGGCCACCGAGGCTGGTAAGTCTCCTATCGCCATCAGACGGTCAGAAGCGACGCCACAATATTGTGCAAAGGCACCACTGCGGACCTGACATGCGACCTTGTCACCGGGAGAGAATCGAGAACCCGGGATTGCCTCGACGACCGTTCCCGCCAACTCGTTGCCTGGCACAAACGGCGGTTTTATCCGATCCTGATATTTTCCTGCAATCGCGATTTCGTCCGCAAAATTCAGACCTGCAGCGTCAATCTTGACCAGAGTGTCCGCCCGATTCTCTTGCCCTTCCCCCAGCTTCGGCATGGCAGTTTGTCCTAAGACCATCTCCTCCGGATTGCCATATTTCCTGACGATCCAAGCCTTCATGGTTTCCAACTCAAACTCCCGTGTCCGCAAATTACCATTCGCATAGGTATGGAGATTGCGGCAAGACTGCAATTGGGGCATAAAAGCAATGGCTCGCATGAATTTCCGAGCCTTTTCCCCTCTGGCCTAAAAACCGGCCGCACTGAGTGGTCCGCACCGATTGTTTCTACAAGTCTGCTTCTGGCACCAATACGGTCCGCTGGTGGAACGTGGCGGAACGGGATGGCAGCCGTGGCGGTGTCACGCCTTCCCTGGAACAAGGCCGATAGTGAAACGAGCTGTGAGACCCGGCGGTGCTGTATCAAGGTCAAGCAGTAGTCATTCGCTTATACAGGTATCATTCGCCGGATCTGTCCGATGCGCCATCGTCGAAGCGAGAGACTGAGATGATTACCTTGCACCTCCCAGAAGGAGCAGATTGTATAGCGTGAGTTCTGACGCCGCGCGCTGCAACCGGGGGATTCCTTTGCATGCTCTTTCGGAAGCTGCGCCTGATCCATTTTGAGGCTGGCATTCCCCTTGCGCTAGCGATATTGGCTCGGCTCGCCGACACCGATCCCGCGGCACAGATCCGCGATCGTTCCGCCCTGCACCCGAACAATCTCCACTACTCGCAGCTTAGCGATGTTTTCTTTCAGATGGTGCTTCCTCACCATTCCGTCACTCTCTTAACCAATTCAAAAATAGAAATCGGGCCAATTAGAAGAGTGCAGATCAGCTAACATGCCGGTAGTCGCAGTAGATCAGCGTCACTTTAATTTCGTGGATGTTCTGGTTCATCTCGGTCCTTGGAGCTTGTTTGCTCGGCTTCTCTTAGGTCTAATGATGCTGCTGCTAGACCTATCTGGCCCAACGCTCGCTGTTTCATTGCGATAACAGGACAGAGACTGAAAGGCGATTCCTGAGTTCCGACCGGAATATTTTCGAACGAACATCCTGCAAGACAGCAATAAACCCTAATAAGCCAGGCGCATAGCTAGGTGACACGGTTTGCGACGGGGCTACAAAACGATGGTAGCCGGTCCCCTCTTGCCGAGACGATCGATCGTCTCGGCGTTATTCATCCTATAACCTCGCTTGCCGGGCCGTAGCCTGCATCCTCCGGGATGGTCAGGATATTCTTGCCATCTCGCTGCAAGACCCACGGCAGGACAGGCACGATCGTGCGCGCCTGCGCGCGATCTACGCAGTCCGTAGCACTGTTCGCCTTGGACAACAGTTCCAGGTTCAGTCGGGTCGGGAAAATGACCGTGCGCTCGCCCGATTGCCCCATCTCCAGAGCACGATTTGGTGACAGCCATTCGGCATCTACCGTCTCATAGCCATCGCACGCGGCAATTTGGCGTTCCGGGGCTCGAGCGACGTAGAACCAGGTGTCGAACCGCTTCTTCATGAAGACCGGGGTAATCCACCGGGCAAAATCGGTGAGGCTATCGAGCCGCAAGATCACATCGGACTCCCGGACGACATCGAGGAACGATCTTTCCCCCTGTTCGACTGCCCGGCGGCTGTCCGGGTCACAGGCCCCTTCGAAAGGGCTGCCATCGCGGTTGACCGCCAGCAAAATGCCAGCCTCCTCGTAAGCTTCGCGGATCGCAGCGATCTTTAAAATTCTCTGGGTCGTATCGACCTGATCCCGCCCGTCGCAGTAAGCGGCCCATTCCTCCAGAGAATCATCGGAGTGGGGTTTCCCGCCGGGGAAGACCAGTGCGCCAGATGCGAAGTCTATCTGATGATGTCGCTTCACCATGAGAACCTGAAACTCCGGTTCATCCCGCACCAGCAGCATGGTGGCGGCAGGCACCGCCTCGGCTGGTTTCTGTTCGGTCATTTCCACTCTTCTCCCTTGATGTAGCCAATATCGGTGCCGGGCGGCCGTGATCTAAGCGTTCAACGCGTATGGTCTTATCAGTTCCATCTAGGAATGAGTGCTATTCCCGCGAAAGCCAGAACAATGCCTGCCAGTAACAACGATTGGTCGGCCAGCAATGCGGCAGAGACGATCAATGCGGCGACCACCGGACCCTTGACGGGGGTGCTGCGGTCCTCTTCCCGCGTCAGATGGTTCAGGCTGGCTGGGTCGATGGACACCTGAATCGTACCTGATCGAGCGACCGAGGCAACGTTCTCGATTAGCTCGGGCAGCGATGCCGAGAAATCAAGCAGCCCACTGCGGACCTTGGCCAAATGATCCCGCGCGGCTCCGATCGAAAATCGCTCGGCAAACAATTGCATCACGATCGGCTTCGTTTCTTCGGCGATATTGTAGTCCGGCGCCAAAGAGCGAACGAAGCCTTCTGCGGTCAGCAGGGTGCGCAGCAAAATAGCGAGGTCGGGCGGCAATACGAGGCGATACTCGCGCAACAATCCGAAAACCCGATCGAAGATTGCCGAGAATTCAATCCCCGCAAGAGCTGTGCCGCGAAATTCCTCGATCAGCTCATCCAGATCCATCGCCAATTGCGCGCGGTCCACGAGTGGATTGCCTGCCCAGTCAAGCAGCAGATCGGCCACCTTGTCTATCTGATCGTTCGCGATAGCAAAAATCAGGCGGACGATTTCCTGACGCCGCGCGCCGCTGAGAAAGCCGACCGAGCCGAAATCGATGAAGCCTACCTGGTTCCCTTCCATCCAGAAGACGTTGCCGGGATGCGGGTCGCCATGAAACTCTCCGTTGAGAAGGATCATCCGTAGCACCGCATCGGCATAGCGCTTCGCGAACCGGGCATTATCTCCCTGACCAGTTGCCGGGGGCCGCGACGCAGGCTTTCCGACCAGGGCTTCCTGCACATTGATCGTCATGCCTGTAAGTTGCCAGTGGATCGCGGGGGTCTTCACCCCAAGCATCTCCAGATAACCGCCAATCCGTTCACAAGCGCGTGCTTCTGCCGCCAGGTCCATCTCCCGCGCTAAATTCTTGGCGAATGTCTGGAGGAACTGCACGGGTCGATAGCGGGCAATGTCGCTTGACCGACGCTCGGCGAGGCCCGCGAGCCGTGTCAACAGCCTCATGTCCGCCTCGATCCTGGGCGCCATGCCGGGTCGGCGGACTTTCACGATAGTCTCGCTTCCGTCCAGCAGGGTTGCGACATAAGTCTGCGCGATAGAGGCTGAGGCGATCGGGTTTCTCTCGAAAGCGGCGAATTCACATTCCCAGTCGCTGCCCCAAGCCGATACAATCACCGGTTCGATCTTATCGAACGGCAGCGGTTCCACCTGGTCGTGGAGAGTGCCGAACGCGGAAATCCAGGGTTGTGTAAACAGATCGCTTCTGGTCGCCAGGAGCTGGCCAAGCTTTATTCCGACAGGGCCGACATCGCGCAACAGCGCCACCACCGATGCAGGACGCAAGTCCTCGGTATCTGGCTCCTTCTCCGAAACCGGCATAACGCCAAATAAGCTTCCGAGATTTTTCAGACCGTGCCGGGCGAAAATCTGACCGAGTTCTGCTAGCCGCGTCAGTTCACCGACACTGTTTTCCAGATCATGCTTCATCGGCTTTCTTCGCAAGTGTCAGCCTGCTTCTGATTCTCCGCAACTTTTCGAAGCATCGTACGCAGGAGGTCGATTTCAGGCGCAGACATTTCCTTCCAGAGAATTTCGTGGAGTCGATCAGCCGCTTCGCGCAGTTCTGGCCAGATGGTTCTTACTTGCTCGGTGAGGTGGAGGTTCCAAACTCTTCGATCGTGCGCCGCCCGCTCTCGCTCGATCAAACCTTTTTCAACCAAAACTGCGACAGCCTGTCCTATCGTCGCCGATTCAAGCTCAAGCAGGCGAGAAATCTCGGTCTGTGTTAGCGTAGGTTCCCTCAACAAGGACGCGATGATCCGCCATTGTGTTTGATTGAGGTCGAGCCCCACGATCAGAGCGTCGAACGTCCGCCGAGCGGTCCTGTTCACCTCTTCTAGCAAATATAGAATGTCATCCTTTTCGTTGGGGGCGTAATCACGTATCTCATCTTTCGACATATGCTTATCCATCGCGCTATCTTGGAAGGCTCGCGCAAGCCTGGCGTGTTCAAGCTCAGCGTCGACCATATTCGCTAGCAGTGCCGCCATGCAAACACTCGCTGATTTCACGCTACAGCAGAAATTGAATCCGAGGGTCGCTCGAGCTGATAAGGTACCGAACGGCGCTGGGTAAGTGCGAGGGCTCCGGCCACCTCGCCTGCCACGACTGCCGGGATCTTATGATCGCATGCGCTCGGCGTCCCTCATCTGAGCATAAGTCCCCCCTGAAGGGCAACGTGGGGTGCGAATGCGGGGCGCGGGCTCGATTTCGAGTGATTATGGCTCGCTGCCCAGATTGTCATGCATCTTGGCCAGCGATCCGCGTAAGCGTTCCAGTTCCCCAAAACGGATCCCCCCGAGCAAGCGAGCATGCACCGCATCAGCTTCTACTCGCATCTTGGGAAGTAGCTCGATCGCGGCAGGGCGTAAATGAACCCGCCAAACGCGCCTGTCGTTCTTCGCGCTGCGTCTTTCTACCAGCTCAAGTTCTTCCAGGCGATCAATAGTCCGGCCGATGCTAGCGCGCTCTAGTTCCAGTTCCCGAGCCAGCTCTGTCTGGGTCATGCCTGGGCTCCGAAAGAGATAAGCCAATGCACGCCATTGCGTCCGCGTGAGCCCGAATTGTTCAACCGAAGAATCGACGGTCCTGCGCAAACGCCGGGTCACTTCCTCCATAAGAAAGAACAGCCGATCGGTATCGGTGAGGAAACTTGCCCCCTTTGTATCCGGGTCATAGTCCGTCGTGGCCGCCATCCTGGGCAACCTACCATAACCGATCAGGAAATAAAGCCGTTTACTGTAAACCGATTTACAATATAGAGGTTGCGGTATGCAGTCGCAAACTTTCCATATCGGGGGAGATGGTGGCATCTCCATAGCAGCCGAAGCGACCGGAAATGCCGATGCTTTACCGGTCTTGCTCGCGCATGGGGGCGGCCAGACCCGTCACGCATGGAAACGTGTCACAGCCGATCTCGCCAATGCGGGATTCCGTGCGATCGCAATTGATATGCGCGGTCACGGCGACAGCGAATGGTCTGCCGAGGGCGCTTACGAAACGCGCGACTTCGCTTCAGATCTCGTTGCGATTGCTTCAAAAATAGACCGCAAGCCAGCGCTCGTCGGGGCCTCCCTTGGCGGGCTGGCCGGACTGATCGCCGAAGGACACCTTGCGCCGGGCCGCTTCGCGTCGCTCACTCTCGTCGACATCGCGCCGCGTATGGAAACGGGGGGCGTTATGCGCGTAGTCGGCTTTATGGAGGAGCACGTGGAGACCGGTTTCTCTTCACCCGACGAAGCGGCAGAGGTCATCGCGCGTTACATGCCACATCGCCGCAAGCGCGGAGCCGGCAAGGGTTTACGGCGCTATCTGCGAGAGAAGGAAGACGGCCGCTACTACTGGCATTGGGATCCGGCCTTTATCCGCAACATTACGCTAGCCAAGCGAAGCGATCCGGCTCATCAGGAACGCCAATTTGATGCGCTGAACGATGCAGCCAGCAGGCTTTCGCTGCCATTGCATATTATTCGCGGCGGATCGAGCGATCTGGTCTCCGAAGACGCGGTCGCGCAATTGCTCGAACTTGCTCCACACGCTGAATACACCGACATCGCAGAGGCAACACATATGGTGGTTGGCGATGCCAACGATGCCTTTTCGGCAGTGATACTCGATTTTCTCAAGCGTAATCACAGTGCGCAGGGAGCCGTTACATGACCGATAATCCGACAAGGATCGATCCTAAGCGCCTCGAAGAGATCCTGCAGATTGCCCCGTTTCACCGGTGGCTTGGCCTCACTTTACGGTCATGTTCGAGCGAGCAGCTTGAACTGGAGATGCCTTGGCGCGACGAGATCGTGTCAAACCCGGCAATCGGTTCAGCGCATGGCGGCGTGCTCGCCTCTCTGATCGATTTAACCGGGCTCTACACCTTATTGTCGCAAGGTACAGGGGCCAAGGCGACCGCCGATCTGAGGGTCGACTACCACCGCCCGGCAACCTCGGGACCACTCGTAGCATCGGGCAAAATAATCAAGATCGGTAAAACTATCTCGGTCGCTGAAACACGTGTATACGGTCCTACTGGCAACCTTTTGGCTAGCGGCCGCGGTGCCTACGTATGCTAGCAGCGTTATCCTAATGGAACTAACTGCAGGGCGAAAATTAGCAGGTCTGTTCCTCGAAGACCTGCAAAATAGTCCCACGACTTTCAGAGCGATTTGCGTCACGATAGCCGCCTTCCAATGAGTGACGTGACCCCCTGATTTTCCCCCAGCTGGGATTAGAGCCGAGCCGCGTTGTTGCGTATGAGCGAGGTTGAAGCAATGGGCTGCGCAGCGGAGCCCGTAGGGCGTGGCGAAGCAGGCCATTGCTTATCTAGTTCGGCGGCGAACGCCGCCGGTGTCGCGTAGCCAAGGGATGAGGGCGGTCTCTCTCGGTTGTAGTCTTCCACCCATACGGCGATCTCGACGCGGGCATGGGCCAGGCTGATGAACAGGGTCTCGTTCAGCAGTTCGTCGCGCATGCGGCCGTTGAAGCTCTCCACGTAGCCGTTCTGCATCGGTCTGCCCGGAGCGATGTAATGCCACTCCACGCCAATCTCCTCGCACCATGCCAGCACGGCATTGCTGGTGAGCTCCGTGCCGTTGTCGCTGACGATCATGCCGGGCTTCCCACGCCGTTCGATCAGCGCGGTCAGCTCGCGAACGACGCGGCGACCAGAGATCGACGTGTCCGGCACCGCTGCCAGGCACTCCCTGGTCACGTCAACGACCACGTTGAGCACGCGGAACCGTCTTCCTGACGCCATCTGATCGTGCACGAAGTCGAGGCTCCAGCGCTGGTTCGGCAGGGCAAGCACCGGAGCAGGCGCTCTGGTCCCGACAGCCCGCCGACGACTGCGCCGTCGGCTGACAGCCAGCCCTTCCTCCTGATAGAGCCGCTGGGTCTTCTTGCGATTGATCATCACGCCCTCCCGGCGTAGCAGGATATGCAGGCGGCGATAACCGAACCGCCGACGCTGGTTGGCCAGCTCGCGCAGCTTCTCACGGAGCTGGGCATCATCGTCCTGCGTGGAACGGTAACGCACGCTCTTGCGATCGGCATCTATGACTCGGCACGCCCGCCGTTCGCTCATCCCGTGACAGGTCTGGAGATGAGCCACAGCTTCCCGCTTCGCGGCGGGCGTCAGAACCCTTTTGCCAGGAGATCCTTCAGCGCTGCCTGGTCGAGCATCGAATCGGCCAGCAACCGCTTGAGCTTCGCGTTCTCGCTCTCGAGCGCTCGCAGGCGTCGAGCCTCGGACACCTCCAGCCCGCCGATAATCTGGTCTTCTGAAAACCTCGTTCTCTTCATCTCGTCCGTCCTTCCATCAGGGCCGGACGCTAATCGAGAATGGAGGAAAATCAGGGGTCACGTCAGCGCTCCGCGCCGCGCTTTAACTCGTCATTAGTATTTGACCGTCCCATCCTCGCCTTCTGTCCTCAAAACTAGGGAAGAAAGCGTCCACAAATCTAGGGCTATTGGTCACGTAGGATGAGTCGGTCGCCGAGTTCCTTCACGATCCGACATCGTTTTTGACCTTTCCAAGGCTCGTAATAAGGGTATGCCGAATATCTTTCTTCGAGATTTTGCCGGTGGCAGTGTGCGGCAACTTATCAACGACAACCAGGTGGTCAGGTACGTGCCATTTGGAAGTCTTGCCTTCGTATTGGGCCCTCATGTCATCGTAGCTGAAAGTCGCGCCAGGCTTCAGGACCACCACCAGGGCCGGGCGTTCGTCCCAGCGGCTATCCGGCACAGCGACGATGGCAGCCTCTTTGATCGCGGGATGATCTTGAGCGATGTTTTCGAGCTCGATGGATGATATCCACTCACCCCCAGACTTTATCAAATCCTTGTTGCGATCCACAATCTGTATGAAGCTATCTTTGTCAATGGTCACGACATCGCCGGTATCGAACCAGCCTGGGTGCTGCTCGTGAGTATCTGCGTCCTCGGCGTTGAAATATTGCGCGGCTACCCACGGACCGCGAACGAGCAAGGAGCCGATGCTTTTGCCATCGTGTGTTACCTCATGTCCGTCTTTGTCGGCAACGCGAAATTCCATCCCGAACTGTGGACGCCCTTGCTTGCATTGCAACGCCAAACGATCCGCCTCCGGTAAGGCGAGTTGATGGGGCTTTAGCGCTGCGGAAAGGCCCAAAGGGCTGGTCTCTGTCATTCCCCAGGCTTGGCGCACCTCAACGCCTTTGGACTGGAAACGTTTGATCATGTTGGCTGGTACAGCCGATCCGCCGATTACCACACGCTTTAGAGAGCCAAAACGTCTCCTTCAGCTCACAAAACGTGCCCATCATACCTGTCGAGGGATCGATCATGATCGAGGGCATTCTTGTCGATCATGCAGCGGCAGAGAAAATGCTAAAATGTACGCGGCAGCATCGCCCGTTAGAAGCTGGGGGGCTGGTACTAGGGCTGCGCAAGGGTCTTTACCTTCATGTGACTGAGATCACCCGACCATTGCCATGGGATCGACAAAGTTCGACGCGCTTCCAGCGCTCACCTAAGGGACACAGAATAGCTGCACTAAGGCGGTGGCGTAAATCCGGCGGAAAGATGGACTGGATTGGCGAATGGCACAGCCATCCCGAATTTTCTCTTTCGCCTTCATCCATCGATATACGCAATTGGTATGACATCGTTAGACAGCGCAAAGCAGAGATGATTTTCCCTATCTGCGACGGTCGAGAAACCGCCTTCTACCTTCAGTGTTGGGGTGATCGGGGCAAGGTCTTGCTCCGGCAAGTCGAGAAAGATGCGCTTGGCACTTTTTACCGCACCCCGGCTGCTATCAAGCGTCAGCTGCGCGAAACAGGGAACGAGGCTTATGGGCCAACCGTCGAGTTGCCTTAACCTAACAGGCGAGCGCAACCACACTTTGCCCTGCTTCTGCGAACATCCGATTCGTGCACGAGCATTGGTAGGGCAACCCGCGAGCCGCAATTGAAACCAAACGATCACAACAACCCGAGATCCTGAGCCTAACAGTAGTAACTCCCGCACAAACGGAAGTGCGCAACGACGAAAGATGAATCTCTTTCCTAAGGTTTAGAGCTGGCAACAGAATCTGGGATGAAACGGCAGCATTCCGTGTCGGGCTTGCCAATAGAAGCCAGTCCGCTACCGGCCCTATTCTGTTGAAAAGCTCTGCTTGCAGTAAGGCTAAGTCGCTGATTCAGTGTGCCCCCCGTTAGCGCCTATGGCACAGATTTGAGGTTGTGAAGTAAGGAGGATTTGGGCTTCGTCGTAGTGACGAAGGAACGAAGATGAAGCCAAGATCCTCCAATGCAAAATCGACTGCCGAGCTGGTGATCAAGGATATCCGCCGCAAGACCCGCCGACACTTTTCGGTCGAGGACAAAATCCGCATCGTGCTCGATGGCCTGCGCGGCGATGACTCCATTGCCGAGCTATGTCGCCGCGAAGAGATTGCGCAGAGCCTGTATTAAACCTAGTCCAAGGGGTTCATGGAGGCTAGCAAGCGCAGGCTCGCTGGCGATACGGCACGTACCGCGACCACAGAAGAGGTGAAGGATCTGCGCCGTGAGGCCCGCGATCTGAAGGAGTGCGTGGCCGATCTCACTTTGGAGAGCCGGCTGCTCAAAAAAAGCATCATCGCGGATGGGGACGACGACGCATGAGGTATCCCGCATCAGAGAAGCTGGAGATCATCAGGATCGTGGAGCAGTCGCATCTCCCGGCCAAACGCACGCTGGACCAGCTTAGCGTGGCACGGCGGACCTTCTACCGCTGGTAGGATCGCTTCCTCGAAGGCGGGCCGGAGGCGCTGGCAGACAGGCCATCCACGCCAAGCCGGGTGTGGAACCGTATTGTGCCCGAGCTGCAGGACCAGATCGTCGAGATGGTGCTCGAGCAGACCGAGCTGTCACCGCGTGAGTTGGCCGTCCGCTTCACCGACGAGAAGCGTTACTTCGTGTCCGAAGCTACGGTTTACCGGCTCTTGAAGGCCCATGACCTGATCAGCAGCCCGGCCTACACGGTTATCAAAGCGGCAGAGGCGTTCCATACAAGGACCACACGTCCAAATGAGATGTGGCAGACCGATTTTACCTACTTCAAGATCATCGGTTGGGGTTGGGTCTACCTATCCACCGTGCTCGACGATTACTCGCGCTACATCATTGCCTGGAAGCTCTGCACCACTATGTGTGCCGAGGATGTGACTGACACGCTCGACATGGCGCTGGTCGCTTCAGGCTGCGATCATGCCAATGTGCTACACAGGCCGCGCCTGCTCAGCGACAATGGCCCGAGCTACATCGCCGGAGAACTGGCGGAATACATCGAGGCGAACCAGATGAGCCATGTGCGCGGCGCACCACCGGTAACAGCGTGGGCTGTAGACTGGAGTTCGTTCGACCTGAGGCCGGTCGGATTACGACTTCTTACCAGTCGTCGAAACTTTGAATTTTGCTCAGATTGGAAACCTCATTCAAGTGCGTTTCCAAGTGATGGCGTTCCTCATCCCAAACCGCAAACAGATATTCTGCGCCAGGATTCTCAATGTTGTTTAATTCGAAATCGTACACATCGAGAAACAATTGCTCGTAGTACTTAGAGAGACGATTCTCCATGCTGGTGAATGTCACGTATAGCTGGGCATTCTTCGACCATTTTTTTCTGACGTGGCTATCAACGCGAAGCTCAGCAAACCCTTTCCCGACATACACGCATAACATCGTGTAATTGCCATGGTCGTCGCAGGCGTCATAGTCTACCCACAGGTGATAGAGGCCTGTCTGACCACGGAGGAATTTAAGATAGAGCTTGTACGTTATGTTCCCAATACGGAGTTCGTCGTCGACCGGCAGTTCCGCACAAAATGCGCTCTCGTTCACCAACTCATGGGCAGAAATTGGCTGGCTTAGTTCTAAGAGCGCTATTTGATCGAACGCATCGTACTCTTGATTTTGACACGGGAAATCTTGTTCGATGCACTTTGTCATGATCGGCTCGACCTACTCAATATTGTATGTTCCTTAATAGGCGCCGGTGGCTTCCGAAAGCAGCTCGGTTCTTGCAGCGACGAGCGCTCCCAATACTCGAGGGTATCGGGCCGACTGCTTCGATCCGGCGACCGCGCAAAGGATGCCTTTGACTGCCCCTGTCGATGGCACGTCCGCCTCCAACCAGTCAGCTCCAGACCAATAAGCGGTCACTTCAGGCGGTCCGAAATCCAGGCTTCGACTTCTCTTTCCGACCATGCCACGGAATAGCCTCCGAGCTGTACGGGTTTGGGAAACTTGCCCTCGCTCATCCAACGGTAGATCGTCGAACGGCCAAGCCCGACGCGGTGCTGCACTTCGGGCAAGCGAATAAGCCGCGTCACCCGGCGAGACTCCGTCGCTCCTTTGTCGATCTCTTCACCCACGATGGCCTCTTTCGGCACCGGCGAAGACATCGCCAAGCAGCGCGTCCTTACGTTCGAGCTCATCGATGTGATCGGAAAGCAGGCGGGCGACACGGTGTGCCGTGCCCTTGGCCCAACGCGGCTTCACCTCATGAACCTGGTTGCCTAGGACTCGTTCGAGCGCTGAAGGCAGTTCGCCAGAAAAGTCCTCGAAGAACTGCGCGAGGTCCGATTGCAGCCAGGCAATCGCGTGATCGCCGCTGCTGACGAGGAACAGCAGCAGGTGGGCATGAGGAGCGACGCCGCACGCGGCGAGAACGCGCAAGGCTTCGCCGAGGCTAGCCGAGCGTTCACCGGCAAGGACGCGGCGCAGGGCATCCTTATGGATCTGCGCGTCGCGCGCGATGTCGCAGCGTGCACGGCCGCTGGCTTCGACGGCTGCCAAAAGCAGCCGGGCAAGGTCGGCGCGAACCTGTTGTTCGGCAAAGAGCGCCATGTTGGTCATCGACGAATCCTTATCTCTGGAGGTGATCGAACCACCGGCTAACCGCGAAGGAAGCCTGTAGGAAAACGAAAAGAACAATTAGAGAACATAGAGGAACCACCGAATCGGCTTCCTTCGTTGATTCGCGCGAATTCCGGTCGTGTTCGCGCATATGGCGGCACGCTCCTCGCCAAACTCGGCACAGTTGGCGCTGATCCGCGATCAACCTGCGCGAATCCCAGCCTGCGCACCTCCAGATGTCGCTTTTTGCTTGGGCAGCAGCCCCAAAATCCAGTTCCCGATTTCCTACAGGCGCATGTTCTTTTTATGTTCTCTTTCGATTCGAATCAATGGAGCACAAGTCGAGATGAACTGCCTCAATTGTCTGACCGCGCTAGTGGTCGCCTGTCTGGGGATGATCGCGACCTCCTCACAGCAAGTACGCGCCCAGGATTTCACCTTGTTCGAGCACTCGATCGTTCCGCCGAAGACGGACCAGCAGCCGGCAAGAGAATATCTTCCTGCAATCTACCAGGCCGAGCCAGCAAACGTATCCTACCGGGAAGGCTTGTATATGGCGGCGATAGCCGAGGCTGAACGCCGTTACGGGCTTCCGACCAACCTGCTTCGTGCTCTTATCTGGGCTGAGTCCCGCTTCAATCCGATGGCTGTTAGTCCAGCCGGTGCTGCCGGGCTGGCTCAGCTTATGCCGGCCACGGCGAGAGAACTGGGCGTCCGGAACCGTCATGACCCTCTTGCATCGATCGACGGTGGCGCCAGGTACCTTCGCGATATGTTGGACCGGTTCGACGCAGTCCACCTGGCCTTGGCTGCTTACAATGCTGGTCCAGGTGCCGTCTCCCGATCACGCGGCATTCCCAACAATGGTGAAACGCCGCAATATGTCCGGTCTGTGTTGGGACGTTGGCAAGCAATTGGTACGTACAATTGACGAAACTACCTGATTTCCGGCTATTGTCTGAAATCATGTGCCGGAATGAAGACGGACAACGCCAGTGAATGAGACCCCAGGTGAGCCGTTCGACTTTCGCAAGGCGTTGAAGGCACAGAAGCGCCGGAAGCTGAGAAAGGAGATCGCGTTGGGTTTGGGAGCATTCGCGATCGTATTTGCTGGAGGGATGCTGGCACTCAACTGGCCAGTCCATGATGCCAGCCTTGCTAACGACGATCAGCAGCCTCAGGTTTTATTCCAGCAAGCAAGCTCCCCACAATTCGACATCTGCGGATCCATCCGGCGCACATGCGTCGTGGATGGAGATACTTTCTGGCTTGATGGCGTGAAGATCCGGATTGCCGACATCGACACTCCCGAGATCAGCGAGCCTCGTTGCGACTATGAATACCAACTCGGCATGCGCGCGACGCATCGCCTTGTCGAACTGCTCAATGGCGGACCCTTTGAACTCAGAACCATCGGTAGCAGAGATGAGGATCAGTACGGCCGTAAACTGCGGGTCGTAACGCGCGGCGGCCGCTCGCTCGGCGATCAGCTGGTCAGCGAAGGGCTGGCGCGGACCTGGACCGGGAGACGCGAAGCATGGTGTTGAACCGCGACCAGGAATTGTGGGCCGTCGCTCTCTGGGTCGAAAAGAACCATGGCGAAGAGGGAACCGCGTATATCGCGCAGCAAATCCAGCGGCTATCCAACGAAGGGGACGAGGCAGGCATAGCAACTTGGAAGACTGTTGCTGAGCGCTTCGATCAGCTTGGCTGCCAAAGCTCTACGAACTGAGGCTCGGCACAATGCGGAATTGGCTTAAAGTCTGGGGCATCAGAATTGAATTCGCCTTGCTCGCGTCAGTGTCCCTGATAGGGCTGGTCCTGAGCCTTCAGTCCTGCACTGGCTGAGAAGAAATTCGTTCTTCCGATCATCCCTTCGCAAACTTGCCCATGATGACCTTTCCTCCTGTCCGGAGCTCATCGAGGTAGTCGCTCCACCATTGAGCCATGCGCACGCGCTCGTCCCAATGCTTGCCGCGATGGTAGATGCCACGCACAACATTGCTGTCGCCATGTGCCAGGGCACGCTCGATTGCATCCGGATTCCAAAGTCCCGACTCGTTCAGGAATGTCGATGCTGTCGCACGGAGTCCGTGCGCGGTGACTTCTTCTTTCGAGTATCCCATGCGACGGAATGCGGCATTGAGCGTGTTTTCACTCATCGGACGCTTGGAGCTGCGCGCAGATGGGAAAACATATCCTTCGCGGCCGAGCATCTCGGCCAGGTCAGTGAGATAGCCTCTAACCTGCTTGGAAAGCGGGACGGCATGCGCTCGGCGTGCTTTCATTTTGCCGGCAGGGATCTTCCAGACTCCATCGACGAGGTCGATCTCATGCCATTCGGCGTGCCGGAGTTCGCCGGGGCGCACAAACACATGCGGCGCGATCTGCAAAGCTAACTTCGTCACCATGTAGCCAGTGAAGTCGTCGATTGCGCGCAGCAGCCCGCCTAGCTCGGTGGGCTCGAGGATTGCTGCGTAGTGCTTGGCTCTAGGCGTTACGAGAGCACCCTTCAGCATACTGGTCGGATCGGATTTGCAACGGGTCGTTGCAACACCATAGCGAAACACCCTGCCTGCGAACGACCGGCATTTCTTCGCAGTCTCGTGCTTGCCAGTGGCTTCCATTCGCTTGAGAGGAGCCAGGACTTCGAACGGTTCGATCTCGTTGATGGGTCGGTTCCCGATGGCAGGTGCAAGCTTGTCGAGGAAATAGTTGGCCTTGACGATCGTGCCATCGGCGCGACCATTCTGGACCATCATCTGTTCAATATACTCACGTGCGACGGCCTCGAACGTCTGTGCAGAAAGGAACTCCGCGCGGATTTTCCGCTTCCGCTTCTCAAAAGCCGGGTCGCCCCCTGAAGCAACAGCTCGTCGCGCCTCGTAGGCCGCGTCTCGCGCCTGCTTGAGGCTGATGTCGGGATAGCTGCCGATGCAGAGCTTCTTTTGAGCGCCGCCGATCCGGTATCTGAATCGCCAAAGTTTGCCGCCGGTCGGCGTGACCTCAACATATAGGCCGCGCTCATCGGTTACCTTGTACGGCTTATCCTTGGGCTTGAGTGCGCGGAGGCGAGTATCTGTCAGAGGCATGTGGGGGCCTTTTCATCTGGGCCTTTGCGAAACGGCCTCAAAAGGCCCACAAAAGTGTCTGGAACCCCCGAGAACAGGCGGGACGATCCGGAACGATCCAAGGGCCAAATCCCTAGGATTTCTGCGGGTTTTATAGATTATTTGGGAGAACGTGAGAAGAACAAATGGTGCCCAGAAGAGGACTCGAACCGCTCTCAGAATGTCGCAAAACTGCGAGAATCTTGACCTTGGTTACTTAAGTGAGGCCCCCGTCGGTGCCCCCAGAATGCATTTTTACCAGAGGATTTGGGTCCCATCCCCGAAAAAACTCAATGATTTCAATAGGAGTCTTTTAACGTAGAACGCGTCTGATTTCCAGCAAATTTGCATGGCCGACCAGCTCCGAAATGGGATGATAAGTGAAACGATAATCAACTCTGCTACAATGTTGCAGCTGCATCGAGGAGGAGAATTGGCGTTTGCTTATCGCACCCGAAGATCCCGGTTCCGAAACCATTCGGGTGCCTGTCCTCAAGGTTTTTGACGGCGATGGCTTCCTAACCCGCATTGACAATCCCCGACGAGGAGCAAGCCTTGAAGTGACAATCAGGCTGGGGTTCATCGATGCGCCGGAAATGGAGCAGCCTGGAGGCATCGAGGCGCGAGACTTCCTTCAATCGCTCATTGGCGGAAGGCATGTCGATCTGGCCATTCTGATGAAAATGGACACTGGCGGCATTGTCGATCGCCACAAGCGGATCGTAGCCGTGCCCTACTTGCAGATGGATCAGAGCAGTGAGGCTAGCAGTCCGGCTTTCCGGCTCGGACAGTTCTTTCGGGGGCTGACTGCACCATCTCACCGCAACATCGAGTTAGAAATGATCCTCAATGGATGGGCATGGGTGCTTGCTCGCTATGCCCCCGATGAAAGCTACTTCGATGCGCTCGAAGATGCTCAGCGAAACCGGCGCGGTATCTGGGCGAATGACGACAACGTTCATCCGTGGGAATTCAAAAAGCAGCGCTACAGGACTCGTCGGGCGAGACCGAATCCTGCTCCCCAAACGCCTCTCTTCGACGCCCCTGAGGCAGCAATCTCGTGTCCGATGGTAGGTTGCGATGGTCAGTTGGTTGAGAAGAGCGGACGTTTTGGGAGTTTCCTTGGATGCTCGAATTTTCCGAGATGCCGTCACTCGCGCAATTTGAATGGATAACTTTAGCGAGCTCTAAGGGATCGTAGCGATGTCCGAGCGCGTCTGCAATCGAGGGGCTTTTATCCCGCAAAACGCGATTTTTGAAAAATGCGGGATAAATCGCGGATCGGCTCCCTGAGTTCTTCCTATGTTCGAACATTCTTGTTTTGCTAACGCATGAAGCGTATATTCTCACCCTGAGATTGATTCCGTAGGTTTAAGATGAGCAACCTAACTGCAAAGGTTCTGGCAACGGTGAACGCCCCCTATGGGGCGAACCATTCCGCTCATCAACTCGCTGCGCTCATCGCTGACCCATCGAGCGTGGCAACGTGTGACGCCAGCGTCTTCGCTTTCTTCTCGGAAGTGGCACCAGCGATCCAGAAAGCCTTCATGGTTGAAATGAAGGTCAATGAGGATATGGCAAAAGCTGTCGCTAGCCAGTTTTCCAAGATGGCTGGGTACTCGCTGCCTCTGGCAGCCTGAGAGAGTGATCTCGCCTCGACAGCAGCCGAGCCAATGGCCGCTTTTATTTGATTTGGCATCCGACATCATCGCGCGAACCACCGAAGCCGTTGGCCGCGAGCCAGATTGGTCGTTCGGAGGTGGGACGGCATTGATGCTCCAGATCGATCATCGCGAGAGCCATGACATCGACCTCTTCATTTCCGATCCCCAATTCCTCCCCTACCTCAATCCCGAGACGCAGGGGTTTGAACTCGAACGAATGCCGGACACCTACGAAACAGACGGCGCAGGTTCCCTCAAACTGATCTTCGAGAACATCGGCGAAATCGACTTCATTTGCTGCGCCGACATTACGCCAGAGCCATCACAGGTCGGTGAGCTACGGGGGCGAACAATCCGGCAAGAAACTCCGGCAGAGATAGTCGCGAAGAAGGTCTACTATCGCGGTGCATCGATGCAGCCACGCGATATGTTCGATATCGCGGCCACCAGCGAAAAGCTGGGCCACGAATACGTGATTAATGCTCTCAGCGAATGTGGGGTCGATCGATGTACGAATGCCCTTCGAGCTGCGGAGAATATGAAGCCTGAGTTCGCTAGCTCAATCATCAAGCAACTCATGTACCGCGATCATAACGGTCACTTGGTTGAGGAAGCGCCGGCGATTACAGTGCAGCTGTTGCGTGCAACGCTAGGCGCCTAGGGCTCCCCTCGCTCAGCCCCAATATCCGCCCATTCAAGAACCAGCTTGTCACCTTTTACACGGGGCAAGGACTTGCGTGGAATGAGCTTCCCGCGCACTTCGAAGTCAGATGTGATCTTGACCAGAAAAACCATGCTGAAGTTCCGTTTAAGGTTCAGCGTGACCCGGTCATTGCTTTTGAATGGCGTGATTGTCTTGACCTCGACCAGGTTATTTCCCAGCCGTCCGTCCGATCCTTGAGCGTAGTTGCGGTGCAGCTTGATGCCGTGCGTGATCGCCCCGTAGAGTTCTCCGATATCGCCATACACCTGAAGGTGCTTGCCTGTGTGAAGGTGATAACCTTCAGCCGTGGCGATCAGGTTCTCGAAAATCGAGACCAGCGACAGATCGGCATTGGGATATTTGGCCCGCCATTCCTTGTACTGGATTTGCTCGTTGATTTCGTCCCAGCTGATCCATTCGCCATCATCCCAGATGGCATTGTCCGGCCCAAGTTGCTGCATCCGCTATCCCGCTAACGTGTAAAGATTTTCGCGTTTTCTTTGCATGTCCGTAGCAACGTGCAAAGCGAGAGCGCGTTTGCTTGTCATATGGGCTCAGGATGCGATTCGCGCGGAAACCGGTCTTTCGCCGCACCAGAACCGTAGATTCGGACCTGCATTGGCCCGGAGCGGACACCAGCGGGAAAATCTCTTTCAGTCCCGGACTGTCCATAGCGATCCAACAGCGTCCATCCGCCATTCCGGAACGGCATTAGTTCTTTTTTTGTTCTTTCCTACAGCCTTGCGATTCGCATAGCTTGGCCAGCGTCACCTAAGCCAAGGGTGGCGCTGAGTTGAATATCTGATTGCACGATCCGTAACGGCAAACTGAAAGCAACCCATCGTCGCAGGGGAGTGCGGCAACGGTGACAGAACCCTGAAGCAAAGGAGTCTGTCATGTCGAATATCGAATTACTCACCTGCCATGAGGTCATGCGCCTGACCGGCATTCGCAGCCGGACAACGATCTGGCGACGCATCCGCCGGGGTGCCTTTCCACACCCGATAGACATTGGCGGCGGACGTATCCGCTGGCGTTCCACTGACATCAAGGAGTGGATCGAGGCCCTCCCCCTGCGCAGCTATTGACCCCCTCCAAGGCGGGCAATGGCCCGCAGAAAGCATCTCCCCCATGTCTATCCTTTCCCTGATCAACGCGGCCCTGCAGAAGCATGGCTGGCTGATCGCTCGCCTTCCAAGAGACGAAGAAGCGCGCGCGGCCCAGCTCGTAGGATTTCTTGTCGAAGACAACGCCGATGGGCGCGCCCGTCGCCACACATTGCGGCCCTGGCTCTGGTACGAACGCCCGGTCCGCGAGCGGTTTGAGGGGCAAGATTGTTGCCTCACTGTCGAGGGCCCAATTTACAGGGGCCGGGACGGAACCGGGTATCCGCTTGGCGGCCAGCTGCGTACCGAATTCGGGTGGCTGGACCTCACGCCGGAAGAGACCAACGCGATCGCAGATGAGGTTCGGTCCGCGATCGACCTGACCCTGTTTCGCTGGTTCGCGCGCCCCAATATGGCGGATCGCCAGTTGCCTTCACGCCAGTCCCGCGAGCGCTACTTTGACGACGATGTCGCCCGCGATCTGATCCTGTCTGCGACGCCTCCAACGGCAAGCATGGAGCAAGACGCCCATGCCGATTGACCGGAGAAAGACTGGAGCAAGAAGGGGCCACGATACTTCGTATCGGACCCGTAATTTCCATACACACCCCACGCACGCGTGCATCGAGGGTTTCTGCGGTTTCTGGAGCGCGCGGATAGCGCGCTCCCTGAAACGAAGCGTTCAGACCCTCGCAATTCTGCCATTTCTGGAGCGCGCTTCGAGCGCGCGCGGGCGGTGGTGATGGCGAACCACATCAAGCGAACCATCCGCCTCAATCCTTCGCAGGCACGGTCGCTGTCCGGCATCGCCGACCGGCGCGGATTGTCGGAGTATGCGATGCTCCTGAAAGTGATCGATGCGGGCTTTCTTTCGGTCCTGCACGGCACCGACAAGGAAACCGACCTCGCCGAACTTGCGCGCGAGATCGGGGCGATATCGGAGCGCCTCGCCGAAGCCGAACGGGTGCTCGACCGCACCCTGTTCACCGCCTGTGCGGCCTACGCTTACGCCCGCCATTCCGCGCTGGGCACGAAGAAATCCGACGAAACAATTGCAGCCGAAGCGCGCGCCGCGTTCGAGCGCCAGCGCTCGCTTGCCTTGGAGATCGAGCCATGACCACGGGAGTAGATTTTGTCACCCGCGCGCACGCCTTGTGGCGGGTGCGCATGGCGCAGTGGCAGCAGCGCTTCGGTTTCTTTTCGAAGCTGATCCTCGCCTCAACCGGAGCGGGGACAATCATCGTGCCACAGTTCCTGTTGCTGCCCGCCGAACTCAAGGTCGCAGGTCAGTGCGTTGGCGCAAAGCTGCTCGCCATGATCGGCGATATGGCGGGCAAGGACATGATGATGAACGTGTCGATGGAGGGCAAGCATTGGACGGTTTCCGCGTCCGGCTTTGCTTCCGATCCGTTGATTGCCGGAACACTCTGGAAGGCAGTGAAGGTATCAAGCGGCGGGGCACTGCTGGGCCTCGTTATTGGTGCGCTGACGGTCTGGCTGATCCAGCGCACCATGTCCGCACAGGGCAAGGATACGCTCGCCGATCGGGTCATTGGCGGCACTCGCGTGGCCGATGAAGAAGACGTTGCGGCACAGACGACATTGCTCTGTGGCAAGGGCGCATTGCGCATCGGCCCGGTCCCCGTTCCGCGCCGGATCGAGACCCGCCACTTCGCCTTTCTCGGCACTACCGGCAGCGGCAAGACCACTGCCTTGCGCCAGATGCTTGATGGCATCGAAGCGCGGGGCGAAGCAGCGCTGGTCTATGACACATCGGGCGAGTTCATCGCGCACTATTACAATCCCGCGCGCGGAGACATCATCCTCAATCCCTTCGATGCGCGCTGTGCTTTCTGGACGCCGTTCGACGAGATATCGCACCCCGCCGATGCCGACCGGATTGCCCGCCAGCTGGTGTCGGAAACCAGCAGCCAGGATGACGATGTCTGGCTGGAGACGAGCCGCATTCTTGTCGCCAACATGATCCGCTCGCTCTGGGCGGAGAAGAACTGCAGCCTCGAAGCCCTGCTCGAAGCCTTGCAGGTCAAGGACAAGGAGCAGTTGAAGGAATGGCTGGGGCACACGTCGTCGGCCCGCACCTTTGCCAACGACGCCGACCGGGCAACCGGCAGCGTGCTGTTCATGCTCGCCAAGGCGGCAAACCTGATCCAGTTCCTGAAGGTCGAGGATGAGGGAGAGGACCGCTTCGCCTTCCGCGACTTCATCGCCAAGTTGGACGAGTGCGAGGGTGCCAAGCCCTGGATCTTCGTCCCCCGCAAGGAAGACTACTTTGAGGCGTCCAAGCCGCTCATGGCGTGCTGGCTCGAATGCGCTGCAAGCGCGGTGTTAGGTTTGTCGCCATCGCCAGACCGCCGCATCTGGTTCGTGCTCGATGAGCTGGCAGATTTGCCGCGCGTCGAGAACCTTGCCCGGCTTCTGCCCGAAGGGCGCAAGTTTGGCGCAGCGATCGTACTCACGTTCCAGGCGCTTGGGCAGATGCGCAACCGCTACGGTGCCAACATCGCCGAGGCCATGCTGGCATGCTGCAACACCAAGCTGTTTCTGCAAACAGTCGATCAGGAAACGCGCAAGTGGGCGAGTGAGACCATCGGCCAGTGCGAGGTGGAATTGCGCGTTGCCACCGACACACTGTCGATTGGCAGTGAGGTGCCGCGCACGACCATCGCCACCCAGCGGCAATTCCGTCCTGCCGTGCTTGAGAGTGAACTGCGCCTTGCCCCACATGAGGGTTATCTGCTGCTCCCCGATGGCCTGCCAGTCGCGCGTATCGGTCTTACCGCCGATCACATAACCCGGCGTGGCGAGCCTCGACAGTCCGGTTACGTTCCAGGCGATCCAGCAGGCACACTGTGGAGCAGGGTCAGCGAGATCGCAAAAGGTGCCGAGCCCGACGCGAAGCCGGGACCGGTCTAATGGTCGCCTCGGTCTCGGCCCTGTCGAGTGCCGGGCAGGCCGCCAGCTACTACGAAGCCGACGATTACTATTCTGAAGGCGGCAAGGCTCCGTCCGAATGGTTTGGTGAGGCAGCGGAGAAGCTGGGCCTGTCAGGCGAGGTCGATCGCGAGAAGTTTGCCGAATTGCTTGAAGGCCGGATTGCCGGACAGCAGCTCGGCACCACCCGCGATGGCAAGGTCGAACACCGGCCTGGCTGGGATATCACTCTGTCCGCGCCCAAGTCGGTCTCGATCATGGCCGAGGTTGCCGGAGACAAGCGGCTGATCAAGGCGCATGGCGCAGCGGTGAAAGTGGCTCTCGCCCATGTCGAGAAGCACATGGCGGCAACGCGGATCAGGCAGGGCGGCGAGGTCCGACGCGAGGCGACGGGCAATCTCGCCATCGCTACTTTCCGCCATGCCACGAGCAGAGCTCAGGACCCCCAGCTGCACACTCACGGTGTGATCCTTAACGCCACGCAGGACAAGGATGGTAATTGGCGTAGTCTTGAGCCGCGTGCCTTCTATCAGCTGCAAAAGGAGATCGGCGCGATCTACCGGCAGGAGCTAGCCCATGGTGTTACCGAGCTGGGTTATCGGATTGAGGCTGGGAAAGATGCGCTCCTTGAGATTGCGGGCGTGCCGGAAAATGCCATCGAAGCGCTCAGCCAGCGCACCGCAGCAATCGATGCCCGGCTTGCCGAGCGCGGCACGAGCCGCGCGGAAGCGAGTGCCGCCGAAAAGCAGATCGCCGCGCTGGATACGCGCGAGGCCAAGACCAGTGCGGATCATCGCACATTACGCACCGAGTGGCGGGCAACCGCCGATGCCAACGGGTTCGACAAGGCAGCGCGAGACAGGATGATAGGTGAAGCGAGAGAGCGGGCTAAAGACAGCGAAGCTACCGCCAGCCCGGAAATGCTGGCACGGCAGGCAGTGGACTGGGCCGCTGCCAAACTAGCCGAGCGAGACGCCGTTTTCGCGGCAAGCACGCTGGCACGCGAGGCCGGGGACTTTGCCTTCGGTAAGGCCGGGCACGGTGCAATCAGCGCAGCGATTGCAGAAGCCGGAGAACGCGGCGAGCTTGTCACGCGCACTTTCCTCGACCGGCGCGGTGCGGAATTTGCGGGCTTCACGACGCCGCAGGCCATCGAGACCGAGCGCGCCATGTTGCGGCTTGAGCAAGCGGGGCGCGGCATGGCGCAATCGCTCGCCACGCCGGTAGCAGCAGCACGGACGATTGAGCGCGCTGCACGGCAGTCAGCCCGATCCGGCTATGCCTGGACCGTGGACCAGAAGCGCGCGACCGCAGACCTGCTCACTTCGCGCGACCGCGTTGCCGCCATCCAGGGCTACGCCGGGACCGCCAAAACCACCACAGTTCTCGCGACCTATGCCCGTGAGGCCCGGCGTCATGGGCTCGCCGTTACTGCGCTTGCGCCGACAGCATCGGCGGCGACCGTTCTTGGGGAAGCGCTCGGCCTGCGTGGCGATACGGTAGCGCGGCATTTGCTGGCACCCGAGGCAAAGACGGCGGGCCAGGACGCTGTCTGGATTGTCGATGAGGCCTCGATGCTTTCAGCTTACGACATGGCAAAGCTCTTGACCCGTGCCGACAAGGCAGGACCCCGGCTTGTTCTGGTCGGCGACGTCAAGCAGCTGGGCTCGGTCGGCGCGGGTGCCGCCTTTGCCCAGTTGCAGCAGGCAGGCATGGCGACCGCGAAACTTGCCGACGTGGTCCGGCAGACCAATGCCGCGACCCGCGAAGCCGTCATGGCCTCGATAGAGGGTCACGCGGGCAAGGCCCTGACCGCGCTTGAACGTGGCGGCGGCAAGGTGATCGAGGGCGCAACGCCAGATGAGCGCCTTGGGGCGATCGCCCGGCACTATCTGACTGTGTCGCCGTCAGAGCGCGCGCGAACCCTGGTCATCGAGCCATCGCGCGAGGGCCGCGACAAGCTCACTGACATGATCCGCACGAAACTGACCGGGCGCGGTGAGCTGTCGGCGGAGGCCGTGCGGTTCGAAGCGCTGGAGGCGAAGGGTCTGACCCGCGCCGAAGCGCGCGAGGCGGCCCGCTATGCCATCGGCGATATTGTCCGGTTCAACCGCGACTATGTCGCCAAGGGCGTGCGGCGCGGCGAAAGCTTCGCGATTGCCGCTATCGATCCCGAGCGCGGGCGCATTGCTCTGGAAGACCGTAATGGCCGGTCGCTGGACTGGCATCCCCGGCAGTGGGGCGCTGGCAAAGCCGAGGTGTTCGAGCCCAAGTCGATGGAACTCCGCATCGGCGACCGCGTGCAGTTCACGCGCAACGACCGCGAGGCCGGGCGGGTCAATGGCCTTGGCGGGTCCATTACCCGCATCGATTCCGACCGTGGCCGGGCAACCGTGAAGCTCGTCACCGGGCGCGAACAGCGGCTCGATCTCTCCGGTCCTCGCGATACTCATTTGCGCCACGCCTATGTCCAGACCGCACACGCCGCACAGGGCCAGACCGCCGAGCGGGTCCTGATCCACGCCGACAGCCGCTCCACCAATCTGGTCGATCAGAAGATGCTCTATGTCGCGCTGTCGCGCGCCAGGGCCGAGGCGGTGGTTGTAACCGACGACAAGGACAGGCTTGTCCGCGCAATCTACGAGCGCGCTGGCGAGAAGCAGACGGCCATGACCGTGAGCGCTCCCGAGGCCGGAAAGTCAAAGACAATGGGTGCTGGGTTGGGCTGATCAAGCGGCTTGGCGGCGGCAGGCCATGGCGTCCTTCGTCCTGGCGTTGGAATGAACTGCTCCTCTTCGACAGGCCGTGCCGGGCAGATCAACAGCCTGCCCGCTCCATTCGGGCTGAAGCCCTCCCGTGTTGCCTGTTTCGCGTAACCGCTGACCCGCCCGGCCATTCCGGCCCGTCCCTTCATCCGCGTTCCCAACGAATAGACGAAGGATTTTCACCATGGCCAGCACCACAACCGCCAGCATCTACGATACAATCACCAACCAGATCATCACCGCCCTTGAACGCGGCACGGACAAGTTCTCGCTCCCTTGGCATCGCAGCACCGCGCCACTTTCGCGCCCCGTTAATGCGGCGACTGGGAAAGCCTATCGCGGCGTCAACGTACTCGCCCTTTGGGCCAGCGCCGAAGCGCAGGACTTCGGGCATGGTCTTTGGGCAACCTATCGCCAGTGGCAGTCGCTTGGTGCTCAGGTCCGCAAGGGTGAGAAGGCTTCGCCCATCGTATTTTACAAGGTCTTCGACAAGCGCGACGACGATCAAGCCGAGGAACGGGACTGCTCGACTCGCATCTTCGCGCAGGCCTCGCACGTGTTTAACGCCAGCCAAGTCGAAGGCTACGATATGCCTGAAACGCCGGACGGCGAAGACTTCGACCCAATCCCGCAGGCGGACGCTTTCGTTTCTGCCACTGGTGCCGCCGTACGCATCAACGGCGACAGCGCCCACTACACTCCCGCGACCGACACCATCACAATGCCGGAGCGCGAGCGCTTCTTCGCAACGGCCAGCGGCAGCGCGTCGCAGAACTGGTATGCCACCTTGCTGCACGAGCTCGTCCATTGGTCTGGCGCTGATAACCGCCTTGCACGGACGTTTGGTAAACGGTTCGGCGACGATGCCTATGCGATGGAAGAACTGGTGGCCGAGCTTGGTTCAGCCTTCCTTTGCGGCGACCTTGGCCTTTCCACCAGCCCGCGCCCGGATCACGCCAGCTACCTCGCGAGCTGGCTGAAGGTGCTCAAGGCCGACAATCGGGCGATCTTCACCGCCGCGAGCGCTGCGGCGAAGGCTGCTGAATTCTTGAGCTCGGATTAGGTCGAGCAATACGTTGAGAGAATTTGTAGTCCGGTCTATCGTCTTCCAGGGGCGGCCGACCGGCTGCGAAAATCATTTCGAAGTATTATCATGAGCCTAATCAAGTCCAAGCAGCGCGTTGCCGATCACGGGGAGGTATTCACACCGCCCTGGCTGGTCGAGAAGATGCTCGACCTTGTGAAGGGTGAGACTGAAAGGATTGATTCCCGATTCCTTGAGCCTGCCTGCGGCAGCGGCAATTTCCTCGTGCCGATCCTGCAACGCAAGCTGGCCGCCGTGGAATTGAAATTCGGCAAGTCGGACTTTGAAAAGCGGCATCATGCGCTGCTGGGCCTGATGTGCTGCTACGGCATTGAACTGCTGGCCGACAATATCGCGGAATGCCGCGCCAATATGCTGGAGGTATTTGCGGACGATCTGGCACTGGATGCGGGCGACGATCTTTATCGTGCCGCCTCTCACGTCCTTTCGCTCAATCTCGTTCATGGCGATGCGATGACAATGCGCGCGATTGATGACGCGCCTATCCGCGTGGTCGAGTGGGGCTATCTTGGCAAAGGGAAATTCCAGCGCCGCGATTTCCGGCTTGATGTGCTGACCGGCATGGCGAGTTTCAGCGCCGAGGATTCTCTGTTTTCGACGCTGGGCAAGCACGAAATTTTCACGCCTTCGCAGACTTATCCGCCCATTAGCGTGCGCGATCTTGCGGCGGGGAATGACGGAACGGGGGCGAACGCATGATGGATCAGGCCAGCTTTGCACTGCGCGGGCGCAACCCCGATGTGCTGACCTGCATCGCCAACCTGTCCAACGATGAGGTGTTTACCCCGCCCGAGTTCGCCAACCGAATGCTGGATACGCTGGCAGAGGCATGGGCGGCGGATAACGAGGGCGCGAGCATCTGGGCCGACAGTTCGGTCAGGTTTCTGGACCCGTTCACGAAATCCGGCGTCTTTCTTCGGGAGATCGCCAAGCGGCTGATCGCGGGCCTTGAAGCGGAAATCCCGGATTTGCAGACTCGTGTTGACCATATCCTGACACAGCAGGTTTTCGGCATCGGCATCACCCGGCTTACAAGCCTGTTGGCGCGCCGCAGCCTCTATTGCTCCAAGCACGCGACGGGGGAGCATTCCGTTGCAACGGCATTTGCCAATGACGATGGCAATATCTGGTTCGAGCGCACCGAGCATTCGTGGAAGAATGACAAATGCGAGTTTTGCGGAGTTCCGAAAGAGACCTTTGATCGAGGTGAACAACTGGAGAACCATGCCTATGCCTTCATCCATACCGATGACATCAAGGCCCGCATTGGTGAGATTTTTGGAGATGACATGCACTTCGATGTGATTATCGGTAATCCGCCTTATCAGTTAAATACGGATGGGCATGGTGTGCAGGCTCGCCCAATTTACCAGCAGTTCGTTCAGCAAGCGAAGAAACTCTCCCCCAGATTTCTCAGTATGATCATTCCTGCCCGTTGGTTTTCAGGGGGCATGGGTTTGGATGACTTTCGGGAATCCATGCTCTCCGACAATCAGTTGATTTCAATCGAGGACTATTTAACCGCATCAGATGTATTTCCCGGAGTGGGCCTTAAGGGTGGCGTTTGCTACTTCTTGTGGGACCGCGAGCACCGTGGCCCATGTCGCGTAACAACACATTACAAGGATCATCCTTCTTCAACGGCCACTCGTCCTTTACTCGAAGAGGGTGCTGATGTTTTCATTCGCTTCAATGCTGGGTTGTCGATCCTCAAGAAAGTCGTAGCAACCGAAACGGGCAACAATAGGTCGCTGGAGTTGCCCGAAGAGAAGCGGTTCATGAACTTAGTGAGTTCAATCGGCGCTTATGGCCTCGACAGCACGTTCAAGGGGAAAGTCGCTCAATCGGCAGATGATCTCAAGGTATACCGAAATGGTGGCGTTGGATATGTCGCGAGAGCCGAAATTACCAAAGAGCAACAGACATTCGACAAATGGAAAATATTCATAGGCCGTGCTGCTCCCGGAACTGGCAACAAAGACACCTACCCACATCGAATTTTAAGCACGCCGTTCCTCGGAGAGCCAGGAAGCATTTCCTCATGGACGTATTTATATATCGGCCCCTTTGAAACGAAGGATGAGGCAGAGAGTGCCTTGTCATATCTGTCCTGTCGGCTTACGCGACTGCTCATTCTTTTGCATAAGCCTTCTCAAGATACTACGCGAAGAGTTTACACGTTTGTTCCTGTTCAAGATTGGACAAGAACTTGGACCGATGCCGATCTTTATGAAAAATATGGAATTACCGAAGAAGAAATAGAATTTATCGAATCTCTTGTGCGCCCGATGGAGGTTGGTGTGGTTGATGGCGATGAGTAAGCCCACCATCGACGACATCCTCACCCCGAAACCCGATGCGCGCCCGCGCATCTATGCTTATTCCATCGCGGATGAGGCGCATGACGGCTTGCTCAAGGTCGGCCAGACCACGCGCGACGTGAAGCAGCGGATTGCCGAGCAGTTAAAGACGGCAGCAATTGCAAATTACACCATCGAACTCGACGAGCCCGGCGAAGCCGATGACGGTTCGATCATTACCGATCATGCCGTGCGCGATGCGCTCAAGCGCAAGGGCTTTGCCAATCCGCAACTCGAATGGATGCGATGCTCGCTGGCCGATGTGAAAACCGTGCTGGCCGAACTGCGCAGCGGTCAGCAATTCACCGGCACGCATCACGAGGATTTTCCGCCGCGCAAGGAGCAGTTGGAAGCGGTCGAGCAGACCTACGCCTATTATCACTCGCGCTGGCAGCAGGATGCCAATGCCGTTCCCCGCTTTCTGTGGAACGCCAAGATGCGTTTCGGCAAGACCTTCACCAGCTATCAGCTTGCCAAGAAACTTGGCGCTAAGAGGGTACTGGTGCTGACCTTCAAGCCCGCCGTCGAAGATGCCTGGCAGACGGATCTTGAATCCCATGTCGATTTCGACGGGTGGCAGTATCTCTCCCGCAATTCCGGGCGCGATCCCAGCCAGATCGACGGTGACAAGCCGGTGGTCTATTTCGGCTCGTTCCAGGACCTGCTGGGGCGCGACAAGGCGGGGAACATCAAGGCCCGCAACGAATGGCTCCACACGATCAACTGGGATTTGGTCGTGTTCGACGAATATCATTTCGGCGCATGGCGCGAGACGGCCAAGGAGCTTTTCGAGGGCGAGGATGCAGGCGAGGCCAAGAAGGAAGCCAAGCTGGAATATGCCGATGGTCTGGACGATGTGAACGAAGACCTTGGTGTCATGTCGGAAAGCGAAACCGACTTTCTGCCGATTACCACGCGGGCATACCTCTATCTTTCTGGCACACCCTTCAAGGCGCTGGCCACGGGCGAGTTCATCGAAGAGCAGATATTCAACTGGACCTACACGGACGAGCAGCGCGCCAAGGAAGAATTTGCCGCTCAGCATCCGGGGCAGCGCAATCCTTACGGCGCATTGCCGCAAATGCGCCTGCTGACTTACCAGATGCCGCCGGAAATTACTCACATTGCCAGCGGCGGCGAGCTGGACGAGTTTGATCTCAATGAGTTTTTCGCGGCAAACGGCACAGGCGTTCTCGCGCAGTTTAAGCACAAGGACGAGGTGCAGAAATGGCTCAACGTCATTCGCAACTCGCCAGATGCACCGCGATCATTCGACAGCATCAAGACGGGCGTTGTTCCGCCGTGGCCCTATTCGGACACGCGGCTTCTGCCTCACTTGCAGCATAGCTTCTGGTTCCTGCCTAATGTCGCCGCCTGCCATGCTATGGCGAACTTGCTGGAAGAGAAACACAACACGTTCTGGCACGATTATCAGGTGATCGTGGCCGCAGGCGCATCGGCGGGCATCGGCCTTGATGCCTTGCCGCCCGTTCGGGACAAGGTTGGCAGCGGTTTCGACACTAAGACCATCACGCTTTCCTGCGGCAAGCTGACCACCGGGGTTACGGTCAAGCAATGGTCGTCGATCCTGATGCTGCGCAATCTCCAATCGCCGGAAACATATTTTCAGGCGGCGTTCCGGGTGCAGTCGCCCTGGTCGATCAAGAATCCCAACGGGGACAATCCGAACGAGGAAGAGATCATCAAGCCGGTCTGCTTCGTGTTCGATTTCGCCCCGACTAGGGCGCTGCGGCAGTTGTCGGAATATGGCATCGGCCTTTCACCGGGGGAAGCGAACCCGGAAAACGCCGTGAAGGAACTTGTCTCGTTCCTGCCCGTGCTGGCCTATGACGGCGCGAAGATGATGCAGATCGACGCGGGCGGCATCCTCGACATTGCGATGGCGGGAACGTCCGCGACCCTGCTGGCCCGGAAATGGGAATCGGCCATGCTGGTGAACGTGGACAACGACACGTTGCGCCGCGTTCTCGAAAACCCCGAAGCGATGGCTGCTGTTGAGCGGATCGAAGGTTGGCGCGCCTTGGGCGACAACATCATCGAAACGATTATCAACAAGAGCGAGAAGATCAAGGACATCAAGGACAAGGCCAAAGCCAATGACGGGGAGCTGACCCCGAAAGAGAAGAAGGAACTGACCGCCGAGGAAAAGGAGTTCAAAACCAAGCGCAAGCTGGTTCAGGAAAAGCTGATAAAGTTCGCCACCCGCATCCCGGCCTTCATGTATCTGACCGACTTCCGCGAAAACAAGCTACAGGACGTGATTACCAAGCTGGAACCGGACCTTTTCCATGCGGTTACTGGCCTGACCGTGGCGGATTTCCACCTGTTGGTTCGCCTTCGAGTGTTCAACACCGAGCGGATGAATGAAGCGGTTTTCGCGTTCCGCCGCTACGAAGATGCCTCGCTACGCTATACCGGCATCGAGAGCCACGAAGGGCTAACGCATTATGGCCTGTATGACACCGTAGTGGCGAAGGAGTGAATGGATTTTGGGGGCTGCATGACGACCGAAGCCGAGGCGTTGGCCAATATCCTTGCATGGACCGCAGACAGCCCAGGCTGGCAACGCGATGCGTTGCGCAGGCTTGCGGCAGAGGGTAGTGTTGATGCCGCCGGGCTCGATGAGCTTGTAGCCATCTGCAAAGGCGACGGTCAGGCAGTACCGTTAGAAGCGGCACACTTGCGCGACCCCAACCGCGATCAAGGAGAAGTCTATCTGCGGCAGGTGCATGACGTGCGAAATGTTAACGCCTTGGCTCCCGATCAGAGGCTATCTCTTCACCGTGTTGGACTGACCATAATCTATGGCGATAATGGATCAGGAAAATCCGGTTACGCCCGTATCCTGAAACGCGCATGTCGGGCACGCATCTCGGGGCGTGGCGAGGAGATCATACCCGACATCTATGACGCCCAGCCCGGCACCCCGAGCGCCACCATTGAATACGCGATCAGCGGCCAGAACCGCACATGCGCATGGCAGCTTGGCCAGCCCGCCGATACGGCGTTATCCGCTGTAAGCGTTTTTGACTCCCGCACCGCCAACATCCATGTCGATGAAACCAACGACGTAGCCTACACGCCACTCCCGCTCAAGCTGCTGAGCGCCCTAGCCCAGCTTTGTAAGTCGGTGAAAGATAAGCTCGCCGCTGAGATCACCCAGCTACAGGCGCAGACGCCGCAGAGCATTAACACCCCCACATGCAGCCCCACCAGCAAAGTCGGTCAGCTTCTTGCGCGCCTTGCCGCAAATACCGATCCAGCCGCCGTGGAGGCGCTGGCGACTCTTACGCAGGCCGAACAGGACCGGCTGGCGCAACTCACCGCCGACCTCGCCGGTGATCCTGCGCGCGCTGCCCGCCAGCTTGCCGCGCTTAAAGCCAAGGTCGAAGGATATATTGCTCAGCTGGACGTACTGGTTGCTGCCATCAGTGATGATGGCGTCACCTCGCTCCGCCGACTGGCGAACGATAGTGAAGCGGCGCGGCGAGCGGCGGAGGCCGCGTCGGGCGCGTTGTTTGCAGGCGAGCCGTTACCCCATATTGGCTCCGAGGTGTGGCAATCGCTGTGGGAAAGCGCGCGGGCCTTTTCGGTTGAGGCGGCCTATCCCGAGCGGGATTTTCCCGTCACCGATGCCGGCAGCGTTTGCGTTCTGTGCCAGCAGGAACTGACCCCGCAAGCCGCCGACCGCCTCAATCGCTTCGAGAATTTCGTGCGCGACGACAGCCAGCAGCGAGCCGATGCCGCACGCGCAGCCTATGACGACGCCGTTACGGCATTCGCGGGAAGCGGACTGACTCTGGCCGAACTCACCGCCATCGTGGCGACCATCCGTGACGATTTGCGTCAGGATGCGCTGGCCACCGAAGTCAGACGTGCGGGCGTACACGCCCTCTGGCGTCATCGTCAGATCCGCCGCCGTCATGCCGACCCCACCGCCATCATCGATGCGAAACTGGTCGCTTTGCCGCCTAAGGCTTTGGTCGATCAGGTGGCGGACCTTGATGCGCGAGGCGAAGCGCTTGCGGTAGAGGCCGATTCCCCTGCGCGCGAGGCGCTGATCGCCGAGCGCACCGAGCTTGCCGATCGCCAATGGCTTAACGGCATCAAGGCAGACGTGCTGGCGCAGATCGAGCGCCTGAAACAGATCAAGGCGCTCGAAGCGGCACAGCGCGACACCGCGACCAACCGCATAACTACGAAAAGCACGGAAGTTGCGCAGGCATTGGTAACGGACGCGCTGCGCGCGCAGTTTGCGCGTGAGGTGGCGAGTTTCGAGATTGCAGGGCTTGCCGTCGAGTTGCGCCAGCAAAACAGCGTGCAGGGCGTGCCACGCTTCAAGGTTGCGCTGACTCGCAAGCCCACTGCATCGGTGGGGCAGGTCTTGAGCGAGGGCGAGCATCGATGCGTCGCCTTGGCCGCGTTCATGGCGGAACTCGCCACGACCGAGAACAAATCCGGCATCGTATTTGACGATCCTGTGTCCTCGCTCGACCACATGCACCGCGAGGCCGTTGCCAAGCGGCTGATCGCGGAAGCGGCGAACCGACAGGTCATCGTGTTCACGCACGATCTGGCTTTTCTGTTCGAGCTGGATCGAGCTGCGAAAGAGGTGGACCCTACTCCGCAGGTTGCCATAAGTTCTGTCAGTCGCGGCACCGAAAAGGCTGGTTTCTGTCGTAGTGAGCCTCCCTTCAAGGCACGGCGCGTCACCGACATTACCACAAGCCTGACCAACCAGCTCGCCAATGAACGCTATCACTTCGATCAGGGCGATCAGGACAAATGGCGTGAAACGGTAAAATCTATCGCCGGATCGCTGCGAGACACGTGGGAAATCGCGGTTGAGGAAGCGGTAAGTCACGTTCTTCGCCGTCTGTCCAACGAGGTAAAAACGCCCGGCCTCGTCAAGCTGACTGCGATCACGATCGCTGACTGTGAGACCATGCGCGATGGTTTTCAGCGGTGTTCTGAGTTGCTGCATAGCACCGCACCTGCGTTGAATCGCCCGCTTCCAAACCCAGATGCCCTTGACAGTGAAATAAACACTCTCGCCAGATGGACCGATGATTTGCGTCAACGTCAAAACGCGGCTCGATTGCCGTAAAGTGACCGACATGAGCGAACCCCTCGTTTAATCTTATCCAACAAATGGAAAGCTACCCTTCCGGGCAACCTGCTCTATCTCGCAAAGCTCGACTGAACCCGCTTTGCGGTTTCATCCCACCCGGGTGACGATCAGGAGCAGTTCGAAGCAGAGCGGGAATTCCTGGTGGACGCGCTCTGTCCCACGCATTCTGCGCTCCTGAGGGCGCGGCATTCCTGAGCTAACCCGCAGGCACTCTTGCCTCTTTCATTGCCGGAGGCCCGCTGGCGCACTGATCGCGTGCGCAGGACCTCCGTCGGCTTCGCGCCGTTGCAAGGGTGCCGATGTTCTCTGGATCGCCGGGCGATCCCTGGCGGGAACACCAAAGGCTTTGCCCTCTCGTTCCCGAAACCGGAAATAGACGCCCCCGTGTGGCGGGCTGTGCCCGCTGGCCCGCGCCAGGGCATCGATTCCGGTTTTCCCTCCCCCTCCCATCCTCGCCGGAAGGCAGGCCGCATGCCGCGTGTCGGATGCGGCTTTCAGCCGAAGGAGGGCAGAAAATGGGTGACCTGATCTTGAACTACCGCGCATGCGGAGCCGAGTGCCGCGAGGACTGGTTGCGAATGCTGGCCAATGAGAACGGTCTGCCCTTCGGAACCGTGCAGCGCTTGGCCGAGGAACTGGGCGAGCGTGAGGATTTTGGCGAGCTGGTCGAACTCTGCGAACTTGGCGGGAGGGCGGTGCAATGAGTACTGGCGCCCTTTCCCGCAGCGAGCGCATTGCGCGGCTTAATGACCGGGCGCGGCAGGCGATGGGCGTTGCATGCGTTGCTGTGGCAACCGAAGGCTTTCGAGCCTTGTCAGAGGCAGATCAGTCGCGGGTGCGCGAGCTGATCGAAACCTTCGACGCCTTCACGCCGGACAACGATCCTTACGGTGAGCGCGATTTCGGAGCGATCTATCAGGATGGCGAAGATCGCTGGACGACCACGCGACCTGCGCGGCCTGCCGAAACCGTGTTCTGGAAGATCGATGCCTACGACCGCGATTTGCATTTTGGCAGCGATGACCCGGCCAATCCTGCGGTGACCCGGCGGGTGCTCACCATCATGCTCGCCAGTGAATATTGAGGGGCGGCAGTCCGCGCGCCGCCTGACAGGTCAGGCGGCGCGTTGATCGACGAAGCAATGTTCGTTGTGCCAATCGAGAAAGGCTGGCTCGGGATCGAACCGGATTGCTGAGCGCAGAGTCGCGTCCTCGAATTGCTGGAAAAAGTCGCGCGTCTCGCGGCTCTGGCTTTCGCGCAATTGCCGCGAGACGCGAATGCGCCGTTGGCGATCGACCGTGATCAGCCCCCGATCAAAGGCGCGGTCGAGTGTCGCTGAAAGCAGCAAGCCATTGGCGGGGTTGTGCCGGTTGTCGCTGTCCTTGCCCCATGGCTTGATGTGGCTTGCGGTCAGAAGGCGGGGATCGGCGATGCCGGTGATGCAGCAGGTCTCTTCGTAATTGGCGAGCACCGCGCGGCGGAAGAAGTCTTGGCCGACACGCTGGTTCACAAGCGCCTGTGTGGTGGACTCGCCTTGATAGGTCTCGAACCGGAATTCACTGCGCTTCTCATTGAGGCGCGATGGTGCGGGCGATGGGTCGAATTGCCCGATCTGTGCAGCCCATAGGTCTTCGGCCCGCGAGACGAGACCTGTCCAATCTTGGCCGAACTCCGCATAGGCCGCGCGATCCAGCTTGGATGCGCCGTCCAGGCCCTTGCGTCCGCTGTCGGTGATCTTTGGATCAAGGCTGGCGAAGTTGCACAGCTTCATCGCGACCGAGCTATTCGTGCGCCCGAGCGCTGCGGCAAGCTCCTGGATTTCCGGATTGCCCGAGTGCAGCTTTCCGAACGGCAGCTGGAAGTAGAGATACAGCGCAAGCACCGTCTCCTCTTCGCTCCAGCGTTTCCGGGAACTGCCCTCGATTGCCATTGCGAAGGTTTGGGCGAGAGTGATCGCAGGCGCAAGTGTGGCGGTTTGCCATGTGTTTGCATGCCTTTCGATCAGGCGGGCTCGTTCTTAAGCACCCAATTGGCCGCACGCGGTCAGCCTTCAATGCCCGGCCCGCGCCGGTTTCCCCGGCCTTCGCTGGGGTCACCCGTGTTGGACATGAATCCTGCCCTTGGCCGTGCGGCCTTCCTGTTTGGTGCAACGAGCCACCAGACACGAAAGGAAATCATCATGGCACGCAGCAATACCGCACCCTCGCAGGAGACCAATCCGCCGGACTTCCTAGCCTGGCATGTCGCCAACAAGGGCGACAAGGGCTTTTGGACCCGCATCGGAGCCGCGTGGTTTCACCGCGACCGTAAAGGGCTTTCGCTGCAGCTTGAAGTGGTGCCGATCAATGGCCGGATCGTCCTGCGCACGCCGCTGGACGACGAGAAGAAGGAACCGGGCGCTTAGCGCCCGGCCTTCGGGCGGATCGACTAGGACGGACAGATAGAAGACCGTCGATTGTCGTAGTTTTCTGGCGATGTTGCGGACATCGTCGCCATAAAGATCGCTTCGAGCACCTAGCGCCAAGTTTGCAGGATTGTTATATTCGTCGTGGAGGTAATGGCGATGGCGAAGCAAGGTCAGCACGTAGTTCGAAGTTCAACTGGTGGTTGGGCGGTGAAGAAGGCTGGCTCATCCAGAGCGAGCAGCGTGCACGACACCCAAGCCGAGGCGATCAAGGCTGCAACAAGGATCGCTCAGAATCAGAAGACGGAACTTTACATCCAGTGACGTGACCCCCAGCTTTCCCCCAGCTGGGATTAGAGCCGGGCGGTTGTTTTGCGCATAAGCGCGATTGAAGCAATGGGCTGCGTAGTGGAGCCCGTAGGGCGTAGCGAAGCAGGCCATTGCTTATCCAGTTCGGCGGCGAACGCCGCCGGTGTTGCGTAGCCAAGCGATGAGTGCGGTCGCTCCCGGTTGTAATCATCCACCCAGGCGGCGATCTCGACACGGGCATGGGCCATGCTCATGAACAGCGTCTCGTTGAGCAGTTCGTCCCGCATGCGACCGTTGAAGCTCTCGACATAGCCATTCTGCATCGGCCTTCCGGGCGCGATATAATGCCACTCGACGCCGATCTCGCCGCACCATGCCAGCACGGCGTTGCTGGTGAGCTCGGTTCCGTTGTCGCTGACGATCATGCCGGGCTTGCCACGCTGGGCGATCAGCTCGGTCAGCTCTCGAACGACACGGCGACCAGAGATCGACGTGTCCGGCACCGCTGCCAGACACTCCCTTGTCACGTCATCGACCACGTTGAGCACCCGGAACCTCCTGCCCGACGCCATCTGGTCGTGCACGAAGTCCAGGCTCCAGCGCTGGTTCGGTAAGGCGAGCACCGGAGCAGGTGCCCTCGTGCCGACTGCGCGCCTGCGACTGCGTCGACGCCTCACCGCCAAGCCTTCCTCCTTGTAGAGCCTCTGGGTCTTCTTCCGGTTGATCATGATCCCCTCCCGGCGCAGCAGGATGTGCAGACGGCGATAGCCGAACCGCCGTCGCTGGTTGGCCAGCTCGCGCAGCTTCTCACGCAGATCGGCGTCATCGCCCCGGGTGGAACGGTAACGCACGCTCTTGCGATCGGCATCGATGACACGGCACGCCCGCCGCTCGCTCATCCCGTGGCATGCCTGAAGATGAGCGACAGCTTCCCGCTGCGCGGCGGGCGTCAGAACTTTTTTGCCAGAAGATCCTTCAACGCCGCTTTGTCCAGCATCGTGTCGGCCAGCAGGCGCTTGAGCTTGGCGTTCTCGCTCTCGAGCTCCTTGAGCCGCCGGGCATCAGACACCTCCAGCCCACCATACTTCGACTTCCAGTTGTAGATCGTCGCTTCCGAAACCCCGTGTCGCCGGGCCAGGTCGGCGGTCTTCGCTCCCGCCTCCGCCTCCTTGAGCACGCCGATGATCTGCTCTTCTGAAAACCTCGTTCTCTTCATCTCGTCCGTCCTTCTGTCAGGGCCGGACTCTAATCCAACTTGGAGGAAAATCAGGGGGTCACGTCAATCTGCTCTGCTACCTGAAAATTGGTCCATTTCTGGATAGAGTTTTCGGCGATGGACTTCGCATCCTTGCCTAACCCAAGACTTTCGATTGCCCTTTAGGGCATCGTAATTCCAGGACTCATGAACGACGTAATGTTGCATTATAGGCGATTCATCCTTTCCCTGGCGACGACTGGAGTTGGCGCGCGGTGAACGAAAGCATGCGCGCTGCTATTTCTCGCTCACCCATCACGATGTCCGGAACGCCAAGCCGCTGCAGATGCTCGACTGTCCGTCGTCAAAACATTTGGCACAACTCGCGGCGTAGGATTGCGGAGTGCGGGCCTCGTCTGGGTTTGATGTTTAGGCGGCGAGCTTGCGGTGTTGCAAGCGCCGATGTTCGAGTGTCTTTCGCTTGATCCTTTCTCGTCGTTTGATGATGGCGGCAGCCCTGCCGAAGTAGGCATCGGCAGGCGTCACGTTGTCGAGGCTTTCGTGATAGCGCTGGTGGTTGTAATGCTCGACGAACGCCTCGATCTGCTGTTCGAGGTCGCCAGGCAGGAAGTAGTTTTCGAGCAGCACGCGGTTCTTTAGCGTTTGATGCCATCTCTCGATCTTGCCCTGGGTCTGCGGATGGAAGGGTGCACCGCGCACATGGCTCATCCGGTTCGCTTCGATGTATTCGGCCAGTTCCCCGGCGATGTAGCTGGGACCGTTGTCGCTCAGCAGACGTGGTCTGTGCAGCACATTGGCATGGTCGCAGCCTGAGGCTGCCAGAGCCATGTCGAGCGTGTCGGTGACGTCCTCGGCTCGCATGGTGGTGCAGAGCTTCCAGGCGATGATGTAGCGCGAGTAATCGTCGAGCACGGTCGAGAGGTAGACCCAGCCCCACCCGATGATCTTGAAGTAGGTAAAGTCGGTCTGCCACATCTCGTTGGGGCGCGTGGTCTGGGTGTGGAACGCCTCTGCCGCCTTGATCACAGTATAGGCCGGACTGGTGATCAGATCGTGGGCCTTGAGCAGCCGGTAGACGGTGGCTTCCGACACGAAGTAGCGCTTCTCGTCAGTGAAGCGCACCGCCAGTTCCCTTGGGCTGAGGTCAGTCTGCTCCAGCGCCATCTCGACGATCTGATCCTGAACCTCGGGTGCGATCCTGTTCCACACGCGGATCGGCGTCGATGACCTGTCTGCCAGCGCCTCCGGCCCGCCTTCAAGGTAACGGTCATACCAGCGGTAGAAGGTGCGCCGTGCGACGCCGAGCTGGTCCAACGTGCGCTTGGCCGGGAGATGCGATTGCTCAACGATCCTGATGATCTCCAGCTTCTCGGATGCGGGGTATCTCATGCGTCGTCTCCCCCATCCGCGATCATGCTTTTTTTGAGCAAGCGGTTCTCCAGGATGAGGTCGGCCACGCATTCCTTCAGATCGCGGGCCTCACGGCGCAGATCCCTGACTTCGTCCGTAGTCGCTGCACGGGCGGTGTCGCCAGCCAGGCGGCGTTTGCCGGCCTCCATGAACTCCTTGGACCAGGTGTAGTACAGGCTCTGGGCAATGCCTTCCTTGCGGCACAACTCAGCTATCGAGTCATCGCCGCGCAGGCCTTCCAGCACGATCCTGATCTTGTCTTCCGATGAAAAATGCCGACGGGTCTTGCGGCGGATGTCCTTGACCACCTGCTCGGCAGGCAATTTGGACCTTGAGGATTTGGGCTTCATCTTCGTTCCTTCGTCACTACGACGAAGCCCAAATCCTCCTTGAATCACAACCTCAAATCTGTGCCATAGGTGCTGACGGGGGACATACCGATCAGCATGTCGCGGATGTCCGGGCCGGGATCGGCGGTCGGCAGCATAAAGCGCTGCCCACGCAGATCAGTCCAGTTGACAGTGTCACGCTCATAGAGTGCGTGACCCTTCGACATCGCAGCGACGACGTGCTCGCTCCAGAACGAGGCGTGCCGACAATCATCGCGGGCGATCTCGCCCATCAAGATGGCTATATCGATCTCGCCGCTGTCGAGACCCGCGAAAAGTGCACTGCGGTCCGATTCGACGCCGTTGATTTTAAGGTCAGGGTTCTCGCGTTGCGCGGCGACCAGCGTAGCACGAAGGTTTCCAGCAGAGACGGAGTTGTTGAACCCGACAACGAAACCTCCTGCACGGCCACTGCCCGCCACGCGCGTGTTGGCGATCATCCGGTCCGCATTGGCGACCATAGGTCGGGCGCTGCGCAGAAATCGCAACCCGGCGGTCGTTGGAGCTACACCCGAGTGTGACCTCAAGAATAGCTGAGCGCCGACCGATCGTTCGAGCTTCATAACTGAGCGACTGAGCGTTGATTGTTCAACATCAAGGGCGCGGGCGGCGCGATAAAAGCTGCCGTGATCCGCTGCAGCGATTGCATATCTTAGTTGACGAATGTCGAATGCCAATTACGAGCCCCGGATGTTGACGGTACAATCATCACTTTCCTGATTTCGAGCTGGCGGACTGTGCGCCAAAGAACCACGCGTACAGAACGGGCACCGCGCCCAATGTGATTGCCAGAGCAAACACCAAACCAAACGCGATAGCGCTGGCCAAGCCGTAGAAAAGCACGTCCTGTCCGATGATGAGCGGTAGGAGTCCGAGGATCGTGGTGATCGTCGTCATCAGGATTGGTCGGAACCGGCGCATGCCGGCCTGGACCACCGCTTCGGCTACTTGCTCAACGTCAGCATCGTCGCGCGTTTTGCCTTCATCGTGTGCACGTTTCTCCGCTTCACTGCGCTCGATCTCGCAGCGGTCGACGAGAACGATGGCATTGTTGATGATAATGCCAAACAGAGCGAACAGGCCGAGGATCACCATGAAGCCGAAATCGGCCTGCATGATATGAAGCCCGGCTGCCGCACCGATCACGCCCAGAGGAACGACTAGGAGAACGACACCGGCCTGTCGGAACGCACCGAACTGGATCACCAGCATGATGACGATCAGCCCCATCATCAGGGGCAGATTGGCGAGCAGCGCGCTGGTGCCTTCCGAGCTCTCGGCGATAATGCCGTCCCATTCTATATGATGACCCGGCGGCAGCATCGCCTCGAGCTCGTCGAGCTTGTCCTGCACCATCGGAACCATGTCCTGCGGGGTGACCGAGGTAGGACGCGCTTCGACCGTGAGCGTCTTGATCAGGTTCTCGCTCTGGATGCGTCCCCGTTGCGGGACAAGCGAAGCCATCGCTACTTCACCCAACTGTACGACCGCTCCTTCCGCCCCGACAAGCGTCACCGCTTCCAGTCGGGCCGGATCGGTGCGCTCGATTTCGGGAGCACGAATGACGATCGGCGCGAGATCATCGCCGTCGCGATAGACGCCTACGGATTGCCCCGAGAAATAGGTCGTGAGCGCACGCGAGACGTCGGCCGAGGTCACGCCCGCCGCACGCGCGGCCGCTTGGTCGACCTCGACCCTGTATTGCATGGACGGTTCTTCCCAATCGGAGAAGATGTCGATCGTCCCTTCGACCTCGCGCAGGATGCCCGCGAGCTTGTCGCCCGTTTCAAGCAGGACATCGGGGTCCGGGCCGCGAACCTGCACCTGGATCACGTTGGGATCGCTCGGCCCGAGGAACATCCCCGCGATCCGCATCCGAGTGTCGGGAAAGGCCACGGCCATGTCCTGCCGCAATTGCTCGACACCGGCATCGCGCACCTCCGCGTCCTTCGCGTTGATGACGAGGAAACCCCTATTGGGGGCTGGGTCCGATGGTGCGAGCGACAGCACGAAGCGCGGTCCCCCAAACCCTGAATAGGAAGCCACGCTGTCGAAGTCTGGATAGCGCTCGTCATCGTCAATGAACTCGGAGATCGCCTGAACCTTTTCGTCCATCGCAACGCTCGAGGTTCCTACGGGCATGTCGGCATAGACGAGTATCTGCGCACGGTCGGACGAGGGGAAGAATTGTTGCGGAACCAGCTGCAGCGATGCCGCTGCGATAGCAAACAGCGCGGCCATGCCGCCAAGATAGAGCTTGCGATGCGCGAGCGCCCAGCGAAGAAGCTTCTCGTAGCGCGCCGATCCCCAGTCGAACGTTTCGTCAACCTTGGCCCTGATCTTGCCCTTCTGTTGCTCCTCGGGTGGCCTGGCGAACCAATAGCACAGGGTGGGGATCACCGTGACCGCGATCAGCCAAGAGCTCGACAGAGCGATCAGGATGACGAGCGAAATGTTGCGCGTGTATTCACCCGATTCCTGCTGCGCGAGCATGAGCGGCAGGAACACAAGGATAATGGTGAGTGTCGACGCGAGGAGCGGCCCGGCGAGTTCTCCGCCCGTCTGACCGATAGCCTTGCGCCGGTCGATGCCTTCGGCGAGGCGCTGTTCGAAATCCTCCGCGATCACAATGCCGTTATCGACCAGCAGGCCGAGCGCGATAACGATGGTTGCAAGGCTCATACGCTCTAGCTTGATGCCGTACATGCCCATGATTGCGAGTGTGATCAGCACGACCGCAGGAACCACTGCGCCGATTACGAGCCCCGTGCGAAGGCCAAGGAAGAGGATCATGGTCGCAAGCACGATGGCGAACGTCTGGAGGACGTTGAAGCTAACGCCGTAGACAGCGTTCTTCACCTGCTCGGCCTGCCAGGTCATGGTTTCAAGCGTTATGCCCGCGGGCAGCGACTGGCGCACGTTGTCGATCGTTTCCTGCGCGCGATCGGCGTAGTTGATCACGCTTTGCGCCTCGTCCATCGAGATGGCGAAGACGATGGCAGGATCACCGTTGAAATAGGCGCGCTGCAACGGAGGATCGATAGATCGTTTGCTGACCTGCGCGTAATCGCCGAGCCGGATGGTCCCTGCCGGGCCGAGGTCGAGATAAAGGTTTCTGACGTCTTCAAGTGTTTCGAAGGCGCCCGACGGTTCGATCGACAATCGGCGGCTTTCGGTCTCGATTGCGCCACCGGGCGCCACGACGTTCTGCTGTGCGAGCGCCGCAGCGACCGCATCGAGCGGAACGCCGAGTTGGGCGAGCACCGCATTGCTCATCTCGATATAGACCCGCTCCTGCGGTCGACCCAGGATGTCGACGCGCTTGGTGCCGGGAATGGTGTAGAGCTGGTCGCGCACATGCTCCGCAAGATCGCCCAGCTCGTCCATCGGGAAATCGGCAGATTGCAACGCCAGCGTAATGACCGCGACATCGCCGAACTCGTCGTTGATGATTGGCGCCATCGTACCTTCAGGGAACTGGCCCACAGTCTCCTCGACCTTTTCGTCCAGTTCGTCCCACGCCTGATCAAGATCGTCGGTGGCGAAGGCGACTTCGGCATGGATAATCGATTGTCCCTCCATTGAAGTGGCACGCACTTCGTCGACCTCGGGCATCGTCTTGATAGCTTCGGCGAGCGGGGTGGTGATGAGGGTCTCGACCCGTGTCGCGTCCATCCCCGGATGCGCGGTAACGACCACGGCTTCGCGGATAGTGATCGTGGGGTCCTCGCGCGCGGGAAGCGTGAAATAGCTCGCGACGCCGTAGATCATCGCGAGCACGACGATGAGTAAAACCGCCGCGCGGTAGCGGAAGCCGAGTTCCGAAAGATTGCTCACGATGCGAACCGCCGCGCGCCGGCGCCGATCAGACTGACGCGCTCACCGGTTTGCAGAAAGGCTGCTCCCTTGCTGACGACGACGTCGCCGCTCTTCAGCCCGCTCGTTACCGTAACGCGGTTCTCGCTCGCCGCTTCGAACCGGATGGTGCGCGCGGAAACTTTATCGGTTTGCGTGTCGACGACCCATACCTCTCCGCGATCGGGACCGGTGGGCATGATGGCGGTCAGCGGTATCGCGTAAGTGGCGGACTGTGGCCGCGGTTCTTCGTTACCGGCGTCGCGAGACAGGCGAACCTCGGCCACCTCGCCGGGCTCGATCGTCCCTTCACCGGCCATCACCCGTGCGACGATTTCGAAGGCGCCCGGCCCGCTGCCGCGGCTGGAAATCTCGGTGATGGTCGCCGCAAGAGCTGGCACGTCGCGTCCCGGTCGGAGCACCTCGACCGATTGACCGGTGGCAAGCCGATCGCGCAGCGTTCCGGGGACGCTGAAGACCACTTCGGTTCCGAAACCGTCGAGCTCGAGCACCGGCTGGCCGGGGGAGACCTGGGTGCCCGGCTCGACGATCCTGCGCGCCACACGACCCGAAAAGGGGGCGCGCAATCGGGTATCGGAAAGCGTCTCGCGCGCCGAGCCAGCCTGCGCCTGCCCGGCATCTAGAAGGGCCTCGAGACTGTTTACCTCGGCATCGGCGGTCTCCAGCCGCGTCTCGGAGGTTGCACCCTCGGCAAAGAGCGCGCGCTGTCGCTCCGCTTCCTGTCGGGCGCGCGCAAGCCGCGCGCGGGTTTCGACGACCTGCGCGTCGGCAGACGCGGCATTGAAGCGATAGGTCGCGGAATCGAGTGTCGCGACCACCGCGCCGCGTCCGACCCGATCGCCGATCTCGGCGCGTACGGAGGTGAGGGTCCCACCGACTTCGAAGCTGAGTGACGCGCGCTGTTCGGCGCGTACGCGCGCCGGGAAGGTCACTTGATCGTCGGATGTGGTTTCCGAAGCGCCGACTTCGACCCAGGCGACAGGTCTGGGCTCGGGCGGTTTTTCCGTTTCGGAACAGCCAGCCAGCAAGAAGGCTGACCCAAAAAGGGCGAGGGTATGTTTCACGATGGGTCTCCCGATGGTGCGGCCTGCCAGCCGCCGCCGAGTGCGGCGTACAGCCCCGCCATGGCAAGACTCGCCTGGCGATAGGCAATCGCTCGGCCGCGTTCCGCATTCCGCAGACCCCGCTCAGCCTCTTGCAAGCGAAGCTGGTCGATCGCGCCGTACTGGAACTGGATGCGGGCGAGGCGGTAATTTTCTGCCGAAAGGGTCGCGGCGCGCTCGCTCAGTGCAAGTGCCTCACGTCCCAGGTCGTAGCGGGCGATGGCCGTCTCGGTTTCCTCGAGCGCGGTTAGAATGCTTTGCTCGTAAGCAAGCGCAGCCCGGCGCGCTTCCAACTGAGCGAGATCGATTTCCGCGCGGATTCGACCGCCTTCGAAGACGCGCCACGACAAAAACGGCACGATGGAATAGCTGGTGCTGTCGCCATCGAAGAGCGTATCTAGCGCGATCGATGAGAAGCCCCCTGCCGCGTTGAGGCGCAGCTGCGGGAAAAGCTCGGCCCTCGCGACGCCAATCTCGGCGGTCTCGGCCGCCAGTTCGCGTTCAGCGCGCGCGATATCGGGGCGCCTTCGGAGCAGATCGGCGCGCAGGCCGACAGGCACGTCGAGCAGCGCGACCTCGTTCCGATCCTCGGTCGCGAGCGCGATCTCTCGTTCCGGCAACTCGCCGATCAGCGGCCCGAGAGCCAGGGCAGCAGCCCTTATCTCGACATCGAGGCGCGGAAGCTCGGCTTCGATGCGGGCGAGCTCGCTTTCAACGAGCAGCAGGTCGGCACGCGATATTTCGCCCTCGCGAAGCTGAATATTCGAGAGCGCCAGCAGTTCGCGCTGCGCCGCGATGCTGGCGAGAAGCGCGCCGCGCTCGGATTGGTATCCGATCAGGGCAAGATAGGTCGAAGCCGTCTCGATGGCCACGGCGAGCCGTGCACCGTTGGCGGCTGCAATCGCGCCTTCGATGCGCGCATCGCCCGCTTCCAGAGCGCGGCGCGTTTGGCCCCATAGGTCGATCTGCCAGGCGAGCGACCCCCCGACATCGTAGATTTCAAGTTCTCGCTGAAAGCCGGGGATCTGTGCAAAACCCGGATTGGCGTTGAGGCTTTGCTGCAGCGCGGTGACGGAGGCATCGGCTCCGACCGATGGAAGCGCGGAAGCCCTGATTTGCGCGCGTCGCGCCCGCGCTTCCTCGACCCGAAGGAGTGCCTGTCGGATCGTCAGATTGTCCTGCAGCGAAGCTTCGACCAGCCGAGTGAGCACCGGATCGCCCAGATTGCGCCACCAGGCGATGAATTCCGCTTCGGCGACCGGTACGCTTTCCCGATCGATCCAGTCGGTCGCTGCCGCCTCGATCGGAGGCCGCTCGTAATCAGGACCGACCGTGGCGCAGCCTGCCAGACCCGCCGAAAAGACGGCGGCTATCCATCGGCGATGGTGTCGTGGTCGCATTGTGAGTCTGATCATAATGGGCTGGCCTGCTAGGCGATTCGCTCTGAACCGTCCAGTACAATCTAGAACGAATTTGCTAAGTCAGCCGCTTGTTCCTGAAGGATTTCAGCAGCGGCTCCTGCGCGAAAGTCGCGTTAAAGCGCCGATAAGAGACGAAATATGTCGGATAACTTGGCGAGAGATCAATAGGTATATCGATTCCGAACGCCAAGCAGAAAAGCTACCCAAAAGTTCATCATGAACCTTCGGGTTGGCTTTCTGAAACCGAATCGCCTATGGCCACTTTCAGATCGGAACGAAGTGGAGCAGATGAACAAGATCACGCAGACGAAGAAGCGGGCGGCGATTCTCGCCGGGGCTCAGCGCGTGTTCGTACGCGAGGGGTACGAGGGTACCAGCATGGATGCAGTGGCGCGCGAGGCGAAAGTCGCCAAGCCGACGCTCTACAATCACTTTCGCGACAAGAACGCGCTCTACGTTGCGGTGGTCGAGCATTCCTTGACCCGGGTGCGCAGCGAGATCGTACCACCGGAATTGCGCGACATGACCGCGACCGAAGGTCTCAAGGTCATCACCACGCGCCTCGCACGCATGTTCGGGCGTGACGACGACGTGCTGCGTCTGTGCCGCATCTGCATCGGCGGCTTCGACCGCTTTCCGCTCGCTACTTCGACCTTCATGTATAACGGCCCCCAACGCGGCAACCGCGAAGTAGCGAGCATGATCGCGCTATGGGCCGGGCGGGGCGAGCTAGCGTGCGACGATCATGAATTTGCCGCCCAGCAATTGAGTGAACTTTGCAAGGTCGGGATTTTCGATCCGCGCTTGTACGGCTCGCGCGAGAAGGCGTCGATCGACGAATGTGATCGGATTGCTGCGGCCGCGTATCAGACCTTCATGGCGCGATATGGCAAATAGGAGCATGCGACGTAGATCTGGTATCGCCTCGCGGATACCAAGACAGACATCGCCGAGAGCGATGCTTTTGATCGTCCTTTCTGCCGCGCTCGGTGCCTGCGCAACCCTGCCCCAGCGCGAAGACGTTTCCTCGGCGGCGCGGATGGGTGGGCAACTCGTTGATTTCACCGGCACGCGGTTCGATACAGAGGCACCAATCGAGATTATCCGGCCATGGCATGATCGCTGGATGGCAGAGAGGCGAGCCTCGGGTGACGACGAACCGATCGATCTGCTGGCCATCTCCAGCGGGTCGGACAAAGGAGCCTTCTCGGCAGGCTTCCTTACGGGCTGGAGCAAACGCGGCGACCGGCCCGACTTCGATCTCGTCATCGGGGTCAGCACCGGCGCGCTTATCGCGCCTTTTGCTTTTCTAGGTCCAAGCGAGGACGACGCTTTGCGCCGCCTCTACACGACAATCGACGCGGACGACATCTACCGTCAGCGTGCGATCTCCGGGCTGCTCGGTGGACCAGCTTTTGCAACCAGCCGTCCCTTGCTCGAAATGATCGAGCGCGAGGTTTCGCCCGAACTTGTCGAGCGGATCGCAGAGGAACACCGGAAGGGTCGCCGCCTTCTGGTAACTACGACCAATCTTGACACGCAGCGCGGCACGATCTGGGATCTGGGTTCTATCGCCGTCTCGCCGATGCCCAACCGCGAGCATCTTATCGAGAGTCTCCTTCTAGCCTCCTCGAGCGTCCCTGCGCTGATGCCGCCCGTAATGATCGATGTCGAGGCGGACGGGCAGCCCTTCCGCGAAATGCATGTTGACGGCGGCACCGCAGGAAGCTTCCTCGCGATACCGCCCAGCATCCTGTGGGGACAGGCCGAGCTCCGTGAGCGAGCGGATGTGACTAACGGCTCCTTCACCATTCTGTATAATGGCCGCCTTGCGCCGCAGGTCGAAGGCGTCGAGCCAACGGCTTTTTCGATCCTGCGCCGCTCGATCGAAACCATGATCGCCCATGCCGATAGGAACATCCTACGGTCCTATCGCGAATTCGCCGTCCATCATGGCGTAACGCTTGCGGTCTACCAGATCGGTGACGATTTCGATGATGACGCCTTCCCAGACGAGCAGTTCGATTCCGCATTCATGCAGGCCCTGTTCGCCCATGGCGAAGAGCAGGGACGTCAGTGATGATGTAGGGGCCTGCCGGCCTCCTACGGCGTTGGCCGTCGGGTTGCGAAGGCCAGCAAAAAGCATCTGTCAATGCCAGCGGACGCTGCATCTGAATGCTAATTTTTGTTCTCTCGGGCCTGCTGGTAGTTGCATTGAACTGCGCGAAACAGGTCACCTTCATGGGCGCGGCTATCGCTTTGCTCAACCGGTTGGTCGCGGATCGCGTCAAACCGACAACGCTCCAATTCATGGTCGCGGTCGTTCTAACTGCATTCTGGCTGATGCTTGGGTTGGTTTGCTCAGTCTGCCTTTGGGCGTCACGTCAGTCTGGAGAAGTAGGGCCGACGCACCCATGAAGCATCTAGCTAAACCGGACATCATCGCAACTCCGCTTGAAGGCGTTACCAGTTGCGGTTGGGTTCTGACAGACAGCGGTCTGGGTCTCAACCCGCGCAGACCGGATCGCAACTCTGTCGAAGAAGTCAGCCGATATCTCGCGAGGTTGCCTGGTTTTGACGTCGAACCGCTACAGCGTACTTGGCTGATGGTAAGTGTGATGGTTCTAAGCCTGAGAGGCTGAATGAAGAACTCCAGAAATCAACGTGTTAGGCGGCCCGATCGAGTCCTCTTCTGGCACCATTTGTTCTTCTCACGTTCTCCCAAATAATCTATAAAACCCGCAGAAATCCTAGGGATTTGGCCCTTGGATCGTTCCGGATCGTCCCGCCTGTTCTCGGGGGTTCCAGACACTTTTGTGGGCCTTTTGAGGCCATTTCGCAAAGGCCCAGATGAAAAGGCCCCCACATGCCTCTGACAGATACTCGCCTCCGCGCACTCAAGCCCAAGGATAAGCCGTACAAGGTAACCGATGAGCGTGGCCTGTATGTTGAGGTCACGCCGACCGGCGGTAAACTTTGGCGTTTCCGATACCGGATCGGCGGCGCGCAAAAGAAGCTCTGCATCGGCAGCTATCCCGACATCAGCCTCAAGCAAGCGCGAGACGCGGCCTACGAGGCGCGACGAGCTGTTGCTTCAGGGGGCGACCCGGCTTTTGAGAAGCGGAAGCGGAAAATCCGCGCGGAGTTCCTTTCTGCACAGACGTTCGAAGCAGTCGCACGTGAGTATATTGAACAGATGATGGTCCAGAATGGCCGCGCCGATGGCACGATCGTCAAGGCCAACTATTTCCTCGACAAGCTTGCACCTGCCATCGGGAACCGACCCATCAACGAGATCGAGCCATTCGAAGTCCTGGCTCCTCTCAAACGTCTGGAAGCCACTGGTAAGCACGAGACTGCGAAGAAATGCCGCTCGTTCGCAGGCCGCGTGTTTCGCTACGGTGTCGCTACTACCCGCTGCAAATCCGATCCGACCAGTATGCTGAACGTTTGGGCGAGAGCGATCGAGGGCGCAAGTGTGACGGTTTGGCATGTGTTTGAATTCCCTTCGATCGGGCGGCTTCGTTCTCAAGCACCCAACTGGCCGCACGCGGTCAGCCTTCAATGCCCGGCCCGCGCCAGTTCGCTCCGCACCCGTGTTGAACACGAATTCTGCCCTTGGCCGTGCGGCCCTTCCGTTGGTGCAACGAGCCACCAGACACGAAAGAAAATCATCATGGCACGCAGCAATACCGCACCCGCGCAGGAGACTAACCCGCCGGAATTCCTTGCCTGGCATGTCGCCAACAAGGGCGACAAGGGTTTCTGGACCCGCATCGGAGCCGCGTGGTTCCACCGCGACCGCAAAGGGCTTTCGCTTCAATTGGAAGTGGTGCCTATCAATGGCCGGATCGTCCTGCGCACGCCGTTGGACGACGAGAAGAAGGAACCGGGCGCTTAGTGCCCGGCCTTCGAGTGGGTGGACTGGAATTGAACCATTGGCGGATCGACAGCTTTCAGCCGACGAGACGTTAGAAGCGAACTTTCATCGATAGTTGCCTTTGTTTTTACAGCTTTGCATTACGCATCGGCAATGCAACTCCGTGTCGGCAAGTGTCAGGGGCGCCGTATCACCGTCCTTAGGTCAAAGCGCGGTCTGAACACTAGGGAGAGCGGCGGGAGGCCTTTCCCGCGGCATCCTCTGCACCGGCGGCAGGCTGATGATCGTCGTTGATTTCGCGGCCAAGAAGATCGAGCGTCACGGTGCGAGAGAATAGGACACGTGGCGATGGGCCTCTCCAAACCCCCTCGCCATCCTCGATCCGGAAGTTTGCAATGTTAGGAAACAGCGCGTCGTCAATGGGGTAGAGCGCTCGCGGATTGTGGTGTAGCTCGAGTTCGTCGGCCCAACCTTCCCAGTAAGCGGGATCCTCCACGTCAAAATCGAAAGGGATGGCCTCGTAGGCGTCTGGGCGTGGGTCGTTCCAGCCACCAGACCGCCGGAGGGTAACGAACCGATCACCAAAGCCAGCACGCACCGCCATGCGGTTGAACTTAGCGATCGTACCCGCGTTGCTAAACAGCACGGCCGACACGTTCTCCGTCCCATCCTGCTCGAAAAACGGAAGTATCTGGTTCGAGCCCTTCTCGAAGGCGTCAATACGCTTTTCCTCGCCATATTCGCGGCCATCAGGTCCGGTGCTGACGGCGGCGGAACGACCATATAAATAGATAGGCAGCGCTGTATGCGACCAAGTCATCGAGGCTTGCGCGTGGAAGTCGGCGATCGCCAGTACGAATGGCTTTCCCTTGACGTGATCAAGCTCCCAGTAGCGCTTGCCGACTTTGGTATGTAGGGGCGACCCGAACTTCAGTGTCATTTCCTTTTCAAGGAATGACCATCGATCATCAGGAACGGGAGGCGGTTCTCCGCCCGTTGTCGCCACAGCGCGGGTGTCGGGTGCGTTAGCGGTAGTCGCCTCGACGAAAAGCTCGATCCCGTTTCGCTCCAAGTGGTAGTCGGGTGACTGATGATCGTGACGTAACCGGAAGCCCATTTCGCGGAACGCGAATGACAGGTAAATCTCCCAGACGCGGGCGCTGTAACCTGTCGTTTGGAAGTCTCGGGCGAGGTTGCCGTCCAAGTCGGGCACCCAGCGCGAAAGCTCGGCCATTAGCGCTTTCGCCCCGCGCTGCGCTACGCCGTCTCGAAGGATTCTGAAGCCGGGATGCAGGGCCGTTTCATCTACTTCGGCGATCGGCGAGAATAGGTCGGTCCCTTTGGGCTGGTCGGGCAATGGCTTTAGGGTTGGTTTGAGTTCGAGGGCCGATAGCCCCATGTTGCCGCGCAGCATGTCTTCGGCGGCCCGGACCGTCGGAAGGCCTCGCTGATGTCCAACCGGGCGGTAGCGTCCCTCGCCATCGCGAGCGATCACCGCGAGGCCCACTTTGCCGGGACCACCCTTAAGATAGACCACGGCGAGGAGCCGCTCCCGGTCGGCTGACCAGAAGGATGTGGGCGAGCACTCGTCCCTAAAGTCCTGCGGCAGGCCCCAGAGTGCAAGCGCCTCGAAGCGCTCTCGTGACATCCGCTCGAAGCCGCTCTGGCGATCAGGATCGTAAAGCCGGACGTCGTCAGCCAAGCGAGCGATCAACTCTTCTCGCGATATAAAGAGGTCGATGCTATCGCCCTCGTTTTGTTGATCGGAAGGCTGTCTGCCTTGGCTTCCACTCATCTATCCCCCAATCCTTCAAACCGATCCACAGCAGCAATGACTGGTCGGCGACAGTTACAAGCGATGCGGTGGCATCTAACCGAAAGCAATTTCCCGAGATCAGCTCAAACCCTGCCGCCTCCCACCAATCACGGGCGGTCCATGCCTCGCACGCAGTTCACGGTCCCACTTAATCATGTCGAGTACGTACGATGAGAACGCGAGGTCTCGGTATCCCATCGAATAGCGCCATTCGCGAGGATCCAGCGCCGCCAGCTGATCCGTAGCAATCGACGCGGGACCAAGATAGGCAATTAAATCTGCGGTTTGGAAGTCAGGACCTCGCCAAAATGATAGGCTGTCCTCATCCGCGACGATGCGTCCGCTCGTTAGGACGTTGATCAGTTCGTGGGCCTGCCGGATTGGGTGTCCGTTTAAGTTTGCTCCGTGGAAGACCCGGTTACCGATGACAATACCGGTGTGGACTTCGCAGGACGCGTCGACATCCCACCCGAGCTTCTGAAAGAGGACCTCCCGATTATTGGTGTTCGCTAGGATCTTGTGCCGCTTGTCGAGCTGCTTCCTGGCGCTGCGAATATGATCCCAGCTGTTGCGCATCTCGTGGACGGACACCGGATGGTAAGCGTTTTTGCACTCGAACAGGAAGAGCGACCGATCGCGCCAGGCGACAACGTCCAGTTCCAACTCTTGGCCAGCAACCTTCACCTCAAAGTCGCTATGGACGAGGAAGCCTGCGCAACCCAGCGCCTCCGTTACAGCTTGGACCACGCGGTCCTTGGGGCCAATGGCGGCAGACCGGAGACGGTTGGCGACGATCGTGTTACGCACGAGGTTTGAAGCCGCGACAACGTGCGGCGCTATGACGTAGTAGCCCCCGGTATCCAAGAAAGGGCGATACTGTAGGTCGAGGTGCGGCTCGCCCGGCTCCATCGTCAGGAGGGAGACGATCTCAACGGCTTTGTCCACATCGCCGAAAATCAGCTCCATCTGCTTTATAAGGTCGTCGTGACGGATGACGAGCAAAGTCGAGGTCAGGGTCAACTCCCCGCGCTCGGACTCGTCCTTCAGGTCCGAAAGACGTCGCTGATAGGCGCAACTGAGAAAGTTGAAGTAGCGCTGCACCTTAAAGACGTCCATCGAGGTGACGTGGTCGGTGATCGAAAAGATCAATTCCTCGAACGTGCCGAAGTTGTCGACGTCGAGCGCGAGGAGCATTTGGAGTTCGTCGAGAAACAGATCGTCGCGCGCGAAGAACTCTTCGAAAATTTCAGGCACGGCCGGCAGGCGCAAAACCAATCTACGTATCGGTTGTTCAACCAGCTCAAGCATCTCCCCGAAGCTGCCCCGCTCGAAGCCGCGGTCGATAACAGAGCGCATGGAGATCGCAGGCTTTGTCTGCTGCAGGTGCGTGTAGCGGATCATTCCCTGGTTCTGTGACTGGATGTAGCCAAGTCGGACGGAGCGCTCGAGGTCGGGATCGATGGAGGAGATGGTGACGGTCTCACCCGCACTGTCGGCGCGGTACGGAAGGCCGTCGATGAAGAACTCGGCTTCCCTGAACTTCGTAAGGCGGATAGCGGCAACAAGCAACCGCTCGTAGACGAGCGCGTTCTTCGTGAAAGCGTCCGTGTCCACATGTGTGAAGCTGACGCCATCGACCGGAAACATAGAAGCGTAGGTGCGCAACACGAGCGAGGCCGCTTCAGCATACTCTTCCGAGGAGTAGCGATGGCCGCTCAGGGAGCTTGCCTCATGGTCGTTCAACCAGCCGTGGTAGAACAAGGTGTTAACCATCACGAATACGGTCTTCAGTACCACGGCATGGCGCGACCGGATCGTCGTCTCTATCTCTTTCTGTAGTGCCCGGGCGTTGCCGGCGAGGCGCGAAAGCGCCACGACCGATTCGAGATACACGATTCGGTCAGGGGACGCCGTCAGCAGCTCGCGCACGCTGAGCGCGGCCTTGGCAACCCTGCCGATCAGAGATCCCCGGAATTCATACCGCGATGCTCGCAAAACACCCTCGCGCCGCATGCAGGCGATGGCATGATCCGCGTCGAGAAACATCATGGCGAGTGCCGTCGCGATTGCTTCGCCCGCGCGGTTATCGTTTAGATACTTTGCCAGCAATTGGACATGAGCCTTGACATCCGAGGCGAGTGACTTCGACGTGGGTTGGCGGACTTGGTTCCGAAGCAGCGCGACCATCGCCCGCTGGCTTTTGGCGGCAATTAGCCGGGCCGCAAGATCTGATACTGGCTGGAACTGGGACAATTCATTCTCTTTATTATGACCGACAGTGCGTGACGATATGCTGCGAATGAGAATTTTTCACCATGTCGGCTACCCTAATTTCCCGTCCTCTAAGTAGCCGGTGCGCGATTTCTGAATCAACAGACGCTTGTCCGCTATTTTGCTCACGCAACATCAGGAAGCATGCGGACGGCGCCCAACTGAACGGCCATAATTGGATTTTATCGATCTACGGTCGAACGATTGGAATAGGGCGCAAAGCCGCCACCATCTCAAATTGCAGTCAGCGACTCGCTCCGCGTTGTCGAAGCTCATCAAGATAGTCGCTCCACCATTGCGCCATCTTTACGCGTTCATCCCAGTAGTTCCCGCGATTGTAGACGCCACGAATAGCGTTGCTGTCACCATGAGCGAGTGCCCGCTCGATGGCGTCAGGATGCCAGAGGCCGCTTTCATTTAACATCGTTGAAGCAGTCGAGCGCAGTCCGTGTGCCGTCACTTCTTCTTTAGTGAACCCCATACGCCGAAATGCCGCGTTGATCGTATTCTCGCTCATCGGGCGCTGGTTCGTATGGAACGCCGGGAAGATGTAGCCCTTGCTGCCGGTAATTGGTTTGAGCTCTCGCAACAGGTCCAACACTTGGCGTGATAGCGGCACCACATGGGCCCGCCGCGCCTTCATCTTGCCTTCCGGTATTGTCCAGGTGGCCTTGTCCCAATCGATCTCGTTCCACTCGCCGTGGCGAAGCTCACCGGGTCGCACAAAGACATGGGGTGCGATCTTCAGCGCGAACTTCGTCGCCGGGTAACATTCGAAATCATCGATAGCACGGAGCAGCCCGCCCAACTTCTCTGGTTCGAGGATCGCCGCGTAGTGCCGTGCTTTGGGCGTGACCAGTGCACCCTGCAGGATCGAAGTCGGATCGGTTTGGCACTGGCCAAGCGCAGCTCCATGCCGGAACACCCGGCTTGCGAAGGAGCGGCACTTCTTCGCTGTCTCGAGATTACCTTTGGCTTCGAGTTTCTTGAGCGCCGCCAGCATCAACTGCGGATCGACATCGTTGATTGGCATATTGCCGATCGCTGGCTTGAGCAGTTCGAGGAACCAGCGCGCCTTGCGCAGCGTGGCCTCTGCCCTGCCTTCGGGCACCATCTTCTCGTCGATGTACTTATTGGCGATGACCTCGAAGGTGTTCTCCGCACCTAGCTTGATCCTGGCCTTCTTGCGCTTACGCTCCAGCATTGGATCGATGCCATCGGAAACCTTGAGCCGTGCTCGGTCGCGAAGCTGGCGCGCTTGCGACAAGCTGATCTCAGGGAACGCGCCGATGGGCAGCTTCTTCTCCTTACCGCCAAAGCGGTACTTGAAATACCAGAGCTTGGAGCCGTTCGGCTTCACCAAAAGCAGCAGCCCCCGCGAGTCGTATTTCTTGTATGACTTGTCGGCAGCCCGGAAGCCTTTGATTTCCTGCACATTGAGGCTCATTTGGGGGCCTCACTTTCGTGCGATTTGGGGGCTTTTGAGCTGGAGCCCCCAGCCGAGGCCCCCACAGACGTTGGAACAAAGCGGAACAAAACAAGACCTCGCTTTCTGCGCTAGAGGTCAAGAATGGCAGAATTCCGCCATTTCTGCAATGTTTTGGAACGTTCTGATGAGAACAAATGGTGCCCAGAAGAGGACTCGAACCTCCACGCCCTTGCGAGCGCCGCCACCTGAAGACGGTGCGTCTACCAATTCCGCCATCTGGGCACACTTGTCGCAAAGCCGGTCATCAATGCACGGCTGCGGGTAGGCGCGGGCCACTAGCGAAGGGCGCCCTGCCCTGTCAATGGCTTTCGCACATGTCGGAACGCTTGCGGCACAGCGAAGGTTGGGGCTAGGGGCGCAGCAACGATTCCACCTTCGAGGATACAGGCGAATACCATGGCGAAAAGCGGCGCGTTGAACGGCAAGCTGGTAGTGCTGATGGGTGGCAGCGGTTTTCTCGGCAATTACGTTGCCCAGGCCCTGCTCGAACGTGGCGCGCGCGTCCGCATCGCCAGTCGTAATCCCGACAAGGCTTTCAAGCTGAAGCCCCTCGCCAATCTCGGCCAGATCCAGTTTGCGCGCTGCAATGCGGCAGATCGCACGTCGGTAGAGCGTAGCATCGCCGGGGCCGACGCGGTCGTGAACCTGATCGGTGCGTTCGACGGCAATCTGCGCCGCCTGATGGGCGATGCGCCCGGCTGGATGGCCGAAGCCGCTGCAAGCACAGGGGCCCGCGCCTTCGTACATGTCAGCGCGATTGCGCCCGAACCGGACGAAGATGCCGAAATCGAATATGCAACAGCCAAGCGGCTGGGCGAAAAACAGGTTCTCGCGGCCTTTCCGAAAGCGACCATCCTTCGCCCCAGCATCGTGTTCGGCAAGGACGACAAGTTCATCAACATGTTTGCAGGTCTGATTTCGAACCTGCCGGTGTTGCCCGTTTTCGCTCCGGATGCCAAACTGCAGCCGGTCTATGTCGACGACGTGGCCGAAGCCGCCGTCCGTGCACTCGAGCAACCCGACGTTTTCGGCGGCAAGATCCACGAACTCGGCGGTCCGGAACAGCTTTCCATGATGGACATCAATCGCGCGATCGCAGAGGCGCAATACCGCGATCGCAGCTTCCTGCCGATGCCCGATGCGATTTCGGCGATCTTCGCGGCCCTGCCCGGCACTCCTATGGGGAGCGACCAGTGGGAACTGCTGAAATCCGGCAATGTCGTTTCGGGCGACCACCCCGGTTTCGACAAGTTCGGCATTTCGCCACGGCCGCTAAGCCTGTTCCTCGACAAATGGATGGTGCAGTACCGCAAGCACGGCCGCTTCAACGAACGGGCGAGCGTCTAGATCAGGCGTCTTTCGCCGCGCTTCCGTCTAGCAAGGCGACCGGCTCCACCAGCAGATCCGAGCCCCTGCTCCCGATGATGCGTACGCGCGTGCCGATATCGGCATCGCTGCCGCGCGCGTTCCATTCGCCGTCTCCGACCTTGACCCGGCCCGAGCCGCTTTCGATCGCCTTCGTCACCAGTGCGGTTTCCCCCACCAGCCTGCCGGTCCGATTGTTCAGCAGCGGGTCGGATGAGATGATGGGCCGATCGCGCAGCCAGCGCTTGGCGGAAAAGGCAAAGATCAGCGACAGCGATACCCAGGCGATGATCTGCATCGCGAGCGGCGGCCCGGAAACGAAAGCCAGCGCGGCGATCGCCAGTGCCGCCATCGCCATCCAGATCAGATAGACCCCGGGCACGATCATCTCGAGCGCGGCCAGGGCCAGTCCCACGATCAGCCAAATCCAGTATGTGTCGATGCCGTCCATGGCCCCGCCCCTATCCGTTCCTGGACGGGGGCACGCTGGGCCGGCGTACCGGGGCGCGGTCGCGCGGGTCGGCGATGGGTGTGCCCGTGTCGGCCGGTCCCTCCGCCTTGTCGAAGGCGCCCCGCATCAGTTCACCGATCCCGCCGAGCGAGCCGATGAGCTGGGTCGCCTCGACGGGAAACAGGATCGTCTTGGCATTGGGACTATCGGCGAACTTGCCGACTGCCTTGGTGTATTCCTGGGCGACGAAGTAATTGATCGCCTGATTGCCCGACGATGCGATCGCGTTCGACACCATCTCGGTTGCCCGCGCTTCGGCTTCGGCGGCGCGTTCGCGGGCCTCGGCATCGCGGAACTGTGCCTCGCGCTTGCCTTCCGCCTCGAGGATGGCCGACTGCTTGCGGCCTTCTGCGCGAAGGATCGAACTGGTCTTGTCGCCTTCCGCCTCGAGGATTTCCGCACGCTTGAGCCGTTCCGCCTTCATCTGGCGCGCCATGGCTTCGGAAATATCCATCGGCGGGCGGATGTCCTTGATCTCGACGCGGGTGATCTTGATGCCCCAGGGCGAGGTGGCATGATCGACTACGCTCAGCAGACGGGCATTGATCTCGTCGCGCTTCGAGAGTGTTTCGTCCAGGTCCATCGAACCCATCACCGTGCGCAGATTGGTGGTCGTCAGCGCCAGGATTGCGTTGTGCAGGCCCGACACTTCATAGGCGGCCTTCCCCGCGTCCAGTACCTGGAAGAACACCACCGCATCCACGCCGACCATGGCGTTGTCCTTGGTGATGATCTCCTGCCCGGGAATGTCGAGCACCTGCTCCATCATGTTGATCTTGTGCCCCACGCGGTCGATGAAGGGGATGATCAGATGCAGACCGGGATCGGCGGCGAGCGTGTATTTGCCCAACCTCTCGATGGTGTAGACATAACCCTGCTTCACCACGCGCACGCCCATCATCAGGAACAGTATCGCGACCAGAACAATCAGCGCCAGAACGAGCGTACCGCCCATGTTGGAAACCCTCCTCTATTCGGGGGGTATCGTAGCGAACGCAGGACTGGCGGCAAGCGAAAGCGGCGCTGCTACTTCGCCCCGGTGTAGTCGGCACCATAGATGGCGTCGCGAATATCGTGGTGCAGCGTGCCGTCGAAATCGATTTTCTGGGTCGCGAACACCACGGCCATGTCCTGCACTGGATCGACCCAGAACAGCATGGACGGCAGCCCGTCCCAGAAGAATTCGCCGGTCGTGCCTTGGTTTTCCTCGGCATCGCGCGGCGGCCCGGTGCGGACGAAAAAGTCGAAACCGAAACCGCCGTTCCCCTTGCCGACCAGCCAGCTCCGGTTCTCGGGCCCGATGCGCGGGTCGAGGTGGTCGGTCGCCATGAGCTGCACCGTGGCAGGCTCGAGGATGCGCACACCATCCAGCTCCCCCTCGTCCAGCAGCATGCGCGCAAACCGCATGTAATCGTCGACCGTGGTGACGATGCCCGATCCGCCCATTGTCATCGGCTTGCCCATGAAATTGGCTTTCAGCCATTCATCGCGCGGCATGGGTTCCAGCGTGCCGTCATCCTTTGCGATATAAATGCGGGCGAGCCGGGCCAGGTCCGCCTCGTCGCGCTTCCAGCCGCTGTCGGCCATGCCTAGCGGGTCGAAGATGCGCTGCTTCACATAGCTGTCGAACGGCTGGCCGGAGAGGACTTCGACCAGCCGGGCCTGCACATCGACCCCGGCGGAATAACTCCAATGCGTGCCCGGTTCGTAAAGCAGCGGCACCTGCGCCAGCTTCTGCGAAAACTGCGCCAGGGTATTGTCGGCGCTCAGCGGGTCCAGCTCCTGCCATGTACGATCGGCAGCAGTCTGCGGTTCGCCGCCCGGGCCGTAGCTGAAACCGGCTGTATGGCGCAGCACGTCGCGCACTGTGATGGCGCGTCTGGGCTGCGCCACGATGGCGCTGCCATCTTCGCGCTCGCCCGTCAGCACGCGGGTCGCCCGATACTCAGGCAGGTACCAATGCAGCGGATCGTCGAGGCCGAATGCGCCCTTCTCCCACAATTGCATCAGCGCGACGCCGGTGACGGGCTTCGTCATCGAAAACACCTGCACCAGCGTGTCGCGGGAAAACGCCTTCCCCTCTTCGCGAACAGCATCGCCGGAAGCCGCGAAGCAGGCTTCTTCGCTGCCTTGCCATATCAGCACGGATGCACCGACGGTGCGGCCTTGATCAACGGCTTTGCCGATAAATTCCGCGGCCGCGGCGCAATCGGGTTCGAACTCCTGCGCTGCCAGCGGTGTCGCCAGCACCAGAGCAGCAAGAGCAACCGAATGCCGCATCAAAGCGCGGCGGAATACAGGCGAAGCAATCTGGCCCATGCCCGTTCCGCCTGCTCGCGGTCATAGGCGGGGGAATCCGGCACGCACCATCCATGGTCGGCGGGATAGACTTCTATCTCGGCCTCGCACCCGGCAGCGGTCGCCGCATTGCGAAGCGCGGTTTTTGCGCCCGGCGCTTGGGCATCGTCATCCTGCGCTATGGCGATTAGGTAATGCGCATCGGCGCGCAGCATGGTGTGCGGGCTCGGCCCGTCTTCGCGCACCAGTCCGCCCCCATGAAAGCTGGCGCCCGCTTGGATGTGGTCGTCTGCCGACGGTGCGACCACGGCGAAGCTGCCCGTCATGCAATAGCCCTGCGTTCCGATCCCGCGATCGGTATCGACTTCGGGCTGTTCCAGTAGCCACTCGGCGCAGGCGCGCGCATCGGTCTGGATTGTCGCCGGGGTGAACTTGCTGCGCCACGGTTTGACCTTGTCGAAACCGCCATTGGCGGCAAAGCTCGCGAAATCTTCGAACTGCTGCCCGGCAACGTCGCGATAGTACGGGTTGGCCAGCAGAACCGCGTAACCCTCATCGGCCAGCCGCTGTGCCATCTGCCGCTTGGCCGGGCGAATGCCGGCGATATCGGGCCACAGGATTACGGCAGGGTGCATGCCGCTGGCGGGATGAAAGAATTCGCCATCCATCGTGCCGGCAGGTGTTGCGAAAGTGACCTTGCGTCCGCTCCTGTTCTGCGCGGCCGAACTTTCGGCTGCCCGCTCTACAGGTGCACAGGCCACGGCCCCCGCTGCCATCGCGCCCGCCCCGAAACCGCGTCGCGTCATCGCCTGCCGTCCCCAGCGGGCCAGCATTTCTTGGTCGCACATCGTTCGTCACTCCTCTGTCCCGTCAGTCCGGCACTGTTGCAGCTAGCCAGCGTATGGACAAGCTTTCGCTGGAGAGGCAAGATAGGTTGCATAGAGCGACGCAAATGTCGCCGGGGGAGAGAGCGATGCGAGGGATCGGTTGGGCGGCGCTGGCCGCGCTGGGGTTTGCGGGCGTCTTGTCGGGATGCAGTGTGGGCGCGGCCGAAGAACCGGCAGGCGGCATCGACAATACAAGGCTGATCAATGCAGCCGACGATCCGGCGAACTGGATTACGCATGGCGGCACATATGCCGAACAGCGGTTTTCGCCTCTCGACCAGATAAACCGCGAAAACGTCTCCGGGCTCGGCCTTGCCTGGTTTGCCGACATGGACACGGCCCGCGGGCAGGAAGCGACCCCGTTGGTGATGGACGGCAAACTCTACGTCACCAGCGCATGGAGCAAGGTCTTCGCCTTCGATGCCGCGACCGGGAAGGCATTGTGGAGCTACGATCCCCAGGTACCCGGCGAAACCGGCGTGAAGGCTTGCTGCGATGTGGTCAATCGCGGGCTCGCCGCCTGGGGGGACAGGCTTTTTCTCGGCACGCTGGACGGGCGGCTTGTCGCACTCGATCGCAATACCGGCAAAGTCGTCTGGGAAAAGGTCACCGTCGATCAGTCCAAAAGCTACACCATAACCGGCGCCCCGCGCGTGATCGATGGCAAGGTGCTGATCGGCAATGGCGGCGCCGAATTCGGCGTACGCGGCTATATTGCGGCCTATGATGCGAAGGACGGTCACGAGCTCTGGCGTTTTTACACTGTGCCGGGCGACGATGGCGATGACGCGCCTGAATATCTGAAGGCAGCTCAGTCCACCTGGAGCGGCGATGCGCTTTCGGGCGAAGACGGGATCGGCGGCGGCGGGACCGTGTGGGATTCCATGGCCTATGATCCGGATCTCGATCTGCTCTATATCGGGGTTGGCAATGGCAGCCCGTGGAACCGCGCCTATCGCAGCCCCGGCGCCGACGGCACCGGCGAAGGCGACAACCTCTATCTGTCCAGTATCGTCGCCATCCGGCCCGATACCGGGGAATATGTCTGGCACTATCAGACGACACCGGGGGAAACGTGGGATTTCACCGCGACCCAGCACATTATCCTGGCCAACATGAAGATCGGCGGGCGGGATCGAAAGGTGCTGATGCAGGCGCCGAAGAACGGCTATTTCTACGTTCTCGATCGCGCCACGGGCGAATTCATTTCCGCCGAACCCTATATCCCGCTCAACTGGTCGACCGGGATGAGCGCCGACGGCCGGCCGCAGATGAACCCCGAAACGCGCATCGACATCACCGGCAAACCGGCGCTGGTCATGCCGGGGCCGCTTGGCGGGCACAACTGGCATCCCATGGCTTACGACCCGGGCGAAAACCTCGTGTACATTCCCGCATTCGAAGCGGCGATGCTCTATTCTCCCGAAGCGAACTGGAAACCCGACAGGGCCCGCGGTTTCAACATCGGCTACGATCTGGGCGCGGGCGACCTGCCGCCCGATCTGGGTATCAGGCGCGAAGTACAGGGAACGATCAAGGGGCGCCTCGTCGCCTGGGATCCGGTAGCGCAGAAGCCGCGCTGGACGGTCGAACATCCCGGGCCGTGGAACGGCGGCGTTCTGGCGACAGGTGGCGGGCTTGTCTTCCAGGGCAATTCGGGCAGCGACTTTGCCGCCTATAATTCCGCGACCGGGGATCGCTTGTGGCGTTTCGCCGCGCAGACGGGCGTTGTCGCCCCGCCCATCACCTATTCGGTTGATGGCGAACAGTATGTCGCTGTCCTCGCCGGATGGGGCGGCGCTTTCGCTCTGTCGGTCGACGGGGAACTGATCGACAACATGCGCCCGGTTCGCAACATAAGCCGGCTTCTCGTGTTCAAGCTCGGGGGCAAAGAGCAATTGCCGGCAGAGCCGGACTTTGCCCTGGCCCCGCTCGATCCGCCACCTTCGCGCGCCACTGCAGCTACGATAGAACTCGGCCGCACCAAATATGCGCGCTATTGCGCCGTTTGCCATGCTCCCGGCGCGGTTGGATCGACCGAGCTTCCCGACTTGCGGCGTTCGGGCGCGCTGGACAATCAGAAGGCCTGGGTTCAGATCGTCCATGGCGGCGCACTGGAAGGAAACGGCATGGCCAGCTTCGCCAAATCCCTGTCGGAGAGCGAGGTCGAGGCAATCCGTCAGTATGTGATCAAGCGCGCCAACGAGGACAAGGCCATGGAAGCCCAGCGCGCCAAGACCCGCACCGCCGCGCGGTAGGCATGGGCGATCCACATCTGGCGCCCTGGAAGGCGCTGCTCAGCTCCTGAAGACGACCGTGCGCTGGCCGTTGAGCAGAACGCGGTCTTCGAGATGCAGGCGGACGGCTTCAGCCAGAACCCGGCTTTCGATATCGCGGCCCTTGCGCACCAGCTGATCGGGCGTGTCCGCATGGCTGATAGGCTCGACGTCCTGATGGATGATCGGTCCTTCATCGAGGTCGGCAGTGACGTAATGCGCACTTGCCCCGATCATCTTGACCCCCCGCTCGTATGCCTGGTGATACGGCTTTGCGCCCTTGAAGCCGGGCAGGAAACTGTGATGGATGTTGATGCACCGCCCGCTGAAATGCGCGGCCTGTTCGTCCGACAGGATCTGCATGTACCGCGCCAGCACGACCAGCTCGGCCCCACTCTCTTCGGCGATTGCGCGCACCTTTGCCTCCTGCGCGCTTTTCTCGCCGCTCGTCACGGGGAGGTGATGGAAGGGAATGTCTCCCAGATGCGTATGCTCGATTGCCGCGCGCGGATGATTTGAGATGATTGCCACGGGCTCCATCGGCAATTCGCCGATCCGCCAGCGGTACAGCAGGTCGGCCAGGCAGTGATCGAACTTGCTGACCATGATGAGCACCCGCCGCGGCCGGTCGCGCAGCGCAAGCTTCCAGTCCATCGCGTGTTCGGCGGCAATCGGTGCGAACTCTGTCCGGATCATTTCGCGCGATGCCTCGCCCGGATCGAACTCGACCCGCATGAAGAAGGCATCGCTCGACCGGTCGTTGAACTGCTGCGCTTCGAGGATGTTGCCGCCGCGTTCGAACAGAAACGACGTGACGCGCGCGGTGATGCCCGGGCGATCGGCGCAGGACAGGGTCAGGACTAGAGGCTCGGACATCCCGTTTCCATGTCCTGCCATTGTGGGTCGGTGCAAGCGCTATGCGCTTGGGGCGCGACAATCAGGAATTCATCCGTCGAATTCGAACACCACCTTGCGCATGCCCGCTTCGATCAGTGCGGTCCGCACGACCTCCATGTCGGCCTCGCCGAGCGGGGATTCGCAGCTGACCACCCGCGCGATCGGATCGCGCAGCGAAAAGCCGCCGGTCGCGATGACCTGCCGGATCCCGCGCACGATCGTGTCCTCCAGATAGCGCGGGTTGGCGACCACGGAATTGTCCGAAGAGAACGCATATTCCGCGCGCTGGTCGACGAACGTGTCGGTGGGGCGATGCGTCACCTGCACCCGATCGCGATAAATCGCTATATCGAGATCGAGGCGATGTATCGTCATCTCACCGGCGCGCGAGCGCTTCCTCGCTCTGGCTCATCAGCTTTTCGATGATGGCGGCCACCGGCTCTTCTTCCTTCAGCATGCCGACCGACTGGCCCGCCATGAGGCTGCCGTTCTCCACATCGCCATCGATCACGGCGCGGCGCAATGCACCGGCCCAGTAATGTTCGATCTGCAGCTGCGCTTCGGCCATCGCGATTTCCTCGCGGTCGAGCACGCCTGCCACCTCGATCTGCTTGCGGGTGAACTCGTCCGTCCCCTTGTTCTTGAGCGCGCGGACCGGGATCACCGGCAGCCTCGGGTCGACCTGCACGCTCGTGATGGCATCGCGCGCGCTGGCGCGGAAGAAAGCCTTCTTGAAGTTGGGATGCGCGATGCTTTCGGTGGCGCAGGCGAAGCGCGTGCCGAGCTGGACGCCCGCCGCGCCCATTTCCAGATAGCCGGCGATTGCCTGGCCGCGGCCGATCCCGCCGGCAACGAAGATGAGATGGTCTTCGGCGAGTTCGGGCAGCATTTCCTGCGCCAGGACGCTGGTGGAGACAGGGCCGATATGGCCGCCCGCTTCCATGCCTTCGATCACCAGCGCATCCGCGCCGGAGCGCAGCAGCTTCTTGGCGAGCGCCAGCGTCGGCGCGAAACAGATCACCCTGGCGGGGTTCTGCCCGCCCTTGATCGCTTCGACACTGCCCTTGGGCGGAATGCCCCCGGCCAGCACGACATGGCCCACGGCGTGCTTTTCGCACACGGCGATGAGGTCGAAGAGCTGCGGGTGCATGGTGATGAGGTTCACGCCGAACGGGCGGTCGGTCAGCTTGCGGGTTTCGGCGATTTCGGTGTCGAGCAGATCGGGCGTCATCGCCCCGCAGGCGATCACGCCGAACCCGCCGGCGTTCGAAATGGCGGAGACGAGATTGCGTTCGGACACCCAGCTCATCGCCCCGCACAGAATGGCGGTTTCGCTGCCGAGAAAATCGCAACCGCGCTGCATCAAACGCGAAGTCTTGGAGTAACTGTTCATGATGAGATCGCTTAAGCCCACCCCGCAATCCTAGCAAGCACATGCACTCATTCGATTTAACTAGGCATCCCGTACTTTTACTGTAGCCGACATTTGAATGCCATCGCTTCTACCTGATTCGGTCGCCGCTTATCACCCGCTCATCGGGCTGATACTCCTTTTCCTCCTGTTCGCCGGCTTCGTGGTGGAACGCCTGCCGCCGGTGGTCGTGGCCACGCTCGGCGCGCTGATCATGCTGTTGCTGGGGTTCATTTCCACCGACGAACTGCTCGGCGTGTTCTCGAACCCTGCGCCCATCACCATCGCGGCGATGTTCGTGCTGTCGGGCGCGCTGCTGCGCACGGGCACGCTGGAAGAAGTGTCGGGCTGGATCATCCGCCGCACCCGGCGCAAGCCCCGGCTGGCGCTGGCGGAGATCGGCTTCGGCACCATTGCGGCCTCGGCCTTCATGAACAACACGCCGGTCGTTCTGGTGATGATCCCGGTGGTCAAACGCCTCGCCCGCTCGCTCGGAACCGCGGCCACGCGCCTGCTGATCCCGCTATCCTACCTCTCGATCCTGGGGGGCACGCTCACGCTGATCGGCACCTCGACCAATCTCCTCGTCGATGGCGTCGCACGCGAACAGGGGCTCGCTCCGTTCGGCATGTTCGAAATCACCGGCGTGGGCCTCGTCGCGGCGCTGGCGGGCACGGCCTATCTCGTGCTTGCCGGGCCCCGGCTGCTGCCCGATCGCCCGCAGCGCGCGCTCGACGATGATACGGAAAGCGATTTCTACCTCTCTCACCTCGTCGTTTCCGAAAACAGCCCGCTTATCGGCCAGGAACTCGGATCGACCAAGCTGGTGCGCCGCCCCGGTGTGAAGATCATCGGCATCAAGGCCGGGGGCGAGGTGATCCGCAAGGATATCGGCGAACATATCCTCGGCGTGGGCGACCAACTCGTCGTCGGGGCCAGTCCCGCCGAACTCGCTTCGCTGGCGGAAGCCTTCGATTTCCGCACCGGCCTTACCGGCGTGGGCGGCGGCGTCGATACGGCGGGCAGCGGGCGTCCCGCCGACCTGTCCCTGATCGAAGCGGTCGTTTCCAGCTCCCACCCCATCATCGGGCGGCGGCTTGCGGAAATTCCCATGCTGGCCAAGCTAAAGGTGCGCGTGCTGGGCCTGTCGCGTCCGCGTCATATCGCCGGTCCGGAACTTGCCGAGGTGCGCGTCAGGGCTGGCGATCGCCTGCTGATCGCGGCCGGGGCCGATGCCGTGCAGGCACTGCAGAACAACGTCATGCTCGGCACGGTGACACAGGCGCCGACCCGCGCCTTCCGCCGCGCCCGCGCCCCGATCGCCATCGGCACGCTGGCCGCGGTCGTCCTGCTCGCGGCGATCTTTTCCTGGCCGATCCAGGCGCTGGCCCTGATCGGTGCGGGTCTTGTGCTGGCGACGCGCTGCCTCGAACCGGAAGAAGCCTGGTCGGCGATCGACGGCAATACGCTGGTGCTCATCTTCGGCATGCTGGCCTTCGGCGTCGGGCTGGACAATGCCGGTACGGTCGAACTGATCGTGGCGACCCTCGAACCGGTGTTCGCCAATGCGTCGCCGCTGCTGCTGCTGATCGCGATCTACGGGCTGACCAGCCTGCTGACCGAAAGCGTGACCAACAATGCCGTCGCGGTCATCCTGACACCCATCGCCATCGGCCTTGCCGGGGTAACGGGCGCCGATGCGCGCGAACTGGTGGTCGCGGTCATGCTCGGCGCCAGCGCCAGCTTCGCAACGCCCATCGGATATCAGACCAACACGCTCGTTTACGGCGCGGCGAACTACCGGTTCATGGACTTCGTGAAGATCGGCCTGCCAATGAACGTGGTCGTCGGCATCGCAACCTGCTTCGCCATCGACGCCTTCTTCGGCTGATCAGTCGCCGTAGACGATCCGCACCTTGTGTGCCGCCTCGCGCGCCTTGCGCCGGGCTTCGTCGGTATCGCCAGCCGTCGCCAGGGCCACGCCCATGCGCCGATAGGGGCGGCTGTCGGGCTTGGCGAAAATCCGCAGGTCCGCTCCATCCGCCATCGCTTCCGCCAGCCCTTCATAGGACAGGCTCTTGGAATCGCGCTCGGCCAGGATCACGGCGCTTGCCGCCGGGCGGGCGCGCAGATCGGCCGGAACGGGCAGGCCCAGCACGGAGCGGGCGTGCAGGTCGAATTCGGTCAGGTTCTGGCTCACCAGCGTGACCATGCCGGTATCGTGCGGCCGGGGGGACAGCTCGGAAAAGATGACCTCTTCGCCCTTCACGAAGAACTCGACCCCGAACAGGCCATAACCGCCCAGATCGTCCACCACGGTCCGCGCCATTTCCTGCGCCTTGGCGATGGCCTGATCCGACATCGGCGTCGGCTGCCAGCTTTCTTGGTAATCGCCGCGCTCCTGCCGGTGGCCGATGGGCGGGCAGAAGGTCACGCCGTCCCTGTGGCGGACTGTCAGCAGGGTGATCTCGTAATCGAAATCCACGAACTGCTCCACGATCACGCGCTGCCGGTCGCCGCGCATGTTGGCGTGGGCGTAATCCCAGGCCGCTTCCAGCCCGGCCTCGTCGCGCACGGTCGACTGGCCCTTGCCGGACGAGGACATGACCGGCTTGATCACGCAGGGAAAGCCGGTGTGCTGCGCCGCCGCCTTCACCTCTTCGAGGTTCTTGGCATAATGATATTTCGACGTGACGAGGCCCAGTTCATGCGCCGCAAGATCGCGGATCGCATCGCGGTTCATCGTCAATTGCGCCGCGCGGGCCGATGGGACGACGGTAAAGCCCTCGTCCTCCAGTTCGGCCAGCACGGATGTGCGGATCGCCTCGATCTCGGGGACGATATAGTCGGGCCGGTGCTTTTCCGCCGCTTCGCGCAGCTTTTCGCCGTCGAGCATGGAGAAGACCTCGCGCGCATCGGCCAGTTGCATGGCCGGCGCATCGTCATAGGCATCGCAGGCCACCACATAGGCACCCAGCCTCTTGGCCGAAATGACGAATTCGCGCCCCAGCTCGCCCGAACCGAGCAGCAGGATTTTCGCGGTATGGCTCATGTGCGCGTCGCTCCCAGACCGATGACGACCCCAGCCTCATAGGCCAGATAGACCAGACCCACCGCCACCAGCACGCTTGCAATCGCGGTTGCGACGCGCCGGATCATGCGACGGCCTCGTCCACCGCGTCCAGCCCATAGGCGGTGTGCAGGACACGGACCGCCAGTTCGGTCTCGTCCTCGTCGATCATCACGCTGATCTTGATTTCGCTGGTGGAGATCGCCTGAATGTTGATCCCGCGATCCGACAGCGCGCGGAACATGGTGCTGGCGACGCCTGCATGGCTCTTCATCCCTACGCCGACGACGGAAATCTTGGCGATCTTGCTGTCGGTGATCAGGCGGTTGAAGCCGATGTCCTCGCGCTTGTCTTCCAGCAGCGCCTGCGCGCGCGCCAGATCGGTCTGCGGCACGGTGAAGGTCACGTCGGTCTCGCCCTTGTCGCGGCCCACGTTCTGGATGATCATGTCCACGTTGATGGACGCCGCCGCCAGCGGTTCGAAGATATGCGCCACCGCCCCCGGCTTGTCGGGCACGCGGGTAAGGATCACCTTGGCCTCGTTCTTGTCATGCGCGATGCCGGTCACGTGCTGGCGTTCCATATCGCCCTTCTCCACCAGTTCGTTCATTTCTTCTTCCGACACGATCATCGTACCCGGAAGGTCGTCGGCAGGGATGGCATCCTCGCCGACGAAGCTGGAAAGGACCTGCACCCGCACGCCCTCTTTCATGGCAAGCCCGACCGAACGCGTCTGGAGCACCTTGGCCCCCACGCTCGCGAGCTCGAGCATTTCTTCGTAAGTGACCGCCTTCTGCTTCCTCGCCTTGGCGACGATGCGCGGGTCGGTCGTATAGACGCCGTCGACGTCGGTATAGATATCGCAGCGATCGGCCTTGATCGCCGCTGCCACGGCCACGGCCGACGTGTCCGAACCGCCGCGTCCCAGCGTGGTGATGCGGCCATCGTCGCCCACGCCCTGGAATCCCGGGATAACGGCGATTTCGCCCGCTTCCATGCTGGCGATCAGCGCATCGCCATCGATCTCGTCGATGCGCGCCTTGGCGTGGGCCTCGATCGTGCGGATCGGCAATTGCCAGCCGAGCCAGCTTCGCGCCTTGCTGCCCAGCGATTGCAGCGTCAGCGCCAGAAGGCCGCTGGTCACCTGCTCGCCGCTCGCGACCACCACGTCGTATTCGGCCGGATCGTACAGCGCATTCGCCTCGCGGCAGAAATTCACCAGCCGGTCGGTCTCGCCCGCCATGGCCGAAACGACCACTGCGACCTCATGTCCGCGCGCCTGCTGTTTGCGCACGATATTGGCCACGCGCCGGATGCGCTCGGTCCCCGCCATGGAGGTTCCGCCGAATTTCATCACGATACGGGCCAAGCGAGGAGGTCTCCGTGCTGGAATAGCTGGGTTACGGCTGCTAGCCAGAGCGCATGAGTGATGCAACCACGCAACCGCGAAGCAATACTTCGGGCGGCCAAACGATCCGCCCCGATGAAGCTGCCCATTTCGGCAGGCTGGCCAAGGACTGGTGGGACCCGAAGGGGTCTTCCGCCATGCTTCACCGTCTCAACCCGGTCCGGCTCGCCTTCCTGCGCGAATGCGTGGATATGCATTGGGGTGGCGATATTTCTCAGCGTCATCCGCTCGCGGCCAAGACCGCGCTCGATGTCGGTTGCGGTGCGGGCCTCCTGTGCGAACCCATGGCGCGACTCGGGGCAGATGTAACCGGCGTCGATGCCGCGCCGGAAAACACCGCGGCGGCGGCCGTCCACGCCGATGGTGCCGGTCTCGATATCCGCTACATCGCGGGCGAAGTCGGTTCTCTCGACATCGGCACCTTCGATCTGGTCACGGCGATGGAAGTCATCGAACATGTCGCGGACAAACCCGCCTTCATCGCCGCGCTCGCGGGCAGGCTCGCGCCCGATGGGCTGATGGTCCTGTCCACACCGAACCGCACGCCGCAGTCGCGGCTGCTGATGATCGGTGCGGCAGAAGGGCTCGGCATGATCCCCAAAGGCACGCATCACTGGGACGATTTCATCACGCCGGAAGAACTGGGCGCGTTGCTGGACGATGCCGGGCTGGAGATGGGCGAACCGCGCGGCATTTCCTTCCGGCCCGACAAGGGCCTCCACCTTTCGGCCGATCTCTCGCTCAACTATCTGGTCACGGCGCGGTACCGATAGGCTCGGCAAAGTCCCGCGATGGCTGCCTGACGTCGATCAGTGGCCTGCATTCATGGCCGGAACCACCAGTCCGGGATCGTCGGTGAAAACGCCGTCGAGCCCGGCCGCCCTCAGCAGTGCGACCATCGCCGGCACGTCGCCTGCCGCATTCTCCGCACTGCCGCGGCGCAAAGCTGGCGGCAGGAAGGCGTTTTCCTTGCGCAGCGTCCAGCCGTGCAGCTTCAGGCCTGCCCCGTGCACCTTTTCTGCCAGCCCGGTCGGGGTCCCGTCCGCATTGAATACCAGCCGCAGGTCGGCACCGATGGCATCGGCATATTTGGCCACTTCCGCCAGCCCGGCAGGTGTCAGCATTTCTTCATAGGACAGGGCCGGTTCGTCCGCCGGACCGCTGCCCGGCGTCACCAGCAGCACCAGTGGCACCTCGACCATGGTATCGAGGCGGCGCAGCGTGCCCACCTCGAAGCTCTGGATGAAGACCGCATCCTCCGCATCGTCGAGATCGGCCTGGCGCAGGGCGGTGACCAGCAGGTCCACCGTGTCGAAACCCTGCTGCAGCAGGAAATCGGGATGCTTGAGTTCGGGATAGATGCCGACGCGCCTGCCCGTCTCGGCTTCCTTGGCCTCCACCAGCTGCAGGATCTCGGCAAAGGTGGGAATGGCATAGAGACTATCGAACTGCGCATTCTTCGTCCGCAGGCTCGGCAGGCGTTCCTTCGCGCGCAGGGTGCGCAGCTCGGCCAGGGTGAAATCTTCGGCGAACCAGCCGCTTACCAATCGCCCGTCGATGGTCTTGGATCGCTTGCGGTCGGCAAATTCTTCATGGGCGGCGACATCGGTCGTGTCCGACAATTCGTTTTCATGGCGCGCGACCAGCACCATGTCCTTGGTCACCACCAGATCGGGTTCGATATAATCCGCCCCCTGATCGATCGCGCGCTCATAAGCGGCCAGCGTATGCTCCGGCCGTTCGCCGCTGGCACCGCGATGCGCGATCACGATGAAGTCGGAAGCCTGCAGCGGCAGCGCCGTGAACAGCACGGCAAGGAGCGCGATCGATCGAAGCGCAGGCCAATGGGCGAAAATCGCACGGATCATGGTCGACAAAGCTCCTGTTCGTGGCCGTTTCGTACTGTTCGGCAGGGATGTTCGGCGCAAATCAAACGCTCGATTAACATGCATATCGCCAACCGTATGGTGCCCGGCCGGTCGTTACTTGAGGGCGGCGGCCCATTCGGTTTCGTCGAACCCGACCAGCAGGCCGCCGGGATATTCGACCACGGGCCGCTTGATCATGCTGGGATTGGCCTCGAGCAAACCTACCGCTTTCGTCTCGTCGATATCGGCCTTCTCCGCGTCCGCCAGCTTGCGCCAGGTCGTCCCCCGGCGGTTCAGGATGGCATCCACGCCCTTGGCCCCGATCCATTCCCGCAGCTTTTCCGGATCGGCGCCCTCTTTCTTATAGTCATGAAAAACATAAGGAATTTCTTGGGTATCGAGCCATTTGCGGGCCTTCTTGACCGTATCGCAATTGGGGATGCCGTAAAATTCGATCGTCATAACGTCCTCGTCAAATGGGCGTCCGCAATGGCCACCGCCAGCGCATCGGCCGCGTCCGCTCCCGCGATTTTTACGCCTGGTAACAAGACCTTGACCATCGCCTGCACCTGCGCCTTCTCCGCCGCGCCGGTGCCGACCACCGCCTTCTTCACCAAGCGCGCAGCATGCTCGTTGACCGCCAGCCCCGCCGTTCCGCACGTCGCCAGCACAGCCCCCCGCGCCTGCGCCAGCTTAAGCGTCGTTTGTGCATTTTTGTTGACGTAGATCTCTTCCGCAGCCGCCCGGCCGGGCTGGTGCACGGCAATCACTTCCGCGAGCGATGCCTGCAACAGCCCCAGCCGCTGCGCCATGCTGGCTTTAGGATCGGTTGGCACCTGCCCGTTGGCGACATGCGTGATACGCGCGCCCTCGGACCGGATCACGCCCCACCCCGTGCAACTGAGCGAGGGATCGAGACCGAGGATGAGCACGGCTGGTTTAATCCAGCTTTTCCATCACTTCATCGGAGATATCGTAATTGCCCCACACGGTCTGCACATCGTCATCGTCGTCGAGGGCATCGATCAGCTTGAGCAGGGTAGACGCATTCTTCTCGTCCATGTCGACGGTAAGGTTCGGCTTCCACGCCAGCTTGACGGTTTCCGCTTCCCCGAGCGACTTCTCGAGATCGGTGGCAACCTGATGGAGATCTTCGGCTGCGGTCCAGATTTCGTGGCCGTCATCCGAACTCGCGATATCTTCCGCCCCGGCTTCCATCGCCGCTTCGAGGATCTTGTCTTCGCTGCCTGCTTCGGCCGGGTAGAAAATCAGGCCAAGGCGCTCGAACCCGTGGGCAACGCTGCCTTCGGTGCCGAGATTGCCACCATTCTTGGAAAAGGCGGTGCGGATGTTGGTCGCGGTGCGGTTGCGGTTATCCGTAAGTGCTTCGACGATGATCGCGCTGCCGCCCGGGCCATAACCTTCGTAACGCACTTCTTCGTAGTTCTCGCCGTCCTGCGCACTCGCCTTGTCGATCGCGCGCTGGATGTTGTCCTTGGGCATGGACTGCGCCTTCGCCGCGTTGACCGCCAGGCGCAGACGGGGGTTCATGTCCGGATCGGGCATGCCCATCTTCGCCGCGACGGTGATTTCGCGGGACAGCTTGGAAAACATCGCGCTGCGCTTCTTGTCCTGCGCGCCCTTGCGATGCATGATGTTTTTGAATTTGGAATGACCGGCCATGGTTTCGCTTCGTAGCTCGATTGGTTGGGACGTTTCTCGTCAGAGATTCTCGGGGGTCGCCTTAGCCGCATGAACGCCGGAACGACAAGTCTTGCGCCTGCGATTTCGATGCGCAGCGAATGGGTTCAGTTCGCCCGCTTTCTGAAGCGCCCGACATTGCCCGCCCGCGCCCCCTTGCCAAAAATCAGGAGCCTTATCGCCGTACTTCGGCTGTTCGTCCTCGATCTGATCGTAATGAGCGTGCTTCTGGGAATCGCCGGAGCGGTGATGTCGGCCGGTATCGACGTGCCAGAAACGGCGCTTGCGGGCATGGAAATCGGCCCGGCCATTATCTTCGCGGTAATAGTGATCGCTCCTCTGGTAGAAGAGACGCTATTCCGCGGGTGGTTATCGGGGCGCCCGGGCCACGTTCTTGGAATTCTTCTGGCCGTTCCTGCCGGTTTGCTGGCGGCCGGCATCTTCACAACCGTCGGCGGGGGGACCTTCGCTAACCCATGGGCCGGAATGGCTGGGGCCGTGATCGTGGGACTTATTGTGGCCCTCGCATTCGTTTTCCTGCTGCGCCGACGCGATGCCATGCGCTGGTTCAAACGCTTTTTCCCGCAGTTTTTCTGGTTAAGCACGCTGGGTTTCGCCAGCGTCCACCTGTTCAACTTCGAGCCCGATCAGATGGCCATGGCCTTGCCGCTGGTGCTTCCGCAATTCGCAACGGGCACGATGTTAGGCTATTTGCGGGTCAGATACGGGCTGTGGTCGAGCATCCTTCTGCACATGCTTCACAACGGGGCGTTCATTTCGCTGGTGCTGCTGGCGGGAAGCGCGGCCTAGATCTTGACGGCCGTCCCGCTAGCACTGACCATCAGCATGGAACCGGTATCGCCGATTACCTCGTAATCGAGATCGATACCGACCACGGCATTGCCGCCCAAAGCGCCGCATTCGGCCTGAAGTTCCTGAATGGCCTGCTCTCGTGCGTCGCGCAGGATGCGTTCGTAACTCCCGGAACGGCCGCCCACGATATCCCGAATATTGGCGAACAGGTCGCGGAAGAGATTGGCACCGACGATCACTTCACCGGTGACGATGCCGAGATAGTCCTGGATGGGCTTGCCCTCGATAGTCGGCGTCGTTGTAACGATGATGCCGCGAGCATCTTTCCAAGGGCCTGCCATATCCGCATCTCCTGTTCCTTGCTGTGTTGCCAACATAGGACGGCTGACACACGGATCAACCGTTGACGACAATGCCCCCGTTGGGATGAAGAACCTGTCCTGACATGTAAGAGCTGTCCCGACAGGCAAGAAACAGGAAGGCGGGCGCCACTTCGTTCGGTTCGCCCGGTCGGCCCATTGGCGTGTCTTCGCCGAAACTGTCCATATTTTCAGGCGGCTGCCCACCCATCGGATTAAGCGGCGTCCAGATCGGACCCGGTGCAACTGCATTAACGCGAATACCCTCGCCGACCAGATTTTCAGACAACGACCGGGTAAACGCCGTGATCGCCCCCTTCGTGGCGCTGTAATCCAGCAGTCCGCCAGAACCCTGATACATCGTTACGCTGGTACAATTCACGATCGCCGCCCCGTTCTTCAGATGCGGGCGCGCGGCCTGCGTCATGTAGAACATCGAAAAGATGTTGGTCTGAAAGGTGCGCTGTAGCTGTTCGGTCGTGATATCGGTTATGTCGTCGTCGGGATGCTGTTCGCCGGCATTGTTGACGAGAATGTCCAGTTGGCCCCATTTCTCGATGACGGCCCGAACCAGTCCCTTGCAATGTTCCGGATTGCCGACGTCGCCGGCGGAAAGGAGCACTTCGGCGCCTTCCTTTTCGCATGCATCCCGCGTGATATGGGCGTCGTCGTGTTCTTGGAGATAGGCGATGGCGACCTTCGCCCCTTCTCGGGCGAACAGCACCGCGGTTGCTCGCCCTATGCCGCTATCGCCACCGGTTACGATGGCGACCTTGCCTTTCAATCTTCCCGATCCGGGATAGCGCGGCTGCCATTGAGGTTTGCGATCGAGATCGGTTTCCGATCCCGGCATCCGCGGTTCTTCAGGTGTTTCTTCGATGAAGGCAGTATCGACGGGCTGGGTGTTGGCCATGGGTGAATTCCTTTCACCCGACCAACAGCTTGAAACGGCGCCGTGTTCCGACAGCCCGCCGCAGCAAAGCGTCAGCCCATGCCAAGCGCGGCCTTGTAGGTATCGAGAATGGTTTCCTGCTCGCTGCGCTCGTCCGGCTTCATCTTCCGCAGACGAATGATCTGGCGCATGATCTTCGTATCGTAACCGACCGCCTTGGATTCCGCGTAAACGTCGCGAATGTCGTCGGCGATGCCCTTCTTCTCTTCTTCAAGCCGTTCGATGCGCTCGATCAGAAGGCGCAGGCGGTCGTCGGTGGCTTCTGCCATCTTGTAAAACTCCAGAATTTGAGAATCGGTTGGCGGCTCGATAGCCAGCCTGTCGGCGGTGGTGAAGGCGGCGACTCGCTACTCCACGCGATTTTTCGCAATACTGGCCTCCATTCGGGCAAGCTGTTCTTCGGTCGCCGGGGCCTGACGGGTCGATTTCCATTCATCCATGGGCATTCCATGGATCAGCTCCCGCGCCGCCAGTTTGTCGCCTTCGAACCCGGCATCGCGGATCCAGTCGGCAAGACAGTTACGGCAGAATCCGGCGAGGCCCATCAGTTCGATATTCTGCGCATCGTGACGGTGCCGAAGATGGCGCACCAGCCGCCGAAATGCCTCTGCCGCTACGGCATCGTCGAGTTGATCGAGGGCATCGGGCGCATTCGTAGTCATGTCTCTATCGTCCTTGCTTTGTCGCATAGCAGTGCCATAGGCCATTCCCATGGCCAATTCCGCCCCCAAGCTCGATCCTCGCGGCCGCAAGGTCAAGATTCTCGCCACCGTTGGTCCTGCCAGCCGCTCGCCAGAAATGCTCGCCAGGCTGTTCAAGGCCGGGGTCGATGCGTTTCGCGTCAACATGAGCCATGGCGAACATGCCGATCATGCAAAGACGATCGAAGCCATCCGCGCGATGGAAAAGCAGTTCATGCGCCCGATCGCGATCCTCGCTGACCTTCAGGGTCCAAAGCTACGCGTAGGCAAGTTCAAGGACGGACAGGCGGTCATCCGCCATTCCGGGCATTTCAAGCTCGATCGCAATCCTGAGCCCGGCGACGAGACGCGCGTCGAACTGCCGCATCCCGAACTGTTCGGCCTGCTTGAGAAAGGCCAGCGCCTGCTGATCAATGATGGCAAGATCCGCCTGAAAGTGATCCGGGCCGACGAGAATGAAATTCTCTGTTCTGCAGAAGTCGGAGGAGTCATTTCGGACCGCAAGGGCGTCAATGTACCCGATGCCGAAGTGCCGATCCCGGCCCTTACCGACAAGGACCGCAAGGATCTTGCCTTTGCAGTCAGTCAGGGCGTCGACTGGATCGGCCTAAGCTTCGTACAGCGCCCGGAAGACCTTGCCGAAGCCCGTAAGCTGATGGGTGGTTACGGCGCGCTGTGCGCCAAGATCGAAAAGCCCATGGCCGTTCGCCGGCTCGACGAAATCATCGACATGAGCGACGGCATCATGGTTGCTCGCGGCGATCTGGGGGTCGAACTCGAACCGCAGGAAGTCCCGCCTCTCCAGAAGCGGATCGTGAACGCCACCCGCCTCAAGGGTAAACCGGTGATCGTGGCGACACAGATGCTGGAAAGCATGATCGAAAGCCCTGCCCCGACCCGGGCAGAAGTCTCCGACGTGGCCAATGCAGTATACGACGGCGCCGACGCCGTCATGCTTTCCGCAGAAACCGCTGCGGGCGACTGGCCCGAAGAAGCGGTCACCATCATGCACAAGATCGCACGCCAGGTAGAGGGCGATGAAGCCTATCTCGCGCGGGTACGGTTTCTGGACACGCCACCGGACAGGACAACTGCCGACGCACTGGCGCATGCCTGCATGACCGTGGCCGATACGGTAGCAGTTAGCGCGATAACGGTCTTCACAGGTTCGGGATCTACCGCCCGCAGGGTTGCGCGCGAACGCCCCAGTGTGCCCATGCTCGTGCTGACACCGAGTATGAAGACGGCGCGCCGCCTGGGTTTGCTATGGGGTGCCCACGCCGTTGCGACCAAGGACATTGGCAGTTTCGAAGAGATGATCGCCAAGGGCAAGCGCATGGCGCTGCGTCATGGCTTCGGGGAAGCGGGCAGCAAGCTGATTGCACTGGCCGGCGTCCCGTTCGGCACCCCCGGTTCGACAAACCTTCTGCATGTCGTGACGATCAGCGGTGACGAACTGGACAAGCACGACGTGCAACCGGATTGACGGGCGGACACTTTCTTTAAAAGCACCGCCCGTCTGCGGATTATCAGGCGCCGATCGCGACGATTGTAATTCCGCCGAGCAGCAGGATTCCTGCCAAGACGGTCAGAACCATTTCGACCAATCCAAGCCTGTCGATATGGGCGGATCGAAAATCGCTATACTGCTGCCGCAAGCGTTCCTTGCTGGCCAGGCTGGCGACTTCGAGCGCCGAAGCCTCTTTGTCGAACCAGCGTTTTAGATCGGCCAGTTCCGTACTGTCGATGTCCGGATAACGCAGTAAGGTCGCCTCGATCTGGTCGAAGCGGTCGGTGACGGCACCGCCGTCGATATCGGTTGTCATTGTAAATATGTCCTGTCTGAACAGAATAGGCGTCCCACGGGGGACGCGGCGGCTCAGATCAGGCGGGGTGGTTCCCGTGGGGATGCCAGAGAACGTGGCGGCGGCTTTAACGGAGGTGCGCGGGGCCCATGCGCCGGCCAGGGCTTTTGTTGCAGGCCCGCATGCAGGCTCGCCTTAGGTGTCAGTATACTCGTGAATGGAGCTGTTTTGTCCGGACATGGCTGCGCTACCGTGCAGACGATGCCGGAATTGTCCTCCCTCGGAGGAAGCGTGACTTCCGCCGTTGCCGCACTGAATACCGGACCACGTCCGCGATCGAGCGAGATGGGCTGGGAAGGAATCGCATGCGCGAAAAGAACCGCCAGTAACAGCGCAACCAGCGGGCGCGCCCGGGATCTGTTCAGCACATCGAGCATGGTGCCCCAAGGTAAGGGCCGCCGCGCCTTGCCGCAAGTCGGCGGAAATCTAGCTGGTCGCGGCCTTGGTCAATCGCGCCCGGGCTTCCTCCTCGCCGATCAGCGGCAACAGTTCTCCCATGTCCGGCCCGTGATCCATACCCGTCAATGCTTGGCGCAACGGAAGGAACAGCGGTTTGCCCTTGCGACCGGTCGTATCCTTCAGCGCGCCGGTAAGCGAACGCCACGGATCGTCGCTCCATACGAGCGTGCTCGCTGCTTCGGCGAGATAGGCGCGATCATCCTGCGTAAAATCCGGCTGGTCAATTGGGCCGGTGACCAGGGCCCACCACTGCCCCGCCTCGTTTACATGCGCGAGGTTCGGCCTGATGGCATGCCAGCCAGCCTCGTCCATACCCTGCGGGAGTCTGTCGGCGACCTGGGAAAACTCCATCTGATGGACAAGCGCAGTGTTGATACGGTCAAGCTCCGCATCGTCGAACTTTGCCGGTGCCCGTCCGAATGTCGAAAGATCGAAGGTTTCGAGAAGCGCCTCGATTTCGGCGATAGGCTCGACGGGAAGCGATGTGCCGAGGCGCGCCAGTAGCGCGATGATCGCTTCCGGCTCGATACCACGTTCGCGAAAGGCATCGCAGCCGAGCGATCCGACCCGTTTGGATAATTTGCCTTCGGCCCCCACCAGCAAAGCCTCATGCGCAAAGCTGGGAATTTGCTGCGTTTCGTCTCGTGCAGCAATTAGTGCGGTAAACATCTGAATTTGCACCGCGGTATTGCTTACGTGGTCCTCTCCGCGCAGGACGTGGGTAATACCCATATCGAGATCGTCCACCGCACTCGGCAGCATGTAAAGCCAGCTTCCGTCTGCCCGCCGCACGACCGGATCGGACAACTGCGCGGCATCGAATTTCTGTGGCCCTCGCACCCCATCGTTCCAGGCGATCTGCTCGTCATGATCGAGCACGAATCGCCAGTGCGGCACGATACCCTGCGCCTCCTTGGCCGCACGGTCTTCCTCGCTCAGTTCAAGGGCCCCGCGATCATATATCGGCGGCAGGCCACGTCCGAGCCGGATCTTGCGCTTCAGCTCCAGTTCCTGCTGCGTTTCGTAGCAGGGATAAATGCGGCCGGCTGATTGCAACAAGGCAAAGGCCTCTTCGTATTTCTCCAGACGCTCTGACTGACGCGCTTCGTCATCCGGGAGCATTCCGAGCCACGCCAGATCCGCCCGGATTGCGTCGACATACTCCTCGCGGCTGCGCTCGGCATCGGTATCGTCGATCCGCAGTATGAATTTGCCGCCAGTCTTTCTCGCCAGCATCCAGTTATGCAGGGCGGTACGGATATTGCCGACATGGAGTCGTCCAGTAGGCGATGGGGCGAAACGCGTGACAGTGGTCATATCCGCGCCGATAGCGGAGGGCGGCTGGCTTGGCGAGAGGTCAGCTGGCGCGTCGTGGGCTTTGCTTCACGCTTGCCTCGCGCGTGCGGCGGTAGGCCAGTATCCCACTGACCGCCCCACCACGCATGGCGGCATCGACGGCATCGGCCGTGGCGAAGTTCTCCCCAGGCACCGGTTCGCAGATTAGATAGCCCTGCGCTTCCTGACAGCCGAGCCTGCGCAGGAGATCGAGCTGGTCGCGCGTTTCGACGCCCTCCGCCGTGGTCGCCATACCCAACGCTTCGGCAAGCTTGGTGATGCTCGAAACGATCGCCTGGTTGTCGGCAGAACTCTCCACTCCGTCGACGAAGTCCTTGTCGATCTTGATCCGGTCAAAGGGAAAACGGCGCAGGTAACTCAGAGAAGAATAGCCGATGCCGAAATCGTCCAGCGCGATGCGGGTGCCCAATTCCCGAAGCTTCTGGAGATTGCCCATGCTGATGGAGCTTTCCTGCATCAGGACATGCTCGGTGATTTCGAACTCCACCCGTTCGGGCGCAATGCCATGTGCATGCAAAGATTGGGCAATAACCTTCACCAGATGCGGGCTGCGCACCTGTGTAGGCGAGAGATTGATCGCAATACGGAAATGGCCTTCCCACTTTGCCGTTTCAGCAAAGGCCTGCCGGATCGACCACTCGCCAATCGGAACGATCAAGCCCGTTTCTTCCGCAACTTCGAGAAAATCCGCCGGGCCGATAATTCCGCGCTTGGGATGGTACCAGCGCAGGAGCGCTTCATATCCGACAACCGAACCCGATTGCAGGTCGATCACCGGCTGATAATGGAGGTTGAGCTGTCCTCGGGCCACCGCTTCGCGCAAATCGATTTCAATTTCGCGGCGCTCTCGGGCCGCAAGATCGATGGACTGATCGTAGAGTGCGAGAGTGTCGCGCCCTTTGTTCTTAGCAGCAAAGAGGGCAAGATCCGCACGGCGCATCAATTCCTCGGCATCGCAGCTTCCGTCACTGCTTCTGGCGATGCCGACGCTGCCTGAGACGCGATATATCTGACCATCTATTTCGAATGGATCTCGGATAGCGGCAAGGAAACTGTGCGCCCTTTCGATAAGCATGCCGGCCCCGGAACGCGTTTCGACGAGGATGGCAAATTCGTCGCCCCCCAGCCTCGCGACCAAATCCTGGCCGCGGACTTCCTGTTCAAGCCGTTTACCGACCTCGCGGAGCAACCTGTCGCCCATGAGATGTCCGCGCGTGTCGTTGACTGCCTTGAAGTCGTCCAGATCGAGGTAGAAAAGGGCAATGTTGCGCACCCTCTCGTTCTGATCCAGGGCACCACGCAGGCGTTCGTTGAAAAGGTATCGATTGGCGAGCCCGGTCAAATTGTCGTAATGCGCCATGAAGGCGACGCGCTCCTCGATCATCCGATCGCTCGTCACATCCCGTGCAACGCCGCTGATTTGGCCATCGTCGCGCGGCCTTGCGGAGAGCTTCCAGTAGCGCATCTCCCCATTGATCCGCAATTTGAGCACCAGATCGCGGAAGCGGCTGCGTTCAGTGAGATGCCGTGCAAAAATGGCGCGGTTCGCATCCGCCATGAACATGTCGATCAGCGGCTTTCCTTCGAGCGTTTCGGCAGGCTTCTCGGCTGCCATTGCGAACCGCTCGGCCACGTTACGAAGATTGCCGGCTTCGTCGACCGTCCAGAGCCAGTCGGACGAATGCTCTTCGTAATCGTTGAGCAACAAGCGAACCGTATCGGTCGCTTCACGGCGGTTCATCTCGGCTTCGAGCCACTCGACAATCTGCCGCTCCTGCTCGCGCGTCGAGCCGAGCAGCGCGATGACGAAAAGGGCGAGCAGGATCAGGGCAGGCAAACCCGCTATACCAGTGCCGGTCCAGATGGCAGCGGTGATTGAAATTGCCATCACGACTACGTGGAAGATCGCAGCACTCGGCGCCGTTCTGTGAACCAGCAAAACGCCGCAAAGCACGGCGATTGCCACAACTGCGAGCACGACTGCGTCCAGACCATGCGCGACCGGCGCCAAATACGGAAAAATTCCGGCCCAGGCCAAGGAGCCAAGCCATTGCAATAGAACGAAACGGCGCCAGTGTCTGCGCAACTCCCCTAGGGAGGGACTGTCACGGTCGAGAATGCTGTCGAAGACCACATAGACCGCGATCAGCACAAACTGCACAGTTGCCCAACCTATCAGGACCGCAAGATCAGCCTGATCGCGGAAGGTGTAAACAAGCGCCACAATCGACCCGAGCGCTGGAAGCAGGGACAACGTCGCCCCGGTCGTGAAATCTCTCATTCTGCGGGTCAGCAGAAGTTGTCCGACCGCAGCGTGCCCGTCCGGACTTCCGCCGGTTCCATACGCTTCGGTATCGGGCCCTTCTACTGCCACGAAATTCCCCGCATTGCGGTCACTTTCCCCCATGTACCGATAGTTAAGGTGCAACTACTCAAACCTGCCGTCAAGCAAACAAGCGCGGGCGTGCTTTCCGCCGAGTACAACGAAAAGACCCCGCCGGATCGCTCCAGCGGGGCCCTTTCTGTGCGGTTGCCGTAAGACGAACTTATTCGCCGTCTTTCGCATCCTCGTTCAGGTAATCGCCTGCATCGGCGTCGGTGCCGTGGGTTTCCCCTTCCATGGTCGCCAGCGGATCGTCGCCGATTGCCGCCTCGGGTCCCTGCGCAAGTTCGGCTTCGTGCTCTTCCGCCGCGGTATTGGCAGCGATGATCGCATCCTGAGCCTTCTTCCACTGGGCCCGCAGAGCAGCATCACGGCTCGACGCGGTGATGCGCATGCGGTTCATGCCCGCACCGGTGCCTGCCGGAATGAGGCGGCCAACGATCACGTTTTCCTTCAGACCTACCAGAGTGTCCTTCTTCCCTTCGACCGCGGCCTGCGTCAGCACGCGCGTGGTTTCCTGGAACGAAGCCGCAGAGATGAACGAACGCGTCTGGAGCGAGGCCTTGGTGATGCCGAGCAGGATCGGGGTACCCTTGGCAGGTTCCTTGTTCCTGCCGAGCTTCGCATTGGTTTCGTTCAGTTCTTCCAGATCGACCTGCTCGCCGGGAAGCAGAACGGTGTCGCCACCGTCTGTGATCTCGACCTTCTGCAGCATCTGGCGAACGATCACCTCGATGTGCTTGTCGTTGATCTTCACACCCTGCAGTCGGTAGACTTCCTGGATTTCGTTGACGAGATATTCGGCTAGTGCCTCGACGCCCATGACTTCGAGAATATCGTGCGGGTTGGGCGAGCCGGAAATCAGGGTATCACCCTTCTTCACGAAGTCGCCTTCCTGCACGTCGATCACCTTGGTCTTGGGGATCAGGTACTCAACTGCATCACCTTCCTCGGGGACGATCGCAATCTTGCGCTTCGCCTTGTATTCGCGAACGAATTCAATCTTGCCCGAAATCTTGGCGATGACCGAATTGTCCTTCGGCAGACGCGCTTCAAACAGTTCGGCGACACGCGGCAGACCGCCGGTGATGTCGCGGGTTTTGGCAGCTTCACGCGAAGCACGGGCCAAGATGTCACCCTCCGAAACCTGCTGATTGTCTTCGACCGACAGAACGGTACCGGGCGCCAGCATGTAACGCGCGGCTTCGCTCTCGTCGCCGGCATCGTTGAACAACGTCAGACGGGGACGCAGATCGTCCTTCTTGCGACCAGCGGTACGCATTTCGGTGACGACGCGCTGAGCAATGCCGGTAGCATCGTCGACGCGTTCTTCCATCGTCGTACCATCGACAAGGTCCTGATACTTCACGACACCCGACTGTTCGGTGATGATCGGCAAGCTGAACGGATCCCATTCGGCCAGGCGATCGCCTTCCTTCACCTTGCCGCCATCCTTGTGCATCAGCACGGTACCGTATGGCACCTTGTGGATTTCGCGTTCACGGCCTTCGGCGTCGATCACAGCCAGTTCGCCGTTGCGGGCGAGCGAAAGAATCCGACCCTTCTTGTCGACGATCGTCGGCATGTCGCGATACACGACCTTACCGTCCGAGATCGCTTCGAGATGGCTCGTTTCGTTAAGCTGTGCAGCACCGCCGATGTGGAAGGTACGCATGGTCAGCTGCGTGCCGGGTTCACCGATCGACTGCGCGGCGATCACACCGACAGCTTCACCGATGTTGACCGGCGTACCGCGAGCAAGGTCGCGACCGTAGCAGGTGGCGCAAACACCCTGACTTGCCTCACAGACCAGCGGCGAACGGATCTTGGCCACCTGTACTTCGGCAGCTTCGATTTCCTTCACCATCGGCTCGTCGATCAGCGTACCGGCCTTGACGATAACTTCATCGGTTGCCGCGTTGACGATGTCCTCGGCCGTGGTCCGGCCCAGAATACGTTCGCCAAGCGAGGCAATGACAGAGCCGCCCTGCACGATAGCGCGCATTTCCAGCGCATTCTCGGTCTTGCAGTCTTCCTCGATGATGACGCAGTCCTGCGACACGTCGACGAGGCGGCGGGTCAGGTAACCCGAGTTAGCCGTCTTCAACGCGGTGTCCGCGAGGCCCTTACGGGCGCCGTGGGTCGAGTTGAAGTATTCAAGGACGTTCAGGCCTTCCTTGAAGTTCGAGATAATCGGGTTCTCGATGATTTCGCCACTCGGCTTGGCCATCAGGCCGCGCATGCCGGCCAGCTGCTTCATCTGAGCGGGCGAACCACGCGCACCGGAGTGCGCCATCATGTAGATCGAGTTGATTTCGGCCTGAACACCATCGTCGCCGATCGGTCGAGCCTTGATCTTTTCCATCATCGCATCGGCCACGCGGTCGCCGCACTGGCTCCACGCATCGATCACCTTGTTGTACTTTTCCTGCTGGGTGATCAGGCCGTCCTGGTACTGCTGCTCGTAATCGGCAACCAACGCCTTGGTCGTTTCGACCATGCCTTCCTTTTCTTCGGGGATGATCATGTCATCCTTGCCGAAGGAAATGCCGGCCTTGAACGCGTGGCGGAAACCGAGCGACATGATCGCGTCGGCAAACAGCACAGTGTCCTTCTGGCCGGTGTGACGATAGACTTCGTCAATTACGTCGGCGATGTCCTTTTTAGTCAGCAGGCGGTTCACGATGTCGAACGGAACCTTGTGGTTCTTCGGCAGACATTCGCCGATCAGCATGCGGCCGGCAGTGGTTTCGAACCGCTTCATGGCGATATTGCCATCTTCGTCAGCCTGCGGAACACGGGCGAGGATCTTGGTGTGAAGCGAGACCTGCTTTGTTTCCAGCGCCTGATGAACCTCTGCCATGTCCGAGAACATCTGCAGCTTCTCGACTTGGTTGCCGTCTGAATCCTCGGCGAATTCGGGCGTCTTTTCCTGGCGTTCCATCGACAGGTAATAAAGGCCAAGAACCATGTCCTGCGAAGGCACGATGATCGGCTTGCCGTTGGCGGGCGAGAGGATGTTGTTGGTCGACATCATCAGCACGCGCGCTTCGAGCTGCGCCTCGAGGCTCAGCGGAACGTGGACGGCCATCTGGTCGCCGTCGAAGTCGGCGTTGAAGGCGGCGCAGACCAGCGGGTGAAGCTGAATCGCCTTGCCCTCGATCAGGACGGGCTCGAACGCCTGGATGCCGAGGCGGTGGAGCGTCGGCGCGCGGTTCAGAAGGACCGGGTGTTCGCGGATGACTTCATCCAGGATGTCCCAGACTTCCTTGCGTTCCTTCTCGACCCACTTCTTCGCCTGCTTCAGGGTCATGGAGAGACCCTTGGCGTCGAGGCGCGCGTAGATGAACGGCTTGAACAGTTCGAGCGCCATCTTCTTCGGCAGGCCGCACTGATGCAGCTTGAGTTCCGGACCGGTCACAATGACCGAACGGCCCGAATAGTCGACGCGCTTACCAAGCAGGTTCTGACGGAAGCGGCCCTGCTTGCCCTTCAGCATGTCGGAGAGCGACTTCAGCGGACGTTTGTTGGCGCCGGTGATGACGCGGCCGCGGCGGCCGTTGTCGAACAGAGCGTCGACCGCTTCCTGCAGCATGCGCTTTTCGTTGCGGACGATAATGTCCGGTGCGCGCAGTTCCATCAGCCGCTTGAGGCGGTTGTTGCGGTTGATCACGCGGCGATAGAGGTCGTTGAGATCCGACGTCGCAAAACGGCCCCCATCGAGCGGCACCAGCGGGCGCAGTTCGGGCGGGATGACCGGCACGACTTCGAGGATCATCCATTCGGGGCGGTTGCCCGATTCGATGAAGCTTTCGACAACCTTCAGGCGCTTGATGATCTTGGCTGGCTTCAGCTTCGATTTGGTCGTCGCCAGCTCTTCCAGAAGGTCCTCTTTCTCACGGTCGAGATCGAGATCCATCAGCATGAACTTGACCGCTTCGGCACCGATGCCGGCGCTGAAGCTGTCTTCGCCATACTCGTCCTGCGCTTCGAGCAGCTCGTCTTCAGTCAGCAGCTGGAATTTTTCCAGCGGCGTCAGGCCGGGTTCGGTGACGATGTAGCTTTCAAAGTACAGCACACGCTCGAGCTGCTTAAGCTGCATGTCCAGCAGCAGGCCAATGCGCGAGGGCAACGACTTCAGGAACCAGATATGCGCAACGGGCGCGGCCAGTTCGATGTGGCCCATGCGCTCGCGACGGACCTTGGTTACGGTAACTTCGACGCCGCACTTTTCGCAGACGACGCCCTTGTACTTCATGCGCTTGTACTTGCCGCACAGACATTCGTAGTCTTTTACCGGACCGAAGATGCGCGCGCAGAACAGGCCGTCACGTTCAGGCTTGAACGTGCGGTAGTTGATCGTTTCCGGCTTCTTGATTTCGCCGAAGGACCACGAGCGAATGCGCTCCGGGCTGGCGATGCCGATCTGGATCTCGTCGAAGGTTTCGGGCTTCGCGAGCTGGTTGGTGAATTTGGTCAGTTCGTTCATGACTTAATTCCCTAAACGGGTGAATTCTCTGGGACGGAAGCGGTGGGGGCCGAAGCCCCCTATTCCGCCGCTATAGCGAGACCATCGTCGTCTTCGTCGGTCAGAGACTTGAGTTCGACATTGAGGCCCAGGCTGCGCATTTCCTTGACGAGCACGTTGAAGCTCTCCGGAATGCCCGCTTCGAAGGTGTCGTCGCCCTTGACGATGGCTTCGTAGACCTTGGTACGTCCTATCACGTCGTCCGATTTCACGGTGAGGATTTCCTGCAGCGTGTAGGCGGCGCCGTAGGCCTGAAGTGCCCAGACCTCCATTTCCCCGAAGCGCTGGCCACCGAACTGCGCCTTACCGCCCAGCGGCTGCTGGGTGACGAGGCTGTAGGGGCCGATCGAACGGGCGTGGATCTTGTCGTCGACGAGGTGGTGCAGCTTGAGCATATAGATGATGCCCACGGTGACCTTGCGGTCGAAAGCTTCACCCGTGCGCCCGTCGAACAGGACCGACTGGCCGGAGCTGTGCAGACCCGCCTTTTCGAGCTCGATCGTTACGTCGCCTTCACGCGCACCGTCGAACACCGGCGTACCCATCGGAACGCCTGCGGTCAGGTTGCTGGCCAGTTCGACCACTTCGGCGGTCGAACGGCTGTCGATCGCGTCGTGATACTCCTCGCCGTACACTTCCTTCAGGCGGTCGATAACGGCTTCGGGCGGCTTTGCCTGGGCATAGGCTTCCGAAGCGTTGGGGTTGGCCTTCTTCCACTCTTCAAGCTGCTCACCGAGCTGGTGACCCAAATTGCGGGCCGCCATGCCGAGATGCGTTTCGAAGATCTGGCCGACGTTCATACGACTGGGAACGCCCAGCGGGTTGAGCACGATATCGACCGGTGTCCCGTCTTCGAGGAACGGCATGTCCTCGATGGGCAGGATGCGGCTGATGACGCCCTTGTTCCCGTGACGGCCGGCCATCTTGTCGCCCGGCTGCAGCTTGCGCTTCACCGCGACGAAGACCTTGACCATCTTGAGCACACCCGGAGCGAGTTCGTCACCGCGCTCGAGCTTTTCCTTACGGTCTTCGAACTTCTCTTCGATGATCTTGACCGCTTCGTCGTACTGCGACTTGACCGCTTCGAGTTGCGCCTGACGGCCATCGTCCGCCACGGCGAACTTGAACCATTCGTGCCGGTCGATTTCGTCCAGAAGCTCTTCGGAAATCTCCGTGCCCTTCTTGACGCCTTTCGGCGCTGCCGAGGCGGTTTGCCCGGCGAGCATATCGCGCAGGCGGTTGTAGGTCGCCCGGTTGAGAATGGCGCGCTCGTCGTTCGAGTCCTTGCGGAGACGTTCGATTTCCTCGTTCTGAATCGCGCGGGTACGGTCGTCGATCTCGATACCGTGACGGTTGAAAACGCGAACCTCGACAACGGTGCCTGCAACGCCCGGGGGCAGGCGGAGCGATGTGTCGCGCACGTCGCTGGCCTTTTCACCGAAGATGGCGCGCAGAAGCTTTTCTTCCGGCGTCATCGGGCTTTCGCCCTTTGGCGTGATCTTGCCGCACAGGATATCGCCCGGATGCACTTCCGCACCGATGTAGACGATGCCCGCTTCGTCGAGGTTGCGCAGGGCTTCCTCGCCGACATTGGGAATGTCGCGGGTGATGTCTTCAGGGCCGAGCTTCGTGTCGCGGGCCATGACTTCGAATTCCTCGATATGGATCGAGGTGAAGACGTCGTCCTTTACGATACGTTCGGAGATGAGGATACTATCCTCATAGTTGTAGCCGTTCCATGGCATGAAGGCGACGAGGCTGTTCCGGCCCAGTGCCAGTTCGCCCAGATCGGTCGAAGGACCGTCAGCGATGATGTCGCCTGGCTCGACCGTTTCGCCCACCTTCACCAGCGGACGCTGGTTGATGCAGGTGTCCTGGTTCGAACGCTGGAACTTCTGCAGCGTGTAGATATCGACGCCCGACTGTCCGGCCTCGACATCGCCGATCGCACGGATAACGATACGCGTGGCATCGACCTGGTCGACGATACCGCCGCGCGTCGCTGCGATGGCAGCGCCGGAATCGCGGGCCACGGTTTCTTCCATACCGGTGCCGACCCAAGGCGCTTCGGCCTTGACCAGCGGAACGGCCTGGCGCTGCATGTTCGATCCCATCAGCGCGCGGTTGGCGTCATCGTTTTCCAGGAACGGAATGAGCGATGCCGCGACCGAAACGAGCTGCTTGGGGCTGACGTCCATCAGGGTGATGGATTCGCGCGGCGCCATCAGGTTGTCGCCATCGTGACGGGCCGAAACCAGTTCCTCGACGAACGAACCATCCGTGGTGAGATCGGCCGAAGCCTGCGCCACCGTGTGTTTCTGCTCTTCCATCGCCGAGAGGTAGATGACCTCGTCGGTGACCTTGCCGTCAACGACCTTGCGGTACGGCGTTTCGATAAAGCCGTACTTGTTGACGCGGGCGAAGGTCGACAGCGAGTTGATCAGACCGATGTTCGGGCCTTCCGGCGTTTCGATCGGACAGATACGACCATAGTGCGTCGGGTGAACGTCGCGGACTTCGAAGCCGGCGCGTTCGCGGGTAAGGCCGCCCGGGCCGAGCGCCGACACGCGGCGCTTGTGGGTGACTTCCGACAGCGGGTTCGTTTGGTCCATGAACTGCGAAAGCTGGCTCGAACCGAAGAACTCGCGCACGGCGGCCACGGCAGGCTTCGCATTGATCAGGTCGTTCGGCATGACGGTCGATACATCGACGCTGCTCATGCGCTCCTTGACGGCGCGCTCCATGCGCAACAGGCCGACGCGATACTGGTTTTCCAGCAGCTCGCCCACCGAACGCACGCGGCGGTTGCCGAGATTATCGATGTCGTCGACGTCGCCCTTGCCGTCCTTGAGGTCGACCAGTTCCTTGACCACGGCCAGGATGTCTTCCTTGCGCAGCGTGGTCACGGTGTCTTCGGCGTCCAGCTCGAGACGCATGTTCAACTTCACGCGGCCAACGGCAGACAGATCGTAACGCTCACTATCGAAGAACAGGCCTTCGAACAGAGCTTCTGCAGTTTCCTTGGTCGGCGGTTCGCCTGGACGCATGACCTTGTAGATCGCCTCCAGACCTTCGTCACGATTTTCGGCCTTGTCGACCTTGAGCGTGTTGCGCATCCACGCGCCGGTGCTGACGTGATCGATGTCCAGCAGATCCATCGCATCGATGCCGGCAGCATCAAGAACTTCGAGGTTTTCTGCCGAAACTTCGTCGCCCGCCTCGATGTAGATGCGACCGGTCTTCTCGTCGATCATGTCACGCGATGCATAATGGCCGAAGATTTCCTCGGTTGGCAGCAGCAGCGTTTCGAGACCGTCCTTGGCAGCCTTGTTGGCCGCACGCGGACTGATCTTCTGACCGGCGGGGAACACTTCTTCGCCAGTCTTCGCATCGATCAGCGGGAAAGCCGGCTTCTGGCCACGCCATTGCTCGGCGACGAAAGGAATGTTCCAGCCTTCGCCCTTCTTGCCCGTCGCCCGCTTCCAGGTGACGGTGTTGTAGAAGTGCGAAAGAATGTCTTCGTCATCCAAACCGAGCGCGAACAGCAGCGACGTGACCGGCAGCTTGCGCTTACGGTCGATACGCACGTTGACGATGTCCTTGGCGTCGAATTCGAAATCGAGCCACGAACCGCGATACGGAATGATCCGGGCGGCGAAGAGGAGCTTGCCCGAAGAATGCGTCTTGCCGCGATCGTGGTCGAACAGCACACCTGGCGAACGGTGCATCTGCGATACGATCACACGCTCGGTACCGTTGATGATGAAGGTACCATTGCCCGTCATCAGGGGCATGTCGCCCATGTAGACGTCCTGCTCCTTGATATCGAGAACCGAGCGCGTTTCGGTTTCCTGGTCCACCTCGAACACGATCAGGCGCAGCGTGACCTTCATCGGGGCGGCATAGGTGATGCCGCGCTGGCGACATTCCACGATATCGTATTTCGGCTGCTCGAGCTCGTAATGCACGAAGTCGAGTTCGGCTGTCCCGGCGAAGTCGCGAATCGGGAATACGCTGCGAAGAGTCTTCTCGAGGCCGGAAACGTAATCGATTTCCTTGTTCGAACGCAGGAACTGTTCGTAGCTCTCGCGCTGGACCTCGATCAGGTTCGGCATATCGACGACTTCGTGAATGTCGCCGAAGATCTTGCGGATACGACGCTTCGCCGTGCCCTGCGCGTTTGCGCCCCGGGTTTTCTTCGGAGCTTTCGCCATGGTAGCCATAAGGGGTAGTTACCTCTTCTCGTGTGCGCCGGCGCCTGCGCGGACAGGGCCGGAATTCGTTTCTCATGCGCGTGAGATCATAGCCGGGACGCGAAAAGGCCGCAGCGTCCTGCACACCGGTTCCGGTGGCCTGCTGCAGCTTCTCTAGCGTCGCGATTATGGAAACGCCGCTTCCATCCTGTGTCCAATTCCCGCGCATGAATCGGACTCGCTCGAAGCGTGCGGTCGAAGGGGCATATAGGAAGCATGCCGCAAAGGGTCAAGCAGAAGGAAATTTGGTCACCTGACTAGTGACGACATTCTTAACCCCGACAGCAGGCAAGCCTTTTATCTCCTCGGATCCTTGATCGAATTGGGATGATGCGGGTTGGTTCGCAGTTGCCGTTATTGCCGCACGCAATAAGCGTGCGGCGCGCAGTGTTCCGACCAGGCACACAAATGCGTCTAGATTCGATCCGAAACTAGGTGCTCTCCACCAAAAATTCGACGACGTCGCGAGAATATGTCTTTTCGCGGGCGAAAATATGGCTATTTTAAGGCTACGCCAATCCAGGCGTTACAGGAATATTGTCACATGAAGAAGATCGCTCTCGTCGCCGCACTTCCGTTCGCGCTGACTCTCGCCGCTTGTGGCGAACAGGCCGCTGACGAAACCACCGCAGACGAAATGGCTCCGGCTGAAGCAGTCGACGAAACCGTTGTTGTCGAAGAAACCCCGGTTGCCGATCCGATGGCAACCGAAGGCGCAATGATGGAAGAAACCGTCACCGCCACCGAAACGCCGATGGCTGAAGAAACCACTCCGACTGAATAATCGGACTTCCGTTTACCGCGCCCTGCGCGAAACGGTACGATTAACGAAAGGCCTGTCCCTCATGGGGGCGGGCCTTTTTCGCGTCAAAAGGGCTTTTTTGGAACCGATGGCAATTGTGGCGGTTTTATGGCCATGCTCTCGAAAGGAGATTATGACATGACGAAGTTTGCTATCATCGCCGCCCTCCCCTTCGCCCTTTCGGTCGCCGCCTGCGGCGACTCGGTTGACGGAACCGACACCACTGACCTCGAAGCCAACGCTGTCGAGCCTATGGATCAGGGCATGAGCGATCCGATGGAAACGCCGGCACCGATGATGACGGGCACCGAAACCGGTACCATGGACGATACCATGACTACTCCGCCCACCGGCACCGCTACTGGCGAGCCCATGGAATCGGATCCGATGGCCGAATAACGCCGGAGTCGATGACTCACGCGGGTTCTGCTTGACAGAATCACCCAAATCCTTAGAGGCCCGCCACCGAACGGCGGGCCTTTTTGGTTTACCCGTTCATCCGTCCGAGACAGTTGGTGACCGGAATGTGCCGGTCTTAATTTCCAGCCTAGACGGGGAACAGAGATTTCATGACGATGTTCTGCATCGTCGTTTCGCGCCTGTTGGTGCACCTCCTTCCCCCTCAACGGACTCGCCCGTGTCGCTTCGGCGGCGCGGACAAACGTAGCCGGTCGTTCGCCGCAAGCGAACGGCCATAGTGAAGGAGTATGGCATGGATCGTTCGCAGAAAGCCGATGCAGTCGCCCAGCTCAGCGAAGTCTTCAACCAGGCTGGCGTGGTCGTCGTGACCCGCAACCTGGGCCTTACGGTCGCTCAGTCGACCGAACTGCGCTCGAAGATGCGTGAAGCCGGTGCGACTTACCAGGTTGCGAAGAACCGTCTCGCCAAGCTCGCCCTGAAGGACACCGACTACGCAGGTCTCGACGAGTACCTGTCCGGTCCGACCGCCCTTGGTTATTCCGAGGATCCGGTTGCTGCGGCCAAGGCCGTGGTGGATTTCGCCAAGACCACCGACAAGATTGAAATCGTCGGCGGTTCGATGGGCGCGCAGAAGCTCGACGAAGCAGGGGTCAAGGCACTCGCCTCGATGCCGAGCCTCGACGAACTTCGTGGCACGATCGTGGGCCTCCTCAACGCGCCGGCGACCAAGGTCGTCCGCACGATCAAGGAACCCACCTCGATGCTCGCACGCGTATTCGGTGCCTACGGCGCCAAAGAAGCCGCGTAAGAGCTGGTTCCCGCATAGAACACATATTCATCGGGGCAGACCCAATCGGGCTCCCCGGCCTTATATTTGGAGTGAAACATCATGGCCGATATCGCCAAGCTTGTTGAAGAACTGTCGAAGCTGACTGTCATGGAAGCCGCTGAGCTTGCCAAGGCGCTTGAAGAAGAGTGGGGCGTGAGCGCTGCTGCTGCTGTTGCCGTTGCTGGCCCTGCTGCCGGTGGTGACGCTGGTGCGGCTGCTGAAGAGCAGACCGAATTCGACGTCGTCCTGACCGGCGACGGCGGCAAGAAGATCCAGGTGATCAAGGAAGTCCGCGCCATCACCGGTCTGGGCCTCTCGGAAGCCAAGGCTCTCGTCGAAGGCGCGCCCAAGCCGCTCAAGGAAGGCGTCAACAAGGCAGAAGCCGAAGAAATCAAGGGCAAGATCGAAGCAGCCGGCGGTACCGTCGAACTCAAGTAAGCCTTTCGCTTACGCTTCGATCTCGTTTCGAGATCACGAAAGGGCGGCACCGCAAGGCGCCGCCCTTTTTACGATTCGCACTGCTCGTATTGATATCCCGTTGTAGCTTGATTAGCCTTGTTCGGTGCCGCTTCTTGGAGCACTAGCCTCTTGTAACATAACAGATAGCAGATTTTTCAGTGACTTGCCGTTTCACGAGACGCTGTTGAAAACGCATTCGGACGTGCTTGTACCAAATCGGGTCAGTGCTTAACGAAACCTAAATGGGGGTTCTCACCAACAGCGCCCGCGAGTAGCGTGAGTTCCACAACGAGTCGCATAATGAATCAGCTCATCGTCTGACGGACAAATCCGCAGTCGATATTCGATCACGACTTGGGGGTTTTGGGGTGTCTACAGGGAAAATCGGCTTCTTCTTCGGAGCCGTGTTCATGCTTTCTACTGTGCCGCTTTCGGCGCAGGATCTGGTTCACGAACCGATCAGTCCTACATTCGGTGGAAACCCGTTCAACTCGAACCACATTCTCGGGACCGCAAACGCACAGAATAAATATCGCGACCCCAATTCTTCGAGCAGTAATTCGCAAGCCGATATCTTTGCACGGCAATTGCAGTCACGCCTGTTGTCCGCCCTGTCCTCGCAGGTCGTTGACGCGATCTTCGGCGATAATCCGCAGGAAAGCGGCACCATCAGCTTCGGCGGGCAGACAATCGAATTCTTCCGCTCACTCGATTCCGTCACGCTCGTCATCACCAACGATGACACCGGTGAAGAGACGCGGATCGTCGTGCCGTTGTTTGTTGAGGTCGACTGAACATGCGGATCGTGCGCACCCTCGCCGCAGCCGCAGCCTGCATTGCGCTCATGGGCTGTACCACCCTCACCAACAGCGGCCGCGACTTCCTGCCAACCGACACCAGTCTCGCCTATTTCCCGAAAAAGACCCAGACGCAGGTCCTACTGAACGACTTGCCGGCTCCCCAGCGTCAGGTCGCAGTTGCAGTTTATGGTTTCACGGACCAGACCGGGCAATTCAAACCGACCGAGGCGGGTCAAACGCTGTCGCGTGCCGTCACCCAGGGTGCCAGCTCGATGCTGGTGAAGGCGCTACAAGAAGCGGGTAGTCGGCAGTGGTTCACCATTGTGGAGCGCGAGCGGCTGGATAACCTGCTCAAGGAAAGACAGATCATTTCCGAGATGCGTAAGCGCTACCTCGGCGAAGAAGGCGTCAATCCGAACGCATTGCCCGCTCTGCTGTTCGCCGGCGTCTTGCTCGAAGGCGGCATCGTGGGCTACGATACCAATACCGTGACCGGCGGCGCCGGTGCGGCCTTCCTGGGTATCGGCGGACGCACCGAATATCGTCAGGATACGGTCACGGTGTATCTGCGCGCGGTATCGGTCCGTACGGGCGAGGTTCTGACTACGGTGACGGCTTCCAAGACGATCGCCTCCCAAGCGGTCGGCGCCAGCGCCTATCGCTTCGTTGCATTCAAGGAATTGCTCGAAGCGGAGTTTGGCTACACCACTAACGAACCCGACCAGATCGCCTTGCAGCAGGCCGTCGAAAAGGCGGTTTTCGGCTTGGTCATGGAAGGGGTCGATCTCGATCTCTGGCAGTTCGCCGACATGGCGAATGCCGAGCCTTTGCGTGCGCTTTACCGTAAGGAACGCGACGGTGTCTACGAGGCCCGTGACGTGCAGAAAGCCTTCCAAAAGGCCGGATCCTTCAGCGCACTGACTATTGTCGACAAGGACGACGAGGAGAAGAATTGAGAGCCGACGGACACTCCGTAGGAAGAACATAATCAATTTCTGACTGAGCATGCGCGTAAGACTCAATCAGCGCATGTGACAAAAGGTCGCAAAAGAAAGCACGAACGAGAGCGGCAACTCTCGCCCGTGCAGTGTGTAGGCTGCGATAACCTGGTGATGCCCGGCGTCTGATGCGCCGCGGTCGACGATGGTTATCGCCTTAATCAAAAGGTGATGCAACCATGAAGAATGTGCTACTCTATACTGCTTCGGTCGCCGCGCTCGCGCTGGCCGGTCCTGCAATGGCCCAGACATTCACCGGTCAGCAGTCGGATATCGACCAGACTGGTTCAGGCAACGCTGCGGACGTCGATCAGGCTGGCAACGAGAATGTCTCTGTCATTACGCAAGGCAGCGGGTCTACGGATGGCGACAACAACCGTGCAGAGGTTTCGCAGACCGACTCTCAGCCCGGTTCGGTTAGTTACAACGTTCCGGCAAACCAGTCCGACATCAACCAACAGGGCGATGGCGGTTTCGCCTCGGTCGACCAGTCAAATGGTGTAGCTGCCGGCGGGGGAAATTCGGTCGATATCGACCAGTATAGCGAAGACGGCGCAGCCGAGTCGGGTACCCGCACGACCTCGCCGACTGTCGATGTCCTGACCTCGGACGAAGTCACTGAAGCCTTCAACAATGCTGTTTTCGTCCAGCAAACTGCGGGTGGCGCTGGCGGTCCTAACAGCGTCATCGTCCGCCAAGGCGCCGACGGTGCTGCGGTTTATGGAAACGTCGCTGACATTGCGCAGACTGGAGACAACAATAGTTCCGAAATCGATCAGCAGTCGTTCGGTGCCAGCGCCACGAATGTCCAGACCGGTTCGGGTAACGTCGCGACCATAACACAGAGCGACACTGGCCTTCGCCAGTCCACTGGCTCGCCTTCAGGCGTTCCCGGAGATGGTGACGGCGGTTACGATCCGGAATCGATGGTTTCTCAGGTGGGCAATTCCAACACCGCCACTGTTACACAGACCGCAGATAACGGATCCTTCAATCTCACTGGTGACGTATTTCAAACCGGTGATACCAACGATGCTACCGTAATCCAGAACGCCTTGGGCGGGAACGGGTTTTCGGGCACGCTTGGCGCGACCGTGACGCAGACTGGCGATAGCGACGCAATGGTCACGCAAAACGCCGCGGTTAGCGGCGCAAAGAACATCTTTGCAACTGTTACGCAGGATGCTTCGAGCGCGACGGTTACCCAGACGGGTAACGGCAACGAATCCGAATGGTTGCGAGCAACTGTTTCACAGAGTGGCGGTTCGAATGCGACGGTCGAACAGACTGCAAATGGCAATGATACTTCGTTCATCGACGCGAAAGTGACGCAGGCAGGCGGAGCAACTTCCAATACCTTCCAGACTGCAAACGGCGATAATTCTACCAACATGGATATCGTCGTGAACCAGGATGGGGCATCGATATCGACGGTCACCCAGACCTTCAACAACGATGCCTCGGCAAACTTCCTTGCCACGGTCGATCAGACCGGAGCTGGGCATAGTTCGACGGTGACCCAGGCGGATGACGGCAGCGCCAACATCAATCCGACTACTGGCATTGGTGATAATGGTCTGACTGCCGACATCGACCAGACTGGTTCGGGCAACACCTCAACGGTCGAGCAGTACAACCGTAATCAGTACGCAGTGGTCGAGCAGACCGGCATCGGAGAAACCGCGACGGTTATCCAGAATGGTAACGGCAACGATGCCTTTGTCGACCAGGACGGTAGCGGAAATACCGCGAACGTCTATCAGGCCGGTTTCGGTCAGATGGCCGATATCGATCAGAGCATCAATGCATCTGGAAGCCTTGCTGAGATCAGTCAGAGCGTTCCAAGCGGCGATGGCAATGGCAGCAACTCCGCGACCATCTCTCAGGACCTGTCCAACGGCGATTTCGCCTATATCGATCAGATTTCGTTCGCTCGCGGCGAAACAGCGACCATCAACCAGGGTCTCGTTTCGGCCAGTTCATCGTCAACGGCTATGATCGTTCAGTACGGTGACGAATCCGACGATAGCGGACAGAACCTGAACGAAGCTACGATCAACCAGGATGGTGGCATGCTCAACGACGCGTTAATCGAACAGTACGGCACCGGCAACACCGCGACGTCGACTCAAATCGGTTCGTTCAACGATTCCGATATTTTCCAGGACGGTACGGATAACACTGCAACCGTGACGCAGACGGGCGACAACAATCTGTCGGACGTCATGCAGAATGGTTCAGGCAATACCGCCACCGTGACGCAGGGAATGTAAGGAGTTTCGGGGCAGAACCGCCATGGTCTCTGCCCCGCACTCTCCAACAGGGGAATAATCATGAAATATGCTCTTACTATGTCCGCCTCGGCGCTGGCACTGGCCTTGGCCGCGCCCGCCATGGCACAACTCTCGCCGGACCTTGCCGATTGTGTCGGTGGCGCCGCGAACTGTTCGGATATCGACCAGACCGGCAACAACGATGTCGCCAGTGTGACCCAGACCGGATCGCGCAGCGTGTCGGATATCGATCAAGCCGGCACTGGCGCGACGAACACCGCCACTGTGAACCAGACCGGCACCGACGCTTCGAATGCCAATGAATCGCTCATCGCACAGACCGCCGGTTCGGAAGGCAATCTCGCATCCGTAACGCAGAACGGGGCCGGCAACCTGTCGGACGTTTTGCAGGCGGGCGATGATTCGACCATCACCGTTTTGCAGGAAGGCAGCGCCAACAGCTCGCAAGTCGTGCAGTATGACGGCACCAGCACCAATAGCATGGCCACGGTCAACCAGAACGGCACTGCCAACGTCTCGGATGTGGCACAGCTTGCAGCAAGCTCCAGCGTGGTTGTAAATCAGGGCCAAGACATGGGCTCCGCCAGCAGCGGCAACCGCAGCTTCGTCGGCCAGACCGCGGCATTCTCGAATGTCAATGTCACCCAAGATGGCATCGACAACGACTCCGATGTCTACCAGCTTACGGGCGCAGCAAACGTCAATGTCACCCAGTCGGGTACGGCCAACCAGTCGACCGTGCTGCAGGCGGGGCTTCTGTCGACTGTCGACGTCAACCAGTCGGGCACGTCCAACGTCTCCCGAGTGGGCCAGATTGCAATCGGGTCGGTAGTCGATGTCGATCAGGAGGGCACCAGCAACGATGCAATGGTCGGTCAGCTTTCGGCTGGCACCGTTGCCAAGGTGAATCAGAACGGCACCTCCAACAACGCTGCGATTGGTCAGTTGGGCGTCGGCGATTTCGACTATTTCAGCGATCAGACCTACTTCGATAATAACTCGAGCGACAATTTCTTCGCTGACGTCGAGCAGATCAATAGCAACAACAGTCTGGTTGCTGGCCAGCTCGGCGTCGACAACGAATTGACTGTGCGACAGACCGGCAACAACAACAGCGCCGGTGCGCGCTGGAGTTCGGTCGGGATCGCCCAGGTCGGCGAATTGCAGAAGGCCAGCCTATTCCAGGAAGGTAACTTCAACAGCTCGACCATCTATCAGGGCATCGGCGATCACGGCGCGAGCTTTGAAAACAACGCTATCGTAACTCAGGATGGCGATCGTGGCGAGTCGCTGGTCTCCCAGAACGGCAACGGCAACAACGCCACGCTAACCCAGCATATGGGTGGGGACGACAATTACTCCTCCATTATCCAGGCCGGTGCCAGTAATATTGCCACGGTCGATCAATACTCGAGCAACAACAGCTCGATGATCACTCAAACCGGCATTGGCAACACCGCCACGGTCACCCAAGGCATGTAAAATACGCTAGACGGGTCGCCCGTCCGGCGGCCCGTCACCTCCTTCCTCTCCCGAGCAAACTCGGGGATGAACATTTACTCCAGGGCGGACATTCCGGCGCGCTCGACCGAAACATCCGCCGACAAACTTGAACGGACCAACGCCATGAGCATCCCGATCCAGATAATGCGAACGACCGCAGCGGCAGCAACGCTGATGGCGACTCTGGGAACGGGCGTGGCGCTGGCTCAGAGCGCAGGCAGCGCCCACCAATTCGAGAATGTCGAAGCGCCTAGAAATCAGGAAAACGGCGTCTTCATCAATCAGATCGGCAGCAGCAACGAGGCGAGCGCCCAGCAGGATGGAAACGCCGCCAGCGCACAGGTTGCGCAGCAAGGCGAAGGCAACCGTGCAGCCATCCGCCAGAGCTCCGCACCGCATTATGCGGCTGTCGCGCAGAACGGCAACCTCAACGAGGCTGACATCGCCCAGGATGGTAATGGCCAGACTGCTCTCGTCCTTGCACAGCAGGGCAATGGCAACGTCGCTGACATCCTTCAGCGCGAAGCCGGCCTTGCCTATTCGGCCGGGGCGATCAGCCAGACCGGCGACTCGAACAGTTTGTCCCTCATTCAGGACGGTAGCGACAATCAGGCGCGGCTCACTCAGGCGGGTGACGGCAATGCGATGACAGCATCGCAACTGGGTGGTAACAACAGGCTCGACTGGTCGCAGGTCGGTAGCGGATTATCCGACCTCCAGATCGAACAGACCGGCGGCGCCGGTCTTATCGTGATCCAGACCAATGGCGGGGGCTGAGGCGAAAAGGATGACCCAATGACCTTGCTAGTCACGTTGGGAGTGATCTTGCTTTCTCAGCAGATCGCCGTTGAGCAGGTCGATCCGATCGACGCTCCATCTATAGCGCAGGATATCGAACAGCTTAGCAAGCGCGGCGATGCCGAGATGTCAGATCCGATTGGAGCGCCGGACGGCGACGGCGGCAAGGATGTGCAACAGCTGAGCCGTCCGGATACTACACTTGAACTTACCCGTGTCGAAGGCATGGACCGTTGCAGTGCAGAATTGCTGTCCGATAAGGATGCCGATTTTTGTGCCCGTCGGATCGAAACACGCTCAGGCGATTTCTCGCCTCGTCCAGCGCCCTCGCTGACCGCTGAACAGGTACTGGTCGGAGAGAAGTATGCTTCTGTGGCGGGTGTCGGGGTGGCGAATGCATCTCGCGATGCGACGCGCCGCGAACTCTCACCTGAGGATCAGGACTTGCAGGCTTTGGCCTCTTTGACTCTCCCCTCAACCACGCCCCCCCCCGCCGCCAAGGAAGAGCCGCAAGCCGGCCTTCCCGCTGCGACGGAGGCATTGATCGAGGCGATCGTCAATCAACTTTCGCAGCCGGGCGGTAATTGATGCGTATCCTTGCTCTGATCTACTTCTTTTTCGGGAGCGCCGCGACCATGGCAACCAGCCAACCACCCCGGGCGATCAGCATGGATGTCGAGGAAACGGCTGATGCGGTCACGGTGGTCCTCAACGGACATTCAGATTCGGACCAGGAGGTCAGCTACGAACTCGTGATCGAAGGCCGCTCCACCAGCCGACATAAGGGCCGAACCAAGCTAATTGCGGGACAGAACGCGATACTTTCCACGATGCGCATGAGCGCTGCCGAACCATGGTGCATCAAGGCATCTGTTACAGAAGCCGACGGCACCAGCTACGAATATGCGAAAGGCTCCTGTACCTGATTTGTAGCTATGTCGGAGCCATTTTGGCCTGTATCGATCAAGATTTCGTCATAGATCGGATCATAGCTTATCCCAAGTCCGGCAGTTGCGAGTCGATCGATCGCGACAAAGCTTTGCGCGGCAGGCGAGTTCGATAGGCGGTCATATTCCTCGGTCGGGAAACGATCTGCCAGAGCCGCCAAGACCGATCCGAGATTGACGCTGACGGTCTGATTGGCATCGCTGAATTCGATCTGCCCAGTCACTAATCCATCTACGCGGGCAGTCAGATGTGTGAGGCCGCCGTGGTTCGCCGAAGCTGACGCCGGCGGTGTCAAAAGTACATCCACCTCGAAGGCAGCCGTGTCCTCGGCGGTATCCGCACCTAGCGCCCCAGATGGCGGCCGAACGATATCTGCTTCGGTCGGCGCGGTATCCGTTTTCAATGGTAGCAACGCTTCGACGGGGGTGGCCGGCATGTTCAGCGTAGATCGGCGGATCGGAGTCGCCAGCTCGAATGGCGCCGGCGAAGCCTTCGCAATCTCCTGTGCCGCTAGCGCGCGTGACGTTTCGATCTGCGCTCCAGTCGCAACTGGAACAACGCGAGCCGCTGCTGGGACGAGCGCCTCATCATCCCATTCGACCTGCGAAGACGCACCGATCGTAAGGAGGAGGACTGACGCAGATGCGTTCAACCCCGCGATGGTCCATTTGCCTACCAGCGTGCGGGGGTCAGGATCGACGAACGCTAGTGGCGGAAAGCTGGCAATCAACGCATCTAGATCGGAGGCGTACGAATAAACGCGCACACCGTCGCAAGTTTCCGTCAGCTGATAAGTGCCGTGCATCGAATCACCCCCATCCCACCGACGACCGCAGTCCGCCGGTCTTGGAAAGCTGACCCTCGGTAGCCGGTCTCGCAAGGGCAATTGCGAGATGCACCAAAATAAACCGGTTTGAAGGCACTAGATTCGGGTGTGCCTTCCTGGACGCGCAGGCAGGTAGAAAGTTCGGCAATCCCGAAAAAACTATGGAGGACCATTGCGGAGGCGCCTAACCGGGCCGGCTTGTCATGGCAGACCTGGCCCCTCTGACACCCCCGCGGACACGCGGCGATGGTTGGCGCGATGAACTTCGCGCGATGCTGCGGCTGAGCTGGCCGCTAGCGACAGCGAACCTGTTGCAGATGCTCACATACGCCATCGACGTGATTTTCATCGCACGACTGGGTGAGGATCAGCTGGCCGCGTCGGCGCTGGCCGTAGCCGTGTTCGGCCTGGTCATGTGGGCTCTATGCGGCTTGACCGGCGCTGTGGCCCCGGTTGCGGCAGCAGAGCTCGGCGAGCGCGCCCCGGCCTTGCGGCCCGTGCGCCGATCGGTTCGTATGGCGCTGTGGCTGGCCCTGTTTGCCGGTATCGTGGGCATGGGTCTGTGTCTTCTACTCGGCCCATTGATGCGCGTGACAGGGCAGGAACCCCAGATCATCGCGCTGGCTATCGAGTATAATACGCTGCTCGTCCTTTCGATGGTGCCGATGCTGTTCAACAACGTGCTGCGCAGTTTCGTCTCCACACTCGACCGCCCGATTTTCGCCACCGCCATTACCGCTGGCGGCATCTTCGTCAACGCGCTGGCAAATTACGCCTTTATTTTCGGCAATTTCGGCGCGCCGGAGCTTGGACTGCAGGGTGCCGCGGTGGCGACGATCATAACGACTTTCACGACGCTGCTTGCCTATATCGTCGCCATCCGGCTCGATCCGCGGCTGCATCGCTATCACATCTTTGGTCGTTGGTGGTCACCGGACTGGGCGCGCTTCCGGCATATTGCTGCCATAGGCACGCCAATCGCGCTTACAATCACAGCAGAAGCCGGGATCTTCGGAGCTGCCGCCTTCCTGATGGGCAATATCGGCGCGAGCGAGCTCGCCGCTCATACGGTGGCCCTGCAGATCGCGGCGCTGGCTTTCCAGGTGCCGTTCGGCGTGGGACAGGCTGCCACCATCCGCGTGGGTTATTTCTATGGCGCGCGCGACGAGGGCGGCATTCGGCGCGCGGGATGGACCGCAATCGTGGTTGGTACCGGCTTCATGGTTCTGACCGCACTTGCCATGGTGGTCATCCCCAAGCCGCTGATCGCGATCTACGTCGATCCGTGGGATCCGAAAAACGCCGTCCTGGTCGGCTTCGCGCTGCAATATATCGTCATCGCCGCCGCCTTCCAGCTGTTCGACGGGATGCAGGCCGTTGCCGCCGGCGCATTGCGGGGATTGCAGGACACCCGAATTCCCATGTGGATTGCCGCCTTCGCCTATTGGGTACCGGGCATCGGAACCGCTCTGGTTCTGGGCTTTGCCACCCCGCTCGAAGGGACAGGGGTCTGGATCGGCCTTGCAACGGGCCTGACCTTTGCAGCGGCCCTGCTGGGTTGGCGCTGGCATCGACGCGAGGCGCTGGGTCTGACCCTGCGCCCCGCCAGTCGATAGCTCAGGCGCTGCGCTGCCAGATGTCGCGCTGCGGGAACGGGATCGAGATACCGACGTCGTCGAAACGCGCCTTGGTCGCCTCGGTCAGATCCCAGGACAGCGCCAGATAATCACCTGTGGCGCACCACACGCGCATGCCGATGCCCACCGAACTGTCGTCGAGCGAGCTGACGAAGGTCTGCGGTGCTGGATCCTTCAGCACGCGCTCATCCGCTTCGGCAAGCGCCAGCAATTCCTGGCGCGCCTGCTGCATGCTATCATCATAGGCAATGCCCACGATCAGTTCGAGCCGGCGGGTCGGATGACGATTGAGATTGACGATCGCCTGGTTCCACAGCTCCGAATTCGGGACCATGACGAACAGGCCGTCGAACTGTTTGAGCTCGGTCGTGAACAAGCCGATCTGCTGGACGGTACCGGAAATGGAGCCGGCATTGATCGATTCCCCGATCTTGAACGGCTTCTGCACCAGGATCATCACACCCGATGCCACATTGCTGAGCGTGCCCTGTAAAGCCAGACCAACGGCCAGCGCCATACCGCCCAATGCAGCGAGGATGCTGGTCGTTTCCACGCCGAACTGTGCCAGTACGGTGACCAGCACCAGCGCCCACAGCGCATATTTGACCAAGTTGGAAAGAAAGTTGGCGACCGTGGGGTCGATGCGGTCGGACCGGTTCAGTGCGCGCGCCACCCAGCCCGACAGGATCCCTGCCAGCAGCAAGCCGATGACCAGCACGGCAAAGGCGCCGGCGATTTCCACCATGTTCAAGCGCAACCACAGCCAGATCTGTTCGGGAATGGTCAATGCGGCAATGGTTTTGTCGGTCGTCATGACGGGCTGGCCTCTTGCTGGCTAATCTGGAATTGGGGCGCGCGATAGGGAACCGGGCGCGTCTTGGCCACCCCCTGCCCCGGCCTGTCGCGCCGACCGAATTTTTTCCCTACGTCCCCGTTGACACCCTTGGTGCCGGCCCCCAAATGCCCTTCGCTGGCACTCTCGATGTGGGAGTGCCAACGAACATTCACACTCATTCAAGAGGTCACACACAATGGCATTTCGTCCGCTGCATGACCGCGTACTGGTCCGTCGCATCGAAGCTGATGAGAAGACCGCAGGCGGCATCATCATCCCCGACAGCGCCAAGGAAAAGCCCAGCGAAGGCGAAATCGTCGCCGTCGGTTCGGGCGCCAAGGCTGAAGACGGCACGGTTACCCCGCTCGACGTCAAGGCTGGCGATCGCGTTCTGTTCGGCAAATGGTCCGGCACCGAGGTCAAGCTCGATGGCGAAGACCTGCTGATCATGAAGGAAAGCGACATCATGGGGATCATGGGCTGAGCCCATTTCCTTCGTCATGACACTGTCAACTGTGTCAACTTCAGTAATCTGATCGAATAGAAATCTGAACGGAAAGGACAGCATTATGGCTGCCAAAGACGTAAAATTCAGCCGCGATGCCCGCGAAGGCATTCAGCGCGGCGTCGATATCCTCGCCAACGCCGTCAAGGTTACGCTGGGCCCCAAGGGCCGCAACGTCGTCATCGACAAGAGCTTCGGCGCTCCGCGCATCACCAAGGACGGCGTCACCGTCGCCAAGGAAATCGAACTCAAGGACAAGTTCGAGAACATGGGCGCGCAGATGCTCAAGGAAGTCGCTTCGAAGTCGAACGACGCCGCCGGTGATGGCACCACCACTGCCACCGTGCTTGCCCAGTCGATCGTGACCGAAGGCATGAAGTCGGTCGCAGCGGGTATGAACCCGATGGACCTCAAGCGCGGCATCGACATCGCCGTTACGAAGGTTGTCGAAGACCTCAAGGCCCGTTCGAAGGACGTGTCCGGCTCGAACGAAATCGCGCAGGTCGGCATCATCTCGGCCAATGGCGACCGTGAAGTCGGCGAAAAGATCGCCGAAGCCATGGAGAAGGTCGGCAAGGAAGGCGTGATCACCGTCGACGAAAGCAAGGGTCTCGAATTCGAGCTCGAAACCGTCGAAGGCATGCAGTTCGATCGCGGCTACCTCAGCCCTTACTTCATCACAAACCCGGACAAGATGACGGTCGAACTCGAAAACCCGTACATCCTGATCCACGAAAAGAAGCTCTCGAACCTGCAGGCGATGCTGCCGGTGCTCGAAGCCGCTGTCCAGTCGGGACGTCCGCTGCTGATCATCGCTGAAGACATCGAAGGCGAAGCGCTGGCTACCCTCGTGGTCAACAAGCTGCGCGGCGGCCTCAAGGTTGCGGCGGTCAAGGCTCCGGGCTTCGGCGATCGTCGCAAGGCGATGCTGCAGGACATCGCGATCCTGACCAAGGGCGAGATGATTTCCGAAGACCTCGGCATCAAGCTGGAAAACGTCACGCTCGGCATGCTCGGCGAAGCCAAGCGCGTCACCATCGACAAGGACAACACCACCATCGTCGACGGTGCCGGTGACGAAGGCGACATCAAGGCCCGCGTTACGGAAATCCGCACGCAGATCGACAATACCAGCAGCGATTACGACAAGGAAAAGCTGCAGGAACGTCTTGCCAAACTCGCCGGCGGTGTTGCCGTCATCAAGGTCGGCGGTGCTACCGAAGTCGAAGTGAAAGAACGCAAGGACCGCGTCGACGATGCGCTGCACGCAACCCGCGCAGCTGTCGAAGAAGGCATCGTCCCGGGCGGCGGTACCGCGCTGCTCTACGCGTCGAAGGCTCTCCACGGCCTTTCCGGCGAGAACGACGACCAGACCCGCGGCATCGACATCGTCCGCCGTGCGCTGACCGCTCCGGTTCGCCAGATCGCAGCCAATGCCGGTCACGACGGTGCGGTTGTTTCGGGCAAGCTGACCGACGGCAACGACGAAAACCTTGGCTTCAATGCCGCTACCGACACCTATGAAAACCTGGTGTCGGCTGGCGTGATCGACCCGACCAAGGTGGTGCGTACTGCCCTGCAGAACGCTGCATCGGTTGCCGGTCTGCTTATCACGACCGAAGCTGCGATCGTCGACAAGCCGGAAGACAAGTCGTCTGCCCCCGCAATGCCCGACATGGGCGGCATGGGTGGAATGGGTGGAATGGGCTTCTAAGTCCTACTCGACCAACCCGGAGATTGGGCCCGGCAGGAGCGATCCTGCCGGGCCTTTTCTTTAGAGATTCGCAAGTATCGCTGACCGTGCTGCACTCAACTCATCGCAGGTGAGCGACATGTCTGGGTATCCGCCTTCCTTTAGACACAATTGAACCCACCAGCTGTTCGCAATGCCGGCCATCATGCGCATATCGGTTGCACAGGGGACACCAGTCCAAAGGAAAACACTATGAAAACCCTCAATATTCTTCTCGCGGGCTCCGCCATGGTTCTTGCTAGCGGTGCTGCCGCTCAGTCCATGGAAGAACAGACCGCGGATCCGGCAACCACTATGCCAGCCCAGGAAGCACCTGCTCAGGATGCGCCGGCAAGTCCGGCAATGGGTGAACAGTCCGCTGATGCAGAATTTACCGATACACAGGTAAAAAGCTTCGCTGCAGCAGTCGTCGAAATTCAGACTTTGTCGGGCGATGAAGCTGCCAAGCAGCAACAGGCTGCGCAGATCGTCGCAAACTCGGGTCTCGATGCCGAAACATTCAACGCAATCGGTACGGCGATGCAAACCGATCCGGCGCTGGCCCAGCGTGTTCAGCTCGCGGCCGCAGAAGTGCAGTCCCAACCCGCCGGCTAGGGTTCCAACCCCTCACATCGAAAGGCCCCCGCTGATCCGATCGGCGGGGGCCTTCTCGTTAGCGCAGTCGAGACGGAGAATTCATCCGCCTTTGCGGCTGTCCTCGGCTGCCGCCACCAGCGCGTCGGGCCATGTCACCTGAGTCTGTGTTTGCGGGTTGAAGAGGCCATCGGCGTACACCGCGCCTTCCGCCGCCGCGATCTCCTCGGCCGTCAGGAATTCGCTCGGTTCCAAGGCGAACACATCCAGACCGCGGCTGATTTCCGTCGCGTAGATCCGCCCCTTGTACCAATAGGCCGACCAGTAACCACCCGTAACAAGCTGATCCTTGTCGATCGGCCCGCGGTCGAAATAGGCGATTTCGTGGATGTTCTGATCGTCGGTGAAGTCGATCACGCTGATGCCGCCCTGATACCACGCCTGCACGAAGATATCGCGCCCGGGAACTGGGATGATCGATCCGTTATGGGCAACGCAGTTTTCCTTGTCGCCCTGCGGCGCCGGAAGTTTGTAGGTTCCACGGTAAACCAGTTTGCCGTTCTCGATGCCGTAGAACGCGTCCGCTCCCCAGTTCTTGGGGTCGCCAGCCTGGCAGCGCGGCCGACCGCCCCCGCCCCATTCGTCGGTGAATAGCACTTTGGTACCATCATTGTTGAAGGTGGCCGAATGCCAATAGGCAAACCCTTTGTCGGTCACATCGTCGATGCGCTGCGGCTTCAAGGGATCGGAGATGTCGAGAATGATGCCATTGCCCGAACATGCCCCGGCCGCCAGCTTCTTTGCCGGGAAAACGGTAATGTCGTGGCACTGGTTCGTCTGACTGGTGTCCTGCGTGCCGTCGCCGTGATCGCCCCCGCCCCACAGACCGGCAATTTCGCCATCGCGGGCAAATACCCGGGGCCGGTCAACAATGCGGGCTTTCGATGGATCGGCGACGGGAATCTCGATCACGTCGATGCTGAAGAGCGCCGTGTTATCACCGCCCGCGCTGAAGCAGCCCGGAACCTCTTCGGAATCGCGCACATAGCTTGTGCCCGAATTATACACGATCAGACGGCGATCGTCGGCGTCGACGATCGAATGGGTATGGCTGCCGCGACAGGTCTGCACCAGACCGACCTGCTTGGGACGCGTGATGTCGGAGATGTCGAAAATACGCAGCCCGCGGAAACGCTCGTCGCTGACCTTATCATCGACTCCTTCAAGGCCGCAATCGATCCGGCCCCGGCGATCTTCGACGCTCATGACCAGCAGATTGCCGGCGATAGATACATCGCCCTGTCCGCCCGGGCACACCACCGAGCTGATCAGTTGCGGCACGCCGTCCTGTCCGAGACGATAAGTGTTGAAACCGTGGTAACTACCCGCAACCATCATATCGCCGCTGAAAGCCATATCGGTGAAAGCAAAGCTCAGCAGCGAACCGCGCTCGCCGAATTGAGGCTCGTCTTCCTCATCGTCGCCATCCCTGCGAGAGGTATTCTTCGCTTCGTCCTTGCTTTTGTCGCGCTCCTTGATCGGCTGCAACTGAGCCGGGTTTTCAGGGTCGAAGAATCCTGCAGGCTTTTGCAGCGCCACCACGTGGCGCATGTTGGAAATCGCCTCGCCCGCGTCGCGAAAACCGGGCTTCAGCGTTGCACGCGGATCGGTCGAGAGCGTCGCAAGCGTTGCATTCATTCTGTCGATTTCGGACCGCTGGTCGCTGACGACATCATTGGTGAATTCGTACATCACCGGATCGTAGGCGCTGCCCGACACGCCATGCAGTTCATCCACCATGTCAACCGCCCCGAGGTGGTGGGCGACCATGAGCTCGAGAAACAGGCGGTCGAAGGCGGTGCCGTTCGCGGCGGCCAGTTCGCGCATCTGCTCCGGCGACGCCATTCCTTTCATCGTGTGATGGGCATGGCCCATGCCCTGCATGGCCACGTCAAGATTGCGGTCCTCCAGCCAGGTCCGCATGAAATCCATTTCGTCTTTCTGCCCCGCTTCGATCCGATCGGCCGTCTTTAGCACCGCTTCGTTATTGGTGCGCTGCCGGACCAGTTTCGCCATATCGACGGCTTGCTGATGATGGACGATCATTCCCTGCATGAAAGACACATCGGCTGGCGAAAAGCGTGTATCGGAAAGAGCAATGGCTTTTGCTGCGTCGATGACGCGGGGCTCCGCGCCCGGCGCACCCGGAAGCACGATCGGCGCCTCCTGTGCAGCGAGCGGTGCAGTGGTCACGAGCAGTGCGGCAACCAGCGATATACGTGCGATCATTGATAACTCCCTCAAGTCGCTGCAATGGCTAGCATCCCGGGGGGGCTTGGCAATGTCGTTTGTCGATCACCCGTATTTCCCGCGCTTCGGACCAAGGTAGCCGAACAGGTACGCAGCCACCTTACGCATCTGAATTTCCTCCGCACCTTCGGTGATGCGGTAGCGGCGATGGTGGCGATAGATGTGCTCGAACGGCTTGTGGCGTGAGTAGCCGATGCCGCCGTGCACCTGCATCGCCCGATCGGCGGCTTCGCAGACCAGCCGGTTGGCCCAGTAATTGCACATCGAAACCTTGTCGGACATCGTCTTCTCGATCTCCTCATGGTCCAGTGCGTCCATGTCCCATGCGGTCTTGTAGATCAGCAGGCGCAGCATTTCGCATTGAGTGGACAGTTCGACCAAAGGGAACTGAATAGCCTGGTTCTTCGCCAGTTCTTCCCCAAACGGCTTTCGCTCTCGCGCATAGCGTACGCTCTCTTCGATGCAGAACTGGGCTGCGCCGAGGCTGCTTGCCGCCTGACGGATACGGTTCTGGTGCACGAAGCTTTGCGCCAGTGCCAAACCGCGGCCTTCCCGGCCGAGGATGGCGCTGTCAGGGACCCAAACCCCTTTTATCGATAGGCGAGGGTGGTCGGTGGGCATGTTGAAGGTCCACATCCATTCTTCGATCTGCAGCCCTTCGGTGGGATTGGGGACGAGAAAGCAGGTAATCCCCGTGGCTTCGCCATCTTCGCCCGATGTGCGCGCAAACAACGCGCAATGCGTTGCCACGTGCATTCCGGTGATCCACATTTTCTCACCATCGATGCACCACCCGTCCACGCCATCGCGGGTCTCGCGCACAGCGGTCGTTTCCATCCAGGTCGCGTCGCTGCCATGATCGGGTTCCGTCAGCCCGAATGCGACGCGCCGCGTCCCTTCGAAACCGCCACTGATGAATTCCCGTTTCTGCTCGTCCGTTCCGAACGTTTCGAACATGGCGACAAAGGGAAAGTTTCCGACGATGGAATGCTCGTTCTGCAGATCATTATGGAGACCAAGGCCACGCTGCGCGAAGCGATCACGGATGACAGCCATCCACAGGTTCGAGCCGTCCTTCCCGCCGTATCTCTTCGGAGCAGAAAAACGCCAGTGACCCGCCTCGTCTGCTGCCTTCCGGGCCTTGCTCAGCAATTCCTCCCATAGTTGGGACGGCAGCCCGCCCCGCTCCCAATCCGTGCGTGCGTCTTCGCGGCGGTGGTCGAAGAAACGCTGATTGTCGTCCTTCGCCACCATCGGCTCGATGACCGTCTCGATGAATGTTTCGAGCTCGGCGTAATACTCCTCGAGCGCTTGCGGTATTGCGAAATCCATCAGTCCTCTCCTGTCCACTTTGCGCGAGCACGTTCGAGCATTGGGTATTTGGGCACGTCTGCAGCAAGCTTGTCCAACGCGGCACGGCGAAGGGCAGCAAGCACTCCGGGATTTCTCAAAGAGCATTCCCCACGGAGCAATTGCTGCGCGAGATGTCTGTCTTCGCATTCAGACACAATCTGGTCGCCCCGCGCCAACATGCCCAGCGCATTGCGTGCCACTGCAAGCTGGAACCGGTCATGGCCTTCCATGCGATCTTTTATCGTGGCCAACCATTCCGAAATCGCACTTGCGATTTCGCCCATACTCGCCTCCCCCTGCGGCTCTGGCCGTTTCTCAATCGGAGGCACCGGGCGTGCCCGCTCCTCCTCGGGCGAGTCCTCTTCCAACAGCAGAAGCAGGTCGAGCTCTTGTTCGCTCGTGCGGCGTGAGATCACGACGCGTTCAAGCATGCGGTCATCGCCGCTACGCCAAAAACTCGCCATGCGGAGGCAGCCGAGGGCCCACCAAACCGTGCGATAGATCAGCCAGAAACGAAAGCGATCCAGGTCCGCGCCGAAACCGCTCTCCTGCTCATGTGCAACCAGATAGTCTTCTAACGAGCCAAGCCCCAGCGCGGGGCGATCGATCCGCGAAAACCGCCAGACGGCCATACAGCCAAAGGCGAGATCTTCGTGTCGGTCCCCGAAGTGGCATAATTCCCAGTCCAGTACGCCGGTGAGATGTGAATTTTCGGCGAGCAAATTGCCAAGACGGAAGTCGCCATGGTTGAGCACTGGCTCGACAGGCTCTGGCAAATTGTCTCGAAGCCACTTGAGGCCAAGGGCAATGACAGGCCGGTCGCCGCCAGCGTCTTCGAATTGCTGTTCGAGACCATCGACGGCTTCTGCGTAATCCAGTTCCGGCACATCGTCGGGTAGTGCGGCGCGAGGTATGGCATGGATTCGCGCTAGGTCGCGGGCGACTTCCTCAAGAAGCCGCCCCGGCTGCTTCATATCCAAGATAACGCGCGGTTCTGCCGTACCTGGCAAAGCTCGCATGACGAAGCCGCTGCCGATCCCATCGGCCGGCTCCAGCCCGACAACCACCTCCGGTGCCATCACGCCCGCATTGTGAGCGGCGTTTATGATCGCAGCTTCGACTTCATGGCCGAAGGGTCGCCCCTCCATGAATGACAAGCTGGGCGCGCGGCGCAGGACGAAGTCCTCGGCGCCGCTGGAGAAAAACCAGCTTTCCATCGTGGCCCCGCCGGTGAGCCGCCGCAATCCTTCGGGTGCAGCCAATCCTGCGCGTGCAAGCGCTTTCGCCAGGCCGGGTTCAAGCGCGCTTGCGCCGTCGATCTCTCCCATGCGGTTAATGTGTGCCGCGAAACGCTCCGACGCTCAAGTCTGGACCTCTTGGCACTCTCGCCCGTTCCATCTCGTGCAAACGAAAACAACAGGAGACAGATTCCATGCGCCTTCCCAACAATGCCCATGTTGCCATCGTCGATGGGGAAAATTTCATCGTGATGCGTAACAGCGGCACAGCTTTGGAACCCAAGCTCGGATCATCCGAAAAACCGGATCTAAGTGTCACGAACTTCAGTGCAGGAGTGAAGCATCAGGATCCCGTCAGCCAACAGCACGGCCGGACCGATCTGAACGAGCTTGCACACGGCGCGGCAGCGGCAGAATGGCTCAACGAGAAATCCATATCCGGAGAGATTTCGGACGTGCTCGTGATCGCCGACCCTAAAACGCTTGGCGAAATGCGGCGCCATTATCATTCGGAGTTGGAAAAACGCCTGGTTGGTGAAATCGACAAGACATTGTCGGGTGAAACCACGGCGAAAATCGAACAGGTTATTATCAATTCCTAGCGTCTGACGCGGTCAGTTGTAACAACCGGACGGAATGAACTGTCTTCCTGACGACACCTTTCGTCGCCATGCCCTTGTATCGACACATTTTCGAGGCATTAATATTTGCCTAACCATAGAGGGTGTATGGGGTCGATATGGGAAAAGGAATTTTCGGACGGTTGCTTGCAATCGGGGCTATGGCCTTTGCCGCCCCGGCGCTCGCACAGGGAAGCGGCTTCGAAGCGCAATTCGACAATACTCTGGGCACCGAGTTGCGCGTGCCTCAGAGTCAAGGGACGCTCTACTCTTCGCCCCTTGAAAGCCGGATTGCTCAGCTTGCCGATGGATCGAATGGGCGGATCGGTGTCTATGCTGTCGATCTGACGTCTGGCCGGGAAATAGGCGTACTCGCCGATCAGCGGTTTCCCTTGGCAAGCACCAGCAAGGTCGCCATTGCAGCTACCTATCTCGCTGGAGTGGATGAGGGCCGGTGGAGCCTCACCAGCGAATATCGTCTTCCCCGCCCCGGCGGCGCATATATGCCTGCATACCGCCACCTCAGCCTGATGATCAGCAAGAGTTGCAACGACTGCACCGATGCTCTTCTCAATGCAGTTGGTGGACCGTCCGCCGTCAATAAATGGATGCGAGGAGCGGGTATCGAAGGCTTCGAACTCACCCGCAATATCGCCACCCTTATTCGCCAGGACGGTAGCATCGATCCGGCCTGGAGCGTCGATACGAAGGATAGCGCAACCCCGCGCGCGATGGGCCAACTGCTTGCCGGCATTTATCAGGGCAAATGGCTGAGCGAGCATTCCCGCCGCGTCTTGTTGGATGCGATGCTTGAAACGACTACTGGCAAACGGCGCATGCGCTCAGTCTTGCCGGTAAGCGCCAATCTTGCTCATAAAACGGGTACGCTGGCTCGTACCGCTAGCGACATCGGCATCTTTCTGACGCCCGACGGGCGTGCGATTGCCGCCGCGATTTATGTGACTGGCCAGAGCCCGTCCATGGCCATCGAGAATGGTAGCCGGAGCGAGAAGCTCAACGCACGCGCTAACCGCGATTCACGTATCTCGACGATAACGCAGGCACTTTATAATGGGTTCGGCACGAGATCGCAGGATGGACGCAACTGGGCCAGCGCCGATTACGGCGGCGAATAAGCTCGCTCTCATCGATCATTAAAAAAGGGCGGTGCCGAAAGGCACCGCCCTTTTCTGTACGTGAACGGGAAACCGTTCGCGAAGCAGGTCGATTAGTCGGCCTGAGCTTCTGCGGTGGTTTCGTCCTGCACGTCTGCTTCGACTTCGGCAGCAGCGTGGTCAGCGTCGGCAGCCATGTCTTCAGCGCCAGCTTCCATCGACTGACCAGCCGATTCCATTGCGTCGCCAGCAGCTTCCATGTTCGCTTCAGCGTCTGCAGCAGCGTTGTCAGCAGTGGTCGCAGCCGAATCTTCGGTAGCTTCCGAACATGCGGCGAGGGTCAGAGCAGCAGCCGAAGCAGCAGCGAAAAGAGCGATCTTGCGCATAGGTATAAATCCTTGAACAGCGAGTTTTGCTTACGGTACAAAAGACTTGCGTCCCCACACCGAGCGAGCGCCCAATTGAGGCGTCACAGTGGCTAAATAGTGGCGGGATTGAGGCATCGCAAGGATAATCGCACTCTCACTGCCACATTTCCGCCTTAATTAGGGCGGGCTCACCTTGATTCCCGCGCGATCTTAATAGGGAGAAAAAGTCGCTCCCCAATAGGTCTGCCCGTTGCTAAGCCCCCGCCATGGGTGACAAACCACATCTCTACCTCGTTGACGGCTCGGCCTATATCTTTCGAGCCTACCATCGCCTTCCCCCGTTGACCGACCCTGAAGGCACGCCGGTTGGCGCTGTTTACGGTTATACCACCATGTTGTGGAAGCTGGCGGATGATCTTCATAAAGCCGACGGCCCGACGCATCTCGCGGTGATACTCGACAAGTCGAGCCACAGTTTCCGCAACGATCTTTACGACCAGTACAAGGCCAATCGGCCAGACCCGCCTGAAGATCTGGTGCCACAATTCCCTTTGATTCGAGACGCAACGCGCGCCTTCAGCCTGCCTTGCATCGAAGAACCTGACGTCGAAGCGGACGACATGATCGCCTCCTATGCCCGCGCGGCGACGCGAAAGGGCTGGGACGTCACGATTGTCAGTTCTGATAAGGACCTGATGCAATTGATCGGCCAATGCGCCGACGAAGATCTCGAACCGGGCGTCGAGGCAGGCGGCTGCATCGACATGCTCGATACGATGAAAAATGCCCGCATCGGACGCGACGAAGTCATCGAGAAATTCGGTGTGCCGCCGGAGCTCGTGGGCGATGTACTCGCGCTGATGGGCGATTCTGTCGACAACATCCCCGGCATATTCGGCGTCGGGCCGAAAACGGCCAGCAAGCTCATCGCCGAACACGGCACGCTGACCGCCGCGCTCGACGCAGCGGAAGGCATGAAGAAGAGCAAGCTGAAGGAACGCCTGCTCGAACATCGCGCAGACGCTGAACTCAGCCGCGTGCTCGTGACATTGAAAGAGGACTGCGGCCTGCCCGTGTCGCTGGACGACATGAAGCTGGTGGAAGTGCCGCCTGAACCGCTGGCTGCCTTTCTCAGCAAACATGGCTTTACCAGTCTGTTGAAGCGGCTCGACGCTGGCACTGGCAGCCCCGCGCGAACGACCGAACTCGATCCCGCCCGGCAGGATACCAAAGGCGTGACCCCCGGCGAGCAAGGCAATCGCCAGCCTCCGCCGGATTATCCTGCTGTCGATCGTTCCAGCTATGAATGCGTGCAAACGCTGTCCCGGCTCGAAGAATGGATCCAGCGCGCGCATGCCGCCCGGCTCGTTGCCGTGGATACGGAGACCAGTTCACTCGATTGCATGCTGTGCGATCTGGTCGGGATCAGCCTGGCGCTCGGTCCGAACGATGCATGCTACATCCCCCTCGGTCATGGCGGGAATGACATGTTTGCAGAACGGCCGGAGCAGATCGAAAAGGCTGCCGCGCTCGCCGCTCTGCGACCATTGCTGACAAGCGATGCCGTTACGAAAGTCTTCCACAACGGCAAATACGACCTCAACGTCCTCGCTCGCAATGGCATTACGGTATCCCCTGTCGAAGATACGATGATCATCAGCTTCGATCTGGACGCCGGCCGTCAGCTCGACGGCATCGGCGGCGGACACGGGATGGACGAGCTTGCGGACCGCCACCTTGGCCACACCTGTCTTACCTTCAAGGAAATATGCGGCACCGGGAAGAAGGCGATTCCCTTCGGTGAAGTGCCGCTCGACAAGGCGACGGAATATGCCGCGGAAGACGCCGACGTAACCTGGCGTCTGTATAAATTGCTCAAGCCCCGACTCGCCGTTGAAGGCGGCACGAGAATCTATCAGCGCGTCGATCGGCCCCTCGTGCCTGTCGTCGCCGGCATGGAACGTCATGGCATCAAGGTCGATCGCGCCCAGCTGGCGCGGTTGTCGGAAGAATTTGCGAGCGAGACGGCGCGGCTGGAGAAGGAAATCCACGGCATAGCCGAGCGCGAATTCACCGTCGGCAGCCCCAAACAGCTAGGTGAAGTGCTGTTTGACCAGCTGGGCTACAAAGGTGGCAAGAAGGGGAAGAGCGGGCAATACTCCACGGATCAGAGCGTACTGGAACGTCTGTCCGCCGATGGAGCGGAAATCGCCGACAAGGTGCTGGAATGGCGGCAGCTCGCCAAGTTGAAGAGCACGTATACAGACGCCCTCCAGCAGGCGATCAATCCCGAAACCGGGCGTGTCCATACCAGCTATAGCCTGGTCGGTGCACAGACGGGTCGCCTGTCTTCAACCGATCCGAACCTTCAGAACATTCCCATTCGTACAGAAATAGGGCGCCAGATTCGCGAAGCGTTCGTTGCCCAGGACGGCAACGTACTCCTGGCTGCCGACTATTCGCAGATCGAGCTTCGCCTGGCCGCGCACATGGCTGACGTGCCAAGCCTGAAGGAAGCCTTCGCCAACGGCGAGGACATTCATTCGCGCACGGCCAGCGAAATGTTCGGCGAGGTCAATCGCGATACGCGCGCGCGCGCAAAAACGATCAATTTCGCCATCCTCTATGGTATATCGCGCTGGGGGCTTGCAGGTCGCCTCGGCGTAGAAGCCGACGAGGCTCAGGCCATGATCGACACCTATTTCCAGCGTTTTCCCGGCATCCAGAAATACATCGTCCGCACCCTCGAGCAGGTCCGAGAATGCGGTTATTCGGAAACGCTGTTCGGTCGCAAGACCTGGTTCCCGCGGATAGGGTCGAAGAACCAAGCGGAACGCCAGGGAAGCGAGCGGGCAGCCATCAATGCTCCGATCCAGGGGACCAGCGCCGATATTATCAAGCGGGCGATGGTTCGCATGATGCCTGCCTTGGAAGCTGCAGGGCTCGCTCATGTGCAGATGCTGCTTCAGGTCCACGACGAATTGGTGTTCGAACTGCCCGAAAGCGATGTCGATGCAGCGCGCAAGGTCATCGAAAACGTTATGGTCAGCGCCGCCGAACCGTCTGTAAAGCTTGACGTTCCGCTAGGTGTCGATATCGGTACCGGAACCAGTTGGGGGGCAGCACACTGAGCGAGATCGAAGACTTCGTCGCGCGTACGCGAAACCCGCGCTGGATGAATGTGGCGCTGCTGCTTGTCATCGCAGCGGCCATGTTTGCGACCATCGTTCTAGCCTATCAGACCGTAGAGGCCGAACGCGCACAGCGCCGCCAGGTCGAACGTACGGTCGAGGTGCTGGAAGAGCTGCGCCAGATCAACAGCGCCGCGCTTAGTGGCGAGACCGGGCAGCGCGGTTATCTCATCACGCTCGATCGGCGATATCTTGCACCTTACCAGATGGCCCGCGAACAGCTGGAGCCGTCACTCGATCGGGTACGCGTGCTCCTCGGCGATGATGCGACGGCGCGGCAGGTCGAACTAATCGATCAGATCGATGCGCTGGCGCGCGCCAAGTTCGATGAGATGGCTGAAAGTGTCGAACTGCTCGAAAATGGTCGTCTGCTCGATGCCCGCCGTGCCACGCTGACGGACGAAGGCGTCGAAGCGATGGAGCGGCTGGTTCGCGCCATTGCGGAAATGGAAGATATCGAAAGCCGGATCCTTGCGGAACGCGCTGCCGAAGCTGCACGAAGTGAAGCTCGGGTTCTGCCGCTACTCGGCGCCCTGTTCGTGCTGCTCATCATCGCCATGCTTGCAGGGGCGCGCCTTGTCGGTCGCGCCGCGCGGGCGGAAGCCGAAGCATCGCAGGCAGCCGCAGTCAGCGAAGCGCGTGATCGCGCCGATTTGCTTGCACGCGAACTCAATCACCGGGTGAAGAACCTGTTCGCTGTCATCCTCGCGATCGTCCAGATGAGCGCGCGCGATAAGCCCGAAGCGAAGGAAGTCACCGACAGTATCGCTCAGCGCATTCGCGCGCTGCTGACCGCGCACGAGGTCAGTCAGGGCGAGCTGGAGAGGCCCGTCGCCTCGCTTCGCGCATTGGTCGAAACCTCGCTCGCTCCTTATCGCTCCAGCAAGCATCCGGCCGAGATCGAAGGTCCGGACGTCATGCTGCCGGCCAAGCGTGTTACGCCTTTGGGTCTCGTTCTGCACGAACTGACCACCAATGCCGTCAAATACGGAGCCTGGAAGAACAGGGGCACAGTCCATGTCAGCTGGACGGAAGATGATGGCATGCTCACGCTAACCTGGCGCGAAAGCGGTGCCGATCTGGAGGAATTGCCGGAACGCAAGGGTTTCGGCAGCCTGCTCATGACCAGTGCTGCCCGTCAGTTCGGCGGGACATTCGAACGCAACTTCACCAAGGACGGTTTGCAAGTCTCGATCGTATTGCCTGTGACGGATTGAGGCACCGGCCGCTTGGACTTGCGTTACACAGCGTGCCTCCATACCGATTACAACGATGTTTGACCGCTACGATCCAGCCAATTGGCCGATCTCCGTCGAAGGCCTGATCCATACGTTGATCGCGCTTGCGGCATCCATATTGATCGCCGTCGTGATACACTGGATCGTGTTCGCCATTCTGCGTCGAATTGCGCGGACGTCGACCAGTGTCTTCGACGATGTTCTAGTCGAAGCAGTCCGCAAACCGCTGCGCTGGGCCGCGATAGCGTTCGCGGTTGCCATTTCAGCAGAGAACGATGCGCTGACCGGCCGCGGCTGGGATATCCTGACACGCTTTCTGATCCCCGCCGTGGTAGGGTGGGTCGCCTATTCTGCCGTACGCGGTCTCGCTCTCGGATTTGAAAGACAGATCGGGTTCTCGGGAGACCCGGTCGCGCACCGTGGTCGCCTCACACGGATCGCGATCCTGTCACGGACGGTAAAGGTCGGGATCGTCATCATCACGATTTCCCTGATCATGCTCAACATCCCCGGTGTTCGCGATGTCGGGACTACGATGCTGGCATCTGCAGGCCTCGCCGCCCTTGCAGTGGGCGCCGCGGCGCAGCCTGCACTCAAATCGCTTATTGCCGGACTACAGATGGCTCTGACACAGCCTCTACGGATCGGGGATCTGGTCAAGGTCGATGATCAGGCCGGGCGCGTGGAGGAAATCCGGATGAGCTTCGTGACGGTCCGCACTTGGGACGAACGCGTTCTGGTCGTTCCTACGACACGCTTTCTCGACCAGAGCTTCGAAAACTGGTCGCGGGTAAGCGAGCGGCTGACAGGGCCGGTCATGCTGCATCTCGATCCCATCGCAGAGATCGATCCAATCCGCGAGGAATTCGAACGCTTCGTTCAATCCAATCCGTTGTGGGATGGGCGCAATCTGGAATTGTTGATGACCGAAGCCTATCCGGAAAGCGTCGAGTTGCGTCTGTCGATGAGCGCAGAGACGATTGGCGACCTATGGACGCTGCGCTGCGAAGTCCGCGAACACATGCTCGGCTGGATCAAACAGAACCAGCCAGACGCGCTGATCCGCCACCGCCTCGAAGTGGAAGCGGCGAACCAGCGCGCAACCGGAGCTTAGTCCCCGGCCGGCGGCGAGTGCTTCTCGTCACGCGTGCTTTCGACCATTCCTTCGTAAACGAAGCCGATCGGTCGCACATCTGCAGCGCGCTTCTTCAGTTCGCCCTGCATCTTCTTGTACTCCGCTTCCATCTGTGACGTCACGGTGGCGCGGCTGTCTCCCAAGGCCTCGGTGAAATCGGCACCGGTCACTTCCTGCACATCGCCACCCGCCCGGTGGAGCGCGTTGAGGCCCGCCCGGCGCACCACGTCTTCCAGGTCCGCGCCGGTAAAGCGCTCGGTCTTCGAAGCTACATCGACCAGATTGACGTCGCCAGCCAGCGGCATGTCCTTCGTATGAATTCGCAGGATCTGTTCGCGACCGCCCTTGTCGGGTGTTCCGACATAAACCAGTTCGTCGAAGCGGCCCGGGCGCAGCAGCGCAGGATCGACCAGGGTGGGACGATTGGTCGCACCAATCACCACCACCGACTGCAATTCTTCGAGCCCGTCCATTTCGGCCAGAATGGTATTTACCACCCGCCCGGTCACCTGGGGTTCGCCCTGCCCGCTTCCACGTGCCGGAACCAGACTGTCGATCTCGTCGATGAACACGACGCAGGGTGCGACAGCCCTCGCCCGCTTGAACATCCGTGCGATCTGCTGTTCGCTTTCGCCATACCATTTGGATAGCAAGTCCGAACTTTTCATCGAAATGAAGTTCGCCTTCGCCTCCTTGGCGACGGCCTTTGCCAGCAAGGTCTTCCCGGTACCGGGGGGTCCATAAAGTAAAAAGCCCTGAGCAGGCCGGATACCGAGACGATGAAACGCCTCGGGGTTTTTCATTGGCAGTTCGATGCCTTCCTTGAGCTTGCCGATAGCATCGCCGACCCCGCCAATATCGGACCATGCGACATTGGGCACCTGAACCATGACTTCGCGCATGGCGCTTGGTTGGATACGCTTCAGCGCAGAGAGGAAATCCTCGCGGCCTACATAGAGGTCATCGAGCACTTCCGGCGGAATGGTGCGTTCGTCCAGATCGATGCGCGGCATGATCCGCCGCACCGCGTCGATCGCTGCTTCTCGCGCAAGCGCCGCGATATCTGCCCCGACGAAGCCATAAGTCGCCTTGGCCAGTTCGTTCAGGTCGACCCTGTCGCCCAGCGGCATGCCGCGTGTGTGAATGCCGAGAATTTCTCGGCGTCCGCTTTCGTCGGGCACGCCGATCACGATCTCGCGGTCGAAGCGCCCAGGCCTGCGCAATGCCTCGTCAATCGCTTCAGGTCGGTTGGTCGCCGCGATCACGACCAGGTTCGAGCGGGCTTCCAGTCCGTCCATCAGGGTCAGAAGCTGCGCAACAAGCCGTTTTTCCGCTTCGCCTGGCACGCGATCTCTCTTCGGCGCAATCGAATCGATCTCGTCTATGAAGATGATGGCCGGCGCTGCCTTCGTCGCCTGCTCGAACACTTCACGCAGTGCTTTTTCGCTGTCGCCATAGCCCGACCCCATGATCTCGGGACCGTTGATGGTAAAGAAGTTGGCATCGCTTTCATTGGCGACGGCCTGAGCAAGCCGGGTCTTGCCCGTTCCCGGCGGCCCGTGCAGCAAAACGCCCTTGGGCGGATCGACACCCAAGCGCGTGAACAATTCTGGGTAACGCAAAGGCAACTCGACCATCTCGCGCAATTGCTGGATGGTTTCACCCATGCCGCCGACATCGTCATAATTGACGACCGCACGCGCATCGCGCGGCGGCTCGAACTCGGCGCGCAGCTCAACCTCTGTATTCTCGTCGATGTGGACGATGCCCTTGGGTGTCGTCGCGACCACGCTCAGGCGAATCTGCGTGAGGGCATAGGCCGGTGCGTTGAACATGCGGCGCACTTCCGGTGGCATATTCTGAACCGGCTGCTGTCCGGTCGTCGCCACAAGGTCACCCGCGACAAGAGGTTTCCTGAAGAAGTTGCGCTTCAGCGCCTGCGCCGGGCCCTGCAAACGCATTTCCCGCTGCGCCGGCGCAAACACGACCCGGGTCGCAGGGCGCGATTCGGCGACGACCACATTCACATGTTCGCCCGACCCGACCTGCGCATTCCCGCGCTGGAGACCGTCGAGCCGCACCACATCGAGACTTTGATCTTCGTCATAAGCGGCCATGGCGATGGCAGCAGTTGCGCGCTTTCCGGTAATCTCGACGACATCGCCCTCAGTGATCCCCAACGCCTGGAACGCAGAACGCGGCATGCGCGCGATACCCTGACCACTTTCTTCCTGTCGCGCTGCTGCGACCTGCAATCTCACTGTCTTTTCTTCTACCGCTGTCGCAGCATCCACATCGGCCATTGGGTCGTATTCCCGTTCCTGTTGGTCTTGCCGGTTCACTTGGGGGTGGCCCCTGTGAGATACAATGAAGGAAGACGCCGCGCGGGTCCGGTCAGGCCAGAAAAAAGCCCGGCTGGAAAACCAACCGGGCTTAAAAGTCTTGGGAGAGGATGCCTAAAAGGCACGAGGAGATATGCGCTCCGGGCGGTTTTTGTGCAAGTGCGAAAAGGACAATTTTGATTGCATATTGCGCAACAAACATCGCAGCCTTGTCATTAACGCAATGATTTCCCTTAATTTGCGTCATCGGGCTTCGGCGCGCCTTCCTGCTGCGTTGCACAATTACTGTAGTATTGTGAATGTTATCAATTTTCAGGAGGCACAAGGTCGATTTCGACGCGAGTTTCTTGGCCGGACGAGGCTGTGACGCGTACATGGTCAACCGTTCCCGGTCATTGATACAGTCGATTGCGTTTCCATGGCTTGCTGTGGCAAATCGCCGACCGGTATTCTCTTGATCGTTCTGGACGTTTTAAATGAAACAAATTTTGACCCTCGCCGCCAGCGCAGTGGCCCTAGCCGGTTGCGCGACCATGAGTTCGGGCCCTGTCACTGGCCCCGCGACGGTGGCGAAAGAGAAAGCGGCGCCGGACACCATGCGCTGGCTCTACGGTTCGGGCGAAGCTGCAGCGGCGTCTATCCAGACCTGGCGTCAGATCGCCGATTATTCGATCGCCGTGGTCCACCAGCGAAAGGCTCCGCAATCGGTTCCTTTGGGTCTGCCAGACGGGACGACTGGCGGGATCGGAACGCCGTCCTGCATCAAGGCCGACGGCACAGCCAAACCATTTGCAGCCGTGTTCGACGTCGATGAGACGGTGCTGCTTAATACAGGCTATGAATACTGGCAGGCACTGACGGGTAAGCCGTTCGATGCCGACGAATGGGCACAATGGGCCAATAACGGTGCCGGGATCGCGCAACCGGTTCCTGGTGCAGTGACCGGCCTGCGCCGCCTTCGTGAAGCCGGAATTACGGTCATCTTCAATACCAACCGCGAATCGGACACCGCTGCTGGTGCCGTGGCAGCGATCGAAGCAGCGGGGACCGGGCCGGCTGTACACGGGCAAACCCTCTTTCTGCGCGGCGACGACGATATGGGAAGCCGCAAGGATGGGCGCCGGGCGAAGATAGCCGAGAATTACTGCGTGATCGCCATGGCAGGCGACAATCTCGGCGATTTTGCCGACGTATTCAACGCGGATGAAAGTGCGATTGCCGCGCGGCGGACAATGGTCGCGCGCGGCGAATACGCACAGCTTTGGGGCAATGGCTGGTTTCTCGTACCGAACCCCGTTTACGGGGCCTGGCAAAAGGGTACTCTTGACGAGGTATTTCCGCCTGAAACCCGGTGGAAGCCATCGCCCGGCGACGCTCCGGTTACGATGACCCGCCCGTAATGGCGGCTTGCACAGCCGAGTGCGCGGGATAGGGTGTCTCCCAGGAGGACATGCCCATGCCGATTAACCGCATATGTGAACTGACCGGGGCGGAGTTTCCACTCTTCGCCTTCAGCCACTGTCGCGACGTTGTGGCTGCCGTCAGCAAGGCGGGCGGGTTCGGGGTGCTGGGCGCTACGCGCTTCAGTCCCGAGCAGCTCGAGCAAGAGCTTGCCTGGATCGATTCGCATGTGGACGGGGCACCTTACGGTGTGGATGTTCTCGTTCCCGAAGTGATCGATCCTCGCGTCAGTGAATTGTCCGACAACAAGAGCCGAGCTGCGGCTATCGATCCCGCCTATCAAGGCTTCGTCAATTCCGTTCTCGGCCAATATGGAATTGCGCCCGAAGCCGAGATGCCGATCCTTCGCGAACGCATGGGCATAACCCCCGAGAACGGCCTTGCCCTGATGGAAGTCGCATTCCGCCATCCAATCCGGCTGATTGCCAACGCATTGGGCATTGCACCACCCGCGATGATAAAGGAAGGCAAGCAGCGCGGCGTGCCGGTAGCTGCGCTGGTCGGGGCCAAGGAACATGCCATCCGCCAGGCCGAAGCGGGTGTCGACATCATCGTTGCGCAGGGCACGGAAGCGGGCGGCCACTGCGGCGAAGTATCGACGCTGGTGCTCGTCCCCGAGGTCGTGCGCGAACTCGCCCACCACGGTTACGATATCCCGGTGCTCGCCGCCGGGGGCATCATGACCGGGGGTCAGATGGCCGGAATGATGGCGGCGGGTGCACAGGGAGCATGGACCGGATCGGTCTGGCTCGCCACACCCGAAGCGGAAACGAGCGAGGCTTTCCGCGCCAAGATGGTCGCAGCGCGCAGTCGCGATACGGTCCGCTCGCGCAGCCGGACTGGCAAGCCCGCGCGCCAACTCAAGACAACATGGCACGATGCCTGGGATGCGCCCGGCGGTCCGGGGACCCTCCCCATGCCGCTGATGGGGATGGTCTCCGAACCCGCCTTCGCCCGGATCGAACGGGAGGCTGCGTCGGGCAATAAGGGTGCGAACGAGCTGGTAAGTTATTTCGTGGGTCAGGGCGTGGGGTTGGTCGAACAGGTTCGTTCCAGCCGGCAGGTGGTTCAGGATTTCCGCGAGGAATTCCTCGATGCCATCGGCAGCCTCGCCGCATCCGTCGGCATGGAGTGACTTGACCGCCGCGAAGCTGCCGCCCAAGCCGCACGCCATGTGGCTAGATACCCCTCGCAACCCGAACGCTCCCCTTGCCGGGCTGAAAGTCCTCGAACTTGCGCGCGTCCTGGCAGGCCCGTGGGCTGGCCAGATCCTCGCCGACCTCGGCGCCGACGTGATCAAGGTGGAAAGCCCCGATGGCGATGGGACCCGCAAATGGGGCCCACCCTGGATTGAGCGCGACCAAGGAGAACGTGAAGCTGCCTATTACCACGCCGCCAATCGGGGGAAGCGTTCGATTATCGCTGATTTCAGGGACGAGGATGATCTGGCTCGTATCCATGATCTGGCATCCTCAGCCGACGTAGTGCTCGAAAACTTCAAAACCGGGACACTGACGAAATTCGGCCTCGACTATAAAAGCCTCGCCCAGGTCAACGCCCGGCTTGTTTATTGCTCGATTACCGGGTTCGGGCAGACGGGACCGCGTGCGCACGAAGCAGGCTACGATTTCGTTATTCAGGCGATGAGCGGTTTCATGGCTCTGACGGGCGAGCCGCAGGGGCAGCCGATGAAAATGGGCATTTCCATATCGGACCTCACCTGCGGACTGTACTCCGTTATCGGCATTCAGGCCGCGCTCGCCATGCGCGCAAGAACGGGGCGCGGACAGCATGTCGACATGGCACTGCTGGACTGTTCGGTAGGTTTGCTTGCCAGCCAGGCGATGCATTTTCTCACTACTGGCGAAAATCCACCCCGAATGGGTAACGAGCACGCACAAGTCAGCGCCTATGGCGTATTCCCCGTCGCCGATGGCAAGGTTGTGCTCGCACCTGCCAACGACGGCCTGTTCCGCCGCCTCCTGACCCTACTCGGTCGCAACGATTTGCTGACCGACGAACGCTTCGCCACCAACGAGGGACGTCTGGCCAATCGCGATGAGCTCGATGAGATTATCGCACGTGAGACATCCAAGTGGCAGATGGACGAATTGCTTGCCGATTGCGCGGCGGCTGGGATCCCGGCCGGCCGCGTCAACGCCGTGGATGCCGTGTTCGACGACCCTCAGGTGAAGGCACGCAGCATGCGTCTCGATCTCGATGGCATTCCCGGCGTACGCACGCCGCTCACCTTCTCCGATGCGGAGCTGGCACTCGATCGCCCCAGCCCGCGCAAGGGAGAGCACGGCTGACCGTTAGTTTAGCGCAGCCTTTAGATCGTCGACCAGATCGGTGCGCTCCCAAGGGAAGTGCTCGCCATCGGCCTGACGACCGAAATGGCCATAGGCCGCGCTCTGGCGATAGATCGGCTTGTTCAGCCCAAGATGCATGCGGATACCGCGCGGGGTAAGACCACCCAGTTTCTCGATCCCGCGGATCGCGTCCTCGAGTGCCTCATCGGTGACGTCATCGGCACTGGTGCCGTGCGTATCAACATACAGCGAGAGAGGCTTGGACACGCCGATCGCATAGGACAACTGGATGGTGCAGCGCTTGGCGAGTCCGGCCGCCACTATGTTCTTCGCCAGATAGCGGGTGATATAGGCAGCCGAACGGTCGACCTTGGTTGGGTCTTTTCCGCTGAATGCGCCGCCGCCATGCGGGGCTGCACCGCCATAAGTATCGACGATGATCTTGCGGCCGGTAAGGCCGGCATCACCATCGGGCCCGCCGATTTCGAACGCGCCGGTAGGGTTGATATGCCATTCGGTATCGTCGGTCAGCCAGCCGTCGGGCATGATGTCGCCGACAACCTTTTTCACATAGGCCTTGAGTTCGGCTTCCTTTTCGCCCTCATGATAGCCTTTGCCATGCTGGGTCGAAACGACCACTGCGGTGCAGGCCACCGGCTTGCCGTTTTCATAGCGCAGCGTAACCTGGCTCTTGGCGTCGGGCTCGAGGAAGGGTGCAGTGCCGCTCTTGCGGTCGGCGGCCAGCTGCTCGAGGATCTTGTGGCTGTAGTCGAGGGTCGCCGGCATGAGATCGGGCGTCTCGTCGCATGCGAATCCAAACATGATGCCCTGATCGCCTGCACCTTCATCCTTGTTGCCGCTTGCATCCACGCCCTGGGCGATCTCGGATGACTGGCCGTGAAGGTGATTTTCGAAGGTCAGCGTTTTCCAGTGAAAACCGTCCTGCTCATAGCCGATATCGCGCACGGTCTGGCGAACAGCGCGCTCAATCTCTTCCTTCGCACCGGGGGCCCAACCCCCGTTGACGGCCCAGTCGGTATTATTCGCGTCATACATCGGGGCGCAGCGAATTTCGCCCGACAGGATGACACGCTGGGTGGTCGTCATGGTTTCGCAAGCCACGCGCGCTTCAGCATCCTTGGCCAGCATCAGATCGACAATGGCGTCGGAAATCTGATCCGAAACCTTGTCGGGGTGCCCTTCCGAAACGCTTTCGGATGTGAACAGGAAACTGGTGCGCATAGAGATCGAAATCCTGATATAAAGAAGTCTTTATGTGTCTTCCCCGCGGTAGCCTTCCGTGCGCCGTATGGCAACCAGCGAAAGCGCAAGCAGAGCGACGCCCCAAAGCAGCGTGAGCCAGTGGCCAAGTCGGGCGAAGGGCGTGGCAGCATGCGGAGGAGGTACGAGCGTATCGATCCGCCCTGCAACATTGCGCCCGATATGCTCGCGCACAACGCCGCGAGCATCGATTACCGCGCTGATCCCGGTGGTAGTGGATCGCAGCACCGGTAGTCCTTCTTCGGCAGCACGCATTCGCGCCTGCGCAAGGTGCTGCGGCGGTCCCCAGAGGCCGAACCAGCCATCGTTCGACGGGTTGAAGATATAATCAGGGCGGTTGGCCCGATCCACCACTTCGCCGGAGAACACGATTTCGTAGCAGATCTGCATGCCCGCGCGCCCATAGTCGCTCAGGTCCTGGGTCTGCGGGCCCGGTCCCGGGATGAAATCGATTGTCCCCGCAACGAGCCGCGAAAGGCCCAGTGGCTCGAGCAGGCCGCGCATCGGCAGGTATTCGCCGTACGGCACCAGATGCGCCTTGGCGTATCTCTCGCCCAATTGACCCTGCGGATCCACCGAGGTGACCGTATTATACGCCCCCACCGCTTTTTCGCGTCCGTCGACCATTCCGATCTCCAGATCCACGACACCGGTCAGCAACAGGCTGTCCGGACCGATGGCCTGCCCCACGCGTGCGCGGGCGAAGGCGGGATCGCCCGCCGCCGTCATCTGCGTGTAGTACCGCTGCGGATAGCCATCGCGCAGGTAGTCGGGAATTCCGCTTTCCGGCCATAGTACCAGGCGCCGGCTTTGCGGCCCTTCGGCACGGCTCAGCCCGGCAATGCGTTGGAATTGTTCCTCGAACTTCGAAGCATCGTCGATCTCGTCCTGCCGCAGATTGGGCTGCACCAGCGTCAGCGGCAAACTCCCGTCGCGGCCCTTCCCAGCCGGGAAATAGACCATGGCAACCACGAAACAGACAAGCCCTATGCCTACGAACCGTTTCGCCTGCCCGATCCAGACAAGTGCGACGGCGAGCGCGACCGTTATCCCCGACAGGGCATAACTGCCGGCATAAGGCAGCAGGGCGGCAAAGCCCGGTCGATCCCATGGGCCCAGCATCATCATGGAGAACGGCCCCCAGCTGTAACCGCTGAAAACCCAGCTACGCAGCCATTCGGCTGCGATCCACATGGCGCCGAAGGCAAGGGCAAAGGCGAAGAGGTTTGCCCGGCGCGCGATCAGCCAGGCCGCGCAGGTGGCAAAGGCGGGCCACACGGCGAGATACAGCGCCAGCAGCGGAACGGCAGCCCAACCGAGGATCGCAGGCATTTCCGCCTGATAGGTAAAGGCCGTGGCGATCCAATTGTCGGTGACGGTGAAATGGGCAACGCCGAACAGCCATCCGGCCAGAAGCGCGCGTTTCCAGCTTGGCGAATGAAAGGCCAGCCAGCCGAAAGCCCCCATCGCCGCCAGGCCGAGCGGCCACAGGTGAAGGGGCTGGAAACCGAAAGCGGATGCCGCGCCCAGCAAGAGCGCGGCAATATTCGGGTGCGATCGGGCCAAGCCGGGGATTTTCTCCATCGGCCTGTCCCTTAAATCGTCAGGTCAGCACTGCAAGCGCGATCAACCGACAGCGCTTACTTCGCTATCGTCTTCCTGCTTGCGCCGACGGCGGCGCGGTGCGGGCTTTTCATCGGAATCGTTCGCGCCGATCGATGGCGGCAGCACGGTGGCATCGATACCGCCATCGCTTCCCGCCGAGCTATCGCTTGTCTTGGGCTTGCGCGGTGCGCGACGCTTCTTGGGTGCTTCGCCCTCTTCGTCGCGGCGTGTGAACGGATTTTCGGAAGGCTCGAACTCGCTTTCGCCATCACCGCCATCGTCGTTGCGCGGTTTGCGACCGCGCGGCTTGCGAGCACCGTCATCTTCGTTCTCGGAACGGCGAGCGCGCGGCTGGCGCACCTCGTCTTCATCGTCATCCCGATCGTCGCGGCGAGCGCGTGGCTTGCGATTGTCGTCGTCCTGATCGTCGCGGCGACCGCGCGGACGCCGATTGTTGCGGCGATCATCACCGTCGTCATCGTCGTCGTCATCGTCTGACTGATTGTGTCCGCGCTCGTCGTGGCGTTTCGCCTTGGCTTCGTCCTGACGGGCCTTGTTGTCGGCGATCACACGGAAATAATGGTCGGCGAACTGCAGATAATATTCGGCCTGCACGCGGTCGCCATTATGCTGGGCGTCCTGGGCAAGCTTCTTGTACTTGTCGAGCAGTTGCGGGGCATTGCCGCGAGCGCGGCTGTCGATCCGGTTGCCCGAATTGGCGCCGCCCTGATTGCGATTATTCCCGCGTCCGCGACGGCGGTTATTATTGCGATTGTTGTTCAAGGGTAGCTGGTCCTCATTAAATGCGCGGCGTAGACCATAAAACCGGTCCACAACTGGCCGCGTGACCCCTTGCGCGCCTGCGCCTGTCGCAGTTCGCGTGCCCCGGTTTGTGCATGGTATGCGGGGCCGGAGCCTCGCACCAAAACTGCAATGTCGGAGCTGGAACCGGTGGGGAGGCGTTAGCCGCGCACCACTGGCCTGGGGCCAGAGTTAAGCGTTCGAATCGCCTTTGCCAAGTCTTTTATCTCAGGATCAGTGCGCGCGGTCGATCGGCAAGGTCGCGGCGCGTCTCCGCGGCGAAGCCCGATTCGCTCGCGATAGCTCCGACGGCTTCGGCCTGCCCTGCCCCGATTTCGAATATCGCGACGCCGCCGGGCACAAGCAGCTTGCCAAGCTGCGGGACTATGGCCCGATAGTCGTCAAGCCCTTCCGGTCCGGCAAACAGCGCCGTAGCCGGTTCGAATTCGCGCACGTCGGGATCGAGGATGGCATCGCTTTCAACATAAGGGGGATTGCAGAGCACTAGGTCGAAACGGCCCAGATCGTGCGCCCAGCCCGCCTCCAGCCAGTTCGCTTGTACAAATTGTGCGCGTTCCGTCAGCCCCAGCCGCTGGCCATTGGCGCTGGCCACGGCAAGAGCAGCAGCAGAGGCATCGATGCCCAGCCCCTTGCCATCGGGCCGCTCGTGCAGGAAAGCCAGCAGCAGCGCGCCCGACCCTGTCCCCATGTCGAGCACGCAGGCATCGTGCGGGGCACAATCGAGCGCTGCCTGGACGATCGTTTCGCTGTCGCCGCGCGGGATCAGCGTATCGGGGGTCACGGCGAACTCGAGCCCGAAGAATTCCTGTACACCCAGCAGATGCGCCACAGGTTCGTGAGCCGCGCGTCGCTCAACCAGCCGATCGAAACCGGCCGCATGCGGCGCAGCGTCGTCGCGCATCCGCAACAGCAGCAGTTGGGAACGTGACACGCCCAGCACATGCGCCATCAGCAATTCGGCATCGAGCCGGGCGGTATCGCTGGTGGTGCAAAGTCGCTCCGCTGCCGCGCGGATCGCTTCGGCAATGGTCATGCGGCCATCCATCGGGTCACGCAGACCACGGCCTTATTCGGCCATTGCGGCAAGCCGCTTTGCTTCATCCTCGGCGATCAAAGCATCGACCAGTTCCCCAAGGCCCGGCCCGGCAATGATCTGCGGCAGTTTCTGCAGCGTCAGGCCGATCCGGTGGTCGGTCACCCGGCCCTGCGGATAATTGTAGGTGCGGATGCGCTCCGAACGGTCGCCGCTGCCTACCATGGCCTTGCGCGCTTCCGCTTCGGCCCCCTGCGTCGCCTCGCGCTGCGCATCGTAGAGCCGGGTGCGCAGCACCTGCATCGCCTTTTCGCGGTTCTTGTGCTGGCTGCGGCCGTCCTGGCAGGTGACCACCGTGTTCGTGGGCAGGTGCGTGATGCGGATCGCGCTGTCGGTGGTGTTGACGTGCTGCCCACCCGCGCCGCTGGCGCGATAGGTATCGATCTTGAGGTCGGTCGGATCGATCTGCACGTCCACCTCGTCCGGCTCGGGCAGGACCGCCACAGTCGCGGCAGAGGTGTGGATGCGCCCGCCGCTTTCGGTCTCGGGCACGCGCTGCACGCGGTGCACGCCGCTTTCGAACTTCAATTTCGCGAACACGCCGGTGCCGGTCACATTGGCGACGATTTCCTTGAAGCCGCCGACCTCGCTTGCGCTCATGCTGACCGGCTCGACCTTCCAGCCCTGTTCGGTCGCGAAACGCTCGTACATGCGATAAAGATCGCCTGCGAACAGCGCTGCCTCATCGCCGCCCGTCCCCGCGCGGATTTCGAGCATGGCGGGTTTGGCATCGGCGCTGTCGCGCGGCAGCATGGCGACGGCCAGCGAATGCTCGGCCTCGGGCAGGCGCTTCTTCAGCGCAGCGATTTCCTCTTCGGCCATCGCTTTCATTTCCGGATCGGCGAGCATTTCCTCCAGCTCGACAAGCTCCGCCCGCATCGCCTGAACCTCGGCAGCGACCTTTGCCACCGGTTCGAGTTCGGCATAATCGCGGCTCGCCTGAACGAAGTCATCGCCTTCAAGCTGGCCAGACGCCATCCGCGCCTCGAGCTCGGCGAAGCGGTGAGTGATCTGGTCGAGGCGTTCGGCTGGAATTTGCATGGTCAGCCGAGGATCTTCTCGATTGCTACGCGTGCTTCGTCGTCGGCCTTGATCCGCATGTTTTCCGCGCCATCGCGCAGGTCGAAGGCAACGATAGTTTCCGCGCCGGCCTTGACCGCCTTGTCGAACCGCTTGCGCGCACTGCCCGATGCCATGAGATCGGCAGAGTGCCCTGCGGCCCTGATCTTGCCAATAGCCGTGATGGCGCGGTTCGTAAGTTCGTCGTTTTCGACCACCACAACCACATCCGCTTTCGGCTCGACCTTGTCGCCCACCAGCATCGCCAACCGTTCGATCCCCGCAGCCCAACCGACCGCGGGCGTAGCCGCACCGCCAAGGCTTTCCATCAGCCCGTCATAGCGTCCGCCGCCGAGAATCGTGCTCTGGCTCCCGAGTTTGCCTGCCGCTTCGCTGCCCTCGTCAGGGATGAATTCGAACGCCGTGTGGCGGTAATAGTCGAGCCCGCGCACCAAGCTTTCCGCGCGTGTCCACTTAACGCCCGCGGCATCGAGGCCGCTGGTCACTGCATCGAAGAAGGCTTTCGCTTCGTCCGTCAGGAAATCGTCGATCTTCGGCGCATCGGCAACGAAGCGCTGATCGCGGCGATCCTTGCTGTCGAGAATGCGTAGCGGATTCTTCTCCAGCCGCTCCTGCGAATCTTCGGACAATTCGTCTTTCACTTCGCGGAAGTGCTCGACCAGCGCGGCGCGCCATGCCTCGCGGCTGTCGCCATCGCCCAGCGTGTTGAGGTGCAACGTCACGCCCTCGATGCCCAGTTCCTTCAGCAAATGATCGGCCATGGTCAGCAGCTCGACATCTGCTTGTGGTTCCCCCGCACCGATGATTTCGGCGTCGATCTGGTGGAACTGGCGATAGCGCCCCTTCTGCGGGCGCTCGTAACGGAACAGCGGCCCATGCGTCGCCAGCTTGACCGGGGCATGCTGCTGCCAGCCGTTCGACAGAAATGCGCGAGCAATCCCGGCGGTAAATTCGGGACGCAGGGTCAGGCTCTCGCCGCCGCGATCGTCGAAGCTGTACATTTCCTTCGAAACCACATCGGTCGTCTCGCCGATCGCCCGGCTGAATACCTCGGTCTTCTCGAACACCGGCATTTCGGCACGACGGAAGCGATAGAGCTTGCGCACACGTTCGAAGGTTTCGACCACGAAGGCGAAAGCCTCGGCGTCGGCGCCGAAAATATCCTGGGTGCCACGGATGGCTTGCGGGGTCTTGCTCATGGCGCGCGCTTTAGGTGCGTTGGGCCTCGGCAGCAAGCGGTCGGCACGCCGCCGCCCTTCTGCACGTCGGTGGAGCCAAGCGTGCCGCTGGTCGAGGGCGCCCTTGCCTTCCGCGGGCCACCCAAGCATCAACACCGCCATGAAAATCACCACCGTTCCCGTTACGCTCGTCGCTGCCCTGCTCGTCTCTAGCCCGCTCCAGGCCCAGCCGGATACCAACTCCGCGCCGATCGCGCCGCAACTTGGCGATGCGACTCCACTGCCCCAGGATACGCCGTGGCCCGGTGGAACGATCGGACTTGATATCGATGCCACCGATACCCGCCGTGCGGTCTATTCGGTTACCGAGACTATCCCGGTGCCTGCCGGAATGCGCGAACTGGCCCTCCTGCTTCCCGAATGGCTGCCGGGGAAACATTCCGCTCGCGGGCAGATCAACCTGCTGTCGAACATCCGCTTCAGCGCCAACGGCCAGCCACTCGAATGGAAACGCGATCCGCTCGACGTATTCCGCTTCGTGGTCGACGTGCCGGAAGGTGTCACGGAAGTAACAGCGCAGTTCATGCACACCTCGCCCGTCACCGGCCGCGAGGGACGGATCACCATGACGCAGGAAATGCTCAACCTTCAGTGGGAAGCGATGAGCCTCTACCCCGAAGGCCATTACACGCGCCGCATCGCGTTCAAGCCTACGGTCACCGTTCCGCAGGGTTGGGAAGTGTTCACCGCGCTCGATGGCAAGGCGCGCAGCGGCGACACGGTGACCTGGGAAACGGTCGACTACGAAACGCTGGTCGATTCGCCGATCTTCGCGGGCCGTTACGCGAAGCAATGGTCGCTCGATCCCGAAGTCACGCTCGATGCAGTGGCCGATGCGCCCAAATATCTCGAACTTGCACCTGAAAACCTGCGCACCTTCGAAAAGCTGATCGACGAGGCGGATGCGGTTTTCGGCGCGCGCCATTTCGATCACTACAATTTCCTGCTGGCGATGACCGATCGCATGGGCGGGATCGGGCTGGAGCATCACCGGTCCAGCGAAAACCAGTACGAGCCGGAAGCGCTGATCGACTGGGAAAAGATGGATTGGGCCCGCAACGTCGTCAGCCACGAACTGGTTCACAGTTGGAACGGCAAGTTCCGCCGGCCAGAGGGCCTGTGGACGCCCGACTATCGCACCCCGATGCAGAACTCGCTGATGTGGGTGTACGAAGGCCAGACCCAGTTCTGGGGTTGGGTGCTGGCGGCTCGTTCGGGTCTGCAGGAAAAGGACACGGTGCTGGGCATGTTCGCCAATGCCGTGGCCAATTATTCCGAAGGCCAGCCCGGCCGTGCCTGGCGCAGTGTCGAGGATACGACTTACGACCCGATCACCAATTCGCGGCGTCCCCTGCCCTACAGCTCCCTCCAGCGTAGCGAGGACTATTATGTCGAAGGCGCGCTCACCTGGCTGGAAGCAGACCAGATCATCCGCGAAGGCACCAGGGGGCGCAAGGGTCTCGACGACTTCGCCAAGGCGTTCTTCGGCAAGAGCGATGGCGACTGGGGCGTGTCGACCTATGATTTCGACGAGATCGTCGAGACGTTGAATTCGGTCTATCCCTACGACTGGGCCGAATTCCTCGATACGCGGCTGCGCCAGCCCGACCAGCCGGCCCCCGTGCGCGGCCTGGAAAAGGCCGGTTACCGCCTGGTCTGGAAGGATACGCAGAACCCTTACGCCGAGGGGCGCAGCGCCAACGGCAAGTCGCTCGACCTGTTCTATTCGCTCGGCGTCATTCTCGACGGCGATGGCGAGGTTTCCTCCACCTTGTGGGACGGGCCTGCATTCGATGCCGGGATCGTCAACGGTGCCAGGATCGTGGCGGTCAACGGCGAGGCATATTCCAAGGACGTCATCCGCGATGCGGTCACCGCGGCCAAGGACGGCAGCGAACCGATCACCTTGCTGGTCAAGCGGGGCGATCGCTTCGATACGCTCGAAATCCCCTATCACGGCGGCCTGCGCTATCCGTGGATCGAACCCGTGTCGGGCGGCACCCAGGGTCTCGATCGGCTTCTGGCAGCGCGCACAAAATAGGCAGCAAGGCGGGTTGCTAGCCGGGCGGACGGACGATAAGGCGCGGCGCGAAGTCTTTCTGGGGAGAGGGGCCGACCACAACGAGAGATTAGCTGCAATGCGCATCGAAATGATTCCGACCGGCGACAATCCGCCCGAAAGCCTCAACGTCATTATCGAGGTCCCGACCGGCGGCGAACCGGTAAAGTACGAATTCGACAAGGAATCGGGCGCCCTGTTCGTCGACCGCATCCTGCACACGCCGATGCGCTATCCTGCGAACTACGGCTTCGTGCCGCACACGCTTTCGCCCGATGGCGACCCGCTCGACGCGCTGGTCATTTCGCGCAGCCCCTTCATTCCCGGCTGCGTGGTGCGGGCCCGTCCGATCGGCGTGCTCAATCTCGAGGATGAACATGGCGGCGACGAAAAGCTCGTCTGCGTGCCGATCGACACGACCTTCCCCTATTATTCGGATGTCGCCGAAACCAAGGATCTGCCGAGCATCATCTTCCAGCAGATCGAGCACTTCTTCACCCACTACAAGGACCTGGAAAAGGAAAAGTGGGTGCGGATCGGCAATTGGGGCGATGCGGCCGAAGCCAAGCGCATCATTCTGGAAAGCGTCGAGCGCTACAACAGCTCGAACTAGGCGCTATTCGACGGGGCGCGAGTGGTCGAGCAGGTCCTTTTCCTGCTCGCTCCCGCCGCGCCTTCGCTCCTGTTCCACCATCTCGCCGATTTCGTTTGCGGGCCGGATGTCCTCCGCCTCGGCAATCGTTTCGAGCGAAGGCTTCGGGGGCTTGGCCGCGCTGGTCGCGACCTTGCCTGATTCGCCTGCAGGCATCATCGGGATGGTGGCCGAACGCGCATCGAAGCGCAGGCGATAGATCGGTTCCGGCAAGGCAAAGCCCGCTTCTTCCAGCGCCACCTTGAGCGTCGCGATCGCGCGCGTTCGCGCCTTGAAGAAGTCCGCCTCGCCCTGATCGATCCAGCCAAGGAATTTCAGCACGATATTGGAATCGCCGACTTCTTCGATCCGCGCTTCGGGCGGCGGCTCGGCAAGCACGAAGGGCAGGCCCGCCAGCGTATCGCGCCCCAGCTTCAGCGCCGCCGTTGCATCGTCGTCCGCATCCACGCCCAGATCGAAATCGAACCGGCGCTGCGGGTTGCGGGTGTAATTGAGGATGACCGCCTTGAAGACCTGCCCGTTGGGAATGCGCAGCTGATTGCCGTCCAGCGTCATCAGCACGGTCGCGCGGCTCGTCAGGCGAATGACCCGCCCTTCGAGATCGTCGATCACCACATGATCGTTCGCGCGAAAGGGCTGCCGCAGCGACAGCATCAGCGATGCGACGTAGTTTTCGATCGTGTCGCGCATCGCAAATCCCAGCGCGATACCGATCAGCCCTGCTCCGCCCAGAACCGCGCCCAGCAGCGCCGTCGCCCCGATGATGTCGAGCGCGATGACCAGCCCCAGCACCACGAATACGAAACGGATCGCGCTGGAGATCAGTTCTGCCAGGAAACTGTTGGGAGCGATGCGGTGCCACACGCGCCCCAGCCCCGCCAGGAGATAGCCGAACAGGGCGATGATCGCCCACACGGCCAGCGCGGCGGCAATCAGCGGCAGCATTCTGAGGAAGCCGTTCCAGCGGTCGGCCAGATTGGAAATCCCCGCACTCCCCGCCGACAGCGACAGATCGCGCTCCAGCCCGTTCTCGACCGTCACCACCCCCGATACCCGGCTGGCGATGGCTTCGGCGCGGCTCACGTCTTCCGGCTTGGGGACCGTGCCGGACAGCGAAACCACGCCTTCCCGCACCATGATGTCCACACCGCGAAAGGCGGGCAGCTCGGAGAAAATGCCGGAGATCCGCTCTGCGATTCGCTCGTCGTCGCCGGCATCGCGCGTCGCTGCGATCGTCTGCTCCGGGGTCGGCGTTGCAACCGGATCGGACGGCGCCTCGAGCTGGGCCGCCGCCGGCACTGCCAGCAGCAGGGCCAGTAGGGCGAACAGCCGTATCACTGGCCCGCCACGAACATGCCGTCGATGCGGAAGGTCGGCACATCCAGCCCGCGCACCAGTTCCAGATCGCTCGCCGGTACGAGTGCGCGGAACATTTCCGGCAGCGTCCCGGCGATGGTGATTTCGGCCACGGGTTCGGCCAGTTCGCCATTGCGGATGCGCAGCCCGCTCGCACCGCGGCTGTAATCGCCGGTCACCAGATTGACGCCCTGACCGAACAGGTCGGTGACGAACAGGCCATCCTCGATATCGGCGATCAGTTCGGCAACGCTCGCTTCGCCTGCGGCCAGATAGATATTGCCCGCCGCCACGCCCGGCGATCCGCCCCCGCCCCTGCTGGCATGGCCGGTCAGGCTGAGGTCGAGCTGCGCGGCGCTGGCGACATTGGTCAGCCAGCCGAAGATACGGCCGTTCGACACCAGATCGCGCGGCACGCTGGCCACGCCCTCCCCGTCGTAATTGCGCGACCGCAGGCCCCGCAGGCGCTGCGGATCTTCGGCGATCCGGATCGCGCTGTCGAAAAGCTGCTCGTCTTCCCGTCCGATCAGGAAGCTCGCCTTGCGCGCGATGGAGGGCGCGGACATCGCGCCGAGCAGGTGGCCGATGATGCCGCCACCCACGCGCGGGTCGAACACCACGGGCATCTTGCCCGATTGGATCGACACCGGGCGCACCTTGCGCACCGCGCGCTCGCCCGCTTCCTGTCCGATACCGGCCGGGTCGGGCAGATCGCTGCGGTGGCGCTGCGTACGATAGGCATAATCGGTCTGCTTGTCGGCGCCTTCGCCTGCCACGACGCTGGCGGAAAACGTGTGCGATCCGCCGGAATATCCGCGGGCAAAACCGTTGGTCGCCGCAAGTGCGAAGACCGACCGGGATGCCGATGCACTGCCACCGTTGGAATTGGTGACCCCGGCAACGCCGCGCGCCGCATCTTCGGCGGCCAGCGCGGCTTCGCGCAATTCTTCCGGCGACGGGTCGACCCCGTCGTGCAGATCCAGATCGACGCCATCGCCGCTGAACAGCGCATCGGCCGGGGCCAGCCCGCCATAGGGATCTTCCGGTGCCAGCCGCGCCATTTCAACCGCGCGCTCCGCAAGTAGTTTCAACCCTTCGGGCGCAAAATCGCTGGTGCTGATCGATGCCGATCGCCGCCCGACGAACACGCGCAGGCCGATCTCTTCGCTTTCCGATCGCTCGACGTCCTCCAGGGCACCGAGGCGCACGCCGACACTTTCGGAAGCGGATGCGCGGGCGACGGCATCGGCCTCGTCCGCGCCCATCTTGCGGGCCAGTTGGATCAGGTCCTGGCAGCGGGCCAGCGCGGTGTCGGGCCCGATCATGGCTTCAGCCGGAAGTGTGCAATCATCCGCGCGAGGTAGGGCGCGCCCTTCCCGCTGACAACCGGTGAATGGATCAGGAGAAGAGCAGCTTGAAGAACATCGTCAGTACGACAGGCAGGCCGATGGCCAGCAGCCAGAGCATGATCTGGTCGCGCCGGAAGGCCGGCTTCATGTCCGGGTCGGCCGCCCTGGCGTCGGACAGTCCCGACCAGCGCCGCTCGAACCAGCGGCAGGCAGGAATGATGCCGCCCACCAGAATGACGAGCGCGAGATAGGGGACGATGGAAGAAACGCCGTCCTTCATCGCATTGACTGTCATGAATATCTGTAGGCCGGTATAGACCAGCAGTGCGAATGCGACATTGTCGCTCATGGATCGTCGCCAGTCGCGCGCCCTGCTTGTCCGGTGCCCGCTTGCGATGTCCTTTTCATAGAGCGCTTTGCTCATTGCACTGTTCCTCTCTACCCCTTCTCGAATCGCATTGTTTCAAAAATGCCGCACCCTGGCAAGCAATCGTGCGCACGCATGCTCCACTTGTCCATATATGGTGCGGCACATCGTCCATGCACGAATCCTGCCAGTTGGTCGAAAAGGGCCGCATGCGGGGTTCTCATGGCTGGAACGCGTGCTATGTCGCGCCCATGGCGGATGTAGAGATGAGCCCTGACAACGACGCGGTCCACGAAGCCGCCCCTCCCATCCCGCAGGGGGGACTGGAAGTCATTTCCATAGCCAAGAGCTATGACAATCGCGCCGTCCTGACGGATATCTCGCTCTCGGTGGGCAAGGGCGAAGTCCTCGGCCTGCTCGGCCCTAACGGGGCCGGCAAGACCACCTGTTTCTATTCCATCATGGGCCTCGTGCGTCCCGATGCGGGCCGCATCCTGATGGATGGGGAAGATGTGACCAATCTCCCCATGTATCGCCGCGCCATTCTGGGCCTCGGCTATCTGCCGCAGGAAACCAGCATCTTTCGCGGGATGACGGTCGAACAGAACATCAATTGCGTGCTCGAGATGGTCGAACCCGATGCCGACACGCGCACGCAGGAACTGGAACGGCTGCTGGACGAATTCGGCCTTACCCGCCTGCGCTCCAGCCCCGCCATGGCGCTTTCGGGCGGTGAACGGCGCCGCGCCGAAATCGCCCGCGCACTGGCGGCCAAACCATCGATCATGCTGCTGGACGAACCGTTCGCCGGGATCGACCCGCTGTCCATCAGCGACATTCGCGACCTGGTCAAAGATCTCAAGACTCGCGGGATCGGCGTTCTGATCACCGATCACAACGTCCGCGAAACGCTGGAGATCGTGGACCGGGCCTGCATCATCTATGGCGGTCAGGTGCTCTTTGCCGGCACGCCGGAAGCCTTGGTGGCGGATGAAAACGTCCGCCGCCTCTATCTGGGCGAGAGCTTCACCCTGTGATGCCCGCTATCGCGAGGATCTAGCTCATGGCGCTGGGGCCGCGCCTCGATATCCGGCAAACCCAGTCGCTGGTGATGACGCCCCAGCTCCAGCAGGCGATCAAGCTGCTGGCGCTGTCCAATCTCGAAATCGAAACCTTCGTTGCCGAAGCGCTCGAATCGAACCCGCTCCTCGAAATGGGCGAAGTCCGGCGCGAAGCGGGCGAGGATTCGCCTGCCGAACCGTCGGAGCATGACAGCGCGCCCGATTTCGGCGGCGAGGGCGCGCTCGATGTCGCCGACCATGCGCTCGATCCAGAAGCTGCACCGGGCGATTTCATTCACGGCGAAGGCGGCGACTGGAGCCGCGGGGACATCGCCAGCGGTGCCGAACTGCCGGATCTGGAAAACCGGTCTTCCGGCAGCCCGACCCTGTCGGACCACCTTGCCAGCCAGATCGGCCTCGTCGCCCATGACGAACGCGAGGCGCTCATCGCCCTGCGGATTATCGGCGAACTCGACGAGGCCGGCTATCTGCTGACCGATCTGCGGCAGGTGGCCGATGAACTGGGCATCCCGCTGGCAGAGGCCGAACGGGCGCTGGCCACCGTCCAGTCGCTCGATCCCACCGGCGTGGGCGCGCGGTCGCTGGCGGAATGCCTGGCGCTGCAGGCGCGCGAGGCCGATCGCTACGATCCGTGCATGGCGCGGCTGATCGACAATCTCCACTTGGTTGCAGCCGGCGACATCGGACGGCTCAAACGCATGTGCGAAGTCGACGATGAAGACTTCGCCGACATGCTTGCCGAATTGCGCAGTTACGATCCCAAGCCCGGTCTCGCCCATGCGGGCGGCGATGAAGGCGCGGTGGTGCCCGACGTACTGGTTACGCCCAGCGCCGATGGGTGGGACATCCGCCTCAATGAAGCCAGCCTCCCCCGGCTCGTGGTTAACCGCGAATACTATCTCGAACTGAAAGGCGGGGCGCGCGACAAGGCTTCGCAAAGCTGGCTCAACGAACAGCTCGGCGAAGCCGACTGGCTTATCCGCGCGCTCGACCAGCGGCAGAAGACGATTCTCAAGACGTCGGCCGAAATCGTGAAACGGCAGGAACGATTCTTCCGCGAAGGGGTGACGGCGATGCGCCCGCTCACCTTGCGCGAAGTGGCCGAGAAGATCGAAATGCACGAATCGACCGTCAGCCGCGTTACCAGCAACAAATATCTGTCCTGCCCGCGCGGCACGTTCGAACTGAAATATTTCTTCTCCAGCGGCGTCGCCGCGGCCGATGGCGAAGGCGCCTCGGCCGAAGCGATCAAGGCGCGCATCCGCGCCCTGTGCGATGCCGAAGATCCCAAGAAAGTCCTCTCGGACGAGGCTCTGGCCGGGCTTCTCAAGCAGGAAGGCTACGATCTCGCACGGCGTACGGTCGCCAAATATCGCGAGGCGATCGGGATCGGGTCCAGCGCGCAACGGCGGCGGCAGAAGAAGCTGGCTGCGCTCTGACACCTGTCTGCCACAGGGAAAAAAGTTAACGCACTTTACTTCGCGTTAACCTTTTTCCTTCAGACCAAATGTGGTTAATACAGGACAACACCTCTATGGGTGTTACCGACGGACACTAGGGAACCAACGGGGGACATCCCAATGCGTGTACTGCTGATCGAAGACGAGCCGACAACGGCCAAGGCCATCGAGCTCATGCTCACGACCGAAGGCTTCAATGTCTACTCGACCGACCTCGGCGAAGAAGGCTTGGATCTCGGCAAGCTGTATGATTACGACATCATCCTGCTCGATCTGAACCTGCCCGACATGCACGGTTACGACGTGCTCAAGAAACTCCGCGTCGCCAAGGTGCAGACGCCGGTCCTGATCCTTTCCGGCATTGCCGAAATGGACAGCAAGATCCGCTCGTTCGGCTTCGGTGCCGACGATTACGTGACCAAGCCCTTCCACCGCGAAGAACTGGTCGCCCGCATTCACGCCGTGGTGCGCCGCTCCAAGGGACACAGCCAGTCGGTCATCCGTACCGGCAAGCTGGCCGTCAACCTCGACGCCAAGACCGTCGAAGTCGATGGCGCCCGCGTTCACCTCACCGGCAAGGAATACGCCATGCTGGAGCTGCTTTCGCTCCGCAAGGGCACCACGCTGACCAAGGAAATGTTCCTCAACCACCTTTATGGCGGCATGGACGAACCTGAACTCAAGATCATCGACGTCTTCATCTGCAAGCTGCGCAAGAAGCTCAGCCATGCCTGCGGCGGCGAAAATTACATCGAGACCGTATGGGGCCGCGGCTATGTGCTGCGCGACCCGAACGAAGAGGCGGAAGCCGCCTGACACTGCATATCCCTTTGACGGGATCATGAGCCGCCCCGGACAGCCATCGCGCTTCCGGGGCGTTTCCTATTCGGCCCTGATCGCAAGCTGCGCAAAGTCCTGCCCGCTCGGATGCTGGAAGATACGCAGGCCGAACTCGGGCAGGATGGCCAGCATATGATCGAAGATGTCGGCCTGGATCGCTTCGTATTGTGGCCACTCCACCGTGTCGGTGAAGCAGTAGATTTCCAGCGGCAGGCCCTGCGGCCCCGGCGGTAGCTGGCGCACCATCAGCGTGAACCCTGCCCCCGCAATGCGCGGATGGCTCTTGAGATAGGCGATCACATAGGCGCGCAACGTGCCGATATTGGTGATCCGGCGCGCATTGATCGTATCGCAATCGCTGGACAGTTCATGCCGGTTCCATTCGGCAATCTCCTCCTGCTTGCGCGCCAGGTAATCGTCCAGCAGCCTGAAGCGCTTGAGATCGTCGGTTTCCTTGTCGTCCAGGAAGCGGATCGAATTCTGGTCGACGACCAGCGCGCGCTTGATGCGCCGCCCGCCGCTCTCGTTCATCCCGCGCCAGTTGCGAAAGCTGTCCGCGATGAGCCTGTGCGTCGGGATCGTCGTGATGGTCTTGTCGAAATTGCGGATCTTCACCGTGTGCAGGGCGATATCGACCACGTCGCCATCCGCGTTCATGCCGGGCATTTCGATCCAGTCGCCGACCCGCAGCATGTCGTTGCTGCTCAACTGGACGCTCGCCACCAGGCTCAGGATCGTGTCCTTGAACACCAGCATCAACACCGCTGCCATCGCGCCGAGGCCCGATAGCAGCAGCAGCGGCGATTGCTCGATCAGCACCGCGATCATCAGGATCGCCGCCCCGAAGTAGATGGCGATCTTCACGACCTGCACATATCCCTTGATCGGGCGACTGCGCGATTCCGGCCGGCGGGAATAAAGCTCGTTCGCGTAATCCAGAGCACCGCCGATCGCCATGGCGATCGACAGGACGATCATCGTACGCGCGATGTTGACCGTCACGTTCACGACTTCTTCCGGCAGGTGCGGCACCAGGCCGATCCCGCGCGAGACGAGCAGCAGGGGTATCACCGTGGTGAGCCACGCCGCCGACCGGTCCACCGTATCGGACCGTGCATCCAGATAGGGCGCGGCGACGCGCAGCAGGACCTTCTTCAGCAGCCAGTTGACCGTCAGCGCCGCCACCGCCAGCGCACACAGGGCGATGAGCGACTGGAGCCACAGCGGGAGGCCGGAGTAATCGTCTAGCAGTCTTTGCATGCGCGGCCCCTAGACTGCGGTTGCCCGGCGGTTCAACCCTGCCGAACAGACGGAATTTTCGCCAGATCAAACGTATGATCGACAGGCGTACCATCTGGACGCACGGTGGGCGGATCGTTAGTCGCCCGCGCCATGAGCGCATTCAAGGAAGGTGACCCGACCACTCTCAACCGGCTATACGGGCGCAGCCAGGGCAAGCCCCTGCGCGCATCGCAGCAGGATCTGGTCGACCGCCTGCTACCGCAGATTTCCGTGCCCGACGAAGGGCCGGTGACGTCGGAAACCCTCTTCGGTTTCGACCGCCCGCTGCATTTCGAAATCGGTTTTGGCGGCGGGGAACATCTCGCTGAACGCGCCGATCTGCTGCCCGATCATGGATTCATCGGCGCGGAACCCTTCGTAAACGGCGTCGCCCAAGCCCTCACCCACGTCCGCGACCGCACGCTCGCCAATGTCCGCATCCACCACGGCGATGCGCTGGAAGTGCTGCGCCGCGTGCCCGACGGCGCGCTGACCATGCTCTATCTCCTGCACCCCGATCCATGGCCCAAGAACAAGCATGCCAAGCGCCGCATGATGAACGATGGCCCGGTCCGCATGTTCGCCGACAAGCTGAAACCGGGCGGTGAATTCCGCTTCGGCACCGACCACGCCATCTACCTGCGCCACGCCCTGATGGTCATGCGGCGCTTCGGCGACGACTTCGAATGGCTCGTCGATGGCCCGGCCAGCTGGCAGAACCGCCCGTCAGGATGGCCCGAAACGCGCTACGAACACAAGGCCCGCACCGTCTATGGGCATGAGGTCTGGTACTTTCGATTCAGGCGACGCTAGACTACGCTGATGTTGTAAAAACAACGACTTAGCGCAAATCACTTACGCCAGAATGGCCTCCAATTCGCCCCTTTTTCCGCTTGCGTGATTACCCGGTGATTGCCAGAAAAGGCCACGAGGTATCGCATGGCAACAGGAAAAATCAGCAAGCGCACGGTCGATTCGCTCCCGGTTGGACCAAAGGAAAACTATCTTTGGGACACCGATCTCAAGGGCTTTGGCGTCAAGATTACAACTGCTGGATCAATCAGTTACATAATCCAGTTCCGAATGGGCGGACGAGAAGCGAAGACCCGTCGTTTCACGATCGGATCACATGGATCGCCTTGGACACCGACTACTGCACGCTTGGAAGCTGAGCGATTGTTGGTGATTGTTGCGCAGGGCATTGATCCGGTTGATGCGGAAAAGCAGCGCCGCCGGGAAGCTGTCGACCTCGCCTTCTCGAATTACGCTGACCTCTTCACTCGCTCCTGCAAACGCGAGGGATGGCGTCGCCTCGTGGAGCGATCCATTCGCCTCTACCTCAAGCCCACATTCGGAATGAAGGCGCTGCCAGCGATTACGAAGATCGACGTCGTTTCGGTTCTCGATCAGATGCCGCCCAAGCAGGTGGCAAACCGGCGAAATGTCTTTGCCGTTATGCGCCGCCTGTTTCGCTGGGCCGTCAGTCGCGGAGATATCGATCGCAATCCGATGGAGGGCATGGAAACGCCGCCTCCGGTCAAGCCACGAGAGCGCTGGCTCAAGGATGGCGAACTCCGCCATATCTGGAATGCGGCGCCGGAATGTCATCGCTGCTTTGGTCCAATTGTCAGGCTTCTGATCGTAACCGGACAGCGCCGTGAAGAAGTCTCCGGGATGCACTGGCAGGAGCTCAGTCGCAGCGAAAGATTATGGACCCTGCCCGGATCTCGAACCAAGAACGGAGAACCTAACTCCATTCCCCTCAACGATCTTGCAATCGCCGAGCTCGACCGGGAGGCTCGCGGCGAGAGGTGGCCGCGTAAGGGCCGTGTTTTCGCGACAGCTAGCGGGGCGGGCTTTACGGGATACGCCAAAGGGAAGGTGAAGCTCGACAGCCTGATCGAGGAACGTTGCGAAGAGCCGCTCGAAGCCTGGCGCCTTCATGATCTACGACGAACCCTCGCAACGAACTTCCAGCGGCTTGGCGTTCGGTTTGAAGTCACCGAAGCCGTTCTCAACCATGTGGGCGGATCTCGCGCCGGAGTCGCCGGCATCTACCAGCGCCACGACTGGAAGGACGAAAAGCGCCAGGCGCTCGATGCCTGGAATGACCACCTCGCGACGGTTCTGTCCGAGAGTGGGGAGACGACCTAAAATATTGGCGAGGGCTAGGGCGTCTGCTGGTTCAAACGTCCGACAAGAGCGGGTACCAGATCCTCAATGTGTTGATGATATGCGCGTACCGCTCGGTTTGAGCCATCGAACCCTTGCTGCGCTTTTCGCTCAATTTGCTCAAGGGCATGCGGCGCGCCAGGCCAAATCACCGGCTCGAGTTCACGTAGCGGATGGAGTCTGTCGCTAATGCGTTCGACCAAATGTACGCGAAACCGATTGCCTGAGCTTGCCGCGATGTCTCTGAAGGCGCGCGCCAATCGGTCGGCATAAGCACCTCGCGTGTCGTTTGATCCTTCGTTGATTGTCAGTGATTTGTGATCGTTGTCGGGAGCCTGCTCCAAAAGCAGGGCGTTGACTTGCAGAATGTCGCGCAAGGCCTGTTCGGTAAGCAGCGGTACGCGAAATCCTTCGCCAGGCGTGAAGTCGACCAGCCCTTCACCAACAAGCTGGTTCAGGCTGTCTCTGACCGGCGTCATGCTCACTCCGAAATCGTCAGCCAGTCGCATTGCCTCGAGCTTCGCGCCGACCGGGAAGCGCCCTTCCAGCAGTGCATTTTTCAACCGCCTGTACGTAGGCTCGAGGACGTGAGCGGGACTCATCGCGCGCTGCGGCGCGTCTCGGCGAACTCACGAACCGCTACTTTCTGATCGGGACGCAGACTATCGGTTGCCTGCGGGAAGGCGGGCACCTTGTCGCTCAGCAGAACCGACGGGCATTGGCCTTCGAAATTACCCAGGTTCGGGCGGTGCTGCACATAACCGGCGAGCTCGGCGAGTTCGGGCGAGAACTCTTTTGCTACTGCGGGCGGGTATGCAAGCCAGAGATTCTCGTAGGGTTTGAGCCAGCCGAGACTGTAGCCGATCACGACACCGCGTCGGACATCCTGGGACTGGTTTGGTCCCGCCCCATGGACGGTCGAGCCAAGAAAGCAGATTGCGTCGCCGGGCCTGCATTCAGCGACTATGGGATCATCGAGGCTTTCGAGATTATCGACAGGCTTTCTGTGCGTGCCGGGGTAGATGCGTGTCGCGCCATTGAGACAAGTAAACTCGGTCAGCGGCCAGATGACGTTGAGAAGATATTCGTGATCGCCCTTGCGGCCTGCCCACATATCCTGATCGCAATGCGGAAACTGTTCTATCTCACCGGGATGGATCGCGATAGCTTGGGCGACATTGAGCTGTATCCGGTCGCAGGCGCTGCCCAGAATGGCGCGGGCGAGCGACAGGACTAGCGGCTGCAGGACCAGATCGCCCGTGACTTGTGACCGGCGAAGCAGGCTTCCAAACCGTTGGGTCCGATGCCCATAGAAGTCTCCCTTGCTAAGTGGCGCCTGCGCAAATGCACCTTCCAGGTCGGCATCGAGTGCGGCGATCTGTTGCTCGGCGACCAGCTGTGGAATGATGCAATAGCCATCCTCCTGCAACCGATCGAGCCAGTATGCCTCGCTCGCGCCGGTCATGCTGCCAGCTCCATGCCGCCTTGGGCCTCCGGCTGACTATTGGTGCAGTAGATCCCTGCGTTGGCGAGTTGCTCGCGGGTATCCTGTTCAATGTCGATGCGAAGAGCGACAAGCTGCTGCCCATCGATGAGAACGCTCGGTCCGAGCTGCTGGCAGCGCCAGCCAAATTGGGCGATCTGGCGGAACCAGGGCATCGGGGCGACCGCCGAATAACCGGAGATACCTTCCGATAGCGCAAAATCCGCGAGTGCGGAAACGAGCTGGTTTCGGACATCCCGCCGATCCGCTCGTGGCAACGTGGGATCAATGCAGAAACGGGTAATCTCACGAAAAGCCTCGTCCTGCGGAACCGGTTGGTCGCACAACTGCGGGTAGAGATCGCGCAGGATGTGAGGCCCGTCAGAACGCAAAAGCCGCGCGGATGCACGATGTTGGCCATTTTCACCGGTGAGGACGAGATAGACGGCCGTGGGCGTGTCGAACTGGTCGATTTCGTATGTATCCTCAAGGATGGGCACGTCCCATTTGAGGAGGTCAACGAAGATCCGCTTGCGTGCTTCGAACATGACACGAAGCGCCGGGTCGGCGAGACTGGAGCGAACTGCGCCCATTGATTGTTGCATTGGGTTTACCTGTAAAATTGATGACAGGCGGCATCTCAACAAATTCGCTCAATTGGAGACATACCAAGAACTGGGGATGGGGGCCGTATCCATTCCCTCTAACGCGATCGCTGAGTGTGCATGCCGGATGGCGAGGCCTCGAAAACAGCGAAGGGAGCGCTGGGTTGGTACCGATTAATCTACCCCGCATCGCGCCAGCGGATGATGTCCGCAAATCCGATCAAGCCATCAAACAGCGCCGCGACGACGAGCGATTGTTTGCAATGGACATGGTAGCGTTCGCGGGCCATCTTGAGATGCTGAATGACGGTCTCGGTGCTGATTTCTAATATCATAGCTGTTTCAGCGGCAGTCTTCCCTCTTGCAACCCAAAGCAGGCACTCGCGCTGCCGGTCGGTCAGGGCGGGGACCGTCTTATTGGATTTTTCCGAATTCAGACCCAGCGCACAGCTCAAGGCAAGCGCGCCGATCATTTCCACGACGGCTAAGCGCCCACTTGGAAGTTCTCGCTCGGGTCTGACGGCAAAGGTGCAGGTACCGCGCCCCACCCCTGGCAAATGCCGCGGAACGGTATAGCCATTGCCGATTCCGCATTCTCGACCGACGCCAAGCATCTGGCGATCACCGCGTGTGAGAGGGACAAGTTCGTCTAACCAGTCCCAAGCAAAACCAGTGATGGTCTTGTCGCAGGCTCTTCGTACCGGATCCTGACCGGCGAGGTCGAAGGCGATATAGACTTTCGCCCATTCGTCGGGATAGTCGTGCAGTAGCAGTCCTGGTGCGTCGTACGACGTCGATCGCATCTCCAGGCTGAGTGCGAAATGGTCGAAGCCAAGGCGCCGCGAAACCAGTTTAAGGGCGCCATCGAGTTCAGTGTCCGAACGGACATTGATAAGTTCAGTCGCGAATTCCTCCGCAAGATACGCGTACATAGACCTGCCGTTCGATCGGCAGCACGCAATCCAACACGTCGCCACCAGACCGCCTGCTCGGTGCCAGACAAGACGGTTCCATTCCACCCTTTCCGGCTGTTGCAGTTGCGACCCTCAAGGTCCGGTTCCAATCCGGGCGCTCCACACAATCAGCGGCATGCCCCAAAGAAAAGCATAATACATTCAGTGCGTTTGAAAAGATCAGAAGCGGCTTTGACGAAGCAGGCCGAGATAACCGTGTGACGCCATTCTTCGTGCTTCGGCGACGAGACGCTGGGTCTGCCGGCGTTGCGATGATGATTTCCAGTCTATGGCGCGTTGCTCCGATAATCCGCGATAAACGAGGGTTCCCGCAATCTCTCGCAGAGTTGCACCCTCAGGCACTCGGCCCAGAGTATCGAGTATGGCAAGCAGCAAGCGGAGGCGATGGGACTGATAGGCGGTGGGCCGCAACTGGTATCGCTTGCTGGGCACAGCGGAACCAGCAACGCAGCAATGAAATGCATCGATCGCCGCTAGCCTAATCGGAACCCACTGGTCTTGAGGGATCAGGTAATTGTCTCCACCCAACCGGGCTGAGGCCACAGCGAGCAGCCGGTGACGAGCGCCACCACCGGCGAGGATCAGATGATCTCCCGCATTGCTCGTTCGTTTGGCGATCAGGTCGCACGCTCCGCGCGCCACTGCTGCGCCGCTACCGCTTGTAATTACAACATGGGGATTTTCTCCGGCTTGCCAGATCGCCGGATGGCTGCGAGCTGAAAGGTCGGGATCGATCGGGAAATTCAAGGCCCCATGAACGCGCCATTCGACGGCAAGCTGGGGATTGCGCATCAAAGCCGCTTACGCTGGCAATCCGGGCGTGTTGCTGCCGGTAGGCGGGATTGCGGCGCAAGAATTCCTGCGCGAAATCCGAAAAGTCGAATCCGCTGGTCCGGTCGTTGCTGTCAAATGGTCGAGCCATGAAGCACCTCCTTTCTCGCCGGTTGCGCTAGAGGCGCCAGCATCGCGCCGACATTCCAAGACCAAGGTATCCACTTCCCCAATAGTGGGCATATTTGATCGGGCGCTCGGCGGGACCGGAGCGCTCTTAGAGAAGGCGATGACCGCTGCCACAAGCGCGTCCGAAACGGCTCTACTTACCTCTTGCAAGCCGTTCCCATGTTGGGCAGATTGACAGCGCGCGGATTGATATTCTGGCACCATCCGCGTGGATCCTCCCGCCGGACATCATGCACGCCGGTCCAGCGCAGGCCCGGCGGCCGAACCGATCAAGGGGCACAAACCAGGCCCCGGACGACGGCACAGACCTGGAACCCGCAAGCAGTTCGCCATGCGAACTCTGCTTGCGGTCGCCTCCAAGTTCGAAGCATGACTCAAATTGCCGCCGAAATTCGGCACCAATCTCCCCAGTGTGTGGGCCCCGTATATTGCGCTGCGAAAGTAAGCCGAACGGTCGGTCGCCACCGCACACTCGATCGACTTTATCGTGAGGAACGCACTGGACTGATCGCATATCTCGCGCGCCGCGTGGGCTCCGAGCGCGCCCACGACCTCGCACAGGACGTGTTTCTGCGTGCAGCGACCAGCAGACAGCTAACGGAACTCGTCAATCCGGCGGGCTTTCTGAGGCGGATTGCGTTAAATTTGCTGGTGGACGAGGCGCGGCGGCAAAAGTGCCGGGTCAGGACCCAGCCCCTTCTGGAAGACGCAGACGCGCCAAGCCGCGCCGCTCAAGAAGATGCCGTGCACGTCCGTGAAGCTCGGCAAGCACTGGAAATCGCGCTCGGGGAGCTCCCGCAGAAGACCGCGCGTATCTTTGCAATGAACCGTATCGAGAAGAAATCCTACCAACAGATCCATCTCGAACTCGGCATCGCGCTGCCAACAGTCGATTATCATATGATGAAAGCCCTTGCGCATTTGCGGCAGGCCTTGGGTCACATCTCCTGATTTCAGGCACCCGGTTCAAAAGGAAAACTGAAAACTTAATTTCAATTGAAACTAAGGTGTTCGCGAAAATGAGCGTCATCCCCTGTAGCGGCCCGACCGCGCCAGAACAGGGAGACCCTTATGCCGTCGAAAATTCGCACGCTTTCCATTCTTCTAACCGGGGCAGCATTTGCAGGTGCCGCTCCTCCACTTTTCGCCCAAGACAGTCCAAGCGAACAGCCACAAGATGACGCTACCGAGGTTGGCGATACGGCTTCGGACGGCGAAAGTTCTGCGATCGTTGTCACGGGAACGCGAATCCGAGGCGCAAGGGTGATCGGTGAAGTCATCGAACTTGATCGCGAGACGATCGTCGAGGCCGGGCAGGTAGATCTGGGTGAAGCAATCCGCAGCTTACCCCAAAATTTCTCGGGCGGTCAGAACCCCGGAGTGGGTTCGGGTGCCGGGCTTATCAACAGCAATGTAAACTCTGCGGCCAGTGCGAACCTGCGCGGTCTGGGTCCCGATGCAACGCTTACGTTTCTCAATGGCCATCGCCTTCCATACGATTCCGCCTTCGCAGGGGTCGATATTTCGGCAATCCCGCTCGCGGCGGTAGAGCGGATCGAGGTCGTCCCGGACGGCGCGTCGGCGCTTTACGGATCCGACGCTGTCGCCGGCGTGGTCAACGTAATCCTGCGCCGGGATTTCGAAGGCGTGGAAACATCGGCCCAGATCGGCGCGAGCACCGATGGCGGGTATTTTCGCCAGCAGGCCGATTTCGTCGGTGGATCCCGGTGGGATGGCGGCGGATTTTTCCTCGCCTACGATTTCACCAACAACTCCGATATCGAGGCGGGGCAGCGATCCTATGCGGCCGCGCTCGACCCCGAGACCACGCTGTTTCCGTCGCAGGAACGGCATGCCGTCACGCTTTCCGGACATCACGAAATATCACCCGGTATCGAGGCAAGCGTGGACGCACTTTATTCGCGGCGCAGCTCGGTTCGCATCACCGGGTCTTCCACGCTCCGCCAGACCGCAGATCCAGTGGTCGAATCCTACACGCTCGCACCGTCGCTCAAGGTCGATATCGGATCTTCGTGGCAGCTGTCGGTGCTCGGCGTTTTTGGACGGGACAGGACGCGCTACCGCACGACCTTTACACGGCCGTCTGGTCCGACAAGCGTGACCGAAGGCTGCTTTTGCAACGAGGTACTATCGCTCGAAGCCGGTGCGGAGGGGCCACTCTTTGCATTGCCAGGAGGCGATGCGCGCCTCGCAATTGGTGCTGGCTTGCGCGATAATTCGCTCGATTTCTCGCGCTCGGAAGGCGGCAATCTCGTTATCGCTTTCGACGAAGCGCAGCGGGCCCGCTTTGCCTATGGGGAGCTGTTCCTCCCGTTGGTGTCGTCGCGCAATGCGATCGGAGGTATCGATGAGCTAAGTGTTTCGCTGGCCGCTCGTCATGAAAGCTATCCCGGTCTCGACAGCCAGACCACGCCGCGCATCGGCTTGGTCTACGCGCCCTCACCAGGCTTGACCCTACGGGGAAGCTGGGCGAGATCGTTCAAGGCTCCAACGCTTTACCAGAGGTTCATTCCGTACCAGACCATCGTGCTGCCAGCGTCGATCTTCGGCGCGGGTACGGCTCCGCAAACCGTCTTCGTAACAAGCGGCGGCAACCCGGATGTGACATCGGAACGTGCGCGCAGCTGGACAGCCGGTTTCGAATATCGTCCGCCGTCAGTGCCGGGTTTGCTCGTGTCGGCCACCTGGTATGACATTCGCTATCGCGACCGGGTGGTTCGCCCGATTGCGGGATCGGTTGTCGCCGGTTTTCGCGATCCGGGTTATGCAAGCCTGATCGATTTCTCGCCCGATCCCGCAATCTTTTCCGGGCTGATCGAAAATTCTTTGTTCGGCCTCGAAAATTTTTCCGGATCGCCCTATGATCCGGCCAATGTCGTAGCCTTCATCGACAACCGCAATCGCAATGTCGCCGTCTGGGCAGTCGAAGGGATCGATGCGCGGATTTCGTGGGACCACGACCTCGGTAACCAGCGCAGACTGGGCCTGGAAGTCGCTGGCAGCTGGCTCGACAGCAACCAGCGCCTGAATTCCGACCTACCGCAGGTTCAGCTCGCCGGGACGATTTTTAATCCGCCGCAATTCCGCGCACGAGGCGTGGCCCGTTTCGAAGCCGGCACTTTCAAGGCCAATGCGGCAGTCAATTATATAGGAGCACTGGAAGATCCGCGCTTCGGCGTGGCGGAACGCCTGTCGCCAAGCGCCACACTCGATCTTGGCGTGAGCTACGATGTGATCGGTGGCGAAGGGCGCAACCCCGGACTCACATTGTCGCTGACCGTGCAAAACGTGTTCGATGACGAACCCGAGATCATTGGACAGACGGGCCCGACCGATACGCCTTTTGATTCGACGAACTACTCCCCGATCGGACGGTTTATCGCTTTCGGAATCCGGAGGCACTGGTAATGTCGCTGGCCCTCGCTGCAGCGCTGTCCCAATCCATCGTTCCGCGCGTGGACCTGCCGCCGCCGCAAGAGGATCCGTGTGCAGGTTTCGAAGAGGCAGAGGATCTATCGGGCAGTGGCCAGCGGGCCTTTACGCTCGATGACCAGGTCAGGATGGCGGACATCGGACGCGCCAATCCGGTCGGCGCTGCGCGGGCCTTCGGTGTAGCGCCCGACGGCGAGCACATCGCTTTCGTCGTAAAACGCGCAAATCCGGAAGCCAACGGCTACTGCCAGAGGCTTATGATTGCGACGATGGACGGAAGCGGTGCCGCCGTCGAGGTCGACCGGGGCGGCGAATTCATCCGCGATGATTTCCGATTGCGCGACTTCCCCGCGATTATGGGCGGATGGGACAGGCCCAATCCGCCCCGCTGGTCGCCGAACGGTTCCCAGATCGGCTATCTCAAGAGGCTGAACGGTTCGACCCAGGTATGGCTGGTCGATCCTGACCGAACGGTACCACCGCGACAGGCGACCGCCGTTCCCGATAATGTCGATAGTTTCGCATGGACGAACGACGGAACTGCACTGATAGTCGCGACGCGTCCCGGGATACGCATCCAGTCAGAGGCTATCGCACGCGAAGCGGCCGAAGGATTTTTGTTCGACGAGCGTTTCTCGCCGCAATTCGCCGATCGGCCAATTCCGACCGGACAACTCGAAACGCACTATAGCTACGTGTCGCTGGCGGATGGCGAAGTGCGGGTCGCGAGTTCGCAAGAAACGCGCCTGCTCTCGGGCGAAGCGCCAGAGGGCCTCCCGGATAGACCCCGCGCCTATGCCGAGAATGGTGACGGAGTTGCGGCGTGGCTCGAGCCGAGCGAGCCCACGCGGCTGATCAGCCCCACTAGGCTTGTCGTCGCGTGGCCTGATGGCAATCGCATAGTCTGCGAACAAATGGCCTGCGAAGGGATTCGCGAGCTGTGGTGGGCTAGCGATGGAGCTTCGCTGCTCGCTCTTCAAGCTACTGGTTGGGCCAACAGTCAGACCGCCATTCTGCGATGGAAGCTTGGCGAGGCGCAACCGCGCCAAACCCTGCTTACCGAAGACGCGCTGGTCGGATGCATGGTGGTCGGCGGCGAATTGCTGTGCGGCCGCGAAGGGTTCGGTCAGCCTCGCCGTCTGGTTGCAATCGATGTCGTCACCGGTGCAGAGCGCCTCGTACACGATCCCAATCCGCAGCTTGAAGATAGGACCTTCGGGACCGTTGAGCGCCTCAGGTTCCGCAATGCTTTCGGGGCCCAAAGCTATGCCGATCTTGTCCTGCCACCGGACCACCAGGCCGGGCAACGTCATCCCTTGGTCGTCGTGCAATATACAAGTGTAGGGTTCCTGCGCGGCGGTACCGGGGACGAGGTTCCCATCCATCCGCTGGCCAACCGCGGTTTCGCCGTGCTCAGTTTCGACCGTCCGGACTTCTCTGCCGCGGCGCTTGGCGCGACCACCGAAGAAGAACTCACCCGCGCCAACCGCGCAAACTGGATTGACCGTCGCAGAGTCCATTCCTCGCTCGAGACTGCGATCTCGCTCGCTATAGATACCGGTGCGGTTGATCCTGCACGCATGGGCATAAGCGGCTTTAGCGATGGCGGGTCGACCGTCCAGTGGGCGCTGATCAATTCGGAGCTGTTCCGGGTCGCGTCGATGGGCTCTTGCTGCGAAGACATGTATTCTTACCCCCTCGCCGCAGGTCCGCGCTTCACAGATTTCGTACGGGCGATGGGATACCGCCATTTCGAGCCGGGTAGCGAAGAGTTCTGGAAACCGATGTCGCTTATTCTCAATGTCGATGATGTCGATGTGCCGATCCTGATCCAGACCGGGGACAGTGAATATGAAGCGGGCCTCGATGTTTTCGAGACCTACTCGCACCGCGGGAGACCGATTGAGCTCTACGTCCTGGAAGATGAGACCCATATCAAGTGGCAGCCCACACACCGTCAGGCAATCTACCGGCGATCAGTGGAATGGTTCGAATTCTGGTTGATGCAGCGGATCGATTGCGACCCGGCAAAGGCCGGACAATATGCGCGATGGTTGGCAATGGATGGCGCGCCGGCCCGGGAGGACCTACGATGCTTGGATGGTCGTAGCTCAGCCCCATGAGCGCGACCAGTTCTCGGCCTCGACGAGGTCCAGCAGGCGGTAGACCATCGATCCGCGCCGCGATGTTTCGAGCGTGAAAGCCTGCTCGACAGCTGCGCGATCAATCACGCCCTGTTCCGCCAGTAAGCCGTCGAGAAGCAGGTCACGAAGCACGGCGCGATGACTGTCGAAGGCGCCTCGAATGAAACTGTCGGGTCCCGCCTTGGAGGTGCGATCGAGAACGCTGCGAGGAAGCAGGTCCGAGAAGGCTGCGCGGGCAAGCGCACGGTTCTGACCGCCTTTCACCCAGGCCCAGGTGGGGACGCCGAGGCAGAATTCGAGCAGGGGCTGGCTCATCAGCGGGGAGAAGCGCGCTGGCCCGGGACCGAAGCCGTGTACATGATGCTGCGCGCGCATGATCAGCGCGAGGTGATCGTGTTTGCCTGGGTGGCGCCAGGTCGACAGGCGATGCCACGGCGTCAACGGTACGGGTGAGTCCTCCAAGATGGCCGCATCGGCAAGCAATCGGCTGTCTGGCGCCCAATCCTGTTTCGAATGGCCTCCCATCAGACGCTTGCCGGTCGCGCGCAGCATGGTCGGAACATCGCAACCTGTGACACAGCACATGTCTGGCAGAGTTTCGAAAAGCGCCGCCCTTGGCCCCTCGTTCCGCAGCCGGTCTACGATCGGTGCTGCGGAATGGAGAAAACAGAAGAGATTATCACCGCCATTGCCATCTAGGACGATGGCTTTTCCCAGCTCTGCAGAACCCGCGGCGAGCAGGGCGTCGACCGCCGTCAGAAACCCCTTTCGACCGGGCCGCGAAAGACCCGCGGATGAACATGCGGTGGGACGGTAATAGGCCGGATCATAAACCCGCCGTGTGAAATCCGCATCCAGATGATCGGCAAGCAGCCGGGCATAATCGCTTTCGTCGCCGCTGCTGTCGGAGGTCGCCAGCGTGATGCATCCAAAATCCCTGTCGCCAGCGGCGAGTGCGGCGCACAGGAAGGACGAATCCACTCCGCCCGAGGTGGCGACAGCCACGGGTCCTAACAGGTCTGTCCATGCACCACAGGTCCGGGTTGCCAGTTCTCTCAGCTCTGCGGCAGCATCGCCCAACGACGGAGCGCGCCCTTGAGGAAGATAGTCCGAAGCACTCCAGACCGGCTGCTCAAGTTCCTGGGTGCCGCCGGTCACCAGGAGCGTACCTGGGGCAAGCTCCTCCACGCCCGCCAGGCACGTCTGCTTCTGCCGCAATTCGGGATAGCGAAGGAACAACGCGAGCGCGGCCCAGTCGACCTTGAGGCGATCTCCAAGAACTTCTCCGAGCAGATAGGTATCGGACGCAAACACCACATGCGTCTGGCTCATTCTGCGGTAGACCGGAAACAGGCCAGAGGGATCGACCAGCAACGCAAGAGTGCGGCGCCCCGGATCAGGCAGGATCGCGACGTAGGCACCCCAATAATTCCGAACAAGCCGCATGGCGGTGGCCTGGGCGGACTCGGATTCAGGTAGCGGGACGGCGTCGACCGTTCGGGCAGTTTGTGCAGAGAAGACGCACCCGATCAGGAAGCCGTGCGTTCCCAGACTGGCTTCGGGAGTGTCATCGCTGGTCCAGAATGAAGCATTATCATCGCAAACATCGTCAGGACTTGCGCTTCTGCGAACGACCGGCGGGACGCCACGCCGACGCGGGACGGCAAGCACGAAGCGGCCCTGTTTCAAATTATCAGTATCGGCGTGTAGCGCCGAACTTCTTCCAAGCTGTCATTCAGCACAATGTCGCCATGCTGGACCCAGGCGTGGGCACCGAACGGCCGGTCCTTCACGCCAATAACAAGATGCGTGCGCAGTCTCAGCTTGGCGAGGCGTAATTTCAACGCGATCGAACGCGGGAGACAGCGGTCTGCGGCCGAACGCAGAAGGCGGGCTTGCTCGAAAGCACGTACTGTGGGACCCGACCGGGATTTGGTGGAATGGCGCTGCGTGCGTTGCTCGGTCAGGTGGCGAAGTTCAACGAGGACCGTCTGGAATGATGTCCGCGCAAGGCGATGTTCGATCCGGCGCTGAGACCAGACAGCTGCGGCCACATCGGCCAGCCGGAAAGGTCCTTCACCAATATCATGGGAAACACGCTGCGGGACGAGCCAGGCCGCAGGGCGCGGCAGTGGTGGCGGCTGATGCCAGGACACCGTGGCTTCGATGCCGAGCCTTTCGAGAAACACGTGCTGCACTCCGTCCGCCAACGCAAAATAGCGGTCCCGCGCGATGTCCAGAAAGATGAAACGTTCGCTCACCTTGCACCACGCGAGAGCCTCGGGATCCGGATTGACCATGAAGTTTGTACGAGGAGAAGGGGCGCGGCCAGGTCCGGCACGCGCCCCTCGCGAGCTTCAGTCGTCAGCCATGCCGGTGGCATAGGACAAACGACCGCCGCTCACATCGATGTCGAACAGGGCGTCGCCCTTGGTCTCCTCGGATGCGCTGCCGAGATCGATGATCTCTCTCTGGATTGTGTCGAGTTCCTTCATTGATCACTCCTCTGCTTTGATCGCGACTCCAATCGTCGCGGTCAGAGCATGAAGAGCATGGCCAGATGGGGCCAACTTATAATGGAATTATAAACAGATAGTCCGACAAACGAGGTGCGACCGGGTGATGGAAGCACTCGTTGGCAAGTGCATCGATGGTTTTAGCGAGGAGCCTGGACATGAGCATCGCCACCCGGTCGCGAGGAACCTGAATTCCCGATCCGACAGTAGAGCCGATCATGTACAGGAATACAGAGCAATTCTACCTATTGGCACATTTCTTATCCAATACTGGTTAAGAGAAACCAGAAAAAGTCCGGACAGTCTCAGAACTTATCGACTTGATGATGCATGCGTTCTTCTGCGTGCCTTGGCGAAATCCCGGTCACTGGCGACGAAGCGCTCGATCATTGGTGGGATCAGAGCTGCGGGCTCGGGTGCACCCTTTGAAACGCCGCCATTGAGCACGTTCCCATATTCGACCAGCCGGCGATGGACCCGCGCAGGGATCTCTATCGTCAGCTTGACGGGCTTGCCATCGGTAATGTCGGAGAGCTTGAGCCGGGTCATGCTCCACCCTCCAGCACAATATCGCGCGTCACCAGAACGCGTACGGGAAAGCCGGGACGGATCGTCAGCGTCGGGCGGATATCAAGCTCGCGTGCAACGACCTGCTCGCCCGCGCGATTGATGCTGTCCTGGCTGCCGCGGCGAACAGCGCGCAGCAGGTCATCATCTCCGCCTGCGCCGAGTTCGCCGCCAATCCCGAGCAAAGTGGAAACGAGCGCCGCCTTGACGACACCGCCCCAATGGTAATCGACGCCGTCCTCCAGTCCAGCATAGCCCGAGGGATCGGCAACTGGCTGACGATCGAGCACAATCGAGCGACCATCAGGCAGGATAAGCCTGGTCCAGGCCAGCAGCACCCGGCGTTGGCCGAATCCGACATCGGACTCGTATTCACCGATCAGGCGCGCACCTTGCGGGATCAGAAGGTGCCGCCCGGTCAGGCTGTCATAGACATTCTCGGTCACCTGCGCAGTCACCAGGCCGGGCTGGTCCGATCGGATACCGGTAATCAGCGCTGCCGGAATGATCGACCCGGCCTGAAGCAGCGCGCCAGATGGCACCGCCTCGAGCCGCTGCAAAGACGCTGTCCGCGTGTCGGCAGGCCGTTCGAGAAAACTCGGCCGCGCGGTCGAGACGGTTGGCTGACCTGGTGCTGGGGGTTGCGGCCCAGCACCCGAAGCTGCCGGACCGGAATTGGCGGCGGGTGTCCCGCCGCCGAAAAACAGGCGACTGCCGCGCGCCGCCTCGCGTTCCTGTTCTAAGCGTTCGCGCGCCATATCCTCGGGGCTCGGCGCCGCCCGCTGTGACGGTGTCGGAGGCGGGGCGCCGACCGGTGGAAGCGCGGCAACTGCCCCGCGATCCTGAGCCTCGAGGATCGGTTGACCGAGATCGCCCGGCAGCGGCGGCCCTAACCTCGGAACCTGCGAATAGTCTGCCGGGGCAGTGGCAAGTCCGTCTGCCACAGCAATCCCCTCGGTGTTGACCAGCTCTTCGCCAAAATCCTGCGAAGCCGGTTGCAGGGCGTAGAGCAGTATACCGCCAAGCACGGCCAGACCCGCGGCGCTGGCAATGCCGATAGCCTTGCGCGAGAGCCTGACCACGCGCGGTCCTTCCCCGCGCAATTGAACGATGCTTTCGGCATCGGGTGGCGGCTCGGTCTTGCTTTCCTCGTTCACGACCGCCCCCGCTTGCGGTTTTCAATCTTTACGCGGACCTGTCTGCGACCGGTACCGAGGCGCAGTTCGGCCTTGTGGAAGAGGCGGTCGACGATGAGATAGCGCCCGGCGATCCGGTAGTTGACTAGCTCGGCTGCGCCATCCGCGCCCACCACGAAGAACGGGGGCATTTCGCCCTGGGCGATATCGGGTGGAAACTCGACCAGGGTCCGCTGTCCGTCGTCGAAGACCCGTAGCGGGCGCCAGTCAGGCTTGGCACCCGAGATGCGGTACTCGAAATTGAGCGCCTCAAGCGTGAACCCGTCGGCGACTGGTGTGGCTCGCGCCGCTCGCTCTTCTTCAAGGCGCAGCGCGATCAGTTCGTCTGCCGGATAGGACCAGCTGACCGAGGCCATATAGATGTCCGGATTGGCGCGCAGTTCGATATGATAGGTGCGGCGGTCGGTATTGATGACCAGATTGGTGGCGATGTCGGGCCGCGTCGGTTTGATAAGGATATGCACCCGCTGCGTCGCTCCCGAGCCGCTCAGCGTGTCGCCGATCATCCAGCGCACGGTATCACCTGCAGCGACCGGCCCGGGGCCGACCAGCGTTTCGCCCTCCTGCAAGGCGATGTCGGTCACCTGCCCGGGTTTGGCGTAGACCTGGAACAACGCACCTTCGCGATAGGCATAGCGCTGGATGGCATTGTCAAATCCGGCATTGTCCGGTTCGATCCTGGCGGCCTCGTTCGCCGCTCCCACATGGCTCTGAGGATCAGGGGCGGGGTCAGAGGCAGGGGAGCGGCGCGCGGCAGTGGGGGAGGCCTGCCGCGAGGGGGTGTTGGCATATGCAATGGCCTGAACAAGGCGGGATGCATCGGCGAGGTCGAAGGCGGTGATCGCCCGCGATGCGGCCCGGGCCTGCGGCGCAGGCGTCGCTGACGCGGGCGATCCGGCAAGGAGTAGAACGCCGGCTGCGAGCAGCGCCGGACGGGAGAATTGAAGTAAGTGCGTCATCAGCCAAGCTCCTTTGACCAGTTGATCGAGGTGACGAAGATCCCGAGCGGATTGCTGGTGAGCGCGTCGGGCGTTCTGGGAGGCTGGACGGCAACGCCGAGGATAGCGGTCCAGCGAGTGGTTTCGGCGAGCGCGCCGTCGCGGTAGCGCCGCTCGACCCAGGCCACGCGGAAGCTGCGCGGCGAGGCTCGGATCACGCTGGTGACATCGACCGCAACCTGTTCGCGGCCGATTGCCGCGAACGGGTCGTTGGCCCGCGCATAATCGTTGAGCGCCAAGGCGCCCTTGTCGCTGGCGAACTGGTAGGCTCTGAGCCAGTTCTCGCGCACCACAATCGGATCGTCGGGGATAGCGCGGACATGCTCGATAAACCGGGCGAGGTGAAAGGCGATCTGCGGATCGGTCGGCTCGTAATCCGCAGCGGCAGGAGCGACGGTGCGGGCCTCGCCGAGCCTATCGACCTCGACCACCCAGGGCACGATGGTGCCGCGCGCATTCTGCCACACGAGCCCGCCCGTCAGCGCTGCCGACAGGCCGAGGGCGCCGAAAAAGGCGTAGCGCCAGCTCTTTGCCTGGACGCGCGCGGAACCGATGCGTTCGTCCCAGACCTGCGCCGCGCGCTGGTAGGGCGTCTCTGCTTGAGGCGTTTTTGCGTAGCGGATCGAAGGCCGTTTGAACATTGAAAGCTAATCCTTCTCTTTGGTGTCGATGGAAGCGCCTGCACCGTGGCCATCACCGGAGCGCACGGTGTGCGCGGCAAGCGAGGCCGAGTGCCCCAGGCTCTGCCTGTGCTTCATGGACCGCGCCCAGGCCGGCGGGCCGTTCGTCTGTTCCGGATCCGGTGACGAAGCACCGTGAGCGGGCACGATGCGGCCACCCATGTTCCCGACCGACGCACGCGCCCCGTCGCGGAAATTGCTCCTGGCGCTGTCTGCCGCTTTGCGTAGCGGCGACATGGCGGCACCGCCTGCTGCGCGGCCAACACCCGCCATTCCGCTTGCAACCGCGGCGCCGCCGCTCTTGCCCGCCGAACCGGTGGCATAGGCCATGGTCGCACCTCCGGCAGCGCGCGAGGTGCCTCGCGCGACGGAAGAGGCAGCACTGGCGACCGCGCCGCCCGCAAGTTTGGCACCGGCCACGCCGCCAACCGCAGCACCGCCTGCAAGAAGCGCGGTGCCTGCGGCAGCGCCTGCACCGAGCTGCGGACCGCCCGCGACAATGCCATTGGCGATCCCCGGCCCGAAAATGCCCAGACCAAGCAGGGTGAGGCTGGCGAGCACGATGGCCAGCGCATCCTCGATGGTCGGCTCGCCGGGGATGGCGCCGGTGAATTCGGCGAAGAGCGTCGAACCGATGCCGATGATGACGGCGAGAACGAGAACCTTGATCCCCGAGGAGACCACATTGCCGAGCACACGTTCGGCAAGGAAGGCGGTCTTGCCGAACAGTCCAAAGGGAATGAGCACGAAACCCGCCAAGGTCGTCAGTTTGAACTCGATCAGGGTGACGAACAGCTGGATGGAGAGAATGAAGAAGGCGATGATGACAATCGCCCAGGCGACCAGCAGGATGATGATCTGCAGAAAATTCTCGAAGAAGCCGACATAGCCCATCAAATCGGCAATCGATTCGAGGAGCGGCCAGGCGGCATCGATGCCTACTTGCGCCACCCGTCCCGGCTGCAACAGATCGCTCGCGCCAAGCCCCGAGCCGCTCGCCTTCAGGCCTAGCCCGGCAAAGCTGTTGAACACGATATTGGCGAGCGCGCTCCAGTTGCCGATGATGTAGGCAAAGATTCCGACGAAAAGCGTCTTCTTGACGAGCCGGGCGATGATGTCGTCGTTCGCGCCCCAGCTCCAGAACAGGGCGGCGAGCGTGACATCGATCACGATCAGCGTGGTCGCGATAAAGGCGACCTCGCCAGAAAGCAGCCCGAAGCCGCTGTCGATATATTGCGAGAAGATCGCGAGGAAGCGATCGACAACACCGGTGCCGCCCATGTCAGTTCTCTCCTCTCGCTTCGCGGGAAAAGGACTCAGGCAGCGCCCTGTCGCCGATCCCGGAATAAGCCTCGGGGTGATCGACGCCGAAGAAGCGGCGGCGTTTTTCGGCCCAGGCCGCGCGGCAATCGGGCGAGGACAGCGCCAGTTCGCCCATTTGAGCGCAAGCCCTCAGCTGTGCTGGCAGCGGATCACCGTCGGGCACCCATATGCGCCGGTCAGCTTGCCGCACCGGCGCGGGCTCCTCGCGCAGCTGGACGATCGTCGTCGCGATGGCGAGACCGACGAACACAACGGCACCGATGCGCGCGAGGAGCTTGGTGTCCATCGCGGATCAGTCCGATCCGCCGGGCAGATAGCGCGGACGAATAGCGAGAAACCGCCTCAACTGCTCGCGCGCCTGTGCCTTGGCCGCCGCGCGTTCGGCGGCATCGAGCGCCTGCGCCCGGCCAGTAGCGGCGATCGTGGCGGTCAGGTCGGCCAGCTGGCGGGCCTGCAATGCCAGCAGCTGGTTGCCAGCCTGTGCTGCCTGCAAGGCGCCCGTGGCGGACTGGCTTGCGGAAACGAGGCTGCCGAGCGCTTCGCGCGAACCTTCGATATTGGCAACCGTGCCCGCCTGGACCTTGAGGGCATCTTCGAAAGCCACCACGCTGTTTTGCCAGCGCGCCTCGGCGCCTTCGACCATCGCCCGCTGCGAGGCACCGAGCGGTACGTTCTTGTAATGCTGGTCGAAAGCGCCCTCGATGGTGCGGACATCGTAGGCGATGCGCTGGGCTTCATTCAGCAGTTGCTGGGTCTGCAGGATCTGGTCCTGCAGGGGCTGCACGATCGTCAGCGGCAGGCTCTGAAGGTTCTTCGCCTCGTTGATGAGCGACGTCGCCTGGTTCTGCAGCATGCGGATCTGGTTGTTGATCTGCTCGAGCGTGCGCGCGGCAGTCAGCACGTTCTGCGCGTAATTGGACGGATCGTAAACGATCCCGCCGAACTGGGCGTGTGCAGGCGTTGATACCAAGGCGCTCGTACTCGCCAAGGCGAGCGCGGTGCCCATGGCCAGGCTGCGGACGATTTTTCGAGAGGTCACTTCAGGTCTCCTTCTGATGGGTTTGGGGGGTCGGAAGAGTGCGCATCGCTGCCGAGCAATTCGGCGGCCCAGTGGAGGCCGCGATACCTGAGCCAGTGGACGGCAAAGCCGCTCCGACCATGCTCTTCGATGATGCGGGACATGGCGAGCTGGTCGCTCTTGGAAGAAGCGGCGGCAAAGGCGAGCGCCACTTCGCCAAGGCCCAGTTCGAACAGGCGATTACCGCGAGAGGACTGACAGTAATAATCGCGCTTGGCCGTTGCCCGGCTGAGGATTTCAATCTGGCGGTCGTTCAGCCCGAAGCGGCGATAGATACTCAAAATCTGGGGTTCGACCGCCCGGTCATTGGGCAGGAAGATTCGCGTCGGGCAGCTTTCGATAATCGCGGGCGCGATCGCCGAGGTCTCGATATCTGCAAGGCTTTGAGTGGCGAAAACGACGCTCGCATTCTTTTTGCGCAGGGTCTTGAGCCATTCGCGCAATTGCGCGGCGAAGGCCGGACTGTCGAGCACCAGCCAGCCTTCATCGATGATGATGAGCGTCGGCGAGCCGTCGAGGCGGCCTTCGATACTGTGAAACAGATAGGACAGCACGGCAGGCGCAGCCGCCGATCCGGTCAGCCCTTCGGTCTCGAACGCCTGGAAACTCGCTTCGCCCAGCCGTTCGCTCTCGGCATCGAGGAGCCGTCCGAACGGCCCGCCGACGCAGTAGGGGGCAAGCGCCTGCTTCAATGCCTGCGATTGCAAAAGGACAGCAAGCCCGGTGAGCGTGCGCTCAGCGACCGGCGCGCTCGCCAGCGAGCTCAGCGCCGACCACAGATGATCCTTGGTTTCCGGATCGAGTGCGACGCCCTCCGCAGCGAGGATCGCCTGAAGCCATTCCGAGGCCCAGTTGCGCTGTGCCGGCTCATGGATCCGCGCCAACGGTTGCAGCAGGACTGGCTCGTCGCTGTCCTCGGAAAGACTCGATCCCAGATCCTGCCAATCGCCGCCGCACACGAGCGCGGCCGCACGGATCGAGCCACCGAAATCGAAAGCGAAAATCTGCGACCCGGCATAGCGGCGAAACTGCAACGCCATCATTGCCAGCAAGACCGATTTGCCCGCCCCGGTCGGACCGACGACGAGGCTGTGTCCGACGTCACCGACATGAAGCGAAAACCGGAACGGGGTCGAGCCTTCGGTCTTGGCGTAAAACAACGGCGGCGCGTTGAAATGCGCATCGTGTTCCAGTCCGGCCCAGACAGCCGAAAGCGGCATCATATGCGCAAGGTTCAGCGTCGAGATCGGGGGCTGGCGAACATTGCCGTAGACATGGCCGGGCAGCGATCCGAGCCAGGCCTCGATCGCATTCATGCCTTCGGTCACGCAGGTAAAATCGCGGCCCTGGATGACCTTTTCGACCAGCCGCAGCTTCTCGGCGGCAAGCGCCGGTTCCTCGTCCCACACCGTAACGGTCGCGGTGACCAGCGCGAGCCCGACATGGTCGGCGCCCAGCTCCTGCAGCGCGGCATCGGCATCCTCGGCCTTGTTGGCGGCATCGCTGTCGACCAGCACCGAAGCCTCGTTGGTCATCACTTCCTTGAGGATCGCGGCGACCGATTTGCGCTTGGCGAACCACTGGCGGCGAATTTTCGAAAGCAGCTTCGTCGCATCGGATTTGTCGAGCATGATTGCCCGCGTCGACCAGCGATAGGCAAAGCCTAGCGCATTGAGTTCATCGAGCAGGCCGGGGAATGTCGCGCTCGGAAAGCCGATCACGGTCAGTGTCCGCAGATGGGCCGCACCCAGGCGCGGTTCGAGACCGCCGGTCAGCGGCTCGTCGGCAAGCAGCGCATCGAGATGCATCGGGGTTTCGGGAACGCGTACATCGTGCAGTCGCGTCGAGATGCAGCTGTGAAGATAGCTCAGGGTCTCGCCATCATCGAGCCATTGGACCTCAGGAAAGAACCCTTCGAACAGGCGCAGCAGCCGGTCGGTCCGATCGGCGAAGCCCTCGAGAAGCTCGCGCGGATCCACGCCTTTCTCGGCCCTTCCTTCGTAGAGCCAGCTTTCAGCCCGCGCGGCATCCTCGGCTGGCGGCATCCATAGGAGGGTCAGAAAATAGCGGCTCTCGAAATGCGCGCCCTCTTCTGCGAACTGCGCGGCGCGCTCGCGTTCGACCAGTGCCGAAGCCGGATCGGGAAAGGCGCAGACGGGATAATCAAGTGCCGGACGGCGCACGGCCTCGACGAAGATCGACCAGCCCGACCCGAGCCGGCGCAGCGCGCTGTTCAATCGAGCGGTCGTGGCAACCAGTTCGGCAGGAGTCGAACTGTCGAGATCCGGCCCGCGAAAGCGGGCGGTGCGCTGGAAGCTGCCGTCCTTGTTGAGCACAACGCCGGGGGCGACGAGCGCCGCCCATGGCAGGAAATCCGCAAGCCGGTCGGCCTTGTTTCGATATTCGCGCAGGGACAGCATGGCTCAGACCTGCAGATGTGCGGGGAACCGCAGATGCCGCCGCGCGACATCGACGAATTGCGGATCGTGCCGGGCGGCCCAGACCGCGACCATGTGGCCGAGCGCGAAAAACGCGGCGCCTGCGATCCACAGCTGCAGACCCAGTCCGATTGCGCCCGCCAACGTCGCATTGGCGATAGCGAGCCCGCGCGGCGCACCGCCGAGCAGGATATGCTCGGTCAGCGCCCGGTGAACTGGAACAGCAAAGCCGTTCGGCAGAGGAGATTGACCGCTGTCCATCAGACCAGCGCTCCGCCGCCGAAGGAGAAGAACGAAAGGAAGAAGGAGGACGCGGCAAAGGCGATCGAAAGCCCGAAGACGATCTGGATCAGGCGCCTGAAGCCTCCCGATGTATCCCCGAAAGCGAGCGCCAGCCCGGTGGCGATGATGATGATCACCGCGACAATCTTGGCGACCGGGCCCTGGATTGATTCGAGGATCGCCTGGAGCGGCGCTTCCCACGGCATCGACGAGCCGGCGGCCTGGGCGGGCGCCGCAAATGCCAGCGCAATGACGCTCCCAACGATCAAAGCGGACAGGCGCGGTCGCGCCCGCGAAAAGATATGGGTCACGAATGGTCTCCTGTTGTGGATGGAAGGGGTGCGAGGACGTATTCGCCCGCGGCATCGAGTCCGCGCACCTCGGCGAGTTCGGCAAGGCGCCGCCCGGTGCCGTCGCGCACAAGCACGGCGATAATATCGATGGTCTCGGCGATCAGCGCGCGCGGCACGGTGACCACGCTTTCCTGGATAAGCTGTTCGAGCCGCCGCAGTGTGCCAAGCGCCGAGCCGGCGTGAAGCGTGCCGACCCCGCCTGGATGACCGGTGCCCCAGGCTTTCAGCAGATCGAGCGCCTCGGCACCGCGCACCTCTCCGATGGGAATGCGATCGGGCCGCAGGCGCAGCGCCGACCGGACAAGATCGGACAAAGTCGCAACGCCGTCCTTGGTTCGCAGCGATACCAGATTGGGCGCTGCACATTGCAGCTCCAGCGTATCCTCGATGAGGACGACACGGTCGGACGTGGCTGCGACCTCGGCGAGCAACGCATTGGTGAGCGTCGTCTTGCCGGTCGAGGTGCCGCCGACGACCAGAATGTTCTTTCTCGCAGCGACCGCACCGGCAAGCGCTTCGGCCTGCCATTTGCTCATGATCCCGGTCGTCACGTAATCGGCCAGCGAGAACACCGCGATGGCTGGTTTGCGGATGGCGAAGCTCGGGGCGGCAACCACCGGTGGCAGCAGACCTTCGAAGCGCTCGCCGCCTTCCGGCAGTTCGGCGGACACACGCGGTACGCTTGCATGCACCTCGGCGCCGACATGATGGGCGACCAGCCGGATGATCCGCTCGCCATCGGCTGCGCTCATCAGACATTCGCTCGCCGCGAGACCCTCGCCCAACCGGTCCACCCAGAGACGCCCGTCGGGGTTGAGCATGACTTCGATGACATCGGGCTCGTCGAGCCAGCGGGCGATGTCGCCGCCAAGCGCAGTGCGCAGCATGCGCGCGCCGCGCGATGAGACTTCGGATCGAAGGGGGATGACGCTCATGGACTGCCTCGGATGCGGCAACCGACCATCGGCTGCGTTCGCGAGGCAGATCAAAAAGACATTACTTTGCCCTCGGGCAACAGTGATCTGCAATCGGCGTAGAAAGGCGAAGAATAAGAAATAAAAGGCAAGGCCAAATCGGGAGGGCGTCGCCATTCAGGCTCGAACACCGCGCGATCGTGGTTGCTTTGCCAGGCCAGGTTTGGTCTTATCGGTGCACCGATTTCAATGAAGGTTGTTCCTTGCGCAGACCCGGCCCCGCCTATCTCGATTTCATGGCCTCAACTCCGGTCGATCCCTCGGTCATCGATGCGATGACGGACGCGATGAGCCATGACTGGGGCAATCCGCATTCGGATCATGCGCATGGCCTGCAGGCCTCGAAAATTGTCGAACGATCGCGCGAAGCGCTCGCGGCGCTGCTCGGAGCCGGGGAGGACGAAATCCTCTTCACCAGCGGAGCAACCGAGGCGAACAACCTCGCCATCAAAGGTGTTATGAGCTCAGCCGAACGACGCGGAAACCATCTGGTGGTGTCATCGATCGAGCACAAATGCGTGCTGGAGGCCGCCCGTTCGCTCGTGAAAACCGGGATCGAGGTCACCGAAGTCAAACCGGGGGCAGATGGCCGCGTTCGCGCAGAAGCCATCGCGCAGGCCCTGAGGCCCGACACGGCGCTCGTATCGGTCATGCACGCCAACAACGAAACCGGCGTCATTCAACCCGTGCGCGAGATTGCCGAAATCTGTCATCGCCAAGGTGTCCTGTTTCACACAGACGCGGCGCAGACCGTCGGAAAGATCGATGTCGACTTCAACCATACCGGTGCCGATCTGCTGAGTTTCTCCGGTCACAAGTTCTACGGTCCAAAAGGCATCGGCGGCCTTGTCGTGTCGCGCGCCGCGCGGTTACGGCTCGTTCCGCAGCTTGATGGCGGTGGACAGCAGCCTCTCGGACGCAGCGGTACAGTGCCGGTTCCGCTTTGCGCCGGGCTTGCAGCGGCGGCGCGGCTTTACGAGCGCCACGGCCAGTCGGCACGCACACATATTCAATCATTACAAAGACTTTTAGAAGATCGGGTCACCAGGAAGGGATGTCCTTTCACTATCAATCCGCATGCCGAGCGCATCCCGGGTTGCACGAGCCTCAGGGCCGAGGGAGTGAATGCGGAAGACATCCTCTTGCATGCCCGCGGCGAACTATCGGCATCGACAGGCTCAGCCTGCAACTCAGGCAGCATCGAGCCATCTTACGTCCTGTTGGCGCAAGGGCTTTCCTTTGACGAGGCTTCGTCGTCCGTTCGCATCGGGATTGGCCGAACCACTTCCGAGGCCGATATCGACCGTGCCGTCAGTGCGCTCTTGGCCGCGCACGAGAAAGCCTACCGAGCAGCGGCCTGAAGCGTAAATTTCCAAGCAGGGCCCGCATCGAGGTTGCCAACTGGGGGAAATCACCAGTAGGAAAAAGCTATGCTCAGAGGCCCTCTTGGACAAACCGGCGTGAAGACGCGCTTCGCGGGACATGAAACCTTTCCGCTGAGGCGGCTGTGGCTACGCAAGGCTTACGATGCGGTCTGCGAGGATGCGGAGGCTCCGGCCCCAAATACCTTCGACAAGGACGAAGGGATCATCCGGTTCGGAGTCGGCAAGAATATGGTTGCGGCAATCAAGCATTGGGCGCTCACTTGCCGAATCATTGAAGAAGACCCGGAGCGGGGTGTCGGCGCCTTGAAGGCAACGTCCTTCGGCAAGCTCATCTTCGACCGCGATACAGGTCTCGATCCATTCATGGAAAGCCTCGCGACCACATGGCTGCTCCATTGGCAGATCGCCAGCAATTTCGAGCGCGCGACGACATGGTATTATGCGTTCAACCATCTGAATGCACACGGGTTCGACCGCGACGGCATTGCCGAGCCGATCCGGCTGCTGTGTGCCCAACTCGACCGGTCGCGGGCCTCCTCCACAACGATCAAGCGCGACGTGGAATGCTTTGTCAGATCCTATGTCGCCAAGGTCGGCGCGGGCGCGGTTGACGATCAGGTGGAAACCGTACTTGGCGAACTTGGCCTTATGCGCGAAGTGTCATCGCGATCGTTCGCTTTCCGCCATGGGCCCAAGCCCGGCTTGCCCAACGGTATCTTCCTTTTTGCGCTTGCAGATTTCTGGGCAAGGCGTGCACCCGAGCAAGCAACGCTCGCCATCGATACGCTGGTATACGAGCCCGGATCGCCGGGGCGGATCTTCAAGCTAGACGAGGATGCGCTGATCGACCGGCTTGTCGATATCGAAAGGGTCGCCAAGGGCGCCTTTCTGTGGACCGACAGCGCAGGCGTGCGCGCGATTGCAAGGCGGGGAGAAAGCTTGCCCGATCCGGCCTCCTTTATCGCCAGCGCCTATCCGCACACCAAGGCGCTCGCGGCATGACCCAGACCTACCTCGCAGACCATGTTTCGGTCGCGCCGCGCTACCAGCGATCGGTCAGAATCGACGCCGATTTTGGCCAGGCCGACCCCCTGTCCGGTTATGTACTGCAAGGATCGGCGCGCGATGCGTTGACCACCACGCTCCGCCTCGCGACAAACGGCCAGGGCGCGTTCACATGGACGGGCCCTTATGGCGGCGGCAAGTCGAGCCTCGCGCTCGCGCTTGCCTCCTACTCGCTCGGGCGCGGACCTGCCTTCAAAGAAGCGAAACAACTCCTTGGCGATGTGCCCGAAGTAACCGCCGTTTTCGGGCGTGCGCCCAAAGACTGGCTCTGCGTGTCGCTGAGCGGTCGGAGGGGCGATCCGGTGGCCGACCTGCGCGAAGCGCTCGCATCAGCAATCGCTGGCGAGCCGGGCCACGCGCGGACCAAGCGGTCCAAGATGGAAGCTGCTGACGGGCGCGATATCGTCGAGCGGCTGCAGCGCGAGGTTGAAGCGCGTCCCAAGGGCGGAGTGCTCGTCATTGTCGATGAGCTGGGCAAATATCTGGAAGGTGCTGCCGACCACGCCATCGACATCCATTTCTTCCAGGATCTCGCAGAGGCCGCCAATCGCAGCGAGGGAAGGCTTATCGTCGTGGGCGTACTGCACCAGGCTTTCGAGCGCTATGCGGATCGTCTTGGCCAGAGCGTCCAGGACGAATGGCGCAAGATTCAGGGCCGCTTTGCGGATGTCCCGATCATTACGGCGGTCGACGAGGTGATCGAATTGGTCGGGCGTGCCGTCACGACAGAGCGTTCGCACCCTCAGTCGCATCCGATTGCCGCTATTGTTGCCAGCGAGATTGCCGAACGGCGACCAGGTGTGCCCAAGGATCTTGCGGAGAGGCTCGACGATTGCTGGCCTCTCAACCCTGCGGCGGCAGCGCTGCTTGGACCGATCACCCGGCGGCGCTTCAGCCAGAACGAACGCAGCCTGTTCGGTTTTCTTGCCTCAGCGGAACCCAGCGGCTTCACCGAATTTCTTCAGCGCACGACGCTCGCCTCAGGAAAAACCTTCAGACCGGCAGAACTTTGGGATTATCTGCAGGTCAATCTGGAGCCCGCGATCATGGCTTCGCCCGACGGCCATCGCTGGGCACAGGCCGCAGAAGCGATAGCGAGGGCGGGCCGCGACGGCACCCACCTGCGCTTGCAGATCGCGAAGACCGTAGCGGTCATCGATCTGTTCAGCAATGGATCGGGACTGGCAGCCTCGCCCCGGACAATCGCGGCAAGCCTCGGTCATTCCGATGCCGACGTCGAAGATCAGCTTGCCGATCTCGTCAAGATTTCGGCGCTTGTCTACCGTCGTCATCTGGGCGCCTATGCAATCTATGCCGGCAGCGATTTCGACATCGAGGGCGAAATCGAGGCCCGCATCGCCGAACGCGGGCGGCTCGAGATAGCGTCGCTGAACGATCTCGCCTCGCTGCAGCCGATTCTGGCCAAACGGCATTACGCCGAATATGGCACGCCGCGCTGGTTCGACGCACAAATCGGCGAACTGGCGCCGCAAGGGCTTGGTCCGAAAGACGTTCGGGTTAGCGCCGGGGCTGCTGGCAAGTTCCTGCTGCTTCTGCCTGGGATCGACGTCGATCCCGACCAAGCGGAGGCGAGCCTGATCGAAGTCTCGCGCACGGAGCATCGGCACGGTCTGCCCGTAATTGTCGGTCTTGCATCGAACAGTGCGGACATTCGCAAAACAGCGATCGAGCTCGAAGCCGCGCGCGACGTGCGCAACGAAAGCCCCGAACTGGCCGGAGATGCAGCCGCCAGGCGCGAGATCGATGCCCGCATTGCCCATTTGTCCGCGCAGCTGGAAGGTCTCTTGAGAGACGGTTTCGAGCGCGCGCACTGGTTCGACACTGGTAAGCCGCTCGATTTGCAGTCGCTTTCCTATGGCCTGTCGCAAGCAGCAAGCGATATCGCCCGGCGGACTTTCCGGCAGGCTCCGATCGTGCATTCCGAACTCATCAATCGTCGGCGGCCTTCGAGCAATTCCAATGCGGCGTTGCGAGCCCTGTTGCATGCTATCGTAGTGGGCCGCGGCGAGCAGCACTTCGGGATCAAGGGCTATCCGGCCGAGAAGGGCCTAGCGGTTACCGTTCTGGAACGCGCGGGTCTCTATGTCCGGCAAGGCGAGCGGTGGGACTTCGTTCCGCCCAGCGAGACCAGCACCTTCGCCCCTCTCTGGTCGCTGACCGATGACCTGCTCGAAGCCGGCGAGCAGGTTTGTGTTGCCGACATTTACCGGGCGTGGGGCGAGCCGCCTTACGGCGTGCAGCAAGGCGTGATGCCCCTGTTAATCGTGACCTATCTTTTCTCGCGCCGTCACAGCACCGCGGTCTATGCGAAAGAGGCCTTCCAGCCGGCCATATCCGATCTGGTCATGGATCTTCTGCTGCAGGACCCCGAACATATTGCGCTGAGATCGGTTCCGACCGATGCCGCGAATGCGGTCGCGCTGAAGGAGTTTGCCGCCGTCGCGAGCGAATTCGTCGAAGAGGCGCCATCGGAGGAGCCGCTCGATATAGCACAGGCGCTCGTGCAGTTTGCGTACAGCCTTCCCAACTGGTCCCGCAAGGCGCAAGCCACACTCTCCAAGCAAGCGATCGATGTGCGCCGCTTGTTGCTCGATGCGGATGATCCCTACCAGTTCCTCTTCGTCGACATACCCGAAGCGCTCGAGGCTTCAGGCGAAGGCACCGCACGTGCGCTGCGCACGGTCCTCAGCGAACTTGATCACGCTTACCCAGACATGATCGAGGATCTGAAAACCCGGATGCTGGAGGGCCTGAAACATCGCGACGCAGGAAATCTCGCCGAGTTGGTGGAGCGAGCCAAGCGAATAGCGGGGCATGGGGGAGACGACCTCAAGCTTCGAGGCTTCATCACGAGGCTGGCCGAGTTCGATGGGTCGACGGAAAGCATGGCGGAAATTTGCGGTCTCGTGATGGGCAAGCCGGTGACGACGTGGCACGATCTCGAGCCGAGCCGGGCGGCGATGCAACTGTCGGAATACGCCTACCGGTTCCGCCGCGTGGAACTGTTCGGCGACAGCGACCAGCAACCGACCCAGACCGCGGTGATGGTGATGGCGGGTGTCGGGTCGACCGAACGAAGCGTCGTTCGCAGAGCACAGATTGCAACCGAGGCGCAGAAGCGCCTAGGGCCACTTCTCGACGAGATCGGCAAGACGCTCGACGCCGCACAGCTCGAGCCCGATATGGTGCTCGCCGTGATCGCGGAGCTCGCGCAGCGTCATATCGAGGATGACGGCGAGCGCGATGTCACTGTGCCCATCAGCGCGGAGAAGGAAGCGTGACCGGCGAGGCGATGCATGTTCTGGGTCTGTCCGGCGGACGAGACAGCGCTGCCCTCGCGGTCTGGATGCGCGATCACCGTCCGGACATCGATGTGCGGTATTTCTTCACTGACACCGGCAAGGAGCTACCCGAGGTCTACGATTATCTCGGCCGCCTTGAGGGCTTCCTTGGCAAGACCATTGAAATGCTCAACCCTGGTCGGGATTTCGATTTTTGGCTAGCCGAATACGGCCACTTCCTGCCTTCCCCGCGTACCCGCTGGTGCACGCGGCAGCTCAAGATTCAGCCGTTCCAGAAGTGGCTCAAACCGCATCTCGACGCAGGCGTGGAGGTGCATTCCTATGTCGCGATCCGGGCCGACGAGCCGAGCCGCTCGGGAATGATCGCAACCCACCCCAACATGCACGTCCATTTCCCATTGAGGGAGGCCGGCCTCGACAAGGCTTCGGTCATCGGCCTGCTGGAAAACTCCGGGCTTGGCCTACCGGATTACTATCGCTGGCGCTCTCGCAGCGGTTGCACATTCTGCTTTTACCAGCAGAAGATCGAATGGGTGCGGCTGATGCGCGAGCACCCGGACGCCTTCGAGGAAGCCAAGCGTTACGAGAAATCAGCCATCGAGCACGGTTCACCGTTCACCTGGACCCAGAACGAAAGTCTCGAAGAACTGGCGCGGCCGGAGCGGGTTGCCGAGATCGAGCGCAATCATGAAGAGCGCAAGGCACAGGCGCTCGCTCGCAGAATGCCAAATTCGCTGAGAGCACGGATCACCGATAGGACGGTGGAACAGATGCTTGCGGACGAGGACAGCGGCTGTCTCGTCTGTCACAAATGACGAAGCCTACAAATATCGAGGCTCAAGTTTGCAGTCTATGATGTCGACAAATCAACTTTCCTTGGTTCCGGGGGCATGCTTGAGATGCCAAAATTAGAATACTGTCATTTTACCATTTCCGTTCTATGTGCCCGTGATGTTTAAGGTTTCGGCCCGCACCGTTCTTGAGCTCGGCTCAGAGCTCATCAGCTCCGACGCGATCGCATTCTATGAGCTTATCAAGAACGGTGTTGACGCAGGGACGAAGGACGGCGTCACGATCAAATTCAAGGTTGTCCTCGCCCGCAGGGACTATCTCGAGTTGCGCCATACCGTGAACCGCCTGCGAAATATGCCCGACAATGGCAATCATGCGGAAGATGAGTTCGATTTCGAGGAAGCGCTTGCCGAACTGCTCGATGAAACCCGTGCCCGCCTCTTCAGCGATGCAGGCAAGCTTTACGATAGGGCGATCGAATTTCTCGAGGATATCGACGATCTCGACGAATACGATGCTGCGCTAGAAGAGATTGATGTGCTCAACCAGGTAACGGTTTCTGACACCGGGTCGGGCATGTCCTTGGAACAGCTCGAAACCGTGTTTCTGGTTCTCGGAACCAAATCGCGCAAAGAAGAAGTTGACACTGCGTTTGAAGACGGTGTCAGCGAAGCTCCGTATTTGGGCGAGAAAGGCATAGGCCGGCTCTCCGCAATGCGTCTTGGCGACCGGCTGACAGTTCGAACCGCCCGTGAAGAAGACGAGACCTTCAACATCTTGGACATCGATTGGACCGACTTCGAAGATCCGCAAAAGATGATCGAGGATGTCACGATCGAACCGCGCGTGGGCGGAGAGAAGCCGCAACCGGACTACAGCGGGACTGACATTCGCGTCCGCAGGCTAAAGGCCAATTGGGATCGCAACCGTGTTGAACGGCTTGCCGTTGATGATTTTTCGTTGCTTGCCAACCCGATTGGAAAGCCCAAACGCCACCGCATTGCCATTTTCTGGAACGGCGAGCGCATCAATTTTGCCCGGCTTGACAAAAATTTCCTTTCTCATGCCCACGCGACCCTCAAGGGTGAGTATAAGATCCGGGACGGCTCTCCCGAACTCACGCTGCGAATGGAGCTCGTCAATCTTGGGTTCGAGCATCCCGTCGAGCACCAGATCGAGACATTGAAATTCGACGATTTGCTCGCCGCACTGGTCGGCCTGCGTCAAAAACGCAGCCGGGAAAACAAGCGTGATGTAAACGCAGCCGCACTGACTGACGTCGGACCTTTCAATTTCGAACTCTATTGGTTCAATCGCGCAACGCTGCGAAAGGGCCGGAGTACAGGCGATTACCAGGCTTTGCGCAAATTGCTCGACCAATGGATGGGAGTGCGGCTCTATCGCGACGGGTTCAGGGTCTATCCCTATGGTACCGAAGATGATGACTGGCTCGAACTCGATCGCACAGCTCTGCGCGCCAAGGGCTATGCGCTCAATCGGATTCAGTTTGTCGGACAGGTAGATATTGGCCGCTTCAGCAATCCGCATCTAATCGACCAAACCAACCGAGAGGGTTTGCGGCACACCCCAGAAGAAGCGGTTCTCAAAGAGGCGATACAGCTCGCTGTCGACAGGCTACGCGACGAAATGAAGCGCGTCGAAAACGCTTTCAAGAAAAACAAGCCGAGAGTGCCGACGGACCCGACCCGTACGAAAGCCCTCGAACAGCGGATGAAGAAAGCAATTCGCGCGCTCGCCAGATCGGCCGATGAAGACCAGCGAGAGATCGTCGCCGAGTTTGAAGAGATGCGTGAAGAATTTTCCCGGTATGCCGCAGAAGCGCGGGAACGGATTCTCGAGCTCGAGCAGGATACCGATCAGATGGTCGCGATGGCCGGCGTAGGTCTGATGGTCGAGGTCGTTGCCCACGAATTGGCTCGATCCGCCGAGGATGCGCTCGACACGCTAAACAAGCTTCAGCGTAAAAACGTACCGGAAGAGGTACGAAGCAGGTTGGAAAGTCTGCGCGCGTCGATGAAAGCGATAAGCAAGCGGCTTCGTATTCTCGACCCGCTCAGCGTGAGTGGCCGACAACGCAAGGAGGCGTTCGAACTTGACGAGCTTGTCCGCGACCTCCTCAGTGCCCACGAAGCGCAGTTCGACCGACACCATGTCAAACTTGAAACGCATTTCCCCGATCGTCCGGTTGCGCTGAAAGCCGTCAAAGGCATGGTCGCACAGGTTATTGAAAACCTCGTTTCCAATTCTGTCTACTGGATGGATATTGAGCGCGAACGCAAACTGGGCTTCAAGCCGCTGCTCACGATAGCGGTGGAGGACAATCCACCGCGGGTACGGGTAACCGATAATGGGCCCGGTATATCGCCCGAATACGCCGAGCGGGTTTTCGACCTGTTTTTCTCGCTGAAGGACAAGAGCCGACGGCGCGGACTCGGGCTGTTCATTGCCCGCGAAGCAGCGGAGCACAATGGCGGCGCGCTTGTCATCGACACCGAAATTGTAAACCGCGAGGGACGATACACCACGTTCGATTATCGCGTCATCGGGAGCGATGAATGACGGACAAGGAAATCATCGCCGCGGCGGGCATAAAGTCCGCGCTCATTGTCGATGATGGCTATGACCTAGTACCGCGCGCGAGCGAGCTTGCAGATGTAGACTGGGATATCTTTTTCGACGACGCCATTGGCGACGCGCTCGAGCGCTTGGAAGCGGTTTTCCCGGGCTTTGACCCCGATGAGAGAGCCGATCTTCGCGGTGATGACGCCTTCATTCAAGCGCTGTGGGAACACCGTGGAGTTCTTGACGATCTGGTTCGCGACCTGTTCGCCGACTATGTCGCGAAGAGCCTGCGAGACATCAAAGCTCTCGGTGAGATCGAAGAAATACTGACCGATCTCGGGATTGCGTTCACCAAAGCAGGACGCGACTTTGTCAAAGCTGCCGAGCAGGTCGACCTCATCATCATCGACCTTTTTCTTGGTGCCGCCCAGTCGGACGAAGACAGGCAAACGACTGTAGCCGGCCTGAAAAAAGTGATCGACGGCCGTGACGCCCCCCCCGCAGTTGTTCTGATGTCGCAGATCAGCCTCACAGAAGAGGCACCCGGGCTTCGCGACGAGGTCGAGCTCCACGCATCCGGTTTCCGCAGCATCCAGAAAAAGGTAATCAAGAAGGGCGCTCGAATGCGGCGCATCATCGCAACCTTGGCGACGCACCGTGAAGATAGTCTCTTGCTGGCGGAATTCACTAATAAGTGGAAGACCGGCGCATCTGACGCGGTCGAACGTGCGGGACGAGAATTGCGAAGAATCGATATCGACGACCTGCATCATATCAAATCGCTGCTTTTATCAGCCGAAGGACTGCTGCCATCAAGCTATATGGTCAGCGTTCTCGACCGCGTCCTTCAATATGAAATCGAAGCCGACAAGGAAATCCTGTCCGGAGCCGAGGCGCTAGACAAAATAAGCGACAAGCCGGCTCCTTTGACGATCGCTAAGGGAAAGGACAGTTTCCGCCTCATCGAGCGGACGGTCTTCGCTAATCCCGAGCGGCGCAAGCGAGACAATGGCTCGGTCTGGCCACTCACATTTGGTGACATTCTCATGTCCCGGCTCCAGGGATCGGTCAGCAAGGCCAGCATTTTCAAAGGCGACCCAAACAGGGTGTTTTTCGTTGCCTCGCCGGAATGTGATCTGCTGCGTGGCAAAAACCTCCACGCAGCACTGCTTATCGGAGGTACCCTAGAACCGCTCGCTATGACGGAGCCACTTTTTGGCGAAGACAAGACGACGCCAATCATCACACGCGGGAAGAAGCGTTATCAGATCAGATGGGACTTCGGATTTCCAGCTACAATTACGCTTCAACGCGCGAAAAATCACTTGGCGTCGGACGGGTCTGCAAAGATTGCGGAAACTTTAAGGGACGTTAGCGCCCTCAATCTGCGGCAACAATATCTCGATCACATCGGACGCGTGGGAATGATGGCCCTGCCTCCTCGTACTTTCAACATAACCGTGCAATGCGCCTATCCGACAAAAAATGGCGACCTCGTAGTAATCAAGATCGGTAGCAAATCCGATCTGACAGGTGTGATGCATATCGATCAGCGCACGAAGACCGCACGCATCGCCTTCGACCAGACGCAGGAAGACGATTTTGCCGATGCGATCTTGGGTATCGACCTCGGTGATGTCGCCACCAATAGTCGATCCGAAATAGAGGCGCTCCAGCAGCAAACCCAGCTTCAGCAGTTGTTCCGCACAGGCTTCCAGAATCTAAAATATCCACTTAAACCCAGCCAAGCGGCCCAACTAATCGCTCCTTCCAGAAGCGTGGGCAACGATGCGAGCCAGAAAAATAAGCCGATTGGCAAGCTATTTGATGGCGAGAGCTCGCATCCTTCGGCCAGTGTGCTGCAGAATTCTGGTTTCGCTTTCACACTACTTTCCGAGCACGACTAGGCCTCTTTTAGAACTTAGCCCTGTGATGAGCGTCTCTCCTCGCGATCGAAAACAATATTCAGCTAGGTCCGAAGTAGGCGCGCAACGCAGACATCTGCTACAGTGCGATCGGACCCGACAGGCGAGCATCGATTAGGGGTTTATTTCATTACTGAGCTTTTTGAGACCGTCTGAGCATATCTCGTGCACGACCCGGCCAAGCTCCTCAACCTGCTCTCCGAGCCATTCGAGCTCTTCGCTGGTGATGCGGTAATGCTTTGAGTATCTAGCCTTGACGTACGCTTCCTTCAGCTTCTCAAAGCGCGCACGATCGCGGCGCGTGTCGCGCGGCCAGACATAGGTCAGGCGTGGGTCGATTCGCTCCGCCTGGGTGCGGAGAAAACCCAGATTATGTACATGCGGTGTATAGAACGTGCAGACCAACAGCACGCAATGGTATAGAAATTCGGCCGATTGATGCATGTCGAATGCTGCAGGTTTTAGGAATCCTCGCTCCCGGCCCACCTTTGATAGCTCATACCGTTGCATCGCTGTCGGGAACCACTCGTCGAAATACTCCTGCGCCATTGCCAGCGCCTCACCGGCAGTCTTGGGCTTCGGCGTGTGGAGCTCGGTGTCGTCGGATTGGTAAAGCGCGATCCCGTCCTTCGCGACATCCATGAAGAAATAGCGTCCGTGCGCGAGACCGTCGTTCACCTCCTGCAGCGTATGGACGATGAAATTGACCGGCGTCTTGAGCGATTTGGTCACGCCGTACTCGCGCATCAGCCGGTCATCGAGCTTCGACCAGTACTTGACCCGGTCGACCAGCCGCTTGTCGTTGACGATGATGAGCAGATCGTAGTCCGACTGGTAGCCCTTGGCCGTATGCGGCTCGTCGACCCAGGTGCCGCGGGCATAGCTGCCGTAGAGAATGACCTTGAGAATGCGACCGGCCTTCTTCCACTCGTGCTTCGCCAGCGCAAAGGCATCATCGAATTCTTCGAAGATCAGCTGCACCACGCGCTCAAGTTCCCGTTGCTTTTGCGGAGGCAGATGATCGAGTTCGGTGCGCATTACTGGACCTTTAGCAAGCACTTGGAATGGTTGCACCCTCGCATTCCTGCAGGTGCGCCGGCGCATGAAAGAAAGCGTTCCTCTGCTCTATTCATGTGTGTTTCCTGCCGGACTATCGAAGGTCTTTGTCAGGGCTACGCCGGAGGCTCAGGGCCGTCTCCGTCCGGATTTTCAATCTCACCCAGCCTTGGTTCCGAAGCCGCGCGAATGAGATCGTCAGCGAGATGCCTGCCCGTTTCCATGCGCCGCGCGAGCGCTTCGACGAAGAAGTCGAACCGCTTTTCTGCATCGGCACGCGCAGCGGCATTGGCTTCAAACGGCATGGCCGGGGTCACCGCCAGCCATCGCCTGAGGTAGAGCGCGAATGCCTCGTTCCCGACCTCGATATGATAGTCGAGCTTGCCGATCTGTCGGCTTATGCGATCAAGGCGTCGACTGAAGGCCGCTTCCATGCGTTCCGATCCATCCGGAGAGAGAAAAGAGGCAATGGCGGCCTCCACTACCGAAGCCTGCGAGACGCGCTTGCGGCCGGCATAGTCGGCGAGTTGCCTGGAAAGGGCTGGCGGCAAGCGAAAGGTGTGCTTGATACGGTTGCCCTTGCTCATAGCTCGATCCCGTCGCCAGGATCGAGTGCAGCCCGCCGCGCATTGGCCTGCATCCGCTCGGCCATCCTGCGGTTGCTGTTTGCCTGATCCTCGTCGGTACGGTCGTCAAACTCAAATTCGTTGGGAATTGCCATGGGCGGCGGCGCCCCATTCTCGTATTCCGGCAATTCAGGCGATTGGCGGATCCCGCCATCGGACTGGCGATCATCGACCTCGTACTCTTCAGACCCGGTCAGCAATTTCGCGGATTGCGCAGGCGCGGTCACAAGTCTCCCGTGCCATTCGCTCTCATCCGCCGCAAACTCGCCCTTTTGGACCGTTGGTGGACGCTCTACCCGTTTGCTGAGCCGGGGGTCGTGGTAGTAGCGCGCTTTCCTGGCACGGATCGGATGCACGCCTGCGAGCATCACGATTTCGTCGGTATCGGGAAGCTGCATGATTTCGCCCTGGGTCAGAAGAGCGCGCGCCGTCTCCGAGCGCGAGACCATCAGGTGACCAAGCCAGGGCGAGAGGCGGTGTCCGGCATAATTGCGCATCGCCCGGGTTTCGGTCGCGGTCCCGAGTGATTCCGAAACGCGCTTGGCAGTGCGCTCGTCATTGGTCGCGAAGCACACCCGCACATGGCAATTGTCGAGGATGGCATTGTTCTGCCCGTAGGCTTTCTCGATCTGGTTCAACGACTGCGCGATCAGAAAGGCCTTGATGCCGTAGCCCGCCATGAAGGCGAGCGCGCTTTCGAAAAAGTCGAGTCGGCCCAAGGCCGGAAACTCGTCGAGCATAAGGAGAAGCCGCTCGCGATCGGCACCCTCCTGCAGGTCCTCGGTCAGGCGTCTTCCGAGTTGGTTGAGGATGAGCCGGATGAGCGGCTTGGTGCGGCTGATGTCGGAGGGCGGGACGACGAGATAGAGTGTGACCGGTCGGCCCTGTGCCACCAGGTCCGCGATACGCCATTCGCAATGCCGGGTGACCCTGGCGATCACCGGATCGCGGTACAGCCCAAGGAACGACATGGCGGTCGAGAGCACGCCCGAGCGTTCGTTCTCCGACTTGTTGAGCAATTCTCTCGCCGCGCTCGCGACAACCGGATGGATGCCGTCTTCCCCCAGATGCGGCGTGTGCATCATGGCGGTCAATGTCGCCTCGATCGATCGGCGCGGATCGGAGAGGAAGTTCGCCACCCCGGCGAGCGTCTTGTCAGGCTCGGCATAAAGCACATGCAGAATGGCCCCGACGAGAAGCGCATGGCTGGTCTTTTCCCAATGGTTGCGCCGTTCGAGCGAGCCTTCCGGGTCGACCAGCACGTCGGCAATGTTCTGGACGTCGCGCACCTCGTTGATGCCGCGCCGCACTTCCATCAGCGGATTATAGGCTGCCGACGCTTCATTGGTCGGATCGAACAGAAGCGTGCGGCTGAAGCTGGACCGGAAACCAGCGGTCAGCTCCCAGTTCTCGCCCTTGATGTCATGGACGATCGCCGAGTGCGGCCAGGTCAGCAGCGTCGGCACGACAAGGCCGACCCCCTTGCCGCTGCGCGTCGGTGCGAAACAGAGTACATGTTCTGGCCCGTCGTGGCGAAGATAGAGATTGGCGTGTTGGCCGATAATGACGCCCTTGCCCGCCAGAAGGCCAGCGCGCGCGATTTCGGAACGGGTCGCCCAGCGCGCCGAGCCATAGGTCGCGCTGTTCCTGATTTCTCGGGCGCGCCAGACCGACATGCCGATCGCGACCACGACCGACACGAGACCGCCCGATGCAGCAATCATTCCGCCGGTTTCGAAGATGCGCGGCGCATAGGCTTCGTAGCTGAACCACCACCAGAAGATGGCATAAGGCGGATAGACAGGCGCTCCGGAAACACTGAACCACGGCGCGCCCAATTGCGCCTGATAGCCGAGCGCGTATGCCGTCCACTGAGTGCCCGCCCAGACGCCTGCGAGCGTGAGAGCGAAGACGACGAGTATCTGACCCCACAATATCCGGGTTGCCGACAAGGCTGTCTCCTTTCGTGAAAGGCAGCACGGCGGCTTTGCATCGCATATTCAAGTCAGAAGCTGCGTGATCGCAGGCTGGCGTAGCGAAAGCGGGAAGCGGCTAGATTGCTTCCCAATCAAAGGCAGGATTGCCGGACCAGGTCAGGCGATACATCGCCCCTTGCGCGACCGATTGCACGACATTGGGCCACAAGGCCGCGATGCAGGTTCCGCCCGCATGGCGGACCGAAGAATAGATAATCCCGTTATGGCCGGCGGCGCGCGCCTGCGCCGCTAGAGCATTGCCGACCGGATAGCCTTTCGTCTTGTCCGGATCGAGTGCGGGGTGATCAGGCACGCCGCGCAGATCGATAAAGACCCCCGCCATGCTGGCGATCATCTCGCCATATTCGACAACGGCATCGAAATCGTCGGCATCGGCGAGCGCCTGCGTCAGGTGATGACCGACCTCGGCGATGCAGGTCTCGACATCGAGCGCGGCATACCATGCGCCGCGGTTCGCGGGGTTGAAGCGATTGGGCTCGCGCGGCTTGGCATAGGCGAAGCTCGCATTGATAAATCTGGCATGCGGCACGCCGTGAACCAGCTCGTCGGCTGTCAGCCCGCCAAGCCCGCGCTCTTCGGCGATCAGGCGCGAACTCGTCGCCCCCTCGATTTCAGCGAGCAGCGCAAGCTCTTCACCATTGTCGGCTAGCGGAGCCATGACCGCTTCGCGCAAACGCGCGCTGGAAACGAGCCGGACCGTCCGCTCGAAGGCTTCGCGGATCTGCGGCGGCTCGCCCTCCTCCTCAGAGCCCGCCACGAAGCGCGTCGATATATTGCCTAGTCTCTAACATGCGCGGAATACCGCCTTCGATCATTGCCTGGATGGGCGAGCGGCGATCGAAGACCGGAGCCCTGTTTTCGAGTTTCGGCCAGCGGTCGGCCATGTCGTTGGCAAACAGCAGGTGCAGCCCCTTGAACAGGCCGATCAGCGCCGACGCGCGGGTCAACTGGTCCTGACCGAGCGAGCCCTCCCATGTTCCGGCTTTCATCCGGTCCCAGGTGCTTTCGGACACGCCGAGCAGTGCAGCACCGTCGGCGTTGCTCGCACCCCAAGCCTCGATGAGCCGCAGCACGGCTTTTACCGCAGCGCTGGTGAGGCGGCTGCGATCACCGTCGCTTGCAAAGGTCTGAAGCCCCGGGGGAGCTTCGGCATGTTGAATCGCTGCACTTACCATATCGCATCTCCTGATGCGTTTATAAGCATCATATGGTGCGTTTGTCAAGATTTCCGTTTAGATGCCGGTGCTCATCAAACCGCCGGCCCGCGCGAGCGCGCAAAGTTCCAATCGACACCGCCGCGTGCATTAACCTTGCCAGCGACTTCTTTTCCAAGATGCCGCTCGAGGTCTTGCCTCCAGGGCACGAGCTGGAAACCCACTCCGTCATCGATCATGGCGAAGCGACCCGACGCCAGCGAAATGCGCTCGCGGTAGATGCCGGAAATGTGATCGCCTTCCGTTACCGGATTTGCCAGACGACCATGACGCGCAGCCAGCGCTTTACCTGCCGCGTCCAGTTCCTGCTTGCGGAGCGCTCCGAGAAGGTTGCGCACCAAGGTCACGCTCCTACCATGTCGCTTCGCAAGACTTTGATCGACGAGCCAGTCACGGCGCTCGTCAAGAGCCTTCCGGACTTCATTGCCGAAGCCGCCTCCCAGCGACGCGGCTCGTGCCGACAGCAGCTGCCGGTCGAGCCAGGTCGCCCCGCGCGCGTCAATCTGCCGCTCGAGCGGCAGGTCCGAGCGCACCAGCAGGCTTTCGCGCCGCCGCCCCTTGCGGTCGGTCCATTCGCTTGTCTCGACGATCGCGCCGGGTGCTGCATCGCTCGTCTGGTCAAGATCGGGGAAGCGAAGATAGTGGGCGCGACCGTCCACTCCTTCGACGATCGCATAAGCCTCGCCTGTCAGCTCGTTATGGAGACCGCGCTCGACCAACCTGCCGATGACTCGGCGGTTCTCGTCTTCTCCATGCAGCGCTAAGGATGCAAGGGCGCCTTGTGCGCCGCGTCCACTCATCGCCTTGTGCAAGGTCTTGATGATGTCGCCGCGCTCGCCAAGCGCGCGCAAGGTCGGTTCGAGATCTGCGGCCAAGGTCCAGCGCGCCGCCCCGATCCGCTCGGCCAATCCCATGCGTTCGAGCGTTCGTGCGCGGCCGATAAGGAATGCGCGGTTGCTGCGCCGTGTCGCATCGACTTCGGGGGACAAATCGACCACGCCGAGATCGTCGCGTTGCTTTTGCAGCCGGCGGTCGAGTGAGGTCCAGCGCTCGGCATCGACCTCGCGGCGAAGCGCTAGCTGAATATCGCGCTCGCTGCGCGGCCCGAGTTCGATAGTGACGCGCTCCTGGGCACGGGCCCGCATGCCTTCGCTGATATAAGAGCGATCAATCACCAGGTCCCTGCCATCCGAGGCAACGCCGCGGACCAGAACATGGACATGCGGGTTGTCGGTATTCCAGTGATCGACCGCCACCCAGTCGAGGCTGGTGTCGAGGTCGCTCGCCATATCTTCAAGGAGCTCGCGCGTGAAAGCGCAAAGGTCAGCCATCTCGCTCGCGTCTTCCGGCGACACGATGAAGCGGAAGTGATGCCGGTCGTCTCCGCAGCGCGCGGCGAAGGCATCGCCATCGACCTCATCCGACGAGGCATCGAACATCTGGGCATCCGATCCGTCACGGGTGACGCCGTCGCGTTCGAGATAGGCGATGTGGCGAGCGAGCGGTGCAGAGCGGAAGCGGCTGCCGCCATGACGAACGACGCGCGCCTTGATGATGACCCGCCGCTGGAAAGCATGGGGGCGGCCTCGGAACGCAGCCCTTTTGCCGCGTCCCAGATGTCCGGTTCCGCCGCCAGCCCGGCCTCGCGTGAGCGGTGTATAGCCTGACCGGCGCGAAACCTGCAGCACGCGTCCGACCAGCGAACCGGCCTTGCGATAGGCGCGCGCATCGCTGTCTCGCGACTGACCCGGCCTGATGTTGATTTCATCGTCAGCCATAGACAGGAAAATCGGCAGACGGCGCTTTCAGCATTGAAAAGCCTAAGGATTTCGGTCCAAGCGCCTGCAGGCGCACAGCAGAGATGGCGCATAATCTCCCGCAAAACCAACCACCTGCACCCCGACCGACGGCGGTGCTTTTATCTCGCCATCCCTCCTTTCTTTTGATGCGTAAGTCTCCGCTTATACGCCCGGTTTCGCCTGGAAACGCATGCCTGCGCGAAGGTGCGAGGCTCGCTTTCATTGGGAGGAGACCGTCGAAGCAGGCGCGAATAGATCGTGCGCGGGCTGTTCCGGACGCGCGAAGGGGTTCGCTGCGGGACCGGGCATAGCCACCTCGTCCAACTCTTCTCGCCCAGCGCGGGGCGCCTGCAAGACGCCAGCCGGAGCATTCCCGGCTTGTAAAGGCACCGCCGCAAACATGCGCTCGGACTGCAACAGCGGCGCAATCCGGGCGACATAGAGGCGTGTTTCGAGTGGCAGCGAACGCCGTCCGGCAAGCCAGTCTTCGTAGCGTCCCGGACCCGCATTGTATGCAGCGAGGAAGCCTTGCGCGCCGTAGCGATCGTACATTTCGCGCAGGTAAGACGTGCCGGCCAGAATGTTGTCGCGCGGGTCGAACGGGTCTTGCCCGAGGGAGAACCGGGCGCGCTGCCGCGACCAGGTTCCGGGCATGAGCTGCATGAGACCCATCGCTCCTGCTCTGGAAACCGCCCGCACCCGGCCCGCACTTTCGGCGCGGATCACCGCGTAGATCCAGTGCTCGGGAATGCCGAATTGCTGCGATGCTTCGCTGACATGCGTCGCAATCTCGACGCGCGGGGAAGGTCGGACAAACTGCTCCGATTGTGCAAAAGCCTGCCCGGGACTCGCCGCCAGCATGGCGGCCAGGATCCCCGGCAGAAGATGCGGGCGGAGCACGGAATCAGTCCTTTGCCGGGCGGCGCGCGCCGCGCGACCATATCAGGACATGGCTCTGGTCGTCAGAACTGAACAGATTGGCGCGCAGGGGCCGCGGCAATACCGGATCGTCGATGACGAGCGTGACGAAATCGCCTGCCTTGTCGCCGACATGTTTCCAGCCTGCACCCACCTCGTAGGTTTCCTCGCCTTCGCCTGCCATGATGCGATAGTCCGGGGCGTTCTCGGTGTCGCCGGGGTCGGCGGCCACCAGGGTCAGCGGTGCGTCGATGGTCAGGGTTTGCAGCCGCCCTTCAAAGCCGTCGGGTGTGGCTGCAAAAGTGCCGATACAGGTCATTGTGCGTCTCCATCATTTACGTTGGGAATGGGAAAGTCGGCGGGCGAGGCGAGCAGGACATAGTCCCCGTCGCCCGCTTCGTTGGTCCAGACGGGCCGCGCGCGCCCGATGACATCGCCGCGTGCGACCGGGCCGAAATAACGCCCGTCAAAGCTGCCGGGGGCGCGCCTGTTCATCACGAACAGTTCATCCGCAGCGATAGTCCGGCATCCTTTCCAGACGGGCAGTTCGCGTCCAAGGCTGTCGCGCCGACGCGCCGAGCCCGCAGGTGTCCCATTGATCTCGATGAGCAGGTCGCGCCGGCAGACCGTATCCCCGCCAAGCGCCGCAACCTCCTTGATGAGCGGAACGCCCGCAGGAAGATAGCCGCGCGAGGCGAGGTATTTCTGCAGCCTGAAAGCAGGATCGATCGCGACGCGGTCGCCCCTCTGGAGACCGGTCTTTCCGCCGATTGAGTACAGTCCAACCGGCACGCTGGCCGTCACGTTCCAGACCAAAAGTCGCGAGAACGGGATTGCGATGCTGGCCAGTGTCGCTGCCGCGACCATGCCTGCCAGAAAGGCGGTGCGCCGCCTCATGATTGCAGCTTTCGCCGCCGCAGCCAGTCGCGATGGCGCGCAGGGGAATAGAAACGTACTTGCATGCCCCCTGCCAGCCTGTTGTGGACATGATGCCAGTGGTCGGGAGCTACATCGCAGGGATCGATGCCAACGTCCTCGATCGCATCGATCAGCGCAAAGACCTGGCGAACCTTTGGCCAGCTTCGCACCGAGAGCAGGATTTGCGCGCCAGGATCGACCTGCGGCAGAGTGGTGAACGGCTCGCCGAAACCGGCGGCTTGGGCGATCGTGAGTGTGGAGCCAACGGTCCCGTAGTCGTTCGAAGCCCACCGAACCAAGGCAAAGACCTGTCCCGGAGCATAGCTTTCGATACGCGTCCGGCGATCGAGGATGCGCTCTGCAACGGGCTTGCCGAACCGAAGCCAGTCTTCCTGCACGCCGCCGCGCCACACCAGCGTGACATGCGTAAGTGGCGGATCACCGGAACCTGCCTCGACCGGTTCCGGAGGCGGAAGCGAAGCGCGCGCTGCGCTTTTGCACAGGCGTGGCTGTGTTAGCAGGAATCTGAAAGATTCCTTGTTAGCATTGTTAAGGGCTTCGCAGGCGCCGCGTTTTCGGCGAGTCGCGCAGGCTCCCGGTTCCCGATAGTCCGGGAATAGGGTTCCCGATCGTCCGAACGTCATGGTTCCCGATAGTCCGAACATCACGCACCCTTTTCCACAGGGGGCAGCCCGATACGGCGCCGCGCGGACGCGAAGGGATCGACAGGCGCTGCAACGAACAGGAGCCGCTCGCGGCCGAACTGGTGCTCAAGAGCGAGATTGTAGCCGGGGAGCGACTGGCGGCGAACGATGGCCCGCACTTCGAAAGCGAAACGCTTCAATGGCGAGAGCGCGCCGGACTTCAAATGCAGGTGCGAAATGTCGAAACTCCACCCGCCCTTCTGCTTCCCGCCATGCTTGCGTACGATGCGATAGAGCCAGCGCTCAAGACCGCCGGTAAGCGCGAAATAGGCCGGGTCGATGGTCAGGACGAGCGCACGATCGAGCACGCCCTCGTAGAGCCAGTCCGGCACGATCATTTCGATGCCGAGCGCGCGCCCGTTGTCGTCGAGCCGTTCGCGCCATTCGTTGATCCAGGAAAATCGTCGGCGGCGTCGCGCCCCGGCCTGCCGGATGGAGGTGGCAATGCTGGTCGACTGCAAGCGGTCGAGCGCCGCCTTCAGGCGCTCGTAGCCAGCCTTTCCGGTTCCGCGCCGGGTGAAGGTAAGGATTTCATGGGGCGTCGCCGCGATAAGGCGCGAGGTGGCTTTGCCGGCATCGCGCGCCTCGACGATCTGGCTCGCTACCCAGATCAGTACATCGGCGTCCCAGATGGTGGCCATGCCATGTTCGGCGGTCGCTTCGACCAGAATGGCGACCTCGCCCATACGAAAGTCGATCGGCTGCACCCGCTTCGTCTTGGCGAGGCTGAAGAAAGGCCAGGCCATCAGATCCTGCGCATCGCGCGCGGCGATGTCGCTGCCCGCGCCGACGAACAGGTCGAGCTGTCCGGCCCCGCCGTCCGATGTCTTCAAGGAGCGCATGGTACCGCTTCAGCGCCGGACCGGACCGGTGTAGCCGTCGATCCGCTTGGCAGGATGAACGACGCCCTTGCCCGGATCGCTGGTGGAACGGCGCAAGCCCTGCTCGGCCCAGGCGTCGAGATCTTCGGGCCGGTAAACGATGCGGCCGCCGAGCTTGTGGTAGACCGGCCCTGTTCCATAGCATCGGTGCTTTTCGAGCGTGCGCGGCGAAAGCCCCAGATGCACCGCGGCATCCGGGGTGCGCAGGTAGCGGGGACGGACCGGATCGGGAACGGCGGGCATGGGGTTAGCTCCAGGAGGCTTGGGTGGCTGCGGCTAACTGCCGCTGATTGCGGAGGGTGATGGCGCATGCCCTGGCAATGGGGGGAGCGACACGATGCCGCGTTCGGATTTGTCGCCCCTACCGATCTGAGCTCGGCAGGATCGAGGAGGGGCGGCATCCGCGCAGAACCCGACGCTATCGCGCTGCCCGGCAGGCTTTCGGCTGCAATGCCGAAGGCTCAGAGCAATGAACCGCACCTGCGAGAGAGGCAGTGGCCAAGGGCCTGTGGGAAGCAAGGCAAGCGGGACCTGTCGCGGCCGTAGCTTCCCGCTCGCCCGACCCGCTGCCGGTTCGCAAGTGCATGCGGGGCCCCAAAAACACGTAATGCCGCACCCTCAGGAGCGTATCGCCAGATGCGCGGGACAGAGTGCGTCCCCAGCCCCGCTCCATTTATCCCGATCGCCAGTTGGCCAAGCCGATGTTTGGAGAACCGCCGATTGCTGCTGGATCGAAACTTGAACCTGTAGCTCAGCCCATAAGAGACACGAAAAAAGGGCAGGAACCGCTGCCGGTCCCTGCCCTGCAGAATGCCTCAGAATTCGTCGAGCATTCCGCCATGGACGGTATGAACGACCCGGATCGCAAGATGCGGGGGCAGCGCATTGTAGTCGCCTTCGTCGACCGCGCGATATCCGAGTTCGTCATCCTCGATAACATGCTGGTCGAAGAAGCTGTGCAAGGCCCGTTGCTCAGCTGTTTCCAGAGCCTCGAAATAATTGCGCGAAGGCAGTGTGCATTTCGTGAAATAGGTCATGATAATCCTCCTGAAATCTGTCGCGAGACGACAGGAGGTTGGCCGATGGGCCCGGGCAGACCGGGTCACAGGATCGCCTGACAGGGCGACCGCGAAGCGGCGCAGGGGGAAACGGTTTTGTCCGGTGCCGGATGCAATCCGGCGGCGGACAAAATGGTGGGGCCCCTGCCGTCCTTGATGCGGGCGGCGCGGGACCATCATGCTGGAAATGCGGTAAGCCAGGCCAATCCAGTCCACCTCAAACGACCGTTTCAGATGATCGCTGCCATAATGGGTCGGGCCCTCCGGGCAGCGCCTGGCTATTCCCCGGAGAAAAGACCGAGCGAAAGGAAGGGTGAACAGCGAAAGAGGCCCTGCCGTTTCCGGCAGAGCCTCCTTTGGCTGGTTCGATGGCGCCGGATCAGTCGATCGGAGGGGCGTCCTGGTTGTCGCCGCCATTGGCCCGCGAGAGGAAATCGACCTTGTCGGCAAGGATCTCCGAGCCATACCGCGTCACACCGTCCTGGTCTTCCCACTGCGTGTAGTGGATGGGGCCCTGGACCGAGACCAGCTGGCCTTTCGAGCAGTACTGACCGACGGTCTTGGCGAGGCCGTTGAAGCAGGTCACACGGTGGAATTCGCTGTCCTTGGCGGTGTAGCCGTTCTCGTCCTTGTAGGTCTTGCCGTCCTTGTCGCGTGCAGGACGATCGGTGACGACGGTGATCCCGGTGACGCTGGTGCCGCCCTTGGTCTCGCGGGTGTCGGGATCGCGGGCGATGCGGCCGGTGAGGATTGCGATATTGGTCATGATGAAATTCCTTCAGTTCCTCAAACCGGAGACCATCTCCGGCTTGCGAACATCCAGAAGAAGCAGGGCATGGGAGGACTGCACCGCAGGCCTGAAGGGCCGAAGGGAAACCTGTTCATGACGAGTGGTGCGGGCAGGCGGCGAAGCCGCCAACACGGCCGGAAAGGAACGGGTTGCGGCTCCTCAGCTGACCTGGTTCAGGACTGTTCGCGAAGAAAGCCGGATGGGTATCGGGTGCGGGTCTGAAGGTGCCAGGACCCTGCTGCAATCAGCTTACCTCATTGCCTTCCGATGCCGCCAGGAGATCCATGAAGTTGCGGGCTGCTTCCCGGTCTTCCTCGTTCTCGAAGGCCACGTCGAGGTCGGGGGCAGACCCGAGCAGGTAGAGCATGGCCCACAGGGCAAAGCGTTTTCCCCGGTCCTGCTCCAGACCGAGATCGACCTGGCATCGCTCGATCCCCGAGGCCAAGGTTTCTGCGCCAGTCGCTCCAGGATCGGCAGTGCCAAAATAGCGGATGAGAAGCGTATCAAGGTCCATCGCACTCTTTTCGGATCATCGGTCGGGCCGCGGCGAGGAAGGCCAGCATTCGTGGCCCGGTCATGCGTCGCTCAATCAGCGGTGGGTTGCTCGCGAAGCCGCCGGGCGCGCTCGACGAAGTGCTCCATCTGGGTGGCGGCATGCAGGGTAAGCGGATGCGGCTTCGCATCGGCACGCGGGGATATGAATTCCGCGATTTCTTCGATTGCTGCAAGCTGATCGGCGCTGGCCTTCGACAGAAGGCCGAGCACCATGTTCTCAAGGGCGATCACCCTGATGCGCAATTGGATGATCTCGGCATCGGAAAGTGGCGGAATATCCCATTTCTCGCAATCGGCAGCGAGCGCTTCCTGCGGCCCGCAGGGCAATGCCCCGCCTTCGTCTTCCCAGCGCGACAGCGCCCCGGCTTTTCCCGTTTCCGACATATGCGGTTCCTTTCATAGCCAACGAGGCGATCGTCTGCACGCTGCTCACATAGCACAAAGCCCTACCGGGATGCGCCTGGCACGGCGACAGCGAAGCCGGGCAAACGGAACCCCGCGCGGGTTGGTCTTCACGCGGGGTTCCTGAACGACCCCTTGGGGGCACCTGCGACCCGCAGGGCTTCGGGGGGAGGCGGGGCCGTCCTTTCCTGATCTTGCGTTGTTCGTTGCGGTTTCCTGCCCAGGGTATCTCCTGAATAGCCGTGTCACCGGGGAACGCGCCCGATCACATGCTGTCCATGTCGTGATCGGCCATCGAGGACATGTCATGGCCCGCATGGGGATCGGCGGGCGGGGTCGCCTCGCTCGCGGGTTGCGTGCGCGTTGCTGGCGCTGCGGGTGTGGCAGTTGCGCGTGATGCGGGCGGGACAGCGCGCCGTGACGCAGGCGTGGCGGCGCCAATTGTCGAAAGAGCGTCCTGACGTGCGGCCGCTGCCTCATTTTCGGAGGGAGAGGTTGCCGGGTCTGCAAGACCCGCCTCGGGTGCCGTGCCAGGCATCACCGCAGTTCCGCCCATAGGCGAAACCTCAGCAGCCGGTGTGCTCTCCTGCGCTTGGTCACAAGCGGCGAGAGCGAACGTCAATGGCGCGGTCGCGAGAAATGCTATCGCGGTGTTCGATTTCAGAATTCGCATGTTATTCAACTCCTTCAGAGCCACGAAACGCCAAGATGGTCCGGTCCGTGCGCGAGCTCGCCGCCAAGGAACCCCTGGATGAGAACGAGTGCCGCCATGGAGAAGATCGACGCGCGCAACCATGCGCGGCTCTGGCTCGGCCTGCTCGCGAGGTATGCCATCGCAATACCGAGAACCGCGATCAGCATACCGGTCCATCGATGGACTTGCATGACAGTATCGCCGCCGAACCACAGACCGGTGTGAATCCATCCGAACAGAACTGCGACGACTGCGCCGATTGCTCCGCCGTAGACGAGTACGCGCACCGCACTTTCCAGGCCCGCTCCTTTCCGGCGCATCACGAACAATTCGGTGGCCGCAGCCATGAAAAACAAGGCGATCGGGAAGTGGATCGTTGCCGGATGCAGCTTTTTCAGTACGGCCATGACGCCGGTTTCGCTCTCATCCGCATGGCCACCGGCCTCGTCGTGCGCGCCGGAGGACTCGCCAGCATCCGCAGTCTCGCCCATCTGCGCCATGGCCGCCTGGTCGTGCACATCGCCATTGGTGGCAGCAGGCGCGGCGCTCGCCTCTTCGCCGTGCTTTTCGTCGCCATGAGCCTGAACGGGTCCGACGAAGAGCAGGCTTGCGGCGAGCAGCGCCAGAAATGAGGGGGCTTTCATGTCTCGTATGTCTCCCGGCCCGGCAGTTGCAGGGCGACCTAATGTGCCTGATACGCACGGCAGCCGCCTGCCCCTCACATTAATTTGATGGTTTTGGGGCGACAGATGTGCCCCCGCAGCATCACGTCTGCTGACGACACGATCGCGATCGTCGAACGCATTCGGCTCCTGGCCCCGTTCGGCCTGGCGAACGGGGTTTCGACGTTCGCCCACGCGAATGAGCCCCATGGGCTCAGGCGAGCTTGCTCTTCTTTGTGCGACGACGCAGCCTCGGCATCCGGTTCGCCAGCAGGACGAAACCCGACAGGGCTATGATCGTGCCGCCAATGCCGAACAGCAGCAGCCACCAACTGTTGATGCGGTCGCGCTCGGTCCAGTCCATGATGTGGAGGCCCCAGATGAAATCGAACAGGCGCCATGTATCGCTGCGCGCCGCCCCGAGCGTGCCGCTGGCGGCATCGATGTAGATGCGCGTCGAAGCCTCGTCAGCATAGGTGACCTGCCAGGCCGGAAAAGGGCCGCGAAACTCGGTTCCGATGGGGTCATCGACGATCCGTGCGGCCTCGATGGTCGTGCGCGGCCCGGTCCATGCGCGCAAGGCGATGGATTTTGCCGTTGCCGCCGAGATGGGGGAGAGTTTACGCCCAGTCACCGGATCGTGGAGGCTCACGCTACCGTCAACCTTGCGGACCTCGGTCACGGCATCGCCGTCGAGCGAACGTGTCGTTACCGCTGCAAGAGTACCGTCGTTTGCGACCCAGGCCGGGAGCGGGGCATCGGCGGGCAGCGCCTCTTGTTCACGCGAAACGACATGTTCGGAGCGAACTTCTTCCAGGTCGAGAAACGACATGAGGGCGCCGGTTCCCATCCACAAGAGAACCTGGACACCGACGAAAATCGCCAGCCATTTGTGGATCTTGCTGCCGAGCACATGCAGGCGCAGCTTCAGCGACGGCGTTGCCAACCGGTGCTACCTCTTCGAGAGCCGTAATCAGTTGCGCGGCGCGCGCGACGAGGAATGGTACTGGACGATTCTCCACCCGTCCGCATCGTGAGCAAGCACCGATGTCGCCACGCCGTCGCGCTCGATCACCCGGCCATCGCTAAGTTCGATGCGATAGCCATACGTCTCATAGGCATGGGCCATGTGCCCCATCCGGGTGACGGTCAGCGTGGGGTCGGTAAAGGTGAAGCTCACAATCGCGTCGAGCTCGGGGCCCAAATGGTGCTCCATGTAATTGGCAAAGCTTCCTTCGGCCTTGCCATTCTCGAAGATCGCCGAGTCCTCGGCGAAGAGCGCGCGCATTGCCTGCGCGTCGCGCGCTTCAAGAGCGGTGCGATAGGCCTTGAGGGTTTCTTCAGCGCCCGCGACATCGTCCGCCGAAGCGTCCATCGCGTGCATCTGATGGTTCGCATGGGAAGAGTGGTCCATCTGCTGCGCGAAGGCTGGCAGCGGTATCAGCGTGGCAACAAGCGCAGTCGCCGCGATGCGTGTCAAAGTCTTGGTCATGGAAGTTCTATCCTTTTTGAGATTTCAGAACCAGAATCGCACACCGACGACATAATTGGTGACGCTCGGATCCTCTCCGGCGGCCCGCGCAAAATCCGCGCTGTCGCCGATGCGCCATTCCTGGGAAACGCCGACATAGGGCGCGAATTCGCGTGCGAACTCGTAGCGAAGACGCAGACCTGCCTCGATCCGGTCGAGGCCAGCGCCAATGCCGAGTTCGGGAATATCCTGAGCGGAAAGTGCGATTTCGGCACGCGGTTGAAGGATCAGCCGCTGCGTGATGCGCTGATCAAGTTCGCCCTCAAAACGCGCCGTCACATCGCCCTTGGTGGAGACGAAGGCCGCGGCATCGACCTCGAACTGGTAAGGCGCGATCCCTTGGATACCGATAACCGCGTGCGTGCGTTCCGGACCGGTCAGGTCCTGGCGAACACCCGCCTGGAAATCGAAGAAGGGCGCAATGGCGCGGCTCCAGAGCGCCTGGACCTCGGCGCCTTCTATGGGTTCGCCGAAGCTGCCCTCACCCTCGGACTTGAACCAGAATTTGTCTGTGTCGCCGCCATAATATCCCTGGATGTCCCACAGATATCCATCCTTCCCCTCGCGGGCGCGGTACTCGAGCCGGTCGCCCTGAAACCAGAAGCGCATTCCTCCGTCGGTCTCGCGGACAAGCTCGCGGCGCGCTTCGTTCATGGCTTCCTCGCCCCAGATGGCGACCGCCGCGCGCGCTGGGCCGCTCCCTGCTTCTGGAGGAGGCGGCAGCAGCGGGATATCATCGTCCGAGCCCATCTGCATCGCCGAATGGTCCATGCCCTGCCTGTCCTGCGAAGGCGTCTCCCCATGGTTCATCTGGCTGTGATCCATCTGCCCATGGTCCATCGACGAACTGGCCTCCGCCTGACCCATCTCGCCGTGATTCATCTGCGAATGATCCATCGCGCCTTCGGCAGGCTTGCCCTGCGGCATAGAGCCGTGATCCATTCCGTCATGACTTTCGGGCGATGCCTGTGGACGGGCAGCGCCCATGGGCACTGCCATGCCCGAATGACTGTCCTGAGCGGTCATCGAACCATGATCCATGGTTGAATGATCCATCTCGGAGTGGTCCATCGCGGCTTCAGACCGAGTAGCGGGCTCGCATGCTCCATCTGCTACCGAATGCCCCATCGCGCGATGGCGCTCGGCTTCTTCCTCGCACTTTGTATCGGGGTCAGCCTGCGCCTCGGCGCTTTGCTGCGCTTCCGCCGGCGAATGACCGGCATGCTGCGCCGCCGCGGGGGAGGCGAGAATTGAGCTGGCTGCGACCGATGCGAGCAGGCTGGCAATACGAATTTTCATGCTTCGCTCCCGTCGGGATTGGCGACCGTGACGATCTGAAACATCCCGGCATGCATGTGATAGAGAAGGTGACAGTGGAAGGCCCAGTCGCCCGGCTCGTCCGCCGTCAGGTCGAACTGCGCGCTACCACCCGGCTGCAGGATCACCGTATGCTTGAGCGGTTGACGATCGGCCGGGGCGCCATTGACCAGCTCGAAGAAATGACCGTGCAGGTGAATGGGGTGCGCCATCATCGTGTCGTTGACGAGCTTCACGCGCACGCGCTCGTTATAGGCGAAACGGATCGGCTCGTCGGAGACGGCGGAGAACTTCTTGCCGTCGAACGACCACATGTAGCGCTCCATATTGCCGGTCAGATGGATTTCCATTCGCCGGGACGGCGTGCGGCCCTCACGGTGCGGCGTCAGAGCGCGCAGCTTGCGATAGTCGAGCGTGCGATGCGGCACATCGGTGAGACCAATGCCGGGATCGCCCATGCGGTCGACCGGGTTCATCGAGACCATGTCGAGACCGGGCCCGACCTTCACATCGGGCGGCAGAAGCGAGGTGTCGCGCATCTGCATGCCCGACATTCCTGCCATCTCGGATTGACCGGAGGTACCATGATCCATCCCCGCCATGTCGCCGCCACTTCCGTGGTCCATTCCCGACATGCCGGCATCGCCCGACGAGCCGTGGTCCATGCCGCTCATGCCCATGTCGGCCATGGTCAGGAGCGGCGGATCGCGCAGCGGCGGAATGGCGGCGCGAGCGCCGGGTGCGCTCGCCAGCGTGGCAATACCCATGCCCGAGCGGTCCATCGACTCCGCGACCAGCGTGTAGGCTTGTTGCGCGCCCGGCGTCACGACGACGTCGTAGGTCTCGGCCACACCGATCTGGAACTCGTCGACCTCAACCGGCTCGACGTTCTGCCCGTCCGCCTGAACGATGGTCATCGGCAGGCCGGGAATGCGAATATTGAAGAAGGTCATGGCGCCGGCATTGATGAAGCGCAGCCGCACGCGTTCGCCCGGGCGGAAGAGGTATTCCAGATTGTCGAGCGGGCCATGGCCGTTCAGAAGATAGGTATAAGCCGCGCTCGACACGTCGAGGATGTCCGTCGGCATCATGCGCATTTTCGCCCACATCCGGCGATCCTCGCCCGAAAGCGGGTAATCGTCGGTCCAGGTGTTCTGGTTGTAGTTGAAGTAGCCTTCGCCCTTCTTGAGCTTGTCGAAAATCATGTGGGGCGACATTTCGCTGAATTCGCTCAGCACCACGATATATTCGCGGTCGGCCTGAACCGGATCGGGTCCGGCGGGATCGACCACGATCGCGCCGTAATGCCCGGCCTGCTCCTGCAGGCCGCTATGCGAGTGCCACCAGTAAGTGCCCGACTGGCGAACCGGAAATTCGGCGGTGAAGGTCTCTCCCGGTTTGACACCGGGGAAGCTCACGCCGGGCACTCCATCGAGCTGAAACGGCACGAGCAGACCGTGCCAGTGGATCGAGGTATCTTCCTCGAGCTGGTTATGGACATTGAGCCGGACGGTCGTGCCTTCCTGCAAACGCAACAGCGGACCAGGGATAGTGCCGTTGACTGCGATCGCTCCCCCGCGCCTGTTACCGGTCGCGAAGACCGATCGGGCAACGGTGAGGTCGATATTGGGGCCGGATACCTCATCCAGCCCCTTGCGGGCGTTACCTGCGAGGATGTCCGCGCCGCGTGCCCAGGCAGGCATCGCCCCGGCAAGGCCGAGCAGACCCATTCCTCCTGCTCCGGCTCCGAGAAACTTGCGTCGATTGACGGCGATCATAAAGGGCTCCTGACGTGGCGTTTACCGTTACTTACGCGCGCGCCCATCCAACCCCTCAAAGTTTTTCGAAGCGCTCCTTCAGCCTGTTGCGCGCGCGGTATACGCGGGTTTCGATCGCCTTTTCGGTCGTTCCGAGAAGATCGGCCGCCTCGGCCTGGCTACGCCCCTCGATGGTGACGAGCACAAGCGCTTCGCGCAGCCTTACAGGCATTCGCGCGATCTCGGCCTGAACGAGATTGAGCTCTTCCCTGGAAACGGCCGACGTTTCAGGACCCGGCAAATCGTCGGCGATGGAATGGAGTTCGTCATCGCCCGACAGTCCGAAAAAGCCCGCGACCTTGCGCCTGCGCAAACGGTCCCGGCAGCGGTTGAGGACGACGGTTGTCAGATAGGGTCCGATCGGCTTGTCCGGATCGAGCCGATGGCGCGTCAGCCACACCGAAGCGAGGCTGTCCTGAACAACGTCCTCCGCCTGAGAAGGAGAGGAAAGCATGCGTGTCGCGAGCGCGAGAAGCCGACCCGTTTCATGCTCGACGAGCTTGCTGAAAGCCCGCTTGCTTCCGGCCCTTGCCTGCGAGACAAGGGCCTCGTCCGGATTGTCGCCCGCCCCCGACATGGCGCTTCAGTCGCGCGGGTCGCGGGTCAGGGCGTCGGAGACCTTGCTGTCGAACTGGCGTTGCTGATCGGGTTCGAGAATTTCGCGCATGTCGAAGACATGGCGCACCGTTGCTTTCTGCAGATCGCCCATGCGTGCATGCACCTCGTCGATCGCGGCCGAGACCTCGGGACCGTACTCATGCTCGGTTTCCATCGCCTGGGCGAGCCGGGCATTGGCTGCACGCGCCGATCCTTCGAGCCGTGCCCTTTCGACAGCGAAACGGACCTCGAGCGCATCGAGACGCTGCTCCTGGTCGGCCGTCAGGGTGAGCTCGTCGTGCACGAAATCGTGGAGGCCGGAGCCGGCCTCGTGATTGGCCCAGCGGTCCGCGGCAATCGCGCCGAGGCATCCTGCGAGCGCTGCGAGAAGCACCGCGAGAACGATATGCGTCGACTTCAAACCCTATTGCTCCACATGGAGGAGCGCCGATGGGGACAGCTGTTCGCCGAGGATCGCACTGTCGCCAAATGGCGCGGACGACGTGCCATACCCCCCGGGCCAACCGCTCGTTCCGGCGCCAGCCCCGAGCCCGACGACAAACAGACCGACGAACAGAGCCGTGCGGCGGCGTTGGTCGGCGATTTCGCCAAGCTGTCCGGCGCGCTGCCAAACGCCATCCATAAAGTCGGCGGGGACCTCGCTAGCGGCGGTGGCGGAGAGGGTTCCGAGCACCGCATCAAGAGAGTGTTTGTCACGCATCCGAAAAACTCCTGTGGGTTCCACGTGCCCTATACGCGCTCGCCTGCACAATCCCTTAAACTTCTTTTTTTGAGGGAATGTCCCCCACCATACGTAATCGAGACGGGTCTGCCAGAATCGGGTCGAACCCGGGATGAATGGGAGCGAACGCGTGAACAATATCACCGCGCCTGAAGATCACGGCGAATTCACGCCTCTTCTTGGCAAGAGCTTTCTGACGCCGCTTTACGACCGGGCGCTCGGTCTGTTCACCCGCGAACATCTCTGGCGACAAAAGATTGTCGAAGAGCTGCACCTTGTCCCCGGCGACCGGGTGATCGATGTCGGCAGCGGAACCGGTACACTTCTCAAGGCCTTGATGACGGATTGCCCGGAAGCGGGTCTGATCGGTGTCGAACCCGACCAAGGGGCGCTCGCGCTTGCGCGGCGCAAGTTTGGAGCGGGAGCCGATCTCGTCAAATGGCACAATGGCTTTCTCGAAAACCCTCGAGCTGCCCGCAGGGTGGCAGCCGAACAAGATCGTCAGCAGCCTCGTCCTTCACCAGGTTCCCTTGCGCAAGAAGCAGGCAATCCTGGAAACCATCGAAAGCTTGCTCGTGCCAGGCGGAACCGTCTTGATCGCCGATTATATGAAGCAGGATAGCCCACTCATGCGGAGCCTCTTCCGGGCGACCGTCCAGTCGCTTGACGGCATTAGCGACACGCAGCCCAGCGCCGACGGCGAAGTCGAAAAACTGTTCGCCGAAATCTTCACCGAGCCATGCCTGCTCCAACGGTTCCCGACGGCAACCGGGACGATCTCGCTATGGCGCGGATACAAGAAAGGAATTGCACAATGAATTTGAAAAAGCCTTCGCTGCTCCGGCGATCGATTAGCGGCGCGGCCTTGCTCGTGCTGGCAGCCTGTTCGAACGTGGCTCAGGCAGCGACCTATACGATGTTCCGGGATCCAGGATGTGGGTGCTGTCTCAACTGGGCAGGCCATGTCGAAGACGGGATGAACACGAAGGTGGCATCGGTCGACAGCAACGACATGGCGGCGATCAAGACCGCGCGGGGCGTACCCCAAGAGTTATGGTCATGCCATACGATGGAGGTCGATGGATACATCATCGAAGGTCACGTGCCTGCAGAAGCCGTCGCCAAGCTTTTGCGCGAACGGCCCGCCGGCGTTGCCGGCCTCGCGGTTCCGGGAATGCCTCTGGGATCGCCCGGCATGGAGGCCGGAAACCGGATCCAGCCTTACGACGTCATCGCCTTTGGCCCAACCGGACAGAGCGTCTTCGCGTCCTTTCCGTAAGGGGGGTGAAGCCACTCCATGCGTCGGCATGAAAGGTTGCAGGCGATGAGGACTAATTGCGGGAAGCGACACAGAAGCCTGTCGAACTTCTCGCCGGGTCCGGGCTGGCTGCCCCCACAGTCCCGGACCCTTCCAGTTGTATGATTGCAGCACGCACGAAATAGGAGAAATGCGATAGTCAAAAGCTCGGTCAGAAATGCTGGATTTTTTTAAGGGGTGAACCTCTGCCCAACGTACTGCTTGTCGTGATGCTTCTCGGACGGGATGACATAGACAGGGGAAAGACTTGCAGACAGATGGCGACGATCAACATAGCGAGAATGCGGGCTCGATAACGTTGCTGGGCGGTGTCGCGATGGGGACCGGCGTCATGATTGGCGCAGGTATCTTCGCACTGACCGGCCAGATTGCCGAACTGGCTGGACCGCTATTTCCGCTTTCTTTCATAGTCGGCGCGCTGGTTACCTCGCTTGCCGCCTACAGCTACATCAAGATGTCGAACCGCTGGCCCTCCTCTGGCGGCATCGCGATGATCCTTCAGAAGGCTTACGGACCGGGCGTCGTTGCAGCATCGGCATCGCTCCTGATGGCGCTGTCGATGGTCATCAACGAAAGCCTGGTCGCTCGGACCTTCGCGACCTATGCCTTGCGGCCCTTTGGGCTCGAAAGCAGCGGCATTCTGGTCTCCGTCGCGGCACTGGCCCTCATCGTTTTCGCCTATTTCGTGAATGCTGCCGGCAACAAATCGGTCAGCGGGTTTTCGCTCATTATGTCGGCAATCAAGATCGGCGGCATCGCCCTGTTCGCAATTGCGGCGATCTGGGCCACCGGATTTTCAGGCGGTGCCTTCGCAGAGCCGGTCGCGCTTTCGGGCCTCGACGCGTTGCTCGCGTCGGTCGCTTTCTCGATCCTCGCTTTCAAGGGTTTCACCACCATCACCAACAGCGGCGGCGAAATCATCGATCCGCATCGGAATGTCGGCAGAACCATTATCATTTCGATCGCAGTATGCGTGGTCGTCTACCTTCTCGTCGCGGTGGCGGTCGGCGCCAGCCTCAGCACTTCAGAAATAGCCGAGGCGCGCGATTACTCTCTTGCGGCAGCTGCGCGCCCCGCGCTCGGAGAGCTTGGCTTCTATTTCACAGTCGCAATCGCGATCGCAGCCACGACCTCGGGTGTCATCGCCAGTGTTTTCGCCGTTTCGCGAATGCTGACGATGCTGACCGAGATGAAGATGATCCCGCATAGCCATTTTGGCATGAGCGGACCGATCCGCAGTCACATGCTGGTCTATACCGTAGTGATTGCCGGCACGCTCGCGGTCCTGTTCGATCTGTCGCGGATCGCTTCGCTCGGAGCATTTTTCTATCTCGTAATGGACATGCTTGTGCATTGGGGCGTGCTGCGCGGTTTGCGGGAAGAGATCGGTGCGCGTGCCTGGGTGCTATGGTCGGCACTCGTGGCGGACAGCGTAGTCCTGACAGCTTTTGCCTTCGCCAAGCTCAAAACCGACCCTGCGGTCGTCGCCTATGCGGTCGCAGGCATTGCCGCCGTTTTCATCGCCGAATGGTTCTATTTGTCCAGGCGTTCGCAAGCGATGGACTCCGCTTCAGAAAGACCGGCGGAAGAGAGGCGGTGACCCCGTTAGTAGAACACGAGCGCAAAGGCAGCGACCAAAAGCCGACGAGGATCGAGGCGCCAAGTTCGCGTATCAAAAGAAATTCAAGACGGAGCATATCGTGACGACCAAAACTGCCACCGTTTACCGAATGGTCATGCCGGACCACGTTTGTCCGTATGGATTGAAAACGGTCGATTTGCTCAAACGCGAAGGTTTCGAGGTGGACGACCACCATTTGAAAACGCGCGAGGAGACCGATGCGTTCAAAGAGCAGCATGGGGTAGAAACCACCCCCCAAACCTTCATCGGCGGGGAGCGCATCGGAGGTTACGACGATGTCCGTGAGCATGTCGGCAAGAAAAGAACGCAAGCCGGTGATGACGAGACCAGCTACCAGCCCGTCATTGCCATTTTCGGCGTCGCTTTCCTCCTGGGTCTGGCAATTAGCTGGTACGTTTTCGACACGATTTTCACGGTGGAAGCGGTCGAATGGTTTGTCAGCCTATCGATGGCCTTGCTCGCGATCCAGAAGTTGCAGGACGTGCGCAGCTTCTCGACCATGTTCCTCAACTACGATCTGCTGGCGCGACGCTGGGTACGATATGGATTTCTATATCCGTTCGGTGAGGGTTTGGCTGGAATATTAATGGTCGCGCACGCGCTTCCGATCGTCTCGGTTCCGGTATCACTGTTCATAGGGACGGTCGGCGCGGTCAGCGTGTTCAAGGCGGTCTACATCGACAAGCGCGAGTTGAAATGCGCTTGCGTCGGCGGAGGCAGCAACGTGCCGCTCGGCTTCGTATCGTTGACCGAGAACCTGTTCATGATCGGTATGGGTCTTTGGATGGGTGCCAAGGCCCTGGGTTGGGTCTCGCTATGATTTGGGCACTGCTTCTCGGTTTCGCGCTGTTCGCGATCTCTCTCTACTTCCACATGTTGATGCTGCGCGGGGCGAAAGCCGTTTCTCCGCCAGGCAAGGACCCACGCCATTTCCGGCTGCTTGCAGGCTCTAGCCTCGTTCTTCTCAGCCATCTGGTCATCGCCGGCATATTCGCGGGCGGAATGTATCTCGCTTCCGTCTGGGGCCTTGGCGGGCTCGAGAAGGACGTCATCAACAGCTGGATGGATTATTACTACTTCGCGCTGATCACGATCTCGACGGTCGGTCTCGGCGATATTCTGCCCGCCGGGCACATGCGCGCCATTTCCGGCATCGCCGCCCTTACCGGGTTCCTGATGATTAGTTGCACCGCCCAATATGTCTATCAAACCATGAGCGAAAAGGAGAATTGATATGGCTGAAGCTAGGCACGATGCACACGAAAAAGGTGGAGGGGGCGGCAACTACTGGCGGTTCATGGCAATGGTATCGACCTCGACCGTGATCATGTTCTTCCTGATGTATGCCAACAGCTTCGACATGGACGACGTTTTCTGGAGCGAGACGCGCTTCTGGATGATGTTCGTCATGGGCGCGATGATGATGGTGGTCATGCTTCTCTTCATGTGGGGCATGTACAAGGACCGGACCAAGAACTTCATCATCCTGGGTGTCGGAGCCCTCGTATTCGCACTCGCGCTATGGCTCGTACGCAGCCAGACCACGGTCGACGACACCGAATACATGGCCGCGATGATCCCGCACCACTCGATCGCGATCATGACCAGCGAGAGGGCGAGCCTGAAGGATCCGCGGGTTCGCGAACTTGCGCAGGCCATCATCGTCGCGCAGCGGCGTGAGATCGCCGAGATGAAATATCTCATCGAGGACATCGAGGAGAACGGTCCACGCACCGAAGAACGCCTGCCCGAGGAGATGCAGCAATGAACAAGATCGCAATTCTGACGCTTGCAGCCCTCCCACTGGCGGCCTGCAATACCAACAGCGCGATCGGTAATGATCGCGAAGCACAGCTCGATCCTCCGGCAACGGCAGCTCCGATAGAGAGTGCTGCGAGCGCTCTTGCCAATCTCAGCCCCGGCCTCATGCTGCCCGAGACCATGAGCGAGGCGGACCTCGCCGCGCTGGGAGCCGAAAACACGTGCCAGTTCCGCCTGACCGAGGTCGCTTTTCCGTCATTCGTCTACGACAACAGCGGTCGCGGGGCGATCAAGATCAACGGCAAGCTGATCCCTGTCACGGCAAGCGCCTCGGGTGAGTATGCGAATGGTGAGCTTCGTATCCGTACGCGCATTCTCGATGACGAAGGAGACGCAGGCTTGCAGATGCAGGAGCTCATAGTCGCCGGCCCCCGGATGAAGGACGAGTTCGGGTTCTGGGGTTACACGACCTGCGGCAACATTGAGGCGTGAAAGCGAGCGAGCGGGCGCCAGCGTCCGGCGGTGCCCGCTCCATGATCACGATCGGCCCGGCACGCGCCGCCGAATTCATAATGAGGTACGACAGTGGAAGCTGATCCTGTGACCGATGCAGCCCCCCTTGCGGTCTTCGGTGCTGGAGGAAAGACCGGCACGGAAATATTGCGCCATGCGGTTCGCAAGGGCATCGAAGTTCGAGCGTTCGAGCACACCTTGCCCGAACCATCGGACCGGGTCGACAATGTCGAGTACTTCCAGTGCGATGTACTCAATGACGACTTCAGCAGCGAGCTCGAAGGTTGCCGTGCGGTCATTTCCGCGCTCGGTGTAGGGTTCAGTCCATCGACGGCGATCTATCCGCCTTCGCTTTACACGGAGGGAACCCGCAAGCTGGTGGAAGCGATGTCGACGACCGGTATGTCCCGGATCGTGGTGATATCGGCGGCGTTTGTAGAGCCGCAGCCCAGCGTTCCTGCATGGTTCGAGCTCACAGCAAGATCAGCCTTGCACAATATTCTCGAACAGATGCGCGCCATGGAAGATCTCCTAGAGCGCGCGAAAGGCCTAGAATGGACGGCCGCGCGACCAGGCTGGCTCCTGGACGAACCTTATACCGGTGAAGCCGTCATTGCCGACGAGCGCCTTGTCGAGGGTTGCTTTCGTTGCAGGCACGCCGACCTCGCGGCAGCCATGCTCGAATTCGTCTGCGAGAACACCTGGATCAACGCCAAGCCCGCTATCGCCCGGCCAGAAGAAGACCGCTTCGAGAACGTCTCGGCGCTCAAAGCCGAACTCGGGATCGACTAGATCGACGCGGGCTCGCGGAAACACCTAAATGACGAGGCAAAACATGCTGCTCGAGAAGATAAAGACCCCCGGTCTCTCCCACCTTTCCTATCTGATCGGTTCGCAGGGAAAGGCAGCCGTCATCGATCCGCGCCGCGACTGCGAGATCTATGTCGAGCGCGCCCGCGTGGAAGGGTTGGAGATCACGCATATTTTCGAAACGCACAGAAATGAGGATCTCATCACGGGATCGCCGGTATTGGCCAAAATGACCGGCGCCCGCGTTCTGCATGGTCCAAGCCCTGCGGATGAGATTGTTTTCGCCGACACCGCGCGAGAAGGCGACGCTTTCGAGATCGGGAAGTTGCGGATTTCGGTGCTCGAAACCCCCGGGCATACCGACGATGGCTCTGGTGCAAACTCTGGCGCATTCGCCAAGATTGCAACAGAGCCATATAATCCCTTGACCTTCCCATGATTGGAAGGTCCATTTGATACGTCGATCAAGTTCCAAGATGAGGAAGTGAGCGATGTTAGCGGTCAGGGATTTTACGGAGTCGAGTGATTCCACCATCGATCTGGCGATCGACGGCATGACCTGCGCCTCGTGTGTCGGTCGCGTCGAGCGTGCGCTGAAGGCGGTTCCCGGCGTCACCGACGCCAGTGTCAATCTGGCGACCGAACATGCCAGTGTCCGGTCAAACGGGGCGGTGGTCCATGCTGAGCTGGTCAAGGCGGTTGAGGCCGCCGGCTACGCGGTGCCCGCCGAAACGGTGGAGCTGGTCGTTCAGGGCATGACCTGCGCGTCCTGCGTTGGCCGTGTCGAGCGCGCCTTGAACGCCGTCCCCGGAGTTGCGAGCGCCACCGTCAACCTCGCCACCGAGCGCGCAACCGTTCGCGGCACGGCCGATCTGGCGGCGCTGATCGCCGCCGTCGCGGGTGCTGGCTATGAGGCCAAGCCCGTGGCGGCCCGCGCCGCTTCCGACGACGAGGCGGCCGAGCGCAAGGACGCCGAACGCCGCGAGCTGAAGCGCGATCTGATCCTCGCGACGATCCTCGCGCTACCGGTATTCCTGATGGAGATGGGCTCTCACCTCATCCCGGGCGTGCACATGGCGATTGCTGAAACCATCGGGATGCAGACGAGCTGGTATATCCAGTTCGCGCTGACGACGCTTGTGCTCGCCGTCCCCGGCCTGCGCTTCTACCGCAAGGGCATCCCCGCGCTGCTGCGGGCCGCACCCGACATGAACTCGCTGGTGTCGGTCGGCACGCTCGCCGCCTACGCCTATTCGCTGGTCGCGACCTTCGCGCCCGGCTTGCTCCCCGCCGGCACGGTCAACGTCTATTATGAGGCGGCAGCGGTGATCGTCGCGCTGGTGCTGCTCGGTCGCTTCCTCGAAGCGCGTGCCAAGGGCCGGACGTCCGAGGCGATCAAGCGCCTCGTCGGCCTTCAGGCCAAGACCGCGCGTGTGCGCCGAGGCGACACTGTGGTCGAAATCGCAGTTTCCGAGGTCGCTGAGGGCGACGTGATCGAGGTGCGCCCCGGCGAGCGCATCCCCGTCGACGGCGAGGTGATCGAAGGAACGAGCTTCGTCGACGAGTCGATGATTACCGGCGAGCCGATCCCGGTCGCCAAGGTGGCCGGTGCCGCGCTGGTCGGCGGCACCGTCAACCAGCAGGGCGCGCTCGCCTTCCGCGCCACCGCCGTCGGCGAGGCGACGATGCTGGCGCAGATCATCCGCATGGTTGAGCAGGCGCAGGGCTCCAAGCTCCCGATCCAGGCGCTGGTCGACAAGGTGACGATGTATTTCGTGCCGGCGGTCATGGCGGTCGCCGCGCTCACCTTTGCCGCCTGGCTGGTGTTCGGGCCGTCGCCCGCGCTCACCTTCGCGCTGGTCAATGCGGTCGCGGTGCTCATTATCGCCTGCCCGTGCGCCATGGGCCTCGCCACGCCCACCGCGATCATGGTCGGAACGGGGCGCGGCGCAGAGCTGGGCATCCTCTTCCGCAAGGGCGAGGCGCTGCAATTGCTGCGTGAGGCCAAGGTGGTGGCGGTCGACAAGACCGGCACGCTGACCGAAGGCCGCCCGGCGCTGACCGACTTCGAGGTGACGATCGGCTTTGATCGCGCCCGCGTGCTGGGCCAGATCGCAGCCGTCGAAGCGAAGTCCGAGCACCCTATCGCCCGCGCCATCGTCAACGCCGCGAGCGCCGAGGGTATAGACTTGCCGCAGGTTCGCCACTTCGAGTCGATCACCGGCTTCGGCGTCCATGCTGAGGTCGGGGATGCGTGGATCGATATCGGAGCCGATCGCTACATGGCGCAGATTGGCGTTGATGCGGGCGGCTTCGCCGCAACCGCGGACCGGCTTGGCGACGAGGGTAAGTCGCCGCTCTACGCGGCCGTGAACGGAGAGCTGGCGGCGATCATCGCAGTCGCGGACCCGATCAAGGAAACAACCCCTGCCGCCATCGCCGCGCTCCATGCGCTCGGGCTCAAGGTCGCGATGATTACCGGCGACAATGCCCGCACTGCGCAGGCGATCGGCCGCCAGCTCGGCATTGACGAAGTGGTCGCCGAAGTGCTGCCCGACGGCAAGGTCAAGGCGGTCCGTCGTCTCAAGGCCGAGCATGGCCGGCTCGCTTTCATCGGCGACGGCATCAACGATGCGCCAGCACTCGCCGAAGCCGACGTCGGCATCGCGGTCGGCACCGGCACCGATGTCGCGATTGAGGCGGCCGACGTCGTGCTGATGTCGGGCCACCTGAATGGCGTCGCTACCGCCATCGCGCTGTCACGCGCGACAATCGGCAACATCCGCCAGAACCTGTTCTGGGCGTTCGCCTACAATACCGCGCTGATCCCGGTCGCAGCCGGTGCGCTCTACCCTTTGTGGGGCGTGCTGCTCTCGCCGGTGTTCGCCGCCGGCGCTATGGCGATGTCGAGTGTGTTCGTGCTTGGCAACTCGCTGCGGCTGCGCCGCTTCCAACCACGCTGAAGCGAGGACACACGCGATGAACATAGGACAGGCAGCGAAGGCATCGGGCGTCTCTTCCAAGATGATCCGCTATTACGAGACGACCGGCCTTATCCCGAAGGCCGAGCGCAGGGACTCAGGCTATCGTGTCTACTCTCCGGCCGACGTCCACATGTTGCGCTTTATCCGGCGAGCGCGCGATCTCGGCTTCTCGGTCGCGGAAATCAACGACTTGCTCAGCCTATGGCGCGATCAGTCGCGCCACAGCGCGGACGTAAAGCGTATTGCAGAGAAGCACGTCGCCGACCTTCACGATCGGATTTCAGCAATGAAGCAGATGGCCGACACGTTGAAAGGGCTCGTCGATAGCTGTGCGGGCGACGACCGCCCCGAGTGCCCGATCCTTGCCGATCTCGAAGAGCCGGCCGATGGAAATGAATTGCGTTCGCCGACCGCTGCTGGCCTCCGGAATTTCAGCGGCCGAAAGTAAGGCATCGCTCTGAAACGCTGCAGGCCGCACTTGTTTGCCCGGCTCAAACGAGATGCAGCACCATAAGCAACGCCAGGCTAATTCCGCCAAGGCCAAGCAGGGAGAAGATCACTACAGCCGTGACTCTTCCGCCCGCCTTGGCGACGGTGCGAACGTCCACGCCTAGCCCGAGCGCGGCCATGGATACGACGGTGAGCATTGTGGCGATGCGACCGATCGGCGCGACGGCGGCAGTCGGCACCAGCCCCAGCGAGCGGCAGCCCCCCAGCGCGAGAAACCCAATGATGAACCACGGCACCAGGTGGGCCAGGTCGGGCCGCTTGGCCGTAGGCTCGCCCGCGACGAACTCACGATCGGGCACCATCTGCGGCGCAAGGCGCGGCGCTATCAGCGACAGAGTGAGGCACACCGGGCCGAGCATCAGCACGCGCACCAGCTTGACCAGCGTGCCCGCCTGCACGGCCGCCGCACCCAGCGGCGAGGCCGCCGCGATCACCTGCGGGACCGCATAGACGGTGAGCCCGGCGAACGCGCCAAAGGCAAGCCCGTTCATGCCGAGCGCGATGCCCAGGAGCGGCAGGCCGAGAACGACCGCGACGCCAAGCACGGCGGTGAACGCGATGGACGCGGCCACGTCGTCGCTGTCCGCGCCAATCACCGGGGCAACGGCCGCTATGGCCGAGTTACCGCAGATCGCGTTGCCGCAGGCGATCAGCAACGCGATGCGTGCCGGCAGCCCGAGCAACCGGCCGATCGCAAAGCTGAATAGAATCGCGCCCGTCACCACGCCCGCGATCCCCACAAGGAGCGGCAGTCCCGCCGCAAGAATGGTCGCGGCGCTGACCGAAGCGCCCAGCAGGACCACGGCCACTTCCAGCAGGTATTTGGCGCTGAACGATATGCCATCATGCCATGTGTCGCCCGGCGTCCACAGGCTTCGCACGCCGGTGCCGATCAAGATGGCGAGCACCACGCCTCCAGCCACGCCTTACCCGCCAGGGCGCGCTCGCCCGCCTCCAGGGCATAGGCTGCCCCGGTCACGGCAAGGCAGAGGCCGATGCCGGGCAGCAGGGCGGAGCTTTTCCTACTTCGGTGGACCGAGGTTACAAGGCGATGAGGGGCGAGACTGGCCACGGCGAAATTCCTTCCGCCGGCTGATCTACGCCTTGCCGATTAATCGCTCCAACGCTGCTTCATTGTTGTTTCAATCGTCAATCATGATTGATTGCCCTATGGTCCGATTATGACTCTTGAGCAGCTCCGCATCTTCGTTGGCGTTGCCGAACGCGAGCATATGACGGCGGCGGCGCGAGCCCTGAACGTAACGCAGTCGGCGGCATCGGCGGCCATTGCCGCGCTGGAAGAAAGGCATGCGGTCAAGCTGTTCCACCGCGTCGGGCGCGGCATCAAGCTCACTGAGGCGGGCCAAATGTTTTGGTCGAGGCGCGCGGCGTCCTCGCGCGCGCAAGCGCGGCCGAGACGGTGCTGGACGAGTTTGGCGGCCTGAAGCGGGGTACGCTCCGCGTCGTCGCAAGCCAGACCATCGCTGCCTATTGGTTACCGCCGATCCTGGCGGCGTTCCGCGAACGCTACCCCATGCTCGATGTCGAGCTGGCGATCGGCAACACCGAGCAGGCGGCTGCTCGCGTCCATGACGGTGAGGCTGACTTCGGCATCGTCGAGGGGCAGGTTGACGATCCTGCGCTGGCGCACTGGCCGATCGGCGAAGATCGGCTGCTGCTCGTTGGAGGCGATCCGTTTGATGACGCCTGCATCGATGCAGCATGGCTGCGCCGCGCCCGGTGGGTACGGCGCGAGTCAGGATCGGGGACGCGATCGACGTTGGATCGCTACCTGCTCGGGCTCGGCATCGATCCCGATACGCTCGACGTTGTGCTGACTATGCCGTCGAACGAGAGCGTCCGAACCGCGGTGGAAGCGGGTGCCGGCGTTGCCGTCCTGTCGGCGCTGGTGGTTACGCCCGCCATCAAGTCGGGCACATTGCACGCCGCCCCGATCGCGTTCGAGCCCCGCCGCTTTTTCGGGCTGCGTCACAAGGAACGCTACCGCACCAAAGCCGCAGACGCCCTGCTGGCGCTGATCGGCTCATAGCAGCAGCACGGCCCCGGCGCCGGGGACCAATCTTCAACGGTCCCGGCCGCTGGCTGATTGGCCTAGACCAGTCTCCTGATCCGCCGCGGACCACCAGCGAGTGTCAGCCCAACGCCGGCGCAGCAGACGAGGAGGAACAGCAAGACGAGGGCGCTGGGCGGGCCTTTCGAGGCCAAGGCCCACTCTCCGGTCCGGATCAGGAACGGCACCGCAAGCGACAGCGCCGCCGTGAACAGCGGTCCTCGCCGCCGGATGAGTTCGTGCAGCAGGATGAACACCGGGGCGGTCAGCGCTACGCCCAGCACCGCGAGTTCGGCCAGATCGGCAAGAGCGAGGCCACTGAGCCGCGCGGAGCTGATGGCGAGGATTGTCAGCATGATCGCGCCCGCACCTGAAACGGCGGGCAGCGCCGCCATTGTGGGCAGGTCCGAAAGATGCTTCTGGTAGAGATAGCCGTAAACGGCATAGGCGAAGGTGCCGCCGAGCGCGAGCAGGCCGCCGGCTATCGTTGCGCCGTCGAATGGGCGAACCCCGGGCCCACTCCCCTGGCCGTCCACCAGCACATAGCCAACCGCCCCCGACAGGGCGAGCATCGTGCCCAGAACCTTGCCGCGCGTGGCGGGCTCGCCAAAAGCGACCATGCCGATCGCGAACGTCATGCTGGGGAGCAGGGACGTAATCAACCCGACCCGCGATGCGCCGATAAGGCCCGTCCCCAACATTGTCCCGGCGTAGTAGGCGAAGAAGCCGAGGAACCCCAGCAGCAAGATGGTCCTGCCCCGACCAAGCACCGCGCGCATCTGCGTGCGCTCCTGCCAACGCGACAGGGCAATCGCTGTGAGCACAAGAAAGCTACCTGCGGTCCTTCCGGCCGCGACGACAAGGGGCGGCACGCGGGCGACGAGATGACCGGCCAGGAGCCAACTCGCCGCCAGCATTGCGACCAGTGCGATCGAAAGCACAACGTCGGACCCGCGATGACGCATGGTGGTCGCCTGCGAGTCCGACGACGCGGTATCGCGCTTCAGCAAGTCGAGCGGCCGCCCTCGAAGGCGGTCAGCCGGCAAAAGCACGACGCGGCTATCTTGACGTCGGCCGACGCCACCGCGACGTCGCATTGCAGGGCGATGTCCCTGGCCTCGTCATGGCGGCCGAGCTGGGTAAGGCACTCGTGGAGGCCATGCAGGCTCCAGACGTTGTTCGGCCTAATCCGACGCCGCCCGAGCTTACGGGTCAGTCCCAGATCGATGCGGTATGCCGCGACCGCTTCCTCCAACCGGCCCTGCTCGATCGACAGCGCGCTATAGGCATGGCGGATGGGCTGGAGCCATCCCGGCGGATCGCCGTAGGGCAGGGCATCCTCCAGCGCGATTCCCTGCCGCAACAGGTCGAACGCCAGATCGATGTTGCCCTTGCGGTATTCCAGCTCGCCCTCCAGCATCTTGGCGGCGACCTTCTGAACGTCGACCTGTTTTATGGCGAGGTTGTTCAGCCGACTCTCGGGCACACGGGCCGCCGCTTCAAGGAACTGGTCCCGGGCCGCTTCGGCTTCGGGAATGCGGCGTAGGGCGGAATAGGCGATACCCTTGGCGTAGTGGATCATCGTTGTCGTCGAGCAATAGAGGTACTGATCCTCCGGCATATCAAGCGCAATGATGTCGGTCCAGCGGCCAAAGCGGATGAGCGCGTGAGGCAGCATGGCGCCGGCGCTCTCGCAGAAATCCGCCATGGGCGGCTGCGACGTGTTCAAAAAGTCCGGAGTGATGACCCGGTTCAGGCGATGCGCCATGTCCAAGGCGACACGGGATTTTCCCGCCATCATCGCGCCATAGGTGCCGACCATCAGATTGTGGGCGCGATAATAGGTGCACCAGGCGCCCGGGGTCTCGACGCGCGCGAAATACCGGTCATCGGCCGCCGCTGCATCGATGTTGGAATCGACCACGCGCCGCCAATCACCGCAGGCATTGTCGATGTGGGTCGACATATGGGCCAGATGCGACCCGTCTGGCGAAAGCCGCCGCAGGTCGTCGGCGGCGCGCAGCGCCACTTCCGGATAGGGCGACATTTCCATGAGGTGAATATAAAGGTGGTTGAGGACCGGATGGCGGTGGCCGCCCGGGCGGTCCAGAGCGTCCTCGATCACCCCGCGCGCCTCGACCGTGCCGTAGCCGATGGGCTCGCCGCTATCGAGATCCCAGAGCGCGCGCGGGCTGACGCACATCAAGGCGTCGCCGAACAGTGCCGCCGCGTCCAGGTCCTCCGGATAGGTGTGATAAACCTTCCGCATGGCCTCGGCATAAGCGAGGTTGAGGGCGTGGAACGCTTCCGGGTCTCGCGTCGACGCCGCCGGAAACCGTGGCGCGAGAGCGGCGATCAGGTCGCGCTCGAACGCCGTCGCGTTGACGGCAGCTTCCTGTGCTCTTTGCAAAGCGCCGTGGGCGACATCGAGCACGCGCGCCATGTCCTCGGGATCGAAGAAGCGCCACGCCTTGTTGTAATTGGGCCCCGACGCGAACGCGATGCCCCAATGCGCCATCGCGCACTGCGGATCATACTCAACGGCCTTTTCGAAGCATCGGACCGCTTCTTCGGGGTTGAAGATATAGGTCCACAGCAAGCCACGGTCGAACCAGAGCTGTGCCTCAGGTGAGTTGGTCGTCACCTGCCGGCGGTAGTCGCCGATGTCGAAATATGCGTCAGCCATACAAACTCCTACTGTGTGGTCCGAGGCATAGGGGCTTTGCATTTGAATTTCTCGCGCGCATGATCCAACTTCTGTCGCGAAAAGGTCAAATCGTTTGGATCGCCTCCCATCCCACCCGGTCGCCGTCCTCAGTCTGGACCTCGACAGCTTCGAGAGCGCGCCGCACACCCACCCACAGGCGCAGCTCATCTATGCTATCAGCGGCGTCGTCACGGTAACGACCGATGAGGGAACCTGGGTGGTCCCGCCGAACCGGGCGGTCTGGATGCCCGCCGGGGTGAAGCACGACGCGAAAAGCCACCGCGCCGTGCAGTTTCGCACCCTGCTTATTGATCAGTCTGACCTCGCCCTGCCCGACGTGTGCAGAGTGGTGGAAGTGACGCCGCTGCTGCGCGAGCTGATCCTTCGCCTCGCCGCTTTGGAAGAAACTCCGGAAGGCGAGGACTTCCGCGCCAGCCTGACCCACCTCCTGCGCCTCGAATTGTCGTTTTTACCGCTCGAGCCGCTGTCTTTGCCGGCACCGCGGCATGCGGGCCTTGCCCGCTTTTGCGAGCGCGTCCGCATGGACCTGGCGCACACGGTTTCGCTGGAGGATGCCGCCGAAGCGCTCTACATGAGCCGATCGAGCTTCATGCGACTGTTCCAGCGCGAAACCGGGCTGAGCTTCGCGCACTGGCTCAAGCAGGCCCGGCTGCTGGAAGCGCTGTCGCTGCTGGCGGAAGGCAGGCCGGTGCTGGATGTGGCGCTCACTTGCGGATACGAAAGCCCAAGCGCCTTTTCCGCAATGTTCCGGCGTTCGCTGGGACGATCGCCGAGCGCCTATTTCGCGGGGGCAGGAAGGACTATCGGCACCGGCACCGATAGTGTGATCGAGACGGCCGACGTTCAGCCGATCCTGCGCGGTCGGACGCTATGAAACGACCGTTTGACCTTACCATGATGGGAAGCCCGATACGCGCTGGCCAACGATGCGATTTACAAGAAGGGCCGGCGAAATGGCGCACGCACATAATCATGACCACGACCACGACCACGACCACGATCACACGCCAACGATCACGCGCGACAATGAGCGCAAGGTACTGCTCTCTTTCGGGCTGATTGCCACCTTTATGGTGGTCGAGGTGGTGGGTGGCCTCATGTCAGGGTCGCTCGCGCTGCTGGCCGACGCCGGCCATATGCTCACGGATGCAGCGGCGCTCGCGCTCGCCTATGCCGCGTTCCGGTTCGGTCAGCGCGCGGCGGATGCGCGCCGCACCTTCGGCTATCTGCGGTTCGAAGTGGTCGCCGGCCTCGTGAACGCGCTGCTGCTGTTCGCGATCGTGGGATGGATCGCTTACGAAGCGTGGGAGCGCTTCCAGCAGCCCGCGCCCGTGCTCGCCGGCCCCATGTTCGGCGTAGCGATTGCCGGGCTCCTCGTGAACGTCCTCGTTTTCTGGATTTTGACGCGTGGGGATAGCGAGCATGTCAACATCAAGGGTGCAGCGCTTCACGTCATGGGCGACCTTCTGGGGTCGGTGGGCGCCGTGGTTGCTGCGCTCGTGATCTACGCCACCGGGTGGACGCCGATCGATCCGATCCTGTCGGTCCTCGTTTCGCTGCTCGTGCTGCGCAGCGCGTGGAAGCTGGCGGCGAAGTCCCTGCACATCCTGCTCGAAGGGGCGCCTGATGGTGCGACGCCGGACATGATCGAGCGGCATCTGATCGAGCGGGTGCCCGGCATCGCTAAGGTCAGCCATGTCCACGTCTGGTCGATCACCTCGGGCCGCGTGCTGGCGACGCTTCACGTCCGCCCCGGCAATGATGCCGATGCACGCGCCGTCGTTCAGGCCGTCGAGCGCACGCTGCGCGCCGATTTCGAGATCGAGCACGCAACGGTCGCGGTCGACTGGAATGAAGGTGCCGACAGTTGCAGCCTTGCGCCCGACGCACCTCTGTCCCGTGATAAGGCGCACAGCCATGAGCACGGCGGGCACACTCATTTGGCGGCTTAGATCGGCCAAGTGTCGAGCGCTCATGCTGTCATGGGGCTCGCGTCGAAACGGTCGGCGGTTCGTCGATTTTTCGTCGAACCGCCCCTTGACTTTCCAACGGTGGCAAGCCCCATCTCCTTCTCAACGACGCCAATCGAAGGAGTAAAGTCATGCAATTTGCCCTCCAGAACATGAGCTGCGGATCGTGCGTGCGCCACATCAACCAGGCGCTCGCCGCCGTCGATCCCGGCGCCAAGGTCGAGGCCGATACGGTCAGCCGCAAGATCACCGTCGATACCAAAGCCAGCCAAGGCGATGTAGAAAAGGCGCTGGCAGACGCCGGCTATCCGGCCACAGCTCTGCAATAAGCGTCATTGGCGGCTCTGTTGCAAAGATCCTCCGCAAGTCTCATCGAGGCGCCAGCTCGGATCAAAACCACGCCGCCAGAACCAGCGGAGTCGTTTCTCCATCTCCGGCGCGTAGCGCTGCACCCAACGATAGATAGTCGTATGATCGACATCGATCCCACGCTCAGCCAACATTTCCGCGAGATCACGATAGCTGATGCCGTATCGACAATACCAGCGCACCGCCCATAGGATGACCTCTCCGGTGAAGTGCCGCCCCTTGAAATCGTTCATCGCAACCGATCCTGCCAATCCAGCAGCCCAATCTTGGCGAATGCGCCAGAGTTTGCAACAGAGCCGTCCGGCTAACGCCATGGACATGATGGGCGGACAAGGCGGGGGTATGATGGACGGCGGAATGATGGGAAACCGGGCCGATCGCGAGAGGCAGGGCCGCACCTTTTCGATCCTCGATATGTGCCCCTCCGGCGCGGGGACTCCAGTAACGCTCCCGCCCATCCTGGCCAAGCTTGCCGCGCCAGACCCCTCGCTTGCCGTTCGCAGCCGCCGCTTCGTACTCGATATGGGCATGATGGGTCGGGGCATGTCGATCAACGGCGAGACCATGGACATGGATGTCATCAACCAGCGCGTACCGGTAGGTCAGTGGGAAATATGGGAAATCGCCAACGCATCGATGATGGCCCATCCCTTTCACATTCATAATGTGCAGTTCCGCTTGCTCGACCGGGACGGCCGGCCTCCGCGGGCGGAAGAGGCAGGTTTCAAGGACACCGTCATCGTCAATCCGCGTGAACAGGTCCGGCTGCTGCTGCGGTTCGAAGAGAATACCGATCCCGACACTCCCTACATGTATCACTGTCATATCCTCGAGCACGAGGACGCAGGCATGATGGGGCAGTTCGTGGTCACGGCCAATTAGGGGAGAACGACAAATGAGCGATGGGCACAATGCGATCGAGGGCACTGCGACCGACCCCGTTTGCGGAATGAGCGTGAAGATGGACGGCGCCCGCTTCGTCGATCGACACAAGGGTGGCGACCATTACTTCTGCTCCTCGCGCTGCCTCGACAAGTTCCGCGCGGATCCGGAGATGTATCTTTCGAAGGTGCACCTCGATGCTGTCGAGGATGTCCCGGAAGGTACGATATACACCTGTCCGATGCATCCGGAGATCCGGCAGCCGGGGCCGGGCTCCTGCCCGATATGCGGGATGGCCCTCGAAGCCGAAACGGTCACCTTGAACGAGGGCCCCGATCCCGAACTCGTCGACATGCGGCGACGGTTCTGGTGGAGCGCGCTCTTCACCCTGCCGCTCTTCGCCTATGCGATGGGCGACATGATCCCGTCGCGACCGTTCGATCAGGTCATCGAACCCGCTTTCGCGCAGTGGCTGCAGCTCCTGCTGGCCACTCCGGTGGTGCTTTGGGGCGGCTGGCCCTTCTTCACCCGGGCGCTGCAATCGGTCCGGACCATGAACCTCAACATGTTCACCCTGATCGGCTTCGGCGTCGCCATCGCCTATCTGTTCAGCCTTGTGGCAACCCTCGCCCCGGACATCTTCCCCGAGGCTTTCCGCGATCATGCGGGCCGGGTCGGCGTCTATTACGAGGCCGCAGCGGTTATCACGACCCTCGTGCTGCTCGGACAGGTGCTCGAGCTCAAGGCGCGCGGATCGACATCGAGCGCCTTGCGAGCGCTTCTCGAACTCGCGCCTCCGACCGCGATGAAGATCTTCGGTCGCGGGGACGAGCGCGAAGTACCGCTCGATGAATTGACGTCGGGGGACCTGCTGCGCGTGCGTCCGGGCGACAAGGTCCCCGTCGATGGCACGCTCGAGGATGGAAGCAGCGCCATCGACGAATCCATGATCAGCGGCGAGCCCATTCCCGTCAAGAAAAGCGCGGGCGATCCCGTGATCGGAGGCACTGTCAACCAGACCGGCAGCTTCACCATGCGCGCGACGCAGGTCGGCGCGGACACCATGCTTTCGAAGATCGTGCAGATGGTCGCGGAGGCCCAGCGCAGCCGGGCACCTATCCAACGGCTCGCCGACCAGGTCACTGGATGGTTCGTACCCATCGTCGTTCTTGTCGCTATCGTGAGTTTTGTCGTCTGGGCCATCTGGGGGCCCGCACCGGCCTTTGCCTACGCACTCGTCAACGCGGTCGCCGTTCTGATCATTGCCTGTCCCTGCGCGCTTGGACTGGCAACGCCGATGTCGATCATGACCGGTACCGGCAAGGGAGCCCAGCACGGCATCCTGATCAAGAACGCCGAAGCCCTCGAAACGCTGGAAAAGATCGATACGCTGGTTGTCGACAAGACCGGCACGCTGACCCGGGGCAAGCCCGATCTTGTCGATGTAAAACCGCAGCCAGAGTTCGACGAACAGGAATTGCTGAGCCTTGTCGCTGCCGTTGAGAGAGGAAGCGAGCATCCGCTCGCCCACGCGATCGTGGAAGGGGCTCAAAACAGGGGCGCTGCCATTCTCGACGCTTCCGATATCGAGTCCGTGACCGGCGAAGGCATCCAGGCAAATGTCGACAAGCGCCGGGTCGCGATCGGGAATGAAAAGATGATGGAGCGTATAGGGGCGCTCGAAGAAGGCTGGCGGTCAACGGCGGACGAAGGCCGAAGCCTCGGACAGACGGTGATGTTCGTGGCCGTGGACGGGGCACCGGCAGGCCTTATCGCGGTCGCCGATCCGATCAAGGCAACCAGCCGCACCGCTATTGCCGCGTTGCATGAGCGCGGCATCAAGATCGTGATGCTTACCGGCGACAGCGAAGCCACCGCGCGTGCGGTAGCAAGCCAGGTCGGTATCGACGAAGTCGAAGCGAACGTCTCGCCCGAGGACAAACATCGCAAGATCGAGCAGTTGAAGAGCGAGGGTCGCCGGGTCGCTATGGCCGGCGACGGCATAAACGACGCACCCGCGCTTGCCGCTTCGCATGTCGGCATCGCGATGGGAACGGGTACCGATGTCGCGATCGAAAGCGCGGGCGTGACATTGGTGCGCGGCGACCTCGTCGGCGTTGTTCAGGCGCTCGTCCTGTCTCGGGCCACTATGCGCAACATCAGGCAGAACCTGTTCTTTGCCTTTGCGTATAATGCGCTCGGCATACCGGTCGCAGCAGGTGTCCTCTATCCATGGACCGGGTTGCTTTTGAACCCGATGATCGCGGCCGCAGCGATGAGCCTGTCTTCGGTATCGGTGATCGGCAACGCCCTGCGCCTGCGCGGCCTCGCTCTTCCCAAATTCGATACCTGAGCGATGGGGACGGGACGGAGATCGCAGGAGTGACGAATCAGACGATGCAGGATCAGGACCAAATCTCTGAGGAATCGCGCGAATGGCGCGGTGCTCATCCAGCCCTCTGGATCGCGATATTCGGAATTCTCATCGCTTTCGCCTGGGAGATGCTCCAGCTTCCTTTCTACCAGTCGGGAGGTCTGTCGCCTGCCGAGGCAGCACGTCGCTGCGGCCTGGCCTCGTTCGGCGATGCCGGGATCATGGTGGCCGCTTATCTCGGCGCCTCTGTCGGCAGTGGTAAAACGCCGTGGCTCGTAGACTGGCCGATCTCGCGTTTTGTCGTGTTCCTGGGAATCGGCCTGGCCATTACTGCCATGGTCGAAGTGCTGGCTGTCGGTGCCGACTGGGGGTGGTCCTATAGTGCAATCATGCCGCTGGTGCCCGGAACCAAAATCGGTCTCATACCGATCGCGATGTGGGTCGCGGTTCCCACAGCCTCCTTGTGGCTCGCGCGCCGTCTCGGCACCGGACCCCGCTGATCGCAAACCGGGATCACCTATCCCTCGACAGCTGCCGGCTGCGGTCCCGATGGTGATCGACTTACCCGAAATCCGGCAATCAGGGCCAGCAGCGTGAGCAATTGCGCGCCGATCGTCTCGACAGTCGGGAAGAAGCCGAGTTCGGCGAGGCGCGGCAAGCCGGCAATGAAAGTGGCGGAAAGAACTCCGGCCTCCTGGAAAGCGCCCACGCCCTTGCCCGCGAGAATGACCGCAAGGATCGCAATCAGGATAGCACTGTAGCGGAAGAACTGGGTGATCGGCAGTTTGCGGCTGTAGCGCAGCATGGCCCATGCAATGAGCGCCAGCAGCGCTACTGCGGACAAGGCACCTGCCAGTATGATGCCGCTGCTCTGCGGGTTCCACAGGGCAGCGTAGAACAGGATAGTCTCGAACGCTTCCCGGTAGACGACCACGAATGCAAGACTAAAGAGAAACCATGCCGATCCGCGCGAAAGCGCCTTGCCCATTTTTTCCTGGATATAGCGCCGCCATTCCTCGGCCTGGGATTTGCCATGCATCCAGATCCCGACCGATACGAGAATGACAGCCGCAAGCAGCGCGCCGATCCCTTCGGTCATCTCGCGGCTCGCACCGCTGATGCTCACAAAGTAGGTTGCCAGGACCCAGGTGGCGACACCTGCAAGAAGAGCAGCGATCCACCCGCCATGGACATAGGGCAGTACCTCGAAGCGGTGCGACTTTTTCACAAAGGCGATCATGGCGATCACAACCAGAAGTGCTTCGATCCCCTCGCGCAGCAGGATGGTGAACGCCCCGAGAAAGGTCGAGATTTCGCTGGCCGCCTCAGGAGCCAACGCTTCCTCGGCTCTTGCCAGCAGACTATCGATGCGAGCCCTTAGTTGCTGTAGTTCGGATGGATTCGCACCGGACTCTATTCCGGCCCGGAATTGCCCGAGCGCCTGTTCTACCTCCCGCATCAAACCGCCATCGCGCGTTGCCAGGAGGGCCTCCAGGGGTTCAAACCCGTCGAGATAGGCAGACAGGGCAAGCTGCCGCGCTTCCTCTCGGTTGCCAGCCCGATAAGCTGACAGGCTGCGATCGAGCGTATCGCGAACGAAGGCGAGCGAACCTGCGTCATTTGCCTGTCCCACCGCATCGGGATTGGCGCGAAGATAGGCCATGACGGCGAGCGCACGGTCCTCGCCGATCTGCTCGGCCAGACTTTCCGGTGTGAGCGCGGCGAGCGTCTCGAGATCGGGGACAAGCTGGCGTATGCCATCATCTTCCCGCCAAATACGCTCGCCCTTGGCCACATCTTCAAAAGCAATGCTGCCGGCATGGAATGCAAGCGCCCAGCGATCCTCGTCGGACAGCGATGCGAAGCTGGCCATGGACGTTCCTTCCAGCCCTTGCGTGATGACCTGGTAAAGCCCGAACGCACTGCGCTGCCGCGCCCGGTCGATATCGGTGAAGTCGATCGGCGGGGGATCAAGTGCCTGCATTGCGGCCGGTGGCGCACTTCCGGCGGCGCCGTGACACGAGGCGCAGTTCTGCGCGAAGAGAGTGCGGGCGCGGTCAAGGTCGGGCGCTTGCGAAGGGGCAAGCGGAACCGGGTAGGCTGTCAGCAACGAGGCTGCCAGCGCGCGCGCTAAGCGCCCAACTCGCTCGGCGGGTTCCTTATTGGCGATCAGAGCTCGCAGCTGGTCCGATCGGCGGATGAGTGCTTGATTGTCTTTAGTATCCGGCAATGCAGCGATCTGCCGCGCCACGACATCGGAAAACTCCACCATTTCGCGATATTCGAATTCGTCGGCAACACGTCCCTCGGAAACGGCGGAGGCGTAGTCGACCGCGATATAATCGAGCAGACGCCAGGTGGTTCGCACGTCGGGTTCTTCCGCGTTCGCGGTGACGGACAGACACAGCGCAAGCGCCAGCAGAATGAGCCGCAGTGCCGGATGGACGGTGGCGGAGACGATGCGATGCATGAGGGGTCTCTATATCTGTTGCAATTAATTCGCAATAGCAGGGTGTAGACGGAAATGTATTTCCTCCAACCCCCGATCGCGGGGATATTCTGGAGTTTAGGTAGAGCGCAGTTCGCCACGGGCCTGTTTGGAGACTTCGGCACTTCCCCACACCGCCAGTCCTGCCATGATGCTCGCCACAACCAGATCGGGCCACGCACGGCCGGTGCCGAAAACGCCAATCGCTGCCGCCAGCACGGCGATATTACCGATCGCGTCGTTGCGCGAACAGATCCACACCGAGCGCATGTTCGCATCGCCCGAGCGATACCGGAACAGCATCGCGGCGACGGCGAGATTTACCGCCAGAGCAAGAGAACCGATGGCGCCCATCGTTCCCGGGTCGGGCGACGCCCCGACAAAGAAACCCCAGATGGCCGAGCCGAGCACCCACAGGCCGAAAGCCAGCATGGTCGCCGCCTTTACGAGAGCCGCACGCGCGCGCCAGACGAGCGCCATCCCCGCTACACCGAGACTGATAGCATAGTTTGCCGCATCACCGAGAAAGTCGAGCGCGTCGGCCTGCAAGGCGCGCGAATCCGCAGCAATGCCTGCCACGATCTCCACGCCGAACATGATTGCATTAAGGCCCAGTGCGATCCACAGAATGCGCCGCCATGTCGGATCGTTGTTGTTTGCACCGGCCTCATCGGGGCCGCAGCAGGTCTTTCCCATTTACTCGACTCCTTGCGTCGATCCGCCCTATGCGCCTTGTAGTAACTACAAGGTCAAGCGGCAGGAGCCTTTGTCATGAGAATTGGTCAACTTGCCCGGATAACCGGCGTCAAATCCGAAACAATCCGCTTCTACGAGCGTGAGGGTATCCTCGCTGCCCCTCCACGCACGCGGGCCAATTATCGCGATTATGGACCAGCAGAGGAAGCGCGCCTTAACTTCATACGGCGCGCGCGTGATCTCGGCTTCTCCATGGCACGCATCAGGGAATTGCTCGATCTCTCCGATGATGCCGACCGGTCCTGCGCGGGCATCGACGCTCTGGCCAGAAGCCATCTCGGCGAGGTCGAGCGCAAGATCGCGAGCCTGGAGGCGTTGCGGACGGAACTTGGGCGTATGATCGCTGCCTGCGAGCAAGACACTGTAGGCGATTGCCGCATCATCGATGCACTTGCGGGTACCGCCGAGCCTTGATGTCCGCGCCTCGTGCGCCAGTTCGGTCAGGCTCGCCAATGCACGGCTTTTGTCGGCCGCCCATAAGAGACTTAACTTCGGGAAAGGCCGACGAGTGCGAAGCTGCCCGTGTCGCCATCCCGGGTCTGTCGAACGGGCTATGATGCCGCCGCAGGCCAGTTCCAGACGGCCATTTTTTCAATGCTCATATCCGCCATAGTGTAGGGGATCCCGCCGACGCCAAGCCCGGAGCGGCGCAGCCCTGCAAAAGGCATCCAGTCCACGCGGAATGCCGTATGGTCGTTCACCATCACAGCCGATCCCGCCAGAGACTGTATGCAATGATTGGCGATTGACAGCCGATCGCTGAATACAGCGGCCTGAAAGGCGTAAGGCAGGGCATTGGCCTGCTCGATAGCCAGGTCGATATCGTCATAGCCATACACGCAGATCACGGGGCCGAAGATTTCTTCCCGGGATATCTTGGCACTTTCGGGAGGATCGACAATGACGGTCGGGGAGAAAAGAGTGTCACTCAGACGGCTTCCCCCGCACACCAGGGTGCCTCCTGCTGCGATGGCTTCATCGACCCAGCGTTCGACGCGGTCAACTTCCTCCGTTCGGATCAGGGGTCCGCATTGGGTCTCAGCATCGGCGGGATCGCCCACGACCAGCTTTTCGGCAGCTCGCCTTAGGTCATGAGCGAAGTCTTTCAATTCTGCAGCAGGGACGTACACGCGCTGCACGGAAACGCAGACCTGACCCGAATGATAGAACCCGCCTTTGAGCAACGAGGCGATCACTGCTGCGCGCTCCACGCCGCTGTCCACGATTACCGGCGCCGCGCCGCCGTGCTCGAGAGCAATGCGGGTTCCCGGCGCCAGCTTCGAGCGAAGCATCCAGCCGATCTTCGCAGAACCGATGAATGAGAAGAACTCCGTGCGCGGATCGGTTACCATTCTTTCGGCAATATCGTTGCCGCAAGGTGCGAACCGGCACCAGGCCTCGGGCAGGCCGGCTTCATGAAGAATGCTCACGAAGCTCTGGCATGACAGAGGCGTTTCCAGCGCAGGCTTGATGAGAACGGGGCACCCGGCTGCTACCGCCGGTCCAACCTGATGGACGATCAGGTTGAGCGGGTGATTGAATGCCGAGATCGCCACGACAGGACCGATCGGTTCGCGGAAGGTATAGGCCGTCCTTCCCGCACCCGCTTCTGTCAGGTCCATCGGAATTTCATGGCCGCCGCCCTCACTCAGCGCCTGAACGCACAAGTCGACGCTGTTGATCGCGCGACCGGCTTCCACGCGCGCATCGACCAGCGGTTTGCCGCCCTCCCTGACGATCTGGAGAGCCAGATCCTCGGCTCGTTCGCGCATGATATCCGCAGCCCGCCGGAGGATGGCGACACGCTCGTGCACGGCAAGCCAGCCATGGCGGTCGCGGTGGAGCAACTGCGCTTCATTCAGCCATTCATCGATTTGAGCCCAGTCGACAAGCGCTACTTCTGCAATCGGCGAGCGGTCGAAGGGATTGTGAACGATCGTTTTCATAGCTCGCACACCTTTGCGCCGAGTTCGTCGATCAGCACCTTCTTGTTTTCGGAATAATCGACGGGCAGGTCGACAAGGTGCACGCCGCCAGCCTCGAATGCGGCGTTCAGGACTGAAACCAGATCCGCGCTTCGCTCGACACGGTGGCCGGTCGCTCCATAGCTTTGTGCGTAGGTGACAAAGTCGGGATTGGAAAAGGTCAGGCCGTAGTCCGGAAAGCCAAGCTGGTCCTGCTTCCAGCGGATCATCCCGTATGCTGCATCATTCAGAACGAGAACGACAAGGTTCAGTCCAAGCCTGACGGCCGTTTCCAGTTCCTGCGAGTTCATCATGAACCCGCCATCGCCGCATACCGCGAGCACTCTGCGCCCCGGCGCCAGCATCGCAGCCATCATGGCCGATGGAAGGCCCGCGCCCATCGTCGCCAATGCATTGTCGAGCAGGATGGTGCCAGGCTCGTGGGCGATGTAGTTTCTGGCGAACCAGATCTTGTAGATACCGTTGTCGAGCGCAACGATATCATCGCGCGCCATTACGCTGCGTACGTCGGCAACCACGCGCTGGGGGACCATCGGAAAACGTTCGTCGTCGCTGGTCTCGGAGATGTGCGAAGCAATCTCGTGATGCAGGGCGGTATAATAGCTGCGGTCGCACTGCAGCTTGCCATCCAGGCGGTTTCCCAGCCGCTCGACCGATCCGGCGATGTCGCCGATGACCTCGAGCTGCGGGAAGTAGACCTGATCGACTTCAGCCGCCTTGTAATTGATATGGATGACGGTCTGCCCGCCCGGCTCCATGAAGAAGGGCGGCTTCTCCACCACGTCGTGACCGATATTGACGATCAAATCGGCCTTCTCGATCGCGCAGTGAACATAATCGCCCGACGATAGCGCCGCAGTGCCCAGATAGAGCTCGCTATCTTCATCGACCACGCCTTTGCCCATCTGGGTGTCAAAGAAGGGAAAGCCCGTATCGGATACGAATTTGCGCAACGCTTTCGAAGCGCGGCGGCGGTTCGCTCCGGCACCGATCAGGAGCAATGGCCGCTCAGCCGCGATGATGCGCTCGGCCGCTTCGTCGAGCGCAGCATCTCCGGCGACCGCATAACGCCTGTAATGCGGAGGTATGACCGGTTCGATCGTTTCCTCTTCAGCGATATCTTCCGGCAGCTCGAGCAGTACAGCGCCCGGCCTTTCTTCCTGCGCCAGACGGAAACCTTCGCGAACGAGCGAGGGAATGCGATTGCCGTTCACGATCTGGGTCGAAGCCTTGCAGAGCGGCGTAAACAGGGAAACGACGTCGACAATCTGGAACTGGGCCTGTTTCGATGTCTTGATCGGTTTCTGCCCAGTAATAATGACGAGCGGAAAGGCCCCGAGCGCGGCATAGGCCGCCGGTGTGGTCAGGTTCGTGGCACCAGGCCCGAGCGTTGCCAGGCACACACCTGCCTTGCCGGTCAGGCGGCCATAGGTCGCCGCCATGAAGCCAGCGCCCTGTTCGTGACGGGCCAGAACCAGCGTGATGGCGGAAGTTCGCAGCGATTCCAGGAGATCCAGGTTCTCTTCGCCTGGAACGGCGAAAACATATTCGACGCCCTCGGCCTCGAGCGCGGCGACCATAAGATCGGAAGCTTTCATTCGTTGGTCCTCATTTTACGGGTTGCAGGGCGGTTCATGTCGTGCGCTGCCAAGCAGCTTACCCACAGCGACCGACCCGATCGCCGCGCTTGTCAATGGTCGCGGTCATGGTCGTGATGATGGTTCTTCTCGACCTGATGGTCCGGGATCATGTCGGGATCACAGTCTGCAGCGAGACAGGCTTCGAACGTTGCATGGGCGATGGCGTGCTGCGTCTCGAGCATACCGCGAGCCCGCGCCTTCACATCCTCGAAAGCCTGCAACGAAGATTCGGCAGGAACGATATGCGCCTCAAGCGCGCGATAATGCTCACTGATGCTCCAGACATGGACGTGATGGACGTCGGCCACGCCTTCTGTGTCACGCAGGTCGCTCACAATGCGATCGAACTCGCTTTCGTCCGGCACCGCACCCATCAAGAGCCGCACCGTGCGAGGCAACAAAGTGACGCCCTGCCAGATCACATAGGCAGCAATGACCACAGTGATGATCAGATCGGCAATATAAAGTTCGTATCGCAGAATGAGTACGCCAGCCACGATCACACCGACCGACGCCAGCGCATCGGACACATTGTGCAGAAAGGCGGCTTTCATGTTGAGGGAGTTCTTCGAGCTGGCGTAAACCATCACCGCCGTAACCACGTCGATCACCAGCGCTATCCCGGCGACCCAGATTACGGTCCACCCCTCAACGGGTTGAGGGTCTGCGAAACGGTTGATCGCCTCGACGAGCAGATAGAAACCGATGATAAGCAAAGTCGTCAGATTGATGAGCGCCGCCACGACTTCCGCACGAGCATAGCCGAAGGTCATAAGCTTGTCGGCTGGCCGGCGCCCGATCCGCCTCGCAAACAGAGCCAGTCCAAGCGATGCCGCGTCGCTGAAATTGTGCAGCGCATCGGCGATCAGTGCGAGCGAACCCGACAATATCCCCCCGATGATCTGGGCGACAGTCAGCAGGACGTTGAGGGCGACGGCCAATACAAGGCGGCCGTCGCTCATGCTTTCTTCGCCGTGACTGTGCCCGGCATGACCGCCCGATTGTGCCACTACCTGCCTCCTTTTTCTGTTCTCTTGGTCGTCGTAACGGACTGCGCGGGGGAATGCTGGAACGTGCTGTTCGAGACATCGAGTTCGCGCGACAGTTCTCCAAGCGCCGAGATCGCGAGGCCGAGCAGCGCGAACCCTCCGACGAATGCCAGGAGCGTAATATGATTGGCGGCGACCGATCCGGTTCCCATGCGAAGCAGCGCGCGCGCCGATGCAACTATAAGAAAGCCCGGGATAATAGCCGCTAGCCAACCTCGCCCGTTGTCGGTGAATCCGTGCAGCGCCCAAAAGGTCAAGAGAGCGATCCCGATGAAAAACAGGGAAAAGAGGACAAGTAGCGCAAGCTGGTCCATCCTGCTCACTTGGGCGGATCGGTATTCATCGATCGCCTGGCGTCCTATTTTCAGGTTCGCAAAAACAAGCGCTGCAGACACCGCCATTGCTGTCGTCGCGGATGCAGCAGCGGCAGCACCCAAGATAACGCTGTAAGGCAGGATATCGGACGCCATCGACACCGAGATGCGACGTACCAGGGTTGGCCTATCGGAGCATCGCTCAGGTCCGTCATCATCCGGTCTGAGTTTTGCGTATCGACCAAGCTCGTTGAAAATCAGAAGCAGCAGGCCGCCCGCCAGCATCAAACCAGTGAGTGTCCAGCGGGTGAGAGGAGATTGTCCCAGCGGAAGAGTTAGCAAGACGGCAAGGGCGGCAAAAGCACCCGAAACGCCGCCCGGCAGGAGCGGATGCAGGAAGCTCCAACTGCCTTTTGCCAATTTGCCGCCAATCATGACCCCGATGCCTGATAGCATCGCCAGGACAAGGACCCGCGAAAGGTCCTGCGCGGCAAACAAGGTATCGATTAGCGTCAATTCCTCTTCTCGCCGTGGACGGTTCCCGCCTCGTCGTGCACATCCATATGCGTATCGCGCAGGATCTGCACTCCGCCGTAAAGCGCTATGCAGGCGACTGCTATTCCGACCACTAGGTCGGGCCAGTTGGCACCGGTAATCAGCACAACGATGCCGGCGATGATGATCCCGCCATTGGAGATGAAGTCGTTGAAGCTGAAGGTTGTCGCCGCCCGCATATTGACGTCCTTGTTCTCCACCTTCTGCAACAGGCGCAGGCAATAGAGATTCACCAGTCCCGCGACGAACGCCATCGCCATCATCAGCATGCCGCCCGGATCGGAACCTTCCACGAACCGTCGGTAAGCATCGAAAATGACCCCAGCGGAGAAGACCAGCAGCATGATGCCGGAGAAACGCGCGGCCCCGCGTTTCCAGGTCCGCGAGCGGGTTAGCGCAAGCAGGCTGAGCGCATAAACGATTGCATCCGATGAATTATCGAGGCCGTTTGCCAACAGCGCGTTGGAATCGGCAAAATATCCGACCGCGAAGAAGCCGATCGCGATGGCGACGTTAAGCCACAGGACAACCCACAGGGTCTTGCGCTTTTCGGGCGACCCGGCATCGACCTCATGACCGCCACTCATGCTGTGTCCTCCCCGGTTCGTACCCAGCTTTCCGCATGACTACGCTGTGATGGCCGGAAGAACTTCATTTCGGCGCGGAAGAGCGAGGATGACATTTTCGTGCCCCACTCTTCCCATTTGCTGTCGCCGATTATGGCGATCCGGCCGAAGCAGTCCTTATGCCGGACGTCGAACTTGAGATCGCGCCAGAGACCTCCGAGGTCCCAGCCCGAAAAGTCAGGCGCGAGCTCGATTACCATCGGGACGGTGCCGGCCTCGCGCTCTGCGATACGTTCGAATTGGGGAACAAAGCGGTCATAGTCTTCATCCCCAAGCCTGCCTCCGGCGCGTATCCAGAGCAGTCCGTTCTCTTCCTTCAGTGCCAGCACCGTATTCTCCTTTCCCGATCGGTCATGCGATGTCCTTCAGCTCGGCCTCTTCATCGCTCGTCACATTGCGACGCGGACGGTCCCACCACTTCTCGCGCCAGCTCCGCCCGTCGTCGGAACGGTGCAGTACAAGCCGCGCGATTGCGGGTAGGACGAACAGCGTGAGCGCGGTCGCCGTGATCAGACCGCCAATGACGACCGTAGCCAAAGGACGCTGCACTTCGGCCCCTGTTCCGGTTGCGAGAGCCATGGGTACAAAGCCGAGCGAGGCCACCAGCGCGGTCATCAACACCGGCCTCAGGCGCGCGAGCGCACCATCGGCGATTGCCTCATCAAGCGGCATACCGCTTTCAAGGCGCTGCCGGATTGCAGTCATCATGACGAGACCGTTGAGCACAGCCACACCGGACAGGGCAATGAAGCCAACCGCCGCCGATACCGAGAAGGGCATGCCTCTCAACACGAGAGCAAACACACCGCCCGCCAAGGCCATCGGGATGGCGCTGAACACCGCCAGGGCCGGAACCCATCCACCAAGCGCCATGTACAGCAGGAGCAGGACAACGGCGAAGCAGATGGGCACCACGATCGCGAGCCGAGCCTGCGCTTCCTGCAGGTTCTGATACTGCCCGCCCCACTCGATGAAGGAGGCAGGGGGCAGATCGACCTGGGCCGAAACACCTTCCTGCGCTTCTTCGACGAAGGAACCGAGATCGCGTTCGCGGACGTTGGCGGAAACGATGACGAGCCGGCGACCCTGTTCGCGCCGGACTTCGGCGAGACCATCAACAACCTCAAAATCGGCCAGCGTTCGCAGCGGAACCGTGACGCCGTTTTCAAGGACGATCGGCAGGGCTCCTAGCTGGTCGAAATCGTCGCGCGTTGCGTCTGCCAAGCGGACGACGACATCGAAGCGGCGGTCGCCTTCGAACACCAGGCCCGCCGGTCGGCCGCCAAGCGCGATGGCAACGGATTGCGCCACGTCCTCGACCGTGAGACCGTACCGCGCGATGGTGGGACGATCGAAAGCGATGTCGAGCGTCGGAAAGCCCGTCACCTGCTGCACCTTCACATCGGCCGCACCCTCGACAGCGCGAAGTACGCCTGCAACGTCGCCCGCCGCTTCGGTCAGTGCGGTGAGATCGTCGCCGTACAGTTTGACCGCCACATCGCCGCGTACGCCTGCGATCAGTTCGTTGAAACGCAGTTCGATAGGCTGACTGAACTCGTACAGGTTCCCGACAAGACCGCCAAGTGCACTCTCCATCTCGCCAACGAGTTCATCCTTTGGCAAATCCGGGTCTGGCCACTCCTCACGCGGTTTCAGAATGACATAGGCATCCGATGCGTTGGGCGGCATGGGATCGCTGGCGACCTCTGCCGTACCGGTTCGCGAGAAGACCAGCTCGACCTGCGGAAACTCCTCGAGCCTGTCTTCGACCCGCCGCTGCATCGCCAACGAGCGTTCAAGCGAGGTCGAAGGAATCCGAAGCGATTGCACCGCTATGTCGCGCTCGTCGAGCTGGGGAGTGAACTCACTGCCAAGAAAGCCGAACATTATTGCCGCGACTGCAAACAGGCCAGCACCAGCACCGATAACCGGCCAAGGGCGCGCAATGGTCTTGCGAATAGCGGGACCGTAGCGACCCTTTGCCATACGGATCGGTTTCACCTCCTTCTCGGTCAGCTTCTTGTTAAGCAGGACCGCGATCATGGCGGGCACGAAGGTGAGTGACAGCACAAAGGCCGAAGCCAGCGCTAGCATGACCGTAATCGCCATTGGCGAAAACGTCTTGCCCTCGACCCCGGTGAAGGTGAGCAGCGGCGCATAGACCAGCAAAATAATTGCCTGTCCGTAGACCGTCGGCTTGATCATCTCCTGCGCGGCAAGCCGCGTCTCGGTAAGGCGTTCGCCCAGGCTGAGCAGCCGGCCTTCGCGATGCTGGCGCGCGGCAAGCCGCGCGACACTGTTCTCGACGATGATCACCGCGCCATCGACGATCAGGCCGAAGTCGAGCGCGCCGAGGCTCATCAAATTGCCCGAGACGCCCAGCCTGTTCATGCCGATGGCCGCCATCAGCATCGAGATCGGGATGACCAGGGCCGCGATGATGGCGGCCCGGATATTGCCGAGCAGGAGGAACAGCACCGCGATAACCAGCAAGGCGCCCTCGACTAGGTTTTTTTCGACCGTGGCGATCGTCGCATCGACAAGCGAAGAGCGGTTATAGACAATTTCTGCCACCACGCCGTCGGGTAGCGATGCGCGCACCTCTTCCAGTCGGTCTGCCGCCTGAGCCGATACGGTGCGGCTGTTCTCTCCGCTGCGCATCAACACAGTGCCGACGACCGCTTCCTCGCCATTCAGCGAAGCAGCCCCCGTGCGCAGATCGCCCCCGATTTCGACATTCGCTACATCGCCGATGCGGATGGGTACACCCTCGCGCGTCGCGACGACAGCCTCCTCGATATCGGCGATTCCGCCCAGTCGGGCATCGACGCGAACGAGCAGGGCTTCATCGGCCCGGTCCACGAAATTGGCGCCCGCCGCGAGATTGGCGGCCTCGAGCGCATTGATCAGGGAGTCGAAAGACAGGCCGTAGCCTGTAAGCCGTGCCGGGTCGGGCTGAACGAGGAATTGCTTCTCGAATCCACCGATGGAATCGACCCCGGCCACGCCGTCGATCGAGCGCATGAGGGGTGCCACGACCCAGTCCTGCACAGTGCGCAGATAGGCAGCCTTGGCGACCTCGCTTTCCAGCCGGTCGCCGCGCTCGGTTATGAAGCTGCCATCTCTTTGCCAGCCAGTCTGGCCGCCTGTGGTCGCTCCCTTGCCGCCGGGATGCTCGTATTCGATCGTATACATGAGCACTTCGCCAAGCCCGGTGGAAATTGGCCCCATGGTCGGCTCCGCCCCTTCAGGCAGCGAGGCGCCGATCGGCGCGAGACGTTCGTTCACCTGTTGGCGAGCGAAGTAGATGTCGGTGCCTTCCTCGAAGATGGCGGTGACCTGGCTGAAGCCGTTGCGCGAAATCGATCGGGTCATCTCCAATCCCTCGATCCCGGCAAGCCCGGTTTCGATTGGAAAGGTCACCTGCGTCTCCACCTGCGAAGGCGAAAGCGCAGCCGCGCTGGTATTGATCTGCACCTGTGTGTTGGTGATATCCGGCACCGCGTCGATCGGCAGGCGCAACAGATTGAATGCGCCATAGATTGCCGCGAAAATGGTGAGGACGATAATCGCCCAGCGGAATCGCACGGCAACATCGAGAATCATCCCGATCAGGCCATGGTGGTGGCTACCCTCGTCCGAATGGGACGACGTTTGATCAATGGCCATGTTCTGCGCCCTCCTTTTCGAGCTCGGCTTTCAGCAGGAAGGCGTTGGCAGTTGCGATCTGCTGGCCCGGCTCAAGCCCGGACAGGATCGTCACCATTCCAGCGGAACGGCTGCCAGTTTCTACCGCGCGCGCCTGGAAGCCGCGACGCGTTCGGACAAACACGACGTCGCGTCCCTCGAACGCCTGCACTGCATCTTCAGGAACCGCGATAAGGGTCTGATCCACTTCTCCCGAAGGGCGGATACGAGCCTGAAGGAACGAGCCAGGCTGAAGACCTGGAACAGCGCGCGAGATGCTGAGAACAGCTGTCGCGCTTCGGCTTTCAGGATCGAGCGAAGGCGTGACAGAGCGTACGCGCGCGCCGATCTCGCGACCATCGCCAACAATCAGTGCTGCCTCATCGCCGGGCTGGATGCGCGAGGCATCTTCCGAAGGTAGTGCGACTTCGACCTGGAGACCGTTCGGATTGACGATCTGATACAGTTCCTCGCCGGCATCGACGAAGGAGCCGAGTACGATCGGCGCAGCCGTGACGCGTCCGGATAGGGGACTAGTGACGGCGAGCGACCGACCGTCACCGCTTACCCCGGCAGCGCTGACCGCGGCCTGGGCCCGGTTAAGCTCGGAACGGGCAACATCGAGGTTGGCACGGGCAGCTTCGAGATCCTGCCGGGCAGTTACATTCGCTTCGAAAAGGCGACGTTCACGATCAAATGCCGACGACAGTTCGGTCACGCGAGCACGAGCTGCACTGAGCTGCGAGGCGAGCGCAGCAGCATCGGCGCTTTCAATCCGTGCAACGGTCTCGCCCTGGCGGACATAATCACCAAGCGTCTTGCCCACAGTGCGTACCACACCCGATGCGCGCGCATCGATACGCGCACTTGCGGTCGGACTAGCGGCTATCGTGGCCGGAAATACCAGGTCGACGGATGCACCATAACGTACAGTACCGATTACAATTTCGGCAGCCCGAATCTGTTCTTCGCCGATCAGAACGAGGCCCTCTGGCAATTCTGTGTCGGCTGCTTCTTCGACGCCACCGGTTTCGACTTCACTGTCAGGCCAGAGCATCAGCAGCAAAGCTGCAGCGAGAATGACGATTCCGGCGATGATCGCCAGTTTCTTGCGGTTCATTTGAATATTCCTCATTGTGCGGCCAGCCGGATCAATTCGGAAGCAGCCTGCCCCCGGTCCTGCTGGGCAGCGATCAAGGCTTCACGAATTGCATCGCGCGCTTCGGCAGCGCTCAACACCTCGATCAACGGAAAGCGGCCGTTGCGGTAGCCGATGCGGACAAGCCGCAGCGCCTCTTCGGCCTGGGGCAGCGATGTCCGGGAAAGCGTTTCGACGCGCGCCTCAGCAGCGAGATACTGCGCCCGCGCCCGGGTTACTGATTGTTCAAAATCCGCCAGTGCCACGGCCTCGCGTGCATTTGCGGCTCGAAGCCTCGCTTCTGCAGCCGCGATATTGCCCTGATTGCGATTGCTGAACGGAAGCGGGATCGAGACGCCTACAAGGAATGCGCTGTCGTTGCTTTCTTCGAAACGGCGCACACCGGCGGAGACGACCGGATCGGGAACGCGCAAGCTGCGCTCACGATCGATATCTGCCGCAGCAGCCCTGCTTTCAGCGCGCGCTACCCGCAACTGGAGCCCGCTCGCCGCAGCCAGTGCAGCTCCAGGTGGCCGGATGTCCGGAAAGTCCGCCGGGACTACAGGGGGCACGTCCTGAACGCCCCAGAGAGAAGCGAGAGCAGTGCGCGTCGCGAGACTGGCCGCTTGAGACGCTTGCAATTCGGCGCGCGCCTCTGCCAGGGCCGCCTCTGCACGCAAGGCGCGCAAAGGTGGCTCACGGCCTACTTCGACCAGCAGTCCTGCAATGCGGGCGAGCTCTTCGTTCCGTTCGACCACATCGCGGGCCAGTTCCACGCGCGATGCAGCGGCCGCCGCTGCGACATATCGCTCGCGGACGAGGTAGCCGAGTTCGACATCGGACAGGTCGGCGCGAAGGTTTGCAAGCTGTGCTTGCGCCCGGGCAGCTTCGACCCGGGCCCCCCGCTTGTTGCCAAGTTCAAGGCGCTGCCCCACCGCAAGCGTGTATTCGGTAGCCCGCAGTCCGGAAAAAGCGCCGCTTCCGGCGATATTCTCGACCTCGAGCGAAACTTCGGGGTTCGGTCGGAGACGCGCCTGCCTGACGAGCGAGCGAGCGGCATCCGCTTCGGCGCGCGGTCCCACCATACGCGGGTTCGCGGAGATTGCATCGACTTCGCCCGTTACACCTGAGCGGCTCAGCGCGTCTTCAAGCGTCAGAAGCTCCTGCTCCTGCGCGGCCACGGACGTGGCTGTTGCGACGAGAAACAACCCTGCAATCAGGGTGTCTCGCCAATAAATGGCTGACATTTTGGAAGAATTCCTCTGCTAACAATCGAACGGGCGCTGCACCGGGGCAGCGCAACGACGATTGTCAGTCGCGAGGAGGACGTTTCAGTCGGGTACTGACATCCGAGACGGATGCCGCAACAGGAGGCGCTGCAAGAATGACCGACGCAAGTGGAACCTGTTCTTTGTGGATTCCGCCAGCAAAGCTCGCGCCGTGATGACAATGACCATGACCGCAAACGCCGTGTTGATCGGCTGGCACTTCGGGATCGCCCTGATCGCCATCGACATCTGAGGTTGCCGATCCCTCGTCAGCTGCAATCCATGCCGCCGCATCGCCCGGAGCCACTTCCGAGCCGCAGGCAGCTGCATCCGCCGCAGTCGCAAAGATCATCGCGACCAGCATGAGCAGGACGACGAGCGGGTTGAGGACAAGGCGGCGATAACTGTAAGTCATGAATTTGGGCCGCCATTAGCAAAGACAAACCGAGCTGCCTAGTGTAATATTCTGTCAGCGTAGATCCATTATTGTGATACTATAACACAACACCAGTGCTCTTATATTGTCGAAGGAGGACCCGGCGGGGGCGTAAAGCCAGGCGAATTTGCATCGGACTGCAAGAGGCAGCTGGCCTACCGCACGAAACAAGAACCAATTAGCGCGCCAGCGACATAATCGTCGCCGGCGCGTAGCAAGTTCGACGTTCAATCATATCGTTTTGGGATGCTTGCACCCAAGCTGCGCCGGTCAACGACGGTGATACGCCGGGCCTTGGCGTCAATCACTAGACGCTCAAGAACGCCATTGCCGGGAAGCGCGACCACATAGCGCGGATTCATCTGAAGCATCTGCTCATTGCGCTTGAACCCGGCTCGTGCCCCCAGCCGTCTGTCGAGTGAAAATACCAATTGCTGTATATCGTGCCGTTCGGCCCAGCTGGCCGCAAGCCGATCAACGCCTTTGGTGTCGCCGCCGTGCACCAGAAACATGTCGGGCACATGATCACGTACCTTGTCGAGCGTTGACCAGACCTTGGAGGCGAAAGCCTTGGCGTCTTCCGCGGTGGCAAACGAAGACCGGCCACCGGAAAAGACGATTGGCGTGCCTTGCGGTGTATTGGCATCCCGGCGGCGCTCTGCACGAGCCCGCAGGAAGTCACGTGCATTGACGACAGCGGACGTCATATGGGCAGCGTGGTTCGAACGCGAACCGGTCGTGGGACGCCAGGACGATCCGATCTCTTCAAGATAGAGCGTAGCGGCGGTTTCGCGCATTTTCTCGAATGCGACCATGCTGGCTTCGGCGGCCTGGGCACGTTCGACCTGCTCTTCCAGATTGCTCGTGTGTACTTCCGAGCCGTCGGCAGAAGCTAGCAATGCTCGAATTTCGTCGCTGGCGCGGTCGAGCCGCGAAGACTTCCGACTTGCTGCACGGTGGAAGAGATTGACGAAACCCCAGGCGATATCCTCGGCATCCGCCTCCAGGGCCGTGTCGGAAAAGATCGCGAAGAGGTCGGACCATACGGCGCCAAGCGTCTGCTCGATCGCGTCCTCGCACGGAAAGTCGGTCTGGTTGAAGGGGGCCGGCCTGATGCTGAGGCCTGAAAGGTCAAGGCCGCTCAATTGATCAATGAAGCTGTCGTACATGGGGTGTCTCCTGATCGCGCGGACATGGAGAGGAGGCACCATTGCCTCGGCCCTGTCCGCCGGAGCCCGATCAGGGCCGGGACAAGGGGCATGACGCACCGCGTAGCGGGAAACCTGCGGCCCTAAGGCTGGCGCGGGCAACACGGGCCGACGGGCCGCAGGTTGCGGCGCGCCCCGACCGGCCCAAGGGCCTCTCCCGGCGGACAGGGATGAGGCAGGATCAGGACCCGACGTCGCTATCAGGGCAGGAGCGCTCGAAGATCGCTTCGCCATTCGAGAACCGACCTACCAGGCGCAGCTCGCCGAACAGGTCGATGAACCTTCCTGACACCTGGGCGAGCCAATGCCGTGCCCTCGGCACGCGCGGGTTGTAGAGATCGGCTTCCCAGTAGCGAGCGTCATCGCGCTCGGCGAGCCAGATCGCGGCGAGCCCGCAATATGTCGATATGCCGCAATCGGCGAAGGCGTTCCGCAGGAGGATGCAATCCTCGCGGCCGCGCCATCCTTCGAAGCGTTCAAAGGAAGGAAAGGTCGCCTTCGCAGTATCGATGATCTCGTCGACGAGGCACTCGTAGGCCCAGTCGACATCTGCGTCTTCGCCGTCGTCGAGCAGACGAAAGGCAACCACGGATCCGGCCGGATAACTGACAGAACGTCCCATCTCACTGCTCCTCAGGCTGCATCAGCGAGATCAATGTCGGGCTCGCTTTCGTTGGATTGGTGACCCCCAAGGTCAAGCAACAGGCTGGCCGCTTCCTCGGCCTTGGCCGCAGCGGTCAGGATCGCGCGCTCATCCGATTTGAGGATCTTGAGCCAGGACGCGATGTAGCTGGCGTGATGGTCGAGGTGGGTGACCGGCAGACCCAGTTCTGCCCCAAGGATGGCCGAGGACAGTTCGGCGATCAGTTCTTCGGCAGCATAGGCGTCGCTGCCGAAGCGGTTCTTGAGATCGCGGTCGAGCCGCGAGGAATGCCCCGTCCAGTGCGACAGCTCGTGTGCAAGCGTCGCGTAGTAGTGGTCATAGGCTTCGAAGAGTTCGGCTGGCGGCATCGTGACGCGGTCGCGCAGCGGTTCGTAGTAGGCCTGGGCACCATGATGGCGCAGGTCTGCGCCGACTTGACCGAAGAAGGCATCGAGCCGGTCTTCGCGTCCTTCAGGCTCGAGCGCGGCAACCAGCGGCTTGGGATGATAGAATGCGGGGAGGCCGTCGCACTGGTCCGCGTTGAACACGGCATAGGCCTTGAGCACGCGCCGGTTCTCGGTGTCCGTGTCGCCTTCGGCGTTCTCGACCTCCTTGGTATAGCTCTTGTAGAAGATCGCGATGGTCGATTTCTCGCCCTTGCGGACCTGTCCGCCTAGCTTCTGGCACTGGCGGTACGTCATCCAGTACGGCGAAGCGAAACCGCAGCCATCGGCCACCATCCAGAGCCAAAAGGTGTTCATTCCGCGATAAGGCGTCCCGCAGGAGCGCAAGGGCCGCGAGACGGGCACACCGCGCCACGGCTTGACCCAGGGCTTTGTGCCTTGCTCGAGCTTTTCGATGATCGCGGCGGAGATGCGCTGGGCAGGCGATGTCGAAACGGTGCGGCGGGACTTGGTCATGGGAGATCTCCTGATCGCCGGAACGGAGTTGTCCCGGCTCAGGAAGAGCAAAGCTCCCTCCTCTCTCCTTCAATGATGACCGCAATGCGCCCTCAATTCGGGACGTTCAGGCTTCCTGCGGATGCCTGAAAGCGGCCCGGCAGCTTTGCTCCGGTAATGATTACCGCGAATGTCCGATTAGGACTCGTTTGCAGTCGGGCCGCTTTTGCAGTCGGGCCGCTTTTATCGTGTGTGTGCGATTAGCGGACAATCAGCTTTGAGGCGCTCCGACAACACGCGGAAAGGTCTGAAACGGGGGGAACGGAATGTCTAATTTGTTGTTTATTTTGGTCAAAGCAGACATAAAAACACCTACCAGTCAGTTTTGAGGACCTACAGTGAACATCGAGATCGAGCGGAACCCTTCGAAAGCTGAGGCGGACCTGCTCAGTCGCGGGATTAAGTCATTCAACGAAGAAACCGTTCGCGATCTCGAGCCGGCCGAGGAAGAGAAGCGGTTTCACGTGATGGCTCGAGATGACGAGGGATCATTACAAGGTGGCATCCGCGCAACATGCTATTGGAATACCCTTCACATCGAACTTCTTTGGATTTCCGAGACTGCGCGCGGCAGTGGAATCGGGCGTAAGCTGATACAGAAAGCCGAGGCTTTTGCGCGCGACAATGGTTGCGAAAATGCTTTAGTTGAAACGACCAGCTGGCAGGCAAGGCCATTCTACGAAAAGAACGGCTACAACCACATGGCGACCCTTTCCAACCGACCCAAGGGACACTCTTCGCACTATCTCAAGAAGGTGCTGATTTGATTTTCGGGCGTCCGCTTTCGAGGTAGTTTCCGCTCAAGTTAAACAACCGCGCTTAGGGTCGTTAGCCGAACGGCAGCTTTCAGCATTCAGCCACCTAAAAGCGGACCGTCTTCAACCGGCCGAAAATTTGACATGGAAAAGGCGGCCCGTCCCGATTGGGACGGACCGCCCGCCGAGTGACCTAGACCTGTCAGGAGGGGTCAGGCAGCCTGCTCGGCAATTTCGTCAGTCGCGTCGTCGCTGACCGGCTCGTCACCTTCAGCGGCAACCGGTGCGACCTGCTCGGAACCGGCGAAACGCATCATCGGCGGAACCCAAGCCTGTGCCCGTTCCTTGACCTCGGCCTCACCGATGAAGTTGCCGGAGAATATGCGCTCGGCAGCGCTCGCCAGTTCGGCCTTCTTCGATGCGGCATAGCGACTGACGAGTTCGGGACCACCGGCGGCATCGAGCGCCTCGAGCGTGCGAGCCTTGGCCACACGATCGAAGTAGTTCGCCGCCGTGGGACGCCACCAGTGTGCGGTCTCGATTTCGAGCAGTGAGCCCAGCTCCTCGTGCAGTGGCACCGAGCGCTCCCCTTGGCAGGCAAGGCTGGCAACCAGAGTGCGCGAGACGACATGGCCAAGCCAGTCCGAGCGTGCCTCGTCGGAAAGCGCCCGGAACCTGGCAAACCGCTCGACATCGCTTTCACCAGCACGCCAGCTTTCATCGAGCGACCCGGCGAACTCGGCCAAGGCAGCGCTCGCCGGTGCATCCTTGGCCTCGAACCCGGTGACAGGCCCAGCCGCAACCGATCCGACCAGCGTCGACGCATTCTTGGCGCGCCAGTCGTGTCCATCTGCATCTGCGAGCGTGAAGACCATGAAGTCGAGCGCCAGTGCCGGATCGTTGGCGAGGTGGATCGCCAGGATATCGCGGCGCTGCATGGCCAGTTCGTCGAGTAGGCGTTGCGACAGCGAACTTCCTTTGGGCTTTGCCGCGCCACTTTCCTCGATGGCCTCGACAACGCCTTCGTCAGCGATGACTTCGGTTTCGGTGTAGTACTGTGGGACCAAGGTCGGCTCGCCATTGCGCGAGAGGACGAGGAAGGCGCCGGCCTCCGGTTTCAGTTCGTCGGCGAGTACCGGCGGCCGGTCATTGATCGCGCGCATGGCGCGGTCGATGACGACGAGTTCCTGTTCTGCCTTGGCGACCTGGTCCTCATCGCTTTCCTCGTCTTCGAGCACGGCGGCGACGCGGTCGCAGTCGGCCTCGAGCTCGCCGAGCTCCTGCACTTCCCGGTCGGTCATTGGCGCAGGCTCGCAGGGCAAGCGATTGAGGCCGTCGACAAGGTCATGACTGACATAGGTGCCAAGCGTCGGCCGAACCCAGGCAAGGCCATATTCGATCGCGACCTTTTCTGCGGCTTCTTCCATGGCCTTGTGTGCGAGGTCCTCGAGCAGCGCGACATCGATCCAGCTTTCGCTGGCATCGTCGTCGAACAGTTCGCGTTCGATCCGGCCACCCGCAGTGAGGTAGGCATCGCGTCCGACGAGAACCGCTCGCGGATCGGAGCCACGAACAGTTGCGTCGAGCACCATGCGGCGGATCGTGTCAGGCGTGATCTGGTACCAGGCGTCCTGCAGCTCGGCATAGACATGCGCTTGGCGCTCCACGTCGGAGATCGCGCCGTAGGCTTTGGCCATGTCGAGCGTAATCGTGCCTTCGGCGAGCGCTTCGAAGACGCAGGGTGCGAGACTTGCTAAGCGCAGACGCCCTTCGACGAATCGGACGGTGAGGCCGAAGCGGCGCGCCACGTCTTCGGTGGTAGCGCCTGCCTCGATGATCGCCGCGAAAGCCTGCGCTTCGTCGGCCGGGTTCATCGCGAGACGCTGGAAGTTCTCGGCAAGGCTGGCCTCGCGAACTTCGCTTTCCTCGCCTTCGATGACGAGGCAGGTGACCTCATGGCTTTCGGACAAGGGGCCCTCTTCGGCCAGTGCCTGCAGCGCGGCGAGACGCCGGCCGCCGGCCTCGACCTCGAACTTGCCGCGCTTTCCTTTGCGCACGACGAGGTTCTGCAGCAGACCGCGCGCACCAATGTCTGCCCGCAGCTGGAGGTCAGCCAGCACATCGCTCGACTTGCGAACGTTGCGCGGGCTCGGGACGAGCTTCTTCAAGGGAATCGACTGGATCATGGGTGTTCTCCTGATGGAATGAAGGCGCAGGTGAGGATCACGAGGCCCACAAGCCCAAAGGGCTCCCTCCACTCTCTTCAATGGCTGTGGCGACCATCTATACGACCGGGATGGGGCGATCAGGGATCGGCTGAGATCCGTCCATGAGAGCAGTTGTTCTCGATGCGCGAACTCATCCGCAGGCCAGTCAGCACCGGGCACAGGCAGATTAGTCGCCCGGACTTAAGGAAGGACGTGATCAGGCTCTGACGCTACGCGACACGGGAACTTGTCGATTCATTCAGTCACACGGAGGGGAGGAGAGGAAGGGAAACTAGGGCGCAGTCGGAGGCAGCGCTCAGATTCATTCGGACCCTGACCTCTTTGGCGGAGCCTATGCCTGTCCGCTGCTGAGCAAGCGCTCTTCGAGAAGCGTCCGAAAATCCCGACGCGCATCAGCAATTACGAACACGGTCACCTGACCGGGTGCTGGCTCAGGCTGATACCCGTAGATGATGCGGAACGGAAAGCGCGACAATTGCCGAAAGTCGGTGATCCCGAGAGCCTCAAGTTCCGGTGGAACCGGTCCTTTCTCAGGATTGTTCACAAGGGAGCCGATAGACGCGACAAGGTCATCGAGCAGTGCGTCCGCACCATCGTCGCCATCCGGCCCGCGCTGCGTCAGGCGGCGCTGCCAGATACCCACCAGATCGCGCTCCGCACCGGAGGTGATCTCGATCGCTACAGCGGCCGCCATCATTCAGTTTGACTTACCTCGTACGCGATCCGCGAGGCCTGCCACCGGGCGGGTCCGACCGGCGGCAACATCGGCCTGTCCGAGCGCCAGAAGTTTAAGCAGAGCGAGCGTTTCTTGTGCGCGCTCGTAGCTGGCGACATCCTGCAGAACTGCCTTGGCTTCGCCATTCTGCGTGATGACCATTGGCCCGGCGCCATCTCCAATCTCCCGGATAATTTCGGCGCTGTGGGCCTTCAGATAGCTGATCGGTTTGATGCGCTGGTCCAGCTTCATAGAACACCTTAGGACTGAATTTGGTCTCTATTTAGACCAGTTTAGTGCAAATGAGAAGTTCAAGGCTCGGTTGCGATGCTTTGGAGGATCTCGCTTGCTCTCGACACCGGGGCAAATAGCCGCGTGCGGTAGCGGATGATCTCGGTGAAGCAGCCCTTGTTCTTGTACCAGTCGAGGCGATCGGGCGAGAACCCGGTCAGTTCGAGGCGCTGTTCGCCGCCGACCAGCGAGCGTTTCACGGTGAGTGGATCATGGCTAGCAAGGCCCAGCGGTTTGCCGCTGGCGAGGACGAGGTTGCCGATCTGCTCAGGCACCGGTCCAGTAACTCCGGAAAGACCAAAGGTTTCGGCGATTGCGGCGAGATCGATATCGAGCACTTCGCGGCCGATGATCGCTTGACCATCTTCGGCAACGAGCCGGGTGACCCGAACATGATCGCCTGGGAGGCGCTTCCAGACCGGAAGCAGAAGTCCGGTGGCGAGATGGACGCGCTCGGTCACCGGTGACTTGGCCGCTTCCTCTTCCTCGGCCCGCCAGGCGCTGGTGAACGCGGTGATGCCAATATCCTCCCAGTGGCTTTCACCGAGTGCCGCAAGTGTCCAGTTCGCGGACTTGAGCGGGCGCAGCAGGCGGCGGCGTTCGATCACGGCCCCGTCGTCGGCGATGAGGCGCCGGGCCGGAACCGACAGCGCGACCTTGCCCGAGCGCGCATTGCGCATCGGGACCGCGTGCGGGCTGCCGATCTCGTGCATCCGCACCAGGCGCTGCAAGCGCAAAGGCCGAAGGTGTCTGGTCACTTCGAGCGAGACGAGGCGGGTTTCTGCTCCGGTGACAGGGTCGGTCCGCAGGAGCTCATCGGCGAGTACCGTGAAACTATCGACCCTCACGGTTTCCAACCCCTGATCGAGGGTTCCGGCCTCGCGCGCAGCTTCAATCCGCGCTTCGACAAGGCCGAGATATTCGTCGAATATGGCGTTCTGGAGCGCGATCGGTAGCGCGAGAATGCGGTTGAGCCAGCGCTGAATCGTGGGGAGATTGTCGGTCAATCCGCCATCGGGATTTTCAAGCCGGAGGCCGGTGCGCTCGACGAAGTTGCCAAAGGTGGTGGCTTCAAGCTTGCCGTCATAGAGCAGCTGGAACCAGCGGCTGAGCGCGTCGCGCGCATAGTCGCTTTCAAGATTGTCTGCCGGGTCGAACAGGTTCTGTCCGCCCGTCTGGCGCTGGCCGCGCGTAAGCGCGCCCAAAGCGTCGAGCCTCCGCGCAATAGTCGAGATGAACCGGCGCTCGCCCTTCACATCTGTGGTGACCGGGCGGAACAGCGGGGCCGAGGCCTGATTGGTGCGGTTCGTGCGACCAAGCCCCTGGATCGCGTTATCGGCGCGCCAGCCCGGCTCGAGCAGGAAATGGACCCGGCGTTGCTGATTCCGACAGCCGAGGTCGGCATGGTAGGAACGCCCCGTGCCGCCGGCATCCGAGAAGACCAGGATGCGCTTGGTCCCTTCCATGAAGCTTTGCGCTTCGGCAACATTGGCACTCGGGCTACGCCGTTCGAGGCGTTGCTGACCATCGCGTCCCATCACCAACCTGCGGGTCCGGCCCGTAACCTCGGCGACGGCCTCGGTTCCGAAGTGCTCGATGATCGCGTCGAGCGCGGTAGCAATGGGCGGCAGCGCGCATAGCTGTTCGATCAACGTGTCGCGCGCCGCCACGGCGCGCGGGCAAAAGACGGGATTGCCCTCCCCGTCACTCATCGCCTCGGAGCGAAGATTGCCGTCCTCGTCGGCGAAGACCTGCATCAATCGTACCGGGAAGCTCTTGGAAAGGTAGTCGATGACATATTCACGCGGGGAAAGGTCGATATCGAGCGCTTCGCGCTCTTCCACGGTAAGGTCGGCAAGGCGTCGGTCGAGCATGGCCTCGGCGGTCGAGACCAGCTGCACGACAACCGAATGCTCTTCGCCAAGCGCTACTTCCATCGCGGGGATCAGGCTCGGCAATTTCATCGAGAGCAGGAGCTGGGCAAAGAAGCGCTGCTTGGTGCCTTCGAAGATCGACAGCGCCGCAGCCTTGGCATTGCGATTGAGCGTATCGCCGCTGTCCTCGTCGACCACGCGGGTTGCTTCGAGCGCAGCTTCGAGGTTGCGGTGAATGATCGCCCAGGCATCAGCATAGGCATCGTAGGCTCGGACCTGCGCTTCGGTCAGGCTGTGTTCGAGGATTTCGTACTCGACCCCTGCAAAGGACAGCGCACGGGCAAGGTAGAGTCCTTGGGCCTTGAGGTCGCGGGCGACGAGCTCCATCGCCGCGACGCCGCCAGCGCGGATCTCGGTCATGAACGCCTCGTGGGTCGGGAATGCGGTCTCGGGTCCCCACAGACCAAGCCGGGAGGTGTAGCCGAGGTTGGCGATATCCGAGGCGCCGGTGGCCGAAGCATAAAGCACGCGGGCGCGCGGGAGATGGTTCTGCAGCCTGAGGCCCGCCATCCCTTGTTCGGAGCCCTTGACCTTGCCGCGAGTTGAAGAGCCCCCGAGCGCATTAGCCATCGCATGGGCTTCGTCGAAAGCGATCACGCCGTCGAAATCCTCGCCCGCCCAGGCAAGGATCTGGTCGAGCCGCGTATCCTCGGCGCGGCCCGAGCGCAGCGTCGGATAGGTGACGAAGAGAATACCTTCGGACATCGTTACGGGCTGGCCGAGTTTCCAGCGCGAGAGCGGCTGGAGATCGAGCGACAGCCCGCCAAGCGCTTCCCAGTCGCGGCGTGCATCTTCGAGCAGCGCCTCGTTCTTGGTGATCCAGACATGTCGGCGCTCGCCTGCGAGCCAGCGATCCATGATGACCGCGGCGATCTGCCGTCCTTTGCCCGCTCCGGTTCCGTCGCCGAGGAAGAAGCCTTGGCGGTAGGAGTGTCCGTCCTCGGAGAGTTCCAGCGAGGTGCCTTCCTGGCTCACCTTGAACTGACCCGGAAGATCGCGCGCAAATGCCTGGGTAGCATAGACCAGTGTCTCGCATTGCGCTTCGGACAGCAGGCCATCGGCCTGCCAACATGCGGGAATGCGCGGGCAAACATCGGGCTGCGGTGCCGCGACCGAACCCATGGCGACCGATTCCACGAGCGGGGTGGGATGGACCGGAGCATCTTCGAAGGCGATGCGGCTGGGCCGGTAAGGCAGGTAGATGCCTGCCTGTTCGGGCACAGGCGCGGGGTCGGCGAGGACCGAATAGGCAAGGTCGATCGCATTCGCCGTGGCTGCTGGTGTCGCGGCGAACGGCGCCACCGGCCGAACCGGCGCGCTTTGGGCCGAGGTCTTGCCAACGAGGCGCACTGGCTTGCCGAGCGGCAGGCGATGGATGTTGGCGGAGGTCTGTACGCGTGGCGGAAGCGCAGTGATAAGCTCGTGGAGCGAGATGAGGTCGGCAGTATCTCCGGTGATCGCAGGCGAGGACGCAGTCGGCGTCTTGTCGAACACAACCAGGCGAACAGCGATCCCCGTCCCTGTCCGGCGGAACATCTGCTGCAGGCGAACATCGAGGAGCAGCGATGCTTCGTCCTGTTCCTTGGCGAAGGCGGAGGCGTCGAAGCCTTCAGGCATAATGGCGACGATCCTCGCCCGATTAGCAGCGGCCCGGATTGCACCGCGTAGGTGACGCATAGCGGTCTCACCGTCCTTGCCGCGTTCCAGGCTGTGAGCGAACGGCGGGTTCATCAGCACGGCAGACGGAACAGGGCCGCGAAGCAAGTCGGCGATCAGTTCCCCGTCATGCGCAGTGATGGTGGCAGAAGGGAAGATGTAGCCCAGCGTGCCTCGTCGTGTCGGATCGATCTCGTTGAGGAGCAGCGAAGCGTTCTGGACGCTGCTCCAGAGCGCTATCGCGCCATTGCCGGCGGACGGTTCGAGGAGCGTGTCTTGCGCGCAGACAGCTGCGGCCTTCGCCATCAGCCAGGCCAGCATCGGCGGGGTCGAGAACTGCTGCAATTCGACCTGTGCTTCGCTGCGCACATGCCGCGGCGGCAAGGCAGCTTCGAGCCAGTCGAAGCGCGCTTCTGCTTCATGAACGTTGCTCGCCAGATCGATGCGCGAAGCTTCACGAAGCCAGAGCAGTGCGCCGATCTCGACCGCGTTGTTGTAGACGTCGATGGTCCAGGCGCTTCCCCAATCCATGACGCCGGTTTCCTCGGCGAACAGGTCGGAAATGTCGGCACGGGTTAGATGGCGTCCCGAGGCAAGAAGCGCGGCAATCCTGGCGCCAACAGTGTAAGCCGATGGCACTGTCGGCAACTGCTCGCCGGCGGGAAACAGGTCTGATTGAAACATGGCAATTCGTCCTCCTGATGAAGGCATCGGGACACGCCCTCTGCCGGATCAGGAATTCGAGAAGCCCTCTCTCCTCTACCGCGCCGCCTTGCGGCGTAGCCATGCTGTGAGTTCATCGTTCCAGTCGGTGTCGCGTGAGGATGGTTTGCGAATGTGGATCGTCCGTCCATCGCGGGCATACGCGGCCAGGCCACGCGACCCAGCCAGCTCGCCGCCCGCATCGTGATCGACGAAGAGGTGGAGTTCGGTCACGCTCTCGGGCACGCTGACGAGGCCGAAGCGCTCATTGCCCAGGGTCGCCCAGACGGGAATGCCGGTGAGAGCATAGGCCGACATCGCGCTCTCGATTCCCTCAGCAAGGCCGAGCTTGCCGGAAGCCGGAGCGAAGAGGCGGACAGCAGCTTCGCCGAGCGCGCCGAGCGCGCGCTTCGGTTTGTCGAAGTCGGCCTTGGAGTTGCCCGAAAGGAATGTGCGATGGATGGCGATCGGCCCCTCGTCGAGACTGACCGCCGCAATCATGGCCGGCAAAAAGCGGGTGCTTCCCTTTGGACCAAGCGGCGTTCGTGGATGGAAGCGCAGCGCCGGAGATGCCGCGAGGATGCCGCGGCTTTCAAGATATGCCTTTGCCGGACTGGCACGCAGTGGCTGTGCATCGCGCCAGATCCTCAGCGCTACCGTCGAGGGTTTGCGGGTGCTGGTCGATTCGGGTTCGTTCGTGGTCGCAGAACCTGAAAAAAGCGCCGGTGGCTCGAAGCCTTCACGCGCCAGAGCAGCCAGCACGCTCTGCTGATCGCATCCCGCGAAACAGTGGAAGAGGATGGCCTTCTGGCCGAGCGACACACCGAGTGACGGCGTGCGATCATCATGCGCAGGGCAACAGGCCATGCCCTTGTTGCCGGACCATTTGCCGCCCCGGTTTTCACAGATGCGGCGGGCGGTTGCTTCCAATGAGCTTATCTTGGTGGAATATCGGTGGGACATGGCACATCGCGATCCTTTCGGCTCGCTCACAAAGGCCCTCCTCCCCTCCAGCCCTTCTGTGTTGTAAGAACAGGTCGGAGGGGATTCACGTCTGCACTGCGAGCCCGTCGATTTGAGCGTCACATCGACATCGCCGCTCACCCGCGAGGTCTACCGATTATTCGTAGTGACTTCTCACTAGCGCCATTGATCCTTATTGCTGCCCCACGACCTGGTCAGTTTAGATCATGCGACACGTTACCTAATCGAAAATTCCGGTCCGATCTTTCCTTTTGCAAATCGCGTCGTGCCTTCGGGAGGTAGTCCCGCCAAGTCCTTCGATGAGTGATATGGCTGATTTTGCCGGGCTTGCTCATTCCCGCCATCGCGGCAACCGCCATTCTGCCATGGCCGGGTTGATCATTTTCACGAGCGAATAATGTCTTCGCGCGTTCGATTTCCTCGTCTGAATAATGCATTCGATGCTCCATCGGGTTGGACCTGCGAGAGCGTTCGAACGAAATTCGGCGAACCCTCTGCAGGGTCCGCCGGTTAACCTCCAACTGGAGGACGGGACCTCGGAATTCTTCCGAAGCTGTCGGCTTGTGCCGACATGCGTGACGTTTGCGATATAGTCGCTGAGACAATTCGCGCAACTGCATAGCGACTTTTGAAGTACGATGGTCAAGCCGCGGCCTAGCGACCGCTCACCAGCGCCTCTCCACTCAGTCATGGTCATTGTAAGCCTCGTGCAGCAGGCGGTGAAGCATCTTCCTTCGGTAAACCTGCTTCAAGCGAAAGAGCACAAAAACATGACATATCATTTCTATTTGCGGAATTTCGCATGATATGTCATATATCGGGCCATGCCCCGTTCGTCTCGAGCTGCTAGCGGACTACCGCCCCAGAGCCAACGTGCGATTACACGGCTAGGTAAGGATATCGCCCTTGCTCGCCGCCGGAGAAAACTTCCTCAGCGTTTAATGGCCGAGCGCATGATCGTCTCGGTTCAAACGCTGCAACGCCTCGAAGCGGGAGATCCTACCGTGGGCCTCGCGGTTCTGGCGAGCGCCCTGCATGTCCTGGGGATGACACAGCGCCTTGCCGAGCTGGTAACCCCAGACAGTGACCGGGCTGGCATCAGCGAGGATTTGTCCCGCCTGCCCCAGAAGACCCACGCTGTCAGCGACGATGATCTGGATTTCTAGCAAGCCGTGACGACCATCCGCACCTATGTCTTCGTGCATCTTGAGGAGGGGCCTGTTCCGGCAGGCCTTCTCACGATGACCGACGAACCGCGCAACCAGTTTGCTACCTTCGCTTACGGTCGGCGTTATCTGGAACGCGCTGACCGTATTGCGGTCGATCCTGTAGCTCTGCCGTTGCACGAAGCTGGAACTTCTCGAACATTCAGGACGGAAGAAGGCTTTGCCGTGTTCGGTGGCATTCGGGATGCTGCTCCTGACGGCTGGGGCCAATACCTAATGTACAAGGCGATGGGCGATCGCTTGCCGAGCGAAATCGATCTCATTTTGGCCTCGGGCGAACATCGCGTGGGTGCGCTCGCCTTTGGGCCGACGTCCGCCCAGCCTGAGAGAATTACACCATGGGGGGACGGCCCTGCTCCGGGCGAAGAGTTCACGCTCGCAGAGTTAGCAGAAGCCGCCGAACGAGCGCAGCATGTCGACGAACTCGACGAGAACTTGAGGGCGTTGCTAGCCGCCGGGTCATCTCTGGGCGGCGCCCGGCCGAAGGCAGCTACAAAAATCGGCGACCAACCCTGGATCGCGAAATTCCAGAAGCGGGGAGACAGCTTTCCCGAATGCCGGGTCGAACTGGCGACAATGCGGCTTGCCAGCGAGTGTGGTCTCGATGTGCCGCCACTCGACTTCCGCTGCGTCCTTGATCGCGACATCTATCTGATCGAGCGGTTCGATCGGATTCCTCACGGCAACTGGCTGGAACGCAGGCCCTTTGCTTCGGGGCTCACAATGCTCGGGGCGCATGAGAGCGAGGTCAGCAGCTTCAGCTATGCCGATCTCGCAGGAGCGATCCGGCAATTCGGAACCGAAGTACGCCAGGATCTGCACGAATTATTTCGTCGCATGCTGTTCAATATCCTCGTCACCAATGATGATGATCACCTACGTAATCATGGCTTCCTGTTCGATGGTGAGGGATGGCGGCTTTCGCCGCTTTACGATGTAGTGCCGAAGCCTCAGCTGGGACTGGAGCGCCGGCTCGTCCTCGGCGTCGGGCCGGAAGGCCGCGCTGCAACGATCGAGAACGCTCTCGCCGGTGCCGCGGTCTTCGACCTCAGCCATGATGACGCGAACGCAATCGCCGAAGACATGAGCAGAATCGTAGCGACACGGTGGGAACACCTATTCACAAAAGCAGGGATAAGCGCGGCTGATCGCAAGCGTTTCGCCACCTGCTTCCGGTTGGCAGCACCTGTGTCATGATCGCAAACGCAGAAATCCGTTCATGGGGGCGCGTGCTTGCCTCATTTGGCATGGTGATTACCCGGTGATTGCTAGCCGAGAAAATGGGGATCAAAAAATGCCGATTTGTGATTGTATATCAGTCTATTATAATAGTATGACCACTAAGGTCTGGTACTTCAGGTTCAGGCGTAAATAGCAGAAGGGGCCGCCCGGTCATACCGAGCGGCCCCACTGTCTGCTCTGCGAGCCCGGCGTCAGAAGCGCAGGCCGACCCCGGCCACGACCTGATCAGTCGAGACATCGCCGATTTCGGTGCCGGCGATACCCTTGTAGTTGGACCGGCGATATTCGAGCCGTCCCTCCAGAGGTCCGGGCAACTGGACTTGGAGGCCGCCGCCGAACCGCAGACCGTCCGTATTGTCATCGAGGTCGGACAGGGATCCGCTCTGCGTGAACGAGCGGGTATCGAGAGAGGTATAGCCGATCTTGCCGTAGGCAGCGATGCCCGGCGTTACTGCGAAACCGGCACGCGCACCGATATAGTACTGGCCGTCTGCATCCAGGCCTTCGCGTGCTGCGCCGAAGCTGCCGGGAAACTCCGTGGTTCCACCGCTCTTGGACAATTCACCCTCGACACCCACGAACGCGCTGCCGAGGGACAGGTCGTAACCGGCGGTAATGCCATAAACTGCGGAATCCGCGTCGGCGGAAACGCTGCCATCGTCCGACTCCACATCCAGCCCTTCATAACCGGCGAGAGCGCCGACGTAAAAGCCGCCCGGTGCAACATTCTGGCCCTGCGCCATCGCCGGAGTGGCGACCATACCGGTCGCAATTACGAGCCCTGCGATTGTCTTTTTCATCACTATTCCTTTCGCGTGCGGTTTTCTGCACGGCGGGCCCCTGCCCACCCCCCGCTTGCGCATGGATGAACCGGCGGATGATGCGAGGTGCCCGGACGACGGATGACGGCATTGATCGACCAATGCCCATGCATGATCCACGGAACGCGTTGCCGCTTTCGGCGCTTTGAATGCAGCAGAGCAAGGAAATTCCCATGGCAGATAAATCGATCTTCATCCTCGGCGCTTCACGCGGCATCGGACTGGGACTGGTAAAGACATTCCTCGACCGAGGCTGGAACGTGGTTGCAAGCGAACGATCTGAGAGCGCCGATCTCCACGCGCTGGAATGCGATGCACTACGCATTGTGACTGCCGATGTGACCGAGCCTGACAGTTATGTCGATCTCGGCTTCGAAGATGGTGAGCTCGATGCCCTGATCATCAATGCCGGAATCACCGGAGCGAGCCATCAGGATGCGTCGAAGGCGACCGCTGATGAAGTGTCGCACGTGATGATGACCAATGCCTTCGGCCCGGCGCGCGCGGCGAAATCTCTGCTGCCTGCCATAAAGGATGGCGGCACGCTGGGCGTGATGTCCTCGTTGATGGGATCGATCAGCGACAGTTCGGGCGGCTATGAACTCTATCGCACCAGCAAGACGGCCCTGAACATGCTCGCCAAAGGCATTTCAGAACAGGATGCCAGCCCGCGCGAAATCGAGGTTCTGGCGCTTCATCCAGGCTGGGTGCAGACCGACATGGGTGGGTCGAACGCCGCGCTGACCATCGAAGAAAGCGTGAACGGCCTTGCAGACGTTATCGAAAAATCCGGCGAGGGCGGGTTCAGGTTCGTCGATTACAGCGGCAAGGAACTGGCGTTCTAGCCGAGGCATTCTCGCAAGGTTGTAATCAGAGCGGTCGCATCCTCGATCGTGTTGTAAACGTGCGGCGTAACCCGGAGTGAGGATCCGCGTAGCGATACATGCACTTGGGCAGCGGCCAGCCTGTCGGTAAGCCCGTCCGGCACTTTGTCCGGGAATTCCAGCGCAAGGAAATGGGGGGCGCGAATACCGATGGGCGCAGCAGAGAGGCCGAGTTCGTCTGCAGCGCCAGCAATCGATTGCGTCGCCGCGCCTAGTGTTTCGGCGATCTTTGCGACACCGAATTCGAGCAGGAAATCGAGTGCGGCGCTTGCCCCCATGAGCAGGGGCGGGTTCGATTTTTCGCCAACGTCAAAACGCCGTGCGCCAGGCTGGAAATCATCACGGTAATCAACCAGCCTAGAGAAATCTTCCGATCCTGCGCGATTGATCCAATTATGTTCGATCGGATTCCCGCCATGATGTTTGGGCGCCACATACATCATGCCGATACCGTAAGGCCCCATGAGCCATTTGTAGCAGGCAGCGACGGCGAAGTCCGGCTGCACCGCGGCAAAGTCTATCGGCATGGCGCCCAGCGACTGGGTCAGGTCCAGCACCAGAGCCGCGCCCATCTCGCGACACTTGGCGCCAACTGAGACCAGATCGACCACGCGGCCATCGGCCCAGTGGTTGTTCGGCAAGGCCACGATGGCGGTATCGTGGCCGATCGCGTCGATCACGGCTTCGGTCCAGCAGTCCTTCCGGGGTCTGCGAACCGCCACAATTTCCCCGCCGCGTTCCTGTGCCAGTTCGCGCCAGCCATAGACATTGGACGGGAACTGGTCGGCCAGAGTCACGATCTTCTGCCCGCGAGCCACGGGTAGATTCCTGGCCGCAACTGCAAGCGCGTAGCTGACGGACGGGACGATCGCGATACTGTCCGCCTCCACGCCGGCAAGCCGGGCCGCGCGACTGCGAAAATCCTCTGCCACCAAGAAGAAATCGGCCGGACGGAAATTCCACGGCTGTTCCTTCAACCGCGAACCTTGGACCATCGCATCGCTGACGCTGCGCGATAACGGCGCCATGTAGGCACAGTTCAAATAGTGCACGCCTTCGGGGATGGCGAACCGGTCGCGCTGCGATGCGATCATAGGATCAGCCCAGCACTCCCGCGCTGGCAAGCACTGCCAGCGTCAGCACGTCGGGGGCGATAGCTGTCATCGGTGCGATCTGAACCGGCTTCTCCATACCGATCATCATCGGGCCGACGGTCGTTTCTCCGCCCAGTTCACGAAGCAGCTTGGCAGAGAGGTTGGCCGATTGGAGGCCCGGCATGATCAGTACATTGGCAGGCCCCGACAGGCGACTGAACGGATAGAGCGACATGACCTTTGGGTTGAGAGCGGCATCCGGCGCCATTTCACCTTCATATTCGAACGCGACCGACTCGTCCGCGTCGAGCAGGGCAACGGCTTCACGGATATTGTTGAGCCACTGTCCCGAGGGGTTGCCGAAGGTCGAATACGACATGAAGGCAACCCGCGGTTCATGGCCCATACGTCGCGCCACGGCTGCCGTTTCACGGGCGATGTGCGCAAGTTGTTCGGCGGTCGGACGTTCATTTATTGTCGTGTCGGCGAGGAAGGTGGTGTGGTTCTTACCGATCATCATGTGGATGCCGAACGGGACCGCGCCCGGCTTTTCATCCAGCACCCGGCCGATTTCACGGGCGGTCTGGCTGAAGGTACGCGTCAGGCCCGTGATCATCGCATCGCCATGTCCCAATGCCACCAGCAATGCGGCGAAGACGTTACGCTCCTGATTGACCATGCGCGCCACGTCGCGTTCGGTGTAGCCACGCCGCTGCAACCGCTTGTAAAGATATTCGACCATGCCCGGTACCTTGTCCGACACGGCGGAATTCTCGATGACCCAGTCGTCCGGGTCGTCGACGGCCAGTTCGACCAGCTTTTCGCGAACCTTCTCGGTCCGACCAACCAGAATCGGTTCGCCATATCCGAATTCGCGGTACTGGATGGCGGCGCGCAGCGCGACATCCTCTTCCGCTTCGGCAAAAACCATCCGCTTCGGGTTGGCCTTGGCCTGTTCGTAAATATTGGTGAGTGCGGCAGTAGTCGGGTTCAGGCGTACCTTGAGCGCAAAGCGATAAGCGTCGAAGTCCTCGATCGGGGCCTGCGCGACACCGCTCTCCATCGCGGCCTTGGCAACCGCGCTGGATACGACTTCCATCAACCGCGGGTCGAACGGCGCTGGGATGATATATTCCTCACCGAACTGGTGACTGACGCCATATGCCGCGGCGACCTCGTCCGGAACGCGCTCACGCGCAAGTTCGGCGATGGCACGGGCCGCAGCGATCTTCATCTCTTCGTTGATCGCAGTGGCCTGAACATCCAGCGCACCGCGGAAAATGAAGGGGAAGCCAAGCACATTGTTGACCTGATTGGGGTAGTCGCTGCGTCCGGTAGCGATGATCGCGTCCGGGCGCACGGCCTTGGCATCTTCGGGCATGATTTCCGGAATGGGATTGGCCATCGCGAAGATGATCGGCCTGTCGGCCATCTTCTCCACCCATTCCGGCTTCAGCGCGCCTGCACCGGACAGGCCAAGGAATATGTCGGCACCTTCCAGCGCTTCTTCGAGATTGGTTGCCGATGTCTCCACCGCATGGGCGCTCTTCCACTGATCGACATTGTCACGTCCCGGAGTGATCGGCCCGGCGCGATCACAGACGATGACGTTTTCATGCCGGACCCCCATGGCCTTGATCAAAGCGGTACAGGCAAGCGCGCTGGCCCCTGCCCCGTTGACGACCATCTTGCAGTCTTTCATTTCCCGCCCGGTCAGGTGGCAGGCGTTGATCAGGCCAGCGGCAGCGATGATCGCGGTGCCGTGTTGGTCGTCATGCATGACAGGGATATTCATGCGTTCGCGCAACGCCTGCTCGATAATAAAGCATTCGGGCGCGGCGATGTCTTCGAGATTGATGCCGCCGAAGGTCGGTTCCATCAGGGCGACCGCCTCGATGAACTTGTCGGGATCTTCGGTATCGAGTTCGATGTCGATCGAATCCACGTCGGCAAAGCGTTTGAACAGCACCGCCTTGCCTTCCATCACCGGCTTCGAGGCCAACGCACCGAGATTGCCGAGGCCCAGGATCGCCGTGCCGTTCGAAATAACGGCAACAAGGTTCGAACGGGCCGTATAGCGAGCCGCATCCTTGGGATTGGCCGCAATCGCTTCCACCGGAGCCGCCACGCCGGGCGAATAAGCGAGGCTGAGATCACGCTGGCTTGCCATGGGCTTGCTTGCGACGATCTCGATCTTACCCGGACGAATTGTCTCGTGGTAGAACAGAGCTTCGCGTGTGGTGAATGCGGATTTTTCGTCGGCCATCGGCGTTCCCTTGTCTTGCGCGGTGCTGCCCCTAACCGCTTGCGCCAAGAAGTCATAGGGGAAAGGCCGCATCGCCGACTCCCGAATCGCGGCCACCCTCGCTAGGCCCGCCGCATGGCCGACACGCCCACCCCGATGATGCAGCAATACCTGGCCCTCAAGCAGGAAGCCGGAGACGCGCTCCTGTTCTACCGGATGGGCGATTTCTTCGAACTCTTCTTCGACGATGCACGAGTGGCATCGAGAGTGCTGGACATCGCATTGACCACGCGCGGCGAACACGGCGGCCAGCCGGTTCCGATGTGCGGCGTTCCGGTCCATTCCGCGGAAGGTTATCTTGCCCGCCTGATCAAGGGCGGCTGCCGTGTCGCCATTGCCGAGCAGACGGAAACGCCCGACGAAGCGAGGGAACGGGCAAAGCGCGAAGGATCGCCCGTGTCGAAGGCGCTGGTCGCGCGCGATATCGTGCGTTTGGTGACCGCCGGTACATTGACCGAAGAAGCGCTGTTGGAACCGCGGCGCGCCAATCTGCTGGTGGCGATCGCTCCGGTTCGTGACGGGGTAGGTCTGGCCTCCTGCGACATCTCTACCGGGCGGATGGAGCTGGAGGAATGTCCGGCAGACGCGCTCGACGCGGCGCTGGCGCGGCTCGGCGCCAGCGAGGTCGTGGCTCCCGACGATTGGGACGAGTCATTCCCGGACATCATCGCCCGCCCCCGCGCGGACTTCCGCAGCGAAGCAGGTGAAGCCCGGCTCAAGGACATTCACAGCATTGCCACGCTCGATGGACTGGGCAGTTTTACCCGGCCGATGCTGGCAGCAGCAGCGGGGCTTCTTGCCTACCTCGATCATGCCGGGCGCGGGACGCTGCCGTTCCTGCTTCCACCAGTCGCGCGGGGGAGCGGTGCGCATCTGGCAATGGATGCCGCAACCCGCATGAGTCTCGAAATTCTGGAGGCGCAGGGCGGAGGCCGTCCCGGCAGCCTGATCGCCTGCGTCGATCGCTGTGCGACCGGGGCTGGAGCCCGGCAGCTGGCGGAAGATCTTTCGGCGCCGCTGGCTGACCGCAACGCGATCGAACAGCGGCTCGCCGGTGTCCATTACTTCCACGCAGATCCCCTGATGCGCGCCGACCTTCGCGCCATATTGCGGCAGGCGCCCGATATCGGTCGCGCGCTCGGGCGGCTCGTCGCCGGGCGCGGCAGTCCGCGTGATCTCGGGCAGATCCGCGACGGACTTTCCGAAGCACGGCGCATAAGAGACATTCTGGAATCCGGCATCGACCTGCCGCCCCTGCTCGGCCGGATGATCCACGCACTGGGCGGCCACGCTGCTTTGGTCGATCACTTGGCGCGGGCGCTGGTGCCCTCGCCTCCGACGGATCGCGGCCAGGGCGGCTTCATCGCCAGCGGCTACGACCATTCTCTCGATGCATTGCGCGAAACCAGCGGCAATGCGCGCAAGGCCATCGCCGCCCTCGAAGCGAAATATCGCGAGGAAACGGACACGGCATCGCTCAAGGTCAAGCATAACAAGGTGCTTGGCTATTTCATCGAAGTCCCCGCAAAACACGGTGACAAGCTGATGGCGGCGGACAGCGGATTTACCCATCGCCAGACCATGGCCGGTGCGGTCCGCTTCAATTCGCTCGGCCTCCACGAAGAAGCGACCCGCATCGCCGAAGCAGGCGCCCATGCGCTCGCGGCAGAAGATGGCCATTTCGAAGAACTGGTTGGCGAAGTGGTCGCCGCTCGCGAAGCGATCGCGGCTACCGCAGCGGCTCTGGCACGCATCGATGTCTGCTCCGCCTTGGCCGAACGCGCGGTCGAAGGCGATTGGGCACGGCCCGAAATCCTTGACGAGCCCTGCCTCGAAATTAACGGCGGACGGCATCCAGTGGTCGAACAGGCGCTGGCCAAGACGGGCGAACGCTTTGTCGCCAACGACTGCACGCTGGGTCCGGACGACAGATTGTGGCTGATCGGCGGTCCCAACATGGGCGGTAAATCCACTTTCCTGCGCCAGAATGCGATCATCATGCTGCTGGCGCAGGCGGGTAGTTTCGTGCCAGCGGCATCGGCCCGGATTGGATTGGCCGACAGGCTGTTCAGCCGCGTCGGAGCGAGCGACAATCTTGCGAGGGGCCGGTCTACGTTCATGGTCGAAATGGTGGAAACGGCGGCTATCCTCAGTCAGGCGACGGAGAAGAGCTTCGTCATCCTCGACGAAGTGGGCCGCGGGACCAGCACTTACGACGGGATGGCCCTAGCCTGGGCGGTGGTAGAGGCAGTGCATGAGAACCTGCAGTGCCGCTGCCTGTTTGCCACGCATTACCACGAGCTCAGCCGGCTTGCCGATACCTGCGATGCGCTGAGCCTGCATCATGTCCGTGCACGGGAATGGAAGGGCGACCTCGTCCTGCTTCACGAATTGGCCAAGGGGGCAGCCGACCGCAGCTATGGCCTTTCGGTGGCCAAGCTGGCCGGTGTCCCGCCGCCGGTCATCAAGCGCGCGAAGGCCGTGCTCGACAAGCTGGAAAAGGGGCGTGAAAAGACTGGTGGCCTTGCTGCGGGGCTCGGTGAATTACCTCTGTTTGCCGCCAGCGCGCAGGCGGAAGAAAAGGACCGCGACGCGCTGCGCGATGCGCTGCACGCGCTCGATATCGATGCGCTATCGCCGCGCGACGCGCTGGATAAACTGTACGAGTTGAAAGCGGTAGCCGGGGAAACCAAGGCTTAACGGGTCTGGGCTAAACCAGCCATCATGGCAGGACATGTAATCGCCGGTCAGGGCAAGAAGCTCATCGTTATCGGGCTGTTTCTGGTGCTCGTGCTCATCCTTGTGGGCGGTGAAGACGATCCGGGTGTAATCGGCGGTCTGGCCGACGCAGACACCCCTGTCGTCGCCGAAGACGAACTAGCAGTCGCACAGACCAACAGCCCGCCACCCCCAGCGCGGCGCGAGGATCCGGCTTTGTCGTCCTGGTATTCGCAATCGGCCGATAGTGGTGCGGCCGTCCCGCAGCCTTTGGTCCCAACGCCTGTAGACGATAGCCATCTGATCAATGATGCCAAACCCATGGTGTCGGTTGGCCCTCCAACTGCTCCTTCGGGGCCGACAATGAACAGCCCTGACACCGCGGTGATCGAATAGGCACGGAACCGTGCAGACGCCCGCCCATTAATTCCGCATGGCGCAGGACGACCCACCCGAGGACCCCGACAAATCGACTGAGTGGGCGGAATTGCGCACCGACCTTGCCGAAGATCGCAACATCATGGCTATGGAGCGGACGTTTGCAGGATGGATGCGGACCGCCTTCGCAGCAATCGGGATCGGGCTGGGATTCAAGGCCGTGTTCGGCGCCTTCGACCCACCGTGGCTCGCCAAGGCAATAGCGACCGTATTCATTCTGGCGGGAGGCTGGCTTGCCATTACCGCACAAAAGCGCGCCTGCCGTACGCTCGAGCGGCTCGACACGCACAAGTTCGAGGCGATCTCCACCCCGAACTTCCGCGTGCTTGCCTATTCGGTTGCTGCCGGATCCATCCTGCTGACCGCAGGGCTATGGATCCTGAACAACGGCACTATAACGGACTAGCTGCCGTCTGAAGGAAGGTCGGGATCGACCTTAGCCGACTTGCCGTATTTATCCTCGTTATCATCATGATTGTCCTCGCCGCGAAAGGCACCCATGTCGATCCGGCCCGAACTTTCCATGTCGCGCATGTGATCGACGGTATCCTGAGTCGAATCGTTCATCAGGCCGCTTTTGTTGTCGCTCTTGCGGCTTTCGGTCGGGGAACCGGTTTCCCGGGTCGTCCCTTGCGCTTCTTCGGCGACTTCCTGCGCCTGGTTGCGGTGATCGTCCTGCTCGTCGTTATGGGTTTCCGGCGCAAGGCCAGCCTGGCGGGCTTCCTGGCTTTCGCCCACGGGCGTGTTTGTCTTGGTAGTATCGGTCATGATCGGAAAGTCTCCTTTGTCCGATCAACCGGTGGGCGGGCCCGCAGGTTCCATAAACACAGAATGCACCGCGCCGCCCTGCCCTTCCGGCCTCGGCCCTAGCGCGTCGGCACGGGCTCCTCGCCCGAATAATCGTAGAAACCGCGCCCGGTCTTGCGGCCGAGCCACCCGGCTTCGACATATTTTACCAGCAGCGGGGCGGGCCGATACTTGGCATCGCGGGTGGTCTTGTAAAGCACCATGATAATGTCGAGGCAGGTATCCAGCCCGACGAAATCGGCCAGCTGCAGCGGCCCCATCGGATGGTTGAGACCGAGGCGACAGCCCTTGTCGATATCCTCGATGTCGGCGGTCGACTGGCCGAGCACGAAAATCGCCTCGTTGATCATCGGCAGCAGGATCCGGTTCACGACGAAGCCGGGTTCGTCCTGCGACAGGACCACTTCCTTGCCCAGGCTTTGCGCAAAGGCAGTCGTGCGGTCGGTCGTCGTCTGGTCGGTGGCGAGGCCCGGAATGACCTCGATCAGCTTCATCACCGGAACCGGGTTGAAGAAATGCAGCCCGATGAAACGCGCCGGATCGGGCGCGTAATTGGCCATGCGGGTGATCGGTATCGAACTGGTGTTCGAGGCCATGATCGCGTCGGGCGAAAGGAATTCCCCGGCCTTCTCGAAGATCGCCTGCTTGATCTCTTCCTTCTCGGTCGCCGCTTCGATGATGAGATCGGCATCCTTCATGCGCGAATAATCGGCGATCGGCGTGATGCGTTTCATCGCCGCTTCGGCATCGGCGATTTCGATCTTGCCCTTGCCGACCAGCTTGCCGAACGCCTTGTCGATCCCGGCATGCGCCTTTTCGGCAACGTCGAGGCTGACATCCGCCAGCAGGACGTCCATGCCGTGCGCAGCCACGGTCTGCGCGATGCCGGAGCCCATCTGGCCCGCACCGATAATAGCGACCGTCTTGTCCATCGAAACTTCCCTTCGCATGTGCAGCAAAACGCGTGCACTAGCGAAGGGGCGCGGCGCTGGCTAGCGCCGGCTTAGCGGTTGCCGCCGGGAATCCACTTCACGTCGCCGCGCCCGTCGTCGTTCGCCACGCGGGCAAGGACGAAAAGATAGTCCGACAGCCGGTTGATATAGGCCAGTGCCTGCGGATTGGTGGGTACGTGCGACGCCATCGCGGTCATCGCGCGTTCTGCATGACGAACCGCGGCGCGGGCCACATGGAGGCGCGCGGCAGCCTCTGTTCCGCCCGGAAGCACGAAGCTGGTCAGCGGTTCGAGCCGGGTGTTCGCGGCGTCGATCGCCTGTTCCAGCCACAAGACCTGTGCCTCCACGACCCGCAGGACCATTTCCGACGGGGAAAAATCGTCTTCGTCTTCGGCAGGCGTGGCGAGATCGGCACCGAGATCGAACAGATCGTTCTGGATCCGGTAGAGCGGCTCGGCATACTCACCGTTCGCCAGCACGACCGCAGCCAGGCCCAGCGCGCTGTTGGCTTCGTCCACCGCGCCAATCGCGGCCATGCGTGCGTCGTGCTTGGGCAAGCGCGATCCGTCGACGAGACCGGTGGTCCCGTCATCGCCGGTGCGGGTGTAGATCTTGTTGAGCTTGACCACGCTTCTGGGTCAGCTGGCGATCGCTAGGATGACCGCCACGACCACGATCGCCAATGCCTGATACTTGATGCGCGCGAACATCATCTTGTTCTGCAGCAACTGCATTTCGGTAGCATCGGTCTGCTCGCCGCTTTCGAGATCGATCTTCGTGCTTTTCAGAAAAGCCACGACGCCGCGCACAAGGCTTGCGACCACGAGAACCATGAGAATGACGAGCAGGATGGTGAGGAAGGTTGTCATAACTGCCTCTATCTAGGAGTTCGCCAGCGTAATGCCAGCGGGGAATTCGCCGGAACGCAGCGCGTCAGCCAGCGCCTGCCCGTTCTCCCCACTTCCACGCCGGTCCGCCAAGGACGGCGATCCGCGCCGCTTGGCGAGCTTCTGTCCGCTTTCATCGATCAGCAGACCGTGGTGATAACAAAGGGGAACCGGCAGGCCGAGCAGCGCTTGCAGAAGGCGATGAATATGCGTTGCGTCGAACAGATCCGCACCCCGCGTCACCAGTGTGACCCCGTCTGCCGCATCGTCCAAGGTCGCGGCCAAGTGATAGCTGGCGGGTGCATCCTTTCGCACGATGACGACGTCCCCACCCTCGCGGGGGTCTGCGATCTGCTGCCCGGCCAGCGCGTCCTCCCAGAAAAGCTGCCCGCTTTCCGCCATCGCCCGGTCGATGTCGAGCCGCAGCGCAGCAGGCTTGAACGGGTCGACCACGCTGCCCTTGCAGGTTCCGGGGTAAACGGCGCCCTGCGATCCCAGACGCGGTTTCAACGCCGCTATGTCGGCTCGCGTACAGGTGCAGGGATAAAGCAAACCACGGTCGAGCAGGTTGCGTGCCGCCGCGTCGTATGTCGTCAGCCGGGTCGACTGCGCGGGCACTTCGTCCCATTCCAGTCCCAGCCACTCGAGATCGCGACGAAATTCGTCAGCCAGTTCAGGGCGCGAACGCGGCCCGTCGATATCTTCGATCCGCAGCAGGAAGCGCCCGCGGGCCTCACGCGCCAGATCATGGGCCACGATAGCCGAGAACGCATGGCCGAGATGGAGCGGCCCGTTAGGGCTGGGGGCAAAGCGAGTGACGGTCATAGTGGCGAAAAAGATGCTATTTCACTGGGCAAGCTTGTGGATAGCATGTGTGTAACAGACTTGACGCTTTTCCTTGCAAGTGCATTTTCACTGTTATCGGGGAGGAACGCACTGGTGTTCAAGGCCGAACTGCTGGAACGGGCCGCAAGGTTCCGAAGTACCGCCGAGGATCCGACTCGCAATCTGCAGTCATGTCCCAGCCTGGTTCTCAATGCCGACTACACGCCGCTGTCTTATTATCCGCTGAGCCTGTGGCCATGGCAGACCGCGATCAAGGCCATCTTCCTCGACCGGGTCGACGTGATCGCTACCTACGAGCGCGAGGTGCATTCCCCCTCGCTCGACATGAAGATCCCCAGCGTGATCGCGCTTAAGCAATATGTGAAGCCGAGCGAGTTTCCCGCCTTCACCCGGTTCAACCTGTTCCTGCGCGACCGGTTCAGCTGCCAGTTCTGCGGAGACATGCACAATCTCACCTTCGATCACGTCGTTCCCCGCCGGCTGGGCGGCAAGACCACGTGGGAAAACATCGCCACCGCCTGCGCGCCCTGCAACATGAAGAAGGGCGGTCGTACGCCCAAGCAGGCCGGCATGCAGCTCTACAGCCAGCCGATCCGGCCGACCCACTGGCAGCTGCAGCAGCACGGCAAGATGTTTCCGCCCAACTACCTTCACGAAACCTGGCGCGATTGGCTCTATTGGGACATCGAACTGGAGGCCTGACCCCGCCAACGAAAAAGGCGGCGCCAATCCGACGACGGCGCCGCCCTTCCTTCAACTGCCGTTTGGCTGAGTGTGAACCTTACTGTACTTCGTCTTCGGCCTTGCCGCCCATTTCGCCCATGTCATCTACCACATTGCGGCCACATTTTACGCCTGGATTAAATTTCGTATTTTTTCCAATAATCTATGTGAGACATTCGTATGATGCCATTGCCCCCGCGACGCTTTCCCGCCGCGGCAAACTCGGCACGGTAGGACGGGCTACTGGCTGCAAGACCCGTCCAGCAGGAAAGCCCGATAAGCGAGAACGATGACAACTCTTATTTGGATAGTCCCCGCAATGATCCTCGTGTTCCTGCTCGCTCTGGTATTCCGCCGGGCGTTGCTCACCGTTCTGCGCGTTCCTCATGGATTTGTGCTGATCGTAGCGGTTGTCGCTGCGACAGGGGTCACCATGGCGATGAACGCTGCGTTGTTGCCGGTCGCGCTGGCCGCCGAGCCAAGCGCTGCGATCATGATCGCCGGCCTGATGGTCGGCTTTCTTCTTACCGCGCGGGAAATTCGGAAGCCGAAGGGAGATTGATCATTGTACGCCGGGCAAACCGGATGCTACGACCAGGCCCGAACGATGAGGTAGATCCACCAGAGAAAGAACACCAAGTCCTCCATCGGCAATTTTGCTTTGGAAGTAGCGGGTACACCCGGCGGCAATCCACCACCGCTTTTCCGGACCATTCTTTCCAGTGTATCTTTCCGATCGCTATATCTGCGCCCCATAGGTTGTTCTGGCCGTAGAGCATCGGCACTTCGTGCAGCCTGAGGGCGGTTCTGTATCGACACCGCGTGCCGATGATGACCCTGTTCGCGCTAGTATTCCGCTTTGCCCATTTGCCGACGCAGAGCAGGATCGGTCTGCCGTATCCCGCAATCGATGTAAGGTTCAAACGGCTGGTAGATCGGCGCACCGCAATTGAGGCATTTCTGGCCCATGCAACGCGACTAAGGCGCGCCCATTAAAAAGGATTTACCGGGTCCGAAAGTCGCCGATCAGGTGACCGCCGCCGCCAATAGTCTTGCCCTAGTGGGACGGTTCCGGGAAAGGCGCGAGCTTGGCGATGTCGGCAGGTTCGTGCTGGATCACCAGGGTCGCTCCGATCTGTGCGGCGATTTCGCGCAATCGGTCCATCGATGCGAGCGTTTCAGCCCGGCTCGTGTTGAAGCTCGGAACGCCTTTGCGGCTCCAGTTTTCGCGGAAGTGGACGGCATCGCCCGACAGCAAGATCGGTCCGCGGCCCTTCAGCCGAACCAGAAGCGACCGGTGCCCCGGCGTGTGACCCGGTGCCTTGAGCATGATCACCGAGCCGTCTCCGAACACATCGTGATCGTAGGTCAGTGTCTTGAGGGTGCCGTTACCCCCGATCCATGGCCCGAGACTTGCGGACAGGTCCTCGCGCTTGTTGATCACGTCCCAATCGGCCCGGTCCACCAGCAAGGTCGCGCCCGAAAAATCGGCGGCCTGCCCGGTGTGATCGTAGTGGTAGTGGCTGATCCCAATGAAAGTGACCTGATCGGGCTCGATGCCCAGTTGCGCAAGTTGCCGGACAATGCTGGCCTTAAGGCTCATCCGGTCGGTGCCGCTTTCCTCCTCCTTGCCCTCCAGCGTTTTCGGCAGGCCGGTATCCCATAGCAGATAACGATCGCCGTTCCTGACGAGGTAACAGCTGTCGGTGAAGGTCATGCTGCGGCCCGGATATGCGAAAGTGTCGGAGTAGTCGTCCAGATTACCGATCTCGATCGTGCCGCAATCCATCCTCCACATTTCCAGCGCCGGTCGATCCGCGGCTTCTGCGCGGTCCGGCACCAGCAGACCGGGCAGCAATGCTGCAAGAGCGATGAGTGCACTTGCGATGAGACCTTTACCGTTCCGCTTCGCCATTTCGATCCTCCCCGTTTGCCAAAGACCCCGCGCCATTCGGGCGCAGCATCCTCCATTTCCGGCATTCGTAATTTTCTAACCTGTTTCTGCGAGAATATGTGCGCAGTGGGGAGGGTACCAGGATGCTGGGACTGTTCAAAAAGAAGATGGCACCGGATGGGCCCGTCGATTTCACGACGGAAATGCAGATCGAAGCGTCGCCGTTTAAGGTTTACAGTCATCTGGATTGGTCGAGCGAGGATCATACCTATCGGGCCCTGGGCGAACATGTCGAGACGATCGACAGCGCCCGTGGCTTCTACAGGATGCATGTCGCCGCGATGCCCGGACACCAGTTCGACTTCGCCGTAACCGAGGCCGAACCCGGCGAGCGTTATGGCTATGTTTCCGAAACCCGTCCGATCATAGGTCGTCTGGTCGACATGCAGTCACGCTACGAACTGGTGGCGCTGAACGATGGGACTTCCTGTCTCGTGAAATCGCATGGAACTGCACGATTTGTCGACGGGCTTACGCAGCACCAGCTCGACGAAGAGATGTCGCGCATGTCTCTTGCCTGCCACAACAGCCTGGCCAAGCTGAAAATACATGCCGAATACGGCATCGAGGCTGTCCGGAACGCGACCATGGCGAGCATCCAACGCGTGCGGATCGAATCGTAATCAGGTGACCGCCGCCCGTTCCTGGAATTCGCCGCGCTGCCATTCGCCGGTTTCCAGCACCTCTGCCAGATGGCGCGCGGCTTCGGCCATGTCCTCGAACCGCAGATAGGCGGGCGCAAAGCCGAAGCGCAGGATGTCGGGGTCGCGGAAGTCGCCGATGACACCGCGGCCAATCAGCGCCTGGCAAATGGCGTAGGCGTCCTGATGGCGGAAGGACAGCTGGCTGCCGCGACGCGCCGGATCGGTCGGGCTGACAAGATCGATCGCCACGTTCCTTTCGGACAGGCACTGGCGGAAGAACTCGGACAGCGCCTGCGACTTGGCATAGAGGCGATCGATGCCGATTTCGGCGATGAGATCGACCCCCACCTCCAGCGCGGCAAGGCCGAGGATCGGGGGCGTGCCGCACAGCAGTTTCTCGATGCCGGGCGCCGCCTCGTAATCGTCGCTGAAGGCGAAGGGCGCGGCGTGCCCCATCCAGCCGGTCAGAGGCTGGCGTGCCGCCTCCAGGTGCTTTTCCGCTACGAAGGCGTAGGCCGGGGCGCCCGGGCCGCCGTTGAAGTATTTGTAGCCGCAGCCGACCGCGAAATCCGCCGCGCACCCGTCGAGATCGACCGGCAGCGCGCCGCCCGAATGCGACAGGTCCCACAGCACCAGCGCGCCGGCATCATGCGCGGCGCGGGTCAGTTCGGCCATGTCGAACGTCTCGCCCGTCTTGTAATGCGTATGGGTGAGCATCAGCAGGGCAATGCTGTCGTCCAGCGCCTCGAACAACTGGCCGCGCTCCGCCAGACGGCGCTCGGCCAGGCCCTGCCGTTCCAGCCCGTCGATCATGTAGAGATCGGTGGGAAAATTGCCGGGTTCGCTCAGCACCACCTTGCGCCCCGGCTGCATGGCCAGCGCGGCGGAGATCAGCTTGAACAGGTTCACGCTGGTGGAGTCGCAGGCAATCACCTCGTGCGGGCGGGCGCCGATCAGCGGTGCGATCTTCGCCCCAACCCGCGCGGGCAGATCGATCCAGCCGGCGGTGTTCCAGCTGCGGATGAGATCGCGGCCCCATTCTTCGCGCACGACCTCTTCCAGCCGTGCGGGCGTCGCTTTCGGCAGGCAGCCGAGCGAGTTGCCGTCAAGATAAATAACCCCATCCGGCAGCATGAACCGGTCGCGAAATTCGCGCAGCGGATCGCCGGCGTCGAGGAACCGGGCGCGTTCCAGCATCATGCCAGTTCTCTCAGGATCGCGCGGCACAGGCCTGCATCGCCGCCCCCCACCTTGAGCGGCAGGGCGACAAGTTCGTAGCGCCCCTCGTCCACGTCATCGAGCACCAGCCCTTCGAGGATGCGCATGTCGTGTTTCAGCACCGCGTGATGCGCGTCCATCGTCTTGCTCTCCTGTGGATCGACGCTGGGCGCATCGGTACCGATCAGCTTGACCCCCTGAAGCGCCAGCCATTCGACTGTCTCGGCTGCGATCGGCAGCCAGTCGCTGCGCCATTCGTCGTGCGGGAAACTGTCCCAGGTGCGGAACAGCACGCGGTCGGCGCTGTCGATATGCGGCAGGTCGGCGATGTCGATCGCGCCGTTCACGCCGCGCGCGTCGACCACCAGGCAGGTACCGATATAGGGATCGATTTCCATGCTGGCGGCATCCAGCGCGCCTTGCGCATAATGCAGCGGTGCATCGGCATGGGTGCCCGAATGCGTGCTCATCGTCATCCGGCCGACATTGACGGGCGAGCCTTCGTCCATCCGCCATGTCCGCTCGAACCCGAACCTTGTATCGCCCGGCCAGACGGGCAGGTCCGGGCGCAGGGTCTGCGAAATGTCCCAGATGCGGCGGGTGCTTTTCCAGCTGCTCATATCGCGGTCCGCACGCTCAGGAGTTCGGGGAAGAAGGCCGCTTTCAGCACGTTGGCGAGATAGGGCACGCCGGGCGTACCGCCGGTGCCCTTCTTGAAGCCGATGATCCGTTCGACCGTCTTGAGATGGCCGAAGCGCCAGCGCTGGAAGTGGTATTCCAGATCGACCAGCTTTTCAGCGAGTTCGTAGAGGTCCCAGTATTCCTTCGGGTCGCGGTAGATCTGCGCCCAGGCGGCCTCGACCGCGGGCGAGTGTTCCCACGGGCTGCCGTGATCGCGCGCGAGGATTTCGTCGGGAATGTCGAACCCGCGCCGCGCCAGCAGCGCGATGACTTCGGCGTAGATCGACTTGCGGTCGAGTTCCTCGCGCAGTTCGCGCGCCACCTCGGGCGTCGCCTCGTGCATGGTGACCATGTCGGGATTGCGGCCGCCGAGCAGGAATTCCATCATCCGGTACTGCGCGCTCTGGAACCCGCTCGACCCGCCGAGATGCGGGCGGATGGTGGAATAATCGTGCGGGGTCATGGTGCTGAGCACGTCCCAGCTCTGGATCAGTTGCCCCTGGGCGCGCGCCACCCGGGCGAGCATCTTGAACGACGGGCGCAGCCGGTCTTCCTGGATGCACATCCGCGCTTCGAAGAGTTCGTGCAGGCACAGCTTGAGCCACAGCTCGCTCGCCTGGTGGACGATGATGAACAGCATCTCGTCATGCGCATCGGACGCAGGGTGCTGCGCCGACAGGATGCGGTCGAGATCGAGATAGCCGGAATAGGTGACGTCGGATGCCATGCGCGCAGCCCTAGCGCGCAATCGCCGCCAGCGAAACTACTGGTCGATCACCATGGTGTGCGGGTGATGCTTGTCGAGATGCTTGCGCACGATGCGCAGGTTCTTCGTGTTCGATCGATAGACCACGTCGAAGGCATCGCCGACGAGCGGAACCGCACCGATAGCGCCGTCGATCGCTATGTTGCCCGCCATGCGCCACAGTTTCCATTTCGGCAGACCGAGGTTTTTGGCTTCCCACACGATATAGGCGCCCATGGCAGCCGCCACGAGATCGCCAATGATCGGCACGAGACCGATGATCGCATCGAGCCCGATGGGAAACTTCGTCCCGGGAATGACGAGGCTGCGTTCGAGGAGATGCTCCATCGCCTCGATCCGTTTGCGGATCGACACGGGGTCGCTGCCGATCGGCAATTCAAACCCCATGGGGCGCGGCGGATCCTGATTGTCCATCAAACCCTAGATGGGAGCGCGGGACAGCGGGAACAAGGGATGCACGTTCCACGGGTTTTCGCTGAACCCCTCCAACCCGGCGCGAACCATCGACCAGCGGATCGGCGCGCCAATCGGAATGTAAAGATTCGCCGCGAGAAGCGTATTTTCCGCCTCCAGCAGATAGGATGCTTCTTCCGCAGGATCGCGCGCATCGAGCGCGAGAGACACGAGGTAATCCGCGTCTTCGCTACATTGCGTTTTGTCGATCGTGCAATTGAACTGGTTGAGGAACCAGCGCGGAGAGGGATAGCGCGCCACCCGGTCGCGCAATGCGAGATCGGCATTGCCCACCGTCTCGCTGCGCGTGGTCGACACGCCGATAGCGGCGAAATCCTCTGCCAGACCATCGAACAGGAGGTCCGAGCCGGGCCCCGGTGGCAGATAGATGCGCACCCTCGGTTCCTGCCCGCTGGCAGCCCGCCATTGAGCCACCCGCTGACGGGCTTCGCTCCGGCGTTCTTCGATCGACTGGATGACCCAGCGTTCCACCGGCAGGCCGCCCGAGCTGGACAGTTCGACCGGAACGATCCGGGTCGAAGGGAACCAGCCGCCGATATTGAACGGCTGCATCAGTCCCTGCCGGTCCAGCGCCATCGCAAGCGCTTCGCGGTTGGCCGTGACACCGAGGAAACCGGCGGGCTTCAGAACATCGAGACCGAACAGGCCGATCGCCGCGTCGAGACGCACATTGCCGCGCGACAGCGGCCCCGTGCTGGCCAGCGGGAGATTAGCCAGCCGCCCACCGAGCACGGCATCGAAATCGCCCTGAGAGAATCCTTCGGTCGCCTGTTCGGCATTGACTGCACGAATGCGCACTTCACCCACCGTATCTTCCCATCCCGGCTGTTCAGGCAAGCCGCGCAACTGCGGCGGCAGCGGTGCCAGCATCACTCCATCATCCCCCACGCCGCGCGCCATCAAGGCGGCGCTCTGATCGCCGATGTCGATCCCAAGTTCAGGCTGAGCCAGCAGACGCAGAAAGTCGGGCATCGGACTGGTTAGGCGGATTTCGACGACCCGCCCGGTCATGGCGCGAATATCCCGCACCTTCGCCAGATCGAGGCCAAGGGAAGTGCCGCGCAATTGGCGCAACCGTTGCTGAAGCGCGTTGCGCACTGCCTGCGCGGTCAGCGGTGTCCCATCGCGCAAGTCGAATTCATTGATCCGGAAAATATAGCTGGCACCGTCATCGGTGACGATCCAGCGTTCGGCCACGCCGGGAACCACCTCGCCGCGGGGATCGATCCGGACCAGGCCCATCGAAATCGCGGCGCGAACATGTTGTCCGGCAGGGTCGAGCCTGACCCCGTCGGCATCCAGTTCGCCAGGGTCTGCAATAAAGGCGACTTCGACCACGCCATCGTCAGTTCCCGAGCCACACGCAGTCAACAGGACGAAGAAAAAAGCGAGAAAGGAAAGGCGCATGGCTGACGGTTAGCAGCGCATGTGCGCGGCGTCAGCAAGCCATTTGTCAGATACTTCGAACCGGGTGGTCGCTGCTGTAAAGGGGAGCCGAAGTCACCGAGCGGGCATAGCGCCGGGGGGCCGCGTCTGCGGCGGTCGGTCCGCGAACTTCCTTCGGATCGATTGTGCAGTCGAAAGCGATCCCTATCCGCGCGCCCTGCACCCAGGCAACGCTGCCCTTCACGCTCCCTACCGCGCGTAGCTCCACTGAAACGCGATCGCCGCGGGACATCTCCAGCCCGCCTGCATCCGCCATCATCCCGCCGGCGGAAAGGTTGCGCACCTTCACCCGCACGGCGTCCGGCTGGCCTTCCAGCGTCAATTCCGCAAATAGAAACAGGCTGTCTCGCGCAACATCGCGTGTATCGAGCGAGGACATGGCGTGCTTGGTACCCTTTGTGTTCGTCTTCGCGAGAGCGGACAGAAACCGGTCCGCCAGGCGAATGACGCTAAGGCCCAGACGTTAAGAATTTGGAAAGCGGGCGGTCAGTCGTCGCGCGAAATCTTCTCTTTTCGCTCGTGCGCTTCCTGCGCTTCCACTGTCATTGTGGCGACCGGGCGGGCTATGAGGCGTTTCAGCCCGATCGGGTCCCCGGAAACTTCGCACCAGCCATATTCCCCCTGATCGATACGGCGCAGAGCGGCGTCGATCTTGGAGATCAGTTTACGCTGGCGATCACGCGTGCGCAGTTCGATTCCCCAATCGGTTTCGGACGACGCGCGGTCGTTGAGATCGGGTTCGCGCATGGGCCCGTCCTGAAGAGACTGAAGCGTCTGGCCGGCAGCGTCGTGGATCGATTTCTTCCAGTCGAGCAGAAGCATGCGGAAGTATTCCTGCTGCCGCTCGTTCATATATTCTTCGCTGTCGTCGGGGACGTAGTCAGCACCGACCGCAGCGCGTGCTCTGGCCAGTTTCTCATTGTCGCTTGCCATAGAGGCCATTGAGGACCCTCTCATCCTGCAAATTCGATCGTGCCGGTCACCACCGTCCCGCGGACCCGAATTTTTTCCGGCACCCCGATGACCCGATGGGCGCGCCTATAGGCAAGCCTCCCGAGGCGCACAAGCGGCAATCCGACGAGCCGTTGATTTGCCCGCCATGGTCCCGGAAGGCGCTGAAATCGTTTGGTCGGCGATAAATCGCGCTACGCGTTAACCCTTTCTTGACCATAATCTTGGCATTCCCGACTCGTCCGGCAGGGGGTGCCGGTCCTTTATGGGGGAATGACCATGCAGCTTTCAGGTATCGAAGGTGGCTACGGCAAGATCATCCAGAGCGAGCAGGCCGATGCACTCATCGCTTCCTGCCTCGGCAGGTACGAACAGGGCAGCCTCGACGCGTTATACGATCTGGGCGTAGCTTTTTCGACCGGTAGCCATGGAACGGTCTGCGACATGATCGAAGCGCATAAATGGTTCAATATCGCTGCCTCGAAGGGGCATGAAGAAGCAAGCTGGTGTCGCGCCGATGTGGCAGACGAAATGACTGCGCGGGAAATCGCCGAAGCGCAGCGACGGGCCCGTGAGTGGCTGGCCGAAGGACAGCGCCACGCCGCCTGACGATCACGCCTGCCTGAAGGGCGTCCGCGTAGCCAGGTAATTGCGATCTGACGCGACGCCGGCGCGCTCGCGTTCGAGAAAATCCTCGATAGCCTCGCGAAATCCGGGATCGGCGATCCAATGTGCGGAGACGGTTTCAACCGGTTCATATCCGCGGGCCAGCTTGTGCCCGCCCTGCGCACCGGCTTCGACCCGAGACAGGCCGAGTTCGATCGCCGCATCGATCGCCTGATAGTAACACAGCTCGAAATGCAGGAAGCGAATGTCGCGCGTGCAGCCCCAATAGCGGCCGTAGAGCGCGTCCCCGCCGATGAAATTCAATGCGCCCGCGACAGGCTCTTCATCCTGAAATGCCAGAACCAAGACTATCTTTTCGCCCATTCGCTGGCCAAACAGGTCGAACGCATCGCGCGTGAGATAGGGTGTTCCCCATTTGCGTGCGCCGGTATCCTGATAAAATTGCCAGAAAGCGTCCCAGTGTTCGGATCGGATATCGTCGCCGCTTAGCCGACGGATTTCGACTTCTGCCTGCGCCGCAGCGCGTTCCTTGCGCAAATCCTTGCGTTTGCGCGAGGCAAGGGTTTCGAGAAACTCGTCGAAACTGGCAAATCCGTGATTGTGCCAGTGAAACTGGATATCGGCCCGCAGCATCCATCCCGCAGCTTCGAACAAGGGCTGCTGCGCAGGTTCGATGAAAGTCGCATGCGCGCCGGAAAAACGGTTCTGGAGGCATAACTGCTCGGCAGCCGCCAGCAGTGGAGCCGCAAAGGTATCGTCCGACAGCAACAGCCGCGGCCCGGTTGCGGGAGTGAACGGCGCAGCGATCTGAAGCTTCGGGTAGTAATTGCCGCCAGCCCGCTCGTACGCATCGGCCCAGTTATGGTCGAAAACATATTCGCCCTGGCTATGGCCCTTGAGATAGGCAGGCATGGCCGCGAGCAGCGGGCCGTCATCTTCGCTGATCACGAGCGGCGCGGGCTGCCAGCCGGTCCCCGCTCCGACACTTCCCGAATCTTCGAGCGCGGTCAGGAATTCGTAGGATACGAAGGGGTTGTCCGTTCCCGCCAGCGCATTCCACTGGTCACAATCGAAGGCGCCGACCGACCCGCCGACCCGTGCGGCGAGGCCGCCATCGCTCATCGTACACCGGGCCCTTCGGCGATTGGAGCATCGGCGTGTATCTGCGCGCGTGCCAGCAGTTCCGCAGAGTCCACCGTCCAGGTGAGAATGGGCATTCCGGCTTTGCGAAGGCCGGAAATCATCGGATTTGGCAGGGCCATGACGTGATAAGCGACGAAATCGGGCCTCGCGAGCCACAGCGCGAAATGGCGCTGCCAGGCCTTTTGGGTCATCCCTTTCTCGTCCTCTCTGATGACAAGGCCGTGAACGGTTTGCGGCGAATTCCTGCGAAACCACCGCGATACCCGCGGATCGAAGCTCATCACCGCATGAGCGCCGCGATAGTTCTTCAGCGCATCGCGAACGGCAATGCAGCTCTCTTCGACATCGTAGCGGCGGCGCGACTTGATTTCGATCAGGAGCGGAACCTTGCCGTCTACGAGGGCAAGAAGGTCGGCCAGCTGCGCCAGCTTGTGTTCGCTATCGAGAAAGGCGATCTGCGCCAGCTCGTCCGCCGAATAGGAAGCCGTTGGCCCGGTTACCCCGGTAAGCCTGTCCAGCTCCCAGTCGTGTACCAGCATGGCGGCATTGTCGCGGCTGCGCTGGATATCGCATTCGATACCCATGCCGCGCTCTACCGCGCCTGCGTATGCAGCGAGCGAGTTTTCCGGAACCCCATTCCCATGCAATCCGCGATGGGCATAGGTCCACTCGCTCAGCCAGCCGACCCGCCCGGGGGCAGGTGGCGGGGCGAAGAAGCGATCAAGCCTTGAGAGCAACGATCGCATCGACCTCGACCGCTGCATCCAGCGGCAGGACAGGAACGCCGACCGCGCTGCGGGCATGCTTGCCAGCATCGCCAAAGACTTCGGCCATCAGGTCGCTGCAACCGTTCACCACCTTTGGCTGGTCCGAGAAGGATGGCACACTGGCGACGAAACCGCCAAGCTTGACCACGCGTTCGACGCGTTCGAGCAGACCTGCCGCCTTAAGCTGGGCAAGAATCATCATACCGCAGGCTCGTGCCGCTTCCTGCCCCTTCTCGAGGCTGACACCGTCGCCGAGCTTGCCGGTTACGAGAGTGCCGTCGACGAACGGAAGCTGCCCCGACACATACGCAGTATTCCCGCTGACGACGAGCGGCTGATAACTGGCCACGGGCGCCGCCGCCTCAGGCAGTTCTATGCCGAGTTCGGCGAGTTTTACTTCGATCGTCATGCATTTTCCCTTTCGATTTCGTTCATCAGCCACGGTAGCGCGTCATCCCAGCTGTCGATCCGCGCATCGGCATGACCGGAGGTATGCGCGCAGTCGATATGGGGGGCGAGCAGCGGTTCGCCGCACAGATGCAGCGTGGCAATGGGTGTGCCCGACGCGGCCAGAGTTTCGCGGGCCGAGCGATGATGTTGCGCCAGATCGTCGATGAAGATGGCCTTCGACGGCTGATATTCCTTCAGGATCGCTTCCAACGCCGGGCCCTTGGGTCCCTGATTGGTGAACACGCGGGCGTCGAGGCCATGTCCGAGCAATTGCTCGGTGCGCATAGCCTGACGCTTGTCCACCAGATTGGTAAGGATCACCACATCGGCGTGATCGCGCAAAGACGCGATCCCCTCGAGAGCACCGGGGATGGGCGTCTGGCGGTGCATTTCGGTATCGAAAAAACCACCCAGCTTCTTCCAGATTTCTTCCGGGGCGAGGATTTCGCCACTGTCCTGCCAGCGCAGGGCTTGGGAAAAATCATTCCCTTCCATGCGGAATTCGACGCCCTGCGTTTCGGCCAGCCAGTCGCGGAACGGCGAGACCATGTAGAGCAGGACTTCATCGCAATCGGAGATGATGAGCGGGCGATTCATGCAGACAGCTTTCCGGCAGCCGCCACGAGCGCTTCGGGCGTGGTGTTGAGCGCATCGGCGGCGAGAACGAGATCGGGTTCGTGATTGGCGAGGAATTCGAGCACTGCTGCCTGAACGCCGCGATCGCCCAGCCCGTTCCGCAACCGATCCGGAGTAAGCCCGGTCAGCGACAGCAGCCGCTCGGCGCGCCGGTCATCTGCCAGCGCCCAGCCGAGCGCTTCGAGCGCGAGCACTTCGGGGGCCCGTTCCTCGCCTCTATCTGTCGATCCGTCGCGAATAATTGTCAGCGCTCCCGCTTTTGCATAAGGCCCTCGCGCATTCGCGAAGGAGCCGCCAAGTGGCAAAGAGAATCCTCGTTGTCGAGGACAACGATCTCAATCGTAAGCTGTTCTGTGACGTGCTGAAGGCAAACGGATACGAAGTCGTGCCCGTGGCCGACGGACAGAACGTGCTGGGCACGGCCAAGCGCTTCCAGCCGCATCTCGTGATCATGGACATCCAGTTACCCAATGTCAGCGGCATCGACCTGATCGCCGAACTCAAGGGGGAAGGAGACCTGGCGAAGGTGCCGGTGCTGGCCGTTACCGCCTATGCCGGCAAGGGCGACGAAGAACGGATTCGCGATGCCGGCGCGGCCGATTATCTCGCCAAACCGGTGTCGATCGGCCCCTTCATGGCCGCGGTACGCGCCCTGCTTCCCGAATAGCTGCGCTTGACAAGCGGCCCAACAAACCGCTTTGCCGGGCGTTTGACACAGGCCCGCATCATGCGAGCCACACCACGATACAGGACTGGACCCCGAAATGGACCGTAGCGCCGTCGACACCAAGATCCGCGAACTGGCCGAGCCCTTCAACAAGAAGGGTGTGACGATCACCGAAGACACCACCTTCGCCAACGACCTCGAATTCGATAGCCTTACGGTCATGGACTTCGTCGCCGAGATCGAAGACGAATTCGACATCATCATTTCGATGAACCAGCAGGCCGAAATCGAGAATTACGGTCAGTTGGTCGATGCCGTCACCAAGCTGCAGGCCGACTGATGAGCGAAGGCATCATCCAGTCGGACCAGCCGCAGGACATCGAAGGAGAAGGCAAGGACCTGTTCTCCAAATTCGATGACATCATCGCTCTGCGCGAAGGATTGCTGTCGAGCGGCCAGGAAGATCCGTTCAACCTGGTGATGGAGAAGGTCCTGTCGCCGACCCGTGCGATCTGCAACGGGCGCGACACGATCCTGCTCGGCACCTACAATTACATGGGCATGACCTTCGATCCCGACGTGGTCGAGGCAGGCCGGCAGGCATTGTCCGATTTCGGAGCTGGGACCACCGGTAGCCGCGTGCTGAACGGCACATATCAGGGCCACAAGGAAGTCGAGCAGGCGCTCATGGACTTCTATGCCATGGACCATGCCATGGTCTTTTCGACCGGATACCAGGCCAATCTCGGGATTATTTCGACGATTGCCGGCAAAGGCGATTACATCGTCCTCGACATCGACAGCCATGCCAGCATCTGGGACGGCTGCGCTCTGGGCAATGCCGAAGTCGTGCCGTTCAAGCACAATGATATCGAAGCGATGGAAAAGCGCCTGAAGCGCATTCCCGAAGGCGCCGGCAAGCTGGTGGTGCTGGAAGGCGTCTATTCGATGCTGGGCGATATCGCTCCGCTGAAGGAAATGGTCTCCGTCGCCAAGAAATACGGCGCCATGGTGCTGGTCGACGAAGCGCATTCGATGGGCTTTATCGGCGAGAACGGTCGCGGCGTGGTGGAACAGGCGGGCGTGATCGACGATGTCGATTTCATTATCGGCACCTTTTCCAAAAGCGTGGGTACGGTCGGCGGCTTCTGCGTCTCCAACCATCCCAAATTCGAAATCATGCGGCTGGTCTGCCGCCCCTATGTGTTCACTGCCAGCCTGCCGCCCAGCGTAGTGGCAACAGCCTGCACGTCCATTCGCAAGCTGATGCAGGGATCGAACAAGCGCGCGCATTTGTGGGAAAATTCCAAGATGCTGCACAAGGGGCTGAAGGACCTCGGCTTTCAGCTCGGCACCGAGGAACCGCAGAGCGCCATCATCGCCGTGATCATGCCCGATCTGGAAAAGGGCGCGGCCATGTGGGAAGCGCTGATCAAGGGCGGTCTCTATGTCAATCTGGCACGGCCCCCGGCAACGCCTGCCAATATGACCCTGCTGCGCTGTTCGCTTTGCGCGGAGCATAGCGAGGAAGAGGTCGGCGAAATCCTGTCGATATTCGAAACCGCGGGCAAGGACGTCGGGATCATCTGATCGTGCGATAGCGTGTCGCACGGCTGTCTTGATGGCGTAACATGGGATCGCGAACGAACGGCGATCCCGTGACCGCCGCCAAGAGAGACTTCATGCGTTCTGCCCTCGCCGCCCTGACCTCCGCTCTGCTACTGTCTGCCTTAGCGCTCGTGCCTCAGGCCGCAGCCGCGCAAGGCGGTGGTCCGGCGAAGACTCACGAGATTTCCTTCGTGGCGCTTGGCGATACCGGGTACATTCCCGCTTACGATACGCCAGACGACGATGATCCGCGTTTCCGCACGCTGGGGGAGTATCTGGGCAATGAAGCGGCCGACTGGCTGGAGCACAATCGCGACCTGTCCGGTTTTCGCGCCACTCCCTGGCAATTCGAACCCGCCATCGGCGGCTTCGTGCCAGCCAGCGGGATGTACCCGGTCGCCATGGCTGCAGCGGAGGTGTGCAAGCGCGAAGATTGCGATTTCGGCGCGCTGATGGGCGATAATATCTATCCCGACGGGGCGACGCTGGGCGCGGACGGGATCTCGGACGAGCGCCGCTTCCGCGAGATGCTGGATCAGCCCTTCGGCACCTTCGGTGAGGGCAAGGCGGGCTTTACGCTTTACGCCATGATGGGCAATCACGACTGGCACATCTCGCGCGAGGCGACCGAGGCGCAGCTCGAATATCTGAAAGCCCATCCAGCCTTCACCATGCCCGACCTGTTTTACCGTGCGGTGCCGCAGGGTATGGAAGGCAAGCTCGAAATCTTCGTCGTCGATACCGAAATGCTGCTTGCCGGTACGCAGGTCCACGAGGACGATCTGGATGCCGAAGGTAACGAGATCCGGAACACGCCGCTGGAGGAATGGCCCGATTACGTCCGTGCGTCGAACGCGCGTGAGCGCGGCATGATCGAATGGCTGAATGCAGCGCTGCAATCCTCCACTGCCAAGTGGAAGATCGTGATGGGCCACCATGCGCTGTGGTCGAGCGGAGGCAGCAAGTATGAAAAGGCCCGCGCTCTGCGCAAGCTGATGCTCGATCCGATCTGCCGTTACGCCGACGCCTATATCGCCGGAGACGACCATCTGATCGAAGCCTATACCGACGATTGTTCGACCGTATCGGGCGCGCCCGCCGAGCCTGTGCCGATGTTCGTTTCCGGCGCGGGATCGAAATACCGGCAGCAGCATGTTCCGTTTGCGGAAAAGCAGATCGCGGCCAATCCGCAGATGACCAACCTGTTCTCACGGGGCTCGACCTGGGGGTTCCTGCATGTCGGGATTGGCGCAGATACTCTCGACGCGACGCTCTATTCGACGCCGGCCGACCAGTCGGGTCGCCCGGTCGAAGAAGCGCGCTTCACCTTTCCCCACCGCAGCAAATAGCACGTTTTGACGGCTCGTTCGGCAGATGAACGGTGGCTGACCGATAATTCAGAGCGAGTTCAATGGCCTATCCCTAGACCTGCTTCCAACGAACAGGAGAACCCGGGATGGGACTTACGAAACGAACAGCATTTGCCCTTGCCGCCACAACCACTCTGCTGGGTGCGTGTAGCACCGGCTATGGCGGCGGATATGGCATGGCGAGCGCCGGATATTACGGCGACTCCTATTACGACGACGGATATTACGGCTGGTACGACAACTTCTATTATCCCGGCACCGGATATTACGTTTACGACCGCCAGCGCCGTGCGCACCGCTGGAACGACCGACAGCGTCAATACTGGCAGGCTCGCCGCGCTGCGATCCGCGACCAGCGCAATATCCGCGCCAACTGGAACAGGTGGGAACGCCGGGCGGAACGTCGCCGCGATGCTCGTCAGCATCAGCGCGCTGAACGACGCCGCGATTATCGCCAGCGCCAGCGCGCCGAAAGACGCCGCGAGGTGCGGCAGGAACGCCGTGCGGCTCAGCGCCGCGAAGTACGCCGCGACCGACGTGAAGACGCCCGCCGCGAAGTCCGCAGGGATCGTCGTCAGGACGCGCGCCGCGATGCCCGCAGGGACCGGCGCCAGGATGCCCGGCGCGACGCTCGCCGCGACCGGCGGCAGGAAGCGCGACGTGAAATTCGCCGCGACCGCCGACAGGATGCGCGCCGCGACCAGCGACGGGACAGGCGGGGCGAACGGCGCCGCACTCGGCCCAATTGATCGACGCCTTCGCTGATCACAGGAACATTTGCTCCTTTCGGGACGTCTCAATCCCGAAAGGAGTTTTTTTAATGGCAATCGTAAAATCAGGCAGCGCGCGTTACGAGGGACTGGGCAAGGACGGTAAAGGCCACGTCAGCACTCAGTCGGGCGCGCTCGACAATCAACCTTATGGCTTTCAGACCCGGTTCGAGGACAAGGCCGGGACCAATCCCGAAGAACTGATCGCAGCGGCACATGCGAGCTGCTTCACCATGGCCCTGAGCTTCAAGCTGGCCGAAGCGGGACATACGGACGGGTCCATTGAAACCGACGCCAAGGTATCGCTCGAGAAAGACGATGGCGGCTTCACCGTGACCAAGTCCGCCCTGTCGACCAAGGCCAAGGTGCCGGGCCTCGACAAGGCCAAGTTCGAGGAACTGGCCGCCGATGCCAAGGCGACCTGCCCGATCTCGAAACTGCTCGACACGGAAATCACGCTGGAAACCAGCTTCGAAGGCTGATCCCGCGCATAGCAGGAATGCTTACACGGCGCTCCGGACCGTCGCTTCGGCGACCGGTTCGGGCGCCGTTTCTTCGCGCGGGATCCGCCCGAAGATCGGCCAGGCTAACTGTTCGCCCAGCGACGTTGCCGGCAGATTCTCCACCCCGTAGCTGGTGGGGTACGTCCGGGTGATCCGGGCGGTGCCGAACAGGACATCCCAGAAGAACAGCAGATTGCCGTAATTGCCCTTGTAGTGGACGGCAGGATCGCTGGCGTGGCGGCCGTGATGGGCATGGTGTGTGGCGGGCGTGGAAATGGTCCGTTCGACCAGCCACATGACGGGCGACAGCCACGCGATGCGGTAAAGTGGCCGGTCCCAGGCGAGGTCCGAATGGGCCCCGGTGATCACCGCCAGCTTGACCACGATATAGCCCGCATAGACCCAGCCCAGACCGAGATAGATCAGCACGCCCGACAGCCAGATGCCGGGCATCATGGCGTAGTAGAACAAATTGTTCCGGTAGACGAGCCGCACGCTCATGTAGCGTGCGTTGTGGTGCGGGCGGTGCAGATTGTAGAGCCACGGGAAGGTGTGCGCCGCGCGGTGCCACCAGTATTGCATCAGATCGTCGAATATCAGGAACAGCGCGATCGCGGCAAAGACGTTCAGCCCGGCCAGCGCCCCTGCATATTGCGGCGCGACGAGCTTTGCGAGGGCGGCGGAAGCGAAGAGAATCGCCGGTTGGGTCAGGCCGAGCAGCGCGATGATGCTGACCGCTTCGACGATACCATCGTCGCGGGTCTGTTCGGGCTTCGCAAACAGGTTCGAGCGCCACAGTTCGAGCAGCGCGAAGCCGAGATAGATGGCCAAGATGGCAAGGGTCGATGCGGACATGGGCTCTCTCCCGAGTTTTTTCGCTTTCTTGTCGAATCCGCTTCTAGCGTTTACCCGGATGCAAGAATGTCCAGATCTTTACATTTGGATGCGACTCGCCGGTCGCTGGTCACGCCGATGCTGTTTTCGGCGCTCGACCGCGGGTTGCAGGCGCATCTCGTGCGCATCTCGCAGCTGCGCGAATTTGCCGACGGGCAGATCATCCAGCAGCGCGGCGATGCCGCCGATGGCTTCTGGCTGATCGACGAAGGCGCGGTGCGCGTGGGGCAGTTCATGCCCGATGGCGAGTTTCGCGCCGTGGCGTTGCTGGGGCCGGGCGATTCCTATGGCGAACTGGCGGTGTTCGCCGACAAGCCGCGGATCGTCGATGCCGTGTCACGCGGGGAGAGCCGGTTGCGGCTGATCGGGGCACGGCCCTTTCTCGATGCGCTGGGCAATTATCCTGCGTCGAGCCGGGCCTTGCTGGGCGCGCTGTCGCAGCAATTGCAGGATACGCTGTCGATCCTGGCGGGGCTGCGCCGCGGGACCAATCCGCAGCGGCTGGCGGGCATGCTCGCCACCATGGCGGGCGAAGCCGCTGGACCGGCCAGCGTCACGATCACGCAGCAGGAACTGGCGGACCTTCTGGGCGTGACCCGCGCCACCGCCAATGCCGCTCTTGGCGATTTGCAGAGACGCCGGTTGATCGAACGCGGTTACGGCACCATCCGCATCCCGGACCGCGATGCGCTGGCGGCCCATGCTATGCGCTAGTCCCCTGCCCCCGGTACAAGTTCGAAGAGGCGTTCCACCGGCTGGCCGAGGGCGGCGGCGAATTTCAGGGCGACGATTACGGATGGCGAGAAGATGCCGTTCTCGACCGTGTTCACGGTTTTGCGGCTGACGCCCATTTCCTCCGCCAGCTGGGCCTGCGTCCAGCCACGCTCTTCGCGGAACTGGCGCACGTGGTTCTCAAGCGTCTCCGGCATTGGTCACCATTTCCGCCACGCCGTAGGAGACGAAGGCGCAGCCCAGCCCCATGCTGACGATGATGTTCGCCGCGCGCTGGGCGTGGAGTGGTTCGAAGGGCGAGACTGCCCAGACCAGGAAGCCGGTGATCATCGCGGCGACGAAGCCAACGGTGTTGCCGCGCTGGCGATTGGCCTTCGTGACCTCGTCATTGGCGAGGGTGCGGGCGCGTTTCGGGAGGAACCAGCCGCCGCCGGTGAGGAGCAGGCCGAGCATGATCAGCGCGAAGGCGAGCCACACGAAAATCTGCACCAGAGAATCGCTGCCCCAGTCCCAGGAGAAGAAAATTCCCTGCTGCATCAGCAGTACCAGCAGCCCCAGGAAGGGGGCCATGATGGCGCGGGTCTGCGCGAAATTTTCGGCGGTTTCATAATCGTCGGCCATGCGGAATTCCTCGATTCGCTTGTAACTTATGGGTTACATGTAACCTGTGGGTTACTTAGCTGTCAAGGCAGGCTCAGCGGGCCGGCTTCACCTCGGTCGCACTGGCGCAGACGCCGCCGTCTTCCTTGCTGCCGCCGAGCTGGGTGAGGACGAGAACGCCGCCGACCACCAGGAGCACGAAGACGGTGGTCACTATGCCGAGATACTTGTCGATCATACGTTTGATCGGGGCGCCGAACACGCGGAACAGTATGCCGACGGTCATGAAGATCAGCGCGCGGGCGAACAGGCTGGAGAGCACGAAGGTGACGAGGTTCATCCCGACGAAGCCGGCGGTGATGGTCAGCAGCTTGAACGGCACGGGCGTGGCGCCCGCGATCAGGATCGCTTCGAAATCATATTCGCGCAAATGGCAGGCCGCGACGGGAAAGGCATCGGTGAGGCCGAGAGCGCCGATGAGCCAGACGCCCACGCTGTCGTAAAGGCCCCAGCCGATCGCATAGCCGAGCAGCGCGCCTGCGACCGAAGCCAGCGTGCAGACGAGCGCGAACTTCACCGCCTTTTTCGGTTCGGCGAGGCACATCAGGCCCAGCAGCGGATGGGGCGGGATCGGGAAGAAGGAGGATTCGACGAAGGCGAACAGCGCCAGCCACCACACCGCATGCGGATGCGAGGCCTTGTCCATCGTCCAGTTGTAGAGCCCGCGCAGCATCGCTTCCCCATCCCGTCCTTGCGAGCGGCGCAGCCGCCCCCTCCACGATGGAGGAGGCCAAGCTCTAAGCGAGCCACCCCCTGTTGGCAATCGTCTGCGTACGAACCTATTTGGTACTTTTGTATTGACATCGTAACGCTGTTTGGGTACATATACAGAACATCGCGATAGTGTGATTCGAACGGGCGGGGCCGGGTCTTGAACCAACCGGGCCACCGCCCTTTGTCGTGCCCGCTATCGCCGCAGACGGAGGGACAGATGAGCAAGGCGATGGACAGTAGGGAAGGCCCGGCGTGGGCGGCCCGTTTCCTCGAGGCGCTGAAGGACGGCAATGGTGTGCGCGCCGCAGCCCGCGAAGCCGGTGTAACGGGGTCCACCCCCTATGACAGGAGGCGCAAGAACCAGGCATTCCGCGAGGCATGGGATGCGATCCAGCCGGTCGACGGGCGGCAGGCAAAAGCGCGCACGGCCCGCCCGATCGCCCCGCGCGATGCACAGCGGATCGAGCAATTCCTGCACGAACTGGCGGAAACATCGAATGTGGCGGCCGCCGCGGCGGTGGCGGGTCTTCCCGTAAACCGCATCTATCGCCTGCGCCGCACCGACCCGGATTTTGCCCGCCAGTGGTACGCCGCGCTGGCGGAAGGATACGACAATCTGGAAATGGAACTGCTGCATCACCTGCGCAGCGGGGACAGCCCCGGCGACGGCACACCCCCGCGCAAATTCGACACCGCCATTGCCCTGCGCTGCCTGACCGCGCACCGCGAGAGCGTGGCACGGGAAAAGGGCCGCCGCACGCTGGCCGACGAGGTCGCCACCATCGCATCGATCAATGCCAAGATCGACGATATGCGCGCCCGCAGCAAGGCAGGCGATGCCGCGGTGCGCAAGGCACGCCGGGATGCGGCGAAGGCCCGCGGCAATGGCTAACCGGCGCAGCCTGTCCCGCGGAGGGTGGCTGCGGCGCCCGGGCGATGAGGCCGATAGCGAACGCGAGGAGCTGGCCCGCCGGCTGAAGCCGCACGAGCTGGCCGCGCTGGGCAGCTATTACTGGGAAGGCTGGGCCCGCGATGCGCAGCTACCGCCGAGCGAGGCCTGGCGTACCTGGCTGATCTGTGCCGGACGCGGTTTCGGCAAGACGCGGGCGGGCGCCGAATGGGTGCGCGACGTGGCCCGGCACGACGGTTCGGCACGCATCGCGCTGGTGGGCGCCAATCTGGCGGAAATCCGCAATGTCATGGTGGAAGGCGACAGCGGCGTGCTGGCGGCATCGCCGGGTGCGCTGGCCCCGGAGTTCGAGCCGAGCCTGCGCCGGCTGACGTGGGAAAACGGCGCGATCGCCTGGCTCTATTCCGCCGGGGAGCCGGAAACGCTGCGCGGGCCGCAGCATAGCCATGCCTGGTGCGATGAAATAGCCAAATGGGATAATTCAAGCGAGCGGGCCATGTCTGCCTGGAACAATCTGCAACTGACGATGCGCCTGGGGGACGGCCCGCGCGTGGTCGCCACCACCACCCCGCGCCAGACCGCGTTGATGCGCCGGATCATGGCGGATGCGAAGGCAGGCAAGGTCGCCGTGGCGCGCGGCGGCACGCTGGACAATCGGGAAGTGCTGCCCGCCGATTACCTCGCCGCGATGGTCGAACAGTTCGAACAGAGCAATTTCGGGCGGCAGGAACTGGAGGGCGAAATGATCGCCGCGGTCGAAGGCGCGCTATGGAGCCGCGCGCTGATCGAACGATACCGGCACGTGGGCGCGGTACCGCAGGCACGGCGCGTCATCGTGGCGGTCGACCCGCCGGCCAGTTCTTCCGGCGACGCCTGCGGGATCGTGGTGGCGATGCTGGGCGTGGACGGCACCGCCTATATAAGGGCCGACTGTTCCGTAACGCATGCGACACCCGAACGCTGGGCCCGCGCCGTGGCCGATGCGGCCCATGCCTGGCAGGCCGACCGCGTGGTGGCCGAAGCCAACCAGGGCGGGCAGATGGTCGCCAGCGTGCTGCGCGCGGCCGATATCGCACTGCCGGTCAAGCTGGTCCACGCCAGCCGCGGAAAGATGGCGCGCGCCGAGCCGATCGCCGCGCTGTATGAAGCGGGACGCGTGCGGCACACGGGCCTGTTCGCCGCGCTGGAAGACGAGATGTGCGGACTGGTGGCAGGCGGCGGTTACGAAGGGCCGGGACGTTCGCCGGACCGGGCCGATGCGCTGGTGTGGGCGCTGAGCGAGCTGATGCTGGTGAAACGCGCCGCGCCGCGGGTGCGGTGGATTTAGGGTGGGTGAGAGCTGCGGGAGTTGGCCGTGCGGATATCACGGCGCCGCTGGATTCCCGCCTTCGCGGGAATGACGAGCTTGGAGATGGGCGGTTGAAATACGCGTTCCGTCATTCCCGCGAAGGCGGGAATCCAGTCAGCGCAGAGGTTCGAAGCCGAAGTCCAATGCAAGATCGCGCCAAGTCGGATTGTCAGCCTCTATCAGACGCAGTTTCCATGCGCGGTTCCATTTCTTGATCCGTTTTTCGCGGACGATGGCATGTTCCATCGTTCCGGCCGGTTCGAACCACACCAAGGTCTTCACGCCGTATTTCGCCGTAAAGCCATCGGTCGTTCCCGCGCGATGCTGAGCGATGCGCTGGACGAGATTGGAGGTTACACCGACATAGAGCGTACCGTTTCGCCCCGATGCCATCATGTAAACCAAGGGAACGAATTCGCTCTGCATGCCAGCCGAGCTACTGGATTCCCGCCTTCGCGGGAATGACGATGTTTGCCCCGCCCTTACCCGCGTCCGCGGAGGGTGCGCAGGAGGGCTTTGAGGCCGGCGCCGAGGCGGCTTTCGTCTCTGGTGCGGTCTTCCTGGCGTTTGAGCTGGCGGGCCATGTGTTCGTGGCGGACCGCGCTTTCGCGCAGGCGGCGGGCGACGTCGGGATCGGTGTGTTCGGCGGCGAGGCGGCGGGCCTGCCGGGCGAGCTGGAGATAGTAGATTGCATCGCGCGGAGCGCCCGCGGCGCGGTCTTCCCCGCATTTGTCGGCGCGCACGAAAGCCAGGCCCGGACCGGGCTGGTGTGTGCCATCGAATCGAGATCGGTGCGCCATAGCCGTACCTTGTGACCCATTGCGGGGCCGCCCTCCATCGCGGACCCGTCACCGTACCAATTCCGCACAATTGTGGGCTGCGCTCGTGCTGCGCGGCCCCTGCATCCGGAGAACTACCATGAGCTTTCTCACCAGCCTCGTCTCCGCCTTCAAGGGCGGGGGCGGCGCCCGCGTGCCTGTGTCGCGCGGGTTCGTTTCGCCCTGGGCGCACTGGGGCGCGACCGCTTTCGATGGCGGGCCGCCGGGACGCAGCCCCTTCGATTATGCCCGCGAAGTCGGCGAGGCCTATCTTGCCAACCCCGTGGCGCAGCGCGCCGTGCGGATCGTGGCGGAAGGGGTCGGCAGCGCGCCGATCGCCTGCGCGGACGAACAGCTGGCGGCGCTGATCCGCTGTTCGTGCGGCGCGCAGCCGCTGCTGGAGGTGCTGGCCGCGCAATTGAGCCTGCATGGCAATGCCTATGTCCAGATCGTGAAGGACGGCAGTGGCGTTCCGGTGGACCTGTTTCCCCTGCGCCCCGAGCGTGTGCAGGTGGTGGCGGGCGAGGACGGGTGGCCGGCGGCCTATCGCTATATCCTGGCCGATCGGACGATCACCCTGCCGCTGGAGGATGAGGACGGGTGGCCCTGTGTCATCCATCTCAAGGGCTTTCACCCCACCGACGATCATTACGGTGCGGGATGCCTGGCCGCCGCCGCGCCCGCCGTGGCGATCCACAATGCGGCGAGCGAATGGAACCGCGCGCTGCTGGCCAATGCGGCGCGGCCGAGCGGGGCGCTGGTGTACGACGGCGGCGATACGGGCGGGCTGACGGGCGAGCAGTTCGACCGGCTGAAGGCCGAGCTGCTGGCCGCCTATCAGGGCCACGGCAACGCGGGTCGACCGATGCTGCTGGAAGGCGGACTGGACTGGAAGGCGATGAGCCTGAGCCCTGCGGACATGGATTTCGCCACGCTGAAGGCGGCGGCGGCGCGCGACATTGCGCTGGCGTTCGGTGTGCCGCCCATGCTGCTCGGCCTGCCGGGCGACAATACCTATGCCAATTACCGCGAGGCCAACCGGGCGCTGTGGCGGCTGACCCTGTTGCCGCTGGCGGGCAAGATCCTGGCCGGTCTGCATAGCGGGCTGACAGACTGGTTCGGCGAGGCGCCGAGTGTCGATCTCGACCGTGTGCCCGCGCTGGCGGAGGATCGCGAGCGGCTGTGGGCGCACGTCAGCGAGGCGAATTTTTTAACCGATCTGGAAAAACGCGAGCTGTTGGGGCTGGCGACAATGGAGAATGGCCGATGACGCGGGAAGACATGCTGGCGCGGCTGATCGCGCAGGCGGGCCACGAAGGGGGCGAGCTGATCACGCTGCGCGCCATCGTGGAGGAAGCGAGCGAACTGGGCGCGAACCGCGTGCTCGACCGGCTGGGCCTGGGCGATCCGTCGGCGCAGGAGGACATCGACGAATTGCGCGAATTGCTGGGCGCCTGGCGCGATGCGAAGGCCAGCGCGTGGAAGGCGGCCGTGGACTGGCTGGTCAAGGGCGTACTGGCGCTGCTGCTGGTCGGCATTGCCGTGCGGCTGGGCGTGGGGGACATGCTGTCGTGACCCCGGAACAGGTCCGGGGTGACATTCCGAAACAGGTCCGGGGTGACAGGGCGGCACCGGTTCTGCGCATTGCCGGTTATGCGGCGTTGTTCGACCGGCCCGACGGCGCGCGCGACACGATCCGGCCCGGGGCCTTCACGCGCACGCTGGCCGAACGCGAAGGGCGCTTTCCTCTGTACTGGCAGCACCGGCCCGAGCGCCGCATCGGCTGGGTCGAGATGGCGGGCGAGGATGGGCGCGGGCTGCGGATCATCGCCAGCATCGACAATCCGGACGGGCGCGCTGCCGTGCTGCTGCGCCGGCGCGCGGTGAGCGGCCTGAGCTTCGGCTACCGTGCGCGCGCCTATCGCCACACCCCGCAAGGCCGCGAGCTGGCCGAGATCGATCTGTTCGAGGTGAGCGTGGTGACGCATCCGCTGCAACACGGGGCGCGCGTGCATTTTTTATCTGCGCCCTCAATCGCCGGGCGCGAGCCGTCCGGCTCGCTTGGCTTCGCGGCATAAGCCGCGGCGGCCAGTCGGCCTTGCCTCGCCGGGGCTCGGAACTTTCTTCATTTTGCCACCTCGCGATTGATCCGGGCCGGAGGAGGTCCGGCAAGCACGGAAGTGCACCTTTCGTGCGCTGCCAAAGGCCACCCGCACGTGCGGCCGCAGCGCGTGCAGCTTGCTGCCCGTCCAGCGAGGACGAGCCCGCGGATGCGGGTTCGAAACATCAAGAATCCACCCTGAGAAAAGGAACATCTGATGGACGTAACTACGCCTGACCAACCCACCGCTACCGCCACGCCCATCGACCCAGCCGAAGCGAGTTTCGACATCGTTGCGCGGCAGGAAAGCACCGAAGCCGCGGTGGCGGATCTGCGATCCGACCTCGACCGGGTGAAGGCGCGGGCGCCATTCTGGCCATCGGCGACGTGCTGATCCCTGCGCATGGCGAACAGATCGCCACCGCCTATGACGACAGTTTCAACCAGACACATACACGACTGCTACGCAGCGCCGAAGGCCTCGGCTACCGCGGACGGATCGTCCATTATGTAGGGATGAGCCATTATTTCCGGTTCAAGCCGCTGGGCGGCGGGCATTACGTGAGCCTTGCCGGTGGTGCTGAACGAACCCTGCGCGGCCTGGCACCGATCCTTTGCCGAACAAGCTAAGATCCGCGATTTCGACGTGATCTGGTCGCTATCCTACGAATTGTTCGACGCGCATTGCTGGAACGACTGGAAGCAGCGGGCGCAGTGCTGGCCCATGACCGGCCCGCCGGCGGCCAGCGATCAGCGCATAGGAACGGGCGACGGCATGGCCAGGCGGTTCCGACTGGTGAATAATTATGGCGAGCAGCAGCGCCGGATCGTCAGCCCGCAACCCGGCAGCATACAAATTGCTGTGGGCGGTGTGGAGACTGCGGCATGGCGATACGAGACGGGCGGCCGGACCGCAACTGGTCCTCGAAGCGGGCGAGATCGACGCGCTCGGCGAATCATACGAGGGCGCGGCCCTGTGGGTCCGGCAGAAGGGCAGCTTTGCAGTTTCGCCTCCACTGCATCTCATTTCTCTATCAACTTTGGCTGAAAGGAAGATGCCATGACCACGCCCGTTTCTTTCGACGCGACCACTCCCCGCCATGCGCTCGCCATGCTGGTTCCCGCCCAGGCGCAGAAAGAATTATCCGTCAACGAGACCTTCGCGCGGATCGATGCGCTACTGCATCCCGCAGTGGAGGGTGAGGCGACAACACCGCCTCAGGACCCCGTTGCGGGCGAATGCTGGATCGTGGCGCAACCAGCCAGCGGCGCATGGCAGGGGCATGAGGGAGAGCTCGCCTGCTGGGATGGCACCCAATGGACGCTCTGTACTGCGATCGAAGGCATGCAGGTGTTCGATCGATCGGAAAGTAGCCGGATGGTTTATGCGGGCGGATGGAACCGGGTCGAGCGGCTGTCGCCTCCCTCGGGAGGGGGAGTTGTCGATGTCGAGGCACGGGCTGCGATCGAGGCAATTATCGACATCTTTGCAACACTATCGATCTTTCCACGAACCTGATGGGAACCCGATCCGGGCATCGCCGTTCGGCACAATACGGAAGGGGTCCAAATTCCCGGAACTCATTCTTACAATAAGGGAAAGCGGCAATATTGTCACAGTTCCCACCTATTGTTTACTTGCCACCTAGGGGCCTGAAAGATAGATATGTTCCACTCGGTGGCTCCAATTTCGCAAAAAGGGGAAATTATAATGCGCAAACTCGTCATAGGAATGGCGATGGCCTCTACGGCCTTTGCATCGCCAGCCCTGGCAAAAGATGACACTTGGTACGTTGAACTCAACGCCGGTGGTATGATTGTCGAAGATATCGACAACCTTTCGGGTTCCAATGAAGTCGGCACGCTTGACACCAAGATCGGTTACGACGTCGGCGGCATCGTCGGTTACGACTTCGGCCCGTTCCGTCTGGAAGCCGAAGCCAGCTTCCGCCGTGCTGAAGAAAAGGGTTACGTTGATAACAATGTATCGCTCGACAACTCGCAGGTTGGTGGCGGTGCTGAAGCTCTGAGCTTCATGATCAACGGCCTGGTAGACTTCGGTCCCGATGACGGCCTGCAGGGCTTCGTCGGCGGTGGTGCCGGTGTTGGCCGCGTCAAGGTTGGCGTGCTGACTGCATTCCCGTCGATCGACATCGTCGACAGCGACACGGGCTTCGCATGGCAGGCACTCGCCGGCGTGCGCGCACCGATCAACGACAACGTCGACATCGGTCTGAAGTATCGCTTCTACAACCAGTTCGGCAACGACCTGGTGGCATTCGACGGCCGCGACGCTCGCGTCGGTTTCCGTTCGCACTCGCTGATGGCAACGCTGGCTTACAACTTCGGCGAACCGGCAGCTCCGCCGCCGCCCCCGCCGCCGCCGCCGCCGCCGCCTCCCCCGCCGCCCCCGCCCCCGCCGCCGCCGGCGCCGGTATGCGAGACGGGTCCGTACATCGTCTTCTTCAACTGGGACAAGTCGGACATCACTCCGGAAGCAGCGACCATCCTCGACAACGCCGTGTCGGCTTACGCAGACTGCGGTACGGCAGCAATCATGCTCGCCGGCTACACCGACCGTTCGGGTTCGGCGACCTACAACATGGGTCTCGCAGAACGTCGTAACGCTTCGGTCCGTGGTTACCTGACCTCGCGCGGTGTGCCTGATGGCCGCATCACCAGCGAAGCGTTCGGTGAAGCCAACCCGCGTGTCCCGACTGCTGACGGTGTCCGCGAACTGCAGAACCGCCGCGTCGAAATCACTTACGGTCCGGGTTCGGGCATGTAAGCGACTGGCATTAGCCAAATTCGAGAAGGGCCCGGAGCAATCCGGGCCCTTTTTCGTTGCATGGTAAGATCCCTGTTCGAACCGAGAGGACTTCCATGAATAAACTGTTCCTGCTGCCGCCCATCACAGCCATCGCCCTTGCCGGTTGCACCACGATGGACGACCTTCCCACTGAACGTGTTGGAGAGACGACGCTGCTGTTCGCCAACGGCACGCCTGCCGGAACCGTTCAACTGTTGAGCAGCGGCCAGACCGTGACGGTCGCCGTCGCTGCCGTGGGCATGTCACCCGGTGAACATGGCTTTCACCTTCACACTACGGGCAAATGCACCGCGCCCGATTTCACGAGTGCAGGCGGCCATCTCAACCCCGGCAATAACACACACGGATCAATGTCCCCCGGCGGTCAGCATCTTGGCGATATGCCCAACCTTACAATTGCAGCGAACGGCACCGGACGCGCAGAAGTGCAACTTGAAGGTAACGCCACTGATGTTCTGGCTGACATCTTCGATGCCGATGGTACTGCCGTTGTCGTCCATGAAGGACCCGATGACTACCGCACCGACCCAGCGGGCGACGCCGGATCACGGATAGCATGCGGCGTTATGAAAAGGGTCTAAACCTCTTCGCCAGCGTCACGTGCACGTTCGACCACGGTGGCTGCAGCCTGAGGCACAAGCTTCAGCGCAGCCACCAGCAGGATGAAACCGAATGGCGCGGCGACAAAGGTGGATAGCACCCCTAGAGAAAGATCGTCTCCATTGGTGGCAGATACATAGCCAGCCATGAAGGGGCCGAGGCCTAGGCCGATTAGCGTCGTCGCAAGGAAGAACGTTGCTGTGGCAAGACCGCGCATGCGCGGAAGCACGAGAGCCTGGCTTGAGGCGGCCGCAGCGCCGAGCGCGGAGGCGCTGAGCAATTGCGCAAGAAAAGCGCCCACGTAGAAGACAGCCACGTCCGAGGTCGTATATGCAACGCACATGGCAGGCAGGGGCATTACGAGCCCGAACAAGATCACCCAAACGCGTCCTTCGGGGCGCCGTTCCAAGTGATAGTCCGCCATGCGTCCACCAAGGATGACCCCGAGAAATCCGGCAACGGCCCCAGGGGCTCCGAGAAACCAGCCCAATTCCGTCTTGTCGGCCCCAAGTGCCCGTTCAGCATAAGGCGCGCCCCAATAGGACGCCGCATAGGCCATGAAGGCGACCGTGCCGTATCCCAGAATTACGCAGAGAAATGCCGGTGAACCCCAGGTCAGGCGATAGGTGGGAAGGTCGCGCGCGCGCAGCCCCATCGTCCAGCTGAATACAGCATAATACCCCACGCCGAGGAACAGCCACTGCTCGAAGACGCCGGTCCAAAGCCACAGGGCCCAAGCCACCGCCGCAAAAAAGGCAGCGCCGCATAAATTGACGACCAGCGCACCGGTCCCGCGTGCCGCCGCCCCGAATACGGTGAATGGCGGGATGACCTGAAAAAGTTCACGTACGAAGCCGCGAAAGGGTTCGGGATCTTCCGGAGTCGGGAGGCCATCAATCGCGCCGCGGACCGGCTCTCGCAAGGTCAGAACCCATAGTGCCAGCACCAGACCGGGAATGCCGACCGCGAGAAACGCGGCCTGCCATCCGACCAGGCCAAGCGGACCGCCGCCCGGATAGGCTGCATTCCAGTTTTCGACGATCAGCCCGCCGATGAGAAGCGAAATGCCTCCGCCGATGTAAAGGCCCGAGGAATATATCGCCAGGGCAGTCGCGCGCAGGCGAGCGGGAAACCAGTCGGAAATCAGCGAATAGGCCGACGGGCTGGCTGTCGCTTCGCCCACCCCGACACCGATACGCGCCACGGTGAGCGTAGTCGCATTTTTCGCAAATCCGGACAGCGCCGTCATGGTGGACCACAGCGCAAGGCCCAGGCTCATCAGGCGGACGCGTTTCCAGCTATCGGCCAGCTTGCCTAGCGGGATTCCGAACAGGGCATAGAATACCGCAAACGCCGTGCCATAAAGAAAGCCGAGATAATCATCCTCGACCCCGAGATCGGCCTTGATATCGTTGGCAAGGATCGAAAGGATCTGCCGGTCGATGAAGTTCAGAACATAGATGAGAACGAGGACGCCCAAGGCATACCAGCTATAGGCAGGTACCTTGTCCGGGCCGCTGCCTGCCGCCTCTCCCTTGATCGGGGCGGCGTCCTTTAGTTCTGTCAAATCCTCACTCCGTCAAAGCCGGTGCATCCCTCGAATAGGTGGTGGTATCGGCTAGTCCCGCTTCGGCAAAGCCTTTTCGGCGCAGCCGGCACGAATCGCACGCGCCGCATGCCTCGCCCTCTGCCGTCGGATCGTAGCACGACCAGCTCCATGAAGGATCGAGACCGAGCCGATCACATTCCCTTGCGATATCCGCTTTCGACATATGTTGGAGCGGCGCATGGATCGTGAAGGGCCGACCCGCGACACCCTGCTTCGTGCCGAGCCGGGCCGTTTCTGCAAAGCTGGCAATGAATTCCGGCCGGCAATCCGGGTAGCCCGAATAATCGAGCGCATTGACGCCGATGAAAATGTCGCGAGAGTTCGACGTTTCGGCGAACGCCGTCGTCAGTGCCAGGAAGACGAGATTGCGCGCCGGCACATAGGTGACGGGTATATCCTCCCCCTCGCCGATACCGCCCTTGGGTACATCGATGTCGTCAGTCAGAGCCGATCCGCCGAACTGCCGCAGATCCAGCGGCAATTCGACGTGACGTTTCACGCCAAGCTTTTCTGCAATCGAGCGCGCCGATTGCAGTTCGCGGATATGCCGCTGACCATAATCGATCGTCAGCGCGTGCACCGCCATCCCGCGTTCGCGCGCGATAGCAGCAGTGACCATGGAATCGAGGCCGCCGGAAAGCAGGACCACGGCGGGGCCGGATGTGTCTGTTTCACTCATAGGGCTCCGCTATGCGCGAAGCAGCAGACCTGCAAGTGGGCCGCTCAGTTACATCTACCCGTCTGGCGTGCTTCGGCCGTGAACTGGAATGGCTTCCCGTCGGCAATTCCCTGGCTATCGATCTGCACCAGGCTGGGCGATTCCTTGCGGATATGAGTGCGGCCATAGCCATTGCCGCGGCACGTATACTGTACTGTCACATTACGATCCGCGTCTTCAACCACGAAGCGGTTGCAATTGCCGCCGCTGTGGCGAAGCCGGATGAATTCGCGCCCCGAGCGAATGCAGACCTTGCGCATGCTGTTATCGTCGCGGAAACGGACTTCCCATCCGCCGCGATCCAGCGTGTCGAGCATGGCAAGCGATGCCTGCGCCAGTGCAGGCGATGCCAACCCCGCAAACGGGACCAGTAAAGCAGCCATCAGGACAGCCCGGGTACGAGCCATATCATTTCACCTTTCGTCAGACGACGCGTGTTGTCTCTGATCTTTCGTACATCAAGATAGCGATGAACCGTTGTATAGCAACGACACGCCGATCAAATTTCGATGCCGAACTGTTTCGAACAGAATGCACAGTCTACGAGGACGATCCCGTTTTCATCGCGCATCTCGGCGCGCTGGTCTTCGGGAAAGCGCTCCAAAACATCCTTGTAATGTTCGACCGAGCACCTGCATCCGCGACCGATCGCGGCCCCGGGCTGAACGAGAACTTGATCTTCTTCGTGGAACAACCGCCAGGCGATCGCTTCAAGCGAAAGTTCGGGATCGAGCAGTTCTTCGTGCCGTAGCGATCCAGCGAGAATCGCGACATGTTCCCACTCGGGATGATCCAGCTTGGCATGAAGCCGCTCGCGCCCTTCTTCGCCCTCGGGGAGATGCTGCACGAGCAGTCCTGCCGCCTTGACCCCGGCGCCATCTGAACGCACGGCGCATCTGATCAGCGTCGGCACCTGTTCTGATTGGTAGAAATAGCGCTCGCACGCTTCCGCAAGACTATCGCCTTCGAGGGGAACGATACCCTGATATCGCCCCTGACCCCCGACGAGATCGAAGGTGATGGCGAGATATCCTTTGCCGAACAGCGCGAAAAGCGACGGGTTGGCACCGAGTTCCGCAAGTTTACCCTCATCGAACTCGACATAGCCGCGCAGTTCGCCGCCTTTGTAATCGCAGACCAGCAGGCTTACGGCGCCCGCTTCGGTCTGGGCTTGCATCGTAACTTGCGACCCGTCATCCTTCACCAACCCGCCGATCAGCACGGCCAGCACAAGCGCTTCGGCGAGAAGATGAGTAACGGGGGCCGGATAGTCATGCGCGGCAAGGATCTCGTCGAGCACATCATCGAGCCGCACCAGACGGCCCCGCGCGTGGCGCGCAGGGATCGTGAAGGCCAACAGACGACCAGTGTAGGTTTCTTCGTTTTTGGAGGAGGTAGCGTTCATGCCCGCCATATGGGGCGGGCTGTGGAAAATGGTAGGGTTCGGAAAATTCGCGTCAGATACGGTCGAAACACCAGAGCAGGACCGACTTTTGCGCGTGAATGCGATTTTCGGCCTCGTCGAAAACAACGGATTGCTCGCCCTCGAATACCTCTTCGCTCACTTCTTCGCCGGCGTGGGCCGGCAGGCAATGCAGGAATTTCGCATCGGGCTTGGCCGCCCCCATGAGGCTTTGCGAAACCTGAAACGGCGCCATCGCCGCCAGCTTGTTGTGAACGTGCTCCTGCCCCATGGAAATCCACGTATCCGTGACCACGATGTCGGCCCCGGATACCGCTTCTCGAGCATCCTGCGTCAATGTTACCGTAACACCGCCGCTGCGCGCCATTTCGACGAATTCGGTTTCCGGCTCATACCCCTGCGGAATGCCGACGCGGACGTTGAACTTCATCAGTCCCGCAGCTTCGAGAATGGAATGAAGCACATTGTTGCCGTCGCCCAGCCAGGCCAATTCCAACCCGGGCAATGCCTTACCATGTTCGACCACGGTCAGGAGATCGGCGACGATCTGGCACGGGTGCGAGCGGTCCGTCAGGCCGTTGATCACCGGAACGGTCGCATGGCGCGCCATTTCCAGAGCCTTTTCGTGATCGTCGGTCCGGATCATGATCGCATCGACCATCCGGCTGAGCACGCGCGCCGTGTCGGCGATGCTTTCACCCCGGCCCAGCTGGCTGGTACCGGAATCGAGGATAAGCGCCGATCCGCCCAGTTGGCGCATGGCGATATCGAAACTCACCCGCGTACGGGTGGAGCTCTTTTCAAAGATCATCCCCAGCACATGGCCGGCAAGCGGCGCGTCGGCATCGGGCCTGCCCTTGGCCCAGCCCAATCGCGCCGCCTTGCGGTCCTGCGCATCGTTGATCATGGCGGCAATCGCGTCCCCGCCTGCATCGGAAAGATCGAGGAAGTGCCGCATTGTCATAACCCTATCAGCCCGCCGGATCGTAACTTGCGGCACCAGCCGAAAGTTTGTCGAAGAATTCGTCGAATTCGGCATCAGCGGCTACCAGCGGCGGAAGAACGCGGAGCGTGTTGTCGCCTGCGGCCACCGTCAGAAGCTGGTGATTGTCGCGCAGGTGCACGAAGAACGGACGGCTCTCGACCTTCATCTTGAGCCCCAGCATCAGCCCTTTGCCGCGAACCAGCTCGAATAGATCGGGATAGTTGCCAATGAACTGCTCGAGGCGCGAACGCAGCCGTTCGCCCTTCTCGGTGACTTCGGCGAGGAATTTATCATTCGCTACAGCGTCCATCACCGCGGTGCCTGCGGCCATGGCGAGCGGATTACCGCCATAGGTCGATCCGTGCGTGCCGAAGCCCATGCCCCGCGCGGCCTTTTCGGTCGCAAGGCAGGCCCCGAGCGGGAACCCGCCGCCGATACCCTTGGCGGTCGCCATGATATCCGGCTCTATCCCGTAATGCTCGTAAGCATACAGCTTACCGGTGCGCGCCACGCCGCACTGAACCTCGTCGAAGATGAGCATCAGATCGTTCTCATCGGCGAGCGCGCGCAGGCCGCGCATGAATTCATCGCTGGCAGGGCGGATACCGCCTTCGCCCTGGATCGGTTCGACAAGGAAGCCGGCCGTTTTGTCGCTCATAAGCGACTTGGCATGTTCGAGATTGTCGAACTCGGCATACTGGAAACCTGCGAGCAAGGGCATGAAACCCTTATGCATCTTTTCCTGATTTGACGCGCTGATTGTCGCCATGGTGCGGCCATGGAAAGCATTCGTGAAAGTGATCAGTTCGGTACGATTGCCATCGCCATCTTCATGTTGGTGGTAGGCACGTGCCGTCTTGATCGCGGCCTCGACCGCTTCGGCGCCGGAATTGGTGAAGAAGACCGTATCGGCAAAGGTCTTGTCGACCAGACGCTGCGCCAGCGCCTCGCCCTGCGGGCTGCCGTAAAGGTTGGAGACGTGCATCAGCGTCTCTGCCTGCTGCTGGATTGCGCCGATCAGGCCCGCATGGCTGTGGCCGAGGAGGTTGACTGCAATGCCGCTGGCGAAATCGAGGTAACGCGTGCCGTCTTCGTCGATCAGATGGCAATGCTCACCCTTGACCGGGCGAACGCCGCAGCGGGGATAGACGGGCATCAGCGGTGAAATCGACATAGGGCCTCCTACTGCGCCTCTTGGCGGGCGCGTTTCAACTTCAAAGACAAATGGCGGTCCCTTGAGGAACCGCCATCTGCGTGTTTGCCAGCGATCTATTGCGTCGCGCCTTGCGGGTCAAACCCCCAAGACGGCCTGCTCTTCTCAGTCCTGTGCGGGGACGAGGTTGACCGCCGAATATTTGCCGCGTCGGTCGACTTCGAGATCGAATTCGAACCGTTCGCCTTCGTTGATGCCGGCAAGACCCGAACGTTCGACTGCGCTGATGTGAACAAACGCATCCGGCTGGCCATCGTCGCGGGTCAGGAAGCCGAAGCCCTTCATCGAATTGAAGAACTTGACCGTGCCCGTTGCCTTTTCGCCAGTCAGTTCGCGCCGGGGTGCCGCCTCGCGTTCACCGCCACGCTCGCCGCGGTCACCGCCGCGCGACTGCACGGGAATGACGTCGCCAACGACCTGAAGATCCTGTGCGGAAACCTTCCCGCCGCGATCCACGAGGTTGAACTCCAGTTCCTGCCCTTCGGCCAGGCCTTCGAGCCCTGCACGTTCGACTGCGCTGATGTGCACGAACACATCTTCGCCGCCGCTATCCTGCTGGATGAAGCCAAAGCCCTTCTGGCCGTTGAAGAATTTCACCGTACCCTTGCCGGTGCCGACGACCTGTGCCGGCATGCGGTTGAAACCGCCGCCACCGCCACCGCCGCCGCCACGATCGCCACCGCCGCCGCGATTGCCGCCACCGAAACCGCCACCGCGATTCCCGCCGCCAAAGCCGCCGCGATCACCGCCGCCGAACCGATCGCCCTGGAACGCCTCGTGCGGAGTGAAATCGCCCGGGGGGCCACCGAAACTATCGAAATTGTCTTCCCCGAAACCGTCGCGTTTGTCCTTTCCGCGGCGGCGTCCTCTGTCGTAACCCATAACTCGAACAATACCTTGTCGTGCAGCCGCAAATCAGAAGCCACCGATACGAGGACTGCATGCCGTATCGACGCGGGCGGGCACGTAACCCTCCCTTTATGGAGCCATCATAGCGCGAAAGATCGTCAGGTGCGAATGATTTACGTGCAACAGTGAGCAAACCCTACAATTGTGACATTTTCGCATAGGAGATATTGCGCAAAACACATCTTGAACGAAGCGAAGGGCGCAGGCAGAGGCGCATCGATGGAATTTTTGACCCTTCTTTCGGACCCGTCTGCATGGCTGGCGCTCCTGACCCTCATCGCGCTCGAGGTCGTGCTGGGCGTCGACAACCTGATCTTCATCGCGATCCTTTCGAACAAGTTGCCCGAACACCAGCAGCAGCGCGCTCGCCGGATCGGGCTGACACTCGCGCTCGTCATGCGGATCGGCCTGCTGATGCTCATCGGCTGGCTCGTCACATTGCAGACGCCGATCTTCGATCTCGGGCTGGTCGGTGCGCCGAACGAATACGGCAAGCCGAGTTTCGAAACCGCCTTTTCCGGGCGCGACCTTATCCTGCTGGTGGGCGGCCTTTTCCTGTTGTGGAAGGCGACCAAGGAAATCCATCACGCGATGGAACCGGAAGACAATTCGGGCGAACTGCTGGACAAGACGCCCGGCGCGGGCGACGCGGCCAAGGCGACGTTCGGCACCGTCATCGCGCAGATCGTCGCTATCGATATCGTATTTTCGGTCGATTCGATCCTCACGGCCGTCGGCATGACGGACCAGATCCCGATCATGGTCACCGCGGTCGTCATCACGGTCGGCATAATGCTGGTGGCAGCCGACCCGCTGGCCAAATTCATCGAAAAGAACCCGACGCTGGTCATGCTCGCCCTTGCATTCCTGGTCATGATCGGGCTCGTGCTGATCGCCGATGGCTTCGGCTTCCATGTGCCCAAGGGTTATATCTATGCCGCCATGGGCTTTTCGGTCGGAGTCGAAATTCTCAACATCGTTCAGCGCAAGCGCCGGGCGGCGAAATCAAATCCTGTCTAGGAACCCCTTCATGAGCGAATTCCGCAAACTGTCCGACAGCTTCTATGCCAGCCCCCAGGTAACGCCGCAGGAAATCTCCGAAGCGGCAGCGATGGGCATCACGCTGGTGGTCAACAATCGTCCCGACGGCGAAGCGCCGGACCAGCCCGAGGGCGCGGCTATCGAGGCGGCAACCCGTGCAGCCGGGATGGATTACCTCGCCATCCCGATCGGTAGCGCCGGCTTCAGCGAACCGCAGGTCGAGCAGTTGCAGGATGCGCTTGCCGCTGCAAGCGGGCCGGTGCTCGGCTTTTGCCGTTCGGGCACACGCTCGACCCTGCTCTGGTCGCTCGCACGCGCACGGACGGGCGAGAACCCGGAAGAAATCAGCGAAGCTGCAGCCTCGGCCGGTTACGACGTCAGCCCGGTTCGCCCGGCCATGGACATGTTCGCCGCCAGCGCCCGCAGCTGATCATTTGCGATAATCGAGCGGCGGGGCGCGATCGCCGAGCAGCGATTCGTAGACGTAATCCTCGCCGCGCGCCGCAATGAATTCCGCCTTGGCGGTCTCGCGCAATTGCGGGTTGGTATAAAGTTCTACCGCAGCGAGCATCATCGCCTTCGCCGCATGCTGGGTGCCTTTGGCACCATAGCTGTGGCCGCTTGCGGCGACTGCCTGCCAGCTATGCGCCGCCGTTCCCGGAACCCAGGTGGCGGTGCGCACGCTGACAGTCGGCACGGCCCGGCTGACATCGCCGACGTCGGTCGATCCGTATCCCGTAAGTACCGCGTAATCTTCGATCTGCGCCGCTTCCGCCAGCTCTGGCGCGTCGTCGCCCAGGCTTTCGCGAATCGTGGCGGCCCAGGCCAATTCATCTGCAGTGTATTTGAGCGGCTCGAGCTGACGCAGCTTGGCGTCCATCATTTTCTGCAGCGATTCGACCGGCAGCGTGGGGTTGTTGCCGTGGATGATCTCCCAGTCCACTTCGGTCCCCGTGCCCATCGCGGCACCCTTGGCCGCCGCCTCCAGGCGAGGCCACAAGGCCCGCACTTCGTCCGCATCGGAATGGCGCACGTAATAGAACACCTCGGCGAAATCGGGGACGACGTTGGGCGCCTTGCCCCCATCGGTAATGACATAATGGATGCGCGTATCCATCGATGTGTGTTCGCGCATCATATTGACCATCATGTTCATCGCCTCGACCCCGTCGAGTGCGCTTCGCCCACGCTCCGGTGCACCGGCGGCATGGGCCGAAACACCGCGGAACCGGAACTTGCCCGACCGGTTGGCGAGGCTCATCCGCGATGCGGCGGAATTGCGGTCCGCCGGATGCCAGTCGATTACGAAATCGGCATCGTCGAACAGGCCGGCCCGCGCCATATAGACCTTGCCCGATCCACCTTCTTCGGCAGGCGTCCCGTATAGGCGTACGCGTCCCGGTGTGCCGGTCGCCTCCAGCCAGTTGCGGATGGCGATTGCCGCACTGAGAGAGCCGGCGCCGAACAGATTGTGCCCGCAGGCATGGCCGGCATGCTTGTCCGCAACCGGATCACGCGTCGGCTCGGCGGACTGGGTGATTCCGGGCAGGGCGTCGAATTCCGCCAGCAGCCCGATGACAGGACCGCCTTCGCCCCATTCCGCGATGAAGGCGGTCGGAATGTCTGCAACGCCCGGCCGGATCGTGAACCCTTCCTTCTGCAGTTCTTCGACCAGCAACCCGCTGGAGCGCGTTTCGAGATAACCCAGTTCCGCAAATTGCCATATCTGCTGGGCCACGCGCTCGGTGCGCTCTGCCTCCGCTTCCACCTGCGCGATGGGGTCGGCGGTTTGCGCACACACGGGCGCTGCGATGAGCGCCGCGCCGGCAGCGAGGATGGCGATCGGTTTCATGTTTTTCTCCCTGTTGCGGCCTGCTTGCCGCAAAGCGCGGCGCGTGCCAACGTCTGCCGCATGGAATTGCCACCGGCCCTGCTCCAGTTCCTGGGATCCCTGGCGGCGATCTTCGCGCTGGCCGGCGTGGCCGTGTGGCTGAAACTGGGCCCCGCCCCCCGCCTCGCCGATGAAACGGAAGCCCGGATTGCTGCCGAAGAGGCCGTCAGCGGTTTCGAACCGGTGGCGATCGGGCTGGATCGCGATGGCCGCGGCGCATTGCTGCGCGACGCTGCCGGGCGCGTACTGCTCCTGCGCCCGCATGGCGTGCATTTCGCGGGCCGGATCCTGTCGGGCGTCGCCAGTGTTCGGCGCGATGGCGACATGCTCGTCATCGACACTGCGGAAAGGCGTTACGGCGCGGCGCGGTTGGCGCTCGATGACGCTTCCGCTTGGGTCGAGGCAATAGAAGCGGTAAAGAGCTGATCGCCATGCCCGATTTCTCGCCTACCGAACTGGCAGTTCCCGGCTTCATCGCTCTCGTGCTGATGGAGATGGTCTGGGCCTGGCGCAAACGCCCCGACGCCTATGAACCAAGGGATACGCTCACCAGCCTTGCCTTCGGTCTCGGCAGTACGGTCGCTGGCCTGCTGTCCGGCGGGGTGTTTCTCGCGCTGTTCATCTGGCTTTGGCAGTTTCGCCTGTTCGATGTGCCGTGGACCTGGTGGGCCTTTGTCCTGTGCTTCGTGCTCGACGACCTGAAATATTACTGGGTACACCGTTTCGGCCACCGCGTCCGCTGGTTCTGGGCGAGCCATGTGAACCACCACTCGAGCCAGCACTACAATCTCTCAACCGCACTGCGGCAGACGTGGACCGGCTTCCTCACGCTGGGCTTCGCCTTCGCGCTCCCGCTGGTCCTTCTCGGCTTTCATCCCGTTATGATAGCCATCTGCGGCGGGTTCAACCTGATCTACCAGTTCTGGATTCACACCGAAGCGATCGATCGCATGCCACGCTGGTTCGAAGCAGTGATGAACACGCCCAGCCATCACCGCGTCCACCATGCGACCAATCCGCGCTATCTCGATCGCAACTATGCCGGCGTCTTCATCGTGTGGGACAAGATGTTCGGCACCTTCGAGCCGGAGGTGAAGGGCGAAAAGATCCGGTACGGCATCGTCAAACAACTCGGCAGCTTCAACCTGTTCTGGGCGGTGTTCCATGAATGGGTGGGCATTGTGCAGGATATGTGGCGAGCGCCGTGGAAGCACAAATTGTCCTATCTCTTGCGCGAACCCGGCTGGACCCATGACGCAAGCCGCGAAACGTCCGACCAGATAAGGGCGCGCTGGCTGGAACGGCAGGGCATGCAGGAAAATTCCGTTTCATCGGAAAACCCGATTGCGGGCGAGGCGGAGCCTGCCTAACCTCTCCGGCGGAGAGGAGTACCCATGGACGAATTCGATGTCATCGTGATTGGCGGCGGCAGCGGCGGGAGCGCCGTTGCAGGGCGGTTGGCGCAAACCGGCAAGAGCGTCTGCCTGCTGGAGGCCGGAGGCCGGAACAACGGCATGCTGGTCAAGACGCCCGGCTTCATGCCCTTCCTGCGCGACGCGCAGAATTACCGGTTCGAAACCGTTCCGCAGAAAGGCCTGAACGGACGGGTCGGCTACCAGCCGCGCGGGCGGGGCCTGGGCGGATCCTCGGCGATCAATGCCATGATCTATATCCGCGGCAATCGCTGGGATTACGACAATTGGGCCGCGCTCGGCTGCCGCGGCTGGGCTTATGACGACGTGCTCCCCTATTTCAAACAGGCCGAACACAATGTGCGCGGCGCTGATGAATTTCACGGCGCCTCGGGCCCCTTGTGGGTGAGCGACCAGAAATGGGCCAATCCGGGCAGCCTTGCCTTTGTCGAGGCAGCGACCGAACTGCAATTGCCCCGCAACGCCGATTTCAACGATGACCGGCAGGAAGGTTTCGGCCTTTATCAGGTCACCCAGAAGGACGGGGAACGCTGGTCGGCCGCGCGAGCCTATGTGGAGCCGTTAAGGGGCTCGCGGAATCTGGACGTCCGCATCGGCGTCAGCGTGCAAAAGCTCGATATCGAGGAAGGTCGTGTCACCGGCGTGACCTATACGGTCGGCGACAGGCAGCGACAGGTGAAGGCCCGCGGCGCCGTGGTGCTGTCGGCTGGCGCCTTCAATTCGCCGCAGATCTTGATGCTTTCCGGGATCGGGCCCGCCGCCCATCTGAAAGATCATGGCATCGACGTGGTGATCGACAAGCCGGCCGTGGGCAGCGACCTGCAGGATCATGTCGACTACGTCTCCAGCTGGCAGACCGAAAGCCGGGACTTCATCGGTGACAGTCTGGCCGGCACCATCCGTATGGCCAAGGCCATTCTCGAACATCGGCGCAAGCGGACGGGTATCATGACCACGCCCTATGCCGAGGCAGGCGGTTTCTGGAAGGTCATGCCCGATGCCCCCGCCCCGGACGTGCAGTGGCACTTCGTCCCTGCAATGCTGGAAGACCATGGCCGAACCAAGGTGAAGGGGCACGGCTTCTCGCTGCACGCCTGTGTGCTGCGTCCCGAAAGTCGCGGGACCGTTCGCCTTGCCGGGCGAGATGCGCAGCACGCTCCGCTGATCGATCCCAATTTCCTCGACGATGATCGCGACATGGCCATTCTGCGCGAAGGTGTGCGGCTGTCCCATCGGATCGTCGCTTCGCCCAGCATGGCGCAGTACGCGCCGCAGGACCGCTACCCCATCGATCTCGACGATGATGCGCAGCTCGACGATCTCATCCGCAATCGTGCCGATACCGTCTATCACCCCGTCGGCACCTGCCGGATGGGGGCGGATGAAGATGCCGTGGTCGATCCGACGCTGAAGGCTCGCGGGGTGGATGGGCTTTATGTGGCCGATGCCAGCGTCATGCCGCGGCTGGTCAGCGGAAACACGAATGCCCCCAGCATCATGATCGGGGAACGCTGCGCCGATTTCGTGATGGCAGCCCTCGCCGCTTAGGACGCCACCGCCCTCCTCTATCGGCAAGCCCGGCGGATACGAAAAAAGGGGCCGGAGACTAATCTCCGGCCCGGTAAAGTCGGTGTTCGCAGGAGGAACACGGTTAGACGGGGGCACCCGAGGAGAGGAGAGAGAGAGTAGGCGCCCCCGCCAAGCTTCGAATTCAGTTGTAGGCACGTTCCCCATGCTCGCCGATGTCCAGGCCGTCGCTTTCGACTTCCGGGGTGACCCGCAGACCGGTGATGACCTTGGTGATGAGCGTCGCGATCACGGTTCCGACCGTTGCCCAAACGATGGCGACGACCACGGCGACGATCTGCGTCGTTACCTGAGCCCCCATCGCATATTCTGCTGCATCGCCGGGTCCGCCAAGCGCGGGCGAATAGACGATACCCGTGCCGATCGCGCCGACGATGCCCGCAATGCCGTGGATCCCGAACACGTCCAGCGCATCGTCGTAACCCAGCTTCGGCTTGAGCTTGGCGACTGCGAAATACGCGATCACCGAAGCCACGATACCAAGCACCAGCGCTCCGAACGGGCCGCTGTTACCGGCCGCCGGAGTGACGGCGACGAGACCTGCAATGATGCCCGATGCAAAGCCCAGGGCCGATCCCTTGTGCCCGGCAAAGCGTTCCATCAGCATCCAGGCCAGGGCACCTGCGGCGGTGGCGACGAAGGTGTTGATCATGGCAAGACCGGCAGTTCCGTCTGCTTCGAGTTCCGAGCCGGCATTGAAACCGAACCAGCCGACCCACAGCAGGCCAGCGCCCACCAGCGTCAGCGTCAGGCTGTGCGGCGGCATCGGCTCCCCGGGATAGCCCTTGCGCTTGCCAAGGAACATGGCGAGCACCAGTGCCGAGACACCGGCATTGATATGGACCACGGTACCGCCGGCGAAGTCGAGCGCGCCCATTTCGAACAACAGGCCGCCGCCCGCCCACGCCATGTGCGCGATCGGGAAATAGACGATCGTCAGCCAGATGGCGGTAAACAGCATGGCGGCAGAGAACTTCAGCCGCTCCACCGTCGCGCCCAGCACCAGCGCAGCGGTAATCGCGGCGAAAGTCATCTGGAAGCTGACGAAGACATATTCGCTGATGACTTCATCGCTGAATGTCGCTGCAGTGCTGTCGGTCGTCACCTGGCTCAGGAACAGATTGCCCCAGCTGAAGAAGGCATTGCCTTCCGGCCCGAAGGCGGTCGAATAGCCCCACATCACCCAGATCAGCATCGCAAGGCACGCTGCCCCGCCGACCTGCGTTATGGTGGAAAGCATGTTCTTGGAGCGGGTGAGACCGCCATAGAACAGCGCGAGCCCAGGCAGGATCATCAGCAGCACCAGGATTGTGGCCGTCATCATCCAGGCATTGTTGCCGGGATTGGGCACGGCAGCGGCAGCTTCGGCAGCCTCCTGGGCGAAAGCCGCTGCCGGCGTAAGCAGCGCGATGCCGGTGGCAACGCTGCGAGAAAGTGTTCGAAACATCATGGGTCCCATCCTGTCCGTCAGAGCGCGGTGTCGCCGGTTTCGCCGGTGCGAATGCGGGTGGCGCTGGCGAGGTCGAAAACGAAGATCTTGCCGTCGCCGATCGCATCGGTGGTGGCAGTCTGCTGGATCGTCTCGACCACTTGCGGGGCGAGGTCGTCGCTCGCGGCGATCTCGAGTTTTACCTTCGGCAGCATATTGGTCGAATATTCGGCGCCGCGGTAAATCTCGGTCTGGCCCTTCTGGCGGCCGAAGCCCTTGACCTCGGTAACGGTCATTCCAGCCACCCCGATGCCCCCCAGGGCCTCGCGGACCTCGTCGAGCTTGAACGGCTTGATGACGGCGATGATGAATTTCACGCGCTCACCCCCTCGTGTGATCTACCGGCCCAAGCACCGGCATGCGCAGACGCAGCAAAGTGCGTGCCAAACACGTTTTCGGTAAGATTTGGACGCTAAGCGCGGGACCGACGCAACATTCGTTGCCCGATAATTAGGCGCGTGCCTATTTTTTGATCAGGGAAAGTACGGCCTTCACGGGCAGATGGTCGGATGCAACCGTCGAAAGCGCCGTGTGATGAACGTCCGAAGAAACGACGTTCCAATGGGTGCTGGCCACGATCCGGTCGAGCGTCGCCACTGGCTGCCTGCTTGGATAGCTGCGCCCCGGCGTGACGATGTGCCAGCCTTGCGCAAATTCACGCATGGCGCCTGTCTGACGGCCCCATTGGTTGAAATCGCCCATGATCACCGTCGGCAAGTTGCGGTCGCAGGCATTGCAGAACCCCAGCAACGAACGGATCTGGTCGCGCCGCCGGAGACCCGACAGGTCGAGATGCGTTCCGATCACCCGCAGGCTGTGCCCCTCGACAACGATTTCTCCGCAGGCCGCGCCCCGCGGCTCGATGGTCGGCAGATCCAGCGCCTCGCCCGATACGATGTCGATCCCGCGGCGGACGAGCAGGGCATTGCCATGCCAGCCGATGCTGCGCGGCCGCCGCGCCACCTCGATCACGCGCCAGCGCGTATCGTCGATATCGGCACGCGGCAGCACGCTGGCGCGCTCGCCGATGCGCCGGTCAGCTTCCTGCAATGCTATGATGTCGGCATCGATCTCGTGCAGGACGGACAGGATGCGTTCGGGGTCGCGCCGGCGGTCGAGCCCGACGCCCTTGTGGATGTTGTAGCTGGCGAAAGTAAGCTGCACCGTATCAGAGGAACTCGCGGATCGTCTTCATGAAACGGTCGAACTGATCGTGATGCAGCCAGTGGCCCGCATTCTCGAATTCGATCACCTCGGCATTGTTGAAATGGTCCAGCCGGCCATCCCCTTCGGGGTTCGAAGCCCAGCTGTCCGCCCCGTAAAGCAGCAATGTCGGCGCCGTGATCGCGGCCCAGGTCTGGTGCTGGAACTCGTCCGCCACATCTTCCACGCCCCATACGTTCAGATGCGGGTCGAACTTCCAGCTATAGGTGCCGTCCTCGTTCTTGTTCACGCCGTGCAGCGTCAGATGGCGCGCCTGGTCTTCGGTGAGGAACTTGTTCTCCTCGATCATCCGGCGAAAGGCCGACTCGATGCTTTCGTATTTGCGCGGGATGCGGCCCGATGCGGCGCGTTTCTTGCCGATCCATTCGGCCATCCGTTCGGGGTATGGCGTTTCGCGCTGCTCGGCCTGCCGCGCCGGGCTCGGGCCGAGCCCTTCGATCGCCACGATCTTGCGCACCATGTCGGGAAAGGTCCCGGCATAACGCAGGGCGACGTTTCCGCCCATCGAATGGCTGACGATCGTCACCGGCCCCCGGTCGAGCTGGTGGATGAACTGGGCAAGGTCATAGACCATGTCGTTGGCCATGTAATTGCCGTCGCTGACCCAGTCGGAATCGCCGTGCCCGCGGTGATCGAAAGCGGTGACGTGCCAGTCCCTGCACAGGTCTTCCGCCACCCAGTCCCAGCTGCGCGCATGATCGCGCCCGCCATGCACCAGCACCAGCGGCGGCGCGTCGCGATTGCCCCAATCGACATAATTGAGTCGCAGGCGCTGCGATATGAAGGTCTGCGATGTCGGTCCGGCGTGTAACGTCATGCCATGGCTTTGCCGCGAAGGCGCCTGCCGTGCAACCTCAACGCTCCTTCGTGGCGGAGAAGGTAAGGTCCGGGTTCTTTTCCTGCTGATAGTTCACGTCCCACGGGCTCTTGGCCATGAAGACGAGGTCCCCGTCGCGATCCTTGGCGAGGTTGGACAGGTTGAACTTCTCGAAGTCGTTCATCGCCTTGTCCTCGCCCCTGATCCAGCGCGCAGTGGCAAAGGGCGATGCTTCCAGCCGGGCTTCCACCTTGTATTCGGCCGACAATCGCGAAATCAGCACGTCGAGCTGCAGCTGGCCGACCACGCCGACGATCCACTGCCCGCCCAGCTCGGGATAGAACACCTGGATCACCCCTTCTTCGGAAAGATCGTCGAGCGCTTTGCGCAACTGTTTGGTCTTGGTCGGATCGACCAGCGCGACACGGCGCAGGATTTCCGGCGCGAAATTGGGCAGGCCGGTAAAGCGGATCGCATTCTTCTCGCTCAGCGTATCGCCCACGCGCAGCGTGCCGTGGTTCGGGATGCCGATGATGTCGCCCGGCTCCGCCGTGTCGGCCACCTCGCGGTCCTGCGCGAAGAACAGGATCGGCGAATGGATCGCCACCGGCTTGCCGAGGCCCGACGGCGTCAGCTTCATGCCGCGTTTGAACGTGCCCGATACCTGCCGCATGAAGGCGATGCGGTCGCGGTGGTTGGGGTCCATATTGGCCTGCACCTTGAAGATGAAGCCGGTCACCTCGTCGCGCTCCGGGCTTATCTGTTCTTCGCCCGCGGGCTGCGGGCGCGGCGGCGGGGCGTATTTCGCGATTGCCTCGATCAGCTCGGTCACGCCGAAATTCTTCAGCGCCGATCCGAAATAGACCGGCGTCAGATCGCCATTGCGATAGGCTTCCAGATCGAATTCGGGATAGCCGATCTGCGCCAGTTCGATGTTCTCGGCAAAGCGTTCGGGGATTTCGGCGTCGCAATCGCGCGTGCCCTTGAACTCCTTGCTCGGCCCCTCGGGCCGCGCGATGCAGCCGGTCTCGAAATCGAGCACGCCTTCGAACTCGCCGCCCATGCCCACTGGATAGGCCTGCGGGCTGACGTCCAGCGCCAGCATGTCGGCGATCTCGTCCAGCAGCTCGAACACCGGCCGCCCTTCACGGTCGACCTTGTTGACGAAGGTGATGATCGGCACGCTGCGTAACCGGCAGACCTCGAACAGCTTCCTCGTCTGCGGCTCGATGCCCTTGGCCGCGTCGATCACCATGATCGCCGAATCGACCGCCGTCAGCGTGCGATAGGTGTCTTCGGAAAAATCCTCGTGCCCCGGCGTGTCGAGCAGGTTGAAGGTGATGCCCTCGCGCTCGAACGTCATGACCGAACTGGTCACCGAAATGCCGCGCTGCTGTTCGATCTTCATCCAGTCGGACCGCGCCCGCCGCGCCTGTCCGCGCGCCTTGACCTCGCCGGCCAGGTGAATGGCGCCGCCGGTCAGCAACAGCTTCTCGGTCAGCGTGGTCTTGCCCGCGTCGGGGTGGGAAATGATGGCGAAGGTACGGCGATTGGAAATCATGTCATGTCTCTGCTGTCGTCATCCCCGCGCAGGCGGGGATCCAGGGTCGGGCAAGCGCGGCGCTTGACGGGGTTCCCGCCTTCGCGGGACCGACGCGTTCGCTAGGGCTCCCTGGCCACCCGGAACCCTGCGAAATCCTGGTTCACCGGCATCAGTTCCAGCCGGTTGATGTTGAGATGCGGGGGCAATTGCGCGATCCACAGGATCGTATCGGCGATGTCCTGCCCGGTCATCGGATTGGCACCGCGATACAGATCGTCGCTCGCTTCCTGGCTGCCGGTGCGCACCAGCGTGAATTCGGTTTCGACCATGCCCGGCTCGATGCTGGTCACCCGCACGCCGGTGCCGTGCAGATCGGCCCGCAGCGCCAGGGTGAAATGGTTCGCGAAGGCCTTCGACCCGGCATAGACGTTGCCGCCCGGATAGATGTAACTGCCCGCAACCGAACCGATGGCGATGATCGCGCCCTTGCGCTCGATCAGCACGGGCAGCAGCTTGCGGGTCAGCACCACCATGGCCGTCACATTGGTGTCGATCATCGTCTGCCAGTCGTCGAGATTGGATTCCTGCGCGGGCGACAGGCCCTGCGCCAGCCCGGCATTGTTGACCAGCAGGTCGATCCCGGCGAAATCCTCGGGCAGAGCGGCGATCGCGGCATCCATGGCCGCTGAGTCGCGCACGTCGAAACAGGCCGGGTGGACCTTGTCCGCGCCCAGATCCGCCACCAGCGCATCGAGCCGTTCCTGCCGCCGCCCGGTCGCGACACAGCGCCAGCCGTTCGCCACCAGCGTGCGGACGGTGGCTTCGCCGATTCCGGCGGTGGCGCCGGTTACGAATGCGGTACGTGTCTGTGTCATCTTCGAACTCCTGTAGCGGCTGCCAGCAGCGCCTCGGCCCGCCACTGCGGATCCCGGAAAGCGCGCGCCTGCCAGTTCGGCAGCAACCGGTCGACCAGCAGCATCAGCGCCAGTCCTTCATCCTGCGACCACTGGCTACCGTCGCGGCGCACTTCCCGCAGCGCCGTTTCCGCATCCAGCGATCCGCCGCGTGGGCTCATATAGTGACGATAGGCGAGCCATTGACCCATGCCTTCCATCGTCAGGAAAATGTCGTCGAACGCGCGATAGAACCGCCGCTTGCCGGTGAAGAAGCGCGCCCGCCGGTCGCGCATCGCCGCCAGCGCGTCGCGCCCGATACGGCGTGCTTCCGCATCGCTGGGCGCAGCAGCGGCGGCGAACAGCAGATCGCGCTCGCGCTCATAGGCCGCGCGATAGGCTGCATCATCACCGAACCGGTTCTGCACCATGTCGTCGTTGAGGTCGTCTTCCGAAACGCCGTTCGCCCGCCCCAGCCGGTCAAGCAGCGGTCCGGCCAGTCCGCCCTGTCGCGTATGCATGATCTCGTGCAGCAGGACCCCGTCCATCAGCCCTTCCACGCCAAGCCCGCTCTGCACATTGGCGGCGCGCCATACGCTGGGCAGGCTCATCACGAAATAATCCGTCGCACTGCCGGTCGCAAAGGATACGGGCCCCAGCGGCAACTCGCGCCCGTCGGGCAGGCTGGGGCGGCCCTCATGCGGCGTGCCGACCATGCGATCGAACCGCCCCGCCGGCATGATGTAAAGGCAGCGGTCGTCCAGCGTCACCACGTCGGGCAGCGGGTCCGGATCGATGCCCAGATCGCGCTGCGCCGACACCTGCCAATTGTCCAGCGCGCCTTTCAGCCACGTCCGGTCGCCCTGCGTCATGACGCAGCCATCCTCTTGCGCCGCCGCGCCGGTGCAGGCCGTGGAAAGCAGCAGGCCAAGCGCGAGGATCGGGCTGCGCGTGCGTGTCACCCCCGCAGCTCCGCGCCCTGCTTCGCAGCAGCAGCCACGATCTTGTCGGAAATCGCCTTGATCTCCGCATCGGTGAAGCTCTTCTCGCCGGGTTTCAGCAGCACTTCTACCGCTACCGACTTTTTGCCTTCCGGCACGCCCTGCCCGGCAAACACGTCGAACACGCGCGCGGAAACGATCGCCTGCTTGTCCGCGCCCTTTACCGCGCGGACCAGATCGGCGGCGGCCAGTTCGCCCGGTACGAGGAAGGCGAAGTCGCGGCTGATCGTCTGCAAGGCGGGCGGTGCATAGGCAGCGCGCGCAAAACTCCCGCCGCCTTTCTTCGCGGGCAGCGCGTCGAGGAATATCTCGACCGCCATCACCGGACCGTCCGCGTCGAATTCCTTCAGCGTGCGCGGATGCAGCGCGCCGAACCGGGCCAGCACGTTCTTGGGGCCCAGCCGCAGCGTGGCGGACTGGCCAGGATGAAACTGGTCGCCCGCTTCACCCATCACCATCAGATTGTCGATCGGCGCGCCGGCCGCTTCGAGCAGCGCCATGGCTTCGGCCTTGGCGTCATAGGCGTCGAACGGCACGGCTTTGCCCGTGCTCCAGCCGCGCGCGGTCTTTTCGCCCGCCAGCACCACGCCAAGCGTCGGCTTCTCGTCGCTCGCGCCGTCTTTCCCGACAAAATACCGTCGCCCGATTTCGAACAGGCGCGCACCGGCAGCGCCGCGGTCGGCATTACGCTTGGCGGCAGACAGCAGCCCGGGGATGAGCGAGGGGCGCATGGCTTTCATGTCCTCGCTGATCGGGTTGTCCAGCACCCACAATTGCGCTCCGTCCGCGAAATATTCCGCGTCGGCAGTCGGCAGGAAGGACCAGGTCACCGCTTCGTTCAGCCCGCGCGCGGCAGCGGCGCGGCGGAGCTTCCGCTCGACCTGCTGCAGCGGCGTGGCGGTTGGCCGGGCCACGCCCTCGACGCGCGGCAGCGCGACGCTTTCGACCTTGTCGAGGCCGTAAATGCGGACCACTTCCTCGACCAGATCGGCGGGGCCTTCGATATCGTGGCGGCGCAGCGGGCAGGTCACCTGCCAGTCGCCTGCCACTTGGAAGTCCAGCGCTTCCAGGATAGCGCGCTGCTCGTCCTGCGGCACATCCACCCCGCCGAGCCGTGCCGTCAGGCCGGGATCGAACGCAACGACCTTCGGCTGGTTCGGCGCTTCGCCGGCGCGCACTACCTGTGTCGGTGCACCGCCGCAGGTCTGCACGATCAGGTCGGTCAGCAGCGCGAGCCCGTCGTCGAGGAACGCCGGATCGACCCCGCGTTCGAAGCGCGTGCGCGCATCGGATGCCAGACCCAGCTTGCGCCCCGTCACGCCGATACGCGTGGGATCGAAATAGGCGATTTCCAGCAGCACGTCGCTGGTATCCTCGCCCGCGCCCGAATGTTCACCGCCCATGATCCCGGCGATGTCGTGCACCCCGGCATCGTCGGCGATCACGGTCATCGTGTCGTCGAGCGTATAGGTCTTCTCGTTCAGCGCCTCGACTGTCTCGCCGTTCTTGGCGCGGCGCGCGGTCACGGCCCCGCTCAGCTTGGCAAGGTCGTAGACATGGGCCGGACGGCCGGTCGAAAGCATCAGGTAATTGGTGCAGTCCACCAGTGCGCTGATCGGGCGCTGGCCCGCAGCCTTGAGGCGGCGCTGCATCCAGTCGGGCGATGCCCCATTGGTCACGCCCCTGATGACGCGTCCGTAAAACGCGGGGCAGCCTTCGGGATCGTCGATCCGGATTTCGGTCGGGCACGCGCCCTCGCCTTCTATCGCAGGCACTTCGGGCGCCTTGAATGTGCCGAGCCCGGCTGCGGCCAGGTCGCGCGCGATACCCATCACGCCCATGCAGTCGGGCCGGTTTGGCGTGATCGCCACATCGAACACGGGCGACGCGTTGCTATATTCGGCAAAGCTGGTGCCCGTCGGCGCATCCTCGGGCAGTTCGATGATGCCGTCGTGCTCGTCGCCCAGTTCCAGTTCGCGCACGGAACACATCATGCCATTCGATTCGACGCCGCGGATCGCGCTTTTGCGCAGTTCCATCCCGTTGGCTGGGACCACAGCGCCCGGCAGGCCGAGCACGCCCTTCATCCCCGCGCGCGCATTGGGCGCACCGCAGACGACCTGCAGCGGGTCACCCTCGCCGGTATCGACACTCAACACCTGCAGCTTGTCCGCATCGGGGTGCGGCCCCGCCGTCAGCACATGCGCGACGCGGAAGCCGGCCAGCTTGTCGGCCGGGTCCTCGATACCTTCGACCTCGTGGCCGATCCGGTTGAGCGCGGACGCAATGTCGGCGACCGAAGCGTCGGTCTCGAGGTAATCCTTCAGCCATTCGAGCGAGAACTTCATGCCTTCGCTCCCACGCCTGCGGAAAGGGTCGGCTGGTCGAAGGCCGAAAAGCCGTAATGATCAAGCCATCGCTGGTCGCCGTCGAAGAAGGCGCGCAAATCGTCCATCCCGTATTTGAGCATGGCGAGCCGGTCGACGCCGAGCCCCCATGCGAAACCCTGCCATTCGTCGGGGTCGAGCCCCGCAGATTCGATCACGCGGCGATTGACCATGCCGCTGCCCAGCAGTTCCATCCAGCCATGGCCCGGCGCATCGCCGTCGCCGCCCAGAACCTTGCGGCCGTTCACGTCTTCCCAGCCCACATCGACCTCGACCGATGGTTCGGTAAAGGGGAAATAGCTGGGGCGCAGGCGCAGGACGATATCGTCGCGCTCGAAGAACGCCTTGAGGAAGGTCTCCAGCGTCCATTTCAGATGGCCCAGGTGGATGCCCTTGTCGATCACCAGCCCTTCGACCTGGTGGAACATCGGCGTGTGGGTCGCATCGCTGTCGCTGCGATAGACGCGGCCCGGCGCAATGATGCGGATCGGCGCGCCGCGCTCGACCAACGATCTGATCTGCACCGGAGATGTATGTGTTCGCAGCAGCATGCGTGTGTTCGGCGCATTATCAAACGTATGATCGACATGCTTTTGCGGGAAGTAGAACGTGTCGTGCATGGCCCGCGCGGGGTGCGTTTCGGCCATGTTGAGCGCAGTGAAATTGTGCCAGTCGTCCTCGACTTCCGGCCCTGTCGCGACGGAAAAGCCAAGGTCTGCAAAGATTTCCGCCAGCTCGTCCATCACCTGGCTGACCGGGTGGACCGAACCCCTGGGCGCTTCCGGCGCCGGCAGCGTCAGGTCGATGCTCTCGCCCGCAAGCCGCGCTTCAAGCTCTGCATTTTCAAGCACTTCCTTGCGCGCAGCGATCGCATCGGCAGTCTCCGTGCGCAGTCCGTTGAGCAGCGGCCCCTGCACCTGCCGCTCTTCCGGCGACATCCCGCCCAGCGTCTTCATCAGGCCCGAAATCGACCCCTGCTTGCCGAGAAATTCGATCCGCAGTGCTTCGAGCGCCGCTGCATCGGGAGCGTTTTCGATCCGCGTCAGCGCATCGGTCTTGAGTTGGTCGAGGTCGGTCATCTGATCCGCTTGGAACTGTAGGAATTGTCTCTGCGCAGCCCCTAGCCGCATGTGCACAAATGCTAAAGCCCCGTTTCCCGCCGACCGGCGGCGCGCGCCCGCATCACCCCTTCGGGCCGTTCGTCTTCACCTGTGCCGCGGGGCTGTGCAGCACCTGCATCGCTTCGCCCGCGACCGCCATACGTGCATGCGCCGCCGCGGCCAGGATCGGGTGCGGCAACCGGGCGTATTCGCTCGGCGACATAGTCATGAAGCGCTTGAAATCGCGCACGAAATGCGCCTGATCGTGATAATGCGTGTCGAGCGTGTCGATCCATTTGAGCGAAGGGTCGAGCATGAATTTCGCCAGGCTGCGGATGAAGCGCTGACGGCGCAGCAGCAACTGCGGGCTGAAGCCGAACACGCGGCCGCAGAACCGCTCCATCGTGCGCATTCCCATCCCCAGCGCCCCCGCAAGCTCTGCCACGCTGTGCATGTGCGGATCGACCAGAGCCTGCTCGCAGCGCAGTATTTTCGCCTCATGCGCCGCCGGCTCCGCGAAAATTCCCGCGAGGTGACGCAGGAGGGCGTCCCGCTCCGCCACGAGATCGCGGCCCTTCTCCGGGACACAATCGCACAGGGCCCGCAGCCGGGACAGGGCCGGGTCGGTGTCGACATCGGCATGGCGGTCGGCATAGTCGCTTGCAGGGGCAGATGTCAGCCGCACCCAGCCGAGCGGCATCAGGCCGATTCCCCATGACCTGCCATTGGCGGCGCGGAACCGCGTGGTAACACTCGTCGGTCCGGTCAGCAGGGCACGTGGCATTCGCTCGAGCGGACCGCCGCCCAGTGCCGCTTCGACGTTCCGATCGGGAATGATGCGCAGATTGGCCCATTCGGGGTGCAGCCAGTCCTCGACAGGTTCCTGCCGGCATCCGGATACCTCCAGATGATAGAGGGTGGTGACATAGGGCTTCAGCCCTGGCGGCGGCAGGAAGAACCGCAGGGAAATCGCATCGAGCGCGCCTCCTTTACTCATCGCCATTCTGCCCGGCCAATAGCCTGTATCACTTGCGCCCCCGCACACATTCTAGTTGTCCCCTTGGCAATTCCAGACCCGCAGCCAAAGCTATCGGGGCTTGTCGAGCGTCTGCACCGGCGACCCCCAGACCTTCTTTCGTTCCGCCATGAAGGCACTCAGCACAGGGTGCGGCTTTGCGGCATATTCGCTCGGCGCGCACTGCATGAAAGCATGGAACTCGTGCACGAAATGCGACTGGTCGTGATAATGCCGGTCGATCACGCGCGACCAGTTCGCCCGCGGCTCCAGCATGAAGGCGGCGAGGCTGCGCATCAGTCTTTGCCGCCGTAGCAGCAGGCGCGGCGAAAAGCCGAAATGCCGCAGGCAGATCCTCTCCAGCGTCCGCTTCGAAAGACCGCATTTCTGGGCCAGCTCTTCGACCTGAACGATATACGGATCCACCATGGCTTCGTGTATGCGCTGAATACGGGCGCAGTCCCGCGGTGGATCGGCCAGATTTCGAAAGAAGTCGGTCAGCCATTCGAACTGCTCTTCGTCCGAATGGTCCGGCGTACACAGCTTTTCGCATAAGGGAACGAACGGGGCGAAGGCAGGGCTGCGTTCACCATCGACGACGGTATTGGCATGTTCGCTTGCGTCGAGCCCGACAAAGCGCGCCCAGCCGAGGGGAAACAGTCCGATGCCCCACATGCGGGTACGACCGATGGTAAAGTGCGTCGGGCACGAACTCGGGCCGGTTGCCTGAAAGCGCATGCCTTCCACCCGCGAACCATCGGTAAAATCGGCCGCCGGGGGATTACCGGCAAAGAAGCGCAAATTGGCCCATTCCGGCTGCAGCCAATCTTCCAGGATCTCGCCTTCGGGTAAATCGACCTCGACGCGATAGAAGCTGGTGAAGCACGGAGCGAGGTCGGCAGGCGGCGCAAAAAAGCGCACGTCGATAGCTTTATGTGCAGTCAATCTCCCCCTCCCCTCCACGCCAGAAGTATAGCCGGTTGTAGGCGAGCGACAAGGCGCACACGAAAAAGGGCGCCCCTTGCGGAGCGCCCTTTCGAAAAGTCGTTTGGGGCAAGGACCTTAGGCGGGAAGCGCCTTCTTGGCCTGCTCGATAATCGCCTTGAAGGCCGCGCCTTCGTTCATGGCGAGGTCTGCCATTACCTTGCGATCCAGCTCGATGCCGGCCAGCTTGGTACCGTGCATGAACTGCGAATAGGTCAGGCCTTCGGCGCGAACTGCCGCGTTGATACGCTGGATCCACAGAGCGCGGAAATTCCGCTTCTTGATCTTGCGGTCGCGGTAAGCGTACTGGCCGGCCTTTTCGACCGCCTGACGGGCGATGCGGATGGTGTTCTTGCGACGGCCGCGATAGCCCTTCGCCTGATCGAGGATCCGCTTGTGCTTCTGGCGCGTGGTGACGCCGCGTTTAATGCGAGGCATTTCGTATTCTCCTTAAATCGCGCTCAGTCGAGGCCGTAGGGGGCCCACTTTTTCACCGTACGGCTGTCGGCTTCCGACAGGACGGTGGTGCCGCGGTTCTGGCGAATATACTTCGCATTGTGGCTGATCAGGCGGTGGCGCTTGCCGGCGACACCATGCTTAACCTTGCCGGTTGCGGTGATCTTGAAGCGCTTCTTCACACCGCTTTTGGTCTTCAGCTTGGGCATTTTCATCTCCTTTACAGAGACACGTCGCGCCAGCCCTGGCAGCCCTTACGGCCAGACCGGCGGTGAATCACGTGTCGGTGAAGGGCGCGCGTCTAGCGATTCTGCGGGCAAAAGCAAGTCAGAAGTGGGTCAGGTAGCCCCCGTCGACCGCCAATGTGTGCCCGGTGATGTAACTCGCTTCGGGGGATGCGAGAAACGCCACTGCCCCGCCGATCTCGCCCGGATCGCCCCACCGGCCCAGCGATGTCCGCCGCTCCAGATGCTGCGCAATGCCCGGATCGGTGGACATTTCCTCGTTCGCCTCGGTCGCGAAATAGCCGGGCGCCACCGCATTGACGGTAATGCCGGTGCTGCCAAGCTCTGCCGCGAAAGCTCTCGTCAGGGCGGCAAGCCCGCCCTTGCTGGCGGTATATAGGACATCGCCGCGGGCTATTTCGGCAGCGATGGAGGTTATGTTGACAATCCGCCCATAGCCGCGCGCTTCCATCAACGGAACAGCCCGCCGCGCGAGATCGAAGGGAGCGACAAGGTTGGTCGCCAGCATGGCGGCCATGTCCCCTCGCCGCAGCTGCGCAAGCGAACGCCGATCACGCTGGCCGACATTGTTTACGAGGATGTCGAGCCCGTCTTCGGCCAGTGCTTCGAAGGCCGCTGCGGTCGCGTCGTCATCGCCGATGTCGAATGCCAGCACGCGCGCATCGCTGCCGATCCGGTCGGCCGCGTCGCCCAGCGCAGCCCTGTCACGACCATTCAGCCAGACGCTCGCCCCGGCACGCACCAGGCGTTGCGCGATCGCAAACCCCAGCCCGCGCGCAGCCCCGGTGACAAGCGCTATGCGCCCCTCCAGTGAACCCTCCGTACTCATGTCAGTGCTCGTAGATCATCTTGACCGTCATGCCACCGTCGATGTTGAGATGCTGCCCCGTCACGAAGCCGGCCTCATGCAGATAGGCGACCGCCTGGGCAATGTCTTCGGGGCGTCCGATCCGCCCTGCAGGATGCTGATCGCGATCTTTTGCACGGTGATCCGGATTGCTGCGCTGGCCCGTCTTCTGCCACGGCCCCGTTTCGATCCAGCCCGGACGTATCGCATTGACGCGGATCTTGGGGCCCAGGGACACGGCAAGCGAATGGGTCAGTGCATCGAGACCGCCCTTTGCCGCAGCATAGGCAAAGGTGTCCGGTTCGCTCATCACCGCACGGGTGGATGACATGTTCACAATGCTGGCGGTTTGCGCGCGCCGCAGAAGCGGGAGGGCCGATCGGGTCACGAGAAACGCGGCCGTCAGGCTGGCATCTACCCACGCCTGCCAGTCCTTCAGCGCCAGCTTTTCCAGCGGCCCTGCATAGGGATCGGCAATGCCGGAATTGTTCACTACGCAGTCTAGCGGATCGCCGTCCAACCAGTCTTCCACGCGCTCGAAAGCGCTCGCAACGGCGCCTTCCCTGCCGATATCGGCTGTCAGGAACAACGCCGTTTCGCGCGGCAGAGCATCGCGCAGTTCCGCCAGCGCCTCCGCGTCCCGGTCCAGCCCGATGACGCGCCAGTCGAGGCCGTGAAAATGCATGGCGATGGCGCGGCCAATGCCATTGCCTGCGCCGGTTATCAGTATCGTTCGCATGCAGCGCAAACGAGAACGGGGTCGATCAGTGCCCGTGATCGTGCGCCGAAGAACCGCCCATCGCTTCCAGCACATCGTCGAGGCGGGCCGCATCGCCGAGGGCGATCACGCGGCCGTCGCTTCCCGCGTCCAGCGGGTTGCCCTGCCAGTCGCTCATCACTCCACCGGCGCCTTCCACCACGGGGACGAGCGCGGCGAAATCATACAGCTTGAGCCCGGCTTCGATGACCACATCGACATGGCCGCTCGCGACCAACCCGTAATTGTAGCAATCGCCGCCATAAATAATCTTCCGTTCGGCCACCGCCTTGGCGACGCCCATGAATGCATCGACGTCGCCGCCGGAAAACTGATGCGGGCTGGTGGTCCCTAGCACCGCGTCGGAAAGGTCCTTGCATGGTGTGGCGCGCACGGGCTTCCCGTTGAAGGTCGTCCCTTCGCCGATCTGCCCGACCCACCGTTCCCGCGCGATGGGTTGATCGATCACGCCCAGCACCGGCCAGCCATCCTGCACCAGGGCAATCAGCGTGCCGAAGATCGGGCGCCCGGCGATGAAGCTGGTCGTTCCATCGATCGGATCGAGAACCCACTGCCGTGCGGCACCTTCGTTGCGTGTGCCATATTCCTCGCCGATGATCCCATCGTCTGAACGCTCGCTTTCGAGGATCGATCGCATCGCCGCTTCGGCTGCACGGTCGGCTTCGGTCACGAAGCTCTGGTCTGGTTTACGCTCCTGCGACCATTCGCCGCGAAAGAGGGGCCGGATGGCTTCCCCTGCGGCATCGGCGAGACGATTGGCGAGCGCGAGATCGGAATTTCTTTGCATTTGAACCCATTTGGCTCAATGCTCGGCCCGGTCAAGACGACACATAGTGACAATGTCATGCCCTTCGGGTCGCATCGAAGGGGGAAATGATCCGCATTGTCAGAAGAAAAACCACAACGATCCGGCAAGGATCGGGGCGACCAGACATGGCAGGGAATGACGTCCGCGACCGGCTCGACCCCCGGCGGGATGCCGCTCGCCTATAATCGCGCGCCTTGCGATACACTCAAGCCCTGGGTCACGCGATTGGGCGTCACTTCGGTAAACCTGCCGGAGGGAAAGACGATCGAATGCGGCACGTTCGGCGAACAGCCGATCCTGAGAATGATCTTCGGCTCCCAGTGGTCTGCGCACACAGCCGAAGGCTTGCAGACATTCAGTCCGGGCGAACGGGGCCTGGCACTCTATTTCGGGCCCTGCACAAAGATGATGCGGCTTACCGCGCATGGGTCCTTCAAGGTAGTCACCGTCAATTTCGCGCCCGGTGGCACGCTCGGGCTCGACCTGCCGTCCGTCGAAGAGACGATCGACCGCATCCTTCCTTTCGACCCCTTCGATCGTGCCGCCCGCCCGCACGAAGCCTACATACCCCGCGACGATGCCAAGGCGTGGCTGGAGGCAGCCGAAACGCAATTATTGACGTCCTTCTCAGCGGCTTCCCCGAAACGACCCCACGATCTTCTCGCGGAATTCGAACGGCTGTGCCTGACCGATCCGGGCGCATCGATCGCCGAATTTGCGCATGACAGGGGTATCGCGAGACGGACGCTCGAACGCGTGATCCGCAAGAGTTGGGGGGTCACCCCGCATTTCGCCATGCGCCGGGCGCGGGCGCTCGACATGGCGGCGGCGCTGCTCGAAGTTGCGCTTGAAGAGGACGAGCCGGAAATGCGCCTGCGCTATTTCGACCAGTCCCATGTGACGCGCGAATTGCGCAGCCTGCTGGATACCACGCCCGGGCGCCTCCAGAGGGGAAGCCATCCGCTGCTGCGGATTACCATGGAAATCCGCCAGTCGCGCAGGGTCGAAATTCTGGCTGGAGGTACCAGCGAAAATCCCCGACCCTGGCGCGATCCGAATGCCGAACCGCGCAGCGTCAATCGAACAGAGAGCTGACCGAACTTTCGTCTGCGATGCGGCGAACGGCCTCGCCGATCAGCGGGGCGATGGTCAGGATGCGGATGCGCTGCGAATCCTTGGCATCATCCGTCGGACGGATCGAATCGGTAATGACCAGTTCTTCCAGCGCCGACCCGTCGACGCGGGCAACCGCACCGCCGGACAGCACCCCATGGGTGATGTAGGCAGTCACGCTCTTCGCGCCCTGATCGAGCAGAGCCTGCGCGGCGTTGCAGAGGGTCCCGCCCGAATCGATGATGTCGTCGATAAGGATACAGTGGCGGCCCGACACGTCGCCGATGATGTTCATCACCTCGCTCTCGCCAGGACGGTCACGGCGCTTGTCGACGATGGCCAGCGGCGCGTTGTCGAGCCGCTTGGCCAGCGCACGGGCGCGCACCACACCGCCCACGTCGGGCGACACGACCATCAGGTCCTGATCGCCATACCGCGCCTGAATGTCCGCGGCCATGACGGGCGCGGCGAACAGATTGTCGGTCGGGATGTCGAAGAAACCCTGGATCTGGCCAGCGTGCAAATCGACTGCAAGAACGCGATCGGCGCCTGCCTCGGTGATCAGGTTCGCAACCAGCTTGGCTGAAATCGGGGTCCGTGGCCCCGGTTTCCGGTCCTGCCGGGCGTAGCCGAAATAGGGCACGACCGCCGTGATACGCCGCGCCGATGCCCGCTTGAGCGCATCGATGCAGATCAGCAGTTCCATAAGGTTGTCGTTCGCCGGATAGCTCGTCGACTGGACGACGAACACGTCTTCCCCGCGTACGTTCTCGTGGATTTCGACGAAGATTTCCTCGTCGGCGAAGCGGCGCACCTGCGCATCGACAAGCGGCATTTCGAGATAGGCTGCGATCGCACGCGCGAGCGGCAGGTTCGAATTGGCGGCCATGATCTTCATGCGGCGAATCCTTGGGAAAGCTGGCTGAGCGCCCCGCCTAGCCGAGCGTCATGGATATGCAACATGTCAGACGGGCATTTCCCCGCCCGGCGCAGCTTATTTTGCCCGGTGCTCGCCCTTGATCCAGCGCACCGTGCCGGAACTGGCCCGCATCACGACGCTTTCGGTCGTCATGCGGCCGTCACGCAGATATTTCACGCCTTCTAGCAGCGAACCGGAGGTGACTCCGGTAGCGGCAAAGATGCAATCGCCCTTCACCAGCTCGTCACGGGTGTAGATCCGGTCGAGATCGTCGATCCCCCACTTGGCGGCGCGTGCCTTCTCATCATCGTTGCGGAAAACGAGGCGACCGTTGAACTGGCCACCCACGCAGCGCAGGGCCGCAGCGGCCAGCACGCCTTCCGGCGCACCGCCCTGGCCCATGTACATATCGATGGTCGTATCTTCGTCTGTAACCGCGATCACGCCGGCGACATCGCCATCGCCGATCAGCACCACGCCGCAGCCGAGGTCGCGCAGTTCCGCGATGAGATCGGAATGGCGCGGACGATCGAGCACGCAGACGATGATGTCGCCGGGCTCGACACCCTTGGCCGCGGCAACGGCCTTCACGTTTTCGGTCGGCGATTTTGCCAGGTCAATGATTCCCTCGGGATAGCCGGGACCGACGGCCAGCTTGTCCATGTAGACGTCGGGCGCATTGAGCAGGCACCCTTCTTCCGCCGCTGCCAGCACCGCCAGCGCGTTGGGACCGGCCTTGGCGGTAATCGTCGTGCCTTCCAGCGGGTCGAGCGCAATATCGATCTTGGGACCCTTGCCCTGCGCCCCGCCGACCTTTTCGCCGATGAAGAGCATGGGCGCCTCGTCGCGTTCGCCTTCGCCGATGACGACCGTGCCGTCCATGTAGAGTGTGTCGAAGGCCTTGCGCATTGCTTCCACGGCGGCGGCATCGGCAGCCTTCTCGTCGCCGCGGCCGATGAGCCTCGAGGCGGCCACCGCCGCAGCTTCGGTCACGCGGACCATTTCGAGGACGAGGACGCGATCGAGCGGGTTGTCGGCAGGCGAGTTCATAATGGGTTCAGTCCTCGGAAAGCTGGTAGGGCTATGGATGGGCAATCCACCCGCTGGCAAGAATTCGTATGCGCGGCCGGATAGACAGGGAGCTTTGCATTGTCGAGACACTGGCGCGTCGGGCCATTCATCGTGCTGGGTCTTTTACTGCCCGCCCCGCTTGCCGCGCAGGACGAATCCGGAGAGACAATCGACATTCTCGTCCCTCCCGAAGATTACCTTCCTCCCTCCGAAGATTGCAGTGCGGAGGAGGAGGCCGCGTCGATCTCGGGCGAGATCATCGTGTGCCGCAGGCGATCGGACGGCGGTGAATACGGCTACGACAAGGAACGGGCCGAACGCGAATATGCTGCCAAGACCATGAACAAGGGTGACCTGCGTACTCCCAATGTCGATGGGCCAGGCATCTTCCAGGGGCCCGCGACGATTGGCGGCGTCTGCGGCATCGGCCTCAACCCTTGTCCGCCCCCGCCTGCCTATCTCATCGACTTCTCGACGCTGCCCGAAGCCCCGCCGGGATCGGATGCAGACCGGATTTCGCGCGGATTGCCGCCCCTGGGCCGCGGTGCCGCAACCACCGAAGCGGAAAGCGCCGCGCGGGCAAAGCAGCTCGGCCTACCCCCCGTGCCAGGCAGCAGTGTCAGTCCTTCAGAATCGGCATCACCAGAGGCGGAGCCGTCAGACTAGGCGATCCCTCCAGCAGCTCGAGCGCCTTGGTGACGCAACGCTCGGGTCCTTCGTGCGTGACCATCGCCACCAGCACTTCGCCGCCTTCGTGGTCACGCCCGCGCTGGATCAGGCTCTCGATCGATACTTCCGCATCGCGCATCGCCGCGGTAATCTCGGCCAGCACGCCGGGCCGGTCGGTGACGGTAAAGCGGATATAGTCGCGCCCGATGCGATTGCCCGGATCGGCGGGCGGGAATGTCTCCAGCTCCTCCACCGGGACGGAAAACGGCGCGCCCAGATCTCCCCGCGCAATGTCGATCAGATCGGCGACGACCGCGCTGGCGGTCGGCCCGGCACCGGCACCGGCGCCCTGAAACAGCAGACGGCCCGAGAAATTACCTTCCGCCACCACGGCATTGGTCGGGCCCGTCACGGCGGCAAGCGGATGGCCGCGGGCCACCAGGCACGGGCGAACCCGTTGCAGCAAGGCCGGCGTGCCGTCGCTTTCGTCGATGGAAGCGATGCCGACCAGCCGGACGACATAGCCCAGCGTCCCGGCCTGGGTGATGTCCGCCGCGCGCACTTCGCCGATACCGGTAGCATCGACATTGGCGAAATCGACCCGCGCGCCAAAGCCGATGGCCGACAGGATGGCCAGCTTGTGGGCGGCATCCACACCTTCGATGTCGAATGTGGGGTCGGCCTCGGCAAAACCCTTCGCCTGCGCTTCCGCCAGCATGGCGTCGAAGTCGGCGCCCGTCCGCTCCATTTCCGACAGGATGTAATTGCAGGTGCCGTTGAGAATACCGTAGATTCGCTCGATACGGTTAGCCGCCGCTCCTTCGCGCAGGCCCTTCACCACCGGTATGCCGCCCGCAACCGCGGCCTCGAATTTCAGCGGCACGCCGCGCAGGGCGGCCTGTTCCGCCAGCGACAGGCCGTGATGCGCGATCATCGCCTTGTTCGCCGTTACGAAAGCTTTGCCCTCGTCCAGCGCCGCCCGCGCCAGCGTCAGCGCAGGTCCGTCCGAGCCACCGACCAGTTCGAGCACGACATCCACATCCGCCCGGGCAGCCATCGCCTGCATGTCATCGACCCAGGCGAAAGGCGAAAGGTCCACGCCGCGGTCGCGCGTGCGGTCGCGGGCGTTGACCGCAACGATCTGAAGCGCACGCCCCGCACGGCGTTCGATCGTCGAACGATTGGTTTCGAGCAGCTCGATCACGCCGGTGCCGACAGTGCCGAGCCCGGCGAGGGCTATGCGTAAAGGATCAGACATGCCCGACCGCCTAGCGCAGCATGCCGGTCAGTTGGAACCAGTTTGTCTTGGAAAGGGTGAAGCCGGGCCTGTTCAGCCGCGGGTCCGCTCACATCTCCCGAGCGCCTGACGCACCAGCGCATAATCCGCCGCCGCAATTTCCCGCGACCGCGGGTCCTGCGACAGATTGGCATTGGTCGGCAGGGTCTCCGGCAGTGCGCAGGCCAGCTGGTACCATTCCAGCGTATTGCGCTGCGGGGCGGTCGCGGACTGATCGACGATCTCGGTCCACGACACACCCCAGCGCGGCTCCTGACCCGGGCGGCGCACGATCGTCACCGATACCGGACCGTCGTTCTCCGTATCGAGGAACAGCTGCGTTTCCGATTCCCCCACCAGCGTGCCCTGCACCGCCAGCGCGTCGCGGATCCCCGTTACTTTCGGCGGGGCATCCTGCGACAGCAGGGACGACAGCACCGGCCGGAGCCGGGTCTCGAACGCCTCGCTGTAAGGGAACTGGGCCTGCGGATCGATCAGCTGGATCTGGTCGGCATGTCCCGGCACGGGCCGCGCGAACAGAATGACATCCTGCTTCTTCAGCTTGGGCGCCTTGCCTTTCGACGTCATGGGCACGTCGACCAGATAGCGCAAAGACTCGCCTACCGGAGTCGTGCCCGCGATCAGCGCAGACGTGCGCGCCTCGACGTAAAGCCTTACGAAACCCGGGGCGAGACCCGGGGAGCGTTCCCGCTCGACAGTAGCCTGATTGCGGATCTCCGCGCGCACCACCAGGGGAGCCGTGTCGGCCAGATCGACCAGATCGGCATAGGTCAGCGCCGGTGCCGTCGCCGCCGCCTGCTGAGCGCCCGCTGCGGATGGCACCATCGCCAGCGCCGCACAGGCGAGGAGCAGGCGTGAAGGCACTCGGGAATTCGACATGGGCAAGAATCTTTCTTTTGATGCGTCGGTGCTCGCGATTCGGAAAACCACCGGGGCCATTCAGGGTTCCTTCCCGGGAAGCACTGAATCCGCGGTTAACCGATAAAGCGTTTGCGGAGGGGGGGCTCCTTGGGTAAGGATCGCGCCGGACCCGAGTAAATGATACATTGTTGCTTGGGGGGAGGCGTCCGGGTTCTTATCGGGAACTTCGGTGCGTCTTTGCCGCTTGGCATTTCGTGCCCAGGTGGCGCAAACGCCTTAACGGCACCCATTTCTTGCCATTCAGGCGGGTCGCAATGGGTGTCAATCTGCCCCGGGTTACCGGGGCGCCGATGGAGTGATGCAACCGAATGGCTTATGCTGACCAACAGATGAGCGGCAATCGCGTCGTCGCGATCATCATTGTTGCCCTCATCCATATCGCTCTCGGTTACGCCCTCATCACCGGCCTCGCATATAATGCGGTCCAGCAGGTGGTCGAGCGTGTGACTACGATCGATATCGAGGAACCCCCGCCGCCCGAAGAAGAACCGCCGCCGCCGCCGCCGGAAGATATTCCGGATACGCCGCCGCCGCCGGTCGCACCGCCGCCGCCGATCAATATCGCGCCGGCTCCGCCTCCGATCCGGACGCAACAGACGATTCCGCCGCCGGCACCCCCGCGGCTCGTCATTCCGCCGCCGGCACCCCCAGCACCGCCGCCACCGCCGGCCGTTGACCGGACTTCCGGTGCTACCCCACGGGGTCAGTCTGGTTGGGCGCGCCGCATTCAGAGCAACTACCCTCGTCGTGCCGAACGTGAAGGCACCGAAGGCTCTGTGGGCGTAACAGTGACCATCAGCCCTGATGGCCGCGTATCATCCTGCAGTGTTTCGCGTTCGAGCGGATCGAGTGATCTCGATGCGGCAGCGTGTGACGGGATGACGCGTTATGCTCGTTACAACCCCGCCACCAATGCGGCAGGCGATCCCGTGCAGGACACGGTATCGACCACCATCGTCTATCAGCTGAATTAATTATCCCGCGCCTGCTGCGGCGGGCGGATATCGGAATTTTCAAAAGGATTATTCGTTATGACCTTCGAACTTCTTGCAGCTGCGGGTGAAGCAGCGCCGCAGAACTCCTTTGGCTTCATGGAAGCCATGGAACAGGGCGGCATCATTGCCTGGTCGATCCTCGCCGTTCTGGTGATCATGTCGGTCGGCTCGTTCTACATTCTCTTCACCAAGCTGCTCGAACAGCGCAAGGTGATGAGCCAGTATAAGGCCGTGCGCACGAACTTCTGGAAGGCCAACAGCCTTCGTGACGGCGCTACCAAGCTCGACAAGAACAGCGCATGGCGCCAGCTCGTCGACGATGCGATCCTCGCAGAAGATCAGCACGCCAAGATGACCGACAAGCTCGAAGCCCACGACTGGATGCACGGCTCGCTCGCGCGTTCGGAAGACACCATCAACTCCAAGCTTGCTGGCGGCCTGCCGTTCCTCGCAACGGTCGGTGCAACCGCACCGTTCGTCGGACTGCTCGGTACGGTTATCGGTATCTACCGCGCCCTGATCAACATCGGCATCGCCGGTTCGGCTTCGATCGACAAGGTCGCAGGCCCGGTTGGTGAAGCACTGATCATGACCGCCATCGGTCTTCTGGTCGCGGTTCCGGCCGTGTTCGCCTACAACTGGCTCCAGGGTCGTAACAAGCGCATCGCTGAAATGCTCGGCGCCTTCACGACCGACCTGCTCGCCTACATCAACTCGAACGGCACGGTGAAGCCGGCTGCCCTGACCGCTACGTCGACGCAGCAGGCCGCCAAGGCTGCTCGTACGGCACCGGCAGGCGCGACCACCACGACCACGACTACGGTCAAGAAGTAATCGATCGGAACCCGGGGGCGGCTTCGGCCGTCCCCGACACCCTCGCATCGAACCCAAGAATTTCGAACGTTAGGAACTGAACCATGGCGATTTCGACAGGAGGTGGCGGCAATGCGCCCATGTCGGACATCAACACCACGCCACTCGTGGACGTAATGCTGGTGCTTCTGATCATCTTCCTCATCGCGGTTCCGGTCGCGATCCAGACCATCGAGAAGCTGGAAATTCCGGTTTTCGAATCGGTCGAATCTCAGGACAAGGTCGAAAACCTTCTCCTGACCGTCAGCACCAGTGACGATAACGGTGTTAGCGCCGGCGAACCCGGCTTCCAGGGCGCATCGCGCAATGGCGAATGCCGGGTATATTTCAACAACACCACCGCGGTGACGTCGGAAGAACTGTACGATCGGGCCTTTGAACGCCTCGACAACATCGTGCAGCGCGCCGGCGGTCCCGAAGTGATCATGAACGACCCGGAAAAGATTCCGCAGGTCCATATTCGTGGTGACGTCAATGCTCCGTGGTCGTGCGTTGCAGGTGCCATCTACAACGTCCAGGCGGCGGGTTATCCCACCGTCGGCTTCATCTCGAACCCGGTCGACCCCAACGGTTGATCGTGCGTTTCGCCAAGCAGATTAGGGAGTAATCCACTATGGCAATGTCAGGCGGTAGCGATGATGGCGCCCCGATGATGGAAATGAACATGACGCCGTTGATCGACGTCCTGCTCGTTCTCCTCATCATGTTCATCATCACCATCCCGGTCGCAACCCACTCGGTTGACATCGACCTTCCGGCACCCAGCCAAACCCCGCCCGACGTCACTGTCGAGCCGGACAAGAACAAGCTGGTGCTGACGGCAACCGACGAAATCCTGTGGAACGGCAATTCCATCGATCAGGGCCAGCTGCGTACGCTGCTCGATCAGTCGACACAGATGGCTGTCGAACCGGAACTGCAGTTCGAACCCGAACCGCTCGCCAGCTATGACCTTTCCGCAAAGGTCCTGCAGCTGATCAAGGTGAGCGGCGTGACCAAGTTCGGCTTCGTCGGCAACGAACGTTACAGGACATTCGGCAAGGCCGGTTGATCCTGCGGAACGTCGATGGAATACTGGGAAAGGGGCGGAGCGATCCGCCTCTTTCTTTTTATGCGGTGCCGAACATTGGCTGGCATTCACCCAATGCCGCTCAGTCGGCAGGCAAATCCACCTCGTCCACCCGCATGGCTGCACCGGCAAGGCTTTCCGCCTCCAGTAGCAGCTCGTCGTCGACCGAACCCTGCGGCGTCGCCTCGCGGCCGATCATGACCATGACCGGCACTGCAAGCGGGCTCACCCGGTCGAGCTCGACATGCACGAGCTGTTCGGCGGAACGGTCCAGCAGATCACCCAGTCGCCCGACATCTGTCAGCCGGGTTCGCGCATCCGCCCACGCCGCTTCGAGAAGAACGTGGTCCGGCTCGTATTTGCGTAGGACGTCGTAGATCAGGTCGGTCGAGAAGGTAACCTGCTTGCCGGTCTTGCGCTTTCCCGGATGCTGGCGCTCCACCAGCCCGCCGATAACGGCAACCTCACGAAACGCGCGGCGCAGCAGGTGCGAATTCTGCACCCATTCGATGAATTCATCCTGCAGGATGTCGGGCGACAGCAAGGGGGCCGGATCCTGCACTGGCTTCAGGCCCCATACGGCGAGCGAATAATCGTTTGCCACGAACCCGCCCGGCATCAGGCCCCGGTCTTCCATTCGCCGCGTGATCAGCATTCCCAGGCTCTGGTTCGCGTTCCAGCCTTCGAAAGTGTAATAGACACTGTAATGGCGCTTTGCGTGGGGGAAGCTTTCCACCAGCAACTGGCCCGGCCCGGGCATCTGGGAGCGCCAATCCTGCACTTCCAGCCATTCGCGTACGTCGTCGGGAAAGCGCGCCCAGCCGGCCCGATCGACAAGCATCGTGCGCACCCGGTCGGCAAGATGCGTCGTCAGCGGCAGCCGCGCGCCGCCGTAGCTGGGGATCATGGCGCTGGCCTTGGCCGCCTTCACGACGACTTCCATGTCCTGCACCTTGATCACCTCGAGGCTCATCCCCGCAAATGCGAAGGTATCGCCGGGACTTAGCGAGGCGGCAAAGCGCTCCTCGACCTTGCCAAGCGACCGTCCTCCGCGCCCTCGCCCCGCGCTAATGCGTACATCGAGCATTTCCGCATCGATAATGATCCCGGCGTTCATGCGGTGGCGCTGTGCCTGCTCGGGATGGCTCAGGCGCCAGACGCCGTCTGCGTCGCGCACGATGCGTTTGAACTTGTCGTAGGCCTTCAGGGCATATCCGCCGGTTTCCACGAAAGAGAGGACACGCTCCCAGATCTCTTCGTCCAGCCAGGCATAGGACAGGCTCGAGCGGACTTCCGCCAGCAGCTCGGCTTCCTGGAACGGTGCTGCGCAGGCGCAGGCCATCACGTGCTGGGCCAGCACGTCGAGCCCGCCGGGCCTGAATTCCTCGCCGTCGCGTTTGCCCTCGTCGACCGCCTCCTTCGCGGCCGTTGCCTCGAGGAATTCGAACCGGTTGCCCGGCACGAGCAAGGCGCGACTGGGCTGATCGAGCCTGTGGTTGGCCCGCCCGATGCGTTGCAGCAGGCGCGATGATCCCTTCGGGGCCCCCATCTGCACCACCAGATCGATATCGCCCCAGTCGACCCCCAGATCGAGGCTGGCGGTCGCCACCAGCGCGCGCAGTTCGCCCCGCGCCATCGCTCCCTCCACCTTTCGCCGCGCTTCCTTGCTCAGCGAGCCATGATGGACGCCGATCGGTAGGTTTTCCTCATTCACATCCCACAAATTCTGGAAGATGTACTCGGCGAGGAACCGCGTGTTGGTGAAGATCAGCGTTGTTCTGTTGGCCCTGATCTGCTCGTATAGCTGCGGTATGGCCCAGGTCGCCGCATGCCCGCCCCAAGGCACGCGCTCCTCGTCCGGCAGCAGAATCTCGACCTCCGCCCGCGCCCCGGCCTCGCCTTCGACCAACCGGACAGTGTCGATATCCCCCCACGGCGCCAGCCATTCGCGAAACCCTTCCGGATTGGCCAACGTTGCCGACAGCGCCGCTCGCCGCATGCCCGGCGCAATCGCCTGTAGCCGCGCCAGCGCCAAGGCGAGCAGATCGCCCCGCTTGCCCGTCGCGAACGCATGTACTTCATCAATCACCACCCGCTTCAGCCCCTGGAACAGTTCGAAACTGTCGGGATAGGAAAGCAGTAGCGACAGGCTTTCCGGTGTCGTCAGCAGGACATGCGGTGGCCGTGTCCGCTGGCGCTTCTTGCGGTCGGAAGGTGTATCTCCGCTACGGGTTTCGACCCGGATCGGCAGGTCGAGCTCTTCGATCGGCGTCAGAAGATTGCGCTGCACGTCATGTGCCAATGCCTTGAGCGGGGACACATAAAGGGTGTGCAAACCCTCGGGTGGCTTATCACCATCGAGGCGCGAGGGCGTGAAATCGGCCAGCGTCGGGATAAAACCCGCGAGTGTTTTCCCAGCCCCGGTGTCGGCCACCAGCAAGGCGTGCCGGTCGGCATCGCTGGCGCCCAGCATATCAATCTGATGGCGCCTGACACGCCAGCCGCGTCCGGCAAACCAACGTTCCAGTTCTGGTGGCACAACGGACTGCATCACGACAGAAGCGATGGAGCCGTGGGTTCGGTTCCGCCCCCGCGCAGTTGCCGCGTGTCCACTCTACATTTCTGGGTCGAGGGCCGTTTCATCCATAGGCTTGGGCGGCTTTACGATTTCGCCCAAGCTATCCGCATCCACACCCAGAAGTTCAGCCAGCCGGCTCCGTTCGGCGGAGGTAAGATCCGCATACGCACGTTCGGCGGGGAGCGAACCCATCGCTTCTTTCATCGACGATTCCATGTCTCCGAATCCGCTCATCATGGCGGGCAATGCCTGCATGCTGGCCTGCATCACCTGTGGATCGGAGAACAACGCCATCGATTCTTTCGCATAAACGGCGCCGGTAGGTGTGGCGAAAAATGCAGAAATGTCGTTCAACTGGTTCTCGTCGAACCGCACGGCATAGGCTTTGGAAAGGCCGTCCCGCATCGGACCTTCCATCGCTGAGAACATGCCACCCATCTTGCCGGTCAGGACGTCCAAGATGACATCGACGCGCTGATCATACGCAGGGTCGAGCATGGACAGTATCTCGACCTGCTCAGTCTCGCCAAGCTGCGCGATCGCCTCCTGTTCGACCTCGAGCCGTGAGGCCAGGATGAATTCCGGTGTCGCGAACATGGAGACCATCGGACGCACCATCTTGTCCATCATGTCGCCCATCATCTTGCCATAGAAGCCTTCGGGCATCATTTGGCCAACGACTGCCTCTGCCATGGGCAGCCGCGATTGCTGCTCTGAAGTTAGGGGCTCGGTTTGAAAGAGGCCGGCCATCAGACCCGCGAATTCTTCCATCCTCTCAGGCGTTGCACTTGCGGACTCCTCGCTGTCCACATCTTGCGCAAACAGCGGGTTCGAAGCAGCAAGTGCTGCGATCGCTATCATTGTCCTGACCAATTTTCGCATCACTTCCCTCCCTGATGTTACCGCTGGATCAATGGCCGGCCTGTGGCCCCCGCTGAAGACCGGACGCTTCAAGCTGCGCATCGATCTGTGCAACAAGTCGGTCCAGGCCTTCCTGGCTTTCGCTTTCGGCGCGAGCGACAAGGACATCCTGCGTGTTCGAAGCCCGTAGCAGCCACCAGCCATCGTCGGTCGTTACCCGCACACCATCGGTGGTGTCGGCAACCGCATCGCTCGCAGCGATCCTACCGGCGATCTCTTCGATCGCAGCGAACTTGCGGCTCTCATCGACCTGAAACCGCATTTCAGGCGTGTTGACCATAGGCGGCATCGCTCCGCGCAACTGGGTAACCGATCGGCCAAGCCGCGCTGCCGCGGTCATCAGTCGGACACCCGCATAGAGTGCATCGTCATACCCGTAATACTCGTCCGCGAAGAAGACATGCCCGCTCATTTCGCCTGCGAGCGGCGAACCTGTTTCCTTCATCTTGGATTTTATCAGAGAATGGCCGGTCTTCCACATTACGGGATTGCCGCCATGTGTTGCCACGTGATCGAACAGCGCTCGGCTGGCCTTCACATCGGCAATGATCGTCGCGCCCTTCTTCCGTGCCAGCAGGTCTTCCGCGTAGATCATGAGCAATTGATCGCCCCAGATTACGCGCCCCTCGCCATCGATTGCACCGATGCGATCTCCATCCCCATCGAACGCCACACCAAAATCGAGCGACTTGTCGGCGACAAGCTTTCGCAGGTCCTCGAGATTTTCCTCTACCGTCGGGTCGGGGTGGTGATTGGGGAAATTCCCATCGATCTCGGTAAACAAGAGGTGATGTTCGCCCGGAAGCCGCGCCGTCAGTTTTTCAAGAGCGGGGCCGGCAGCGCCATTGCCTGCGTCCCACCCGACCTTGAGACTGTCCAGCACACCTGGTTCAACGCCGTTGAGTGCCTCGATCATACGTTCGATATACGCGTCGATTACGTCGCGACTTTCAACTTCGCCCGATCCGTCGGCCCATTCGCCTTCTGCGCCGCGGCGGCCCAGCTCCTGGATATCTGCGCCGAAGAACGGCCGACCCTGGAACACCATTTTGAAACCGTTGTAATTTGCCGGGTTGTGGCTGCCGGTGATCTGAATGCCGCCATCGACATCATCGGCGGAAGCTTCCGCATAATATAGCATCGGTGTCGGCCCCATGCCGATCCGGATGACGTCCATGCCCGATGCGGTCAGTCCCTCGATCAAAGCGTGTTCGAGCAAAGGCGAACTGACCCGACCATCATATCCGACGGCAACCTTGCTCCCACCCGCCTCAGCAAGCATGGTTGCAAACCCGCGGCCGATTGCCCGCGCATCGTCCGGGCCCAAGGTCTCCCCGATAATGCCGCGAATGTCATACTCGCGCAGAACGGTGGGATCGAAAGCATGGCTCATTCTGGACGCTCCGGTTTTTCGTGAATTGTGTCACTTAGCAATAAGTCGCGGGCAGCGTTGAGTTCCTGCATTGCCGCGTTCGAACCGCCTCTGTCGGGATGTATCATGGCAGTTCTGCGACGATGCGCCTCGCGTATTTCGCGGCGATCGGCCCCCACACCTACGCCCAGGAGCGAACGCGCTTTTTCTAGACCCAGCTGATTGGCTGGCTTTGTTTGGAGGTATTCCCATGGCCATTTTCCGAATATCCAGCGACACGCAACCGAGAGCAGCACCAGAAGCGCTATGAGCCGGATCACTGCGTGTCGCCTTCGGAATTTTCGTTGCCGCTACCCGGTAAACGCAGGCTCGCGACAAGGCCGCGTAGCTCTTGCCGTGCAACAAGGTGGCTGGTGCCAAGATCGCCCAGCTGTCCCTTGTCCAGCAAGGTCAATCCAGAGGGGAAGAGCTCACGATAAACGACGCGTTCTGACAGTCCCTTGGCCACGCGAAAACCAACACGTTTCGCCATTTCGCCCAGGGCCTGTTCGATACGGGCCATATTGCGCGCTTCGGTATAACCCGTGCGGTTTCGGACAACGACCCAGTCCATTTGCGCGCGCTGTTGTTCGATCGAGGTCCTGCTGCGCTTCAGCCGCGCTTCCCAGATCAGTTCGGCATAGAAGGACAGCTTCTTTACCTTGAAACTCTCCCCTTCGACCTGACCTATGAGATCGAAATCGACGAAACTGTCGTTCATTGGGGTGACTAGCGTGTCGGCAGTGGTCGCGGAATGCCGAGCGAGCGGGTCGTCACGCCCCGGCGTATCGATGACGATAAAGTCCGCACCGGCCGCCTGCTTTTCGATCAAGGCTTCCATGGCGCCTTCGTCCATATCTTCGACGACATGACAGCGAGCTGTCGGCAGAGTGATCGAACGACGGCGCATCGTTTCTGCGCGATTTTCGAGATAGCGATGCATCGTCCGCTGCCGATGATCGAGATCGAAAGTGACGACATTGGCGCCCTGAAACGCGAGGGCGACGGCGACATGCACTGCTGTCGTCGATTTGCCCGTTCCGCCTTTTTCATTGGCGAAGACAATGCGATGAGGTTGCGAAACCATCAGGAATAAGCTGGAAAAATCATGCTGCGCAATTCCCTATCCGCCCCATCACGTGGCGGCAACGCGCCTAGTGCCCGGAAGGCGTTTTTTTCCAGAATGACGCATCCCTACTAGCGCAATGCCGATCATTTGATAATCTTCGCCGATCCGGGTCGCGTGCGACGGGCGAGACACGACAGCAAGTCGGCAGCCGTGAACTGTTTTCACAATGGGGGACCCCGGATTATGAAAAAGGCATTTCTCGCGGCACTAGCCGTACTGTCGATGACCGGCCTGGTGTGCCAGCCCGTTCTGGCACAAGGCAAATCGTCCGGTCGCAAGGCACAGGATCGTGCGACGACGGAAATTCCACGGTGCACCCGAAATCTCGGTACGATTGCGGTCGTCGAGCCGGACGACAAATGGTGGCGTGAACTCAATCTCGGCAGCCCAGAACAGATCATCCGCGTTTTCGTTCAGCGTTCGGGTTGTTTCACCATGGTCAGCCGAGGTCGTGCGATGCAGAGCCGCGCGATGGAACGGGCATTGCAGGAACAGGGCGAGCTTCAGGACGGACAGAATGTAGGGCTGGGCCAGGTGGTGACTGCCGATTACTTCCTGCAACCCGATATTGTCAGTGCGAACAGCAATTCCGGCGGGGGCGGAGGTGCATTGGGCGGTGTCGTCGGAGGCCTGTTCGGCCGCGCTGCAGGGGCGCTTGCGGGCGGCATTCGGGTGAAAAAAGGCGAAGCGAACGTCGTGCTGTCGCTCGTCAATGCGCGCACTACTGTCGAAGAGGCGCTGGTCGAAGGGTATTTCCAGAAAAAGGATCTTGGCTGGGCCGCTGGGGGCGGCCTTTTCGGCGGGGGCGGAGGGGCTGCCGGGGGTTTCGGCGGCTACGAAAATACCGCTATCGGCCAGATCATCGTGCTCGCCTATCTCAACGCTTATACCGATATGGTAACCCAATTGGGCGGCCTGCCGCTCGATGCGGCGGCGGCAGCGCCCGAAGCGCGCTGAGAAGCACCGGCTTGCAAGTTATGGGGCGGGACGGCACAGGACGCCCGCCCTTTATCGTAACCGGGAGCAGGCTCCTTGCAAACCGTCACCCAATTATCAGATCTGCGTCGTGAAACTGATGCCTTTCAGGCCGCCGGTACACTCGCATTGGTGCCGACGATGGGGGCCCTGCACGAAGGCCATCTGACGCTGGTACGAGAGGCTCGCCGGGCGGCCGACCACGTCGCAGTATCGATATTCGTAAACCCTCGTCAATTCGGCGCGAACGAAGATCTGGACGCCTACCCGCGACAGCTTGCGCGCGATGCCGCTTTGCTGGAGGCAGAGGGGGTTTCCTTGCTCTGGGCCCCTCCCCCGGGAGAAGTTTACCCCGAAGGTTATGCGACCAACGTATCGGTTTCAGGTGTTAGCGAAGGCCTCTGTGGGGCCAATCGCCCCGGCCATTTCGATGGTGTCGCGACGGTTGTCTGCAAGCTGTTCAATCAGGTCCGACCCGACATGGCTTTTTTCGGGGAGAAAGACTGGCAGCAGCTGGCCGTAATACGCCGAATGGCGAGAGACCTGGACCTTACCCGGCCCCATGTCGATGCGATCCACGGCGTCGCTATCGTGCGAGAAGACGATGGGCTCGCGATGAGCAGTCGCAACGCCTATCTCTCCCCCGAGAATCGCGCGATCGCCGCAACTCTGCCGCGAGAGATGCGCTTGGCAATCGAGCGCATCGGCGCAGGTGATGCGACCGGGTCTGTTCTCGAAGCCTTTCGTAGCCGGCTGCTCGATGCAGGGTTCGATTCAATCGATTACGCCGAAATTCGCGATGACCGCGACCTTGCCCCTGCGAGTGAGCCTGGTCCGGGCAACCGATTTTTCGTAGCTGCACGAATCGGAGGGACGCGGCTGATCGACAATATGCCGGTTGCATAGCGCCAGCCTGTCCAGCCCTACCTACTTTGCGAAGCGACCTTCGGAAATCATCGGCAATTGAGAGTTGGAGCGGGTAAGGGGAATCGAACCCCTCTAGCCAGCTTGGAAGGCTGGAGCATTACCACTATGCTATACCCGCTCGGGTCAGGCGCCATTGCCACCGAAGCCGCGCCTGCGTCAACACGCTATTGCGTTTCTTCGCTTGCTTCGCCGTCCTCATCTTCTGTTTCCGTCGCCAAGCTTTCGGCCAAGGTAGGTTTTTCGACCTCCGCCGGCTGTTCTGCGGTGTACACCTCTATCTCGACGCGGCGATTTGCCAGCCTGCCCTCTTCATTGGGCGAACCGTCGGGAAGCGCGTTGGGCGCTGCCGGATTCTGTTCACCGAAGGCGATGACGGAAATACGGCTCGCTTCCACACCGTTTTCGACAAGCCAGTCTCGAACGGCTTCGGCGCGAGCACGAGAGGCTCGCATGTTCGCATCGTCACTACCGCCACTGTCGCTGTGTCCACGAAGGACGATCGCTCCTCCGCCGGTCACCTGCGGCGAGGCAAGTACGGTCGCCAGCTCAGCCCGGGCTTCCTGAGAAAGTTGGGCGCCATCCGGGAAGATGATCCGGGTTTCCAGGGATTCCGGCGGGCTGAGGCTATCGATCGGCTCGACCTGAAATTCCGGACGGAAGATCGATCGTTTACCTTCAGCGGGTTCTTCCGGGGCGGTTGGCGGTTGTTCGCTGTTGCACGCCGCCAAGAGCAACGTCGAAACAACGATTGCGACGTGGTGTCCATGCCGGTTCATCAATTCATGTTCCTTGCTCGGCGGTCTTGCTGCGCTTTCGCTCGCGTTTCGCGGCCGCGTCCTGTGCGGTACGTTCTTGTGGTGGAGCGAAACTGACTATGACATCGCCAGCCCGCGGTTCGGGTCTTGCCGCATGGGTGAAGAAGCGGATCGTCCCATTCTCTCGCAGCAGCAATAGCATTGCTGCCGCATCCGGCAAACGCTCGCGAGCTGCTTCGAAATCGAATTCGTCCGAGAGCTTGGTCTTGCGGAAGACCCAACCGCGCGAGAGGCGCTCGTTGACGTCTTCGACGCCGAACCCGCTTTCGAAGAGCGCGCGACCACGAATGCTGCTGGGAAGCGAATGCCGATCATCTTCATCCACAGCGTCACCAAGCTGGAAGACGGTGTCTCTGCCTATTTCGTATGCAAACTCGTTGCAAACCAAAGCGTTATAAGCCTCGTTCTCCGTCGCGGCGACCAAGACGGCATAAGGCGTAAGATCCAGATTATGCTCGGTCGCTTCGTTGAGGATTTCGCCGTGATAGAACGGCAAGCCATTCTGCCGCGCTAGTGCGAGACGTTGCCAGCTCGCATCGACCACCATGACCGGCGCCTTGAGCTCTTTCATCATCATGGCCAGCGATATGGTCCACGGCGTGCTGCCGACTATGATGATGCCCGGCCGATTGCTGCCCTTCAGGTTGAGCAGCTTGGCGACCAGATCGATCGTGAAACCATGGGCGACGATCGTTACGACGACCACGGCAAAGCTGAGCCCGATCAGGGCAGTCCCGTCATAGCCGATTTCTTCCAGGCGAAGTGCGAACAGGCCGGAGATTGCGACGAGCACGATCCCGCGAGGGGCAATCCACGCAAGAAATAGCCGCTCGTTCCATGGGACCGAACTGCCCAGCAGGCTGAGCAGTATCGTGGCCGGGCGGACGAGGAACAGCAGCGCCAGCAGGAAGAGGCCGAAATTCCAGTTGAGGTATGCCAGTTCCTCGAATTTCAGGCTCGACGACAAGAGGATGAAGATACCGGAGATCAGGAGAACGGCCACGTTCTGTTTGAACGGATGGATGCTCCGCAGGGACGTCACGTTCATGTTTGCCAGCGCCACACCCATGACGGTAACGGCAACAAGGCCCGCCTCGTGCTCGATCTGATTGGACAGGACGAAGACCACGATCACCGCCGTCAGCAGCACCGGGACCTTCAGGAATTCCGGGACGGTACCGCGCGGGAAGGCCCATGCGATCGCTGCCGCAGCCACATAACCGATTACGCCGGCAAGGATTGCTGCGAAGATCAGCGGCGGGACGACTTCGAACAGGCCCGAGCCCGGCGACGCGGTGACTGCCCGGAAATATTCATAGGCGACAACCGCGAACAGAGCGCCGATCGGATCGTTGACGATAGCTTCCCACTTGAGGATCGCTGCCGGTCTCGATTTCACCGATGATTGCCGCAACAAGGGCATGACGACGGTCGGGCCGGTGACCACAAGAATACCCGCAAACAGGATCGCGACGGGCCATTCGAGCCCACCGATCGAATGTGCGGCGAAGGCCCCAAAAACCCAGGCGATCGGACCGCCCAGGATAACAAGGCGCCAAACAGCTTCGCCTGCGTGCCGCAGTTCGCGGAGGTCGAGGCTCAGACCGCCTTCAAAGAGGATAAGGGCAACGCCGATCGCCACCATCGGATCGAGCAATTCGCCAAACGCATGTTCGGGATCGAAGAGCCCGAATACCGGACCCGCCAGAAATCCAGCGGCCAGCATGAGGACGATTGCTGGCCACCCGGTACGCCAGGCAAGCCATTGGGCACCTATGCCCAACATGCCCACCATCGCGATGACTAATGACTGTTCCATGCCCCCCTCTGGCTGCGCGACTATATCGCTAGTCCGGGCGCCCACACGGCGCCAGCCCTACCAATGCCCGACCCTGGCATTATTTCCATCGCTAGGCGCGATTCATGCGCCGGCGAAATTCATCAGTGCGCTTACGTCGACCGAGCGTTCGGCGAGCTTTTCCCGACCACCAAGTTCGGGCAGATCAATAACGAATGCGGCGCGAGTGACCAACCCGCCCGCATTTCGCAACAATTCCGTCGCCGCTGCAGCGGTGCCGCCTGTTGCAAGAAGATCGTCGACGATCGCTACCGCTTGGCCCTGTGCAATGGACTGCGGGTCCATTTCCAAACGGTCGACTCCATATTCGAGTTCGTAATCTACGCCTATAACGCGGCAAGGCAACTTTCCGGGCTTGCGTATCGGAATGAACGGTAATTCCAGCCGCGCGGCGACGGCCGCACCAAAGATGAAGCCGCGCGCCTCCATGCCGGCGATTGCCTCAGCATCCGAAATTTCCCTGGCAAGCCATTCTATGGTCGCGGCAAAGCCAGGCCCATGACCGATGAGGGTGGTAATGTCGCGGAACTGGATTCCTGCCTTGGGAAAGTCCGGGATTGTCCGGACAAGGGCTTTGAGCTCGGCAGGCGTCATGGCGTCGACCCTCTAAACAAAGCAGCCCCTTGCATCCTGACGATGCAAGGGGCGCATATCATTTTGAGATCAGAGATAATCTAGGCGTCTTTGCGCTTGGTCGCTGCCCAGATCTGCTTCTTGGAGAAATACGCAAGCACAGTCGCGAAAAGCAGGAAGATCAACACCGGCCAACCTGTCTGCTTGCGCTTCACCAGCGTGGGTTCGGCTGTCCATGTCAGGAATGCGGCTACGTCGGTGGCCATCTGCTCGATGGTGGCTTCGGTGCCATCATCGAAGGTCACCTGACCGGCAGTCGTCAGCGGAGGAGCCATCGCAAGGTTGAGGTTCGGGAAATAGGGGTTGTGATGCAGGCCCGGAGCCGGCGCGGCTTCGGGATGTTCTGCCAACAGTTCCGCGGACGGTTCCTGATAGCCCATCAGCAGCGAGGCGACATAATTCGTGCCATCATGGCGCGCCTTGGTCATCAGCGAGAGATCAGGCGGAATGGCATTGTTGTTGGCTGCAGCCGCTGCGACATTGTTGGGATAAGGCGACGGGAAATAGTCCGTAGGCAGGCCAGGACGCGTGGTCGCTTCGCCGGTGTTCGGGTCGATACCGGGCACCTGCTTGGATGCTGCGAAAGCCTTCACCTGACCTTCGTCATAGCCGATCTGTTCAAGATCGCGGAACGCGACGAACTTGAGGCTGTGACAGGCCGAGCAGACTTCGTTGTAGACCTTGAAGCCACGCTGAAGCTGCTGAACGTCCCATTTTCCGAAAGGCCCATCGAACGAATAGGCGATATCCCGCGGCTCTTCATAGGGAAGGTGAGCAGGTGCCTCTTCCGTAATCGCGGCGTAGGCGCCGACCACGAAGGAATACAACGCTACGACCGCGAAGCCGAGGCCGACGAGAATTGCGACAAGGCGGATGCTGAGAAGCTTGGTCATTTCTTTTCTCGTACTCGCTTAGGCAGCCGTCTTGGCGTTTTTGCCGAGCACTGCCTTGTCGTCCGAGCCGAGCACGGCTTCGGTTATCGAATAGGGCAGCGGTTCCGGCTTCTCGATCTGGCTGACGATCGGAATGATCACCAGGAAGTGAAGGAAATAGTAAGCCGTGGCGATCTGGCTCAACATCACGAAGGGTTCTTCGGCCGGCGCACCGCCGCAATAGAACAGCACGGCCATGGCAGGGATGAGACCGAACCAGAAGAACTTGCGGAACATCGGACGGTAATGGCCGCTGCGCACAGGCGACTTGTCGAGCCAGGGGAGGAAGAACCAGATCAGGATCGAACCAAACATGGCGATCACGCCCATCAGCTTGGCCGGAATGAACAGGAAGTCGACCGTGAAGGCGCGAAGGATCGCGTAGAACGGCCAGAAGTACCATTCGGGCACGATGTACGCCGGCGTCGAAAGCGGGTTCGCTTCGATGTAGTTATCCGGGTGGCCCAGCGTGTTCGGCAGGAAGAATACCAGCGCGAAGTAGAGGATCAGCGCCACACCCAGGCCGAAGCCGTCCTTCGCCGTGTAATACGGGTGGAAGGGCAGCGTGTCGCTTTCCTGCTTCACTTCCACGCCCGTCGGGTTCGACGATCCCGGAATGTGGAGCGCCCAGATGTGCAGGATAACAACCCCTGCGATTACGAAGGGCAGCAGGAAGTGGAGGCTGAAGAAACGATTGAGCGCCGCATTGTCCGGAGCGAAGCCGCCCAGCAACCAGACCTGAATCGGCTCGCCCACCAGTGGGATTGCGCCAAACAGGCCGGTGATGACCTTGGCGCCCCAGAAGCTCATCTGACCCCAGGGAAGCACGTAGCCCATGAAGGCGGTGGCCATCATAAGCAGGAAGATGACGACGCCCAGCAGCCAGATCATTTCGCGCGGGGCCTTGTACGAGGAGTAGAAGAAGCCGCGGAAGATGTGCAGGTAGACGACGATGAAGAAGAAGCTGGCGCCGTTGGCGTGCGCATAGCGCATCATCCAGCCCCAGTTTACGTCGCGCATGATATGTTCGGTCGTGGCAAATGCCACCTGGGCGTTGGCAGCATAATGCATCGCCAGCACCACGCCGGTCACGATCTGAAGCACCAGGAAGAAGCCGGCCAGAACGCCGAAATTCCAGAAATAGCTCAGATTGCGGGGAACAGGATAGCCTGCACCGACAGCGTTATAGACGAGGCGCGGCAGCGGCAGCTTCTCGTCGAAGAACCTCATGACCGGATTGGTCGGGGTATATTCCTTGGCCCAGGGAAAGCTCATCGTATCGTCTCTTCTCTCTACGCTCAGCCGACCTGAATGACGGTGTCCGAGGTGAACTCGTATTCCGGCACTTCGAGATTTGCCGGCGCGGGACCCTTACGGATACGGCCAGCCGTATCGTAATGCGACCCGTGACAGGGGCAGAAATAGCCGCCGTATTCGCCTTTGACTTCGCCTTCGGCGGCACCGAGGGGAACACAGCCGAGGTGAGTACAGACCCCCATGGTCACGAGCATGTCTTCGTGACCTTCCTTCGTCCGCTCCTCGAGAGTCTGCGGATCCCGCAAGCTGCTGGCATCGACGGCGTTGGCCGCCTGGATTTCAGCACCCGTCAGGCGACGCACGAACAGCGGCTGCTTGCGAAATACTGCCTTGATGGCCTGTCCCGGCTCGATCGCCGAGACATCGACTTCCGTCGAACTGGCGGCAAGGACGTCTTTCGACGGCGCCATCTGGCTGATCAACGGATATACGACGGCAAGACCGCCGATACCCGCAGCACTGACTGCAGCGATGTCGAGAAAGTCACGGCGGCGGATACCGTCATCGGTAACGACTGCCGTTTCGGAAGTTGCGGTTGCAGCGGTGTCTGCCATCAGCGCTTTGCCTTGCCTGCCTTGGTATTGCGCCGTGGCCCGGACGGGTTAGGCGCAGAGTGCGAATCCATGGCCGGACCTATCCGAAAGCCGGTACGCCCGAATATACGGTACGTGCGCGGAAGCCCCCAGTGTGCCCGGTTTGGACGCGCCTCTAGCCGCTATGCGGCAGGTTGCCAACCGCCATTTTGGCAAGCTTTGTACGTCAAGGTGCAATCGCGGCAGGGATCACACGGGTAGTGCGATGACACTGAGCTGCCTGCGCCCGGTTTCCTCGCCCCAATGCGTTGCGCGCCTGAACGAGAAGAAGCGATGGGGCTGCGCATAAGTGTCTTCGCGCAGATCCTCGATATCGCGGACGCCTGTATCGCTTAGGCACTGGTACACATAGGCCGGTAGATCGAACTGGTAATGCCCGGGACGCCCGGTTGCGAAGAATCGCGCATCGCGATTGTCGAACTGTTCGCGAAATCCCTGATCGACCTCGTAGCTGCCCTGCGCGATCGTGGGGCCGATTGCCGCCTTGATATCGGGTGCATGTGCACCCAGCGACACCATCGCCGCCACCGTGTGCTCCAGCACGCCGCCGACTGCTCCGCGCCAGCCAGCATGCGCTGCACCAACAACGCCGGCTTTGGCATCGCTCAGCAAGACCGGAGCACAATCGGCGGTGACAATGCCCAATGCGATACCCCGCCTGGCGGTGACGAGCGCATCGGCTTGCGGTGGTTCGGGCCATGGCTCATCGACGATCACGACCGTCGCCGAATGTATCTGGCGCGGACACATCAAATTCGCGCCGCGGACTATGTCGTCGGCTTCCAGACCAGCCGACGTCGAGAAGCCATGGGGAATGCCATCGAGCAGGTCGGCCTTCAGGAAACCACTCACCACGCGATCATCCCAGCGAACGCGTGACCTGCTCGAACGTGTCGCGCGAGAGTTTCGGCGCAGCAGCAACTCTTTCGAGCGCGTCGCGCATCAACTTGGCGCGCCCTTCTTCGATGCGGCGCCAGCGCCCCAGGGACGGAATAAAGCGGGCTGCCGTCTGCGCATTGATCGGATCGAGTTCCAGAACGAGGTCGGCGATCATGTCATAGCCCTCGCCATCCGCCGCGTGAAATGCGGAAGGATTTGCCGCGAAGGCCATATAGAGCGAGCGCACTCTGTTCGGGTTCTTCAACGTGAAGTCCGGGTGAGCGCGCAGAGCTTTCACATGATCGATGGCGTGCGGATGAAGCGAACTGGCCTGCAACGCGAACCATTTATCGATGACCAGCGCATTGCCTGCGTAGCGATTGTAAAAATCTTGCAGCTTGTCGGTGCGTTCCGGGCTGTCCAAGCCGGCAAGGACCATCAAAGCGCCCTGACGATCGGTCATATTGTCCGAATGGTCGTACTGATAGGCAGCGAGTTCGGCTGCCTTTGCGGGATCGCTGGCAGCGGCATAGCTTAGCACCAGCGTCTTAACCTTTCGCGCGCCCTTGGCGTCTGCATCCAGCGAGAACGGCAGGCCCTCGACCCGATCGTAAAGAGCGTGGAACTGTGACGCCAGCCGATCGCCGAGATCGGCCTTCAGCGCCTCCCGCTCGGCATGAATTCGGCCAGGATCGGCAACCAGCATCTGCTCTGCGATATAGGCTTGGCTTGGCATCGACATCAGTTCGCCGTGCATGAGGTCTTCGAGACGATCGTCTTCAATCACCGATTTCATTGCCTGCGCTATGTCGCCGCGCGCCGCCTTGCAGCCAGTATCGTCAAGATCGCCCGTCACTGCGCCGACGAGATAGCCGGTCATGAGTTCCTGCATTGCTTCGTACCGGGCGAACGGATCATCGTCCTGCGCAGCAAGAAACACGAGATCATCCCGCGATACGTCGCGCTCGATCGAAACCGGCGCTGAAAATGTCCGATTGATCGACAGCACCGGCCTCTGCGCAAAGCCATCGAACGTGAAAATTGCGCTGTCCTGATCGAGAACGATGAGTTCTTCGCCCCTGTTCTCACCCGACTGACGGTCGAACAACGCGACCTTCAGGGGAATCGGCATGGGCTTTTTGTCGGGCTGACCGGGAGTGGCAGGAATGGTTTGCGAAAGCTTCAGCGTCGCGCTGTTGCCCGCATGCTCAAGCGCCACCCTTACCTTCGGCGTGCCCGCCTGCGAATACCAGCGGCGGAACTGGGTCAGGTCCATGCCGGTACCATCTTCGATGGATTTGACGAAATCCTCGCATGTCGCAGCTTCGCCATCGTGACGATCGAAATAGAGGTCGGTCCCGCGGCGGAACCGCTCTTCGCCCGCCATGGTCCGCATCATGCGAATGACTTCGGCGCCCTTGTTGTAGATGGTTGCCGTGTAGAAGTTGCTTATTTCGCGATAGGAGTCTGGCCGGATCGGATGCGCGAGAGGACCGGAATCCTCGGGGAACTGTACGCCGCGCAATACGCGGACATCCTCGATGCGCTTGACCGGCGCACTGCCCATATCCTGACTGAACAACTGGTCGCGTAGCACGGTGAAGCCTTCCTTGAGGCTCAGCTGGAACCAGTCGCGGCAAGTGATTCGGTTTCCCGACCAGTTGTGGAAGTACTCGTGGCCGATCACACCCTCGATCCCATCGTAATCGCCGTCGGTGGCGGTGTCGGGATCGGCGAGGACATACTTCGTGTTGAAGATATTGAGCCCTTTGTTCTCCATCGCCCCCATGTTGAAGTCCGAAACCGCGACGATATTGAACAGATCGAGGTCGTATTCGCGCCCGAACGTCTCCTCGTCCCATTTCATGGATCGCTTCAGGCTCTCCATTGCATGCTCGGTCCGATCGAGATCTCCGTCCCGGACCCAGACGTTCAGTTCCACCTTGCGGCCGCTGGCAGTTGTGAAACTGTCTGTCCGAGCGACGAGGTCGCCGGCCACCAGAGCGAAGAGATAGGAAGGCTTGGGCCAAGGATCGTGCCATTCCGCCCAGTGCGTGCCACCTTCTTCGCCAGCATCGGTGCGGTTGCCGTTGCACAGCAGTACAGGGAACTGCGCTTTCGGCCCGCTCATTCGCACAGTGTAGGTGCTGAGCACATCCGGGCGATCCGGGAAGAATGTGATTCGGCGAAAGCCTTCCGCCTCACATTGCGTGCAAAGCATGCCATTGGAGGCGTACAGCCCCATCAGTTGCGAATTGTCGGACGGGTCCAGTTCGGTGACGATTTCGAGTGTATGCCGCTCGCCTTCCAGCGTGACTACGAGATCGTCGCCGTCCAGCATATGCCCTGCACAATCGCCTCCGTCGCAAGTGATCGACACGAGTTCGAGACTATCGCCGTTCAGGCGAATTGTCGGGGAAGCGTCGGCATCCGGATTGCGTTCGACATCAAGCCTGGTGACCACACGCGTTTTATCGAGGCCCAGATCGAACTCCATCCTGATCGTCGGGATCAACCACGCAAAAGGCGTATAATCTGAGCGCTGTATTTCGGGCGGCGCCTTGGGTTCAAACGCTGCATCGGCCATTTCGGGGTTGCCGTCGGGCGAAGCGGGAGTGCGCGCAATATCCATGAATGTCCTGTCGTTTTTCCGGGCGAAAATGCTCTGTCACCCAATGCAACGCCCGTCGAGGCCTTGCGTTCAATCGGCAGGTCGCAGGTTCTGTCCGATTGACAGCAACGACCTGCTCCCGCACCGAACGCGTCCGATGCTGAACTCGATTGCCACCTTCCTTCGCGCTTTCGACGGCCCTGTATGCGGCCCACCCGGCAGCGAATGAGCAGGCTGCTTATCTTCGGTCTCGGTTATACGGCATCCCGCATCGCCAGCTTGGTGCAAGCGCGTAGCTGGCACGTCGACGCGACGGGGAGTTCGGGCAATGTCAGCTTCGATGATTCGCACGCAGTGACTGCGGCCCTCGCTCGGGCAACCCACATCCTGAGTTCCGTTCCGCCGTCCGGTGATAGCGATCCGGTGCTGGATGCCTATGGCCATGCCTTGCATGGAAAGTCGCTCTTTTACCTCTCGTCCACCGGCGTTTACGGCGATGCCGGCGGCGCTTGGGTCGACGAAGCATCTCCAACCGGAACTGGGCGGCGAGCTGCCCGGGCGCATTGCGACGCGCGGTGGCTTGAGATGGAGGCGCGGGTGTTCCGCCTGCCTGGCATCTATGGCCCCGGGCGCAGCGCACTCGACCGGGTGGCAGAGGGCAAAGGACACCGGATCGACCTGCCGGGCCAAGTCTTCAGCCGGGTCCACGTGGACGATATCGTTTCAGGGGTGGTGGCCGCTTTCGAAAGCGAGGCCCCGCCGGGGGCCTATAATGTCGCGGACGATCTGCCGACCAGCCAGAACGCAGTGATCGAAGAGGCTGCGCGGCTTCTGGACGTGCCGCCTCCGCCGTTACAGACGATGGAGGAGGCCGACCTTTCGCCGATGGCGCGCGGTTTCTACGCCGAAAATCGCCGTGTGGCCAACGGCAAGGCGAAGCGGTTGCTCGGCTGGACCCCGCGCTATCCGACGTATCGCGAAGGTTTGGCCGCGATCAGGGCTCAGGCGTAGCACGGCGCGGCGGCGGGCTTGCCCGTCCGCGCATGGCGATCACCATTCCCGATAGCGTAATGACGGCCCCGGCTGCCGGCAGCGGTCCCCACACGAACCCTTCGAACAGGGTCGAAAGGACCATGGCCACTACCGGTACGATTACCGAACTGTAGGCCGCCTGACCGGCCCCGATTTTGCGAACCAGGCCATAATACAGCGGGAAAGTCACCACCGAACCGGCAAGCCCGAGATACAGGATACCGAGCGAGTATGAGGTGCGTGTATCGAATTGCGGCGGCCCCGACGTTGCCCATGCAAACACGCTGTTGATCACCACGCCAATGGCCATCGACCACGCCAGCAGGGCGAGAAAGGGCTGCTTCTTCGCACCCTCCATTGCCTGCGTGATATTGGCAGCGCTGGCCGAAAGAATGCCGCAAACCGTCAGCCCGGCACCGAGCAGCACTTCGCTCAAGGTCGCGGGTGAAGACTGCCATTCATGGGCGAAAAGCAGCGCGACACCAATTGCCGCGATCGCCGAGCCGACAATGAACGGCCCGGTGATCTGCTGGCCCAGAAAAACGCGCCCAAAGATCGCATTGGGAACGACCAGCAGTGCGAACATGACTGCCACGAGACCCGAAGTGATATAGCTTTCGGCATTGTAAACGAAGGCGAAATTGAGCGTGAACTGGAACAGGCCCAACAAACAGGCCCAGCGCATGCCACCCGGCGCGAGAGACAGTCTTTCCCGCCGGATTGCAGCCAGGGCGAACATGCCGAGGGCCGCCACGATGAAGCGATAGGAGATCGACCAGCTCGCCGGGACGCTGGCGATCTGGTCGCGTATCACCAGCCAGGTCCCGCCCCAGATCACGCTGACAAGCAGAAATGCGGCGAAATTACGGGGCGTAAACAGGCTTTCGCCCTCTACAGGCGTACTCATAGCGCGGCGAGCGCCTTTGCCAGAGCGGACGCGTCTTCTTCAGGCGTATTCCATGCCGTAACGAAGCGGGCAGCATCGTCGCCCCAGTCGTAAAAGCCGAAACCCTTTTCGCGCAGCGCCTGGCGTTCGTCTGCAGTGCAGCGCACGAACAATTCGTTCGCTTCCACTGCATGCATCAATCGCTCCTCGCAACCAGCGGCGATTTCCTGAGCCGCAGCATTGGCATGGCGCGCATTGGTCAGCCAGATATCGCCGTCCAGCATGGCGTGAAGCTGCGCGGCAAGAAACCGGCCCTTGGATTGCAAGTGCCCGGCACGCTTGCGGCGGTAACGGGCCACATCGGCCAGAGCGGCGTCAAAGAACACGATTGCCTCGGCCCCGAGACCGCCGTTCTTGATGAATCCGAAGCTCAATGCGTCAACATCTCCTGCTGCTTCAGCCGGAGTGGATTCCAGAAAGGCAACGGCATTGGCAAAACGGGCGCCATCCATATGGATTGCGAGTTTGCGCTCTCGCGCCAGCGCCACGATGGCCGCAACCTCTTCGGGCCGATAGGTCATGCCATATTCGCTGGCTTGAGTGATAGAGATGGCGTGCGGTTGAACCTGGTGCACATCGTCGCGGATCGGGTCGACGACGGCGCGGATCGCATCGGGCGACAACTTGGCGCCATCGCCCTTCGCCAGCAGCAGCTTTGCGCCGTGAAGATAGAAGCCAGGCGCGCCCCCTTCGTCCATTTCGATATGGGCTTCTTCGTGGCAGACGATTCCCCCATGCGGCTGAACCATGGTTGCCAGGGCAAGACAGTTGGCTGCCGTCCCCGTAGCTACCCACAGAACCGCACATGGCTTGCCGAACAGGTCGGAAAGTCTCTGGTCGAGAGCATTGCTCAGACCATCCCCGTCATAAGGCGAATCGGGTGCGTCCGCGGCCTTCAGGGCATCCCAGATGGCCGGGTGAACCGAGGCGGCATTATCGGATAGGAACTGCATCGGAACGCCCATAACCACCGGCGCATTGCTTGCACAGGAAGGAATAACGGAACGATGGAAACTTCACCGATTGCTATAAGCAACGAGGATAACGAAACGAGCGGTCAGTATGTCGCACGCGACGGCGATGGTACGCACGCAGGCAAACTGACATGGACACTGCGCAATGGCGCGCGCGACGCCGACCACACGATCGTCGCGCCGGACATGCGCGGGAAGGGTATCGCCGCAAAACTGGTGGACGCCCTTATAGACGACGCACGCGACAAAGGCTTCAAGATCATCCCGAGTTGTTCCTATGTCGCCGCGCAATTCGACCGCCATCCCGAATGGGAAGACTTGCGCGCCTAGGCAGATTGCGAACCGGCTTCCACAACCTCGGAAAAATCCTGCTCGCCCATGCTGGAAAGAACCGCGTCGCGGATGCGCATTGCGTCCGCCAGCGCGATACCCCGCATTCGCAGGTGTCCCCCGGCAAGCCCAAACCTGATGTCGGCATAGCCTCGCACGCGCGCCAAGGGATTGCGGACGATTTCGACCGATTGCAGCTTTTCGCGCGATGCAATGGCCATGCTTGGCGCGAACCAGCCGTGCCGGGCATATAACTGGCGTCGCCCCAGCGCATGCCGATCCCAGCGCCAGCGCATATATTCGTGCAGGGCAAACCATCCGCCTCCGGCTATTATCGGCAGCAATGCGAGATATGCATTGCCAGCCACGAACAGCGCCGCGGCAATCGCGCTCATCAGGAAAAATCCGATGAGAAAGCCGTCGATCCGATAGCGCCGGGATGAGCGATGCCACTCGATTTCCGCGCCCGGCAGTTCGAACCCGGTTTCGGCCACTACCGGCGAAATCTCTTTTAGCCTGGCGAAAGGTACCGCTTCGTGATTGGCGGACCCGCTATCGCTGGCGAGACTGACGAGCTTCAGGGAATGCCAGCCGAACCACCGCCTGACCAACCCCGTGCTGAGCCGCAGCGCCTGCACCCGGTGCACCGGCATGACGAGATCGGTGCGCGTCAGCAGCCCGCGCCTGCGCCGCAAACCCTTGTCGGTTCGCTCCAGCCGGAATCCCCATTCGCGAAGGACCGTTCGTACCACTCCCGTTGCGACACCGATGAAGATCAGCGAACCCACGGCGATCACACCCCCGACAAGCTGGGCAAGCACTCCGAGGCCAGCCAGCCATTGGCCGGGTCCGGCTATCTGTTCGCGCCACGAGCGCCAGTCCCAGACTTCGAACGGCAGCAGGAAATCGAGTTGCTGCGCGGCGCCCGCGACGACCGCGACGACGGCAAGCGAGAATTCGAACAGGCCGAAAGTAAGCACGCGCCCAGGCCCCATTTCATAGAGCAGTCGGGCATCCGGCTCGGGCGCGATATCGGTGTCGATATTCTGCTCGGGTAGCGAACTGCCATCACGCCGGGACCGGACGAGTTCCCGCAGGCGCTCGCCCTCGACCTCCGGCAGATAGGCAAGTTTCAGGTCGTCGCCCCCGCCCGCCCCGGTCTCGAATTTTACCTCGACGAGCCCGAACAGCCGCGGCACGAACTTTTGTTCAATGCTGACATCCTGAATTCGCTCATACGGTACCGACCGCGCCTCGCGCGACAGAACCCCGCTTTCCACCCGGATGTCGTCTGCTCCGACCGTATAGGTGAAGCGCGCCCAACGCAGATAGGCGAAGAATATGTTCGCTCCGACCGCCAGCACGACAAGGGGGAGGAAGTAGAGCAAGGCATCGCCGAAATCCCCTTTGTCCAGGATGGTGAATCCGCCGACGACGAGTGGCAGGACAAGCTGGGAAAGCATGGCCACAGCCCGCACTGCAAACGTGCGCGGGTCTGTTCTGCGGGGCGTGTCCTCCAACGGTTCGGTCACCGCGTGTCGCGCCTGATTGCCGCGCGGATATCTTCGCGCATGGCTGTCGCATCTGCATGGCGCAGGCCGGGAAGCGATACCGAAGCGTTGTGCGTGCCCGCCGTGTGGACGGTCAGCGTAGCCAAGCCATAAGCGCGTTCCAGCGGCCCCTGCCCCACATCGATGTGCTGGACGCGGCCAAACGGGACGACCGTATCGGCACGGAAGAAAACGCCGCGAACCACCCGCAGTCTTTCCTCCGCCAGTGAATATCCGCGCGCATTGTAACGCCTCAACGGCACACGGACGAGCGCATAGGTGGCAACGAGCAGAGCCGGGATCCAAACCGCCCCGGTCCAGCCCGGGATTGCGAATTCCGCAATGGTGGCGGCCACCAGCAATACAACCCCCACGATCGCGAACTGCAGGCGCAGCATCGATTTGTAAGCAGGGTCGAGCGGGGTCAGATCGTCGGCTTCATCCATACCGTGCTAGCTAGGCAATACAGCACGCCGATACAATCGGCTTTCGCATCGCGCCGGCATCTCTGCGGGCGGGGCGAACACTGGACATTCCATTTTCCGGGAAAATGGTGCTGCTGGGGAGGATTGAACTCCCGGCCTCACCCTTACCAAGGGTGCGCTCTACCACTGAGCTACAGCAGCACATGTCGCCGCGAGAAAGGCTCGCGGGGTGGAGGCGCGCGCTATTGGCAGACGCGGAGCATAAGTCAACCTTCGCTTGAGCCCGGAGGCAAAATTGGCGAAGGCTTTCTGCATGGCCAGTGAGAAAAACAAATCGAGCCGTGAGGAACGCCTCGCCGCAAAACTTCGCGAGAACCTGCGACGCAGGAAAGCGCAGGGGCGCGAAATCAGCGAATCGGACCAGACAGGCCTTCCCAATGAAGAAACAGAGCGCTAACGCGCACTGCTCCTAGGGGAAACCGGAGTAATCATGTCGAAACTGATCCTCGTTCGCCACGGACAGAGCGAGTGGAACCTCGCCAACCGTTTCACCGGCTGGTGGGATGTCGACCTGACCGAAAAAGGTGAAGCCGAAGCGCGTGAAGCCGGCGAATTGATGAAAGCCAAGGGCGTCCTGCCCACCACGGCTTTCACCAGCCTTCAGAAGCGGGCGATCAAGACGCTCAACATCGCACTCGAAGCCTGCGACCGTCTGTGGATCCCAGTGACGCGCGACTGGCACCTGAACGAGCGGCATTACGGTGGTCTGACCGGGCTCGACAAACAGCAGACGCGCGAAAAGCACGGCGATGAACAGGTCCACGTCTGGCGCCGCAGTTTCGACGTCCCCCCGCCGGAAATGGAAGCCGGCAGCGAATTCGATCTCGCCGAGGATCCGCGCTATGCCGGGATCGACGTGCCGCGCACCGAAAGCCTCAAGCTGACGATCGAACGCGTCCTGCCTTATTGGGAAGAAGCCATTCTGCCGCTGCTGGGCAAAGGCGAGACGGTCATCATCTCCGCCCACGGCAATTCCCTGCGCGCGCTGGTCAAGCACCTGTCCGCCATCTCGGATGACGAGATTACCGGGCTCGAAATCCCGACCGGTCAGCCGATCGTCTACGAGTTCGAGGGCACGAAGGTGTCGGGCGAACGCTACTACCTCAAGGATTCGTAAGGATGGGCGCCAAAGTTGCCATCGTCATGGGTAGCCAGTCCGACTGGGAAACCATGACCTGCGCTGTAGAAGTGCTCGACGAGCTCGGCGTGGAAAGCGACGTGCGCATCGTATCCGCGCATCGCACGCCCGACCGGATGTACGATTTTGCCAAGGGTGCGGCGGACGCGGGTTTCGAAGTCATCATCGCCGGCGCCGGCGGTGCGGCCCACCTTCCCGGCATGATCGCCGCGCTCACCCATATTCCCGTGCTCGGCGTGCCGGTGCAGTCCAAGGCGCTTTCGGGGCAGGACAGCCTGCTGTCGATCGTCCAGATGCCGGCCGGGGTTCCCGTGGGGACGCTGGCCATCGGCAAGGCAGGGGCGACCAATGCGGGGCTGCTGGCCGCGGCCATTCTTGCCAATCACGATACCGCCGTGTCGCAGCGCCTACAGGACTGGCGCGCGGCCCGCAGTGCGGCCGTGACCGAGCGTCCCGTCGGTTGATGCTGAAGCGCGGCAGCACGATCGGGATATTGGGTGGCGGCCAGCTTGGCCGGATGATGGCGGTCAGCGCGGCCCAGCTCGGCTATCGCTGCATCGCCTACGCGCCCGAGGGCGACAATGTCGTCAGCGACGTGTGCGACGACATCTTCACCAACAAATGGGACGATGCAGCCGCAGTCGCCGCCTTCGCGGCGCAATGCGATGCCGTCACCTGGGAATTCGAGAACGTGCCCGTCGCCACGGCGGCGTCTATCCCCGAAGACCGGATATTCCCGCATCCGCGCGCGCTCGAAACCGCGCAGGACCGGCTGAACGAGAAGCGCTTCGTCGAAGGGCTCGGCGGCCGACCGGCGGCGTATGCCCGCATCGATTCGCGCGCCGATCTGGAAGCCGCGATCGACACTCTGGGCGCACCGGGCATTCTCAAGACGCGGCGCGACGGATATGACGGCAAGGGCCAGTGGCGCATTGGTTCGGACCGCGATGCCCAAGGTCTGAACCTGCCGGACATGCCCTTGATTTACGAAGCTTTCGTCGAATTCGAGGCCGAGTTTTCGGTCATCCTGGTCCGCGGGCAGGACGGGGAAATCCGCTTCTGGGATTCCACGCGCAATTCGCATGATCACGGCATTCTTGCGACTTCGTCCCTGCCCGCTGGCGAAGCCATCGCGGCGCAGGTCGGCGAGGCGCGGGAGCTGGCGCGGCAGGTGGCCGATGCGCTGCGCTATGTAGGCGTGCTGACGCTGGAATTCTTCGCCACGCGGGATGGGCCGGTGTTCAACGAGATGGCACCGCGGGTCCACAATTCGGGGCACTGGACGATCGAGGGCGCGGCCACGAGCCAGTTCGAAAATCACATCCGCGCCGTGGCCGGACTGCCGCTGGGCGACACCGCCACGGTCGCCAGGTCGGTGACCATGACGAACATCATCGGGCGCGATATTCTCGAAACCGAACAATGGCTTAGTCAGCCCGACACGCATCTGCACGACTATGGCAAGGCCGAGGTTCGCGACGGGCGCAAGATGGGCCATGTAACGAAGCTGGAACGGTGAAGCTGTTCCTGATCTATGCCCGCGCGGCCAATGGCTGCATCGGTCGGGACGGGGCGTTGCCGTGGCATCTGCCGGCCGATCTGAAGCGGTTCAAGGCGCTGACCATGGGCAAGCCGATGATCATGGGACGCAAGACTTTCGAGAGCCTTCCGGGCCTGTTGCCGGGCCGCAGGCACATCGTACTGACCCGCCGGGAGCGCTGGGATTCGACCGGCGCCGAACTGGCGAGGGATGTCAATCAAGCGTTTGATCTGGCGTCGAACACTGCCGAACAGGCGGCAGTGATCGGCGGCGCGGCGATTTTCGATGTCTTCATGCCGCTGGCCGACCGGATCGAGCTGACCGACATCCATGCCGATTTCGAAGGCGATACCTTCATGCCCGCCCCCGGACCCGAATGGCGCGAGATCGCCCGCGAGGACCACCCTGCCGAAGGCGATGCCCCCGCCTACAGCTTCGTCACGCTGGAACGGGCGCGGGAGTATGCCGCGTGAGGTTCCTCGACCACCGCGAGCCATTGCCTGAAAGCCTGCGCGGCGCGATCGTGGCGCTGGGCAATTTCGACGGTTTCCACCTGGGCCACCAGGCCGTGGCAGGCGAGGCGATCCGCTGGGCGCGCGAGGAAGGCCGACCGGCCATCATCGCCACTTTCGATCCGCACCCCGTGCGCCATTTCCAGCCCGATGCCCCGCCCTTCCGGCTGACGACGCTGGAACAGCGGCAGGAGCTGTACCTCGCCGCCGGGGCGACCGCGATGCTGGTGTTCCATTTCGACGGCGAACTGGCCGGAACCACGGCAGAGGATTTCGTGCAGCGGCTGCTGGGCGACCATCTGGGCGTGGCAGGCGTGGTGACGGGCGGGGATTTCACCTTCGGCAAGGCGCGCGGCGGCAATTTCGACAGGCTGGTCAGCCTGGGCAAGGACGTCGGGATCGAGGCGCGTGCGGTGCCGCCCGTGCTGGATGGCGGCGAGGCCGTATCGTCGAGCCGCGTGCGCAATGCCCTGCGCGACGGCGATCCACAGGAAGCGGCGCGGCTGCTGACCCGCCCCTTCGCCATTCGCGGCGTGGTCCAGCATGGCGACAAGCGCGGTCGCGAGATCGGTTATCCCACGGCGAACCTGCCGGTGGAACATTACCTGCGCCCCAGATACGGCATTTACGCCGTGACCGGGCGCATCCTGTCGACCGGGCAGGAGCTGAAGGGCGCGGCCAATATCGGCGTGCGGCCCCAGTTCGATCCGCCCAAGGAATTGCTGGAGCCCTATTTCTTCGATTTTTCGGGCGATCTCTACGGGCAGGAGATCGAAGTCGCCTTCCATCACTTCCTGCGCGGCGAGGCGAAGTTCGACAGTCTCGACGCGCTGGTGGCGCAGATGGACAGGGATTGCGACGAAGCGCGGCGGTTGCTGGCGCCGGTTTAGCGACTCGTCATTCGCGCGCAGGCTGTAATCCAGCCTGGAAATGCAGTGGCCCCCGCGCCGGATCCCCGCCTGCGCGGAGATGACGGTGAGAGGCGGGCGGGCAGGCCACTCCGCACTTTCCTACACGGCTGCTTTGCCCTAACGGCCAGCACCTATGTCCGAAAAGCGCGATTACCGAGATACCGTCTTCCTGCCGAAGACCGATTTCCCCATGAAGGCCGGCCTCCCCCAGAAGGAGCCGGGCATTGCTGCACGCTGGGAATCGGACGGGCTGTATCAGCAGCTGCGCGAGGCACGCGCCGACCGCGAGAAGTTCATCTTCCACGATGGTCCGCCCTACGCCAATGGCGACATGCATATCGGCCATGCGCTGAACCACACGCTGAAGGACATGGTCTGCCGCACGCAGAACCTGCTGGGCAAGAATGCGCCCTATGTTCCGGGCTGGGACTGCCACGGCCTGCCGATCGAGTGGAAGGTCGAAGAACAGTACCGCAAGAAGAAGCTGGACAAGAAAGCGGTCCCGGCGAAGGAATTCCGCGCCGAATGCCGCTCCTATGCGCAGCACTGGGTCGATGTGCAGCGCGAACAGCTGAAGCGGCTGGGCATCATGGCGGACTGGGACAATCCCTATCTGACCATGCAGTTCGACAGCGAGGCGACCATTGTGGCCGAGCTGATGAAGTTCGCCGAAGCGGGCAATCTCTATCGCGGTTCGAAGCCGGTGATGTGGAGCCCGGTGGAAGAAACCGCGCTGGCCGAAGCCGAAGTCGAATACGAGGACATCACCAGCACGCAGATCGATGTCGCGTTCGAGATCACCGAGAGCCCGATCGAAGAACTGGTCGGCGCGCATGCGGTGATCTGGACCACAACGCCTTGGACGATCCCGGTCAACCAGGCTTTGGCCTATGGGCCGGACATTGAATACGCGCTTATCAGCTGGCCGAACGCCAAATATCTGGTGGCCCGCGAGCTTGCTGCTGAGTTTATCACTCGCATAACCACCGTTCCGAGTGGACAACCGTCCGAACCATGGCCCGACGCCGATAAGTGGGATGAGAATCTCCAGATATTCAAAGGCTCCGACCTCGCCGGAACGGTCGCGCGCCACCCGATGCACAAGCTCGGCGGATTCTACGCCAAGCCCCGCCCCTTCCTGCCGGGCGACTTCGTCACCACCGACAGCGGTACGGGTCTGGTCCACATGTCGCCCGATCACGGCGAGGACGATTTCCTGCTGTGCCGCAAGCATGACATCGAACCGGTGTTCGCCGTCATGGCCGACGGACGTTATCGCGACGACTGGGAATGGCTGGGTGCGGGCGATGTGGACGCGGACGGCAAGGAACGCCGCCGCAGCGTCATCAACAAGCCGTTCAATTCGCCCGAAGGCCCGATCTGTTCGGACCTGCGCGAAGCCGGTGGGCTGCTGTCCGCCAGCGACGACTACCAGCATTCCTATCCGCATAGCTGGCGCAGCAAGGCCAAGGTCATCTATCGCTGCACGCCGCAATGGTTCGTGCCGATGGACAAGGACCTTGCCGGTGGCGGCACGCTGCGCAGCCGTGCCCTGCAAGCCATCGCCGACACGCGCTTCGTCCCCGAAAAGGGCCGCAACCGCATCGGTTCGATGGTCGAGGGCCGCCCCGACTGGGTGCTGTCCCGCCAGCGCGCCTGGGGCGTGCCGATCACGCTGTTCGTGAAGAACGGCACGGGCGAATATCTGCAGGATGCAGACGTGAACGCCCGCGTGATCGCTGCCGTACGCGAAGAGGGCGTCGATGCCTGGGACGAGGCGCGCAAGGCCGAATTCCTCGGTTCCGCGCACAATCCCGACGATTACGAGATGGTCACCGACATTCTCGACGTCTGGTTCGATTCGGGCTGCACCCACGCCTTCGTCCTCGAATCGGGACGCTGGCCGGACATGCAGTGGCCCGCCGACCTCTATCTGGAAGGCAGCGACCAGCACCGCGGCTGGTTCCAGTCGAGCCTGCTGGAAAGCTGCGCGACGCGCGGCCGCGCGCCCTTCGACCAGATCCTGACCCATGGGTTCACCATGGCGAGCGACGGGCGCAAGATGTCCAAGAGCCTTGGCAATACCATCGACCCGCTGAAGGTGATGGAACAGTATGGCGCCGACATCATCCGCCTGTGGGCGCTGAGCGTCGATTTCACCGAGGATCACCGCATCGGCGATGAAATCCTCAAGGGCGTGGGCGACCAGTATCGCAAACTGCGCAATACCTTCCGCTATCTGCTGGGCGCGCTGGACGGTTTCGTGGGCGACATGGGCGATGCCGGGGAAATCCCCGAGCTGGAACGCTATGTCCTGGCCCTGCTGGCCGATCTGGACGGCAAGCTGCGCAAGGCGGTCGAGGATTACGACTTCAACGCCTATACCCGCCTGCTGGTCGATTTCTGCAACGAAGACCTGTCGGCCTTCTATTTCGATATCCGCAAGGACAGCCTCTATTGCGACGGACCGGATTCGGTGCGCCGCAACGCCTATCGCACCGTGCTGGACATATTGTTCCATGCGCTGGTCCGCTATGCCGCGCCGGTGCTGGTCTTTACGGCGGAAGAAGTGTGGAGCACGCGCTATCCGGATGGCGGCAGCGTCCACCTGCTGGAGTGGCCGGGCGTGCCGGGCGTCACCGCGGACGGGGCGAAGTGGGACAAGCTGCGCGCCTTGCGCGAAGACGTGATGGAAGCGATCGAACCGCTGCGGCGCGAAAAGGTCATCCGGTCCGGCCTGGAAGCCGATGTAATCGTTCCCGCCGACGCTGTGCCGGAAGGTTTCAGCGACGATGATCTGGCCGAACTGTTCATCACCGCGTCAGTGACGCGTAGCGATAGCGCGGATGTGACGGTCACACGGACATCCGAAAACAAATGCGGGCGCTGCTGGCGCCTGCTTCCTTCCGTGACGGAAGACGGCGATCTATGCGACCGCTGCGAGCCCGTCGTCGCCCAACTGGATGCCGCCCGATGAACCCGATCATGAAGAACCGCATCATCGGCTGCGTGACGGCACTGGCCATCTTCGTGGTGGACCAGCTGACCAAGAATTACGTCACCAAGGGGCTGGGCATCGACCGTGTCGGCGATGCGATGGAAATCCTGCCCTTCTTCGACCTGCGCTTCACCCGCAATTTCGGCGTGTCGCTGGGCATGTTCGAAGCGACCAGTCCGGAAATGCGCTGGGGCCTGGTGCTCGTGACCGCGCTGATCGCCCTGGTGGTGACGGTGTGGATGATGCGCGAGAAGCTGCTGGCGGATATCCTGGCACTGTCGCTGATCCTTGGCGGGGCGCTGGGCAATATCAAGGATCGCTACGATCTCGGCTATGTCGTCGATTTCGCCGATCTGCATTTCGGGGAATTCCGCCCCTTCCTCATTTTCAACGTAGCCGATGCGGCTATCACCATCGGTGTCGTCATCGTCCTTGCGCGTGCCTTCTTCATGGGCGACAAGGACAAGGCGGAGGTCGATGGCCTCATGAACAGCAAGGCGGCCGATGCCGCGGAGAGCAAGTGATGATCAAATTCGCCCGAATCGCCCTGATGGCCGGCCTCGGCGCCATGACCGCAGCCTGCGGCAGCGGGGGCCTTCTCGACCGCAACCGGCCCGATGAATTCGCCGTGCAGCGCCAGGCGCCGCTGGTGGTTCCGCCCGATTTCAACCTGCAGCCGCCCCAGCCCGGCGCCCCGCGCCCGAGCGAAGGCAGCGCCGCTGCCCAGACGCTGGACGTGTTGTTCGGCGGTCCGCAGGCCCGTAGCGGCGTGGAAACCAGCATGCTGGAACGCGCCGGTGCCGCCGAACCCGGCATTCGCAGCGCTGTGGGCGACCCGCAGACCGCGACCGTCGCCAAGGGCGCAGTGACCCGCGACATCATCGCCGCCCCCGAAGGCGACGGTGCAACCGCAAGCGCGGTGATACCGGGCTGAAGCCCGGGTTTTGTTCAGCCTCATGCGCCGGCGGCCGCGTGTGCGGCCTTAGGCTGTCCTCGCTCACACGCCCTTCGGGCGCATCGCTGCGGGCGGCCAGTCGGCCTTGCCTCGCCTGCGGCTCGGGCACTTTCGCCAGTCGTATGGTGTGCGCCAGATCCGGGCCGGTGAAGGTCCGGCAGGGGCGACCGCCCGCCCGCAGCGGGTGCAGCGGGTGCAGCGGGTGCAGCGGGTGCAGCTCGCTGCACGTCCAGCGAGGACGAACCCGCAAAGGCGGGTTCGCAAGTTAAGGAATCTCGAAATCCGTTGGCCTGGCCAAGCTCGTCAGCCCGCCTCGCGGCTCACCAGCAGCTTGTCGATCCGGCGACCGTCCATGTCGACCACTTCGAAACGCCAGCCCTGATCGGTGAAATAGTCGCCTTCGCCGGGCAGGCGCTTGAGCACATGCAGCGCGTAGCCCGCCGCCGTGCCGAATTCGCGATCGTCGCCATATTCGAGGCCCAGCCGGTCGGCGAGCACATCGGCCGAGAGCGAGCCGGAGACCAGCAGGCTGCCGTCTTCCCGCTCGACCACGCCCGGACCTTCGGCACCGTCCTGATCGCTGAGGAAATTGCCGACCAGCGCGGTGAGCAGATCGACCGGGGTGACGATGCCGTCGAGATGGCCGTATTCGTCATGCACCATGGCCATCGCTATTTCGGCCTGCTGCAGCACGCGCAGCGCATCGACCGCATCCAGCTGATCGGGCACGACCTCGGTCTTGATCATCAGGGCGCGCAGATCGATCGGTTCCTTGGCGATCAGGCGCGTCAGGATATCGCGCACCTTGACCACGCCCAGCACCCTGTCGGCCGAGCCTTCCGCCACGGGCATGAGCGAATGCGGGCTGGTGTCGATCGCCGCACGAATGGCCGCCGCGTCCGCATCGGCATCGATCCAGTCGACTTCGGTACGCGGGGTCATAAGCTCGCGTACGGGCCGCTGGGCGAGGCGCACGACGCCCTGCAGCATCTGGTGCTGTTCGCTTTCGATCACCCCGCTGCGGGTGGCTTCGGCAAAGAGCATGTGCAGTTCTTCCGCCGTGACCGAGCTTTGCCCCGAAGGACGCACGCCGAGCAGGCGAATCAGCACGCCCGAGGACGCATCGAGCAGCCACACGAGCGGCGCCGCCACGCGCGCCAGGATCGCCATGGGCCGCGCCATGACCAGCGAGATGGGCACCGCCGCCCGCAGCGCGATCTGCTTGGGCACGAGCTCGCCGATGACCAGCGTGGCATAGGTGGTGATGGCGATGACCGACGCGAAGCCGATTTCCGCGGCATATTGCTGGGGCACGCCCAGCATGGCGAGCCGTTCGCCCGTGGGTCCGCCCAAGCTGGCGCCCGAATAGGCACCCGAAATGATCCCGACCAGCGTGATGCCGATCTGCACGGTCGACAGGAATTTACCCGGATCGGATGCCAGGGAGATGGCCGTGGCGGCGCCCTTGCTCCCTTTGGAGGCGGCCTGCTGGAGGCGCGATGTCTTGGCCGACACGATGGCAAGCTCGCTCATGGCGAAGACGCCGTTGAGCACGATCAGCCCGATGATGATCAGCAGGTCTGTCCAGGGAAAGGGTGTCACGCGGCAACGGCTAGCACAAAAGTGCGCCGCTGCCAGCGCCCCGCGTGAAACTTATCTGACATGGCTGTGGAACGGCAGGGGCGTTGAAAGGTTTGAGGAACAGCGACGCGGGTGGGCGCGTCCGGTACCACTCGCCCGGAGCCGCCCCATGGGTCGGATGCCGCGCAGAAAAGGGGAAGAATAGATGAAGAACTCACGCATTCTCACAGCCAGCCTTGCAGCCGTTTCGCTGCTGACCGTATCAGCCTGTGTCACCGATCCGAACACCGGCGAACGCAAGGTCTCGCGCACCGTGCTCGGCGGCGCCGGCGGCGCGGTTGCAGGCGGCCTGCTCGGCGGGCTCATCGGCGGCAAGACCGGCCGCATCATCGGCGCCGCAGCAGGCGGCATCGGTGGCGGCGTCATCGGCTACAAGATGGACCAGCAGATCAAGGAACTGGAAGAACAGACCGCCGGCACCGGCGTCGACGTTTCCGAAACCGATGGCGGCGAAGCCATTCTCGTCAACCTGCCCGACGGCGTCACATTCTCGACCGGCAGCTACACCATTTCGCCGGGCTTCCGCGATCTGCTCGACCGCGTGGCCGGCAGCCTGCGCCAGTATCCCAACAGCCTGATCGACGTATACGGTCACACCGACACGACCGGCTCGGCCACCACGAACCAGCGCCTGTCGGAACAGCGCGCACAGGCCGTGGCCAACTACCTGATCTCCCAGGGCGTCAGCTCCTCGCGCGTGCGCTGGATGGGCTTCGGCGAAACCCGCCTCAAGGTCTCGACCGGCGACAATGTGAACGAACCGCTGAACCGGCGCGTCGAAATCAAGATCGTTCCGTTCGATCAGCGGGACATCGAAGCCGCGCAATCGCAGGGAATGTAATACTCCACAGCCCTTCGAGCTGTCGCAACCAACTGGGGCCGGTTTACGCCGGCCCCTTTTTCATTGTGCAGCCGCGACGCGCGTTGCGATCCGTGCCACCGCGGCGGCGTGGATGCCGGGGGCGCTGGCGAGTATGCCGAAGGCGCGGGGATCGCGCTTGTTATAGTCGAGCTTCTTGCCGAAGGCATCGCTGACCGCCGCCCCTGCTTCGCGCGCGATCAGGCCCGCTGCGGCGATATCCCATTCGAAACCCCAGCGCACCGTCGCCACGAGGTCCGCTTCGTCTGCAGCGACCATCGCGATGCGCAAGGCAATCGAGTTGGGCTGATCGACCGTCACCAGATCGGCATCCGCTTTCGGCAAGACATGCGCGGGCACCCGCGAGCCGGCGAATTCCTGGCGCGTGCTGGCAGCAAGCCTGTCGCCGTTGCGGTAGGCGCCCTGCCCCGCCACCGCCTGCCAGGTTTCCTTGCGCGCGGGGGCGCACAAGGTGCCGATGAGCGGGCGCCCGCCACTGATCAAAGCAACGGAAACCGCCCAGCCGGTACGGCCGCGAATGAAATCGCGCGTCCCGTCGACCGGATCGACCAGCCAGATCAGATCATTGTCCAGCCGCGCTGGATCGTCGGCGGTTTCTTCCGACAGCCAGCCTGCCGATGGCAGCAGCGCCCCCAGTTCCCGCTTGAGAAAAGCGTCCACTGCGAGATCGGCTTCGCACACCGGATCGCCGGGCTTTTTCTCCCACGCATTCAGATCGTTCCCCGCCCCCGGCCAGAGGTCGTAGGCGATCCTCCCTGCTTCGGAGACGATGGATTCGAGGCGCTGACTATCGATCATGAAAGAATGCCTGCTGCCTGCACCCGAAAGCGGGCCTTTTCAAGCGCGTCCAGACATGCTTAGGGCCCTCGCAACTCACTTTCCCCAACGCATGACGCGAAGGACGACGCTCCACCATGAACATCCACGAATACCAGGCCAAGGAACTGCTCGCGAAATATGGCATCGGCATACCTGCAGGGCATGCCGCGCTGACGGTCGAAGAGGCCGTGGAGGGTGCGAAGAAGCTGCCCGGACCGCTTTACGTCGTGAAGGCACAGATTCACGCCGGCGGCCGCGGCAAGGGCAAGTTCACCGAACTGGGTCCCGATGCGAAAGGCGGCGTACGCCTGTCGAAGAGCATCGAAGACGTGGAAGCCAATGCCAAGGAAATGCTCGGCAATACGCTGGTAACCGTACAGACGGGTGATGCCGGCAAGCAGGTCAACCGCCTCTACGTGACCGACGGCGTTGACATTGCCAGCGAATACTATCTGTCGATGCTGGTCGACCGCGCTACCGGCCGCGTTGCCATGATCGTATCCACCGAAGGCGGCATGGACATCGAAGAGGTTGCGCATTCGACGCCCGAAAAGATCACCACCATCACCATCGATCCGGCACAGGGCTTCATGCCGCATCACGGCCGGGCAATGGCCTTCGCGCTCAAGCTGACGGGCGATCTGAACAAGCAGGCGCAGAAGCTGGCGAAGCAGCTGTATACCGCCTTCATGGATCTCGACTGCGAAATGCTCGAGATCAACCCGCTCGTTGAAACCGAGGACGGCAACCTTCTGGTGCTCGACACCAAGATGAGCTTCGACGGCAACGCGCTGTTCCGCCACAAGGACGTGGAAGCGCTGCGCGATGTGACCGAGGAAGATCCCGCCGAAGTCGAAGCAAGCGAATACGACCTTGCCTACATCAAGCTGGACGGCAACATCGGCTGCATGGTGAACGGCGCGGGCCTTGCCATGGCGACGATGGACATCATCAAGCTGAACGGCGCTTTTCCGGCCAACTTCCTCGACGTTGGCGGCGGCGCCACCACCGAGAAGGTGACGGCGGCATTCAAGATCATCCTGAAGGATCCGGCGGTCGAGGGCATCCTCGTCAACATCTTCGGCGGCATCATGAAATGCGATGTGATTGCCAACGGCATCGTGCAGGCAGCCAAGGACGTGAACCTTTCGGTGCCCCTCGTCGTACGCCTGGAGGGCACCAATGTCGAAGAAGGCAAAGCCATCCTCGACAATTCTGGCCTCGCCATCGTCAGCGCCGACGATCTGGGCGACGCGGCGAAGAAGATCGTTGCCGAGGTCAAGAAGGCGGCATGATCGCCCGGCACAGATGATCTGCAGCTTTTGAGAGGCGGGCCCCGGAAACGCGGCCCGCCTTTCTATTTCTGGCGTCAGGGAACACTCGTTGGCGGCCAGCCTTATCTAAGCGAAAGCCCGTCGAACGCTCACTTGACGTTTACGTAAACGCAAGATAGGCGGGCGCCACAGTTTCCAGTCGAGAGGAAGGCAGAACCCATGAAAATCCTCGTCCCCGTCAAGCGGGTGATCGATTACAACGTCAAACCGCGCGTCAAGGCCGACGGTTCGGGCGTCGATCTTGCGAACGTCAAGATGAGCATGAACCCGTTCGACGAAATCGCCGTCGAAGAGGCGATCCGCCTGAAGGAAGCAGGCAAGGCCGAAGAGATCATCGCCGTCAGCATCGGCCCGGCAAAGGCGCAGGAAACGCTGCGCACCGCGCTGGCCATGGGCGCCGACCGCGCCATTCTGGTGCAGACCGATGACGAAGTCGAACCGCTCGCCGTTGCCAAGATCCTCAAGGCCATCGCGGACGAGGAACAGCCGGGCATCGTGATGCTGGGCAAGCAGGCGATCGACGACGATTCGAACCAGACCGGCCAGATGCTCGCGGCCCTGATGGGCCGTCCGCAGGGCACCTTCGCCAACACCGTCGAAGTCGACGGCGACAGCGTTACCGTCAAGCGCGAAGTGGATGGGGGCCTGCAGACGGTCAAGCTGACCATGCCGGCAATCGTCACCACCGACCTTCGCCTGAACGAGCCGCGCTACGCGTCGCTCCCCAATATCATGAAGGCGAAGCAGAAGCCGCTCGATACCAAGGCTCCGGCCGATTACGGTGTCGACACCGCACCGCGCCTCAAGACCACCAACGTCTCCGAACCGCCGGTTCGCCAGGCAGGCGAAAAGGTCGAGGACGTCGATGCGCTGGTCGCCAAGATCAAAGCTCTCGGCATTGCATAAGCCAGACAGACGAGAAGGAAGACAGACATGAAAACCCTCGTTTGGGTCGAACACGACAACAAGAGCCTCGCCGATGCGACGCTCGCCGCCGTAACCGCTGCCGGCAAGCTGGGTGAAGTCCACCTGCTGGTCGCGGGCTCGGGCTGCCGCGCGGTGGCCGACGAAGCTGCCAAGATCGAAGGCGTAGGCAAGGTCCATCTCGCCGACGATGCCGCCTACGAGCATGCGCTGCCGGAAAACGTCGCGCCGCTGGTGGCCGATCTGATGGGCCATCACGATGCGTTCGTGGCGCCCGCAACGACGACTGGCAAGAACATCGCTCCGCGCGTCGCTGCGCTGCTCGACGTGATGCAGATTTCTGACATCCTCTCGGTCGAAGGCGACAAAACCTTCACCCGCCCGATCTATGCCGGGAACGCGATCGCGACCGTCGAATCGTCCGACGAGAAGCTGGTGATCACCGTGCGCGGTACGGCCTTCGAAAAGGCCGCTGCCGAAGGCGGCTCGGCAAGTGTCGAAGAGGTTTCGGGGCCTACCGATGCCGGTCTTTCGACTTTCGTCAGCGAAGAAATCGCCGAAAGCGATCGTCCCGAACTGACGAGTGCCAAGGTCATCGTGTCGGGCGGCCGTGCGCTGAAGGATTCCGAAACCTTCGAACAGATCATCACCCCGCTCGCCGACAAGCTCGGTGCCGGGATCGGTGCCAGCCGCGCAGCCGTCGATGCGGGCTACGTTCCGAACGATTACCAAGTCGGTCAGACCGGCAAGATCGTAGCGCCGGAAGTCTATGTCGCCATCGGTATTTCAGGCGCGATCCAGCACCTTGCAGGCATGAAGGATTCCAAGACCATCATCGCCATCAACAAGGACGAGGACGCCCCGATCTTCCAGGTCGCGGACATCGGCCTGGTGGCCGACCTGTTCAAGGCGGTGCCGGAGCTTACTGAAAAGCTCTGAATTGCAACGCTGTAGGAATACTGTAACCCTCTTGCCCCTATCTGGGGCGGGAGGGTTTTTCAGTGCGTGTCGAATATTTCTGGTTAGCTGGCGCCACCGTATCGGCCTTCGCTGGCGCTGCTGCACGAGCAGATGAACAGCCGGTAACTGTCCTTAAACCAGCGAGCGAATGGAACCTCAATTATGCGGAAGATCGCTGTCGTCTAGGCAGACTTTTCGGTGGGGGAACAGACGAGACGATTTTTTGGATTGAACAGAGTGCTCCTTCAGCGTCTTTTTCTTGGCTGATAGCCGGGGGGGGCGTCGATCGCTTGCGATCAACGTCACGGGTTACGGTTGCTTTCGGTCCTGGCTTCGAGCCATTTGATGCTAAACTACCAATACCGAAGAACTTTCGCGGTGCAGAGTTCGAATTGGCAGGCTATGGAAAGGCTCTTCAATCTACGGGCTATTATCAGGAATCACCCACGAATGAGAGCATTGTTGAGACGGCCTCACAACAACTAGATCGAGAAGATGGCGCAAAAATCGAGTTCGTTGAATTTAAAAGCGGCGAACGTCGCGTCCGTCTCGCAACGGGAAATTTAGCCGCTGCATTCACGGCAATGAACGCTTGCACCGCAAACCTTTACGAGTTCTGGGGTGTAGCTGGCGACTTTGGTTCAGATGTAGTCGAACAGCCAAGGCCCAAGAACCAACGAGATTGGGCCCCTCGCATTCAGAGACATTACCCTATCAAGGCGAAACTGCGTGGCGAAGATGCGGCTCTCACACTAAAAGCCCTGATCGGCTCCGATGGACGCGTTGAGAAATGCATCACCATCAAGAATAGCCGTGCAGAGAACTTCGACGAATCCGCGTGCGACACAGTCAAAGAATACGCCGAATTCGAACCGGCGCGTGACAAAAACGGAAGCCCGACGCGGTCCTTTTATACAATCAGTGTCGTTTACGAAACAAATTGAAGATCTGGGTTCTTACGCAACAAAGCCTGACAGGAAATGTAGTGTCAGCCCCACCAGCCCGCCCACCATCGTACCGTTTATGCGGATGAACTGGAGGTCGCGCCCCACGGCGCCCTCTACCCGATCGGTGATCGTCTGGGCGTCCCAGCGGCGAACGGTTTCCGATACGAGCCGCACGATCTGGTCGCCGTAGCGGGTGGCGACACCGACCGCGGTACGGCGGGCAAAGCGGTTGACCTGGCGTTGCAGCCGCGCATCATCGCGCAGGGCGGCGCCCAGTTCGCCCAGCGTCTCACCGAGATAACCGCCGCCCGGTCCATTGGAATTACGGATCGACGTGATCAGATTGGCCCGCAGCCTTTCCCACACACCCTGCCACCATTCGCCGATGGCCGGATTGTCGAGCAGTTCGTTCTTCATACGCTCCACACGCTCCCGCATCTCCGGATCTTCGCGCAGGCCCCTGGCGAGCTCGTGCAGGCCTTCCTCCACCTTGCTGCGGAGAGGATGCTCGGGATCGACCAGAACCTCCGCCAGCAGCTTGTAGAGCCCGTCGAGCACCGAATTGGCGAGCCGCTCGTCGAGGCCGGTGAACCGCAGTACGGCGTTGGCGCGCTTGTGCACCATGTCGCGCACCATCGTTTCGTTGTCTTCGAGTACCAGGCCGGCCCAGCGGATGATCTTGTCGATCAGCGGCTTGTGGCGCCCGTCGGCGATCATCGCGTCGAGCATGCCGCCCAGTAACGGCGCCACTTCGAGCTTGCCGAGCTGGGTCTTTATCCCGCTGCGGACCTGTGTGCCGAGCCGTTCCGGATCGAGCGATTCGAGTACTTCGACGGCGAGTTCCCCCGCCCCCGAACGGATACGCGAATCCTTCATCGCCCCGGGATCCGCCAGATAACTGCCGACGGCGTGCGCGAGGTTCATCGAGCCCATCCGCCGGCCGACGACGGCTGGCGTCAGGAAGTTTTCGCGCAGGAAGCCCGCCATCGTGTCGGCGATGCGATCCTTGTTCTCCGGAATGATCGCCGTGTGCGGTATCGGCAGGCCGAGAGGGCGGCGAAACAGCGCGGTCACGGCGAACCAGTCGGCAAGCCCGCCGACCATGGCCGCTTCGGCAAAGGCGTGGAGATAGCCCCAGGCTGGATGCGCCTCGAGAAAGCGACCGGACCACAGGAACAGCGCGGCCATCAACACGATGAGCCCGGTTGCCGTGCGCCGCATGGTGCGCGCACGGTCTGCCGCTATGGGAGGGTCTCCGGAAGGCAGACCCGCTGGCGAGCGGCCCTTCACTCCGCGGGTTCGACCCCCGGCTCTTGCGAGCCGTTCCGCACGATCCCGCGCGTATCATCGCCTTCCTTGTAGGTCAGCATGCGGGTGCGCAGCCACGGGCCAACCCGCTTTTCGAAGCCGTCGGCAAGGCTGAACCCTGCCGGCACGATAAGCAGCGTAAGCATCGTCGACAGGATCAGTCCGCCAATCACCACGGTACCCATCGGCGCGCGCCATGCCCCGTCGCCGCCGCCGAACACGCCCGACAGGGCCGTCGGCACCATACCGGCCGTCATCGCGACCGTCGTCATCACGATCGGCTGTGCACGCTTGTGGCCGGCATCGATGATGGCGTGCAGCTTGCGCGTGCCCTTGTCCATTTCCTCGATGGCGAAGTCGATCAGCAGGATCGAGTTCTTCGAGACGATACCCAGCAACAGCAGGATGCCGATGTAGACCGGCATCGATTGCGGCTGGCCGAACAGCCACACCAGCAGAATGCCGCCGAGGGGAGCCAGAGCGAGACTGGTCATGTTGACCAGCGGGCTCATCAGGCGCTTGTAGAGCAGCACCAGGACGGCGAACACGAGCAAGACACCCGAGGCGATGGCGATTGTCAGGCTGGTCATGAGCTCGGCCTGCCATTCATCCTGACCCACGACGTCGCGATTCACCCCCTGCGGGAGATCCTGCAGGATCGGCAAGGCATCGATCTTCGCCTGTGCTTCGCCCGTCACCACGCCCTGCGCCAGATCGGCGCCGACAAGAACGCGGCGGTTCTGGTTGTAACGCTGGATCGTGGTCGGACCCGAACCGAAGGTAATGTCGGCAACGCGGGACAGCGGCACCGACCCGCCGCTGGCGGTCTGGACCGGCAGATTACGGATGGTGGTCAGGTCTTCGCGCGATTGCTCCGGCAGCTTGACCCGGATGGGAATCTGGCGATCGGAGAGCGAGAACTTGGCGGCATTCTGTTCGATCTCGCCCATGGTCGCGATGCGGATCGTCTGGCTCAGCGCGACGGTCGTCACACCGAGTTCCGCGGCAATGTTCTCGCGCGGGGTGATGATCAGTTCGGGGCGGTTAATGTCCGCGCTGATGCGCGGCGCGACCAGCATGTCGATGCCCTTCATCTGTTCGACCAGCTTGGCAGCGGTTTCGTTGAGAAGTTCCGGATCCGACCCGGCAAGCATGACGGTCATATCGCGGCCAGACCCGAACCCACCCGATTGCGACGCGAACCGGACGCGCGCATCGGCGATCTGCGCAAAGGTCGGGGCCAGGGCACGCTCAAATTGAATGGAGGTACGCTCACGGTCGGGCCGCAGCGTGATGTAAATCGTCGCCTGTCCTTCGCGCACGCGTTCAAGCGCCCGGTCGACTTCCTGCTGCTGATAGAGGATCGCTGCGACCTGATCGGCTACCCGTTCGGTCGTCTCGAGAGTGGTCCCCGGGACCATCTCGATTTCGATACGGCTATTATCATCGTCGATATTCGGCTGGAACTGTGAAGGCACGATGCCGAACAGCAGAATGGTCAGCAGCAGCGCGAAATAGCCGACGCCCAGCATCCACACGCGGTGATCGAGGAAGCGGGCACGGAGATATTGCCACACCTGCGCCATGTGATCGCCGAAACGCCGGACAATGAAACCCAGGATTGCGAAGGCGGCCAGTGTGGCCAGCAGTCCGGCAGCGAGGGCCAGCGCAAGCTGGATCACGCCGACAAGTTTTGAAAGGATTTCAGCAGGCAGGCTGGCATTGGGGCCAGCGATCATGGCCGAAATGCCGAACCCCTGCAAAAATCCCGAAACCGTCATCGTGACACCGGCGGAAACGGCCAGGGCGAGCAGCACGACCAGCAACAGGGACAGGACGTAGAGCCAGCGATGGCGCGGCCCCTCCAGCCCTTCGCGCGCAGCATACATCTTGCCCCGATCGAGCGACCACCGCAGCACGTTCATATAGCGGTCCATCAAGGGACCTTCACCGTGCGCGGCTTCGCCATGGGCTTTGAGGAAATATGCGGCGAGCATCGGCGTGATCATACGTGCGACGGCCAGCGACATGAGCACGGCGACGACGACGGTGAAGCCGAAATTCTTGAAGAACTGGCCCGAAATACCGGGCATGGCTCCGACGGGGAAGAATACCGCAACGATGCAGAAGCTGGTGGCAACCACCGGCAGGCCGATTTCATCGGCAGCATCGATCGATGCCTGATAGGCCGTCTTGCCCATGCGCATGTGTCTGACGATGTTTTCGATCTCGACGATCGCATCGTCCACCAGCACCCCTGCCACCAGGGCCAGCGCGAGAAGGGACAATTGGTTCAGATTGAACCCGAGCAGATCCATGAACCAGAATGTCGGGATAGCCGACAACGGAATGGCGACGGCCGAAATCGCCGTTGCCCGCCAGTCGCGCAGGAAGAAGAACACCACTACCACGGCGAGGATGGCGCCCTCGATCATCGCGGCCATAGCGCTTTCGTACTGCTCCTTGGTGTATTTCACCGTGTTGAACAGCGGGATGAACTTCACACCCGGATTTTCGGCTTCGATCTCCTTGATCTTTTCGAGAGCGTCTTCATAGACGGTGACGTCCGAAGCGCCCTTGGCGCGGCTCATGGCGAAATTGACGACTTCCTTGTCCCCGACCTTGCTGATCGACGTCCGTTCGGAGTATCCGTCGCGCACCTTGGCGACATCGGCGAGCTTAACGGTGCGGCCGCCACCCAGCTGAATCTGGCGCTGGCTCAGCGCATAGGCGTCTTCGCTATTGCCGAGCACGCGAACCGACTGCTTGGTGCCGCCGACTTCGGTCGCGCCACCAGCGGCGTCGATATTGCTTTGCCGCAGCACTCCGTTGATCTGGCTCGCGGTAACACCCAACGCCTGCATCTTAGGCAGGTCGAGGATGACTTCTATCTCGCGATCCACTCCACCGAACCGGCTGACTTCCGCCATGCCTTCGATGCTCAGGAGTTGCTTGGCGACATTATCGTCGATGAACCAGCTCAAGCCTTCGATCGTCATGTCGTCCGCTTCGACGGCATAGATCGCCAGGAAGCCGCCGGAGACTTCCTGTTTGGTTACGCGCGGTTCAATAATCCCGTCAGGCAGGGACCCGCGGATCTGGTCGACCGCGTTCTTAACCTCGGCAACGGCGTCGTTCGGGTCCGTACCGATCTCGAACTCGATAAAAGTATTGGAATTACCCTCGCTCGCCGTCGAATTGATCGAATTGACCCCGTTGATCGAGCGAACGGCGGATTCGACCAGTTGCGTAATCTGGTTTTCGATTTCGGTCGGTGCCGCGCCGGGTTGGGAAATCGATACGCTGACCGCCGGAAATTCGATGTCCGGATTGTTGACTACATCCATGCGGGCAAAGCTGATCAGTCCCGCAAGCAGGAGGGCGGTGAACGCGACCAGCGGAATGACAGGATTGCGGATCGACCAGGCAGAAATGTTCCGGAAGCTCATCTACTTGTCTCCGCTCACTCGGCCTCGGCCGCGCGCGTCTTCACGGTTTCGCCTTCGGTCAGGAACCCACCGGCACGCAGCACGACTTTTTCACTGCCCGTAAGACCGTCGGTAATCACGATGCCCTTCGAAGTAACCGTACCGGTCGTGACCGGACGACGCTCCGCCTTGTTTTCGGCATTGACGATCAGGACGTATGGCCCCTCGCGATCGGACAGGACGGCGCTTTCCGGCAGGATCGGGGCAACGACGGTGCCGCTGGAGATGGTCGCGGTAGCAAATCCACCCGGCCGAAGCCCGGGAGCGTAAGACAGCGCTATGCGCACAGTGCCTTGCCTGTCTTCAGGGCTGATCGTGGGCGAAAGCTGCCAGACCTGCCCGGTATAAAGCTGGTTGGTGCCGACAGGGCGGATCTGCGCCCTCGTTCCGACGGAGATGGAACTGAGAGCATCTTCGTTCAGACGAGCCAGCATTTCCATTTCGCCGCCGCGCGCGATGCGGAACAGGGGGGCAGCCCCTGCGCTGACCGTCTGGCCGGTTTCGACACTGCGCTCCAAGACATAGCCGGAATCGGGTGCGACGATATTGAGGCGGGCGTTGCGGGCGCGCAATTCGCCGAGCTGTGCCTGCGCCACGCGGACGCGGGCGACCGCAGCATCGCGTGTGGCCGTCAGACGATCGACATCTGCCTTCGAAACGAAGCCGCGATCGACCAGCTGGAGCGCACGGTCGAGATTGGCCTGCGCCAGATTTGCATCGGCCTGGGCCACCTGGATATTGGCCGCGGCGCTCTGGACCTGCTGGGATTGTACGGACTGGTCGATGCTCGCGAGCACCTGTCCCTTGCGGACCCAGTCGCCGGCTTCCACCGGAACGGACACGACGCGGCCGCCTTCACCGACAACGCCCACAGGCATTTCGCGGCGCGCAGACAAAGTACCCGTGGCTGTGATTTGGCCATCGACCGTCGTCCGGCCGGGGGTGATCACGGTCACGGTCGGCGCCTGTGCATTTTCGTCACCCGCCGGCGTCGTCGTGCCTGCGCCGCGCAGGACGAAGAACGCCACGATCGCCACGGCAAGAACGAGCAGAGCAGCAATGATGATGATCCGGCGCTTCTTGCGCGCGGACCCTTCGAATTCGGCGGACTCACGGTCGAGTTCGACCGCAATCGGCTCGCCCTTTTCAGCCATCACTCCAGATTCGTAGTTCATCTTTTCCCTGCCCCAGTAGCGCCACGGATATACGGTGTATTACATGCCTATATCACTTAGCGCAAGATTTTCGCAATCCGGGCGATATACCCGGGTCATGATTAGGGCAATCTAGGGTTCGACCGATGGCATGCATGGCTTGACGAATGTCATCGTCAAACCACAACGGGGAGCAGACACGAAAAGGGCGGAGCGCCTGGTAGCGCTCCGCCCTTCGCGAAATAAGTGTATTGTTCGGCTTAGCGGACGCGTCCGCGCTGAACCATATTGGCGATGCCGAGAAGCACGATTGCGCCCAGCAGCGACATCAGGAGGCCCGGTACGCTGAATTCGGTCAGCGTCGCGCCGATACCGATGAGCGAGCCGATGAAGCCGCCGATGAACGACCCGACGATGCCAACGATGATATTCCAGAAGATGCCCATCGAGGCATCACGGTTCATCACAAGGCTTGCGAGCCAACCGATGATACCGCCGACGATGATTGCGATAATCCAACCCATTACAATTCCTCCTGTTTACCCCGTCAAACCCTTTGGCCCTTCAACGGACCGTCGTGTCATACGGTTCCCTGCGTTGGGTGCAGGAATGCAAGATGAGCGTGTGGGTGGGTGTTTGGTTCCCGCGGAGCGATCCCGGGGAACCGGCCTGGATCAATATTTCAGCTGACGCTCGTAGAGGTCGCGATAATGCTGGATGCGCGTTACCCGCAGGCCCTGCATACCCGAACGGTCGACCGACCGTTGCCATGACGCGAATTCCTCGAGGCTGAGCGAATAGCGTTCGAGCACTTCATCGATGGTCAGCAGACCGCCGTTTACGGCAGCCACGACCTCCGCCTTGCGGCGCACGACCCAGCGCTTCGTCTTGGGTGAAGGCAAGTCGTCAACGGTCAGCGGCTCCCCGAGGGGGCCGATGACTTGTGCAGGGCGGATGTCCTGGTTTTCGATCATTTGTTCTCTCTATCGCCATGCACCGCATCGCTTGCGGCATCCGCAGCACTTAACCCGGTGGGTTTGCCATGGCTTAAATCTTCATGGTTAAACGCCGGTTTACTTTCCTCGCCGACCTCGCGGCGAGCTTCGCCGAATGCGTTGAAGCCGCCGTCGACCTTGCCCAATTCGTCTCGCAAATCGCGAGTCGCGGCGAGTTTTGCGACCAGATCGGTCCAGCGGAACTGCCGCAAAACCGGAGTTTCACGCTGATCCTGGACCTGCGCCCTGTTGATGTGCCCCTCGAACATGCAAGATGGATAGCGCGCCATGGTAAACGATCCGTGAAACCATGATTGTGGGCCTTACGGGGTCCTACTGGTGGCAGGCGCGCAAGCCGTGTATGGGGCGGCAATGCACGCAACCGAAACCCTATCGCCGAACCAGGCCGCTGCACTGTTCGACCTGCCGCGGCCGGCTTCCGAATGCCGTATCGTCGTCGCCATGTCGGGCGGCGTGGACAGTTCCGTCGTGGCCGCGCTCGCGGCGCGCACCGGGGCCGAAGTCATCGGCATCACACTGCAGCTCTACGACTACGGCGCGGCAACCGGGCGCAAGGGTGCGTGCTGCGCCGGGGACGACATTCGCGATGCGCGCGCGGTCGCCGAACGTCTCGGCATCGCGCATTACGTGCATGATCACGAAAGCGCCTTTCGCGAAGACGTGGTCGAAACCTTTGCGGACGATTACCTCGCCGGACGCACGCCGGTGCCCTGCATCAGGTGCAATATGGGGCCCAAATTCACCGATCTGCTCGACATGGCGCGCGAACTGGGGGCGGACTGTCTTGCCACGGGCCATTATGTCCGGCGCGTCATGGGCCCGGCCGGGCCCGAATTGCACCGCGCGGCCGATCCTGCGCGCGACCAGTCCTATTTCCTTTACGCCACGACCGACGACCAGCTCGACTTCCTGCGCTTCCCGCTTGGCGGCATGCCCAAGACCGATGTGCGCGATCTCGCCGAAGGGGCGGGTCTGCGCAATGCAGCCAAGCCCGACAGCCAGGACATCTGCTTCGTTCCCGACGGCGATTACGCCAAGATCGTCAAGAAGATGCGGCCCGAAGGCGCACGGCCGGGCGCGATTGTCCATGCCGCCACGGGCGAAACCCTGGGCGAACACCAGGGCGTCATCCACTACACGGTCGGCCAGCGCCGGGGTCTCGAAATCGGCGGCCAGCCCGAACCCCTTTATGTGGTCGGGATCGATGCCGCCGAAGCGCAGGTGAAGGTCGGCCCCAAGCGCATGCTGGCGGTGGCCGAAGCGCATATCATCGAGACCAATCGCATCGGCCCGCTTCCCGACGTGCCGCTGACGGCCAAGGTCCGCAGTCTCGCCAAGCCGGTGCCGATCGTGCTCGACGGTTCGCTGGGCGACGGCCAGCCCGTGGCGATACGCTTCGCCCAGCCCGAATTCGGCGTGGCCCCGGGCCAGGCGGCGGTGATCTATGCCGGCGACAGGGTCGTCGGTGGCGGCTGGATCGAGTCGACCACGCAGGTCGCCGCCTAGTCCTGCCACTCCTGCAACAGGCAGCCATAGCCTTCGCGGTACGTCGCGGTGTCGGACGCGATGAGCGGGATGGACGCCGTTACGCTTTTCGTCTCCGCATCCTCGCTCAGCGAGATCAGTTCCATGCCGTCCAGCTTGTCCTTGGCGCAATCGTCCAGGCTGCGTCCGGCCACGAAGCGGCACGAACAGGCGACCCGCGCGGCATAGGCCGATCCGGTGGCGCCCGTCTTGCGCAGGCCATCGCCCCACGCCAGCCAGGCAGCGCCCAGCAGCGCGGCGACCAACAGGATCAGCCACAGCCAGCGGCGCGGGTTGCGGGTGTGTGTTTTGGCCGTTGCCAAGCGGGATTCCTTCGTGCGAGTGACGCCGGGCCATGACCCTGCGTTTCGCCCCCCTTATCGCGCTTGCCCTCGCCACCTCAAGCCTCGTCTCCTGCGGCTCGCCGGGTCCGGTCGAAGAACCCCCGCTGAGCGAAGAGGCCCTTGCCGCGGTGAGCAAGGATCCCGGCGCCCCGACCAAGGCCCTCGCCCGCGCAGCGGACGAATTGTTCACGCTGGACGGGCTCGGTGAAACCCGCGCGCTGGTGGTCTATCATGGCGGCAAGCTGGCGCTGGAACGCTACGCCCCGGGCTATGACAAGGATACGCGCTTCGTCAGCTGGTCGATGGCCAAGACGGTCACCGTCGTGATGATCGGCATGCTGGTGGCGGACGGGCAGCTGCGGCTCGATGCCCCCGCCCCGGTCCCGCGCTGGCAGCGCACCGGCGATCCGCGTGCCGAGATTACGCTGCGCCATCTGCTCCAGATGCGCAGCGGCCTCGAACATACCGAAGCCGGCGACCCGCCGTGGGAAAGCGGCGAAGTGCGCATGCTGTTCCTCGACGGGCGCGACGACATGGCCGATTACGCCACCGCCCAGCCGCTGGAGGCGGAACCCGGCGAAAAATTCGAATATTCCTCCAACACCACCGTGATTCTCGCCGCGATCGCGGCCCGCGCCCTGACCGACAGCAAGGATCCCGACGTGCGGCGCAAGGCGGTGGCCGATTATCTCAAGGCGCGATTGTTCGAACCGCTGGGCATGACCAGCGCCGTGCCCGAATTCGACCGTGCGGGGACACTGATCGGCGGCAGTCTGATCCATGCGACTGCGCGCGACTGGGCGAAATTCGGGGAGTTACTGCGCAACAAGGGATCCTATCGCGGCGAGCAGCTCGTCCCGCGCCAGTGGGTGGACGAAATGGTCGAACCCAGCCCGCGCAGCCCGCAATACGGGCTTCAGACCTGGCTCAATCGCCCTCTTCCCGAAGGCGAGGAACACCCGCTCTTTCCCGATCGTGCTCCCCACAGCGCCTTCTCGCTGATCGGTCACATGGGTCAGTATGTCTTCGTCTCGCCAGCACAGAAACTCACCGTCGTACGGCTCGGCCATTCCAACGCCGAAGAACGCAAGGCCATGCTCCAGCAGTTGGCCGACGTGATCGAACTCTATCCTGCAAGCTAGGGCAGGACGAAACTGCCTTCGACCACGGTGATGCAGGATCCGGACAAAATCGCCCTGTCCCCGTCCCGGCGGCAAACAGCATGCCCGCCACGCTTCGATGCCTGAAACGCAGTGAAGCTGTCCCGCCCCAACCGCTCGGTCCAGAAATAGGTCAGCGCGGCGTGGGCCGACCCGGTGAAGCTGTCTTCATCCACGCCGCCGCCCGGCACGAAAACCCGGCTCACCACATCGGTTTCCATCCCCGGCGCCGTGCAGATGAACTGGTCGTTCCCCAGCGCGGCCAGACCGCGCAGATCGGGGTCCAGCGCACGCACCTGTTCCTCGGTTTCGAACAGATAGATGCCGTACCGATCGGGACTTAGCCAGACGTCTTGCGGCTGCGCCCGCAACAGGTCCACCGCCTGCGCCCAGGCGTCCGGCTCGGTCGGGATCAACGGCAGTGCCAGCTCATACCCGGCCGCCCCGCGGGTTACCGCGAGCAGCCCTGCCCGGCGCGTACGGAACGTCACTTTATCGCCGCCATCGCGCATCAGCAGCGCATGTCCGCTGGCAAGCGTCGCATGGCCGCACAGGCGCACTTCTTCCGTCGGGGTGAACCAGCGCAGTTCCCAGTCCGCCTCGCCGCTCGCATCGCGCACGACGAATGCGGTCTCGGCGAAATTGTTCTCTTCGGCGATGGCCAGCAGTGTCGCATCGTCCAGCCAGCGCTCCAGCGGCATCACCGCGGCCTGATTGCCCGTAAAGGGGCGCTCGGCAAAGGCATCGACATGGAAATAGGGCAGCTTCAAACTCACGCATCTTTCTCCAGCTTGGCGAATTCGTCATCCTCGACCAGCGGATTGCCGGGTTCGTCCACATGGCCTTCCGGGTCGATATGGATGAGCAGTTCCATGCCCGGAAACTGCCCGCACAAATCCTCTTCGACCCGTTCGATGATCGCGTGCGCCTGCTCGATCGTCATTGCCGGCGGCAGGTCGACATGGAACTGGACGAAATCGCGGTTGCCGCTGGTCCGTGTGCGCAGGTCGTGCAGGTTCGAAAGCTCGGGATGCCTGGCCGCCGCCTCGACGAAGGCGATCCGGCGCGATTCGGGCCATTCGCGGTCCATCAGCGCATCCACTGCCTCGCTCGCGCCGCGCCACGCCCCGAAGGCGAGCCAGGCGGCAATGGCGAGGCCGAACAGCGGATCGGCCAGGCCTAGGCCCGCATACTGGTCCAGCATCAGGGCTGCGATCACCGACAGGTTCAGCAGCAGGTCGGACTTGTAATGCAGGTGATCGGTCTGGATCGCCAGGCTGCGCGTCCGGCTCATCACGTAACGCTGCCAGCCGAGCAGGGCCAGGGTAAGCGCAATGGCAATCACCGATACGGCGATACCGTCCCCTGCGGCAGCGGTCTGGTGCTGCCCGGCAAGCTGCATGATGGCGCGCACCGCGATCCCGAATGCGGAAAGCGCAATCAGCATGACCTGGAAGATCGCCGCCAGGGCCTCTGCCTTGCCATGACCGAACCGATGGTCCTCGTCGGCGGGCATGGAGGCGACCCATACGCCGGTCAGCGTGGCGAGGCTGGCAATCAGGTCGAGTGCCGAATCGGCCAGACTGCCGAGCATGGCCGTCGATCCGGTGCGCCAACTGGCCCAGGTCTTCAGCGCAACCAGTATCACCGCCACGGTGATGGACGCCATCGCCGCGGAACGGGCGAGTTTGGCGGTAGGCGCCGTCATGGATAAAGCAACGTATTGGACCATGCTTCTTCCGCGCTATCGCGCGAAAACAGGCGCCGGTCGTGAAGGCGGAATTCGCGATCCTGCCAGAATTCCATCCGGCGTGGACTGAGCCGGAAGCCCGTCCAGTGCTGCGGGCGGGGCAAATTGCCTTCGGGATAATGTTCTTCCAGAGCGGCCACCCGGTCGAGATAGACCTGGCGATCCGGCAGCGGGCGGGACTGGTCGCTGGCAGCGGAACCGATTTGCGAGACCCGGGCGCGCGAATGGAAATAGGCATCGGCCATCTCCGCGCTGACTTCCTCCAGCGGGCCTTCTATCCGGATCTGCCTGCGCAGGCTTTTCCAGTGAAACAGCAGGGCCGCGCGCATATTGGCGCGGATCTGCTCACCCTTGCGGCTCTCGGCATTGGTATAGAATACGAAGCCGTCGCTGCCATGATCTTTCAACAGCACCATGCGTACGGACGGGAATCCGTCGGGCGATGCGGTGGCCAGTGCCATCGCATTGGAATCGTTGGGCTCGCTTTCCTTTGCCTCGGCAAACCACACTTCGAACAGCATGAACGGGTCGCTCTGCGGAATGGCGCTGGTGTCGTTCTGCATCGGACGTTTCCTACACTGGGAAGAAGTTGGAACTGGGTTCAGGAGCAAAATTCACCGGAGCCCGTTTTTGCCCGACAGGGCCTATATACAGGAAATAGCCATCGACCATGGGATGTTCTCTATCGCCAATATGTTCTGCAGGAAACCACGCGCGCTTGCATGCGCATGGCGTAGCAATTAGCTAACACACCATGGCCGATCCCTACTCCACACTTGGCATAGCGCGTAACGCGTCCGAAAAAGACATCAAGAGCGCGTATCGCACGCTCGCCAAGGAACTGCATCCCGACCGCAACAAGGATAATCCCAATGCGGCCGAACGCTTCAGTCAGGTGACCAACGCCTATGATCTGCTATCCGACAAGGACAAGCGCGCGCAATTCGATCGCGGCGAAATCGATGGCGATGGCAACCCGGCCAATCCCTTTGCGGGAATGGGCGGCGGTGGCGGATTTCGCCCCAATGGCGGTCAGCGCGGATACCGGACGGAAGATTTCCAGGGTTTCGGCGGTGAAGAAGTCGATCTGGGCGACATCTTCGAAGGCCTGTTTGGCGGGCGTGGACCGCGCGGCGGCGCAGGCGGACCTTTCGGCGGCGCCCAGCAGCAGCGCCGTCAGCCACCCCAGAAGGGCGCGGATATCGGCTACAAGCTGCGCGTCCCCTTTACCGATGCAGCGACGCTGAAGGATCAGCGCATTACGCTGGCAGACGGCAAGACAATCGATCTCAAGCTGCCCAAGGGTGTCGAAGACGGCACGCAGATGCGCCTCAAGGGCAAGGGTCAGCAGGGTCCCGGCGGCGCGGGCGATGGCCTCGTCACCATCGCGATTGACCGGCACAAGGTATATCGGCGCGAAGGCGACGATGTGCGGCTCGATCTGCCGATCACGCTCGACGAGGCTGTGAACGGCGGCAAGGTCCGGGTGCCCACGGTCGATGGCCCGGTCATGATGACCATCAAGGCCGGCACCGACAGCGGCACCGTGCTGCGCCTGAAGGGCAAGGGCTTTACCCGCAAGAACGGAAGCCGGGGCGATCAACTCGTGACGCTCGAAATCCACCTTCCCGCCGATCTCGCGGAACTTGCCAAGCGGCTCGATGGGTGGAAGGACGATGGGGATCCGCGCAGCAAGCTCGGGATTTAGTTTTTGTCGCAGCAGGACTTGGTAGAAGATCAGGACCGCGAGGTTCGTTCGCTGTCGCCGGAACAGCGACGCAAGGATGCACGCCACCTGCGTGATCGTCTGGAAGATCAGGTCGGGCCCGGCACGCGCGCATGGGAAGTGGCAAAGCGTACGCTTGTCGGTACCTATAATGACGGGTTCATCCACGCGGGCAACCTCGCCTATCTCTCGATGCTCGCCATTTTCCCCTTCTTCATCCTGGGGGCGGCGGTCTTTTCGGCCTTCGGTGAAGAAGCCGAACGCGCGGCCACGATCAATGCCGTCCTCAGCGCCATGCCGCCCGTGGTCGGCAATGTCATCGAACCTGTCGCCCGCGACGCGATCGAAGCGCGCAGCGGCTGGCTCTTATGGGTGGGCGGGCTGGTCGGCCTGTGGACGGTGGGCAGCCTGATCGAAACGATCCGCGATATTCTGCGCCGTGCCTATGGCACCCATGCCGAACATGCCTTCTGGAAATATCGCCTGCTTTCTTCGGGTGTGATTCTCGGCGCGGTATTCCTGCTGATGCTCAGCCTCATCGCGCAGTTCCTCATCGGTACCGCGCAGGAAGTGATCGAAGCCTATTTCCCGCAGCTCGTTGATCGTGTGTCGGACCTGCGCCTGTCGCGCATCGTGCCAGCGCTCGGACTGTTCGGCTCGCTTTACCTCATCTTCTATTCGCTCACGCCGTCGAAATACCGGCGCAAGCGCTATCCCAAATGGCCCGGCGTCCTGCTCACCACTTTGTGGTGGATCGCCGTAACCACCTTGATGCCCGCGGTGCTGCGCAACTTCTTCTCCTACGACCTGACCTATGGCGGGCTTGCAGGGGTAATGATTGCGCTGTTCTTTTTCTGGCTTGTCGGGCTGGGTGTGGTTATCGGCGCCGAACTGAACGCCGCCTTGGCCGAAACGCCCGAGGAAGAAATGAACTTTATCGGGCGGGAAGACGAACGCCGCCGGGCTTCTCTGGCCCGTGAAATGCAAGAAGAGGAGCACGCCGAATGAGCGGGTTGATGACAGGAAAGCGTGGGCTGATCATGGGATTGGCCAATGACAAATCGCTGGCCTGGGGAATAGCGAAGCAATTGCGCGAACACGGCGCCGAACTGGCGTTTTCCTATCAGGGTGACGCGTTGAAGAAGCGCGTGGGCCCCCTTGCCGAACAGCTCGGCAGCGATTTCCTCATCGAATGCGATGTGTCGGACATGGCCGCGCTCGACACGGCGTTCGACACGCTCAGATCGCGCTGGGACACGATCGACTTCGTCGTGCATGCCATCGGTTTTTCGGACAAGAGCGAACTGCGCGGGAAATATGTCGACACCAGTCTCGACAACTTCCTGATGACGATGAACATTTCGGCCTATTCGCTCGTCGCGGTCGCGCAGCGGGCGGCGGCCATGATGCCCGATGGCGGCTCGATCCTCACCCTGACTTACTACGGCGCGGAAAAGGTCATCCCGCATTACAACGTCATGGGTGTGGCCAAGGCCGCCCTGGAAACCTCGGTGAAATATCTCGCCAACGACCTGGGTCCGCAGAACATCCGCGTCAACGCGATCAGCGCCGGGCCGATCAAGACGCTGGCCGCCAGCGGCATCGGCGACTTCCGCTACATCCTAAAGTGGAACGAACTCAACTCGCCGCTCCGCCGCAATGTCACGATCGACGATGTCGGCGGATCCGGCCTCTATTTCCTGTCCGATCTTTCCTCGGGCGTCACCGGCGAAACCCATCACGTCGATGCCGGCTACCATGTCGTCGGCATGAAGCAGGAAGACGCGCCCGACATCGGGCTTGTCTGATATTTTCGTTCATCGTATGTTCTGCCTCGACTCAGAGGAGGACGTGGGATGCTCGAAGGTGGATGCCAGTGCGGTGAAGTACGATATCGGGTGTCGGGCGATCCGGCGCATCATGCGCTGTGTCATTGCCGGGATTGCCGCGCCTCATCCGGTGCTCCGGCAACAGCCTGGATGGCCTTTCCTGCCGAAAACTTCAATGTAATCAAGGGGAAAGCAGTTTCCTACAACTCCTCCGGCGCCTCCTGGCGGCACTTCTGCGGCCAATGCGGCACCGGTATGTATTTCATCAACGAACAGATGCTGCCGGGTATCGTGGACATCCAGTCCGCTACCCTCGATGACGCGCAGGCTCATCCCCCGGCCGCGCAGATCCAGACGGCCGAACGCCTCGATTACATGTCCGATCTCGCAGCCATGCCCCAGTTCGAACGGTACCCGGGCCCGTAAATCCCGCGATCAGACCACGTCAGGCCATATCCCGCGCGTGTCATAGATAATCCTGCCCTGCCGTTCCTCGGCGGGTATCACCTTGAACACGTCGTGATCGACCAGCGCAATGAGTACACCGCACTCCTCGAGCGCGGTATCGATATCGACCAGTTCCGCGTTCGTACCGGCAAATTCCTGCGGTAGTTCACCTGCATAAGGTTCCACAACGCACACCCTGTCCCCATATTCGCGTGCAAGGGATGCCGCCACATAACGCGCCGGGCTTTCGCGGAAATCATCGATGTTCGCCTTGAAGGCGAGGCCCAGACAGGCGATTTTCTCACTAGGGCTGGCTTCGGCCAGTGCTCTTGCACGGGCAAGCACGTGATGCATCTTCATGTCGTTCGTTTCGCGAGCCTGGCGAATAATCCGCGCTTCCTCGGGCGCGCCGTGAACGATGAACCACGGATCCACGGCGATGCAGTGGCCGCCCACACCTGGTCCGGGCGTAAGAATATTAACTCGCGGATGCCGATTGGCGAGACGTATCACCTCCCAAACATCGAGCCCCTGCCGGTCGGCGATCATGGAAAGCTCGTTAGCGAAGGCGATATTGACGTCGCGAAAGGCATTTTCGACCAGCTTGGTCATTTCCGCAGAGCGCGCATCAGTCGTGACGCATTCGCCTTTCACGAACCGTTTGTAGAAGGCGAGCGCCTTCCTTGCACAACGAGGCGTAATTCCTCCGATCGACCGGTCGTTATGCGTCAATTCTTCGAGAATTTTGCCCGGCAGCACCCGTTCCGGACAATAGGCGATGCTGATGTCAGGGCGACCTTCTGCTATTCCTGGCATGGCCAGGTCGGGGCGCACTGCGGCGATCGCATCGCGCACCGCTTCGGTCGTGCCGACGGGCGACGTCGATTCGAGAATAACCGTATCACCCTGCTTAAGAACTTCGGCGACCTTTCTTGCCGCCGCCATGACGTAACTCGTATCGGGCGTATGGTTGCCGTCCTTTGCGAAAGGCGTGGGCACCGCAATGACGAACACGTCGGCAGATGCCACTTCGGTCGATGCCTTGAGCAGGCCACGCTGGACAACGGCCTGTACCAGACCATCCAGATCGACTTCCTCAATGTGAATTTCGCCCCGATTGATCGTATCGACGACGCCTTGTGCCACATCGACACCATGCACCGGACAACCAGCACGCGCGATGACCGCAGCAGTAGGCAGGCCAATATATCCCAGACCGATCACGCAGACGTCCGGCTTCATGTCACCACGCATGGTATTTCAATCCCTGAATTTTGCCGAGCATGCCTAGCGTCGGGTGGTAAATTTAACAGTAACGGCTATTTCCGTGGCACCAGAAGGTCGATGATCCTGCCTGCCGAGTGCCCATCGCCAAAAGGATTATGTGCACGGGCCATGGCCGAATAAGCCGCGTCGTCGTCAAGCAGCCGTTCGGTCTCGTAGACAATCTTATCTGCGTCTGTGCCCACCAACCTGGCCGTTCCGGCTTCCACGCCTTCGGGCCGTTCGGTGGTTTCGCGCATGACCAGCACCGGCTTTCCCAACGCAGGCGCTTCTTCCTGAACACCCCCGCTATCGGTAAGCATCAAATGGCTGATATCGAGCAAACGCGCAAAATGCGGATAGTCGAGCGGATCGATCAAAGCGACATTGTCGAGCCCACTGAGCTCATCGTTCATAACTGCCCGGACGTTCGGATTGAGATGCATGGGAAAGATGACCGCCACATCGGGTCGCGCGGCAATCCGTGCAACAGCTCGAGCTATGCTCCTCATCCCGTCACCGAAATTCTCGCGGCGATGGCTCGTTACGCCGATGATGCGTTTGCCGGCGAAGCGGGATTCCAGCGAAGCAAGACCGGAGGCGATTTCCGGGTGCGCCTGGGCATGTTTCGTGACCCAATGCAGAGCGTCTATGACCGTATTTCCGGTAACATGCACGTTCTTCGGGTCGACGCTCTCACGCAATAAGGCTGCTTGCGCGGTCGCTGTCGGCGCACAATGGAGTGTGGCGAAGGTTCCGACTGCACGTCGATTAGCCTCCTCTGGCCATGGCTGGTAGATATCACCACTGCGCAGGCCTGCCTCGACATGGCAAACCGGGATCTTGCGGTAGTAGGCGGCAAGTGCCCCCGCCAAGACGGTGGTCGTGTCGCCCTGCACCACCACCCAATCAGGCTGTTCGTCATCAAGCACTTTGCCGATTTCGAGCAGAGCACGTGCGGTCAGCGCATCGAGGGTCTGGCCCGGCTGCATCAAATCGAGATCGTGGTCAGGGATGACACCGGTGATATCCAGCACCTGGTCCAGCATTTCGCGATGCTGAGCGGAAATGCAGACGCGGCTTTCGAATCGCGCATCGTCGGCCAAGGCGTGAATCACGGGAAACAGTTTGATCGCTTCGGGTCGAGTGCCGAAGACGGTGAGGATTTTCTGGCGCGCGGTCATGCGCGCATGCCTACCCGCAAAAGGTTAAATGGCGAAAGAAATTACAGCGGGTCTTCTTCACCGCTGCTTGGCTGGGGTAGCGCGGAGGCGTCCGGCGTTTCGGCGGCACGTTCGCGTTCGAGGCGTTCCATGTATTCACGCTCGATCATTTCTACTCGTTCCTGCTCGGAGGCGGCGTCTTCATCGATCGTCGAAAGACGCTTGGCACGTTCTGCCGCGATGATTTCACCGAAGCGCACACCGGCGCTGTTCGCCTTGTCGGCATAAGCAGCGTCGATCATCTGCTGCGTACAACCGGTGAAGCCGCCGGCGCCCGTTGGCGAACAGGACATGATTCCAAACGCACCGGCCATTTCGAAGCTCTCTACGCGTTCGGCCCAGGCTTTGTTATCGGGGCTGTCCGAAAAGCGGAGATTTTCAGGAATGCGGTACCGCTCGCTCTCCGCCTTGCGCGCGCAGACGACGATCTGATCAGCCGTGCTCTGCGGACATTCATCATCGCCATAGACGATGACCATATTGTAATTGTCATCCGACGCTTCCGGTACCTGCTCCTGTGCAGCTAGGGGGAAAGCAAGCGCAAGGCTGGCGATGGCAATCAGGGGCTTCGACATGGTCGTCCTCTCGGCGAATAGGTACGCAGAGCTTAGCGCTCTGCGGGGTGAACTGTCTATGAAGCGCGCGCCGGGCCCTGCCGGTTCCCGTTATACGCGTTCGGAGATACGGATTGCAGTCCGGCACCCCAATCGAATCAGCCCGGACAGCAGCGGATAGGCTGGAGCACGTTCAGCTCCGGCGGCTAGTGCGGCGTCACGATGTTCGCGCTCGTCATCGCGAAATTGCTCTATCATTCCCGCGAGTTCGGGATCCTCGCCAGTCTCGTGGAGGCGGTCGAGTTGCTTCGAATAATGATCGTCGATTTCGGTTTCGATTGCCGCGGTACAGGCCATGGCCGCTTCCGGTCCGATCAGGGCGGTAACTGCGCCCAGGGCAAACCCTGCCCTGTCCCAAAAGGGCTGAAGCACCGTCGGGCGGACACCGCGTTCGGCCATGAGCGCATCGAACTTCGCCCGGTGACCAGCCTCCTGTTCGGCCATTCCTGCGATTTCAGCAGAGTGCGGGCCACGATCACCCATGACCGCCAATTGTCCCGCGTAAATGCGGGTGGCGCCAAATTCGCCTGCCTGATCGACGCGAATCATACGTTCGATATGGTCGGGAACTGCTGTCATACACGTCGGTCCTTACCGAGCAGCGCCAGAATGGAGAGCCCCGCCACAGTCGAGATGAGGAAATTATATCCCGCCAGGCTGATGCCGAAGAGGGTCCACGCAGGCTCGTCACATCGGACCAGCGGCGTGTTCATGATGTCGTCTAGCGCGTTGCCTGTGCCGCCCCCCGTCACCACCGCACAGGATGTCACACCCTGCCACCAGCCATATTCGACGCCCGCATGAAACAGCCCGATCCCGCCCGAAATCAGAATGGCCAAAGCGGCAAGACCGGTCCACAAACGAACTGGGGCAATGGCATAAGCCATCAAAGCAAGCGCCACGGCGGCGAAATGCGGCCAGCGCTGCCACCAGCACATCTCGCAAGGATATAGCCCGAAACCATATTGCGACAAATAGGCGCCGCCCAGCAGCAAGGCTGGAACGGCGAGTGCCAGGACGCGGGCGAGACGAACGTGCTGCGAAAGGCTCATGGAGCCGCGGTGTACCTTATTTGGCGCGGGCGGCAATGCTCTTGGGGCTGGTACGGCGCAGTGTTTCCAGTGCGTAATGCAGCTGGAAATCCTCGATACCCTTTTCCTTCAGCTCTTCAGCGGTCTGTTGGAAACGCGGGTCTTCGCGCATGTCCTTTTCAATCGCTTCGTCGGCAAGACCGATTTCGTTGACCAGGTGCCCGCGCAGGTCCGATTCGCGCATCTGGAAACGAGCGCGCTTTGCCAGATCGGGATCGGACAGCTGCGGCACAGCGATATCGGGCGTGATCCCGCCTTCCTGAACCGAGTGGCCCGAGGGAGTGTAATAGCGCGCGGTCGTCAGCTTGAGCGCGGCATCATTGCCGAGCGGCAGCAACGACTGGACGCTGCCCTTGCCGAAGCTGCGTTGCCCCATGACGACGGCCCGGCGATGATCCTGCAGCGCCCCGGCGACGATTTCGGAGGCCGAAGCCGAACCGGCATCGATCAGCACGACGATGGGCAGACCCTCGGCGATATCGCCGCGGAAGACCGTTTCCGCATCGTAGGAAATGTTTTCGCCCCGCGCCCGGCCGCGCTGGGAGACGATACGGCCGTCGCTGAGGAAGAGGTCGGATAGCGCGACCGCCTCATCCAGCGAACCGCCTGGATTGGAGCGCAGGTCGAGCACCAGGCCGTTCAGGCGGCCCGTAGCGTTTTTCTGAAGGTCTTCCCATGCGCCGAACACATCGCTGCCCACATCGCGCGAAAATTCATTGACCATGATGTGGCCGATATTGCCATCCTCAAGCTCCCAGGTGACCGGCTCGAGCTCGATGACGCCGCGGGTCACCGACACATCGAAAGGTTCATCCCGACCGGGCCGGAATATCGTCAGCTGGATCGACGAACCTTCGGGACCGCGCATCTGCGCCACTGCCTCATCGAGGGACTGGCCAACGATGAACTTGCCATCGAGATGAGTGATGTAGTCGCCCGCCTTGAGACCGGCCTTGTCGGCGGGGCTGCCGCGGAACGGCGAAATGATCTTCACGGCACCATCGTCCTCGACAACGGAAAGTCCGAGGCCGGAATAATTACCGTCGATCATTGTTTCGAGGCGCTGGAGATCGCTGCCGTCGAGATAGCCGGAGTGCGGATCGAGCGAGGACAGCATGCCATCGATCATGCCGCGAATGAGCACGTCGTCTTCGACCGGCTCCACATAACTGGCCTTGATGCGCTGATAGACCGCCAGAACCTTGGCGAATTCGGGACCGGCACGGCCATCGACCTGCGCAAGGCTGGCGGTAGTCGCAGGGATTAGCGCCACGGCGGTCACGAGGGCGGCCGAACGGGCCAGAGCGGCGAATTTCATTGGCGGAACAACTCCTTTGCGCGCGCAATCTATAGTCTGTCTGCGCTGAATGCCAGATGAGCATTGCTACCAACCCGGCATGGAGCGATTTTACACCAGCGTGTCACCGCAAATGGTCGAGCGGGTTCACCGGTTCCCCATCCTGTCTGAGCTCAAGGGTGACCTCGCCCGGCGTCGCCGGTGCAAGGCCGAGCGGCGACCCGGCACCCACATTCTGCCCCACATCGACATCGAGCGTCCCGAGACCCGTCACGAGGCTGATCCAGCCATTTGCATGCTCGACAATCACGATCCTACCGAATCCCCGATAAGGGCCGGCAAACGCAATCCTGCCCGCGCCCGGGGCGACGATCTGCGCGCGTGGGCGCGCCGACAGCACAATCCCCGCCTGCCGCTGTCCGCTGGCCGCCGCCTCGCCGAAACCGGCCGCGATCTTGCCCGCGACCGGCAATTGGTACTGCGTGGGCGGTTCAGTGGCGCTTGGCCGTGGCGACGGGGCAGAAGAAACGCGCGCCATCCGCGGATCGGCGGGCCGCGGCAATGGCCCCGGCAAAGCAGCAAGCCGGGTGCGGAGCGATCCGGCCACTTCGAGCCGCCCGACGAGTTGATCGAGATCGATCGCCTGTTCTGCCAGGACCAGGGCCCGCTGTGCTTCACGATCGGCACCGCCGGCAGCGCGCCTTGCCTTCAGGCGTTCGCTTTCCGCCAAGGCCGTGAGCTGCTTGCGGCGCTGGATCAGCGCCGCTTCGCTGTCGCGCCGATCGGCCACGGCCTGACGTGCTTCGGCCTGAAGCGATTTGGCTCTGTCGAGATCGCCTCGCAATGCCGCTGTGCGGTTGCGAATTACAGGTATCGTGCTGTCGAGCACGGCGCGCGTATAGACGAGGTCGCGCAATGAACCGGATTGGAGCGCGGATAACGCCAACGGGCGGCGCGACATCGACTGGAGCGCCCCGGTCAGGCGAACGAGCGGAGCCCGCCGCGCAGACAGGCGCCGATCCAGCAGTCGCCTTTCGCGATCGGTAAGCGCCAGACGGGCTTCGGCAGCAGCAATCGATGCCTCTGCCTGCTGCACCCTCGCGGCCAGAGCAGCCGCATCAGCGCGGGCCTTGGCCGAAGTCTCGCGCGAACTGGCCGCCTCGCGTTCCAGCCTTTCGCTGCGCGCGCGGGCGTTGCGCTGCTGCTGGCGCGCAGCATCGAGCGCCGCGCGCGCTTCATCCGCGCTGTCGAACCGAGAGGGTGCCTGCGCAATCGCAGGCAGGCCCAGCAGACCTGCGACGGCAAATGCGGCAATGACGGCGAAGCGGCACCTCATGGCGTCCGTCCTGCCCGATCAGCCGCTGCGATGATAGGGGTGACCGGCAATGATGGTCGTAGCGCGGTAGAGTTGCTCCGCCAGCATGGCGCGAGCAAGCAGATGCGGCCAGGTCGCCTTGCCGAAGGCGAGCAGCAAGTCGGCCTGGCTGCGCTCGTCTTCGGAATGCCCGTCGGCGGCGCCCAGTATGAAGCGGCATTCGCGCATACCGTCGTCCCGCCAGCGGCCGAGAATGTCCGCCAGATCCTCGGACGGGAGATCTTTCCCGCGCTCATCGAGCAGGACGGTCTTGTACGGCGTTTGCGGCTCGGGAATGCGGCCCCCGGTTTCGGGCAGTTCGGTGAATTTCACCGGCCATGTCAGCCGCTTCTCATAGCGTGCCACCAACTCCGCCTCCGGCGAGCGCGCAATTTTTCCGCGGGCGATGACATGAAGCAGAATGATCAACGCTCCCGAAATGGTGGCAGGCTCGGCTCGGTCGATCCCGGCAATGCCAGGCAACGGCCATCCGTGGAGCCATTTTTAATGAGGGTACTTGGTCCCGCTCTCTATCTCGAAAACGGGACGATGATTATGCCATCCCGGCGACGGGCGGCGCATCACCGAATGCCCACATACGCTCCAGATTGTAGAAGCTGCGAACCTCCGGGCGGAAGATGTGGACGACGACATCGCCTGCATCGATCAGCACCCAGTCTGCAGCTGGCAGCCCTTCGAGCTTAACCGGGCCAAAGCCTTCCTGCTTGACCTTTTCGGCAAGCTTTTGAGCCATCGCGGCGACCTGACGAGTCGAGCGGCCCGATGCGATCACCATGTGATCGGCAATGGAGCTTTTCCCTTCGAGATCGATGGTCACGACTTCCTGAGCCTGATCGTCATCGAGCTGTTCAAGCACAAGCTTGAGCAGCGGATCGGATTTTGCATCAGCCAAGGTAATCACCTTTGCCGAAGCAGTCCCGGAAGAAGCCGGGCTGGTTTGCGCCTGAGTCATAGGCGAACATGTTACTCCTGATTTGAGAGGCTTGGGCCATGAAGGATACAACGCGCATCATGGCGCGGTGGTTTCCTCCCCGGACGGTATCCTTCGATGTGTCAGCTGGTCCCTCGGAGACGGCCCGGCATAGCGTAAAGCCCAATCGGGATCAGCACGGCGGATGGCCGTGGCCGATCTTTCATCGGGATCGAAACGCAATGTCACCAGTGCCGGTGCGCTCCATTCGCCCCTATTCACAAAGCTGGGAAGAGGTACGGAAAAGCGCCTCAGCCAGGCCATCGCGGGGCTCGCGATAGCAGCGGCATCATAGCCGGGCCTGGCGATAACCGCAATCGGCATCGTACGTGCAATGCCGCGCCAGTCGCGCCAGCGATGGAACTGCGCCAGATTGTCCGAGCCCATCAGCCAGACGAACTCCCGTTTCGGGTATCGCCGCGTGAGGGCTCGCAATGTGTCCGCGGTGTACCGCGTGCCCAGTTCGCGTTCGATCGCCGTCACGCGGATACGCGCCCGTTTCGCTTGCGCCATCGCCGAGCGGGCACGGGTGGCGAGCGGCGCCATCCCCTCTGCCGGTTTGAGCGGATTTCCGGGGGATACGAGCCACCAGACCTCATCGAGCCGCAGCGAGCGCAGCGCGAACAGCGAAATACGCCGATGGGCGCCGTGTGCCGGATTGAAGCTGCCACCCAGCAGGCCGATCCGTTTGCTGATGCCGGTCAAATCGGGAACCTGTCTCGTTCAGGAAACACATGCGAGCGGATAACAGCCCTCCGCCCAGCGAATCGATCGAGTGCGGAAAGCAAAAGCATGAGGTTTAGTTCCCGCGCTTGTTCGAAAATTTGTGCGCGGCCAAACGACTCGTCCCGTTCAGGGTTCAACTCGTGGATTCTTCGGGAACCTCGATTCGATTTCATTAACATCTTTCGCTAGCGACACGCCCGGGACGTTAAAGACCATAAGGGACGGGTCGTTTTGAGCAAACCATTTGCCACCACTGGCTGGGGGAACCGTGTGCGCGGCTGGTTCCCGGACCGCGAATTTTTCATGCGGTCGGAGGGCCAGGTCCGCTTCATCACCATATCGTCGAGATTGCAGATGACGGCGGCCGCTATTGCGCTGGCCGTCTTCGTTATCTGGATGACATCGATGGCCGTTGCGGGCTGGACCCAATATCGCGCCACCGCCGACCGTCTGTCATTGCTGGACCGCGAAGCGAAGGTGGCAACTGCCACCGAGCGCGTGGACGCCTATCGCAACGACATCGACGCCGTCGCCAGCGACCTCGTAAAACGGCAGGAATTCATCGAGGACATGGTCGCCTCGCTGCCAGAGGACGTGAAAGCGGTACAGAACGTCAGCGATTCGTCGGGTGAAGCGGCGGCTATGGTGGACAAGGTCAGCGTATCCATTCCCGAAGCCGGACGGCTGGCGCGGATCGAAGCGCGTCAGCTGGCTTTTGTCGAAGGCCTTACGCGTTATGCCGACTGGCGTTCACAGCGCGCCGCAGCCGCGCTCAAGAAACTGGGCCTCAATCCCGATTCAATGATCCGTAATGCCGATCGCGGCGCGATGGGTGGTCCGCTCGAGAAATTGACGACCGGTGCCGGCGATACCATCGATCCGCGCTTCGAACGTCTCGGTCTTTCGATTGCCCGTATGGATGCGCTCGAGCGCGGCCTTGACGGCGTACCGCAGGTCGCCCCGGCCAATGTCCAGATGGTAACATCGAGCTACGGCTATCGCCGCGACCCGTTCACCGGCGTCGCCGCCATGCACAAGGGTCTCGATTTCCGCGGGCCGACAGGCACGCCGATCTACGCCGCATCCGATGGCCGTATCAGCTTTGTCGGTCGCAAGTCGGGCTATGGCAATGTGGTGGAAATCAGCCACGGTAACGGGCTGATGACCCGTTACGCCCATATGTCGAAATTCAACGCGAAGGTCGGTCAGACGGTCGAAGCCGGGCAGACGATCGGTGCGATCGGGTCTACCGGCCGCTCCACCGGCCCGCATCTGCACTTCGAGGTGCGAATCAACAACCGTGCGGTCAATCCGCGCACCTTTCTGGAGACAGCCCCCCATGTTCTCGAAGAAATCCGACGAACTTCCCAGCTCGACTCCGCCAGCTAATCCGGGAAGAGATCGTATGGCCAGCAAGAGCAATTCCACCTTCTCCGTCCTCGGGTCCGATCTGACGATCACCGGCGACATCCAGGCATCGGCCGATCTGCATATCGATGGTTCGGTCGAAGGCGACATCGCCTGTTCCTCTCTGGTGCAGGGCGAAACCAGCACCGTTAAAGGCGCGATCAAGGCTGAGTCCGCCCGGCTGGCCGGCACTGTCGAGGGATCGATCACCGCACGCGAACTGGTAATCCTGAAATCCGCGCGGATCATGGGCGACGTTTTCTACGACGCGCTGACCATCGAACAGGGAGCACAGGTCGAAGGCCGGTTCGCCCACCGCGATACGAAAGCCAAGGCGGCCGCAACCCCGCAAGGTGGCACAAAGCCCGAGCTCACCGTCGCCGGCTGAGACCTTATTTCCCAAAAAGCAGAAAGGCCGCCCGCGCAGACGTGGGGCGGCCTTTTCTTATCTGACTGCAGACACGCGTCAGCGCGGATTTACGGTTGGCGACGCGTCAGTCGAGGACTTCGGCCCGCAATGCCTTGCGATCGAGTTTGCCGATCATCGTCTTGGGCAGTTCGTCCCGTATGACGACTTCGGCAACGCGTTCATGCTTGCCGACACGCGCATTGAGCCATTCACGTAGCTGTGGCCCGGTTGCCTCACCCCCGTTTTCAAGCGTGACATAGGCCACGGGCACTTCGCCGCGATAGCCATCGGGCCGGCCGATCACGAGCGCTTCCTTGACGGCTTCATGTTCGAGCAGGACGTCTTCGACCTGGCTGGGAAACACCTTGAAACCGCCCACGGCGATCATGTCCTTGATGCGATCGACGATTTCCAGAAAGCCGTCTTCGTCCAGCGTGGCCACATCGCCGGTGCGCAGCCAGCTTTTGCCGTGGTGTTCGACGAATACGTCCTTTGCCGCTTCGGGCCTGTTCCAATAGCCCTGCATCACCTGCGGACCGTGGATCGCCAGTTCGCCCGGCTCCCCGTCGGGTGCGATGACTGTGGGATCTTCCTTGTCGAGCAGGAGGACTTCGGTGCCCATCACGACCTGCCCGATCGTGCCCGGCTTGCGCATGCCTTCGTAAGGATTGGCCGAAACGACACCGGAGCTTTCGGTCAGCCCATATCCTTCGACCAGCCGCACGCCGGTGGCCGCTTCGAATTTCTCGCGCAACGGGCCGGGCAGCGGCGCGCCGCCCGATATGCAGACCTTGAGCGTCGAGAGATCCGTCTTGGCCAGATCGGGATGATCGACCAATGCCTGGAACATGGTCGGCACGCCTGGAAACCCGGTCGCGCCGTATTTTTCGATGGTTTCGAGGACCTGTTTGGTTTCGAAGCGCGGGACCATGGCAATCGACGCGCCGGTCAGCACGGCGTGGTTGAGGAGCGTGGTATTGGCGAAAACATGGAAGAAGGGCAATGCCCCCATGAGGACTTCGCCTGCCGGATCGCCAAACGGGTTCAGGCCCGCAGTCTGCTGGGCGTTGATGGACAGATTCGCATGGGTGAGCATGGCCCCTTTCGGGGTCCCGGTGGTCCCGCCGGTATATTGCAGAAGCGCCAGCGCGTGGGGATCTTGCGCAGCAACGCCGCCCTCGAGCCTCGCCCCTTCGTCGAGTAAATCGTTCCAGCGTAGAATGTCACGACCATAGTCGACCCCGGCAACCTTGCTGCGCGCGAACAGGCGCAACGCAATTCCCTTCAGCGTCGGCAGCATCTTCGCCAGCGAGCTGACAACCAGAGTTTCGAGCGCCGACCCGCGCAGCACCTTGGTGGCGGTGGCATAGAGTTCCGGCACATCGACGGTCACCAGAAGCCGCGTGCCCGAATCCGCCACCTGCTGTGCGAGTTCGTCCACCGTGTAGAGTGGAGAGAAATTGACCACCACCGCACCGGCCATCATCGCCCCGTAATAGGCAGCGACGTAGCTCGGCACATTGGGCAGAAACAGGCCGACGCGATCACCTTCGCCGATACCGCGTGCGCGCAGCGCGCGTGAAAATGCCTGCGCATCGGCATAGAGTTCGGAATATCGATAGGTACGCCCGAGAAAATGCAGCAGCGGTGCCTGCGGCGATGCCTTGGCGCTGCGCCCGAACATATCGGGCAGGGACATCGCTTCGAAATGCGTATCCCATGCAGTCGGGTGATGGTTCGGCAGCTTGCTTACATCCATGTCAGTAGCATGGAGTATTGTGCTATAAAGGCAAGCAAAAAGGCGGGAGAAGCCGCTGCTTCCCCCGCCTTCGCCAACTCTCCAGAAAGACGAGCTCAGGCTTCGTCGGTAGGTTCGCCTTCGCCGGCTTCCTGCGACACGCGTTTCGCTTCGAGCCAGGCTGCCGCTTCCGCTTCCTGCGCGGCTTCGGCAGCGGCCTTTTCGTTGGCATCGCGTTCGGCGCGCAGTTCTTCGATCAGCTTTTCCCGATCGCTCGAACCCTTGACCTCGACGGGCAGCGCATCGTCTTCTTCTTCGCTGACCGGCAGGTTTTTCGCGGCCTTGGCAACGACGGCGTCGAGTTCACGCTGCGAACAAAGGCCCAGCGTAACCGGATCCTTGGGCTGGATGTTCTGGATGTTCCAGTGACTGCGTTCGCGGATGGCGCCGATGGTATTGCGGGTGGTACCGATCAGCTTGCCGATCTGCGCATCCGAGATTTCCGGGTGGTTGCGAAGGATCCAGGCGATGCCGTCGGGCTTGTCCTGACGCTTGGAAACGGGAGTGTAGCGCGGCCCCTTGGTCCGGCTGACTGCCACCGGTGCGCGCTGCATCTTCAGGCGATAGTCGCTGTCCGCCTGGCCCTTTTCGATTTCGGCCAGCGTCAGTTCGCCCGAATGGACGGGATCGCGCCCGGTATATTTGCTGCCTGCCAGATCGTCGGCCATGGCCTGTACTTCGAGGATGTGCAGACCGCAGAATTCAGCGATCTGTTCGAAGGAGAGGCCGGTATTGTCGACCAGCCAGGTGGCGGTCGCATGCGGCATCAGCGGTTTGGGTTGGTCGGCCATGAATGTGCCTTTTCTCGTATCCGAAAATAGAAGGGCCGCCCCTCGCGGGACGGCCGTTACCTTGCCGATGTAGGCGACAGTCCCGGATTCGGCAAGCGTTTCGCTAGACGATGGGCAGTTCTTCCGCGTCGAACGCGGCGAGACCGTTCAGAAACTGCCCTGTCGCGCTAGCCCAAGTGAAGCCCGCACCATAGGCAGCGCAGGCTTTCCGGTCGCAGAACAGCGCTGCGGCTATGGCGCGGTCGAGATCTTCGCACATTGCACCGACATCGTCCGTTATGATGTCGCATGGCCCTGCCACGGGATAGGCGGCGACCGGCGTTCCGCAGGCCAGCGCCTCTATCATCACGAGGCCGAACGTATCCGTCCTGCTGGGGAAGACGAAGACGTCGGCTGCCGCATAACAGCCGGCCAGTTCGCGGCCCGTGCGACGCCCGAGGAAATGCGCATCGGGATATCGCGCCTTCAGGGAAGCCAGCGCCGGACCATCGCCGACCACCACCCTGGTGCCGGGATAGCTGCCTGCGAGAAATGCTTCGATGTTCTTTTCCACGGCGACCCGGCCGACATAGAGCTGGATCGGCTTGGGGAGTTCGGCGAATTCGGGCGGCGGCGGCGCGTCGGGCGTAAAGCAGGACAGGTCGACCCCGCGGCTCCAGCGATGAAGCCGTGTCAGGCCATGCGCGCGCAGTTCGTCGCTGATACTTTCCGTAGCGACGAGCACACGTTTCGCCGGGCGGTGGAACCACTGGATATAGCGCCAGAACCATTGCGCGGGCAGGCGCGTGCGTTTCGCCAGATAATCCGGAAATTGCGTATGATAGGCGGTGGTGAAGCAGATCGAATGCCTGGCACAATAGCGCCGTGCCGTCATGCCGAGCGGGCCTTCGGTAGCGATATGGATGGCCTCCGGCGCGAAGGATCGCAGAAGACTGGCGACAGCCCCCGGCCTGGTGAAGGCAAGGCGGATTTCCGGGTAGGTCGGACAGGGAATGCTGGCGAACTGATCGGGAGAGACCACCATCACCTCATGGCCATCCTCGCGCAATTGCTCGCACGTCGTCGTCAGCGTGCGCACGACACCGTTCATCTGCGGGTGCCAGGCATCGGTGACGATGGCGATGCGCTGCGGGGTCTGGCAAGCAATCGACCGGCCCGGCCCGGGAATAGATTGCATCAGGGTCATGCAGCCTCGGGCACCGTCACGGCGACGTCATGACGCCCGGCGTCGCGCCGCGCGACTTCTTCGGGCCAGTTGAGGATTTCCATGCTTCCGTCGAAATGTTCGACCAGCGCATTGCATCCTTCGACCCAATCGCCATCGTTCCAGTACTCGACGCCGTCGAAGTCGCGAAATTCCGCCGTGTGAATGTGGCCGCATACCACCCCGTCGACGCCGCGTTCGGCGGCTGCGCGGGCAACCACTTCCTCGTATTTGGAAATGAACTCGACCGCGTTCTTGACCTTGTGCTTGGCCGCGCGGGAAATGGACCAATAGGGCAGGCCTAGCCGTTTGCGCAGGCTGGCCACCCAATTGTTGAGCTTCATCATCAGGTGATATGCGGCATCGCCGATGAAGGCGAGCCAGCGATGCGCCAGCATGATGGTATCGAATTCATCGCCGTGCAGCACCATCAGGCGCCGACCGTCGGCGGTTTCGTGGAAGGCGGCACGCATGATCTCCACCCCGCCGAAGTTCATGCCAGCGAAGGGGCGGATCATCTCGTCGTGATTGCCCGGGATATAGATGATACGCGTACCGCGCTTGGCGCGCTTGAGAATGCGCCACACGATGTCGTTATGTTCGGCCGGCCAGTAAAACTTCTTCTTTAGCCGCCAGCCATCGATGATGTCGCCGACCAGATACATGGTTTCGCTGTCGGTGTGGTCGAGAAAGTCGATCAGCAGTTCGTGATTGCACCCCTTGGTGCCGAGATGGACGTCGCTGATCCAGATCGTGCGGAAGCGGCGCCGTTCCCCCAGCGTGCGCTCCGGCACGCTGGGCCTGATCGATGGAAAATTCGCCACCTTGTGAGCGGCGTCGAAGTGTTTGGGCAAATCGTTCATGGGCCAGACCCCCGATCACTGTCGGGTATGCCCTAGCCCATGATTGTTACAGGCGATTCACAGTGCCGTTACGGAATGGCGACATTGCGACGATTGCGCGTCAGCTTCCGGGGACCTCCAGCACGATCTTTCCGATATGATCGCCGCCTTCCATACGGGCATGGGCCGCCCCCGCTTCGGTCAGCGGGAAAATCTTGTCCATGACGGGCGCGATGGTGCCATCCTCGAACAAAGGCCAGGCGTGATTGTGGATCTCGTCGGCCAGCAATGCCTTGAAATCGTCGGAGCGCGGCCGAAGCGTGGAGCCGGTCAGCGACAGGCGCTTGCGCATCACGGTCGCCATGTTGATTTCGGCCTTGAGGCCGCCCAGCACGGCGATGGTCACATGGCGTCCATCATCGGCCAGGCATTCGATATTGCGCGCCACATAGTCGCCCGACACCATGTCCAGCACCACATTGACGCCCTTGCCGCCGGTGAAGGCCTTGACCTCCTCCACGAAATCCTGGCTTTTGTAATTGATGGCGAGATCCGCCCCGAGGTCGCGGATCGCCTGGCACTTTTCCTCGCTCCCCGCGGTTGCGATCACCGTGATGTCGAATGCCTTGGCGAGCTGGATCGCCATGGTGCCGATCCCGCTGGTGCCGCCATGCACGAGCAGCGTGTCGCCATCGCTCGCCCAGCCGCGTTCGAAGACGTTGTGCCACACCGTGAACAGCGTTTCCGGAATGGCCGCAGCCGTGGCCATGCCCATCGTTTCGGGAACGTGCAGGCAATGGGCCGAATGGGCGAGGCAATATTCGGCATAGCCGCCGCCCGACACCAGCGCGCAGACCCGCCGATTCATCAGTTCGGGCGCTGCGCCCTTGCCGACGGCCACCACCGTGCCCGACACTTCGAGGCCCGGAATGGGCGAAGCGCCCGGCGGCGGCGGGTAGAAGCCCTGCCGCTGGATCACGTCGGGCCGGTTGATGCCGGCATGGGATACGCGGATGAGAACCTGATTCTCGCCCGGTTCGGGCACCGGCAATGTTTCGGGACGCAAAACATCCGGGCCTCCCGGATCGTCAAAGCCCATTGCGGTCATCGTCTCGGGCAAATCTGCTGCCACTCGCGCCCCCGTTATCTGTCTGGTCATAGTGGCGCTACTGCCACTTTTGCGGTGCAATACCGTTCGTACCCGTTGACAGCAACCGGGCATCCTTGCGAGATTGGCAATCGATGGATGACGATGACCGTCCACGCCCCCGAGGCGATGCCGCGAGCAAGCTCGCCACCGAAGACCTCGGCCCTTATTCACAGGACGAACTGCAGGAGCGGATCAGGCTTCTCGAATCCGAAATCGTCCGCGTCGAGAAACACCGCCTCTCCGCCGCTGCCCACCGCGATGCGGCAGAAGCGTTGTTCGGGCGAAAGGAATAGTTGGCGATGCGGGGGCTGATATTTTCCGGCTCCGCACCCATATTCGCCATGCATACAGCAATGGCTAACCTCCGGCCCGTAGGCTGTTTCCAGTTCGCCCCAAGCGAGTCGCCCAAGAAAGACAACTGAATGCCCAGCTTTGCAGCCAACCTCGAAAAGACCCTCCACGCAGCGCTCACCGACGCAGGCGAGCGCCATCACGAGTACGCGACTCTGGAGCATCTCCTTCTCGCGCTCATCGACGATGACGATGCCGCGCAGGTGATGAATGCGTGCGGCGTCGATCTGAGCGAACTGACGGCCGTGGTGAAGCAGTATCTCGAACAGGAATATCAGTCGCTGCAATCGGATGAAAGCGCCGATCCGCAGCCGACCGCCGGTTTCCAACGCGTCATCCAGCGCGCAATCCTGCATGTGCAGTCTTCCGGCAAGGATACGGTGACAGGTGCCAACGTACTCGTCGCCCTGTTTTCCGAACGCGACAGCTACGCCGTCTATTTCCTGCAGCAGCAGGACATGAGCCGGCTTGATGCGGTCAGCTTCATCAGCCACGGCATCGGCAAGGGCGGCAAGCAGATCGAAAACCGGCCACCCGACGGCGCGGAAGGCGGCGAATCGCAGGCCGAGGAAAAGGCCGGCGAAAAGGGCAAGAAGGAAACCGCGCTCGACCAGTTCACGGTCAATCTCAACAAGAAGGCCGAAGACGGGCGGATCGATCCGCTGATCGGCCGTGGACCCGAAGTCGACCGCACCGTCCAGATTCTCTGCCGCCGCAGCAAGAACAATCCGCTGTATGTCGGCGATCCGGGCGTCGGCAAAACGGCGATCGCCGAAGGTCTCGCCCGCAAGATCGTGGAAGGCGATGTGCCCGAAGTGCTGCAGGATGCAGTGATCTATTCGCTCGACATGGGCGCGCTGCTTGCCGGTACCCGCTATCGCGGCGACTTCGAAGAACGGCTCAAACAGGTCGTGAACGAACTCGAAGGCATGCCCGAAGCGATCCTGTTCATCGATGAAATCCACACCGTGATCGGTGCCGGTGCGACCAGCGGCGGGGCGATGGACGCCTCGAACCTGCTCAAGCCCGCATTGTCCAGCGGTGCGATCCGCTGCATCGGATCGACCACCTACAAGGAATTCCGCAATCACTTCGAAAAGGACCGCGCCCTGCTGCGGCGCTTCCAGAAGATCGATGTAAACGAACCCACGATCGAGGATACGATCAAGATCCTGAAGGGTCTGAAGTCCGCATTCCAGGATCACCACAAGGTGACCTACACGGTCGATGCGTTGAAAACGGCGGTGGAATTGTCGGCGCGCTACATCAATGATCGCAAACTGCCCGACAAGGCGATCGACGTGATCGACGAAGTAGGCGCGATGCAGATGCTCGTGGCGCCCAGCCGCCGCAAGAAGAAGATCACCGCGAGGGAAATCGAAGCGGTCATCGCGACCATGGCGCGCATTCCCCCCAAGTCGGTATCGAGCGACGACAAGAAGGCGCTCGAGAATCTCGAACGCGACCTGAAGCATGTGGTTTTCGGGCAGGATGCGGCGGTGCACAAGCTGTCCACCGCGATGAAGCTCAGCCGTGCAGGGCTTCGGGATCCGGACAAGCCGATCGGCTCTTTCCTGTTCTCCGGCCCGACCGGCGTCGGCAAGACCGAAGTCGCCCGCCAGCTTGCCTCCATCATGGGGATCGAACTCAAGCGCTTTGATATGTCCGAATATATGGAGCGCCACAGCGTTTCGCGGCTGATCGGTGCGCCTCCGGGCTATGTCGGCTACGATCAGGGCGGTTTGCTGACCGATGCAGTCGACCAGAACCCGCATTGCGTGCTGCTGCTCGACGAAATCGAAAAGGCCCATCCGGATCTCTTCAACATTCTGCTGCAGGTCATGGATAATGGGCGCCTGACAGATCATCACGGCAAGACGGTCGATTTCCGCAATGTCGTGCTGATCATGACCACCAATGCCGGGGCAGCCGACATGGCGCGCAGCGGTATCGGCTTCGGCGATGTCAGCAAGGAAGATGCGAGCGAAGAAGCGGTGAAGCGGATGTTCACGCCGGAATTCCGCAATCGTCTCGATGCGATCGTGCCGTTTGCCTATCTCGGCAAATCGACGGTGGGCCGCGTGGTCGACAAGTTCATTCTCCAGCTCGAACTCCAGCTGGCCGAACAGAATGTCGACATCCAGTTCGACAAGGAAAGCCGGTCCTGGCTGGCGGACAAGGGTTACGACCGCCTCTATGGTGCCCGTCCGATGGGCCGGTTGATCCAGGAAAAGATCAAGCAGCCTCTCGCCGAAGAACTGCTGTTCGGCAAACTGGCCGATGGCGGCGAGGTGTCGGTAACGATGAAAGACGGCAAACCGTCCTTCGAACTGACCCCCGCCCCGCCCAAGGCGAAGAAAAAACCAGCGGCCAAGAAAAAGGCCCCGAAACGCAAGTCGGCTCCGAAAAAACCCGAAGCCGATACGCCGGAAGGCGCCGACGAAACCAAGGGCTGATCAAGCCTGCAATCGATGAAGGGGCACCACCGGGAACGGTCGGTGCCCTTTTTTCTATCCGCGATGGTCTTTCGATAAATATCTTCCGAGGGCGGGCCGCCGGGAATTTCTTCGGCGCGAATACCAGCTAGCGAGCCCCCTCGATGGGGCTCTGTTGATCGTTCACCGAGCCACGCTTGTGAAGGTGGACAGCTTCACTTACGCCCTACCGGTACATAGTCGGGGGATGCATGTCGGTTCTCAAAATATCCAATCTGGTCAAGCGGTTCGAAGGCGTGGTCGCTGTCGACGACCTGTCGTTCTCGGTTTCCCCAGGGGAGATTTTCGGATTTCTCGGTGGTAACGGCGCTGGCAAGACAACGACCTTGCGCATGGTGCTCGACATCATCCGTCCGACGTCAGGGACCATCAGTGTGCTGGGCAGCCCGCCCGACCGGCGCAATGCGCAGGCCATCGGGTTCCTCCCGGAAGAGCGTGGTCTGTACGCCGGAATGAGCGCGATCGACACGATCGTGTATTTCGGACGACTGAAGGGGATGAAGCCCGCCGATGCCCGTAGTCGCGGAATGGAACTTCTCTCCCGCTTCGATCTCGCCGACCGCGCCAAGAGCGATATCGGCGACATGTCGAAGGGGATGGCCCAGAAGGTCCAGCTTGCCACTTCGCTCGTCAACGATCCCGAACTGCTGATGCTGGACGAGCCGTTTTCAGGTCTCGACCCGGTGAATCAGGGGCTGCTGGAAAACGAAATCCTGCGCGCATCCGATCGGGGCGCAGCGGTGATCTTTTCGACCCATGTGATGCAGCACGCCGAACGCCTGTGCGATCGCCTGCTGCTGCTGCGCAAAGGCCGTAAGCGGTTCGAAGGCACGCTGGATGAAGCGCGCGCGGCCTTGCCCGCACGGCTGGTCGCCATGGCCAAATCGGATCTTTCGCTGATCCCCGGCGTCGCCCGTGCCGAACGGGGCGAGGCACATGGCGATGGCTGGCACGACTGGACCCTACATCTATCCGATGGCGTCGATCCCGCTACGGTCCTCGAACACTGCAGCGCAAATGCGACTGCGCTACGCCGCTGGGACGAACACCGGGCAAGCCTGCACGATGTGTTTGTTCAGTTGGTCGGGGCGGATCCCGATCAAGCGGCGATGGAAAGGGAGGCCGCCTGATGAGCCCGTCGATCGACATGAATAATGTGCTGCTGGTCGCGGGGCGCGAAATTCGGCAGATCCTCAAGATGAAGAGCTTCTGGCTCACTCTGCTGATCCTGCCCGTCGCATTCGCGCTCGGGCCGATTTTTGCTGAGAGTTTGGATGACGATGAGCCCACCCGGGTAACCGTGGTGGATCGGTCCGGAGGCGATGCGGCGAAGGCGTTGGAGGCGCGGTTTGCGGCCGAAGATGCCCAATGGCTGCTGCGCGACCTGTCGCGCTACGTCCAGCGCTACGGACTGGAACAGGCCGATCCGAAAGCAAGCTGGGCACAATATGACCGCTGGTATACCGACGCGGACATCGCGGCGTTCGAGCGTGCGGGCGGGCTGGACGCCGCTCTTGAAAAGATCGCTGCCGTCCGGCCGGAGGGCGTCCCCCAATTCGAGCCTGATCCGCCCGCCTATGCCTTTTCCGCTCCGTCAGCAGAACTCTCTGCCGCAAGGGGAGAGGATTTCGGTACCGAGGCCCGTGCCCTGTTCGATGCAGATGACGATGCTTCGCCGGAAATCGTTGTTCTGATCGGCGAGAATTACCCCGCCGACCCGCGTATCCAGCTCTTCTCCGCCAACCAGCCCCGCGGCAGCTTCGTCACTACCATGCAGGAAGTGCTGACAACCGATCTGCGGGCGCGCCTGTTGGCCGCTCAAGGTGTCTCACCTGCGAATGCGGCGGCCGTGCAGAGCGCAGCCCCCGTCATCGCGGTCGATACACCTCCTCCCGGCGGCGGCGCGCGCGAGGCTTTGCTGGTACGCTCGATCGTGCCGCTGGCCCTCGCCTATATCCTCGTGATGAGCCTGATGCTCTCGGGCAGCTGGATGCTGCAGGGCTCGGTGGAGGAGCGCTCCAACAAGCTCCTCGAATCGCTCCTTGCCTGTATTCGCCCGGAAGACCTCATGTACGGCAAGCTCCTGGGCTCGCTCAGCGTCGGTCTGCTGATGATCCTCGTCTGGGGCGTCTGTGCAGGCGTTGCCGCCTATGCGACGCAGGGCGCGATATCGGATATGATCCGCCCCGCGCTCGATCCGGTCTCCAGCCCCGGCATCATCGCTGCGATCCTGTTCTTCTTCATCGCCGGCTATATCGCGATTTCCGCCCTGTTCGTGGCGATCGGTGCGATGGTCGATTCGATGAGCGAGGCGCAAGGCTATCTTATGCCCGTAATGCTCCTGATCCTGCTGCCGGTGACCTTCCTGATTCAGGCGATCCTGGCGGGTAATTCGGGCTGGATCGTACAGGTTCTCACCTGGGTTCCGCTATGGACGCCGTTCACCGTGCTGGCGCGCCTCGGCATGGGCATCGAGTGGTGGGAAATGGTCGGTTCGGGGGTGCTGCTTGCCGGTGCCATCGTAATCGAGCTGGTCCTGATCGGCCGACTGTTCCGGGCCAGCCTGCTGTCCACCGGCCAGAAACCAAGCCTGAAGCGCGTTATCGAGCGTCTGCGCGCCTCTCCTGCTCGATAGCTGGCACCTACGCGGGAACGCTTGTGCGTTCCCGCGCTTGAATCGAGGATGGCCGCCGCCCCCTTCTCCTGGATCAAGCCCGAGCCGCACGGTATTCATATCGTCCCGGCCGATTGCTGGGTCGATCCCAGCCGTGCGGTCGACCGAGCGCTGGTGACGCACGGCCATGCCGATCATGCGCGCGGCGGGCATGGGCAGACCGTCGCCACGCCCGAGACTCTGGCGATCATGGAGTTGCGCTACGCCACGCGCGACGGAGCGACGCCAGTCGCCTATGGCGAGACCATCCGGCTACCCGGCGGCGTCGATGCGACCTATATTCCGGCAGGGCACGTCCTCGGCAGCGCGCAGATCCTCTTGGAACATGCGGGAGAGCGCGTGATCGTCACCGGCGATTACAAGCGACGCCACGACCCCACCTGCCCACCTTTCGAAGTCACTCCATGCGACATCTTCATCACCGAGGCGACGTTCGGCCTGCCGGTCTTCTGCCACCCGCCGATCGAGGACGAGATGGCCAAGCTGCTCGATCGCCTCGCCGCGCACCCGGACAGTTGCGTGCTGGTCGGCGCCTACGCTCTGGGCAAGGCGCAGCGTGTCATCGCCGAATTGCGGCGCGCGGGGCACAGGGACCCGATCTATCTCCACGGCGCGATGGAAAAGATGTGCCGGCTTTATGAAGAACACGGGATCGACCTCGGCGAGCTGCGACTGGTTGCCGATCATGCCAAGGACGATATGCGCGGATCGATCGTCATCTGCCCGCCGTCCGCCCTCAACGATCGCTGGTCGCGCCGCCTGCCCGAACCGATCACCGCCATGGCCAGCGGCTGGATGCGCATTCGCCAACGCGCGCGCCAGCGCAATGTCGAACTGCCGCTGATCATTTCCGATCATGCCGACTGGGGCGAGCTTACCCGCACGATCCAGGAAGTCGGCGCGCAGGAGAACTGGATCACCCACGGGCGCGAGGATGCCCTGCTGCGCTGGTGCCAGTTACACCAGAAGCGCGCACGCGCACTTGCCATGGTCGGCTACGAGGACGAGGACGATTGACCGGAACGAGCACGCGGTTCGACAGTTTTTCCAACCATTCGCGTAAGGCGAAAAAGGGAGATTGCGATGCGTAAGACGTTGGCAACACTATCGATGGCCGCAATTCTGGTGGCCGGTTGTTCGGTAAAGGAAGACGACAACCAGGCCGAAGGCTCCACCATTTCGACAAGCGATCAGGCTGACGAAGCAGCCGCCTCCGACGATGGCGCGCTATATGCCGATGGCGAAGCAATGCCGCTCGATATCGAACAGACGCACCCCACAGGCACCAGCATCGCGCTCGAATCGATCCGCGCAACCCCTACCGAAACGCTTGTCACCATGACGATCAACAATGGCGCCGATTTTCCGGTGACGCTGAACGGCTTCGGCGGCGCCTATCTGTTCGGTCCGGATGGCGGAAAGCTTGAAGTCCAGGCTCCCGCCAATAACGAAAGGCTCGAAATCCCTCCCGGTCAGCAGGTTCGGGCAGAACTCGTCTTCAAGGGTCGTCTCAGCCAGGGTGGGCCCGCAACTCTCTTCTTCAACGAAGCAAAGTATCTGGAAGACGACGATTCGCGTTATCCGGGCTTCCGCATTCCGATGCAGCTGACCAGCGCCGCCTTCGCCGAAGACGGAGCAAAAAAAAAATCTAGTTCGCTTCGGCTGATCGGCTCCGCGCCGGGCGCGTCGGCGCGATCGGCCAGCTCGGTCTCCACGCTGCGCTCCGAACTGGAAGCGAAGGAAACCGATCGCGGTACGCTCGTGTCGTTGCCCGGCGACGTCCTGTTCGATACGGACAAGGCGGAAATCCGCGCTGCCGCCCGGCCCACGCTCGACAAGCTGGCTGAACTGATCAAATCCGATTCCTCGGCCAAGGTGGCCGTGGAAGGCCATACCGACAGTCAGGGCGACGATGCCTACAACCAGCGCCTGTCGGAACGGCGGGCGCAGGCGGTCCGCGACTATCTGAAAGATGTGCGCCAGGTCCCGGCAGACCGGATGACCGTAAAGGGCCTCGGCGAAAGCCGGCCCGTGGCGCAGAACATGACGCCGGACGGTAAGGAAAATGCCAGTGGCATGCAGAAGAACCGCCGCGTCGAAGTGGTCATAGCCAAGAGCTGACGGCTTGGAGCAGTTCGCCGCCCTTATCGATGCGCTGGTCTATACGCGCAGCCGCAACGAGAAACTGCGGCTGATCGCCGAATATCTTCGGGCGACACCCGATCCCGATCGCGGCTGGGCGCTTGCCGCCCTGTCCGACGGGCTGGATTTTCCGGCCGTCAAATCTTCCACCATCCGCAATCTGCTCAAGGATCGGATCGATCCGGTGCTATGGACGCTGAGCCGCGATTTCGTGGGCGATACCGCGGAAACGGCCAGCCTGCTGTGGCCCGCGCCCGAACATCCCCCCTCGCCCCCGGGCGTGACCGAAACGGTCGAACTGCTCGAATCGATGAACCGCAAGACCGTCGTTTCCGAACTGCCCCGGCTGCTCGACCGGCTCGACGCATCCGGCCGCTACGCCCTGCTCAAGCTCGCCACCGGGGGTATGCGGATCGGCGTATCCAGCCGTTTGGCCAAGACCGCCTTTGCGCAGGCTTTCGACGTCTCGGTCGACGAGGTGGAGGAATATTGGCACGGTCTCGCCCCGCCCTACCCCGAACTGTTCGACTGGGCCGCTAATGGCGAAGCGCCGCCCGACATGGCGAACCTGCCGACCTTCCGCCCCTTCATGCTGGCCCACCCGCTCGAAGAAACGGTGGTCGATCTGGCGGATTATGCGGCAGAATGGAAATGGGACGGTATCCGCGTGCAATTGGTACGGGCGGGGGACGAAACGAAACTGTTCTCCCGCTCGGGCGACGATATCTCCGCAACCTTCCCCGAACTGCTCGACGTGCTTCCCTTTCCCGCTGTCCTCGATGGCGAACTGCTGGTGCGCGGAACGCATCAGGGTGGGGAAGAAGGGGGCGCAGCCAGCTTCAACGCGCTGCAACAGCGGCTCGGGCGCAAGACGGTGTCCAAGAAGATGCTGGCCGAAGCGCCCGCCTTCGTGCGGCTTTACGACGTGCTGCTTCTCGACGGCGAAGACCTGCGCGCCCTCCCCTGGACCCAGCGGCGCCAACGCCTGGAAAAACTGATGGATCGCCTGCCCGAAAGCCATTTCGACCTGAGCCGGGTGGTCGACGCGCGCGATTTCGAACATCTGGGCGAAATCCGCGAAGGCAGCCGGGACGACGCCATCGAAGGGCTGATGCTGAAACGCAAGGACAGCCCCTACATCGCCGGACGCCGCGTGGGATATTGGTACAAGTGGAAGCGCGATCCCCTGCTGGTCGATTGCGTGCTGATGTATGCCCAGCGCGGCAGCGGCAAGCGGTCGAGTTTCTATTCCGATTACACCTTCGGATGCTGGGACGGCGATCCCGATGCCGGGGCGGACCTCCTCCCGGTCGGCAAGGCCTATTCCGGTTTCACGGACGAGGAACTGAAGAAGCTGGATCGCCATGTGCGGCAGAACACGGTCAACCGCTTCGGGCCGGTGCGCGAAACGGACAAGAGCCTGGTCTTCGAAGTTGCCTTCGACAGCGTGCATGACAGCAAGCGCCACAAATCCGGCCTCGCCATGCGATTTCCCCGCATTCACCGCATCCGCTGGGACAAGCCGCCGCACGAAGCCGATCGCATCGAAGCGCTGAAGGCGCTGATCAAGGATTGATTTCAAACCCGCGGTGGGCATGGTGCCGGCGTGCACCGTTACGATCCCGCCCGCAGGAAACTCGCTCTCGGCCTCGCCTTTCTGGCAGGCACGGTGGATGCGACAGGCTTCATCAGGACCGGCGGATATTTCGCCTCCTTCATGTCGGGCAATACCACCCGGCTGGGTCTGCATATCGCCGGGCAGCCGTCGATCGCCTACATCCCTTTTGCGCTGATCTGCGGCTTCGTCACCGGCGTGGTAATGGGATCGCTGCTCGCATCGCGCTGGCCCGACTGGCGCAAGAGAGCCCTGCTGGCCGCCGTTACCCTGGTCCTCGGCGCCGGTGCGATCGCCAGCATGCTCGGATCGACGGTCGGATTCCTCGCCGCATCGGCGCTCGCGATGGGGATGGCGAACAACGTCTTTACCAAGGATGGCGAAGTGACCGTCGGCGTGACCTACATGACCGGCGCACTGGTCCGGTTCGGACAAGGCCTTGCCGCGCGCATGTCGGGCCGTTCTCAGGAAGGGTCGCGCGGCTACGGGTGGCTCTGGATGGCGCTCGCGCTGGGCGCGATTGCCGGGGGGATGCTCCACAAGCTTGCGCAGGATCACTCGCCGGCGATCCTGTGCGCGATGGCCTTCCTGCTGTTTTGCTACGCCGCCCTGGTCGAAAAAGGTCGAACGGACGATCCGCCTGCGGACGAGGGGATCTAGAGCGCAATCCGCAGCAGTTTCTCGCGCGAAGTTGCGCCGCGCAACAGTTCCACACGTGACGGCGCCAGATCGAGCGCGCGCGCGACCAGCCGGATCACGGCCGTGTTGGCGGCCCCGTCCTGCGGCTTGGCGCGTACTTTCACGCCGACGCCGGTGCCTGTGCCGGTGCCGATGATCGTGATGGTTTCGCTTCGTGCGCCTGGGGTGGCCCGAACGGCAAGGCGTCCCTGCTCGTCGATCAGGGCGCGCAGGGCGTCCGCGTCGGGCAGGTCAGCGGGTAACCGCTTCATCCACCGCTGCCGCGTGATGCCTGGCGTTTTCGGCGTAATGCGCCACGCCCATCCGCATGCCCGCGATTGCCGCATCGTCGAGATCGCGCATCTTTCGTGCAGGCCGCCCGCCCCATAATTCGCGCCGGCCCATCACCTTGCCCTCGGTCAGCATGGCGCCTGCGGCCAGCATCGAATCGCTGGCGATGACCGCCTTGTTCATCGCGATGGCACCCAGTCCCACGAAGCCGCGGTCCTCGATCGTGCAGCCATGCACCATGGCCATATGCCCGATCAGCACGTCGTCGCCGATGATCAGCGGCGATCCGTCAGGGTCGCCCGGGCGCTCCGGATCGCAATGGCAGACACTGCCGTCCTGAATATTCGTCCGTTCGCCGATGACGATCCGGCTGACATCGGCGCGCAGCACGCAATTGTACCACACCGAACTGTCGGCACCGATCTCGACATTGCCGATGATGGTACAGCCGGGCGCGATGAAGGCGCTGTCATGGATCTTCGGCGTGTGGCCGTGAATCGGAATGATGGTGACGCCCGGTCGGGACACAGGGGGGCGGCTCGCGGTCATCGTGTGCTCTCCCATTGCTCGCGTGAAAGCGAATACTGGATCGTCGGATTGTCCTCGGCCGGATAGGCGGGGTCGGAGAAATCCAGATCTTCGCGGCGCACCATGCCGAGCTTTTCCATCAGTTTCCAGCTGCCGATGTTGGCATGGCTCGTCAGCGCGACCACATGGGGCGCCCCGACACGGGTGAATGCCCAGTCGAGCACGGCATGCATCGCTTCTTCGGCATAGCCGCGCCGCCAGCGATCCTCCCGCACCAGCCAGCCGATCTCGTGATCGCCCTGGTTCTGCGCCAGCGGATTGTCGACCTGTTTGATGCCGCAGTGGCCGACCATTTCACCGCTGGCCTTTTCGATCATGAACAGGAAGCTGAAACCATGCTGCGCATAAAGCGCGCGCGATTTTGCATGTTTCGCTTCGATCTCGTGCAGCTCTTTCACGCCGCCGAGACGCGCCATCACGGTCGGCGTATTCAGCACGCGATCCTGTTCCGCCGCATCGCCTTCTTCGATCGTGCGCAGGATCAGCCGATCCGTTTCGGCAATGATGTCAGCCACGGTCCGTGCTCCATGAATCGCGATCGATCGAATAGACGATGGTCGGGTTCCACGGTTCTTCGTAACGGTTGTCGACATAGTCGAGCTCTTCGCGCCGGGTCATGCCAAGTCGTTTCATCAGGCCCCAGCTCGCCGTGTTGCCAGGAACCGTCAGGGCGAAGACTTCTTCTGCGCCGAATGTGTCGAAAGCGGCATCCAGCGTCGCCGTGGCCGCTTCTCTGGCATAGCCCCTGCCCCAGGCATCTTCGCGCAGGCGCCAGCCCCCCTCGAACTCGCCCGTCAGTGTCGATCCCGGCGCGTCGGCGCGCTTGATCCCGCAGAAGCCGAGCATGGTGCCGTCTTCCTTGCGCTCGACGACCCAGAAGCAGAATCCGTTCTTCGCGCGGCAGGCCTCGACCCGGGCGCGCTGCTTGGCGCGGCCTGCATCGTCGAGCACGTCGCCCAGCCATTGCATGACCGCGGGGGTGTTGGTGGCGCGGAAGAACTCGTCCCAGTCGGCATCGCCGCGCCAGTCGCGCAGGATCAGCCTTTCGGTCTCCAGACGAAACTCAGCCATTGAGGAGCTGCGCGGCGCGCGGGGCGTGATAGGTCAGCACGCCGCTGCATCCGGCGCGCTTGAAGGCGAGCAGCTTTTCCATCAGCAAGGCATCGCGGTCGCCCACGCCCGCTGCCGCACCGGCCTCGATCAGCGCATATTCTCCGCTCACCTGATAGGCGAAAACCGGGACGTGGAATTCCTGCTTCGCGCGCCAGATGATGTCGAGATAGGCCAGCCCCGGCTTGACCATCACGCTATCCGCCCCCTCGGCAATATCCATCGCGATCTCGCGCATGGCCTCGTCGCCGTTCGCCGGGTCCATCTGGTAACTTTTCTTGTCGCCCTTCAGCAGGCCGCCCGACCCCACGGCGTCACGGAACGGGCCATAGAAAGCAGAGGCATATTTGGCCGCGTAAGCCATGATCTGGACATTGGGATGCTGATTCATCTCCAGCGCCATGCGGATCGCCCGCACGCGCCCGTCCATCATGTCCGACGGCGCAATGATATCCGCGCCGGCATTCGCCTGGTTCACGGCCTGATCCACCAGCACTGCAACCGTATCGTCGTTGAGGACATAGCCGCTATCGTCCAGCAGCCCGTCCTGCCCGTGGCTGGTATAGGGGTCGAGCGCGACGTCCGTCAGAATACCGATGTCCGATCCGCAGGCATCGCGGATCGCCTTGATGGCGCGGCACATCAGATTGTCGGGATTGAACGCCTCGGCCCCATCGTCGCTGCGCTTGTTCGGCTGGGTGTTCGGGAACAATGCTACACATGGAATCCCCAGATCAAACGCTTGTTTCGCATGCTTTGCGATACCGTCGACGGACCAGCGCGATACTCCGGGCAGGCTCGCGACCGGCTCCTCCACACCCTTGCCGTCGGTGACGAACAGCGGCCAAATGAGGTCCGCCGGCGTCAGCACGGTTTCGCGATACATCGCGCGGCTCCAGCTGCTCGCACGGGTGCGGCGCATGCGGGTGTTGGGATAGCTTGCGTTTGTCATACACGCGCTCTGCCGCAAGCACGCACGCGGCGCAATCGCCGGGCTACTTCTTCGGCAGCGCAAGCCTGTCGATTTCGCGCACGGGCGCTTCGGCAGCGACCTCGGTGGCGGTCTGTTCCAGCTCGGCAAGCGCAGCCCCGGGCTCGACCGTCTTCATCCTGGCCAGAGTATCCTTGAACCGCTGCAGTTCAGCCCCCGCAAGCTGCGCCCGCGTCACATACTGGACCGATGCGGGATCGATGGCGCGCCCGTTACGATACATCTCGTAATGGAGATGGGGCCCGGTCGACAGGCCGGTCGAGCCGACATAGCCGATCACCTGACCGCGCCGTACATTCTGCCCGCGGTCCACGGCGATGCGGCTCATGTGGCAATAACGCGTATCGATGCCGCCACCGTGGCGCAGCTTCACCGCATTGCCGCATCCGCCAGCGCGCCCTGCCGACAGCACGCGGCCATCCGTGACTGCGACGATGGGCTGGCCGTGGCCCGCCTTGAAATCGAGCCCCGAATGCATCCGGCGATAGCCGAGGATCGGATGGCGGCGCATGCCGAAGCGCGAGCTCATACGACCCGGCACGGGCGCCATCAGGCCGCCGCGTTGCTCCCCGACACCCGATGCCTCGTAAAACTCGCCATCCTTGCCCCAGCGCATCAACTGGACGGCAGGTTTTTCGCCCCGGTCCAGACCCGCATAAAGCAACTGGCCCGCCTGCCGTTCGCCCGTGGCGGCACGGCGATGCGCGACGATGAAATCGAATGTATCTCCGGACCTGACTTCCCGGTCGAGGTTCACGTGCTGGCCCAGCGTCTTGAGATAGGCCTGAACGGCGCTCGCCGGTGCTCCCGCCGCTCGCGCCGAGCGGTACAGACTGTCGCCCACCACACCGCGTATCCGCAAAGGCGTATCGTCGACGCGTATAATCTTGCGGGTAAGTGAAAGATCGGCGCCATCGTCAAGGCGGCCAACGTCCAGTTCGAGATCGAACCGCGCGCGAAATGCGATCGACTGCAGCGGCCGGGGTTGGCCAGGTGCCGTACGGCGCCCCAAGGTGATGTCGAACTGCGTGCCCGATTCCAGGTCCGACAGGGGGATTGCCCCTGCGACCAGCGCGGTTACGCGATCGGTGTCGCCCACGCCGACACCAGCCCGGCGCAGCATGCGCTCGAAGCTGTCGCCCTTGGCCAGCGTCGCGACCATCTCGATCGTGGGTCGCTCCGGCGCTGCAGCAAGCGGCGCGACGAGAGCGGTCGCCCCCATGTGGCGGCCACTGTCTGCACCGAGTCCCAGTGGCAGAATCATCTGGCTGCGAAACTCGTCGCGTACAGCATCATCGATATGCGCAGGTGGCGCAGCCTCGAGCGGCGCGAAAGTCGGCCAGAAAGCTAGAGCGACCGCACTCAGGCCGAGAAAGGTTCCTAGCCCGCGGAACCAGCGTTTGCTGCCGATTTCGCTGCCAAGGTCGGGCGTCAGGTCCAGTCCGGCGATGCGACCCGAAAGGCGTTCGCGCATGGCGGACCACGAAAACTTGGGAAGAGGCAGATTAGGCAGAATCTGGTCGTGCGCGAGCGCTGCGGCCGAGCCATTTCGCCCACCCGTCGCCGACTGCAGATCCGCTTCGTTACTGTCCGTATGGGACGTATACACGCCTGTCCCTCCGTATTGGTCGCCCGATGCGTGTTCGGTGCGACCCAATCCCGCTTAAAGAGCCTGTGCCCGCTTTGCCTGCCAAAACAAAGTAAAGACGGGCTTAACTTGCGGCCATGCGAGTCCGGATTGCGGTGAATCGAACTTCCGGCGCGCCGCACGGTTGCCCTGAGGCCCGCGCACTGCCACCTAGGGCGCGTGCAGAGAAGCGCTATCAAGGCAGTCCTCGGACCCACCAATACCGGCAAGACGCATCTGGCGATCGAGCGCATGGCCGCGCATTCCAGCGGCTGCATGGGCTTCCCGCTTCGCCTGCTTGCTCGCGAAGTCTATGACCGCGTTCGCGCGATCAAGGGCGATGACGCGGTGGCGCTGATAACCGGCGAAGAGCGTATCGAGCCCAAAACGGCACGTTACATGTGTTGCACCGCCGAAGCGATGCCGCGCGATGGAGCGGGCGCCGCCTTCGTTGCTCTGGACGAAGCCCAGATCGGAGCGGATCGCGAGCGAGGGCATATCTTTACCGATCATTTGCTCAATACGCGTGGGCGCGAGGAAACGATGCTGCTGGGCGCGGCCACGCTCGAACCGCTGGTGCGCCAGCTGGTGCCCGAGGCAGAGATTTCCGATCGCCCCCGCTTCTCCACCCTTACCCACATCGGGCCGCGCAAGCTGTCGCGCCTTCCGCCCCGAAGCGCGATCGTCGCTTTCAGTGCCGAGCAGGTCTACGGCGTGGCCGAAATGCTGCGGCGCTTTCGTGGCGGCGCCGCGGTGGTGATGGGCGCACTCAGCCCGGAGACCCGCAACAAGCAGGTCGCCTTGTTCCAGAATGGCGAAGTCGACTATATCGTTGCCACCGATGCGATCGGCATGGGGCTGAACCTTGACGTCAACCATGTCGCCTTCGCCGGACTGTCAAAATTCGACGGGGTCCGGATGCGCCGGCTTTTTCCCGCGGAAATGGCCCAGATCGCCGGGCGGGCTGGCCGTCACCAGCGTGACGGGACCTTCGGCACGCTCGCCGGGACGAACAAGCACGGCACGGCGCCCGAATTCACCGAAGAAGAAGTCTATGCGATCGAGGAACATCGGTTCGCGCCGCTCACCCACCTCTACTGGCGCGAGCCGGAACCGCGCTTCGATTCGCTTGCGACGCTGATCACGGACCTGGAGACGCCGCCGGGCGATCCTGCATTGCGCCTTGCCCCGGAAGCCATCGACCTGGCCACGCTCAAGCGCCTGGCGGACGAGCCGATTGGAGCCAATGTCCGGGGCGCAGGCATGGTGCGCCGGTTCTGGGAAGCCTGTTCTTTGCCGGACTTCCGTCAACGCGGCGCCGATGTTCACGCCCGTTTCGTCGCGCGATTGTGGCAGGACCTTGCGCAAGGCTATCTCGGCGCCGATTATGTCGCGGCGCGCATCAGCGAACTCGACAACATGTCCGGGGACATCGATACGCTGCAGGGGCGGATCTCGGCGATTCGCACTTGGGCCTATATTTGCCAGCGACCCGATTGGGTGCTGGCGCGTGACGAAATGGCGTCGCGAGCGCGCGCCGTCGAAGCCAAATTGTCGGATGCGCTCCATGCGCGGCTGACCGAAAGATTCGTGAACCGAAGGACGGCGATATTGATGAAGTCGCTAGGACAGGATGCAGGCATGCTGCCGATTGAATTGAATGACAGTGGCGAGGTTAGCGTGGAAGGCGAAGTGCTGGGCCACGTTGAAGGATTGCGGTTCAGGGTGGATTCCTCTGCCCGCCACGAAGACCGGCGCATGCTTCTCGCGGCCGCGGAAAAGGCGCTGCCCAAATTGCTAGGGACGAAGGCTGACCAGCTGGTGGCTGCAGACATGGAAGGCATCGAGCTTGCACGCGGCGCCATACGGTGGAAGGGCGAGGTTCTGGCCGAACTCGAACGTCGAGACGGGAGCATAAAGCCACTGCTGAAACCCAGTCGTGAAGTGTCTGCATTGCCCGAAAATGCGCGCAACAATTTGATGGCCGGGCTGGAAAAATGGCTCGACAAGAAGCTCCAGCCTCTGGAGCCGCTTGAAAAGATGCACCATGCGGCAAGCAATCCGGATGCCGGGTCGCAAGCGCGCGCTCTACTGCTCAATCTCATTGCCGGGCATGGTTACGTTACGCGCGACAGAGCGGGGATCGAGCATCTGCCCAAGGAGATGCGACCGTTCCTGCGAAAGATAGGGGTGACCTTCGGAGCCCTGGACGTCTTCGCGCCAGCCTTGCTGAAACCCGCTCCGCGGCAATTGCTCAATATGCTCGGCGTGGATCGCCGACCTTTGCAGGAAGCGATGCTGCCGGTGATTGCGGAAACCAAGAAACTACCCTCTGGCTATCGCGCCGCTGGTACGCAGGCCATCCGAATCGATCTGGCAGAGAAGATACTGCGCGCGGCGCATGAAACGCGGGCGAAGGCGCAAAGCAAGGACCGCAGACGCAAATTCGTGCTCGACTATGCCCTGCCGATATCCATCGGTTTGGAGGAAGATAACATCTCTCGCTTGCTGGGGAATGCTGGTTTTCGGGTGCAGAAAGCAAAGCCGCTGCCCGAAGGCCAATTCGGTCCGCCTCGACCCGATCGCTGGGAATGGCGGCCATCGCGCCGCAAACAGGAGCGGCCTACTCCCATGAAACCCCGTGAAGGGAGTGCCTTTGCCGCACTTGCCGATCTGGTGCGTACATGACGGGGCCCGTGTGAGGATCGACAGGCTGCTGTGCCATTTGCGCTTCACACGAACGAGGAGCGCGGCACACAGGCTGATCGACGAGGGCCATATTCGCCGCAACGGCGAACGCGTCAGGCGCTGTTCGCGCGACATCGTCGAGGGCGACATCCTCACCTTGCCGCTCGGTGACACGGTAAAACTGATCGAAATCCTCGCGTTGCCGGAACGCCGCGGGCCGCCCCGGGAAGCACAAGCCTGTTATCGGGAGCTTGACCCCAACGGATAATCCGCCCTAGCAGCGCGTTCAGGCAAACAGTTCCAGGGATTACGCCACCAATGACCTATGTCGTCACCGACGCCTGCATCAAGTGCAAGTACACCGATTGTGTAGAGGTGTGTCCGGTCGATTGTTTCTACGAGGGCGACAATATGCTCGTCATCAATCCCAGCGAATGCATCGATTGCGGCGTTTGCGAGCCCGAGTGCCCCGCTGAAGCGATTCTCCCCGACACGGAAGATGGCCTGGAAAAATGGCTTGAACTGAACACCAAGTTCAGCGCCGAATGGCCCAACATCACCCAGTCGAAAGAACCGCCGGCCGATGCCGACGAGCACAAGGACGAAGAAGACAAGTACGACAAGTACTTCTCGGCCGAGCCCGGCGAAGGCGACTGATCGCTTGCGGCCGTTGCCGCTCTCAGTTGAACGCTGCATCCTTGCCAATTGCGATTCGCAATTTTGTTGCGGCTGTGCTATATAATGCAACAACTGAGCCGGCTTGCTCCCGGCCAGGTGAGATAATTGAAAGGGCACGCCGCTTCCAGCAACGTCACAACCGGGTTTACACTGCACTCTCGCATGGGTCGCAGTCGGGCCTTTCTTGACGCTGCTGCCTTCGCGCCGCGCTCCGACGAAAGGAAAGATTGCATGGCTAGCAAGCCTGATGCCTTCGACGTTGGCGATTACGTTGTTTACCCCAAGCACGGTGTGGGCCGTGTCATCGAGCTCCAGAGCGAAGAAATCGCCGGCATGCAGCTCGACCTTTATGTCCTCCGCTTTGAAAAAGAACGCATGACGCTGCGCGTTCCGGTCAACAAGGTCGAATCCATCGGCATGCGCAAGCTGTCTTCCGACAAGACGCTCAAGGAAGCGATGGAAACTCTCAAGGGCAAACCCAAGGTCAAACGGACCATGTGGAGCCGCCGTGCGCAGGAATACGAAGCCAAGATCAATTCGGGTGAAATCGTGCTGATCGCTGAAGTGACTCGCGACCTCTTCCGTCCCGACGACCAGCCGGAACAAAGCTATTCCGAACGGCAGATCTTCGAAGCCGCGTCCAGCCGGCTCGCGCGCGAACTCGCCGCAATGGAGAAGACGGACGAGCCGACTGCGCTCGAGAAAATCCTCGACGTGCTGCGCGAACATGCGCCGCAATATTACGAGAATGCCGAAGACGCGTAACACGCAAGATCAATCGAACACGTAAGGGGCGCCATGTGGCGCCCCTTTTCGTTGGCGCCACTCCGCCCATAATCCGCAAAGCGATTACATTTGTCGACGAACGTGTTGGACGTGGTTGTTCCGCGGTGCGAATGATGCAGTCTGCAATTTGGAGACTGCACATGGTACGCACTTTGACGATAGCTGCACTCGCGCTGGCAACCGTTACCGCCATCCCGACAACGCCCCTGCTTGCAGAAAAGACATGGCGCTCGACACTGGATGACGGCCGCCTGATCGGCGAGACGAGCACTGCCACGCAGCGCTTCGAAAAGGTCACTCTGGCAGGCAACGACACGGTGTCGGTCACGCGAGGCAATCAGTGGCGAATCCGCGCCTCCGGCAGCCCAGCCGTGCTGGCCGAACTGCGTTATGTCGTCGATGACGGGCAATTGGTCATCGGCCGCCGCTGGCGCCGTGAACCGATAAAGGGCACAGCCAGAATCGAAGTCACCGCGCCATCTGTCACCTCTGCCACGCTTGCTGGATCGGGCAATCTCATTGTCGATAGCATGAGCGGATCGGATATCGGCGCCACGGTTGCTGGCTCCGGTACGCTGGAGATCGGCCGGGTGAAAGCTTCGCATCTGTCAGCAGCAATTGCAGGGTCAGGCGACCTGAAGATCGTAGGCAATGCAGAGGACAGCAGTATCAATATCGCCGGGAGCGGGGATATCGATGCAACGCGCCTTCGTGTCGGTCGATCGGCCGTATCGATCGCGGGATCGGGCGGTGCCAGGTTCCGCGCCGACGGCCCGGTGAAGGCAAGTATCGTGGGTAGCGGCAGCGCCATCGTTACGGGAACCACTGACTGCTCCCAGACCCGCATGGGATCTGGACGTCTGACCTGCTCACGCTGAGCCGCATCCAAATCGGATGACCGAATACAGCATTCTTACCTTGTTGATGATCAAGCACTGTATTATATCAGCAATACGGACTGCCGCAGCGAGAGGAATACTACACCGATGATCCACCGAATTCTGAAAGGCCTTGCCCCGCTCGCAGCCTTGGCTGGAGCAGCACTTGTAACAGGGTGCGACAACATGAACATCCACATCGGCGATGGCGACGGTGTGCCGCTGGCCGAGCTGGATATGAGCGGTGCCGCACCGACCGAACTTGTTCTTGCCGGACCGGACAAGGTTATTGTGACCGAAGGCGAAAAGCTGGACATCGCCGTGTCCGGAGAAGACGCGGCAGTCGACGCGGTGCGTTTTTCGCTCGACGAGGGCTCTTTGGGCATAAGCCGCGCCAAGGATATGGGCAAAATCGGTGGTGTGGCCACCGTTCGGGTGACGATGCCCAGCCTTACGGCGATGGTGCTTGCAGGATCGGGCGATATCGAGGCCGCCTCCATGCGAGGCAAAGCCGATGTCACCATCGCTGGATCGGGGAAAGCCAAGGTCGCCCGGTTCGACGCTGATTCACTGGATCTGACCATTGCTGGATCGGGAAGCTTCGAAGGCGCCGGAACCGTCGATATGCTGGATATGACCGTAGCCGGATCCGGCAAGGCCGATATGGCCGGCCTCAAGGTCGGCAATGCCGACATATCCGTCGCCGGCTCAGGCGATGCCGAATTCGCCTCGGACGGCAAGGTTGATGCGAGCATCATGGGCTCGGGAACGATCACGGTAAACGGCCGCGCAGACTGCACAGTAAGCGCGATGGGGTCGGGCGCGCTCAACTGCCGCGATATCCGGACGGCGACACAGGCACCCACTGCACCTGACGCCCCTTCGAGCCCGACTGCGCCGGATGCTCCCGCAGCGCCCGAAACGTAAGTTCATCGACGGCTCACGCTATTTAGGCTAGGCGGCGCGGCGAGAGGATTTCGCCATGCGCCGTCTAGCCTTAATCATTCTGCTGCCTGTAACCCTTGCCTTGCCCGGTTGCCTTGCAAAGACCGTGGTGGATGTTGCCACGCTGCCGGTGAAGGCAGTCGGCAAGGGTGTCGATATGGCCACTACCAGCCAATCTGAAGCCGACGAGAAGCGCGGCCGCGAAATTCGGCGTCGGGAAGCCCGGCTCGCCCAGTTGGAACGGGACTATGACAAGCAGCTCGACCGCTGCAAGGATGGCAATCGCCGGGCCTGCGACGATGCACGCAACAGTTATGCCGAGATGCAGCAGATCATTCCATCGATACCGGTCGAGCCCGAGTGATCAATCGGGCGGAGTGGCGGCACGGCGTAGCCGGTCGTTGATCGCAATCCCCACGCCCACTTCCGGAATTTCTGCAACCGCAATGCGGGGTTTGGCCGACAAGGCGCCATTGTGAAGGCAGGCATAGAGGCGTGACGCCGCTTCCGTGAGATCGCCCTTCTCGGACAACGAGCAATCGCCAGCCAGATCACCGAAGCCGATCAAGAACTCGTCTGGTGCAACTTCTGAAGCCATTAGCCGAACGGGCTTGCCCGGCGCGTAATGGCTCGCAAGCTGCCCCGGCGCTTCGATATTCTTTCCATCTGCCGCCGAGGCCGCGAGAAGTATGGGACCTGGGCGCAAAACGACGACAGATCCATCAGCACGTACCGCCGCGATCGTCGATTCCAGGCCCTTCTCGCACATGCCGCCGTCGATCACCGCGTCGATCCTGCCGTCGAGCGATGCGAGTACATGTGCCGTCGAGGTCGGGCTGATGAAACCGCTGCGATTCGCGGATGGCGCAGCGATCGGCAGACCGCTCTGCTCGAGCAAGGCGCGCATCACAGCGTGCGAGGGCATGCGTATCGCGACCGTTTCAAGCCCCGCTGTCACGGCCTCGGCAAGACCGGCATCCTGGTGGCGCGGGAGCACAAGGGTGAGCGGCCCCGGCCAGTTCTCTGCCGCCAGCTTCTCCGCCACGTCGGAAAAGTCGGCCAGCTTGCGCGCCAGTTCCAGCGATGCCACATGGACGATGAGCGGATTGAAATCGGGCCGACCTTTTGCGCTATAGATCCGCGACACCGCCTCGTCGTCATCGGCCCGCGCGGCAAGGCCATAGACCGTCTCGGTCGGTACCGCGACGAGACCTCCATCGCGCAATATCCGTGCGGCGCGCGTAATTTCGTGCGCATCTGTCCCTATCGTTTCCGTAACGTATTTGCCGCTCATGCCCGCGCGCTATATCTCGTTCGGCACAAAGCCAAGAGGATTACCCGTGACCTACACCCCCGCCACCCAGGACCAGTTGCTCGCCATCCGCGTAAACGCCGGAATCGACGATCTGGCGAACAGCGAAAAATTTGCCGCCGCCGAACCGGATATGGTCGAGGCGATCGTAGCTGGCATCGGCGAATTTGCTGCTGGGGAATGGGCGCCCCTCAATCGCATCGGCGATATCGAGGGCGCAAAGCTGGAGAACGGTGTGGTCCGCCTTCCTGACGGATTTGCCGAAGCCTATGCGCATTATGTCGAACAGGGCTGGAATGCCATTTCCGGACCGGTCGGGTTCGGCGGACAAGGCCTGCCGTTTACCCTGTCCTGCAATGTACTCGAAAACCTCGGCACGGCGAACATGGCCTTCAACCTGCTTCCGATGCTGAGCGTTGGCGCCATCGAATCGCTCGACCATCATGGCTCTGCGGAACTTCAGGAAAAATACCTTCCCAAACTGGTGAGCGGCGAATGGTCGGGAACTATGAACCTGACCGAGCCTCAGGCTGGTTCGGATGTCGGTGCACTGCGTACGACCGCCAGACCCATCTCGGAGGGAGAGCACGCAGGAAAGTATCTGATCAAGGGTCAGAAGATCTACATCACCTGGGGTGAACACGATCTCGCCGAGAATATCATCCACCTTGTACTCGCCCGTCTGCCCGACGCGCCTGAAGGTACGCGCGGTATTTCGCTGTTCGTGGTGCCGAAGTACCATGTGAAGGAGGACGGGTCGCTCGGATCCCACAATGACCTGCGATGCGTAAGCATAGAGCACAAGCTCGGCATCAACGCCTCGCCGACCTGCGTCATGAGCTATGGCGACAATGACGAATGCATCGGCGAACTGGTTGGTGCCGAAAATCGCGGCCTGATGGCGATGTTCACCATGATGAACAATGCGCGCATAAACGTCGGCAATCAGGGGGTCCAGATCGGCGAACGGGCGACGCAGCAAGCCTTTGCATACGCGCAAGAACGCGTGCAATCCGCACGCGCCGGATCGCCCGACAGATCATCAGTGGCCATCATCGATCATCCCGATGTCCGCCGCATGCTGCTAAGAATGAAGGCCCTCACTGAAGGCGCGCGTGCGCTGCTGTATTATACAGCGGGACAGGTCGACCGCGGGACGCTGGGCGATGCCAGCGCGCGTATGCGCGGCGAGGTTCTCACCCCGCTGATCAAGGCCTGGGGAACCGATATCGGTATCGAAGTGGCAAGCCTGGGCGTCCAGGTCCATGGCGGCATGGGCTTCATTGAGGAAACGGGGGCCGCACAACACTGGCGCGATTCGCGCATTGCGCCGATTTACGAAGGCACGAACGGTATCCAGGCCGCCGATCTCGTCACCCGCAAGCTCGCGCTCGACGATGGTGCTGCCTTGGCGACGCTGGCGGCCGACATTGCCCGAGATGCGCAGGACGAACCGACGCTTGCTGCGCTTGCTGCCGATTGCGACACAGTGGCGAAATGGATGCGCGCTGATGCCAGCGTAGACGATCGCCTTGCCGGGTCGGTTCCCTTCTGCACCATGCTCGCAGTGGCCGTTGCCGGGTGGCAATTGCTGCGGCAGCTGCGGGCGATACAGGACGGTGCTGCGCCGGAGTTGGCGGCTACCAAGGCCGCTAGCGTTCGGTTCTTTCTCGACCGGATCGTGCCCGAGGCACGCGGCCTGACCGCGGCAGCGACCGCAGGAGCCGAATCGCTTTACACGCTGACCGCCGAGCAGTTGGCGGGGTAGGCTATTCCGCCGTCACCCGGCGCGCGTAATCGTCTGCACCGAAGGTAGCTTCCTGTCCCCGCAGTTCGCGCTGCGGGGGCAAACGGTCACCGGTGATCCGGCCGATTGCGCCCTGCCCCTGTGCACCGGGGGCGAAGACACGCCAGATGATTCCGGCGGTGTCGTCGGACACGAGCAGAGACCCATCGCCCGCCCATTCGACCCAGGTCGGACGACCACGCGTCGTCCCATCGTCTTTGAGGAAGCCGGTCAGCACGGGCACGGGCTTACCGGTAGGGTTCCCGCGCTCGTCGAATGCAACATAGACGACGTCATAACCCGACGGCGGCTTGCGGTTCCAGGACCCATGCTGGGCGACGAATGCCCCGCTGCCGAACCTGTCGCCCATCTTTGCGCCTTCTTTACTGAAGACAAAACCGAGGGCAGCCACGTGCGGTCCCAGGGCATATTCGGGGGTACGTACGTAATTGATATATTCAGGGATCGGATATTTCACGCGGCGATCGAAGTTGTTGCCGTAATAGACCCACGGCCAACCATAATTCGCGCCGATCGGCACATTGGTCAGATAATCCGGCACCAGGTCAGAACCGAGCATGTCGCGTTCGTTGACGGTGGTCCATAATTCTCCGGACCATGGGCTGAAATCGAGTCCATTGGCATTTCGCAAGCCGCCTGCGAACATGCGCTGACGGCCAGTCTCAAGGTCGATTTCCCAGATCAACGCACGGCCTTCTTCGGCTTCGAGACCCTTGTCGGCAATGTTCGTATCCGACCCGACAGCCGCGTAGAGGCGGTTGCCGTCGGGATGCAGCGCCAGGTTGCGCATCCAGTGTCCGCCCCCGGGCGCAAGACCGGCAATCTTTCGTGGTTGGCCCGATACACGAGTGGCCCCCAGCTCGTAAGGATAGGCAAGCACAGCGTCGTTGTTCGCGACGTAGAGCGTGCCATCACCCCAGGCCAGACCGGATGGAGAGTTGAGGCCATCCAGCAGTACCTGGCGAATCTCGGCTTTGCCATCGCCGTCTGCATCGCGAAGCAGAACGACCTGGTTCGGCGATTCTCCGGTGGCACCTGCGCGCGACATCAGCAGATTGGCAATCCATCCGGTGATACCGCCACTCTCTTCGCTCTTCGGGGCGCGCGTCAGCGAAACGAGGATGTCGCCATTTGGCAGTGCCTGCAGGGTACGCGGATGATCCAGCCCTTCCGCAAACCGGTTGACTGCAAGCCCTTCTGCAGCGGCGGGAACTTCGTTGGCAGCCCATCCCACCGGCTTGGCGACCGCGACAGTGGGAATGCTTTCCGCATTCGCTTCCTGCAATGTCGGGTCGGTCCCGACGACATCATCGAACGGAACATCGGCCGTATCACCGCGTGTGAGGAAATAACCCGCGACGGCAACGACCAGCAGGATGACAACGAGCGCGATGCCCAGTTTCTTGAGAATACTCATGCGCACCGGATAAGCGACCGCGCGCCGCGGAGCAATGGGGCTTGCGAGCCGCCAGTTCGCCGCTACATCGCCCGGCATGTACGATTTTCGCCCTGCTCCCGATACGCCCAAGCCCGAAACCTACCGCCAGCTGCTCGATGCAGCCGATGCGCTGACCGCGGGCGAACCGGACGCGGTGGCCAATATGGCGAATATCGCGGCCTTGTTGTGGGATTTCCTGCCGGATCTGAACTGGTCGGGCTTTTACAGGGTCGTGGACGGGCAATTGGTGCTTGGCCCCTTCATGGGTCGCCCGGCCTGTATCCGCATTCCGCTCGGTCAGGGTGTCTGCGGCATAGCTGCGAGCGAAGGCAAGACTCAGCTCGTAGAAGATGTGCACGCCTTCCCCGGCCACATCGCCTGCGATGCGGTAACCAATTCCGAGCTCGTTGTGCCCGTTGCGCGCGATGGCCATGTCATTGCGGTGATCGATCTCGACAGTCCGAAACCGGCCCGCTTCGACTCTGAAGACGCCGCGGGCATCGAGGCCGTCGCAGCCATGTTATCTACGCGGATCTGACAACCCCTGCCCCATCACGGCACACCCGCGAGCGCGCTTTTGCGCGCGGGTTGGCGGCTGCTAACGAATGGCGATCACGAACGGGCTCGAGTCGAGTCGCCCGAAGGAGCACGCATCATGAACGCCCGCGCCGCCATTGTTCTTACTGTCTCCAGTCTGGCGTTGATTCCGTTCGGCGCCTTGGCACAGAGCACCATACCCTATGAGGTCGGGCATTATGAATTCGCACAGCCCTTGCCGGAACTCGATGATGATGTCGTCACGGAAACGGTGACAGAGGACGCAGCGGAAGCCGAACAAGCTGTGCAGAGCAACGCAGCCCCCGTCTTCGTGAGCAATCCGACGATCCAGACGATCGATCCGTCGGATTTAGCATATGCTGGCAATGAAACCGTGCCGGCGGCTCGCTCCATCCCTGCCCGCGCAGGTGCCGATTTCGTTACCACGTCAACACCGGAAGCAGGGCCCGCTCCCGTGATCTATCGCGATGCGTCCCGTAGCGCGCCGACGCTTGGTACCAGTCGGACGGAAAATGTCCCGGGGACGACCACTTACAATGCCGCGACCTATCTGCCGGCGGGTGGTCAGGTTGTTGCCTTCGATCGGTTAGCCTGGCTGGATGAATGCCGCGCTCGCCTGGACACGTATGACAATGAAAGCGAGCGCGGAAAGGTTATGGGTGCCTTGATCGGGGGTGTCGCCGGAGGCGTTCTGGGCAACCGCATCGCCGGCGCGGGCAATCGCACCCCAGGTACTCTCATCGGTGCAGGCGCAGGCGTTGCCGCAGGCATGGCCGTTGGCGATGCCATCGACGATCGCAACCGATCGCGCAGCGACAGCTACGGGCAATGTGAAGCCTATCTCGACGATTACATGCGCAGTGTAACCGCCGAAGCGGGAAGCGTTCAGTACGTTCAGCCCGGGCAGTACATGCTGGTGCCGGTTACCGTTTCGGTGCCTCAACGAGTAATTTACCGCGAGCGTACATCGGGCAACTAATCCTTGAGCGCGATGGCGCGTGATGTGCAATGCGCCACAAGTTCGGGCATTTCGAAGCTGTCGGGATCGAATTTCGGCAAGCCAGTCCGGCAGTTGTCGCGCACATCTGCCCCAGGGGCGATCCAGTCATCGGTGGACAGGCCGTTAAAATCCACCAGGCCATCAAACGCGACCATGTATTCACGGCCCGATGGCAAGGCCACGATGGTGCTGCCGACCGGTAAAGGTTCGCCGCGTTCATCGATTACTCGCAGCAGCACGGACCGATACGCCTCTATATCCATATCGACCAGAACCACGCCACCGCGCGATGCCTGCATCCTGCGGAATGTGGACCTTGCTACGGCGGCCGAAGGAAGCTTGTCGGGGGCGATATCGAACTGCATCGGTACGAGAGGGGTGATGCGCGTAACCAGCAGCCGCCCGCTGTCGTCCGAACGGCCGACTTCCCGATGCTCATGGGTCACCGTAACGCCCCCCACGTTGCCGGTGCGCACCAGCGCATAGGCATCCGATGCCCTGTCCCTGGCAAAGATCCGCTTGTCGGCGATGACCAGCGATCCTTCCGCGCGCACGCGCGCCGCAACATTCCCCGCCGCATATTCGGCATCCGCTGCCACGCGCGCAAACGGCGCGCGATAAGCAACCGTCCCCGCATACCGCGAACGCTCGCCGACCCTCGCATGTGCGGCATAGCCGAACTCGCCAATTTCGGTATCTGGCCGGAAATAGCTGAGCTGCGCGGCCACAGTCTCCGCCGCCGTGTGCTGCAACGATGCGCTGGCGCTCGTGCGCGGCCCGAACCTCATGTTGAGATTGAGCCCCGCCACAAGTTCACTACGACCCGCGGACTTGCGAAAGCTGACATCGGCTGCGAGCGTCACCCGGTCGGTCAGTTCATGACGCGCCGCCGCGCGCAGAACGGTTGTTTTCTCCGCCGAAATCAGTTGCGACGGATCGAAAGGCCTCGACAGGCGAGCTAGAGAGAACTGAAATCGTGTTGAATCGGCAAGGTCAAAATCCAAAGACCCTATGAATTGTCTGGGGACCGGGCCGTCGCCGGACTGGGCCGCAATGTCGCGATATCCTTTGGTCGGCAGCACTGCCTCTACACGGCCGGAGACACCCCTCCCGACCGATTCGGCACCGAGCTTCAACAGAGCTCCCATTTCACGAGAAGTGCGGCTGTACCGCGCCTCGCCGTAAAGCATGGCCACCGCGCCAATTGTGCCTTGCGCCTGAGCGCCCACATTCCACAGTCCGACGCCCGCTTCGCCGGACATGCCGATGGTGAGTGACCTTGTCAGTCCTCTTCGGACGTAGAACGTTCCGACAAGGTCTCGATAGTCATTGCTACGTGTACCGAATCTTCGTCGGATCCAGCCGGTGGCCGCCCCCCACTGGCTGAGGCCTTTGTCCAGCATTTCCGGGGCGGTATAAATTCGCGCTGTCTGGACCGTCTCCTGCCCAAGTTCATCGCGCAAGACGACGGACACTTCGCCACGCCCCGCGGCCATCGGGATGTTGTGGACGCGAAACTCGCCCGCCTCGATCTCCGAAGACTGGAAGCGGCGGTCGTTGACGATTAGATCGACGGATGTCGGTACTGCCACCTGCCCTCGAAATTGTGGCAGCGGATTGGTGATGAGATCTAGCCTGAGCGCGAAATCTGAGCCGATTTGTATGCCGCCAACCCGGAGCGGGCGCTGCACTTCGCTACCTAGGGTGATCACGTCGCCAGCACTGATCAGAAGAGCCTTTTCGGGCAGGGCAAGTGTCGCCGTTGTGTTGAGGCGAACCAATTTGTCCTCCGAAGCGTCTACGTTCGTGCGATAGGTGAAGGCACTGCCAAGGATGAGATTTCCGTAAGTCACCCGTGGCGCGACATATGCGCCCAAATCGCTTTTGCCACCGGATCGGGTGGCGGTCAGGCTGTAATCGACGATCCCGGCGAGGAGAGGCGACATCTCTCCGGGGTCATAGTTGCGCCGCGCAACATTTACGTCGTTGGGCCCATCGCCTTTTCGATATCTCTTTACCGTGAGCTGCTGGGTGATCCGGTCGAATTCGAACCGGGCTATCTGCATTGTCTTGAGTTTGAGATATCCGCTACTTTCCTCTTCTATAGGTAGGCCAGCAGCCACCGCGGATTCGGCCAGAATGGCAAGCTCACCATCGATCCACTTGAGGTCGACCATGCGTTTTTGCTCAACGCCGTCGACGAAGATCGCACTCAGCCCGGGCCCATCTTTTTCGGCCTCCACGGCACTCTTTAGAGTGAGATCCCTTTCGATCGCAAACGGATCGTTCGCTTGGGCGAACAGGCTGACGGGCGCCATGAAGACGCCCGTCGCAACCAGCCAAGCCGCAGCGAATGATTTAGCTGCAGATAACAGGGACCTGGACACGCTGCGTGTCACCCTCGATACGCGCCTGAAGGGTTAGCGGTCCTGTGGGACACCCTGCTGGCAGCTTCCATTCGAGCCATGAGCCGCCGTGGACATAATGGAGCGATGCACCATCGATTTCGACCGGTGAATTAACCGTGTTGGTAAGGGCCAAACTAACCATACGAGCGGATTGTTGACCGCGATTTGCGACGCGCAACGTGTCGCCATTAACGGTCCATGCTAGATCGGCGGGGCTTGCCGCCGCTCGGTCCACGAACATCGGAATAGTAAAGCGGATGCGCGTCATCGCGGTACCGCTTTGCGCCTGCTCGGGATCAGGTAGCTGATCAATCGCCACTCGATAACGGCGTTCACCCTCAGGCGGGAGCGCGCGGCGTTGTACGCGAAAGAATTGCGTATCGCCGGGCTGAATGACCACGATCGCCGGTGAAACGAGTACATCCGTCGTAGGGGCATAGACATCTTCGCCATCGGATTGTGTCCAGTCGAATGCCCTGACCTGGATACCGATCGGTCGATCCGAAGGATTGATAACCCGGAGCGTCTCCTGCATTTTCTCACCATCCATCTCGAGGCGGAGCGGCGCTACCGTTACGCGCGCCGACGGAGCCGATGAGGTAGCGTTGGCCGGCGCCTCCTGGGCAAGCACTCCGCTAGACGGTATGAGGGAAGCAGTAGCCAGTATGGCTGCGAGACATGTTTTCATGATTGGCTATCCGGAGTGGCGACCGGCGGGCCGAAGCCCGCCGGACGAGGATCAGAAGGTAACCGTGACGGCAACCGAGTCCGAATAAGTGTCGGCCGCTACGTTGCCTGCAGTCGAAGGAATGCGACCGCCGATAGTGAGCGTCTGCGCACTGCCAGTCCCGGTCCCAGCCGCGATGGCATTGTTGACCGCGAGAAGCGTCCCCGAAGCAGGAACACCGAGATAGAGGCTGTACGGAATCTTGTCCGTGCCCGAGCCGGCCATGTAGCGCTGGCCCGAAACGGCGTTCCCGCCTGCACCCATAGTTACGTTGAAGTCGGAACCGTCAGTGCAGGTGAGCGACATCGAGGTGCTGGTATCGTGGTTGGCGCCGTTGAGCACGCCAAGTCCAGTCCAAGCCAGTGTAGCGTCGCTTACCTCGCATGATTCGAGGACTTCGGCGGTGACGGTCAGAGTGGCCGAGTTGGTACCAGCAACGGCGGGCGTTGCAGCGACCACACCGGCAGCACTGGCGGCGACCAGAATAATCTTACGCATTTGTTGATCTCCTAAACCCTGTTCCAAGCGGGTGATTCGGAAAATACTTACCGGCGGTATAGATTCCGTTAAGCAGCCCGCGGGGGTTCGGATTGACAGCGCGTCCGAGCGGATCTCACCACTAAAGTATTGATTCTACGAGTGGCAAAAAGGTGTGGTGGGAGAGATGCGCTAGAATTCGACGGTTACTGTGACGCTGTCTTCATAGCGTCCGGTCACAGCAGACCCGTCGAAGGTCAGTTCGCCATAGACGGGAAAAGCGATCGATCCGGTCGAGCCTGAATTGCCGCGAACCTGCCCTGCACGTTGATCGGTCCAGCGGCGGGAATAGGCTGGATCGGAGTAGAGATTGTATCGCATATACGCACCGCTCGTCGCATTGCGCATTCGGCGGTTGATGCCTTGGCTGTGCTGGCCACGGTCCATGGAGATCGCAAAATCGAGATTGGCGGTACACTGAACATCGACCGCACCTGTGGAGCGCAGGGTTCCTCTCGTTCCGATGATCAAGCCAAATGCGACGTCTGTAGTCGTGACGGTGCACCCGTCGACGATTGCCACATTGACCTGGAGATCGGCCGCATTTTCCCGCGCCTCAGCGGGAGTGTGAGCAGCGCCAAGAGCTGCCGCGCCGATCAATATCGGACAAAGGCGAATGGGAAGTGCCATAGCAGGTCAGTAGTGACCCGTATTGCACCATTAGGGTAAACAAAGGGTTTGAGGGCACGTTGGCGCGCAGGCCTGCTAAATGTCTCCGCCCGTAAGTCTCTGACAGATAAGATCTAATTGATCTAGCGTGCGATACCGGATTGTCACGCTTCCGGTGTTTGGTGTGGCATCCGTGGTAATCTTTACCGGCATGCCGAGGAATTCTTCGAGATGCCCCTGCACGGCCGAGATATCCGCATTTCCCTCCGTTGTCTGCTCCGGTCGCGCCTTTTCGCCACTGCCATTCTTACGCGGTTTTCGCGTCAGGGCTTCCATCTGACGGACGGACAGGCCTTCCGAAACGGCCTTTTGAGCCATCTCCGGCGCATCGTCACGTCCGATAAGTGCGCGCGCGTGGCCCATGGAGAGTGAACCTTCTGCCAGAAAGGCGAGCACAGTATCCGGGAGAGCCAGAAGACGTTGAAAGTTTGCGACGTGGCTGCGCGACTTGTCGACCAGCTTGGCAATTTCAGCCTGGGTCATGTCCTCGTCTTCCGCGAGCTTCTGATAGGCTCGCGCTTCTTCGACAGGGTTGAGGTCCTCGCGCTGAAGGTTCTCGATGAGGGCGAGAGCCATGACCTCGCGTTGGTCGAGTTCACGGACGAGTGCCGGGATCTGATGCAACCGCGCTCTTTGCGCAGCGCGCCAGCGGCGTTCGCCGGCGACGATACGATAACGCCCCCTGCCCAGCGGCGATACGATGATCGGCTGGATGACACCGCGCTCGGCGATGGACGACGCGAGCGAATCTAGCGCTTCTTCATCGAAGCGGGTTCTGGGCTGTCCGGGTAGCGGTTCGATGTCGGCCACCGGGATCGATGCCAAGCCTTCCGACATGGTTGCGCGCCCGGAATTTTGCGGCGTTGACGACTGATTACTGCCGTTACTTGATTCCCGCGCCACCAGCGGTTCCTCGCGACGAGTTTCCCCGAGCAGGGCGCCAAGACCTTTGCCGAGCTTCTTCTTGCGGTCGATGGGATGCGCTCCTCGTTCAGCGTGTGTCTGGCTCATGCGGCTTTCCGGTTTTCAGGCAACCGCCCGATAAGCTCACGAGCGAGGCCGATATAAGCACGGCTGCCCGGGCAGTTGTGGTCGTAGACGAGAGCCGGCATGCCGTGGCTCGGCGCCTCCGACAGGCGGACATTGCGCGGGATCACGCTCTCGAACACGAGGTTACCAAGGCAATCGCGCACATCGTCGGCAACTTGGTCAGTCAGGCGATTACGTCGATCGAACATCGTCAGGACGACACCGACGATGCCCAGCGAGGAGTTGAAACCCTGTTGAACCCGCTCGACCGTCTGAAGGAGCTGGCTGAGCCCCTCCAAGGCGAAGAATTCGCACTGCAGGGGTACGAGCAGGGTGTCGGCAGCACACAGGGCGTTGAGTGTCAAAAGCCCCAGCGACGGCGGGCAATCGATAAAACAAACGTCGTAACCGGTGAAACCACCGGGAGTTTGTTGATGAAGTGCATGCGTAAGGCGAGCGGTTCGATCGTCGACGGAAACCAGTTCGACTTCGGCGCCGGAAAGGTCCTGGGTGGCCGGGACGATGTCGAGACCGGGAATTTCGGTGGGTTGGGCGCATTCGGACAATGTCGCCTGCTGAAGGAGAAGATCGTAGCTGGTGTTTTCACGTGCGGAACTGGCAACCCCGAGGCCCGTCGAAGCATTGCCCTGAGGATCGAGATCGATCAGCAGCGTTTTCCACCCGGTTGCCGCCATCGCCGTGGCGATATTGATCGCGGTGGTTGTCTTGCCCACCCCGCCCTTCTGGTTGGCTATGGCGATGGTGATCATTGATTCTTGCTCCATTGTCCGCGGCCGACGACAATTCCCGCGTCCTGATCGGTGAGAGATTGTTCCACGTGAAACATCTTACCGTGATTCTTCGGCAGGTCCTTTACTTCTTGCGATGCAGACCGCCCCTTCGGCAACACCCAAAAGGTATCCTTTGTGGAGAAGCGTGCGGATAACGCGAGCAACCGATCCAAAGGCGCAAAAGCGCGCGCAGAGATTGTGCCGGCAGGAAAGGTCTCAATACTCTCGAGACGCGCACCTTCTACACGACAGTTCTGCAGGTCGAGCTCGGAGATCATGCGCTCAAGCCATTCCACCCTTCGCTTCCGCGATTCGACGAGTACAACCGAAAGATGAGGGCGCATGACGGCGATAACGAGACCGGGGAAGCCGGCCCCACTGCCAAGGTCGAGCCATGCTGGGCCCTCCCAGCCCCATTTCAGGAGTTGGGCCGAGTCCGCAATATGCCGCTGCCACACTGTCTGTAGTGTTGCACGTGCAACAAGGTTCTGTCGCTCGTTCTCATGAACCAGCTCGGCCGTTAGCCTTTCGAGCTTATCCATAGCAGCGGCGTCACACAGATCGGACACGTAGTGCTTTGCCTGATCTTCGTCGGTGATCATGCCGCTCTGCTTTCCAGCTTGCGCGCATGAACGAGCAAAGCCGCCATGGCTGCGGGCGTTACGCCGCGAATCCTACCGGCTGCTGCGAGGGATTCCGGCTTCGCCCGTGAGAGCCGCTCTATCATTTCATTCGACAGGCCAGGAACCTGGTGGAAGGGAAAGTCGCTGGCCAGAAATTGCGCTTCATTCGCGCGCAAATCGGCCAACTCTGCATCCTGCCGCGAAAGGTACGGAGCATAGAAAGCGTCTTCCGCCATCTCGACGGCGAGCGGATCCGACGCATCAACCTCGCCGATCCATGGGCGCAGTTGATCCAGAGTAGCGTGACCGCCGCTGATCCATTCCGAAACCGGACGGGGGCCAGCATCACGTTTCACGTGAAACCCCGCATCTGCCAGTGTTTTCGAATGAAGCGGAGCCTCGAACTGGCGGGAATAGCGCGCCCTGCGCTCTTCGCGTCGTTCATACCACTCCGCCCGCTCTGCGCCAACGATGCCACTGGCAATACCCAAGGGGGTCAGCCGCGTATCCGCGTTGCTCGCACGGAGCCGCAAGCGATATTCCGCCCTCGACGTCAGCATACGATATGGCTCGGTAATGCCCTGCAGTGTCAAATCATCCAGCATAACCGCGATGTAAGAATTGGACCGATCCATCTGGACGGCTTCGCCGCCAGTGACACGCGCGGCGGCGTGCATTCCGGCGACTAGCCCCTGCGCGGCAGCCTCTTCATAACCGGTCGTCCCGTTAATCTGGCCCGCACAATACAAACCGGGGATCGCGTGTAACTCAAGCGATGACGAGAGCGCGCGCGGATCGATGTGATCGTATTCAACGGCGTAGCCTGGAACCGCCATCTTAACACTTCCCAGACCATCCATCTCCCTCAACATAGCCAACTGCACGTCCGCAGGCAGCGAGGTAGAGATACCGTTGGGGTAAACGAGACTGGTATTGAGCCCCTCCGGTTCGAGGAAAACCTGGTGACCATCCCGATCGGCAAAGCGGTGAATCTTGTCTTCGATCGATGGACAATAACGGGGGCCCGCAGCGCCGATAGCCCCAGAGAAAAGGGGCGACCGATCGAGATTGGCGCGAATAATATCATGGGCGCGTTCGTTGGTGCGCGTGATAGCGCAGAAAATCTGCGGATTGACGCGCCGGGTAGAAAGCGCACTCATCGTCCAGACTTCCTCGTCCGAAGCTTGCTCTTCCAGACGCGCCCAGTCGATGGTCCGACCATCCAGCCGGGGCGGTGTGCCGGTCTTTAGCCGGCCCATCGGAAGCGCTGCATCGCGCATCTGGGAAGCGAGCCGGTGCGCTGCGCCCTCCCCGATACGGCCGCCTTCGAACCGCTCTTCCCCTCGATAAAGAACGCCGCCGAGGAACGTGCCCGTGCACAATATTACCGCGGAAGCCTCGAGACTGTCGCCATTCGCCAGCTCAATCCCGGCAACACGATCTCCCTCCAACCGGAGTGCGGCTACCTCCCCCTCTACCAGTTCGAGCAACGAGTCCTTGCGAACCACCTGCTGGACAGCCTGGTGAAACAGATGCCGATCCGCCTGTACACGGGGGCCCCATACCGCACTGCCCTTGGATCGATTGAGCATGCGATAATGAATCGCCGCAGCATCCGCGGCCCGTCCAATGACTCCGTCAAGAGCATCCACCTCCCGAACCAGATGACCTTTGCCCAAGCCGCCGATAGCCGGGTTACAACTCATCGATCCGACCTTGCCGATATCAAGCGAGACAAGCGCAACGCGCGCACCCATGCGCGTAGCAGCGCAGGCTGCTTCGACGCCGGCGTGACCGCCACCGACTACAACTACATCGAACTGGTGCATGCAGGCGCTTTACTGAAGGCACGCTTGCGCGTCAAAGGCCCATGTTTCACGTGAAACACTATTTACCGATGCAAAACCGACCAAACAACGCGTCGAGCATCTCTTCCGTAGAATCCCGACCAACCAGACGATCAAGCGCCCTACGCGCGGCCCTAAGATTCTCGGCAGCGATCAACAAATCCGAATGTGTATCTACAGCCTCCAGGCTCTGCGCCGCGGTTTGGGCCCATTCCCGCTGCCTGCGATTGAAGGCGATCTGATCGACCGGAGGTAAAATTTCCCGCGCCTTCTCAACCAGCATGTCCGTCAATTCAGACAAGCCAAATCCAGTTACAGCCGAAACTTCCAAGCCTTCCGATTGCCCTGCCCCAAGGTCGGATTTCGCGCTGATCTGGATCGCGCCAACGGGCAGCTCATCCGGAGCGCCGAGCCACAGAACAATGTGCCCATTCGCAACCTCTTTGCGCGCGCGTTCGATGCCCATCTCTTCGATCGCACCTGCGCCGCTATCGCGCATACCGGCTGTATCGACCAGAACGAGGGGTACGCCGCCGATGGAAACCGGGCGTTCAAGGACATCCCTCGTGGTCCCGGCCTCACTCGTCACGATGGCCGCATCGTCGGACAGCAATGCGTTGAATAGCGACGATTTTCCGGCGTTTGGCGGGCCAGCAAGCACGACGCGAATGCCGTCCCTCAACCTCTCGGTCGCCGGTCGCTGCGATGTCGCCCGGATTTCGCCAATCAGTTCGTCGAGTTCACGTGAAAAGGATGCAGGAAGCGATACATCATCCTCATCCGCGAAATCGATCACCGCTTCGATTGACGCGGCGAGGCCAAGTACACGGTCGCGCCATCCCTCAATCCGGCGGGACAAATCTCCCCCAGCTGCGAGCAGCGCACCGCGGCGCTGCAATTCGGTTTCAGCTGAAAGTAAATCGGCCAGACCCTCGGCTTCAGCCAGATCGATACGGCCATTGCTGAAGGCGCGGCGGGTGAATTCACCCGGTTCCGCTTCCCGTAACCCGTCCATACTGGACAATGCCGCAAGAAGGGCCGCAACCACCGCCCGCCCCCCGTGGCAATGAATTTCCGCAAGATCCTCACCCGTGGCCGTGTTCGGTCCCTCGAACCACATCACCAGCGCCTGATCCAGCGCTGCACCTTCGCCATTCCGCACTATCCGCAACCGGGGCGAGCGGGCTGGCGGAAGACCATTTGCCATTCGCGACAGAGCTTCCCCTGCCCGAGGACCGCTGATCCGTATTACGCCGATGCCTGCAGGTGGCGCGCCGCTGGACAGCGCGTAAATGGTGTCAGCCATCGGGCGAGTTTACCTCAGTCGCTATCTGAAGGCTTGCTCTGCGACGAAGATCGACCGGCGTTGGCCCCTTCCATGAAACTCTGGAACAGTTTGAAGCCGGCCTGCCCCATCGGGGCGAGCTGCTTGGCATATTCCTGCAGCTGATCGGTGCTGCTCACGCCCTTCATCGCTTTCGACATCATGTCGACATAAACGGCGTTCGCCTTGCCCACATCGGGAAGACCCATGAAAGTCCGCGCCTCTTCAGGCGTGCAATCGATTTCGACATGGACCTTCATCGCGTTTCCTCCGTTATGGTATGCGAGATCCTATTTGGGTCCGCACACCGCGTCACGCAAGCACAGACACCAATCAAATCGAGGGAGCCCTCCGCCCATGAGCGAAACCGTCATCGTAACGAGCCTGACCGACAATGAAGAATTCGACGCCTATGTCGCGCGTCCTGCGGACACGCCGAAGGCGGCCATCGTCGTGATCCAGGAGATCTTCGGGGTGAACGCCGGCATCCGGCGCAAGTGCGACAAACTGGCGGAAGACGGCTATCTTGCCGTTGCGCCGGATCTGTTCTGGAGGCTCGAGCCGGGCATCGAACTCGACCCCGATGTCGAACCGGAATTCCAGCGCGCGCTCGACCTGATGGGCAAGTTCAACCAGGATCAGGGCATTCGCGATATAGAGGCAACCATTCATCACATCCGCGAACGCGAAGGTGTGAAGAAGGTCGGTGCCGTCGGCTACTGCCTTGGCGGCCGCCTGGCCTATATGACCGCAGCGCGAACCGATGCGGACGCCACAGTCGGCTATTACGGGGTTGGTATCGACGAATTGCTGCGCGAGAAGAATGCCATCGCCAATCCGCTGATGCTGCATATTCCGACCGAAGACGGCTTTGTCGACAAGGACACGCAAAAAGCGATGCATGACGGTCTGGACGATCATCCCAAGGTGACGCTCTACGACTATGAAGGGCTGGACCACGGCTTTGCTACCGAATTCGGCAAGCGGCGTAGCGAAGATGCTGCCCAGCTGGCCGACAAGCGTACGGCAGAGTTCTTCGCCGAACACCTCGGCTGATGCGCAATCTCGCGCATATGCGCGAATCGTCCGAACTGTTCATGCGGTTTGGCCCGACGTTGGTCGTCGTGCTGCTGACCGCCCTGTTCGGTATGGTCGGATCGCTGCGCTGGGGCCTGGTCTTCACGATCCCGTTACTGGTCGTGGCCGTGTATGACTTCTGTCAGCGCCGCCATACCTTGTGGCGGAATTATCCGCTGCTCGCCCATGTGCGCTGGATGATGGAAGACCTGCGCCCCTATGCGCGGGCCTATCTGGTAGAGGGTGACCTCGAAGGGCGGCCCTTTAACCATCAGCAGCGTGCGCTGGTCTATGCGCGATCGAAGGGTCAGCTCGACAGCCACCCGTTCGGCACGGAACTGGACGTATATTCGGACGAATATGAGTGGCTTGCCCATTCGATGACACCGAATGCCGATGTACCCGCGGAATGGCGGGTCGATGTGGGCAGCAGCCAGTGTGCCAAGCCCTACTCCACAGCGCTGCTCAACATCTCTGCGATGAGTTTCGGATCGCTGTCGGCCAACGCGATCATGGCGCTGAACAAAGGCGCAGCGGCGGGCAATTTCTACCACGACACGGGCGAAGGCGGCATTTCGCGCTATCACCGTTCGCATGGCGGGGACCTCGTCTGGGAAATCGGCAGCGGCTATTTCGGATGCCGCAAGGACGACGGATCGTTCGACCCGGACCGGTTTGCCGACAATGCGCGCGACGACCAGGTCAAGATGATCGAAATCAAGATCAGCCAAGGCGCGAAGCCGGGTCACGGCGGTGTATTGCCCGGCACCAAGGTAACGGAAGAAATCGCCGAAGCACGCGGCGTAACCGTGGGTACGGATTGCATCTCGCCCGCGGCGCATTCGACCTTTTCGACACCGATCGGCATGCTGGAATGGGCCGCAAAACTGCGTGACCTTTCCGGAGGCAAGCCGATCGGCATGAAACTGTGTGTCGGCAAGCCGCACGAAGTCTTTGCCGTGATCAAGGCGATGCGGGAAACCGGCATCGTGCTCGATTACATCGTCGTCGATGGCGCAGAAGGCGGCACGGGTGCGGCGCCGGTCGAATTTTCGAACCGGGTGGGCATGCCTTTGCGCGAAGGGTTGATCCTGGTTCGCAACGCTCTGGTCGGGTCTGGGCTAAAGCCCGAGATAAAGCTGGCAGCGGCGGGAAAGGTCCATTCCGGCGCGGGCATGGCGATGAATTTCGGGCTCGGCGCGGATTTCTGCAATGCCGGCCGCGCCTTCATGTTCGCGCTCGGCTGCGTCCAGTCGCTCAAATGCCATACCGATGCCTGCCCTACCGGTGTCGCCACGCAGGACTCGACCCGGCAGCGCGGGCTCGTGCCGATGGAAAAGGCCGAACGCGTAACGCGCTTCCAGCGGCATACGCTGCATTCCTTCCGCGAAATGGTGATCGCCATGGGGCTCGATAATCCCTGGCAGATCGCGCCTCACCTGATGTCGGAGCGGATCAACGGGGTGCAGTCGGACAGTTTCGAGCATCTCTATCGCTTCCTCGAACCCGGCCAGTTGCTCGACTCTCCCGAATCCACCCCCTATGCCAAAGCCTGGGCGGCCGCGCGTGCGGACACGTTCAGGGAGGTAGCATGAGCGCAGAACTTGGCTTGCAAAAGTGGCACAAGGTCATCGAAGAAGGCAGCGCGCCGGACGCGCTGGCAGCGATCATCTGCGACGACGCGGTATTCCATTCGCCGGTCGTGCATACGCCGCAGGAGGGTCGCCAGATCGTGGTCGCCTATCTAGCGGCGGCCGGGCAGACGCTCGGCAACGACAGTTTCCAATATGTGCGCGAGCTCGTCGATGGCGATAACGCGATGCTCGAGTTCACGACCGAGATGGATGGCATCCATGTGAACGGCATCGACCTCATCCGCTTCGACAAGGATGGCATGATCGCCGACTTCAAGGTGATGGTGCGGCCCCTGAAGGCCGTCAACAAGGTCTGGGAACAGATGGCGGCGATGCTGGAGCGTCAGAAAGCCTGAGGGTTCAAGCTCTTACGCAGCCATGCGCGGCGTCATGATGGTTTCGACCAGACGCGCTATCGTCGCCTGCGAAATTTCGGTCTGCCGCAGTTTCTGCTCGAGTATCCGGGCGTCACCGCCAGATACGGCCAGCCGCTCCATCCGCCAGTTCGGGAAACAGCGCCCGCGCCCTTCCCGGCGTTCCAGAACCTCGAGGCGCTCGTGCCTGCTGTCGGCCTTGAGATCGTTAAGCAAAGCGTCGAGCGACGCGGCGGGACCTTCGACGAACTGAACGAATGTGTCGTGGGCGTAGACCAGGAAACCGGTCACATCCCGCGTGGGATTGTTCCGCGCGGACGTCTCGATAATCTTGAAAACATCGCCCGACTGGAAATCGTCGCTCGCGTATGAAACGTAAATCAGTTGCTGCATAAATCTTCCTTGCAGCAACTGATACGTCCGACGTGTCTAACAGGTCGTTAACCGCAAATGGTTGTATTTACTGGTTCATATTGGCGAAGAAATCTTCGTTGGTCTTAGAATCCTTCATCTTGTCGAGAAGGAATTCCATCGCGTCGATCGTGCCCATCTGCATGAGGATACGGCGCAGGACCCACATCTTGGAGAGCTTGTCCTTCTCGACCAGCAGTTCTTCCTTGCGCGTGCCGGACTTGCCGACGTCGAGAGCGGGGAAGATGCGCTTGTCGGCGACCTTGCGATCGAGCACGATTTCGGAGTTACCCGTGCCCTTGAATTCTTCGAAGATGACCTCGTCCATGCGGCTGCCGGTATCGATCAGCGCCGTGGCGATGATGGAAAGCGAGCCGCCCTCCTCGATATTACGCGCCGCACCGAAGAAACGCTTGGGCCGCTGCAGGGCGTTCGCATCGACACCGCCGGTCAGCACCTTGCCCGAGCTGGGAACCACGGTGTTGTAGGCACGGCCGAGACGGGTGATCGAATCGAGCAGGATGACGACATCCTTCTTGTGTTCGACCAGGCGCTTGGCCTTTTCGATGACCATTTCCGCGACCTGGACGTGGCGATTGGCCGGTTCGTCGAAGGTCGAGGAGATGACCTCGCCGTTCACGCTGCGCTGCATGTCGGTGACTTCTTCCGGGCGCTCGTCGACGAGCAGCACCAGCAGGAAGACTTCCGGATGGTTGTCGGTAATCGCCTTGGCGATGTTCTGCAGCAGCACGGTTTTACCGGTACGCGGCGGCGCAACGATCAGCGCGCGCTGGCCCTTGCCCTGCGGCGAGATGATGTCGATCACCCGCGCGCTTTTGTCCTTCACCGTCGGATCGAGCGTATCGAGCGTCAGCTTTTCTTCGGGATAGAGCGGCGTGAGATTGTCGAAGTTGGTGCGTGTGCGCACATTGGCCGGATCTTCGTAATTGACCGAGGTCAGGCCGGTCAGGGCGAAATAGCGCTCGCCTTCCTGAGGTGCGCGGATCTGGCCTTCGACCGTATCGCCGGTGCGCAGGCCCCATTTGCGGATCTGGTTGGGCGAAACGTAGATATCGTCCGGGCCGGCAAGGTAATTCGCTTCGGGCGAACGCAGGAAGCCGAAGCCGTCCTGCAGCACTTCGATCGTGCCGATGCCCATGATTTCTTCATTGTATTCTTCATCGTCCGCCAGTTCGCGCAGAATGCAGAACATGAGATCCTGGCGGCGCATTGTGCCCGCCGCTTCGACGCCCAGTTCTTCGGCCATCGCGACCAGATCTGCCGGAGCTTTTGCTTTGAGGTCTTTAAGATGCATGTGGTTATACTCGGTATTCGGTTGGGATGGCCGGCGGGTCGGTAGGGGCTTGGAGAAAGCAGACCCGGCCTCGTCAGGATGCGAAGCCCGTAGCCGGTTGATGATGCGCAGTTACGCCCGCGTCAGGGGGGCGTCAATTCACAAAGCGACGTACCGAAGCTCAGAACGGTTTGACGACAACCAGCACGACGATGATGGCGAGCGCGATCCCGGGAAATTCACCCCAGATCCGCAATTGTTTTTCCGTCATCGGGCGCTCGCCCGCTGCCATCTTCTTGGATCGTGCGACCATTATGCCGTGGAACGCCGTCAGAAGCACCACAAAGAACAATTTGGCGTGAAACCATCCTTGGTCCCATGCACCGATCGACATCGCCAGAAGCAGGCCCAGAACCCAGACAACGATCAGGCTGGGTGTGAGGATCACCTTGCGCAGCAGACCCATCCTTTTCGCCCACAGAGCCGATTCTTCGGATCCGGGCGCCGCTGCATGCAGATAGATCATCTGGCGGGGCAGCATGAACAGACCTGCCATCCAGAACACCATGAAAATGATGTGGCCGGCCTTCAGCCAGTAGTAGGTCATGGCGAGGACATCCTGCATTGCCTGAACATGTAATGACCGCTCACGCCCTCGTCACCCCTTGAAACTACGAACCGTCGCAATCAGCCGATCGACATGTTCGATCGGGGTGCGCCGGTCTATCCCGTGACCGAGATTGAAGACATGCGGGCGATCTGCAAAGGCTTCGAGGATCAACCGGACGCGTGGCTCCAGCCGATCGCTGCCGGCGAGCAGCAGCAGCGGATCGAAATTGCCCTGCACGGGCATGCCGGCGGGTAATTCGCGGGCCGCCCAGTTCGGGTCGATCGTTTCATCCACTCCCACCGCCTGCACCCCGGTTTCGCGGGCGTAGGCCGGCAATTTCTCCCCTGCCCCCTTCGGGAAACCGATCACCGGTGTATCGGGATGACGTGCACGCAGCGCAGCGACGATCCGCGCATTCGGCGCAATCACCAGCCGCTCGAATTCGTCGGGTGCAAGACTGCCTGCCCAGCTGTCAAATAGCTGGACCGCTTCGGCGCCAGCATCGATCTGTCCCGAAAGATATTCGATCGTTTCGCCCACGATCGCATCCAGGATCGCGTCGAGCTTGGCTGGATCGCGATAAGCCATGGCCCGGGCATCGTGCTGGTCGCGGCTGCCCTCGCCCGCCACCATGTAGGTCGCAACCGTCCAGGGGCTGCCTGCAAAACCAAGCATCGTCACACCATCGGGAAGTCGCTGGCGACAGCGCCGCACGGTTTCGTAGATCGGATCGTAGCGCGAACGGTCGCAGGTCAGGGCATCGAGTGCTGCATCGACCAGCGGCGGCGACAGCTTGGGACCCTCGCCCGCCAGAAATTCCAGATGTTGCCCCAGAGCGTGCGGCACGATCAGGATATCGGAAAACAGGATCGCCCCGTCGAAGCCAAACCGGTCGATCGGCTGCAAGGTGATTTCGCAAGCCGCTTCGCTGTCGTAGGCCATGGCGAGAAAGCCGCCCTTTTCCGCCCGCAGCGCGCGATATTCGGGCAGGTAACGACCAGCCTGGCGCATGAGCCAGAGAGGCACCTGCGCACCGCGTTTGCCGTTTAGCGTATCGAGAAGAAGACCGGGCATCGATGAGTCCAATCCAATAAATAATATTATTTATATAGAGGTTGAAGGAGTCTGTTGGCCCTGTGGATTTCAGGGATAACTGGCCCCTGCCCGATTTCTCCCGCGCTGCAAAGGGCAACCTCTGCAATGCGACTCGCCCGCCGTGTTGAGTCGAGTCAAACTTATCCTCGCTGTCCCCACCCCTGCGCATAAATCGGATTTGCTGTGTGGGAATCGGCCCGTGAAAGACTCGTTTCGTGGAGGGTTTTTCGTCCCGAACTTGTCGCCAGCTTTCTCCCGTGGTTTATGCCACCCGTTCTCCACAGGCTGCAGGACCGCCAAAATCTCCAATCGCGTGCATCTCCATCTGCTGTCAGATTCGACCGGCGAAACGCTCGAAATGCTCGCCAAAGCGGCCCTCGCGCAGTTCGAGGATGCCGATGTCGTACGCCACTTCTGGCCGATGGTCCGCAGCCGGCAGCATCTTGAACGGATCCTGCCCGAGCTCAAGGGCAATCCGGGGCTCGTATTGTTCACGCTCGTCAATCTGGACACTCGCACGCGGCTCGAAGAAGCATGCGGCCAGCTGGGTCTGCCCGCCGTTCCGATCCTCGACCGGGTGACGGAGGCGCTGGAGAAGGCGCTCGGCCAGGAAGCGCATGGACGGCCGGGCCGGCAGCACGCCATGGACCAGGCATATTTCAATCGGGTCGAGGCAATCCAGTTCACCATCGCCCATGATGACGGGATCGGCTGGGAGAACTGGGAGGAAGCGGACATTGTTCTGGCGGGCGTCTCGCGCAGTTCGAAGACTCCGACCAGCATCTACCTCGCCAATCGCGGGTACAAGGTCGCCAACATTCCGCTCGTGGTGGAAAGCCCGCCGCCGCCCAAGCTCTACGAATTGCAGAACCCGATGGTGGTGGGGCTCACGACCGCGCCCGAGCGGCTCATCCAGATCCGCCGCAACCGGCTGCTTACTTTGAACGAGGAACGGGAAACCGACTATGTCGATAACGAGCGCGTGAAGGACGAATTGAAGTTCGCCCGCCGCATGTTTGCCGATAATGGCTGGGCGGTGATCGATGTAACGCGCCGTTCGATCGAGGAAACTGCCGCCGCGATTATTCGGCTCCACAACGAACGAAAGGCGCGGGGAACGCGCCAGGGAGCAAAGCCCATATGACGAAACTCGGCGGAACCGGCATCGTGCTCGCCTCGAACAGCGCGTCGCGCAAGGCGATGCTCGAAGCGGCGGGCGTCTCGTTTACCGCGCAAGCGGCAGATGTGGACGAGCGCGCGCTCGAAGCGGAGATGGACGATGCCGACCCTGCCGAGATTGCACAGGCGCTGGCCGCGGCGAAGGCAGCCTCGGTTTCCGCAAGCCGGCCGGGCGATCTGGTGCTGGGATCGGATTCGCTGGTCGAGTTTGATGGCAAGCGGTTCGACAAACCCACCAGCCGCGAGAACGCGGCAGACCATCTGCGGTCTTTTTCCGGTGGGGTAATGACATTGCACAGCGCTGCAGCGCTGGCGCGTGATGGCCAGATCCTTTGGGTCGGGTCCGACTTTGCAAGGTTGCATGTACGTGAATTGAGCGACGCGTTCATCGAAACCTATCTCGATGCGGAATGGCCCGCAGTAAGCCAGTGCGTTGGCGTATTCCGTATAGAAGGCCCGGGCGCGCAGCTCTTCGACGGTATCATGGGAGACCAGTTCACCGTGCTGGGGATGCCCCTGCTGCAGGTGCTCGATGCCTTGCGGGAAGAAGGCGCCTTGCTGTCGTGACGCGCCATGCCGAGGTGATCGGCGATCCGATCGCGCAATCCAAATCGCCCGCGATTCACGGTTTCTGGATAGAACGGCTGGGGCTGGACGCCGATTATCGCGCGACACAAGTCGATGCGGGTGGACTTGCGGACTATGTTGCAGACAGGCGCAGGGCCTCGGATTGGTGTGGATGCAATGTCACCATGCCGCACAAGCAGACAATCATGCCACTGCTCGACCGCCTCGAACCACTGGCAAAGCAGGTTGGCGCGGTGAACACCGTCGTAAAAGCGGCTGATGGAAAGCTGGTTGGGCGTAATACCGATGTGGCAGGATTTCTCGAACCCTTGACCGATCGACTTCGCCAGCAGCATTATTTCCGCATGGCGCGAGTAATCGGAACCGGCGGCGCTGCACGGGCGATCGTTTCGGGTCTCGCGAGAGAGGGCTTCACTCTCGTCGTCGCGGGACGGGACCGGGCCAAGGCCGACGCCCTGCTGGAGGAACTGGACCCAAGCGGGGAACACCATGCAGCACAGATCGACCACTTTGCTGCGGCCACGGACTTCGACTTCGACGACCGCAAGGGCTGCTGCGATCTGGTCGTCAACGCTTCGCCCCTGGGGATGAATGGCAAGCCACCCCTGCCCTTCGACTGGAGTCATGCTCCGCCGGGTTCGATTGCTTACGATATCGTCACGGACCCCGTGGATACACCATTTTTGAAAGCCGCTCGCGAAGCCGGGTTCGAGACCATCGATGGACTGGCGATGCTGATCGGGCAGGCGGCCGCAGCATTTACGCACTTCTTCGGAATAGAGCCGCCGCGTGAATTCGATGGGGAATTGCGGGAAAGACTTATGGCGTGACCCGCCCCCTCATCATCGGCCTTACCGGCTCAATCGGTATGGGAAAATCGACCGTAGCGGCCATGTTCGAGGCTTCAGGGGTGCCCGTATTCGATGCCGATGCCGAAGTGAGGGCCATGCAGGGACCCGGCGGCGAACTGGTTGCTGCCATTGAGCATGCGTTCCCCAGCACTACGGACGAAAGCGGCGTTTCGCGCGAAACGCTGGGTGCGCTGGTCTTCGGCAATGCCGCAGAATTGGCGCGGCTGGAATCCATCGTCCACCCCGCCGTCGCACAGAAGCGTCAGGCCTTCATGATCGAACATTCGGGAGCGCCGGTCGTCGTCTTCGACATTCCGCTCCTGTTCGAGAAAGGTGGCGCCGCTGCAGTGGACCGGGTGGTGGTCGTTTCGGCATCGGCTGAAAAACAGCGCCAGCGGGTACTCGCCCGGCCCGGCATGACCGAGGAAAAATTTACCCAGATCCTCGCCATCCAGACTCCCGACAGCGAAAAGCGGGAACGGGCGGACCATGTGATCGATACCGGCACCAGCCTTGCCGAGACGGAGGATGCAGTCCGCGTGCTGATCGAGGAATTGAAGTCTGCGCCACGGCAGCAAGGCTCGCTGTAACCCCCTTGTAATCTGCGGCCACGGGGCCGATAGAAGTGTGGATGCGTGAGATCGTATTCGATACCGAGACAACCGGCCTGGATCCCAAGACGGGGGACCGAATGGTGGAGATCGGCTGCATCGAGATGGTCAATCTCGTGCCGACGGGCGCAACATATCACGCCTATTTCAATCCCGAACGCGACATGCCGGCTGGCGCCGAAGCCGTTCATGGTCTTTCGGCGGCATTTCTGTCGGACAAACCCCTGTTTCGCGAAGTGGCGCAGGAATTGCTCGACTTCATCGGGGATTCGCCGCTTGTCGCGCATAATGCCGGCTTCGATTTCGGCTTTCTCAATGCGGAGCTGGCACTGATCGCCATGGAACCGGTGTGTACGACGCGCATGGTCGACACGGTGGCCATTGCACGCAAGCGTCACCCGGGTGCCAAGCTTTCGCTCGATGCGCTGTGCAGCCGCTACGGGATCGATCGCAGCCACCGGGTCAAACACGGCGCGCTGCTGGATGCCGAGCTGCTGGCGCAGGTCTATGTAGAACTGAAGGGCGGCCGTCAGATCGGATTGGAACTGGCAGCAGAGGCGGCGATGGCCGAGATCGCTGGCGAACAAACTATCGTTGCGGTGCGAAAGGCTCCCACGGGGCCGCGGCGCGAACCGCGTCCGCATTTCGCCAGCCAGGCGGAACTTGCACGGCATCGGGAATTCATGGCGGGAATCGAAAACCCTCTCTGGGGCTAGATTTCCGGCAGGTGGAAACCGGCAGACGGGCCGGAGAGTTGGGGTCGCACGGGGGACGATAAAGGAGAAAACGACAAGATGGACATTCGCGTTTCCGGCCACCAGATCGACACTGGCTCCGCCCTGCAGGAACATGTCGACGATCGACTGAACTCCATCGTCGATAAATATTTCAACCGCGCAATTTCATCGCACGTCACCTTCGGCAAGGGGCCGGGTGGCGCCTTCACCTCCGATATCGTGACGCATGTGATGCAGGGCCTCATCCTGAAGGGTCATGCCGAAGCGCATGATGTGCATCAGGCTTTCGATGCCGCCGCAAGCAAGATCGAAAAGCAGTTGCGCCGGTACAAGCGCCGGATAAAGGACCGTCACGAACAGGCCGCTCACGCGGTGCGGGAAACGGAAGCCGCCTATACGATCCTGGCAGCGCCCGAACCGGACAATGACGAGGAAGTCACATCGGACAGCCCACCGATCGTCGCCGAAACCAAGGCCATGATACCCGAATGCAGCGTTGCCGATGCGGTCATGCTGCTGGATCTGCAGAACGCCAATGGCCTGTTGTTCAAAAATGCCGGTAGCGGGGCCCACAATATGGTCTATCGCCGGCACGACGGGTCGATCGGCTGGGTCGAGCCGCGCTAGGGGAGAGAGGGAGCAATGACCGGGGCCGCATCCAGCGGGGCACAGCGCCATCACCGGGCGCTGGAAAGCCTCTACGCTTCGGCGCCGGTCAATGCGCTCTTCGCATCCCGCCTCGAAATCACGGGCGAAGGGGCTGCGCGCATCACCTTCAACGTGACCGAAGACGTCTATCACGCCGCTGGAGCAGCCCACGGCACGATCTATTTCAAGATGCTCGACGATGCCGGCTTCTATGCAGCGAACACCTTCGTTTCCGACCGTTTCCTGCTGACGACATCGTTCAATCTCCATTTCACCAAGCCGGTGCGGATCGGCGAAGTGGTGGCGGAAGGGCGCTGGGTAAGCGGGCGCAAGCGGGTATTCGTCGCGGAATCGCGGCTGGTCGACGCCGAAGGCGACGAGATCGGCCGGGGAACCGGGACATTCATGCGCTCGCACATCCCTTTGTCCAGCCTGCCCGGTTATCTGGCCGAAGGTTGACGGCGATGTCCGATGCCCGCCTGCCCGCGCATCTTGAAGTGTCCGGCCTCGTACGCACCGTGGAATCGGCGGGCGGCTTTGGAATGGTTATCCAGAAGGGGGAAAAAGACGCGGGCGTCATCCTCGTGTTAACCACACATAATGGCGCGAATACAATGCTCTGGGAGCGTATGCCGCAGCATGACGGCTCCCGCGCCTTCATGTGCACCCGTGAGCAAGATGCTGAAAACAAATCAGATTTTGAAGAGTATATTGCCCGCAGACGCGCTTCAGACCCGGATTGCTGGGTGATCGAGCTGGACGTCGAAAACGCAGAACGCTTCATCGCACAGGGCGCGCATTAACTTGACTTGATTGCAATTGAGACTATTTGGCCGCTCAACTTCGATGCGCAGGCGGCGTAGGACGGCAATGGGGTCGGTACGCATGCACGCAGACGGGGGGTGGTCGGCAGGCCAGTAAACGGATCCGCATTTCAGGACGCAACCAACGCGCCAAGGACCCCGACCTGCGACAGACTGCCAACCGCTTAGTTGTCAGTGACAAATGATTCGCAAGACTACCGGTTTCACCGCGATTATCGCGGCAATTACCCTTACTATTCTTGCCGGAGCCGAAGGTTCCGGGGCCAATGCCCAGGTTGCGGCACATGCAACCGATCAGAATGCTACCGAGGCACAGCTTACCGAAGAAGTGGTGCCCGTCTTCGTAGAGAAGGCCGTAGTGCAGGAGCTTCCCGGCGACGCGGAACTCCCAGCTGAAAATTCAACCGATTCCAGCTCCAGCTCCAGCGCCAGCAGTCTGCGCGAACTGGTTTCGACCATACCCACCGCGGGCCAGCTTTCCGACGAGCTGCATTGCCTTGCCGGTGCCGTCTATTTCGAGGCACGCGGCGAACCGCTCGAAGGTCAGCTTGCCGTCGCTCAGGTCATCGTCAACCGCGCCGAAGATCGCCGATTCCCTTCCAGCTATTGCGGCGTGGTCTACCAGCGTTCGCAATTCTCCTTCGTGAAGGGCGGCCGCATGCCCAAGGTCCGCACCGGCTCGGCCGCGTGGAAACGGGCAGAAGCGATCGCTCGCATTGCCCATCGCGGTTTGTGGGACAGCAAGGCGGGCGACGCGCTGTTCTTCCACGCAAATTACGTGCGACCGCGCTGGAGCCACCGCAAGGTCGCCCTCGCCACCATCGACACGCACGTCTTCTATCGCTGAGTGGCTGTAACGTCTGTTGTGCAGGGGCAGCCCATACAGGGCCCCCTCGCGCAGCGTCAGTCTCGCAGGTCCACCCAGACCGGGGTATGGTCGCTCGACTTTTCCCTGCCGCGATAGGCCTTGTCGACACCTGCGGCCGTCATGCGGTCGGCCAGTTCGGGCGACAGCAAGAGATGATCGATGCGGAAGCCGTGGTCACGCTGCCAGGCGCCTGCCTGGTAATCCCAGAAGGTCCACACGCCGCCCCGGGGGTTGAGCGTGTCGATCGCATCGGTCCAGCCATCGGAAAGAAAGCGCGCATAGTGATCGCGTGATTCGGGTTGCATCAGCGCATCGTCCGCCATGGCCCTGACGGACCAGACATCCTTGTCTTCGGGGATGACATTGAAATCGCCGAGGACGACCGCCGGGACTTCCTCGTCCCAGATTTGGCGTGTCCGCTCGCGCAGCTTTTCCATCCAGGCCAGCTTGTAATCGAACTTGGGCCCCGGATGCGGATTGCCATTGGGCAGGTAGAGGTTGCAGATCCGTACGCCGCTCACTTCGGCTTCCAGATAGCGGGCCTGTTCACCCTCCCCTTCTTTCGGGCCGTCGATGCCGAGGCCGCGCTGTATTTCCTTGGGCTCTACACCGTCGGCCAGAATGGCCACGCCGTTGAAGCCCTTCTGGCCATGCCAGATCGCTTTGTAACCGATCGCCTCGAATTCGTCCGCGGGGAAGCCTTCGTCCATCGTCTTGATTTCCTGCAGGCAGGCGACGGTAGGACGGGTTTCCTCAAGCCATTCCTTGAGACGAGGCAGGCGGGCCTTGATACCGTTGATGTTGAAGCTGGCGATACGCATGGCGGACCTGATGCCCGAAACGCCAGCGCGGGTCTAATCTAAATGCCGAAGCTGGAACCGCACCCACAGCCGGCAGCCGCCTGCGGGTTTTCGACCCGGAACGCAGCTCCGCCCAGCGATTCGACGAAATCGACGGTGCTACCCGCCACCAGGTCGAGACTGACGGCATCGACCACCAGTTTCACGCCGGCATTCTCGCTGATCGAATCCTCATCGTCCATGTCTTCGGCGAGCCCGAACCTGTACTGGAAGCCCGAACAGCCGCCCCCTTCGACGGACAGACGCAGAATAGCAGGCTTGGCCTGCTTTTCGGCGATTGCCGCAATACGGGCAGCGGCAGCGTCGGTCAGGGTGGGTGCTGTTGTCATGGCCAGGATGTAGGTTGTCCCGAGCCCGGTCTCAAGCGGTACGGATATATTCGCGCATGGCTTCCGCCTCGTGCTGAATCTCGTCCAGACGCGCCTTGACCAGATCGCCGATCGAAATGAACCCGCACATCGTCTCCCCGTCGACAACAGGCAGATGGCGGATCCGGCGCTTCGTCATGAGCGCCAGCGCATCGAGAACGGTCGCCGATCTTTCGACCGTGATGGCCGGGGCGGTCATTACCTCGCCGATCGGACGCTCCAGGCACGCATCACCTTCGTCGGCCAGACGATAGATCACGTCGCGCTCGGAAAAGATGCCGACGATCCGGCCGCCTTCCATGATGGGGACCGCGCCGATGCGTTTCGATGCAAGGAGCGCGATCGCTTCGCGGACCGGCGCGTCCACAGTCGAGGATATGACGTTCGAACTTGCCCGTCCCTCGATCAGTCGGCTGATTTCCATGCGAGATCTCCTCCGTTGCTGTTCACCTAGAATGCCAGTTTCACAGGCAAAAAGCGAATCGGAAGCAGGCAGGCGTTGAATCGCGGTGCGATGACGGCCATGTGCGGTGGCGATGGTTCAGAAATCTCCCCTCGACGATCCTGAACAGGCTGCGTTTGCCTGGGCGCGTTATCGGCGGATCATGCGGTTCATGTTCCTGCTGACTGTCGGGGTCGTCGCCATCGCCCTGGCCCTGCTGTACAAATATGGACACGAGGAAATCTCGATCCATTATTACATCGCATCTGCCCTGGGGATCGGGTTCACCATGCTGCTGACCAGCGCATTGATGGGCCTGGTTTTCCTGTCGTCCGGGACGGGTCACGACGAATCCATCGAAGACCGTCTTCGCGACGACGATTAATCGGCCGGGCGCAGCCGATATTCTTCGACCGGGACGCCAGCGATCAGATGGCGCTGGATGATCGCCTCGAGCACGTCCGGTCCGCAGGAATGGTACCAGACGTTATCGGGCCAGACGACTGCAATAGGCCCGGCTTCGCAGATCTGCAGGCAATCGGCCTTGGTCCGCTGGACTGTCCCTTCGCGCCCGACAAGGCCAAGATCCTTCAGGCGCTTCTTGAGGTAGTTCCAGGCTTCCTTGCCTTCTTCGCGGCGGCAGCATTTCTGCTTTTCCGAGATGGCGCACAGGAAAATCTGACGCTCTGCTGATGCGCCACCGGTTTTCGCCAGCGCCTTTTCGGCCTTGCGCGTGGATTTGGAACTGGAGGTCAAAGGAGCCTGATGGCCTTAACTGCGCTTGCCGGCGATCCGCGCGATTTCCGCCTTCACCAGGTCTTCGACCATGCCAGGCAAATTGTCGTCCAGCCACTGGGCAAGCATCGGTCGCAGCATTTCCCGCACCAGACCTTCCAGCGACGTTTCGCCGGACCGTACGATCTGCGGCTGCTTGCCGGGCTTGGCCAGCATCGCCAGAGCAGCGAAGTTCTGCCGCATCGCGTCGCGTGTATCGCCGCGAGTCAGCGCGTCCGTATCGGAATCGGCGCTTTCGCCATCATCGCCGGAGGTTGCAGATGCATCGTCGAGAGCGATCTCTTCGGCCAACTCGAGCACTTCGTCCGTTTCGCGTTCGTCAGACGGGGATGCGCTTTCTTCGGTGCTTCCGGGCGAGGAACGCCGACGGCGCTCGAGGATCATGCCTTCGCGATTGTCGCGTGCGATGACCTTCTTGATCGAGTCCAGAATTTCTTCGACCGACGGTTCACCCTGTTGCTGCATTGTCTGTCAGGCCCCTGTTAACGAATCGGTTCTTCCCGATTCGGTACACGAACGCGATAGCCTGATTCCAGAGTGTTTTCACCATCGGTCGGATAGCTTGCGTCCGGCGCAGGCACGTCGACTGTGCGGGTCGCTTCGGCTTCAGGGTCCGGATCGCGGTCCCAATCCCAGATCTTGCCGCGGACGCGTTCGTAGTTGAGCGCAGGATTATACAGCATTCCTTCGCCCATCAGGTTGAGGTCGCGTGCTTCTGCCCGGCCCATGGCGGCAAGCAGTGAAAAGCCCGCAACATAGGCGTTTCGGCGGGCCGTCACGAGCTGCACGCGCGCGTTCAGCAATTCCTGTTCGGCATTCAGCACGTCGAGAATCTGGCGCGTACCGATCGAATTTTCCGCCTGCACGCCTTCCAGGCTGAGCGATGCGGCATCGACGGCCACCTGGCTGCTATCGATCACCGCCAGCGATGCCTGCCAGCTTGCCCACGCGGCGCGGACCTGCGCGATTACGTCGCGCTCGGTAGCGATGACCTGTTCCAGCGCCGCCGACTCGCGAGCCTGCGCCTGCCTTTGGCGCGCCGCGGGCAAACCGCCCTGGAAGATCGGGATGCTGAGGCGTACGCCGGCATTGGATGTTGTTTCGGATTGCGACACGCCAGCCAGATTGCCGCCCAGCGTGCCCAGATAATCGGTGTAATTGCCGCCGGCAAAAACCGACACACGCGGGGTTCGTCCCGATCCCGCCACCTCGCTGTCGAAACCCGCGGCTACGGCGCGTTCCTTGTCGCCGATCAGGTCGGGATTGTTGGCCAGCGCCACATCGACCGCTGTTTCCACGTCAGCGGGGATGCCCGGAAGGTCGGGGGGTGCCTGCAAATCCTGCGGCGCCTCGCCCACCAACCTGATGTATGTTTCGCGGGCGCTGATCAGGTTCGACCGCGCGCTTTCCAGATCGCTCTGCGCCAGCGCGAGCCGGGATTGCGACTGCGCCACGTCGGTGCGCGTGAGATCGCCTATTTCGAACCGGTCGCTCGTGGCCCGAAGATTGACGCCCAAGACTTCGACCTGATTGGCCGACAGCGACACGATCGCTTCGTTGCGCAAGACGTCCATGTAAGCGGCGACGACCTGGCTGAAGACCGAACTTTCGGTTGCACGCAGATCGGCTTGTCCGGCCGAAACGCGCTCCTTCGCTGCCTTCAGGGAGTTCTTGACGGCGCCACCCGAATAGATCGGTACTTCTAACGTGGGGCCAATCTGGACCACTCGATCAGGTGCGGCGAACTGGACGGCGCTCTGCTTGAGAAATTCGGTGTAGGCGCCCGCCACGCTGACGGTGGGCAAGCCTTGGGCGCGCTGGATCGGTACTTCTTCGTCGGTCGCGCGCTGACCTGCTCTTGCTGCCAGCAGGATCGGGTTGTTTTCGTAAGCGCTGGTCAGCGCTTCCTGCAGTGTGTCTGCCTGCGCAGGGTTGGATGCCGCGAGCGCGAAGGCACTCGCCCCGATGCTCAGAACACTGACAAACCCGGCGCGGCGCATCAAAAGCTCCAGCTTTGTGGCCGGTCGAACGCGCCGAGCCGCGGAATTCCCATTTCGGCGAGTGGAAGCAGTGCCAGCGCCTTGCCGGACTTGCGCCCGGTGGCGAGCCGCGTGACGCCCCGTTCGACCATGCCGGTAACGACACGGCCGCCTTCATCGATCATTTTGGCCAGCGCCGCGGGCACATGCTCGATCGCGCCATCGACCAGGATAAGCGTATACTTTCCACGCTTGTCGCCGTTGGCGGCTTCTTCCGGAGTGATCACATCGACTTTGCCGGCGAGAGGTGTGACCAGCGCCGGCAGATATCCGCTGCCGGCGTCCACGATCAGAACCCGGTCGTCCAATGCCGGCCGCGCTTCTGCCAGCATTGCACCATGAAACAGGGGAGCGGGCAGGAAGCCGCCACCTTCAAGGCGGATGGCTCTATCCATATAGGCCGTAGCCTTCGCGCTTTCGGGTACGAAATCTTCGCGCGGAACGGCCTTCATGCGATCGAGCACGAAAGTCTCGTTCACGCCGCTCGTGCGCAGCTGGCTATCGATCATCGCCTTCCGGGCGGCGGCATAATCGGGGCGGGTAGAGGTCAATGTCATGGTCATTCCGCGAACTGTATTACATCAATAATACGCTTGTGCAAGCATCAGATGCCTTTAGGCGCATGGCCGGTTTGGGCCAAGCGCTTTGACCGATGGCCGGTAACGCGCCTATCGGGGAGCGCAAATCTGCAACATGGGAATTTGCGGCGATGAGCGACATGACTGTCATCAGCGAAAACGACCTTATCGAGAGCGTCGCCGACGCCCTCCAGTATATTTCTTACTACCACCCGATGGATTACATCCGCGCCCTGGGCGATGCCTACGAGGCCGAAAAAGGCCCCGCGGCAAAGGATGCAATCGCCCAGATCCTGACGAACAGCCGCATGTGCGCCGAAGGGCACCGGCCGATCTGTCAGGACACCGGTATCGTCAACGTCTTCGTCAAATGGGGCATGAACTGCCGCCTCGACAGCGAACGCTCCCTGCAGGAAGTCGTCGATGAAGGCGTTCGCCGTGCCTACAATCATCCGGACAACAAGCTGCGCGCGTCGATCCTTGCCGATCCGGCGTTCACGCGTCGCAATACACGCGACAATACGCCGTGCGTGCTCTCGGTGGAGATGGTCCCCGGCAATTCGATCGGTATCGACGTGGCTGCCAAGGGCGGCGGCAGCGAGAACAAGTCGAAGTTCAAGATGATGAACCCGTCGGACAATATCGTCGACTGGGTGCTGGAACAGATCCCCTCCATGGGCGCGGGCTGGTGTCCTCCGGGGATGCTGGGCATCGGCATCGGCGGCACCGCGGAACATTGCATGAAGCTTGCCAAGCAGAGCCTGATGGATCCCATCGACATGAGCCAGCTCAAGCAGCGCGGCGCGCAAAGCGATATCGAACAGCTGCGCATCGACATATTCGATGCGGTCAATGCCATGGGTGTGGGCGCGCAGGGGCTCGGCGGTCTCTCGACCGTGCTCGACGTGAAGATCCTGGACGCGCCGTGCCATGCCGCCGGCAAGCCGGTAGCGATGATACCGAACTGTGCCGCCACGCGGCATGCACACTTCACGCTGGATGGTTCGGGGCCGGCCTATCTCGAGCCGCCCAGGCTGGACGAATACCCGCAGGTGACATGGAAGCCTGACGCCGCGGCGAAGCGCGTCGATCTCGACGCCCTGAGCCCGGAAGAAGTCGCCAGCTGGGAGCATGGCGACCGCCTTCTCCTGTCGGGCAAGATGCTCACCGGGCGCGATGCGGCGCACAAGCGGATCAAGGACATGCTCGATGCCGGCGAGCCGCTGCCGGTCGATTTCAAGGGCCGCGCCATCTATTACGTCGGTCCGGTCGACCCCGTCATGGGCGAAGTCGTCGGCCCCGCCGGCCCCACCACCGCCACGCGTATGGACAAATTTACTGAAACGATGCTCGACCTCGGCCTCCTCGCCATGATCGGCAAGGCGGAGCGTGGCCACAACGCAGTCGAGGTGATCAGCAGGTTCAAGGTGGCTTATCTGATGGCAACCGGCGGCGCGGCCTACCTCGTCAGCCGCGCCATCAAGGGCGCCAAGGTCGTCGCCTTCGAAGATCTCGGCATGGAAGCGATCTACGAATTCGAGGTCGAGGACATGCCTGTCACCGTAGCGGTCGATGCTGCGGGCAATAATGTTCACACGCTTGCCCCGGCAGAATGGCGTCGCCGGATCGCCGAAGGGGAATTCGAGCCTGCCGAATAGCAGGCCAGTCGACCAACCACACAGGGCTGTCGACCGCGGCTCTGGCAATTGCGGGAGCGAATGGGCACACGTTCAATCGTGTCGACCAATGAACCCCAGATAAGTCCCGATGACGAGCCGGTACCGGTAAAGGTCGTGTTCGCGTCCATGGTCGGCGTGTGGCTGTGCTATTTCCTGCTCATCACCCTGCGCGGCGCGATCGTCGGCCTCGAATTCCAGGATGAGCTCCTGTGGCGCCGTGCCCTCGTCTGTCTGATCGGGGTAGGCGTCACCGCTTTGCTCTGGCTATGCCTGCGCGTCGTCGAGCAGCGATCACTCGGCATCAAGATCGCGGTGGCGCTAATCGCCTCGATGCCGGGCGCGATCATGATCGCGCAGGCCAACCGCTGGGTCTTCGATTCGATCGAGGAGAAGGTCGAGCAGCAGATGGGCAAGGATCGGGGGATCGCTCTCAGGCGCGACGATGCCGGTAATCTCCTGATCGACCTTCCGCGCACGCAAATGAACGAGGATGTCGAGGACGTGCTGCCCCAGAGCGTGCTGATTGCGCCTGCGCCGACGGCGCTCGACCAATGGAAAATGACCTTCGATCTCGCGATCGGGCGCTACTTCCTGCTGCTGGCATGGGCCGCGCTGTTTCTCGCCTTGCTCGCAGGGGCGCAGGCACGCGCTGCCGAACGCCGGGGCGAGCGCTTCCGCAGCGCGGCAAAGGCGGCCGAACTGCGCTCGTTACGATATCAGGTGAATCCGCATTTTCTCTTCAACACCTTCAATTCGCTGTCCGCACTGGTGATGACCGGCAAGGCCGAACGGGCGGAACAGATGATCCAGACAATCTCCCGTTTCTATCGCCACAGTCTGGCCGACGATTCGACCGGCGATGTGACCCTCGAAGACGAGATCGATCTGCAGGAGCATTACCTCGAAATCGAATCGGTTCGTTTCCCCGAAAGGCTTCGGGTCAGGGTCGATCTTCCCACCGAACTTGCAGGCTACAAGGTGCCAGGCATGATCCTGCAGCCCCTTGTTGAAAATTCGGTCAAATACGGCGTTTCGGTTTCCAGCAAGCCCGTGACGATATCGATTACGGCATGCGAAGAATACGGGCGCCTCGTACTGACGGTGAGCGACGACGGTCCGGGAAGCGCGGGCGATAAACATGGATTCGGTATCGGCCTGGCGAATGTGCGGGATCGGATAGAGGCGCGCTTCGGCAACGCCGCTACGATCGTGTCCGGTGCAACGCTGACCGGCTATGAAACCGAACTGAGACTACCGATGGTGAAGCATGGCTGAAAATCCGGTCGAAACGCTGAAGACGCTAATCGTCGATGACGAACCTCTGGCTGTGGAACGGATGCAGGTCATTTGCGCCAAGATCCCCGCCATTCAGGTCGTCGGCACAGCGAGCGACGGGGCGCAGGCGCTGCGGCTGGTCGATGCCCTCAAGCCCGATCTCATCCTGCTCGACATGACGATGCCTGAAGTGGATGGTATCTCGGTCGCGAAATCATTGGCCAAACAGACGGAGCGTCCGGCCGTGGTTTTCGTGACGGCACATGACAATTACGCAGTCGAAGCCTTCGATCTCGATGCGGTCGATTATGTGCTGAAGCCGGTGAAGCCTGAAAGGCTGGAGCGGGCGGTGTCGCGGGCCGCAGGGCGACGCGGTGAAGGAAGCAGGTCGGAAAGCGCCTGGCTGGATGAGCTATGGATTCCGCATCGTTCCGAACTCATTCGCATCGCGACGTCGGAAGTCGATCGGATCGATGCCGAGCGCGACTACGTCCGCCTGCATGTCGGTAGTGACGACGCTGCCAGGACCTATCTTCTGCTGCAAACCATCGCGGGCCTGGAAAAACGGCTCGATCCTGCAAAGTTCATTCGTATCCATCGGTCCACCATCCTTCGCAAAGATCGCATAACGGGCCTGCGCCACGACGGTCTTGGCGTGTGGTCGGTCGAACTGGACGATGGCGAAACCCTGCGTATCGGGCGGACCTACCTGCCAAAGGTCAAGGCAATGGCCGGGCGCTAAGGCTCGCGAAGAGAAGGGATTTGGCAGCACGGTCCGGAATGGCCTAGAACGTCCGTTATGCTGCTTGGCATCCTATTTGTTCTCGGCACCGTGAACTTCGCGGTTCACAAGGCGGTTCTGGAATCGAACCACCCGATGCTCGATACTCTGCCGCAATCTTTCACTGCGAACGGCGGAAAGCTGTCCCTAGTGATAGAGTTCTGCGTGCTGATTGTCGCAATGGCCCTGAGCGATAACGGCTGGCCCGCTGCAGCATGGGTCTATGGCTGTTATAGCGCGCTCAACGCGGTAACGGCATGGCTGCTACTCAACGGTAGAGTCTGAGCGTCGGGAACTGCGACGTCGGTTCCGCGCTTTCTCGGCATGTCGTCCCATAAAACCTGGCTGGTGGTCAATTCACGCAGTGGCAGCAATGACGATGCTGGCCTGAGGGCTCTCGATCAATCTCTCGCCGCTCACGGTCTTGGCGAAGAAAGAAGGATTGAATTTCCAGCCGATGATCTTCCGACCGCCCGTGAACTCGAAGACGGAAACGTATCGCGTCTGATCGTTTTTACCGGCGATGGCAGTCTCAATGCGGTGATCGAGGCCGCTTCCGGCTGGGATGGGGAAATCCTCGTGTTGCCCGGCGGCACGATGAATCTGCTGAGTGTCAGGCTCCACGGCGAAGAAGCCACCTGCGAAGATGTCCTCGATCGCATTGCGCGGGGTGCTTACCGGGCGATCCGCCCGCTGATGGCATGCTGCGACGCCGGGCGGGCGCATGCCGGGCTGCTTGTCGGGCCGGGCACGGCCTGGGCCGGCGTGCGCGAAGCCATGCGGGATTTCGACGTCGCCAGCCTTGCACAAGGTGCCAGTGATGCCTTGGCCGAAACGACGGGCGGTGCGCGCGTCCGTATGGTCGATCCCGCCATCGGCGATCAGGAAGGCTACCCGCTGATCGAGCTGACCCCCAGCCACCGCGGCATGCAGACCGATGGCTATCCGCTCGAGAACGCAGGCGAATTCCTGCAGCAGAGCTGGGCAGTGTTGCGCCGCCGGTTTCGCGAAGGTCCGCACGAACGCCTTGGCCTGCTCGACCGGCTCGTGATCGAAAATTGTGCCGGCGAACCTTTGAACATCCTTATCGACGGGGAGCCGGCACAGCTGGAATCCCGTGCCGAATTCACGGTGGCTGAATGCCCGGTCGATCTGCTAGCGACTGCGCATGGCTACTGAATTTCGCCGCATATTCCACCTTTCCGATATCCATTTCGGACTTGAGAACAACCGCGCACTCGACTGGGTGAAGCAGGAAATCTCCGATAAATGCCCCGATGCGGTGGCAATAACAGGGGACCTGACGATGCGCGCGCGTCATCGGGAATTTGCTGCGGCAACGCAGTGGATCAATTCATTGGATGCGCCCGTTACCGTCGGCGTGGGCAATCACGACCTGCCTTACTTCAATCTGTTCGAGCGGTTTGCCACACCGTACAAGCGGTTTCGCGGCATGCAGGAAAAGGTCGAGCGAGAGCTGGATCTCGGCTCGCTTGCCATCGTGCCGCTGAAGACTGCGGTTCGCATGCAGCCGCGTCTCAATTGGTCGAAGGGCTGGGTCAGCCCGCGCGCGCTGGAACGGTGCCTGGCAAAGATCGATTCCCTGCCGAAGGGTACGCGGGTTCTGGTTGCCGTCCATCACCCCCTTCGCGAAGTCGGCACGGAGGGGACGGCTCTTACAAAGCATGGTGACCACGCTTTGCGGGAACTGGCGAAGCGTAACGTCGAGGCAGTCCTGTCGGGCCATGTGCATGACGCGTTCGATATTCTGGAAAACACGCAGGAAGGTGCGGTGCGCATGGTCGGGGCAGGTACCCTGTCCAAGCGGACCCGTTCGACACCGCCCAGTTTCAACGAAATCGAATGGGATGGCAGCACGCTGAAAGTCTGCGTGCGCAATCTCGAGCATATCGAAACCCGCGACATGCAAATCGACGACGTCCCCGAAAATGCCATGCCGCCGCGTCACGAGGGCGAGCCGGTGGCACCCGTGCGGCAGGTCCCGCGCGTCGATCCGCCAGTGCACTGACGCGCATTGCGGACAAAGAAGAAGGGCGGCTCCTTGCGGAACCGCCCCCCTGGTGATCCAAAGATCGAATAAAGCTTAGCGCTTCGAGAACTGGAAGCTGCGGCGTGCCTTGGCACGGCCGTACTTCTTACGCTCGACCACACGGCTGTCGCGGGTGAGGAAGCCAGCAGCCTTGACGGTGCTGCGCAGGGCCGGTTCGTACTTGGTCAGAGCCTGGCTGATGCCATGCTTCACGGCGCCTGCCTGTCCCGAAAGTCCGCCGCCCTTGACGGTGGCGACGACATCGTACTGGCCCTGGCGATCGGTGATCGTGAAAGGCTGGTCGATGATCAGGCGCAGCGTCGGACGTGCAAAGTACACTTCCTGGTCCTTGCCATTGACGATGACCTTGCCGCTGCCGGGCTTGAGCCACACGCGGGCAGTCGCATCCTTACGGCGGCCGGTTGCATACGCACGGCCTTCCTTGTCCAGTTCCTGCTCACGCAGCGGAACGTCGGCAGCTGCCGCGATATCGGAAGCGTCGCCTTCAGGCGCGTCACCGGCGATGTCCTTCAGATCGGCGAGATCCGAAACGGTTTCGTTCTTGGTTTCGTCGGCCATTATGCGACAACCTTGTTCTTGCGGTTCATCGAGGCAACGTCGAGCGTTTCGGGCTTCTGGCCGTCATACGGATGCTCGGTGCCGGCGAATACATGCAGCGCACGCATCTGCGCACGGCCAAGCGGGCCGCGCGGAATCATGCGTTCGACAGCCTTTTCAAGCACGCGCTCGGGGAACTTGCCTTCCAGCACCTTGGCCGGAGTAGTTTCCTTGATGCCGCCCGGGTGACCGGTGTGCTTGTAGTAAACCTTGTCGTTCATTTTCTTGCCGGTGAACTTCACCTTGCCAGCGTTGATGACGACAACATGGTCACCGCAATCGACGTGCGGAGTGTAGCTCGGCTTGTGCTTGCCGCGCAGGTGGTTGGCGATGATCGCCGCGACACGACCGACGACGAGACCTTCGGCGTCGATGATGTGCCACTTCTTTTCGACCTCGGCCGGCTTGATCGACCGGGTGGCCTTCGTAAGAGCCTTCATGGCTGGTTTCCGTTCCTAGTGTTCGTGCCCCACCCCAAAAAGGCGGTGGCGCCAATCGGCGAATCCCCAGTTGTGGACCCGCGAAGCGCGCGCCAAATGGCTGGAGATCGCTCGTTAGTCAAGCAATTCCGCGGTTCTCGAGTGAGGTAAAATAAAACCACAAGTGGAATTAAGGGCTCGCGAGTCCGGAATTCAACCTTGGAACTATGCCGCCCCGAGCCACATCCGCGTTGTCCTGGCTACAGCAGAGCAGCGCCCAGCCATTATTGGCGGGCATAATTCGCCGTCAGGTGCGTCTGCCCAACGCATGAACGCCCCATGCGAAGCTCGCCACTAGCAAGGCGCCCACTACCTGATGTGCCACCGCAACCCAGAGGGCGACGCCAGTGATAACCGTGATGATCCCGAGAATGATCTGCGTTCCCACGACCGCCTGTATCGCGACGGAAGCCTTCCGCTCCACCGGCTTCACTTTTCTCGCCAGGACGATCAGTGCGACAAGCGCGATCCAGGCCCACCAGCGGTGGAGAAAGTGGAGCAGGAAGGGGTCATGCGTGACTGCCCAGAGCGCTCCGTGAGAACTGTCGAATTCTGGAACGAGGCGACCTTGCATCAGCGGCCAGGTGTCCGATGCCAGTCCGGCATTGAGACCGGCGACCCAGGCGCCGAGAAGTAACTGGACGAACAGGATGGCGCCGACGACGCTGGCCATGCCAGTCCACCGGGATGGTTTCCTCTGGCTGTGAGCGAGTCGTTTGAGGTCGAGCGCAGTCCAGACCAGACCGCCAAGCGTGAAGAATGCAGTCAGCAAATGGATCGAAAGCCAGAAGTGGCTCACATCGGTCATCGTGCCGGCAAGGCCGCTGCGCACCATGAACCAGCCGAACACACCCTGCAGACCGCCCAGGGCCAGCAAAGCAACGAGGCGCCACTTATATCCCGAGGGAATCGCTTGCTTGACCCAGAACCAAGCAAGCGGGACCGCGAACGCGAGACCGATCAGGCGGCCCAGAAGACGATGGAACCATTCCCAGAAGAATATGAACTTGAATGCCTCCAGATCCATTCCCGCTGGCCCGGTCACGTTCTTGTATTCGCCCGTCGCCTTGTAGAGGTCGAATTCCGTCTGCCACGCGGTTTCCGAAAGCGGCGGGATCGCACCGGTGATCGGCTTCCACTGCGTGATCGACAGCCCGCTTTCGGTCAGGCGCGTAATGCCGCCCACCGCAACCATCAAAACCACCATGGCTGCGACGATGAAGAGCCAGGTGGCCAACGCATTCGGGCGCGCATGCTTGCTAATCTTGGACATGGCTAGCGTCTCTGGTTCCGCCATTCGCGCAGTGCAAGCGCAAATAGGGAAAGTGTTCGCTCGGTTCGCGCAAACGACAGGAAAGATGCCGGGCCGGGACGGTTTCCCTTGAAATAGGATACACCATAACATAACTGCAATGTCATGTTGCAACGCGCAATCTCGCCGATTCGTCGGAGGCTTGACCGTGCCGGGATCTTTCTCTCCGCGGCATGTGCGGTGCATTGCGTGCTTTCGATCCTGCTTGTGTCGGCCTTCGGTATCGGGGGCGAGTTATTCTTTGCGCCCGATGTCCATCGGATCGGCCTCGTCGCTGCGACCCTCATTGCCGGTGTTGCCATTGGCTGGGGCGCGGTGCGGCATCGTGTCGCCGCACCCTTTGTGGTCGCGATGACGGGCCTGACCTTCATGGGCGGTGCGCTGGCCGTACCGCATGGCATCAAGGAAGCCGTTTTGACGATCATCGGCGTGGCGCTCGTGTCGCTTGGTCACATACTCAATCTGCGTCATGTTCATTCCGCCGCTTGCAAGGATCGCTGCGGGGACTAAGTCGGGCGGCATGATTGCCCTGACCGTAAATGGCGAAACCCGCCGAACTGCCGCTACTACCATCGCCGAACTCGTGCGTGAGCTCGATCTCGATCCCGCAAAGGTCGCGGTCGAACATAATGGGACGATTGCGCCGCGCAGCGAACTGGGCGGGCACACCATTACCTCAGGCGATAATCTGGAAATCGTGCATTTCGTCGGCGGCGGCCAAGGCGTCGAAGCGCAAAGCGACAGCTGGACCGTCGCGGGGCGAACCTTTACCAGCCGTCTGATCGTCGGAACCGGGAAATACCGCGATTTCGAACAGAACGCCGCCGCGCTTGAAGCCTCGGGCGCCGAAATCGTTACCGTCGCCGTTCGTCGGGTCAATGTCAGCGATCCGAAGGCGCCGATGCTCACGGATTATATCGATCCTAAGAAGGTCACTTATCTCCCCAATACGGCCGGTTGTTTCAACGCCGATGACGCAATCCGTACTCTGCGCCTGGCGCGGGAAGCGGGCGGTTGGGATCTGGTGAAGCTGGAAGTGCTTGGCGAAGCGCGCACCCTTTATCCGAATATGCGCGAAACTCTCACTGCGACCGAAACGCTCGCCAAGGACGGTTTTCTGCCCATGGTCTACTGCGTCGACGATCCTATCGCGGCCAAACAGCTGGAAGATGCCGGTGCAGTTGCGGTCATGCCGCTGGGTGCACCAATCGGATCCGGGCTGGGCATTCAGAACCGCGTGACCATCCGCCTGATCAAGGAAGGCGCAAACGTTCCGGTGCTGGTGGATGCTGGTGTCGGCACTGCCTCTGATGCCGCAGTGGCGATGGAACTTGGCTGTGACGGCGTCCTCATGAACACGGCGATTGCCGAAGCCAAGGATCCCATCCGCATGGCCCGTGCCATGAAACTGGCGGTCGAAGCGGGCCGCGATGCCTATCTTGCCGGGCGCATGGGCACCCGCAAATATGCCGATCCGTCGAGCCCGCTCGCGGGCCTTATCTAACACGAGAAGGGCTGCCCTGCGGAACTGACCTTTTCAAAGGTGTAACCCTGCGCCTTCTTCAAAGCGCAGGCCATGCGTCACAACCGTGGGCACGATGCGGTGAAATTTCGACTGCGCAAACCGCTTGTTAACCATCTTGGGTGAAACTCCTCCTTGTAACAGGGGGAACGCCATCATGGCTGTCACGGGAACCGCATCGCTGACCATTGCCGAAATGCGCGAGTTTGCCGGCTTTACCGCCGCCGAACAGCGTTACATCCGCCGCAGCCTCGATATCGGACTGGGTCGCTGCGACGCGTTCCGCATATGGGGTCGCAACGCAGGTGAAAACGCGGCCATTCGCAGCCAGTATGTCGCCTACCAGGAACTCAAAGCCTTACGGCAATCGATTCCGGAACAGTCGGGTTTCGACAGCATCGAAGGGTTTGTCGGCAAACTGACGCGCGTCGCGGCGTTCGATTTAGCGCAGGAGCGCATAGACAGTTTTTCGGCGTTTCGCTTTCTTTACGAACGGCTGATTTCGGCCGATGCGCGGCCGTGGCTGCCAAGTGCGTTTTGTGCCGCTGCCGCGCTGCCGCAAATCCGGCCGGACCGGCGCAAGATGCTGTTGCAAAGTATCAGCGAAGCCGCGGCGACTGCTCCTGGATGGAGCGACCGCGAACCAAGCTTCTACCCGGAGTTTATCGAAGAAGCCGCTTGAGATCCTCAGAAATCAGGGGCGACCGACAGCGTAGATCACTACGCACCGACCGCCTCTTGCTGCCGAACTGGTTTCGCACCTCACGCGCGATACAGGCGATCCATCCGTTCGCCATAACGTTCCTTGATCTTATGGCGACGGATTTTCATCGAGGGTGTCATTTCTTCGTTCTCGATGGTGAAAGGCTCGTCGGCAAAAGCGAATTGGCGCACCTTCTCCACGACCGATAAATCCTTGTTAACACGGTCCACAGCAGCGCGCACAGCATTACGATATTCAGGCAGTTCTTGAAGTTGCTTGCAATCGAACTGCTTGCCTTGGGCCTGGCACCATTCAAGCGTCCACTCCGCGTCGGGCACAATCAGGCCGACAATGTATGGCTTTCTGTCGCCGGCCACCATTGCCTGACCGATTTCGGGCTGCAACGTCAGCATGCCCTCGACCTTTTGCGGCGCGATATTGTCACCCTTGTCGTTGACGATCATGTCTTTCTTGCGGTCGGTAATGACAATCCGGCCTTTGTCGTCGAGGTGTCCGATATCGCCGGTGTGCAGCCAGCCATCCTGGATCGTCCGCGCAGTTTCGCCTTCGTTCTGCCAGTATCCATGCATGACGAGTTCGCCGCGGCAAAGGATTTCTCCATCCTCTGCGATCTTGATCTCTACTCCGCGCAGAGCCGGGCCGACGGAATGCATGGCAATGCCGGCGGCGGGCCGGTTGCAGCTTATGACAGGCCCTGCTTCGGTTTGCCCATAGCCCTGAAGCATGGTCAGCCCCATCGATTCGAAGAATATCCCGACGTCGGGGTTGAGCGGCGCGCCACCGGACACCATCGCTTTCATGCGACCCCCGAAACGCTTGCGGATTTTGGGTTTCAACAAACGGGCGACCGCGAAATCCTTCAATTGGTCGCCGAATTTCGGATTACCCGCAGCGCGGCGTTCGCCGACCTCGAGAGCTGTATTCATGAGCTTTTCGGCAAGGCCACCCTGCTTCTGAACCTGCTTGAGTATTCGGGTGCGCAAGACCTCGAACAGGCGCGGAACGACAACCATGATGGTCGGGCGCGTTTCCTCGATATTGCTGGCGAGCTTTTCCAGTCCTTCGGAATAATAAATCTGGGCGCCGACCGCGATGGGCAAGAACTGGCCGCCAGAATGTTCATAGGCGTGGCTCAGTGGCAGGAAGGATAAGAAGCGCTCGTCTTGCTCGATTCCGAAATCCTCCATGAGAATTTCGGCGGCGCCGGCGACATTGCACAGGATTGCGCCATGGTGCTGCATGACGCCACGCGGCGCTCCGCCCGTGCCGCTCGTATAGATGATACATGCGGTATCACCGCGCCCAATCCGTGAGATCCTCTCATCTACCGCCCGGCGCGCCGCGATTGCATCGCCCTCGAGCATGCGATCCCATTTGTGATAGGCGAAGCTCCCGGACTGCTGACGGTGCAGATCATCTATGCCGATGACGTGTTCAGCGACGCCCGTCGCCTGCAAGGCACCGTGGAGCGGCCTCAGCAGTTTTTCGGTCGAGACGATCACCGCCTTGGCACCTGAATTGTCGAGAATATGAACGTGATCGCGTTCTGTGTTGGTGATGTATGTCGGGACGGTGATGCACCCCGCCGCCATGATGGCCAAGTCTGCGATGCACCATTCGGGCCGGTTCTCGGCGACGAGACAGATGCGGTCGCCATTCTTCAGGCCCAGTTCCCGCAAGCTTTCCGCCAACAGACAAACTTGCTCGGCTGCTGCGCTCCAGCTTGTCGTTTGCCACACCCCGCCCAATTTTGCGCCGAGAAAAGGCAGATCGCCCTTTTCGTCAGCACGTTTCAGGAAAAGTTCGACAAGATTGTTGGCGGAATCGATATCCGACAGCACGGCAGGCTCCTCAACGCACGTTATTATTTAACAATGTGCCGGGCTTAGGCCCCTGCCATGACATCGGCAAGTTGGTCTGCACCAGTGTCAGGGTGCCTCGATCTGCCCGGCAAGACGCGGGTCACGCGCGGACTGCCACCCGGACGCTCCATATAAGACGGCGCCGCCTTTGACTGGCGCTTCTTGAAGAAACACATCCTTGTGGCCCAGTGATCGGAACGCAGCCTGTGCGCCTTCCAGCCAAGTACCCTTTTCGAGCATAACGCGGTCGCCATAGGCCATGATGAACGGCAGGCCGAGCATCTCCTCTGCCGATAAGCCAAAATCGATCGCGCCGATGATGCTACGTGCCGTCTGGACGGGGATGGTACTGCCGCCCGCAGCGCCGATCGCGAGGAATGGCCTGCCTTGCGGATCCCAAACCACTGTCGGCGACATGGAGCTGCGCGGGCGTTTGCCGCCTTCCACGCGATTGGCGACCAACTTGCCGTCAATATCGGGCGAACGGCTGAAATCGGTGAGCTCGTTGTTCAGAAAGAATCCGCCCACCATCAGGCCCGATCCGAATGGCCCTTCCACAGTCGATGTATAGCTGACCATGGTATTGTCGGCATCGACCACAGCGAAATGCGTGGTCCCGTGTTCTTCGGGTTCGTCGCCATCCGCCAATGCGGTCGATGCGCCGGCGGGCACGCCCGCGACGGCTTCGGCAAGCGTGCCGCGCTCGTCGATCAGCGCACTGCGCTTGGCGATGTAATCGGGCGCGAGCAGGCCGGACACGGGTACCGACACGTAATCGGTATCGGCAAGATAAAGTTCGCGGTCCGCATAGGCGAGCCGCTGGGATTCCACGAAGAGGTGCCACGTGATAGGATTGCGCGGCCCGAGCGCGGAAAGATCGAAACGCTCAAGCTGACCGAGCATCTGCAGCACGGCCACCCCGCCCGAGGTCGGCGGCCCCATGGTGCAGACGCGGTACTCGCGATAGCTTCCGCACACGGCGTCGCGCGCTTTCGCGTCATAAGAGGTGACATCGCCATAGGTCATCGCATCAGTATGCGGCGTATCGCTGGCGACGGTCGTTGCGATCGCGCGGGCCGTGTCTCCCGAATAAAAGGCTGCACGGCCACCCCTGGCGATCGTCTCAAGCGTCTGCGCAAGCTGTTCGTTTTTCACAACGGTGCCCACCGGCAGCGGCTGGCCTTCGGCATCGAAGAAAATACTGCGCGCCTGTGCCGAGTGTGCGGAGCGGTTCCTCGCTGACTCGAGCATTCCGTTCAGACGCGGATTCATTTCGAAACCCTGGCTCGCGAGCTTGATCGCGGGCTCGAACAGGCTGGCCCAGGGCAGCTTTCCGTAGGCGGCATGTGCTTTGGCGGCCAAAGCGATATTGCCTGGTACCCCGACGGATAATCCGCTGCGTACCGATTCGATGAAGGGCGGCAATTGACCGTTTTCATCCAGAAACCAATCGGGCGTGGCGCTGGCAGGCGCAGTTTCACGGCCATCGAACGTGCCGACCGACCCGTCTGCCGTACCGCGGACCATGAACCCGCCGCCGCCGATGCCCGAACTCTGCGGCTCGACTACGCCCAATGCCAGCATGACCGCGATTGCCGCGTCGGTTGCGCTGCCGCCACGGGCGAGCATCTCTTCACCCGCTGCCTGAGCGCGTGGGTCGGCGGCCGATACGGCGCCAGCCAGACTGCGAGGCGCGTCTGTAGACGTCGAAGAAAGCGGAGTATTCGTCGTGCAGGCGGCAAGCGCCAGCGCGAGTAGCGATGCGGATAGGGTTCTGGACATGCGCATGGTGCTATTCGCTTCCGACCGCTTCGGCAATTGAAGCGAAGCCGTCGCGCTGCATCAATTGCTCCATACCCTTCAGAATTCTGCGCGGTAGCCCCGGCCCCTCGAAGACCATCGCGCTGTAGAGCTGGACGAGACTGGCGCCGGCGCGAATGCGGGCCCAGGCGTCGGCCGCTTCGGCAATGCCGCCGACACCGATGAGCGGCACGGCCCCACCGGTGGCCCGGCGGAAATCGCGCAACCGCTGCTGGGCAAGGTCGCGCAAGGGGGCACCGGACAACCCGCCGGTTTCACCAGCCTGGCGCGACTTGAGGATGGGACGCGAAATGGTTGTGTTGGACACGATCAGAGCGCCCAGCCCCTTGTCGATCGCGATCCGCGAAATAGCGTCGATATCGGCTGGCTCCAGATCCGGCGCCACCTTGAGGAAAATGGGCACGGTGTTCGCGCCGCGCGCATCGATCACGGCGTCCAGCAGGCCGGACAAGGCATTTTCGTCCTGCAGTGCCCTCAGGCCCGGCGTATTTGGGCTCGATATGTTGACCGCGAGATAGGAAGCGTACGGCGCCATTGTTCGCGCCATGACTTCGTAATCGGCGATCCGGTCCTCGCTGTCCTTGTTGGCGCCGATATTCACGCCTACGATGCCAAGGCGTCCCGATCGTCTGGCGAGCCGGGTTTCGGCAGCATCGGCTCCGCGATTGTTGAAGCCCATCCGGTTGATCACTGCCCGATCTTCCACCAGCCGGAACAGCCGCGGCTTGGGGTTGCCCGCTTGCGGACGCGGCGTGATAGAGCCGACTTCGGCAAATCCGAAGCCCAGACCCAAAAGCTGGTCGGGTACCTCCGCATCCTTGTCGAATCCCGCGGCCATTCCGAGCGGATTGGGAAACTGCAGCCCTGCCACCTCGACTGCGAGGGGCCCTGTTTTTGGCGGACCGGCCTGGGGCGAAACGGCAAGCGCCCTCACAGTAAGGCGGTGGGCAAGCTCGGGATCAATCTTGAAGAGCAGTGAGCGGGCCAGATCGAATATCATGCCCTGCGCCATGGCGCGGCGCAGATATCATGTCGAGACGCTTCATGCCCCTTGGCGGGCGCTGAATCCGAGAAAAAGTGGGCCGCTTCGGGCAGGTCTGTCGCTTGCATACAATCAACGCGCGGAGATTCGATCTAACACATCCTTGCGACCCGAAGGGCTCGGAGCATTTCTGCAACGAGTTCTCGACTTCAAAGGGGTAGCCTTAACGGGCTACCCCCTTTTTTTGTCGCCCGCTTCCATATTTGGTGGCGCTTCGCACAGTGGTGTGATTACGAATTGCGGCCCGTCTGCGTAATAATACGAGGGGGCCGCAAAGTTGGGACTTCGGGGGGAAGGTATTGTCGCGACTGCAAAAAGACGACCCTTCGCACTCGCTCGAATATCTCGATCTGCCGACTGATCTCGCGCCTTATCTGAACGGGATATATGTCTGGCGTACCGCGGAAACCGTGATCGACGATCACATACCGGCCTATTCAGGTCAGATGGTTGTGATCGCACAAGGACGCGGACGGATGCAGTTCGGCTCAACGGATCTGGAAGATGCCGGCGTGGCCAGTTTCCTTGCCCCGATGGGCGAGTCGCGGCGAATCGTGGTTGATGGCCCGGCGTTCGTATGCGGGCTTTCGCTGAACCATCTGGGCTGGGCTACGCTGACAGGCCTGGCGGTAGACGAACATCAGGATCGCTTTCTCGAACCCGACTATGTTCTCGGCGAACGACTGGGCGACGAACTGACGGCGCTGATACCGCGTTGGCACGCCGGGACGCTGGACGACGCGGGATTGGCGGGCGCCATGTGCGATGTTGCCAGAAAGGCGCTGACACCCTTGCCGAACAGGCAGATGGCCGTAATTCAAAGAACAGTCGAATGGCTGGCAAGCTCGATCCGTCCGGACATCAATGACCTTTATGCGACGCTGCCCTATTCGAAACGCCAGGCACAACGGCTGGTGGCGCGGTTTTTCGGGCAGTCGCCGGTCCGGCTCGCCCGCCGGTTCCGCGCCATTCGCGCGGCGGCCCATATGCTTCGGCCCGACATTCCCGAACCGATCGAAACGGGTATCCAGGCCGCGTTTTACGATCAGGGTCATATGATCAAGGAAATCCGCTACTTCACCGGGCTCACTCCCAAGGGTCTTCAGCAGAATGCAGGATCGTTTGCCGATTATCTGCTGGGCCCTGATGGTCGGACGCCGCTCGATCCGTTCGCCGCGACCGCGCGCATGGGGAATGCGCCACCTCGCGATGGGAACGTTGATAACGACTCGCAGCAAGGCGTTTTCCGTTGAAATGGCCAGCCAAGCCTCTTAGCTGACCAATCGGAACGATTTGGTCCGATTTGATATGCGCCTTTCTAACCTTGCTGATTATGCCGTGGTCACGATGAGTGCCGCTGCCCGCCATTGCGGCGGTGCACGCACCAGTGCGGCAGAGCTGGCCGCCGAGACCGGATTGCCGGTTCCGACGGTGCAAAAGCTGGTAAGCAAGCTGTCTGCTGCAGGGCTACTGCGATCCACGCGCGGTGCCGGCGGCGGGCTGCAACTGGCACGACCTGCCGCGGCGATTACCGTTGCCGACATCGTCGAGGCGGTCGAAGGACCAATCGCACTGACCGCCTGCGTCGAAGGCACGGACTGTTCTGTCGAACATGACTGCACCGTCAAACCTCACTGGCCGGTCGTCAACGAAGCGTTGCGAGGCGCGCTGGCGGCGATTCCGCTGACCCAGCTGGCCCGCACAAGAGAGATTGCATGAGCGAAAATATCGACATTCAGGATCGAGAAGCGAAGGAAGCTGCCGAAAAGGCCGCCGAATACGAACACGGCTGGTCGGCTGAAATCGACACCGAATTCGCCGAGAAGGGCCTTAGTGAAGACACCGTCCGGTTCATCAGCGCCAAGAAGGGCGAGCCGGAATGGATGCTCGACTGGCGGCTGAAAGCGTTTCGTCTGTGGCAGGAAATGGAAGAGCCGGACTGGGCCAAGCTCGGCTATCCGGCCATCGATTACCAGGACGCCTATTACTACGCGGCACCGAAAAAGAAGGAAAAGCTCGCCTCGCTCGACGAGCTCGATCCGGACATCAAGGCGGTTTACGACAAGCTCGGCATACCTGTGGCAGAGCAGGAAGTGCTTGCCGGTGTCGAGGGCGCGCGCAAGGTCGCGGTCGATGCAGTATTCGACAGCGTGTCTGTCGCCACCACCTTCCGCGAAGAGCTGAAGAAGGCTGGCGTCATCTTCCTGTCGATCAGCGAAGCCATCAAGGAATATCCCGAACTGGTGAAGAAATGGCTGGGCAAGGTCGTGCCTCAGCATGACAATTTCTTCGCGACGCTCAACTGTGCGGTCTTTTCCGACGGCACCTTCGTCTATGTGCCTGAAGGCGTGCGCTGCCCGATGGAACTCAGCACCTATTTCCGGATCAATGCCGAAAATACCGGCCAGTTCGAACGCACGCTGATAATCGCCGAAAAGGGCAGCTACGTGAGCTATCTCGAAGGCTGCACCGCACCGATGCGCGACGAGAACCAGCTGCATGCTGCCGTGGTCGAACTGGTCGCGCTGGAAGATGCCGAGATCAAGTATTCGACCGTCCAGAACTGGTATCCCGGCAATGCCGAGGGCAAGGGCGGGATCTACAATTTCGTCACCAAGCGCGGCCTCTGCCAAGGCGCGCGGTCAAAGATCAGCTGGACACAGGTCGAAACCGGCAGCGCAGTTACGTGGAAATATCCCAGCTGCGTTCTCAACGGGGAAGACAGCGTGGGCGAATTCTACTCGGTCGCGGTGACGAACAATTACCAGCAGGCCGACACCGGCACCAAGATGATCCACAACGGCAAGGGCAGCCGTTCGACGATCATCTCCAAGGGCATTTCGGCGGGCAAGTCGAACAACACATATCGCGGGTTGGTGCGCGTAGCGGCCAATGCCGATGGCGTGCGCAACCGCACCGAATGCGACAGCTTGCTGATCGGCGACCAGTGCGGCGCGCATACCGTTCCCTACATCGAGGTGAAGAACCCCGGCGCGCAGATCGAGCACGAGGCGACCACCAGCAAGATCAGCGACGACCAGCTGTTTTATGCAATGCAGCGCGGCCTGGATGACGAGGAAGCCATGGCGCTGATCGTCAACGGTTTCGCCAAGGACGTGCTGAAAGAACTTCCGATGGAATTTGCAGTCGAAGCGCAAAAGCTGCTGGCGATTTCTCTCGAAGGGAGCGTGGGGTGACCGAACGCAAAACTCTCCAGCTTCGCGATCCCTCAGAGGTCAGCGACGAAGCGCCTGCGATCAAGAAGAAGGGTCGCGGCTGGGAAATCTCCGAAAAGCGGCTCGATGCGCTGCACGACCGCGCCCGCGAAATGCGCCGGCACTCCTCGCCGGCGCACAAGGCGCTGGCGGCCCGTTTCGCAAAGGAAGATTTCGGGAAATACAAGTTTTCGCGCCACACGGTGGTCGGCTCGGCGATCCTCGATTTCGTATCGCATCCACTTGGCCTCGCCATAGCGATCGACGAGGAGGACCAGAACGATGCACTGGCCAAGCGCCGCGACAAGAGCCTTGCCAGCGTCGGCATCGAAGTGCTGCGGATACCAGCAGCAACTATCCTCGGGGACGTGGAAGCTGCGATGCAGCCGATCTTCGGTGCCATGAATGCTCGCTACCGCGACAAGGAAGCCGCGCGCCGCGCCCATCAATCCAAATACGGACCGACGCCCCGGCGCCCCCGCGCCCCGCGTCGAGACGACAGGAAGTAACATGCTGAAAATAGATAATCTTCACGCCGAAATCGACGGCAAGACCATTCTCAACGGCCTTTCGCTGGAAGTGCCCGCGGGCGAAGTCCACGCGATCATGGGCCCTAATGGCGCGGGCAAATCGACGCTGGCGTATGTGCTAGGCGGACGCCCGGGTCACGAGGTTACGCAGGGATCGGTCGAGTTCAACGGTATCGACCTGCTCGATATGGAGCCGCACGAACGCGCCGCAGCCGGCCTGTTTCTGGGCTTTCAGTACCCGGTCGAGATACCCGGCGTCTCCAACCTGCAATTCCTGCGCGAGGCGCTCAATTCGCAGCGCAAGGCGCGGGGCGAAGAGCCGCTTACGGGTGGTGAATTCCTCAAGCTGGCCAAGGACAAGGCCGCGCTGCTCAAGCTCGATCCGGAAATGCTCAAGCGCCATGTGAATGTCGGCTTCTCGGGCGGCGAAAAGAAGCGCGCAGAGATGGTGCAGATGGGCATTCTCGATCCCAGGTTCGCAGTGCTGGACGAAACAGACAGCGGACTGGATATCGATGCGCTGCGCGTTGTCGGGGACGGCATCAACGCGATCATGCGTTCGCCGGAGAAAGCGGTGCTGCTGATCACCCACTATCAGCGCCTGCTCGATTACGTCACACCGGCCAAGGTGCATATTCTCGCAGGCGGCCGGATCGTCACGACTGGCGGACCCGAGCTCGCGCAGAAGCTCGAGGCCGAGGGGTATGAGGCGGTCGCGGCGTGAAAAATATTGCAATCATACTGATGCTGATGGCCGGCGCCGCACATGCCCAGGACGCAGCGCCATCGGCCGACCCTGTCGATGACCAGATCGTTGTCATCGGCGAGAAGCTGAAGACGTGGAAGGGCGGCGTCACGAAAGAGAATGGGCGGCTCATGTGCCGCACGAAGGAAAGCACGGGCGACAAGCAGCTCGATGCAATCCGGTGCGGGGGCATGCTGACCTGCATCGAGCCGCTGGAGCCGCGGATCGACAAGCTGATGTCTTCCGACGTTTCCCGCCTGGAAAAGCGCGATAAGTTCAACGCGATGCTGGCCGGGACCAAGCCTTGTCTCGACGAATACGAAGACGCGGCCATCGCCCGACTGGCCGCGGAAAGGACCAAATCGTGACGACTGCAACCCTTCCTACCCGCAAGGACGAAGCCTGGCGCTATTCCGCGGTCGAGAGGCTGCAGGGCGAGGCACTGGACGACTGGCGCGAGATCAAAATCGAGGCTGGCGATAGCTTTCGCGAGATACTGATGATTGCGGACGGCGCCAGCAACCCGACGGAATTGCATCGTTGGCGCGTGACCGTCGGCGAAGGCGCGACGTGTGAACTGTTCGCCGTGCTTGCCTCGGCCGAATACGCCCGCCTCGAAATCGAAGTGACCTTGAACAAGGGCGCACATTTCGAATTCGGCGGGATTACCGTTGGCGGGCGCGACACGGTGCGCGAATTCGTCACGCGTACCATCCATGCCCAGCCCGAAGCGACCAGCAACCAGACCGTGCGCAGTGTGCACTGGGGGCACGGCACCGGGAATTTCCTTGGCAATATCGATGTGGTTCGCGATGCGCAGAAGACCGATGCGGCGCAGGATTTCAAAGGCTTGCTGCTGGAAAAAGGCGCCAGCGTGAACGCCGTGCCGCAGCTAGAAATCTTTGCCGACGATGTGAAGTGCGCGCATGGCGCCAGTGTCGGCCAGCTCGATGAAACGGCCCGCTTTTATATGGAGGCGCGGGGGCTTTCGCCCGATGTGGCTCGCCGTCTGCTGGTGCAGGCCTTTCTTGGCGATGCGCTGGTGTCGCTGGAGGATGAGGCGAAGCGCGAGGAGTTGATGAAAGTCGCGCTCGACAAGGTGGACAAGTACCTGTGAGCGATACAGCCGTCCTTTCCCGCAAGGCCGATTTCCCAGGACTCGTCACGGCCGATGGCGAGCCTTGGCACTATCTCGATACGGCGGCGTCTGCGCAAAAGCCGCAGGTGGTGGTTGATGCGATGAGCCGCGCGCTCGGCGTAGACTATGCCACGGTGCATCGCGGCGTGTACGGGCGCAGCGCGCAGATGACGCTCGGCTACGAATTCGCCCGGCGGCGGGTTGCGGAGTTCATCGGCGCGAAAAGCGAGAACGAAGTGGTCTTCGTGCGCGGCGCGACAGAAGCGATCAACCTTGTCGCTGCAAGCTGGGGCATGGTGAATATCGGCGAGGGTGACCGGATCGTGTTGTCCACGCTCGAGCATCATTCCAACATCGTACCCTGGCAGATGGTGGCGGAGCGTACGGGGGCGCAGATCGATGTCTGTCCGCTGACGGAAGACGGGCAGATCGACCTCGGTGCGCTCGAGGCGATCCTCACGCCGCGAACCAAGCTGGTTTCGCTGGCGCATGTTTCCAACGTCCTTGGCAGCGTGCTCGATGCGCGGGCGGCTGCGGATCTGGCGCATTCGGTCGGTGCGAAGCTGATGCTGGACGGATGTCAGGCGGCGCCGCGCATGACGCTCGACATGGCCGCAATCGATTGTGATTTCTACGCTTTTTCCGGACACAAAATCTACGGACCCACCGGAATCGGCGTGCTGTGGGCGCGCGAAGAGATCCTGGATGGCATGCCCCCGTGGCAGGGCGGCGGGGCGATGATCGACCGCGTGACCTTCGAAAAGACCACTTACGCCCCGCCTCCGCAGCGGTTCGAGGCCGGCACGCCGATGATCACGGAAGCGATCGCCCTGCATGCGGCGATCGAATACATCGATGATATGGGTGTCGATCAAGCGTATGATCACGAGCGTCAGCTCGCCCGAACACTGCGTGAAGCACTGTCTGCACACAATTCGATCCGTCTGTTCGGGCCGGAAGAGAGCGCCGGCATCGTCAGCTTTGCGATGGAGGGGGTTCACCCGCACGATCTGGGCACCATATTGGACGAAGAACATGTCGCGATCCGGGCCGGACATCACTGTGCGCAGCCGCTGATGGACCATCTCGGCGTCCCCGCCACCGCCCGCGCCAGCTTCGGGCTGTATTCCGACGAAAGCGACATTGCTGCCCTGCTGCGCGGCATCGAACGTACCCAGAGGATCTTCGGATGAGCGAAGAAACGAATACCGATACTGATTTCATCGCAGCCCCCCTGCCGGGTGATGTGGCGCCTGCCGACAATGCAGGTGGCAAGCCCCCGCGTGCGCGGGTGGAGGATGCCGTCGATACGGAAGAATCCCCGCGCGAGACGATGGAGCGCAAGCGCGATTATCTGGAAGGATTCCTCCAGAAAAAGCCGGAGAACGTGCCCGCAGGTGCGCCCGGCGGCGATCTGTACGAGGCCGTGATCTCCGCGCTCAAGGAAATCTACGATCCGGAAATCCCGGTGAACATCTACGATCTGGGGCTGATCTACGGCGTCGAGGTCGATGACGAAAGCGACGTGACCGTCACCATGACGCTGACCACGCCGCACTGCCCGGTGGCCGAAACCATGCCGGGCGAAGTCGAACTGCGCGCTGCCAGCGTGCCGGGCGTCCGCGATGCCGAAGTCAATCTGGTCTGGGATCCGCCCTGGGGTCCGGACAAGATGACCGACGAGGCGCGGCTGGAGTTGGGAATGCTATGAGCGATACCGAAACAAAAACCCGCCCCGCACCGAAGGCCGCCGTGATCCTGACCGCCGCCGCCGAGCAGCGCGTTGCCGATCTGATGGCCAAGGCTCCCGAAGATGCGATCGGCGTAAAGCTGTCGACCCCGCGCCGCGGCTGTTCGGGTCTGGCCTATTCGGTCGACTATGTCAGCGAGGAAACCAAATTCGACGAGAAGATCGAGACCCCAGGCGGTGTGTTCTACATCGACGGCGCCAGCGTCCTCTATCTGATCGGGAGCACGATGGACTGGATGGAAGACGATTTCACCGCCGGCTTCGTGTTCGAAAATCCCAATGCCAAGGGCGCTTGCGGCTGCGGTGAGAGCTTCATGGTCTGATGACCGGGTAAATCGCTACCAGCGTCAGCCGCTGGAGCGCGGCGTCCCGGCCTTGCGCAGTTCGGTCCCTACCGCCTGAGTGCCCGCACACAGGCGGCGCGGTCCACATCGATGCCGTCGCTTGCCCGCCGGGCATCGACATAGGTGGCGCTGGGTTCTCCGCGCGGTTGAAGCGGGTAGAGATAGACGTCGAGCACGCAGGCATCGCCGGCGAACTGCAGTTTCCTCGCGTCGCCTTCCTTCACATTGAGCCGCGGTGCGCCGAACAGATTGGCGAGCGCGGTTTCATTCTTCCCGATGACATTTTCCAGCCCTGGCATGTTCATGATGCGCGGGGCGCGGAAGGCCTGCGTCGTCGGCGCGGGGCGTACCTGCTGCGGCGGTGTGCCGGCGGATGGGCGCGACGGGCTGGGGCCAGAGGGTGAGGGCGTGCTGACGCAGGCACCGAGAAGGGGGAGCAGGAGGAGGGCAGATTTACGCATTCGGAACTCTCTGTCGGGCGCGGTGGACCATGTGGGTCGCGGCGGCAGCGCCTATTATCGGGGCGAGCAGGTTGATGAAAGGGACAGCGAGAAGCGCGACCACGACACCGCCGAGCAGGAAGCGGTTCACGCCGCCCATCGGGGCGCTTTCGGCTGGATCGCTGCGATGCCTGATCCATACCATGTCGCGCAATTCGCGCCCGATCAGGAAGGCGTTCACCGCCCAGAACACGGCGGCGGCGCCGATCCCGGTGAAAAGCAGCAGCGCGGCGACCGGCAAAGCCGCAGCATTGGCCAGCACGGTGCGCACCAGCGAGCGCAGCGCATTGCCGATTTCTTCGGTGAAAGGGATGTCGCGTACGCCATGCGCGGCGTGCGGATAATGTTTCGCCTCTACCGCGCGCACGACGTCTTCGGCGAAAAACTGCAGGACGAACAGAGCGACCACGCGAAACAGGAACCAGCCCGCGATGATCATGCCGGCCGCAGCGACAAGGGCACCGAATGCGGATGTATCGGCCTGGGTGAAACTGTCGATCGCCCGTTCCACACCGACATAAAGCGCCGCGCCGCCGGCAAGAAAAATGCCGAGCGTTATCAAGGCGGTCTTGAACAGGACGCCGAGGATCGCCCGGTCGCCGAGCTGGCGTAGCGACAGGGCGAGGGCGGCAGGCAGCGAATTCATGCGAGGCGGGGGATGCGCGCGCCGCCGTTCCAAGTCAACGCCGCCCTTGGCGCGCGGGCGACGAACCGCTAACGGCGCCCGACATACCGAAATCCCTCCCGGAGTATCCATGACCGAACCCCGCTACGACGTGATCGCCATCGGCAATGCCATCGTCGACGTAATGTCCCCCTGCACCGAAGAACTGATCGACGAGCTCGATCTGAACAAGGGCGGGATGACGCTGGTGGACGAAGACGGCGCGCAGCGGCTTTACGAAGCGATGGGCCCGGCGCGGGAAATTTCGGGCGGTTCGGCAGCGAACACGCTGGCCGGCATGAGCGCTCTGGGTGCGCAGTGCGCCTTCGTGGGCCAGGTAGCCAAGGACCAGCTGGGCGATGTGTTCACGCACGACATCCGTGCCGTCGGTATCGATTTCGACACGCCATCGCGCGACGGCCAGCCCTCGACCGCGCGGTGCCTCATCTTCGTGACGCCCGATGGCGAGCGCACGATGAACACCTTCCTCGGCGCCAGCCAGTTCCTGCCGCCAGCCGCGCTCGACGACGAGCTCATCGCCAGCGCGGGCATTCTCTATCTCGAAGGCTATCTGTGGGATCCGGAAGAGCCGCGCAGCGCCATGCGCCGCGCGATCGAGGTTGCGCGCAAGGCCGGCCGCAAGGTCGCCTTCACCGCTTCGGAAAGCTTCGTGATCGATCGCCATGGCGATGATTTCCGCAAGATGATCGAGGAAGGCCTGATCGACATCATGTTCGTCAACGAAACTGAACTGGCGACGCTGACGGGCGAAAGCGAGTTCGAAGCAGGCCTCGCCGCGCTCGACGGCAAGATCCCGGTGCTGGTCGCGACCCGCAGCGCCAAGGGCGCCGTCGGTATCGCCAATGGCCAGCGCGCCGAAGTGAACGCCGAGCCGGTCGAAAAGGTGATCGACACCACCGGTGCAGGCGACCTTTTTGCGGCAGGCTTCCTGACCGGCCATGCCCGCGGCGAAAACCTAGAGACCTGCCTGCGCATGGGCTCGATCTGCGCCGCCGAAATCATCTCGCATTACGGCGCGCGGCCGGAAGTGGATCTGAAAGCGCTGATGGCCGATAAGCTGGGCTGATGTTTCACGGCGGTTGGACAAGACAAAGCCAATCGCCACCCCGCTCAGCCTGAGCTTGTCGAAGGCCACGCACCACCGCCGCTCTTGGCACCATCAGCACTGCCGGTTACGCGAGAGTGCCGAGATTCTCTGCCAATCTCCGGCGATGAGCGCCTCTTTCTTCGCTCGGCTCCACCCCTTGATCTGTCGCTCGGCATCGAAAGCCTCGTCGCGAGTGGGGAAGTCCTGAGACCATTCGAGCGATACGGGGCGTCGTTTTGCCGTGTAACCGCCCAGCGCGCCGGAGTGATGCTGCGCCATCCGGACTTCAAGGTCTTCGGTGTGCCCCGCGTAATAGCTGCCGTCATTGCAGCGCAGGAGATAGGTGAAGAAGGCCATCCTGTCGCTAACCTCGGTGTATGGCCTTCGACAAGCTCAGGCTGAGCGAAGTTTGGTGCGGGCGGTAAACTGGAAGCGATCTCCACATACCCGGCCCGTCGGCGATAATCACCCTTGCTCCCGCCGCACCTCGCGCTGGCCGATGTCGCGGCGGCAGAAGCCGTCGGCAAAGTCGATGGCGTCTACCGCGGCATAGGCTCTGGCCTGCGCTTCGGTGGCACTGGAGCCGCGGGCGGTTACGTTGAGGACGCGGCCGCCGCTGCTGGTCAGCGTATCGCCATCCAGCTTCGTGCCTGCATGGAAGACCCTGGCGCCATTGGCCTCGGCCTCGCCAAGATCGATCCGGCCGCCCTTCTTCGGCGTATCGGGATAGCCCTCCGCAGCCATGACCACCGTCAGGGCGAAATCATCGGACAGTTTGGGCGCGTCGACCTGGGCCAGCCGCCCTTGCGCACAGGCCTGCATGAGTTCGACGAGATCGCTTTCCAGCCGCATCATCAGCACCTGGCATTCCGGATCGCCGAAGCGGGCGTTGTATTCGATCAGTTGGGGGCCGTCCTTCGTCAGCATCAGGCCGGCGTAGAGCACGCCGGAATAGGGCGTGCCTTCGGCTGCCATGGTGCGCACGGTCGGCTCCACGATCTCGCGCATGACCTGCGCCTGCAGGGCATCGGTCAGGACGGGGGCGGGTGAATAGGCGCCCATGCCGCCGGTATTGGGGCCGGTGTCGCCTTCGCCCACGCGCTTGTGATCCTGCGCAGTGCCGATGGGGACGATGGCCGTGCCGTCGGTCAGCGCGAAGAAGCTGGCTTCCTCGCCGGTAAGAAACTGTTCGATCACGACTTCGCTGCCGGCGCTGCCGAACCTGCCATCGAACATTTCGCCCAGCGCTTCCTGCGCCTGTTCGTATGTTTCGGCGATGACCACGCCCTTGCCTGCGGCGAGACCATCGGCCTTGAGCACGAAGGGCGGCTTGAACCGCTTGAGCGCGCCCCATGCCGCCTCCAGCGAGGTGCAGCGTTCGTACCGCGCGGTGGGTATGCCGGCGCGCTGGCACAATTCCTTAGTGAAGCCCTTGCTGCCTTCGAGCTGGGCGGCCTGTTTCGAGGGGCCGAAGGTATCGATCCCGGCCGCGCGCAGCGAATCGGCCAGCCCGTCGACCAGTGGCGCTTCGGGGCCGATCACGACGAGGCCGATGGCATTGTCCTTCGCGAAGGCGATAACGGCATCGTGATCGGTCGCATCGAGGGATGTGCATTCGGCAAGCTGTGCTATGCCCGGGTTGCCGGGCGCCGCCCACAGCTTGTCGCACAGCGGCGATTGCGCCAGTTTCCAGCCAAGAGCATGTTCGCGCCCGCCACTGCCGAGCAAAAGGATATTCATGACCGCCGATTTCCCGTCAGATTCAGATGATGCGAGCTTGGTAGCGAAGCCCTACGCAGGCGACAACGCCGAGCCGCTGACGGTGAGCGAAATATCGCAGGCGCTCAAGCGAACGGTGGAAGACCGGTTCGGCTTCGTGCGGCTGCGCGGCGAATTGTCGGGCGTGAAGCGGGCCGCGAGCGGTCATATGTACTGCGCGCTCAAGGACGAGAACGCCGTGCTCGACGGGGTGATGTGGCGCGGCAATGCGGGGCGCCTGCCGTTCCGCCCGGAAGACGGGCTGGAAGTCGTGGCAACGGGCAAGATCACGACCTATCCGGGGCGCTCGAAATACCAGATCGTGATCGAACGGATGGAGCTGGCTGGCGAAGGGGCGCTGCTGGCGCTGCTGGAAAAGACCAAGGCAAGGCTCGAAGCGGAAGGGCTGTTCGATCCCGCACGCAAACGGCCGCTGCCCTATCTGCCAAGAACCATCGGGGTGGTTACCTCGCCCACCGGGGCGGTGATCCGCGATATCCTCCACCGGCTGGCAGACCGTTTCCCGAGCCGCGTGATCGTGTGGCCGGTGCTGGTGCAGGGCCAGGGCGCGGCGGAGCAGGTGGCAGGCGCGGTGCGGGGGTTTTCCGCCCTGCCACAGGGTCATGCCGATCGGGCAGACCTCGTCATCGTGGCGCGGGGAGGCGGTTCGATCGAGGATCTGTGGAGCTTCAACGAGGAAGTGGTGGTGCGCGCCATCGCCGATTGCCCGATCCCCACGATAAGCGCGGTGGGGCATGAAACCGACACGACTCTGGCAGACTATGCCGCGGACCGCCGCGCGCCGACGCCCACCGCGGCAGCCGAAATGGCAGTGCCGGTGCGGGCGGAACTGGCTGCGGCGCTGGCGGATTTCGAGGCACGCAAGAAGCGGGCGATCCTGCGCCCGGTGCAGCTTGGCCGGGAGCGGCTGCAAGCACGGGCCGACCGCCTGCCGAAGCGGGAGGCGCTGCTCGAACCGCATGCGCAAAGGCTCGACGATCTGGCCGAGAGGCTGCGGCGGGGCCTGCGCGACCGTGCGGCCCAGGGGCGGGAGAGGCTGTCCAACCTTCGCCTTGCGCCTGCGGTGCTGGAACGCAACCTGCGCGAGGCGCAGCGTGCGCTGGCGGGACAGAAGCTGGCGCCTGCCCTGGTCGAACGTCCGCTGGCCGAACGGCGCGAGCGGCTGGCGGCGCTGGGGCGGCTGGCGGAGCAACTGCATCCCGACCGCCCGCTGGCGCGCGGCTATGTCCGGGTCACCGATGCGGAGGGCCGGACGATCACCGACAGGGCGGGCGCGGCAGGGGAAGCGGCGCTGACGCTGAAGTTCCGCGATGGCGATCTCGACGTGTCGACCGGTGGAGCCGCAGCGCCGACAACGCCGCGCCGCAAGCCGGCGAGGTCCGGAACTGCTCCCAAGCAGGAAGATTTGTTCGGTTAAGGTGGACCTGCTAGGATTCGCGCCATGTTGATGAACAAGAATTCTTCGCCCTCGAATGGCGAGGCCAAGCTGCAGTACGGGCCTTCGGGCTTTCGGGTGCTGCGCCCGGGAAGCCACGTCATCTGCGCGATGAGCGGGGTGCCGATCGCGCTCGACGAATTGCGCTATTGGTCGGTCGAGTATCAGGAGCCCTATGCCAGCGCCCAGCTCGCCACGGAGCGGCTGGCGCCGTGAGTTACACGAGGGTCGCGCCGCTTCTTCTGCTTGCGACCGCCTGTGTGCCATCGGCAGGGCCGGAGCGGGCGGCAGGGCCGGAGCGGGCGGCATCGCCTGAAGTGGTGCAGCCGGTGCGCGCCGCGCCCGCGCCTGCGCCTACCCCGACGCCCACGCCCTCGCGGCCCGCCGTGTTTACCTTCGATGGCGAACTGGAACAGGGCGGCTGGATGCGCGGGACCGTGCCCGGTGGGACCAGGGAAGCCATGCTGGGCGAGGAAAAGCTGACCTTCGACGACGAGGGGCGGTTCTTCGCCGCCTTCGATCGCGATGCGCCGGCAGCGATGACGCTGACAGCGCGGCTGGCCGATGGGCGCATGATCGAAAGCCCCCTTACGATTGCGCCGCGGGCATGGAATATCGAGCACATAAATGCAGCGCGCACGCCCGGCGGCGCGTCGGCCGCGTTCATGAAGATCCGCCAGCCTGAACTGGACGCGATCTGGGATGCGCGACTTAAGGACACGGGCAGCACCGGCTGGACGCAGGATTTCATCTGGCCGGTGACGGGGCGTATTTCGGGCCGGTTCGGCTCGCAGCGCGTGTATCGCGGCGAACCGGGCAGCTATCATTCCGGGATCGATATCGCGCCCGGCAATGGCGTACCTTACGTCGCCCCGGCAGACGGTGTCGTGGTGCTGGCAGTGGAAGGGTACAGCCTGGAAGGCAATCTGCTGATTATCGATCACGGACAGGGGCTCAACAGCGCGTTCCTGCACTCCTCGCGCCTCTATGTGAAGGAAGGCGATCGCGTCAGGCAGGGGCAACATATCGGAGATGTCGGTTCGTCGGGCCGCGCCACCGGGCCGCATCTGCACTGGAGCCTGAAATGGCGCAATGCCCGGCTGGATCCGCTGCTGTTCACCGGACCGATGCGCTGAGCGCGTGACGCGCACAACGGCGCGATCAGGAGAGCACCTTTCCCATGCGCCCGACGCGTCTTGTCCTGGCTGCCCTGCTGACTGCGGCCATCGTGCCCGGAACCTGGCTTCGTACAGCAGAACCCCCACAGGATTTCCAACGGCTCGCCACCATTGAGCCGATCGAAGTTGCGCAATCGCAGCGCGGTCCATTCACTTTGATGGCCGGCTGGGAAATGACGGGCGACAGGGCTCAGTTCGGCGGATTTTCGGCGCTGGTCGTACTGGACAAGGAGCGCTTTCTGGCCGGGAGCGACACCGGCCAGAAGTTGATATTTGGCCGTCCCGACCGCAGCAATCTGCCAGCAGTTCTGAGTTCGTTCGACGATGCGAATGACGGCCCGAAAGAAAGCCGCGATCTGGAATCGCTGGCCATCGATCCGAGCTCTGGCATCCTGTGGGGGGGATACGAGTTCCGCGAAGCCATCGTCCGTTTCGATGCCGACCATCGCCGAGATGCCGAAGTCCGGCCCCCGCAGATGCGCAACTGGGAAAGCAATGGCGGCGCCGAATCGCTTGCGCGCTTGAGCGATGGCCGCTTTCTGGTGATCGAGGAAAGTGCCCAGCGCTGGATGGGGCGTCAGCACGAAGCGCTGATATTTGCGACGGACCCGATCGAGGACAAGCGCCCGCAAAGCGTATTGATCGACATTCCACAAAGTTACAGCCCGGTCGATGCCACCCCGATCGGCGGCGGCCGGGCACTGATTCTGCTGCGCCGTCTTGCCTGGTCCATTCCACCCGGTTTCGAGACGGCGATCGTCGAGATCGATATCGACCGGCGCAACGCCGATGGATCCATCCCCACACGCCTGCTCGCCGAATTCGGGGATGCGATTCCGCGAGACAATTATGAGAGCATTGCCGTCACCACGGACGACGACGGCCAATTCGTCTGGCTGATTTCCGACGACAATTTCATGGCGATCCAGCGCACACTGCTGCTCAAGCTACGCTGGGACAGACGCGAAAAAGCGCGCGAGTAGTCCCGCGCGCCTTTCGTTCTTTCAAGCTGCTACGCCGAGGCGCAACGCCATGCCTTAGGAGGCGGCGGCAGCTTTCTTCAGCTCGCGCTTCACCTTGAGCGCGTTGGCCGAAAGCTTGTCGTCATTGGTCTTGAGCAGCCAATTGTCGAGACCGCCATTATGTTCAACCGAACGCAGGCCCTGTGTCGACACGCGGAACTTGAAACTGCGATCGAGCTTTTCGCTCATCAGCGTCACGTTCTGAAGGTTGGGCAGGAAGACCCGCTTGGTCTTGTTGTTGGCGTGGCTCACATTGTGACCGACCTGGCGGCCCTTGCCGGTGAGTTCGCAAATGCGCGACATGATAAGTCTCTTCGTTCGAATGGACGGGCGAGTTCCCTTGGCCGCTCGGCGCGGTTGCGGGGCTCATTAATCCCGGAAAGCGGCGCGCATAGCTGCGAGGGTGCGAATCGTCAAGCACGTTGCGCCTCAAGTGCACGCGAGCTAGCGCAGTTCCGCTATGGCTTCCTGGACCCTTCCGCAACCCATGCACCGTGCGCTGGCCCTCGCCGAAGAAGCCGCCCGGGTCGGCGAAGTGCCTGTGGGCGCGGTGATCGTGCGCGGCGGGACGATCGTGGCAGAAGCCCATAACGCCCCGCGCGAACACCATGATCCGACAGCCCATGCCGAGATTCAGGCGATTCGCCTCGCGGCCAGGAAGCTTGGGGAAGAGCGTCTCACAGATTGCGAATTGTGGGTCACGCTCGAGCCTTGCGCGATGTGCGCCGGTGCGATTGTCCATGCGCGGATCGGCAAGCTCTATTATGCCGCGAGCGATCCCAAGGGCGGGGCGGTCGAACATGGCGCGCGGGTGTTCGACCAGCCACAATGCCTCCACAAGCCCGAGATATATTCGGGCATGGGGGAGGCAAGGGCGGCACAAATCCTGCGGGAGTTTTTCAGACAGCGACGGTGAGCATCAGTAAATGTTCGCTCGGCCGGTAATTCAGAACGCGCTCTCGATTGTAGTGCGCGTCAAAGCCCTCGCCAGATTTTGGCCGGAGTCTCGTCTCGCGCGCCGAACCTTCGGCGGTCGCAGGCGGTGGGCATGAAGCGTTTGTCATAGCACAGCCGCAATTCTTCCAGCCATCCGCGGCTGTTCAGCAGCACGCCAACTGCGTCTGGTTTCCAGCCATGATTTGCATCGACGAACCGTGTGCGGATTATACCGGCGGTCAGATCATCCTCCCGGCTCACGCGATCGAAGTCGGGAAAGCGCAAGCCCTGCCACAAGATGCGAGTGACCTTGAAATAGGTTGCCGGTCGCTGCGCCATGCAGGAGCCGTGCTTGGCCCATTGACGCGCTATCAACGCGGCTGAGGGCGAAAGGCACATATTGGCGGCTATCTCGCGCGCAAGCGGCTGACGCGGTGCCGTGCACCACTGTGGCCAGCTGCGTCCGCTGTTCGGCCACAATCCATGGACCACGAGGCCGAACAGGCCGTCCCGCCCGTTGCATTGACGCGCTTGTTGCGGGCGCCCCTTACGCAGCTTGCAGAATTCGGGGCTCCAGCTCAGTGCCAGCGTGTATCCCGTTATCGGCAAAGGGCGTGGGCGTGCTTCACGTTCGATACGGGGAACCGCCACTGTGCGTGGCGGGCTGCACTGGTAATGCTGGGCCGCAAGGGGGGCCGCCTGATACGCCAGGCCAGCCATTGCGAAGGCGGCCAGCATCCTTGGACGGGTTGACGAGAGCATGAGTTCGGCGGGGCTCCGCTCGAAGCGTCAGCGGCCAGCTTATGGCTGCCCGTCGCCGCCCTTCTTTTCAGCAAACCATGCTTTGGCGTCCGGCTGAAACAGGAACCAAAGAGCGACGATCGTCATGATCGTGCTGATCAGACCCCAAGCCACGCTGGAATCGAAAACGGATGCGGCCGCAGTGGCGGTTGTCAGGACGGACCAGGCCGTCAGCAGAAGGAGTAGCCATTTGGCCAGTTCGATGCGCAAGATCGAGATCATGAACCATAGCGCCAGACTGATCGCCGTTCCGAACAATAGCCCGCCGATCAGCACTCCGGTGCTCAGGCCCTCGACACCCTGGGCGGCGAGCTCTGCATTGGTCTGGGCGGCGATGGTGTCGTAATTGAAGACAAAACCCAGTAGGCTGACGGCGATCGACCCGAGATAGAGCCAGTCGAATTTTCTGATGGAGCCCGGTTTCATGAATTCCCCTCTAGCGAATGTCGGAGACAGGAATATCCGAAATTACAGCGGCGTAAAGTCGAGGCCGATATCCGCAGCGGGCGCGCTTTGCGTGAGGCGACCGACGGAAACGTAATCGACCCCTGTCGCAGCCTTGGCGTGAATGGTGTCGAGATCGATCCCGCCGCTCGCTTCGGTCGGGACCCGACCGGCCACAAGCGCGACAGCTTCACGCAGTACCGCAGGCCCCATGTTGTCCAGCAGCAGCCGCGTGGCGCCCGCCTGCAGCGCCGGTTCGATCTGGTCGATCCGGTCGACTTCGCAAATGATTTCCTGCACCCCTGCCGCGACCGCACGCTGCACCGCTTCGGCGACCGATCCTGCGACAAGGACGTGGTTGTCCTTGATCATCGCGGCGTCCCACAGACCCATCCGGTGGTTCGACCCGCCGCCCATGCGCACGGCGTATTTCTCGAGCTGGCGCAGACCGGGAATGGTCTTGCGCGTATCCAGCAATGTGCAGCCCGGATTGTCCATCGCGCGAACATATTGGGCAACCATCGTGGCGATGCCGGAAAGGTGCTGAACGGTGTTGAGCGCGCTGCGTTCGGCGGTCAGCATCGCGCGAGCATTGCCTTCGAACCGCATGAGATCGGTGTTCGCAGGTACGCTCGCGCCCTCTTCGACGAGAATCTCGACCGTCATGTCAGGATCGAGAGCGCGAAAAAATGCTTCGGCGATGGGCAGACCGGCCACATGGATGGCATCCCGCGTATCCATCACGCCTGCAAAGCCTGCATCGGCAGGGATTACGCTTTCGCTGGTCACATCGCGCCCACCGCGCGGCAGGCCCGTACCGAGATCCTCGGCAAGGGTGTCGTTCACGAACCTGGTGAGGTCGAAGCCCTCTAGCTCGAATGCCATCAGTGGACGAAACGCGCCACGACGTCGCGGTAGCTACGGCTCACCTTCACCTCCGCCCCGGAGTCCAGGACGAGGAAGCATTCGCCATTGGTGTGCGGCTTTACCTGGCGCACCTGATCGAGATTGACGATGGTCGAACGGTGTACGCGCTGGAACTTGCGCGGGTCGAGCCGGCGTTCGAGATCCTTCATCGTTTCACGCAGGATCAGCGAATTGTCGCCCGTGTAGATGCACATGTAATCGCCGGCGGCTTCGATATGCTCGATCGTGCCGACTTCCACGCGGAATATCTGGCCGCGGTCCTTCACATTGATGAGCTTTTCGAACCGGCTTGCCGCTTCGGTATCCTCGCCAGCGAGATTTTCGGCTGCTTCGGGTGCCACTTCGGACAGAACGTTCTTGAGCTTCTCAGCTTCTTCGGTTGATTTCTTTTCCGCCAGACGCTGGCGCACACGCTCGACCGTATCGGCCAGCTTGTCCTCGTCCACCGGCTTCATCAGGTAGTTGACCGCATTCGCCTCGAAGGCGCGAATGGCATGTTCCTGGAAAGCGGTAACGAACACGAACAGCGGCGGATCGATTTCCATGACGCCCTGCACCACGGAGAATCCGTCGAAACCGGGCATCTGGATATCGAGGAAGACCAGATCGGGCTTCTGCGTCTTGATCGCGCGGATCGCCTCGCGGCCGTTCTGGCAGGTGTCGATGATTTCGACATCTTCAAATGGTTCGAGGCGAAGCTGGAGACCCTGGATGGCGAGCTTCTCGTCGTCGACGAGTATGGTGCGGATGGTCATGTCGTCTGGGGTGCTTTCGGGGGTAGGTGTGGGGGTATAACGGCTGTGGGGGGCGTGGGTTTCTGTGAAAACGCGGCCTGCTGGGCGGCTGCTGATTGCCCTTGGCTTAACGCATCTTCCGAATCGGGCTCGAACGGCAGCTCGACGAGCACGGAAAAGCCGCCGCTTTCCGGTGAGCGGATTTCGAACCTGTGCTCCTCACCGTATGCTTGCGCCAGCCGGTCGCGAATATTGGCAAGTCCCACCCCGGTCGAATCGCGGCGGGCATGGGTGGGCCGGACAGCAGGCAGGCCCTCTTCCGTGCCGTTCATGGTCATGCCGGGACCGGTGTCCGAGACGGTCACACGCAGGCGCGGGCCGACGATCTGCGCAACGATGGCGATCTCTGCGCCTTCTTCTTGTGGGCTGACGCCGTATTTGATCGCATTCTCCACCAGAGGCTGGAGCAGCATGGCGGGCAATTGCGCCCCTGCTGCCTCGGGTTCGATCCGGAAGGTAGAGCGCAGGCGTTCTTCGAACCGCATCTGCTCGATGCCGAGATAAAGCTTCAGCGTTTCCACTTCCTGCGCCACCGAAACCTTGCCGCCGGGCTGAGTGACCAGCGTATGCCGCAGGAAGCTGGAGAGCCGGGTGAGCATGGCGTTGGCGGTCTCGCTCTGCTTGAGAAGCACCAGCGTACTGATCGAATTGAGCGTGTTGAAAAGGAAGTGCGGATTGAGCTGATAGCGCAGCATCGCAAGCTGCGCGCTGGTTGCCTGCGCTTCCAGCCGTTCGAGCCGGTCGGCCTGTTCTTCGATCTGAAGGAAGAAATTGATCGCGAAATACAATGCGGACCAGGCGCCGAGCAGGGTGAGGTCGATGAAGTAGATGCCGACGAACAGGCTGACGAAATTGCCGCTGCCCGTGGCACCGCCCGCCACATTGAGTACCCAGCTGTCGATGAAAGCGTGCAAGGCGACGGCGAAGGCCAGAACGACTGCCGTCGCGCTCCAGGTGATGACCGGCCGCTGTTTTATCAGCTTGCTGTAGATGACCGCCAGGATCAGGCTGATCGAGAACCCGGTAATGCTGGATATCAGGATGATGACCAGACGGTCGGGCGACTGGCCGTTCGCCAGGGTAGACATTGCGCGCAGCATGGCTGCACCGCCCCAGCCGGCCAGCTGGAGGTTCCAGAACGCCTGGTTCTTGTTGGCGAAGAACGGCGTGGGGCGAATGGGCAAGACTGCCATTGGAACGCCCCTCTAGCGCAATTGCGACGAATTGCACCAGCCGCTACACTCACCGTAACAGGCAAAACGAGAGAGAGGCGCGATGGGCATTCAGGAAAACATCGAACATTCGGCCGCCGAACGGGCAAAATTCCGCGAGATGAAGGAAGGTACGGCCGAAGACTGGGCGATCATCGGCGGCGAATACCGCGCTTTTGCCAAGGGACTGCCGGACCGTGTGCTGGACCATCTCAAGCTTCTCGATGGCGATTTCGGCGGCTTTCCCGTCTGCCGGCTCGAGCATTCGCTGCAGACCGCAACGCGCGCGCACCGCGACGGGCGCGACGAACAATATGTAGTGATGGCCCTGCTGCACGACATCGGCGATACGCTCGGCAGCTACAATCATCCCGAAGTCGCTGCTTCCATCATCAAGCCGTTCGTTACTGACGAAATCCACTGGATATGCCAGAACCACGGCGCGTTTCAGGGATATTACTACTTCCATTTCCTCGGGATGGATCAGAACGCGCGGGACAAGTTTGCCGAGCATCCGCATTTCGAAGCGTGCCGTGAATTCTGCGAGAAATACGATCAGGCCGCCTTCGATCCCGATTATGAAAGCGAACCGCTCGAGTTCTTCGAACCTATGGTGCGCCGCGTGATGGAACGCCCCTTGGCTTCCATGTACGCCAAGGCAATGGAGGAAGAGGGCTAAGCCGCTATCCGGCGGCCGATTTCAGCGCTTCCGCCAGCCGTTCGGGCGGCACCAGACCTTCGATCACTTCATCGCCCGCGATCCAGCTGGGCGTGCCGCTGAACTGCATGGACCGGGCAAACGCCATGTTCCGGTCCAGCTCTGCCGTGGCTTCATCGGACTGGGCGAACGCCTTTGCCGCGGCTTGATCCAGTCCGGCAATCTGCGCTGCGCGCGCAATCGTCGCGTCGCTGGGCGGTCCCTGCTCGAACATGGCGTGATAGAATGCGGCGTATTTACCCTGCTTCGCGGCGGCCAGTGCCATGCGCGCAGCCGCTTCACTGCCTTCGAAGATGGGCCATTCGCGCACGACGACCTTCAGTTCCGGATCCGCAGCGATCAGCTCGTCCGTTCCCGCGATCGACTGACGGCAATAGGTGCAGCCGTAATCGGTGAACTTGACCAGGACGTGGGAGCCTTCGGGATTGCCGAGCACCGCGCCAGGGAAGGGCTGCTTGACCCCGTCAGGCGCCTGAGCAAGACGATCTTTCGCCTGTTCGCGCTGGTACGCCTCGGCCATGTCCGGCAGGATCTGAGGGTTAGACAGCAGATAGTTGCGTGTCTGAATGTGACCCAGACCCGATAGCGACCAGAGGCCTGCGCCGGCGAAACCGCACACCAGCGCTATCAGCGCGGTCAGCAGATGATTTTTCATGACGTTCCTTCGTTTCGTCAGCCGGGCGCACAGTTGCGCTTGCGTTGCATTTCGCACTGCCGTTCGAGCAGGGCGCGTGCCTGCATCCCGATATCCTGTGACCGGATCCAGTCCGGGCTGCCGTGGTCCAGTCCGCTTTCCGCTGCCTGCGCGCTGCGTATGGCCAGCCCGTATTCGCCGTTCATCACCTGTTGTTCCGCGGAAGCGAGGCGGGCCCGTGCGGTATCGCCGCGCGCTGCATAGACGACGCCGAGCTGATACCAGGCGAAGGGATTGCGACGATCCCGCCCAACGGCGGCTCGCAACACACGCTCGGCCTCTTCGTAATTGCTCTTGTCTTCGGTAGCGATCAGCGCATGACCGAACAGGCTGGCGATCAGCGGTTCGGAATTGGTCAAATCGGTCGCCCGGCGCAGCGGTTCGAGCGATTCGCGAGGGCGGCCCGATTCAAGCAAGACCTGCCCCTTGAGTTCGAGGAAATATGGGTCGTCGGGATCCTTCGCCAGCAGCTTGTCCGCCGTTTCGAGCGCGAGATCGACGCGGGCATTCTGGTGGTAGGCATAGGCGCGGGCGTAGAGCGCGGGTATCGTCTGGTCGGTTTCGGGATAATCGCGCAGTGTCGCAGACGGCTTCGATATGTAACCGATGAGCTTGGCCTTCACCCGTTCGAAATTCGCCTGGTTGCGGGCGTTGGCGGGGCGCTGCCACGCGGGGTCTTTTTCGTACACGCCGCGCAATGCCGAAATACGGTCACCCGAAAGCGGGTGCGTGCGATAGAAACCTGCCTCATCGCTCTGGCTGTAGCCATAACGGTATTCCTGATTGAGCAGCTTGCCGAAGAAATCGAGCGAACCCTGTCCGGAAATACCCGCCTTTGACAGATATTCAGCTCCGGCAAAATCGGCAGACGATTCCTGGGTCCGGCTGAATGAAAGGAACTTGCCCATCGCCGCCTGCTGCCCGGCCATCATGATGCCCATGGCCGCATCGCCAGCACCTACCAGCGCAGCGCCAAGACCGGCCAGCAGCGAAAGCACCGTGATCTTGGTAGCCGACGCCATACCTTCGCCATAACGGAGGATATGCCCGCCGGTGATATGGCCCAGTTCGTGCGCAATCACGCCCTGAACCTCTTCGGCCGTATCGGCGGCGTCGATCAGACCAGAATGGATATAGACCGCCTGACCACCCGCCACAAAGGCGTTTATCGACGGATCGTTGATTAGAATTATATCGACGTTGTCGGGCTGCAGTCCGGCCGCTTCGATTAGCGGAGCCGATATTTCATCAAGAAATGCTTCGGTTTCTGCATCGCGCAGAATGGACTGGGCAGCAACCGGCTGCGCCGCGAGCACGGCGGCAGCAAGCATGGCGAGCAGGCGGGCAAATAGGCGCATTGGCGGCGAGCCTAAGGGCTTTCGGCCTGAACCGGAACTGAAACCTTGCTTACCCGGCGGGCGAATTCGACCACGGCATCATCCACATCGCGCGAATTGCGCCACGGACCGGCGAGGGAAATGAGCGGGGCATTGTGGTCGAAGCTGTCGTAAAACCGAGTTTCCACAGGCGCTCCCACATCTCTCAGGGCTTTTGCCAGAGCGCGGGTATTGCGCGGTTTTACCAGCGTGTCGCGCTCTCCATGTATAAGCAGCATAGGCGGCGCGTCGGCGCGCGCGTGATTGACCGGCTGGCTCTCGGGTCCGGCGCCTACCGAACCAAATGCGTCCTGACTCGAATCCTTGTCGAATGGGTAAAAATCATAGGGCCCGGCCAGGCCGACCACGCCGCGCGGCATCACTCCGATGCGGGAGAGCCACTTTTCCTCCAAAGCCGCCTGAACCACATTGTACGCGCCTGCCGAATGTCCGGCCAGGATCACGCGGCCCGGATCACCGCCGAATTGCGGCGCGATCCGAACCGTTTGGCCAATGGCGGTTACGGTATCTTCCAGCATGGCGGGATAGCGTCCGTCCTTGCCCAACCGGTAACCGGCCAGCGCAACAACGAAGCCTTCCGGAGCCAGAGCGCGCGCGATGAATGTGTAATCATCCGGATCGCCCCAGCTCCAGCTGCCACCATGAACAAAAATGATGATCGGTAAGGGTTGGTCACGATCGGATTTCGCAGGAGCGTAAATTCGCAACTTCTGGTCTCGGTGCGGGCCATATTGGGTGTTCGAAACAAGCGTGACGCCCCGGCCGCCACCTGTAAGCCCGTCGATGCCATTCAACACTGCGGGACCGTTCGTGCGTATGGCCAACAACAGCAGGCCGCCGGCCAGCAACAGGAACAGAACGATGCCGAGACCGATCTTCATCGCGCGCTTCATGCCTTCCGCTTTTTCGTTGCTTCTACCGTGTCGACGATCGCCTTTGCCTCTCCGTCGCCAAGGAGGCCGATGGAGGCGAGGAATTCGTGACCAGTATCATAGCCATCGCCCAGCCATAACGGTATCCGGGCCGCATCGAGATTTGCCGTAGCCGTCAGTTCCTCCGAGCTCATCGCATCGCCAACCTTTCGGATGAAGATTGCGCGAACCCGCCCGGGATGGTCGACCGCAATCTGGGCAAATGCGGTCAGATCGCCCTGGCTGTCATCCCCGATCAACGCGAATTTTATCTCGGGATAGGTTTTAATAATGGCTTCGATGGCGGCGCGCTTGTGTGCACCGTGGCTGGCAGATCCGAAGGTAGCACGGTTGAGGCCCCAGTCGCGCAGTGCAATAGGGCCCAATGGCAGGCCCCGGCCCCGAATATAGGTCACCAGATAGCTGAACAGGTTCCACGGGCTCGAGGAAACATAGAAGAACGGCCGATGAGTCGCAGGCTGCGTCTCGCCGGCATGACCTTCTCCGCTGGTAAGCGCTTCTCCACCGCCCAGCGCGTTGTAGAATACGTCGGCGCCGGGAACGAGGATGCGTTCTTCCGGCATTTGGATCAGGATCCTGCGCCAGTTGCGCAATACCGCGCGAAAATCGCCGGTGATGCCGGTTTCGACGATCGTGTCGTCTATGTCCGAAATAACTGCCAGACCGGTATCGGCCCCTGGCGCAAGCACATGCGCATCGACGCATTGCTCTTCCTCGCCCGCTCGCCAGTGAAAAACGACCGTTTCCCACACAGGGTGCGTACCGTAATCCCAGCAGGTTTCGAGCGGGATATCGAAATTGACGAAGCCTTCGCTGTCCGTTCGCCCCAGATGGCGTTGGGCCTTTCCGCCGGGAAGGGCGATTTCCAGTTCGACAGGTAGATCGGGGACTTCATGGCTGACGAACTGGCTCAGCATGGTTTTCGCTGCACGCCACTTGCTGCGCTGCTCGAACTTGCCGACGCGCGAACGCAAGGCCCTGGCCGAAATGCGCAGCCGTTCACGGTTTCTATAGCCGAAATAGGGCTGAATGCGGACGGGTGCAGTGGGGAAAAACGGCATCGCCCCCGCGCTAGCCAATCGAGCGCGGGGGCGACAAGCGAATTGTAGCAGCGTTGTCCTAGGCGAGCAGCTTGCGCGCGGCGCGTTCCACCAGCGGCACGTCGTCAGGTATTTCGCCGACGATTTCCAACGTACCGGCAGCGGTGCGCCGGATCATGACCAATGCGAATTCCGCGCCGTCCTCGTCTAGATCGGCGAGGGAAAGCGGTTCCAGGGCGCGAAGCTTCTTCGCAAGGGCAGGGCGAACGGTTTTCTTGTCCGCGACCACTTTGCCCTGCTCTTCCTTACGCGCATCGCGTTCGGCATTGACGATCCCTTTGAGGCCGCCCTCCGCTTCGCGCAGGAACATTGCGAGCTTGCCGCGTTCCACGCCGATACGGTGGGCATGCATCAGCACGGCGGCGTACTCGGTCAGGCGGGTCTTGTCGTAATCGGCACCGAAAACCAGCTTGACGATCGGCGTCATCGGCGCGCGATCCTGGACGGTCAGGCCGTTGTCGATAAGCAGTTCGTTGAAATCTCCGGGAGCGCTCTGCGCTTCAAGGCTGAAGTCGTAAGCCCGTGCGACCGCCGAATAAAGTGTCTTGCGGCTGCGATCCTCGGTGTTCTGCGCAGCCCGTGCCATTTCGCGCGCCGCAGCGAGACAATCGTAGAGGCCCTCAGGCGCAGCGTCCTCCGAGATGGCCTCTGGCGCAGCCGCCACTTCTTCGACGTCCTCTGGTGGAACATCGGTGAGTTGCAGTTCTTCGGCAGGTGCCTTGTAGGGCTCGGGAATGCGTGGCGGAGGGGCGAAGCCTTCACCTTCATAAGCCTGCGGTATGGCCGGCGCGGGTTCCTGATGTGAAAGGTCGACGCTCTTCTTTGTCCGGCCGCCGCGGCTGACCAACGAGATCAGACTGCTCGACGTCTCATCGTCGGCCAGCGGATCGACCACGGCGTCAACGTCCTCGTCGCCCTCTTCCTCGTCGTCCCAGTCCGGCAAGCCATAATCAGCGGCAGTCTTGATAGAATGATCGAATTCGTCTTCGTATTCCGGCTCGCCCATGTCGTCCGGAACGTAGTTGCCGATCGGGTTGCCCAATGCGTCGACACGCGTTGCGGGCTGATCAGCGACGCTCGGTTCTGCGAACCGGTCTTCATCATCATCTGCCGCCCCGAAAGAAGGTTGTGGCAAGGCATTGTGCGCAGGGCTGTCGGTCATGGTGTCGTGTCCGAGTTCAAGTATGCTGTCGGAGTGTTCCGCGTCCATGCCCGCCGTGAGCATTTCGGCCGTCTCGACCATGGTATCAAGATCGCTTTCGCCATCATCTACCGGGCCGAGAGCCTGGTCTATCGCCAGAAGCAGCTCGTCGGCGGTCTGCTGGTCGGCCATTTCCTTCCAGTTAATCACGCCATAGATGAAATCGATCGTCTCGTTATCGCTCGAATAGGGGAGCAAAATACCGCGATAGAGGACGTTCGCGCCCCGTTCGTTGGAGAATTCCGCTTCGAATCCGATCGGTGCCTGATTGGCGATGATCTGCATGTAATGATCGGTAATGCGGCTCAGCACCGATCGACTGGGCACGGCAGACAGACGGGAAAGCGTGCTGTCCTGACCGGACTCGACCGTCAGTTCGGAGCCGACGAACGCAACCTTCGGATCGTCGATATCGTCCGACAGGTCGAGCAGAACCGAATAGGGTCCGAAGTCGTCCAGCGTGTCAGGTTCGAGGTCGGAAATGTGTGGGAAGTTGAGATCGCCGAGAAGCGTCGCCCAGTGATTATAGGCGCGAACCTGCATGCGGCGTTCGTCCTGGCCGACCGGCGATGGCGGCGGATCGAGATCGGTGTCGTCCTCCTCGACGTAGTCGTCGTCGAAGTCCTCCTCTCGATCACGGAAGCCGAAAAAGCCGCCCAGCCTGTCCATCACTGCATTAGCCCCCGAAGAGTTCTGCCCAATCGAAGGCGGTATGAAGCGTGTGCGGTAAAGATCGGGTTAAAGAAATTAACCATGAGGCTGCGCCAAAAGCGGCGTCAGAGCATGTAGCGCATCCGGATGGACAGCTTTCGGTCCTGCGCACCGATATCGATTGCGGCATCGGAAAAGCGCGGCGGACCCATCCGGACCTTGGCATCGCGCGAAAAGCCGAAGCCTTCCTTCGGCATCATCCCCAGGGCGCGATCGGCCTTGCCGTTCGAATTTTCGTCATGGAGCAGGGCTATGGCATACTGCCCTGGTTTCACGCCGGAGAACGTGAAGGTGACGCTGCCCTCTCTTGCTTGCGCCATCGCACCATATGCGCCCGGCACGCCCCGGCAGCGCGGAAACGTCGTTTCATCCGCGGTCATGCAGGCACGGACGACACCTTTGGAATTGCGCAGATCGGTAACCATGACCGTCACGGTGGCCCCTTCCTGCGCTGGCGCGGTTGAAGCGATGAGCAACGGTGCGAAGACCAGTGAAATCAACGCAGGGACAGGATTCACGCGTTCGGACTTAGCCCGCGATCCGTGCCGCAAAGCCGATCCCAGATGCGAAAATAGAGGCCGTAATTGCATTTGTACTCTTCGTGATGACGCTGATGGTGGCTCGCCGTTATCAACCAGCCTCCCAACCTGGAATGAACCAGCCACTTCGGGAACATCTCCCATCCCATGTGATTGGTGACGCCCATTACCGTCATCACGAGCAAAACCACGCCAAGCATGGCCACGTGGATGGGGATCAGGAAGACAAGCGCCGGGATCACCACCGCGCCGGTCAGCGCTTCCCACGGATGGAAGCTCATCGCTGCCCAGGCCGTAGGCGGGCGGCTGGCATGGTGTACGGCGTGCATGGTGCGAAACCACACTGGCCGATGCATCAGGCGATGGGTCCAGTAAAACCAGCTGTCATGAGCCAGTAGGTACAGCATCGGTGCGGCGGGCAAATACCACAGCGGGTAAGCGCCCCAGTCTGTATAGATCCGCGTCCATCCGAGCGCCTGCCAGCCCCAGGCAACCACACCTGCCGGTATCCCGTAGATCGCGGCGGAGGCGAGCGACCAGCCGATCTCCTTGCGAATCTGCGTCCCCAATTTGGCGTGATAGCCGGGCCGGACGCGGTTGGTTACAAAAGCGAATAATCCGCTCGCGGCGAAGTAGCGGACGGCAACGATAGCGGTCATCGCGAGTACCGAAAGGATTATGGCGCCGAGCATCTTACCTTGATGGTAGGCGGCAATGCACCTTCCGGAAACAACGAAAAGCTATTCCGGGGTGCCCCAGGGTGCACATTGTGGGTCGAGTGCAACGGTCGCGCGGCGCAGCGCGGCACGGGCAAGCCGTTCGACCTCGACCTTTCGGCGCGCCGCAGCAAGCGGGTGTAGCGGAGCAGGCCGCAGGATTTCGCCATCGTAACCGTCTGCCACGATGATCCCGCAGCAATCCGGACGGTAGCCTTCGCCCTCCAGAGGACTGCGATCCAAGCCCGGCGGTACCCCCCAATAGAAGCGATCGCAGAAATCGAGATAATCGGGCCATTTCCCGTCGCCCAGCAGATCTGCGCGCTGGACCTTGATCTCGACGATTATGACGCGGCCCTTGGAATCCACGCCCATCAGATCCGCTCTCCGCCCATTTCTGAGCGGCATTTCCGACAGGCACCAGATGTCATTACGCGCAAAGAGCCGCGCAATGCCCCTTGCGACCACTCCCGCCTTTTGCGCTTCCATTATCGAGTCCATCATGCGCCGTGATTGGAACAGATCGCGAACGCGCGCAAGATCGAATTGTTGCGCAAATATCTGGCCGCTTTTCGCACAGCCAGCAGCCCAACGTGGTAAACAAGCTGTTAAACAGACCGGCAGCGTTCTAACCAATGGATGACCAAAGCACGTTTGGGCACAACTGGAATGAGATGAAGCCGATTTTCGCCTTTTCTACCGCCATCACGGCGATCACGCTTTGCACTCCAGCCGAGGCGCGCCAAACCGAAGCCGTGTTGCACGTCAGCGCGGTGGTAGAGGAAAGCTGCAGCGCGAGCGCCGATCCATTGGACTTCGTTCTCGATACCACCGCTGGCGCAAGGGCACATGGGCAAGCATCAATCGACCTGTCGTGTTCGGGACCAACCGCATTCGAAATAGCCTTGGATACGGGGCAAAACGGCGCGCGGCGCATGTTGGATTCAGCGAGCGGGCAGACGCTCGCTTACGAAATCTATTCCGATGCAGCACGCAATGTAAGGTGGGGCAACGCCTCCGGCGTCGATACAGTTGCGGGGGCGGCAGACGCGAATGGCAAAGCCACGCTAACCGCGTATGGCGCAACATTCGCGAATGTGGAACGCGTAGCGTCCGGAACCTATTCCGACGCGGTTGTTGTAAGCGTCAATTTTTGAAAATCAGCGATCGTAGGCCAGATCGACGATCGCTGAACGCGAAGCATGAAATTCGCGCCACAGCGTGAGCGCCGCTGCGGTCGTGTCCTGGCCACGCGCGGTTAATGACAGCAAGGCACGCAGCCCTGGCTGCATGATCGCTGCAAGATCATCGATACCGCGGGCAATCGTCTCGAAGCGCCAGCCGCTCAGTTCGGCAGCGCGAAGCGGCAGCTTGGCGACATGCTCTGATTCGGCTTCGCGACCTAGCTGAGCCAGATTGGCCACTGCCGCGGCGGCCTCGTGCACCGCTTCCCACTGCTCACCAAGCCTGCCCAGTTCCGGCAGTTCATGCGGGCCGCAACTCGCCGGAGGGAGCATCATGGCATGTGCCAGGTCGAATTCGTGGGACAATGCGTTCATGGCTTTGAAGAGTACAAACCCCGTCTTGCCAAATCGCTAACGACGCCGCTGCGAATCCACCTGTCTTTTTAAGACTGGCGAGCCGCCCCGCGCTTTGCTAAGCGCCCCGCTCGCCATAAGGTGAACAAGCACCCGTAGCTCAGCTGGATAGAGCGCTGCCCTCCGAAGGCAGAGGTCAAGGCTTAAAGTATGGCGTCTTTTGAAAGGAATATGTTATTATTCAATAACTTACAGCAGATCAACGGATGGGGTTCACATTGCAATTCTTTCCGCGTAAGCATCGCGTAAGCACAATGCACCCGTAGCTCAGCTGGATAGAGTGTCGCCCTCCGAAGGCTCGCGTCCAACGCGAGAGCAGCGATTTTATACAGTATTTACGAGGGTTTAGGAAGACGGAAGAAAGGACGGACGAAAAAACTCACCAAATTCTCACCGCGCTCGGACTGTCGGATTCGATCGCGGATTGACCTACCCCGGCGCAAATCTTACGGCTCCAAGCCATACGCACCCATAGCTCAGCTGGATAGAGCGTCGCCCTCCGAAGGCGAAGGCCAGAGGTTCGAATCCTCTTGGGTGCGCCAAAACTCCCAATGAAATCAGTGAGTTAAGACTGTCGCAGCAGCCTTGGTGCGCCGCCTCTCGAAGTCCAAAACTCACCACGCTGGCGGCGGCGCGACGCGAAGCCCCTGCATTTCCGCGGAAAACTTGTCGAACCGAACTCACCACGCCCTTTCGCGGCTGTGATGATCCGATGGGGGCGTCCTAATTCCGGGCTGGATGAAACGCATGGTCATCGGCAATCGAGACCCCGCGGATTGCGGCCGGCCAAGCGGACCATCGACGCCGGCTAAATGCTGTGTTGGCGAAGGGCAGAGAGGGCAGTAACGACCCCTTGTACGAATTCGCGTTACACAGCGAATCACCGACGCTAGATTCCCGAAAAGTTCTCCAACCCGAGGCCGGAACATTGAACTGACCTATGACAACCGCGCGCCACATCGTTGCACTGCTGCAAAGCCATATAGACGGGGATGAGGACCGCTTCCTCTCCGTGGCGACGCAACTAGCCGCGCACGAGGCGAGGCAGGGTCATGGGAAGCTCGCGCAGGAACTGCGCGAGTTGGTCGATGCCGCCAAGGGCAAAAGCGCGACGGTGGCGCGGCGCGGAGCCGGCCCCGTGCCGTTGGCGCAGCCGAAGGGCGAACTCGCAGGGCTTCTGGAAGCCCGCTATTCCGATGTCCGGCTGTCCAGCATGGTGCTCAAGCCCGAACTTGATGAGCGGCTTGCGCGCGTCCTTCGGGAACAGCGCCAGCAGGAGCGGCTCCGCGCGCGGGGGCTCGCCCCGCGCCGCAAGCTCTTGCTTGTCGGCCCTCCTGGCGCAGGCAAGACAATGACCGCCGCCGCCTTGGCCGGTGAGTTGAAGCTGCCCCTTTTCACGGTTCTTTACGATGGATTGATCGGCAAGCTCATGGGCGAGACCGCCACACGGCTTCGGCTTGTCTTCGACGCCGTTGCCATGCAGCGCGGTGTATACTTCTTCGACGAGTTCGACGCGATCGGCGCGCAACGGGCCGGGCCGAACGACGTTGGGGAAATTCGCCGGGTGCTCAATTCCTTCCTCCAGTTTCTCGAAAATGACGATGGCCCGAGCCTCATCGTTGCCGCGACCAATCACCCCGAATTGCTCGACAAGGCGCTCTATCGACGGTTCGACGATGTCATCAGCTACGATCTTCCTGATCCCTCGGTTGTGCAGGGCATCCTCGAAGCCCGGCTCGCGACCTTCGATCTCAAGCCGATCGAATGGGCGCCTGTTCTCGAATCCGCCGCCCATCTCTCCCAAGCCGAAGTCGCCAGAGCTGCCGACGAGGCGGCAAAAGTCGCGGTGCTGGATGGCCACGATGGCGTGACGACCGCGACGCTGCTGACCGCTCTGACGGAGCGGCGCGCGGCCATCCTCTAAGCAACGAGGCCCGATGGCTGTACCTCCCCGCGACCGCCCCCATTTCCACGTCGAAGGCGGCGGCCAAAGCGAGGCGTACACGTCACCCCGCCTGGTCATCAGCGGCCTCCCTCCGGCGCGGGCGCGTGCCGCGCACGCTGCACGGTTGGAACAGGCAATCGGAACGGCGCTCGCCGCCGGCCGCCAACGGCTCGCAGAGCGGGAAGACGGCGTCGCCGAGGGCAAGCCAGGCTTCTATCTGGAGTTCGATATCCCCGTAGCCGAGCGCGCCGCAGTCGAAGCCTTGGAGAATAAGCCCAAGGCTATCGAGCTGGTAGCGGTTCGACCTACGGCGGAGGGCGACGAGATGGTCTCGGCCACTGTATTCGTTCCGGAAGCTGCTGCCGATTTCTTCGTCAAGAAGATCGAAGCCTATCGCGATGAGGAGACGCGCACCGGCAAGCCCAAGAACGAGGCCCTGATCGCTCGGATCGACGACATCAGGGTCGCGGTCGCACGCTCGCTATTTACCGATGAAGCGCAGCACTTTCCCGCCGACGGCCGTCAGGTGTGGTGGGAAGTCTGGCTTCGGGATGGCGGTCTCGCGATCTTCCAGTCTGTCGCCGCCAAGCTCGATGTCGCGATCAAGGAGCACGTCATCAGCTTTCCCGAGCGCGATGTCGCGTTGGCGCTCGCCGATGAAGCGACGATGGATCGGCTGATACGCAATTCCGACGCCGTGGCTGAACTGCGTCTCGCCAAGGACACTCCATCCCTCTTTCTCGAAATGCGCACGGTCGATCAGGCCGCTTGGGCGAACGACTTGGCTGATCGGATCGCACCGCCGCCCCCCTTGGCACCGGCAGTCTGCATACTGGACAGCGGAGCGACCCAGGCCCACCCCCTGCTCGCGCCGGGCCTCGATCCTGCCGATCAGCATAGCTACGACGGTGACTGGGGCGTCGGCGACAGCGCCTTCTGGAATGGTCACGGCACGTCGATGGCTGGCGTCGCGCTTTATGGCGATCTCGAAGCGGCGCTTTCCCACGGCGAGCCGGTCGCACTTGGTCATCGCCTCGAAACGGTGAAGATCCTGCCGCCAACCGGGCAGAACGAGCCGCGACTTTACGGAGCGATCACGGCCACCGGTATCGCTCGTGCCGAAGACCATGCTCCCCGTCGCCGGCGCGTGTTCTGCATGGCCGTGACCAGCGACGTCGGCTTGCGCCGGGGCCGGCCGTCCTCCTGGTCCTCGTCAATGGATCAGCTCTGCTATGGCGGCGGTGACAGGCGACGCCTGATGGTCCTAGCGGCGGGCAATCTTCGCGGCGACATCAATCCGGCCGACTATCCTGACCGCAACGACCTCGAAGAGGTCGAAAGCCCGGCGCAGGCTTGGAATCCGCTCGTCGTCGGGGCCAGCACCGACAAGATCACGATCACCCATCCCGACTATGACGGATGGACGCCCGTCGCCCCGGCCGGCGACCTCTCGCCGGCAAGCCGAACGTCGGCCATCTGGGATCGGCAATGGCCGATCCGTCCGGATGTCGTGTTCGAGGGCGGCAACTTCGCGCATGACGGTGCCAACCCGGCCTCGGCGATCGACGACCTCCAACTCCTCACGACCCACTATCGTCCCAACATGCGCCTGTTCGAAGCGTTCGGCGACACTAGCGGCGCTGCCGCGCTCGGCGCGAACCTCGCCGCCGGCGTTATCGCAGCCCGTCCGACACTCTGGCCGGAAACGGTGCGCGCGCTCATTGTCCATTCCGCCGAATGGACGCCGGCGATGCGCCAGCGCTTCGACGCGGCCGGCTCGCAAGCTCAGAAGCTGGCCATGCTACGCCGCTACGGCTGGGGCGTGCCTGACCTTGGCCGGGCGCTGATGAGCGCGTCCAACGACGCGACTTTGATGGTCGAGGACGCCCTGTTGCCATTCCGCAAGGACGGCTCGACGATCAAAACACGCGATATGAATCTGCATCGACTGCCCTGGCCGCGCGCCGAACTGGCTGCGCTTGGCGATCTCGATGTGGAGCTGCGGATCACCCTGTCCTATTTCGTTGAGCCCAATCCCGGTGAACGGGGCTGGACGCGGCGCCACCGCTACGCTTCGCACAATCTCCGCTTTGCGGTGAAGCGGTCGCTCGAAGGCTTGGAAGCGTTCCGGCAGCGGATCAACAAGGCGGCTCAGGACGAAGAGGCTGGCGCTGTCGGCGCTGCCGCGGGCGGTGACTCCTGGGTTCTGGGTACGATCCGTGACCGCGGTTCGATCCATAGCGACATTTGGCGTGGCAGCGCGGCCGCCCTCGCCGAGCGCGACGCGATCGGAGTCTTCCCCGTCAGCGGATGGTGGAAGGAGAAGCCTTCGCTCCAGCGCTGGGATCGTTCCGCCCGCTACGCATTGTGTGTGTCGATCCGCGCGCCCGAGGCCGACATCGACCTCTATACCGCCATCGCCAATCAGATCGCGGTCCCGATCCCGGCGGCTTAGCGGTCAGTCGAGCCAAGCGGCATAAGCGCCCACGTCGATCATCGGGACGGTCGCGCTCGCCTGAAGGCGGGAGATGAGGTCGAGCAGGAACCGCGTCGCCGCTCGCACGCCGACCTGCGCCTGCGAGCAACCGTCTGTGTCGCAGCCGAACACTCCGTGCGCTGCGACGCATCCGATATCGAGGCGGTGCTGCCCATCGAGCGCTGCGAGCGCATCGGTCAGCGGCTGGCCGAGCGGTGGATTCCATTCGCTCTCGAACGTGAGCAGTCCGCCGATAATGGCCGGCAATGGTCGCGGATCGTAGATGCCGCCCGCGTGCGGTATCGGCAGGCTCGTCCGATGGAGTGCGCGAACGCTGGCCACCTTGTCCGCCGCATAGGCGACATGCTGCGCATTGATCGCCTGCTTGGTCTCGAACACAGCATAGACGCTCTCTGCCGGTACGATGAACTGATCTTTGAAATTGAAGATAAAGGGCGAATATTGGCGATCGAAGATGACGATATCGATCTGGTGGCTGAAGGCGCCCTTGCTGTCGACCACATGTGCGCCGGCAGCGCGATACCGTTCGGGCAAATAGCCCTGCAATAGCTCCAGCCACACAGCTTCGCTGGCGTCACCCTTCGTTCCGCCGTGACCGAAGCTGCCGCGCGCGATGCCCAGCTTCGCTTCGATCTCGTCGTGCAGGCTTTGCAGCAAAGTTTTGAGGGACCATTCGGTCATTGCACGAAGCCGCTCCAATTGCCGCCCAGCGCAGCTTCCGCCAACCGCCGCACCGCTTGCTTCTCCGTGCCGGTGAGATCATCCGATATGACATTGTTTCCATTGGCGGGATCGATCACCCGTGCTGCAGTGAACTTGTCCCTGAGATACTCCAGCACCGTCACGACATTCTCCGCCAAGTCAGGCGATGTCCTCCCGCTCAAGGCTGCGATCACGGTCAGCTCAAGATAGAAAGATGGGAATTCGAGCCGCTTCTGGTTGCGCCACAGTTTCAGGAGCCGCGACTCGCGCTGATGGCCCGCCATGACGACGGTGTTGATATGTGTCGTCACATTTGTCTTCGTCCAGGTATCGGCCGTGCGCCGGTAGAGGCTGTGATCCGTCGTCCAGGCGGACTGCCGCTTGCCGGGGACGAGATCGACATCGAAGCCGCCGATCGTCGCGTTGATCGACGCATTCTGCCGCTTTGGCACATAGCCGGCGCCTGCAATGGCGTTGAAGAGCGAGCCGTAAATATCCTTCAAAGTCTCGGGCGTGTCTTCGTGCAGCGAAATGAAAAGGTCGATGTCAGTGCCGCTTCGGTTGGCCGTGCCTTTGGCAAACGAGCCGCTCGGAGAAATCGACAGTAAGAAACGGTTTGCCCATTGCTGAAGCACAGGCGCGATTATTGTCTGGACCTGCCGAACAGGTGAGAACGCGCTGGTATCAACGGCCTCCCTAGCCAGAATCGCGTTTAAGTAGGCGCTGCTCATCACATATGCCTAGCGCTGCAATCTTTCTCCCGGAAGCACCGATGCAACGGCAAGAATAGGTATGGCGTCGCTTGACGGGGTCCGTCGCGGCCAATCGGCTGCAATCCCATGACGCGGGCCGCGTGCTCCTCGATTTTTCCGCCAGGATCGACTACATGGAGCCCGTATCCCCCGGTGGTCCCTGCTTTGCATACCGCCGGGGCACTTTATTTCTAGCCACAGCCTGAAGCCTTCGCAACGCGCTTCCAGCGTGCGGATCGTGCTGTTTCCGTCTTCATCCCAAACGGTTTGAGGGGGAAAGCCTTCCCCTGCCGTCGAGTCCCTGACAGGTCTCGCCGGACCCCTTCGAGCGGGGACACCCCGCAACGCCCCAGATAGCACGCGGGGATCTAGGGAGCGCACACTGGCGGCTGAAGCCGCGCAGGGGTCGCGCGTTTTTATCTGCCCGCGTTTGCACACTTGCTCTGGCCGGAGGGCGCGGCGACGGCTGGCCCCCAGGCCCGCGCGCACGCCGCCGCGCCGGCCGTCCGCCGCAAGGGTGCGTCGTTTGTGGCGCCGCGAGCGGCGCGGAGCTTGGGACTCCGCCCCTGGCGCACTTCGGAACGTCTTCCGCCCAGCTTCCTCCGCTTCGCTCCGTGCAGCCGGTTCCCCGCGAAGCCGTCCCTCCGTTTGCACCCCCGGTCTCGCCGACGGGCAGGGTTTCAGCGCGGCGCTTCCGCTGCGCGGAAACCTAAGCCCAAGGAGTAAGGAAATGACCAATACCATCGAAACCGTGGCGACCGAGCAGAGCGCGCAAGACGGTCAGACCGTGTTCGTCCCCCTGAACAAGCTCAAGAAGTCCCCGAAGAACGTCCGCAAGGTGCCGCATACCGACGAGTTCATTGCAGCGCTCGCCGCGTCCGTCGCGGCCAAGGGGCTTTATCAGAACCTCGTCGTCGAGCCGGAGGTGAAGAACGGCAAGCCGACCGGCTGCTATCTCGTCACCGCTGGCGAAGGGCGCAGGCTCGCCTATCTGCTGCGCGCCAAGCGCAAGGAGATCAGGAAGAACCACCTTGTCCGCTGCTGGCTCGACACCGAGAACGATCCGGCCGAGGTGAGCTTGGATGAGAACTACAATCGGGAGCAGCTTCATCCGGCCGATCAGTTCGAGCGCTTCCACGAGCTTTCCCGCGACAAGGGATGGGGCGCGGAGGAAATCGGCGCGCGGTTCGGCGTGTCGCCCGAGATCGTCAAGCGGCGGCTGCGGCTCGGCGCGGTCAGCCCGAAGCTGATGGACGTCTATCGGCAGGACGGGTTGACGCTCGACCAGTTGGCGGCGTTCGTCATCACCGACGACCATGCCCGTCAGGAGCAGGTTTTCGATAACCTGTCGTGGAACAAGGAGCCGTGGATCATCCGGCGCGACCTCACCGCGAGCAACGTGCCCGCGAGCGACCGGCGGGCCGTGTTCATCGGCGCCGATGCCTACGCCGAGGCCGGGGGCAATGTCATTCGCGACCTGTTCACCGAGGATGACGGCGGTTTCTTCGAGGATGCGGGCTTGCTCGACACGCTTGCCGTGGAGCGGTTGCGCGAGATCGCCGGGGAGATATTGGCCGAGGGCTGGAAATGGGCCGAGGCGAGTATCGACTATCCGCACGGTCATGGGATGCGGCGCTACTATCCGCAACCTGTTGGCCTGTCCGACGAGGACGAGGCGCGGCTGTCCGAGGCGGCGGCGGCACACGACGCCCTGATCGAAGGCTATGACTCCTACGAGGACATGCCCGAGGACGTGGCGGTGAAGGCGCAGGCGTTGAGCAACGAGATCGACGCGATCAGCGCCAAGCGCTCGGCCTACGATCCCGCCATCATCGAGCGTGGCGGCGTGTTCGTCTCCCTCGGCTCCAATGGCGAGGTGAAGATCGAGCGCGGCTATGTCCGCGCCGAGGACGAGCCGCAGCCCGAGGTTGCCACCGAGGACGAGGGCGATGACATCGCGGAGGACGGCGAAGCCGTGGAGGACGACGAGGACGCCGACGAGGAAGAAGAGGTGGACGAGGCCGACGCGGGCAAGCCCATTTCGGACAGCCTCGTTCGTGACCTCACGGCCCACCGGACGCTCGGCCTCCGTCTCGCGTTGGGCGCGCAGCCCGACATGGCGATGGTGGCCCTCACCCACGCGCTGGTGCTGGACCTGTTCTATCATGGGTTCGGCAAGTCCTGCCTCGCCATCACCGCCAAGAGCGAAGACATCGCCAGCCATGCCGAGGGCATCGCGGACAGCGGCGCGGGCGAAGCGCTCGCGGCGCGGCACGATCAATGGGGCGCGCAGCTTCCCGACGATACGGCGGACCTGTGGCCGTTTCTCGCGGCGCTGGACGGCGACAGCCGCACCGAGCTTCTGGCGCATTGCGTGTCGCTCACCGTCAATGCGGTGAAGGTGCCTTGGGAGCGTTCCACCGCCCGCATCGAGGCGGCGGACGGACTGGCCAAGGCCGTTGACCTCGACATGACCGCGACGTGGACCGCGACCGCCCGCAGCTATTTCGGGCGCGTCACCAAGGCCCATATCGGGCAGGCCGTCAGCGAGGCCGTTTCGGTCGAGGCAGCCGAGCGCATCCTGCCGATGAAGAAGGCGGACATGGCCGACGCGGCGGAGCAGCTTGTCGCCGGGACGGGCTGGCTTCCCGTCCTGTTGCGCGCGCCGGAGGGTGAACCCGAGGCGGTGGAGGCGGAGGATTTCGCAGCGGACGCGCAGCCGTCCGAAGCGGAGGCCCCCGACACCGAAGCGCAGGACGGCGCGGACGCCGTGGCGCAGCCGACCGGGATCGAGGCGGACGCCATCGCGCCGGAACCGGAGGACGAGGGTCAGCCGCATTATGCGGTTGCGGCCGAATAGGTGACGGGCCGGGACCGCGCGAGCGGTTCCGGCCTTTCCCTTCGTGAAGGCCGGATAATTCGCGGCCGCGCTCTTGTCCGGGCGCGGCCGCTCTGGCGTTCAGGAAAAATGCGCTCGCCGGGCGTGGCCCGGCTCGCGATGCGTTGGCGGCTGGCCCCGCTTCCCGCTAATCATCCGGCATGGCGATAGCATCGGACAGCGCGCGAATCGACACGGCCTCACGCACGATCCTGGCTCCGCCGCGCGACATCTTCCGGGCCATGACCGACGCCGAATCGGTGGCGTCCTGGCGGCCGCCAAAGGGGATGCACGCGCGCATCGAGTCGTTCGACGCACGCGCTGGCGGCGGCTATCGCATGGCCTTCATCTATGACGATCCCGCGCCCGGCGTGGTCGGAAAGTCCTCCGAACGGGAGGACCGCTTCGCCGGCCAGTTCGTCGAGCTGCTCCCCTACGAGCGCATCGTGGAAGATGTGGTGTTCGCTTCCGACGATCCTGCCTTCGCCGGAACGATGCGGGTGACGACGACGCTGACGCCCGTTGCCGATGGCACCCGCGTCACCATCCTCTGCGCGAACGTGCCGCCGGGTATCAGCGCCGACGACCACCAGGCCGGAATGGCATCGACGCTGCGCAACCTCGCCGCCTTCATCGAATAGCGCTGGCCGAATGGGCCAGTCCGACGGTGGCTGATCGGATGCTCCAGACGCGCTTGGGCTTCGATCCGGCGAGCGCGACCGCGCCGTTCGTCGCCACGCTGGTCGATGTCACCGGGATCGTCATTTATTACTGCGTCGTCCTGCTCATTCTCCAAAGCACGCTTCTCTGATGTGATCGGTTCGCCTTGGCGCGACATGAGGTGGCGTCAGGGATGCCGCAACGTCGTCTTCCCCGCATCTGCTCTCGGCACGCCGCCACACGGCCTCTGAAAAGGCTTGTCTGGCCGAGGTCCGCCTGCCTCCCCGCAACGGCGTCGCACGGCTTTTTTCCGCCGCCGGCCCTGCCGGCTTTGCATCGCGAAGCAAAAAAGCCGTCCGCCACCGCCAGCCACTTCGTTCCGCCCTTCGGGTGCAGGTCAGTCGTCCCCCGTCCGGTCGACAGCCATCGAGGCCGCAATGGCGTGGTCCCGAGGCAAGAAAGGACTGACGATATGATCCGCGGCATCTTCACCACCACCAATCGCGGCTACACCGGCGAAATCCGCTTCTTCGGCACGCGCGAGCAGGTCGAGCTTCGCCCGATCGACGGCAAGGACAATGACAAGGCTCCCGACTTCCGCATCGTGGCGGCCGACGACGAGCGCATCGAGTTCGGCGCCGCCTGGAAGAAGACCAGCAAGGAGCAGCGCGATTACGTCTCGTTCAAGCTGACCCTTCCCGGCGGCACGCCGGTCTATCTCCGGCTGTTCGAGAACGAGACCACTGGCGACTACGAGCTGGTGTCCGACTGATCCCACCGGCGCCCCGCCACACGGCGGGGCGCACCTTCTCCAGCCTCCGAAAAAGCGACCGGGGGCCATGCGTGATCGTATAGCCCGGCCGGCTTCCGGCGGATGGCGCTGAGAACCTCGCAGTCGACGGCTGCCGCCGTTCATTCCTCGGCGCGACGTTGCGCGCTCGCGCCCCCGAACGCCGCGAGCCGCAGGCCCGTCATGCGTCGCCGGGGCGGCGCGGTTGCTTGGGGCTCTGCCCCCAGCGCCCTTCGGAGCGGCTTCCGCCCAGCTTCCTCCACGCTTCGCGTTCCGTGCAGCCGGTTCCCCGCGAAGCCGCCCACTCCGGTTGCACCCCCGGTCTCGCCGACGGGCAGGGTTTCAGCGCGGCGCTCCGCTGCGCGGAAACCCAAGCCCACGGAAGGAAAGACCATGAGCATCCACCACCTCGCCACCCGGTTCGGCCGCAACGCCCATCAGATCAGCGGGCGCGAGCCGCTCGACAACGAGGCGCTCTATCGCCACGTCCCATCCATCTTCGCCAACGAGGCGCACGACAGCCGTTCGGAGCGCTATGTCTATGTCCCGACCATCGACATCGTGGAGGGGCTGCGCCGAGAGGGATGGTTCCCGTTCTTCGCCGTCCAGTCGGTCCCGCGTGACGGCAGCCGCCACGGCCACGCCAAGCATATGCTGCGGCTGCGCCGGGACGGAGGCATCGGCAAGCCCGAGGCCGCCGAGGTCATCATCGTCAACAGCCATGACGGGACTAGCGCCTATCAGATGTTCGCCGGGATGCTGCGGTTTGTCTGCACCAACAGCATGATCGCGGGCGAGCGGTTCGAGGAAGTCCGCGTGCCGCATAAGGGCAATATCCAGCACGACATCATCGAAGGCGTTTACACCGTGGCGGAGGACTTCCCCCGGCTGATCGACGCCAGCGAGACGATGAAGGAGGTTCGGCTTTCCGAAGATGAGCAGCGCTTGCTTGGCGAGGTCAGCCTTGTCGCCCGCTATGGCGATGATGAAAGCCCGCTTACCCCCGAGCAGATCATCGAGCCGCGCCGTCACGAGGATCGGGACAGCAGCCTGTGGACCACCTTCAACGTGATACAGGAGAACATCATTCGGGGCGGGCTGCATGGCAGCAAGCGCAATGCCGAAGGCCATATCCGTCGCAGCCGTTCGCGACCGATCAACGGCATCGACCAGAATGTGACGCTCAACCGCGCGCTCTGGACGCTGGCCGAAGGGATGCAACGCCTCAAGACAGGTTGACGCCCATTGCCGCAGGGCTGGACCGTCCGGCCCTGCGGCTTCGCTTCCTGTCGCCGGCATAACGCCGCCGACTCGGATGCCCGTATCGGCAGCGGCCGCGCGGCCCGATGGTCCGCGCGGCCGCTGGAAAAGGCGCGCTCGCCGGACGTGCGCTCGGCTCGCGTTTGTCGGTTCCCCTTATACCAAGGCGACTATAATAGTCGTTTTCATGGCGCATAGGCCCGGCCTCGTGAACGTGATCGCGTATGATCACTTCCCGCCAGGTGCGGGCCGCTCGCGCGCTTCTCAATTGGACCCAGGAGATGCTTGCCGACGAGGCCCTTGTTGCGTTGACTGCGCTCAAACGTCTCGAATCCGAGAATAACCTGCCCGTGCGCGAAGATACCCGCCATCAGGTGGTCAAGGCGCTGGAGGACGCAGGCATCGTCTTCCTTGATTCGGAACGCGGCGAAGGCGTCATGCTGGTGCGCGGCGCGGCAGAGAAATCGAGGAAGTAATGGGCGTCGATGTTCGCTTTACTATGCTCTCAGCATCGTGCCGCCATAGCGAAGACAGTGTAATTGCTTCGGTCCATTATGGTGTATAGCCTGCCAATCTGCGGGCGCAGGGAGCAATTGCTGAAAGCGAAGCGAGGCAATGGCCATAACTGCTTTCGAGGACAGCGCGCCTGATGCGCCGCACGTCACCGAGTATGACGAACGCCATCACCGCACCTACTGGCGACTGTTAGACGCGGCAGCGGAAAAAGCCGATTGGCGCGAGGCCGTGCGGATCATTTTCGGGATTGACCCGGAGAGGGAACCCGAACGCGCCCAGTTGGTCTACGACTCCCATCTTGCGCGCGCGAGATGGATGTCTGAGACCGGATATCGCCATTATCTACGTCCATCTGGCTCATAACGACCATTCTGTCAGCATCGCAAAAGCGCAGAAATCAGGCCAAATCGCTGACTTGAATCGGCTATGCGCCCACCCATTCGGCAGGGCTTCTCCATGCCCCCGCGACTGAGAAAATCTTCCAACGCGCTCCGCAGAGGGCCATGCTTGGGAGGGTCTCGATGCCGCCTGAGAAGGACTGGCGCGCGCCCCCGGACGAGGCCGGGGACGACGCGCTGCAATATTCGGATATCGCCATCGGCTATCTCAGCCGCAACGTGCGCTATCGCTCCGACTACCGCCGTGCGCTCGGCCGCGTGAAACGCGGCACGATCTCCGCCGACAATGCGACCGCCAACCTCGTGCAGCGCTGGGGCATCAGCTACCACGCCGCCCCCGGCTCGGCCTTCGACCGCAAGCTGGCGGTCGCGCGCCCAGACCTGTCGCCGGCCAGCATCGTCCTCGCGCCCGCGCTTGCCGGAATCGGCGCGCAACCTCTCGACATGCGAGCGCTCGGCGACGTTCGCGCGCGGATCAGGATGGGCGACTTCCTTCATATCATCCTCGCCGATCCCGATGGCGACGAGCATCTTTGCATGTGCGGTCCGTGTCACGGACCGATGGCCGTGATGCTGCCGATCGGACCTAACCCCTTCGCACGCCTCGCGTCGGTCGAGCGCCTGTGCCGCCGCCTCAACGGCATGGCGGCCGGCCCGCCAGCGTGGCGCCCGCCGCCCTTCCGGCGCCTGCACCTCGTCACCTTGCTGCAAGTGCTCGACGGCCACCAGGCAGGCGCCACTCAACGCGAGCTGGCCGCCTCGCTGATCCATCGCAGGGTCCGCCGCTACAGCGCCGCCGAATGGGTTGAAAGCAAGGAGCGCAAGCGCGTCCGCCGCTGGCTGGCCGAAGCCGTCGAGCTGCGGGACGGCGGCTATCTCCGCCTGCTGCGCGGCGGCTGACAGGGGACATTGCCGCTCCCCTCGGCGCTGTCCCTTCTCCGCGCCGGGGTCATTTCGCCAGGATCACCTCCTGTCCGCCGGACCCCTTTTTCGGGGCCGGCCATCATCAGGAGGATCATCATGGCCGAGCCTGTCGCCGCCACAACGCCACGCTATCTCAAGACGCCCGACGCGGCGATCCATCTCGGTCTCTCGGCCCGCACGCTGGAGAAGCACCGCTGCTACGGCACCGGCCCGGTGTTCCGCAGGCTCGGCGGCCGGATCGTCTATGCGATCGACGACCTCGACTCCTGGGCCGCGCTCGGCACCCGCCGCTCGACCTCCGATCCGGGCAACGGCGTCGTCTATCCCGCCAAGCGCCTCCCCACCGATTGCGTGCGCCGCTGAGCGCCGATGCCCACTGCACGCTCCCTCTCCGGCCGGTCCAGCGCCGAGCGCACGCAGCTTGAGCTGTTCCGCTCGGTCCCCGGCGACCTTGCGGCCCGCGACGCGCAGGACTTGATGGCCTGGCCGTTCTTCAGCCTCGCCAAATCCCGCCGCACCGCGCCCATCGACTTCCGCATGGGCGCGACGTGGATCTCGGTCGAGGCCGTGCCCGAGCATGGCATGGCGACTATTTGGGACGCCGACGTGCTGATATGGGCGGCGAGCCAGCTCATCGAGGCGCGCGACGCCGGACGGCCGACCTCGCGCCTTATGGTGACGACGCCGCACGAGATACTGGCGTTCACCCGGCGCGGCACCGGCAAGGCGAGCTACGAGCGGCTGAAGGCCGCGCTCGACCGCCTGCAATCCACCACCGTCGCCACCTCGATCCGGCAGCAGCACCAGCGCCGCCGCCATCGTTTCTCGTGGATCAACGAATGGCGCGAGCTGGCGGACGGCAACGGCCGTGCGCTCGGGATCGAGCTGATCCTGCCCGATTGGTTCTATGCCGGCGTGCTCGACCGCGCGCTCGTGCTGACCATCGACCGCGCCTATTTCGACCTGACGGGCGGCCTCGAACGCTGGCTCTACCGCATCGTGCGCAAGCATGGCGGACGGCAGAGCGGCGGCTGGAGCTTCGACGTTCCGCACCTTTACCTCAAATCCGGCGTGCTCTCGCCGCTGCGCCGGTTCGCGTTCGAGCTGCGCGCCATCGTCGCGCGCCAGCCGCTCCCCGGCTACGTCCTCACGCTCGAACATGCGCTCGGCCGCGACCGGCTGAACTTCGCTCCCGTCCCCGTCGATCCGTTCGACGCCGCCATGCGCCGCGTCGGCCTCAAGCCTGTGGAGAACTGGCCATGAGGTTCGGACTATCGGGAACAGCCGGATTCGGACGATCAAGAACGCCGGACACGGACTTTCGAGAACGCGCGGGCCTCGCAAACCCGCAGAAATCCTCGCGGAATCGCACCACTTCTAACGGTGCTAATAGAAAAGAATCCTTCGGATTCTTGCTAACGGCGCGCGCGGCTGTGGACAGCGCGGCCTTGCTCGCCGGCTCGACGCTCGCGCAGCGGCCAGGTCGCCGCCCTCGCACCGCCCCCGTCGCGAGCCTCATCCCCGGAGACCTCCCATGATCGACGATCAGCCCCCCGCCGTGCGCGGCGGCGGCGCGTTCAGCGCGCTCGCCCGCGACGGCCTCACCCATGTCGAGCTGACCTGGATCGAGAAGAAGCTGGAGCACTGGATACGCTTCGGCCGCGTCGCCCAGGACCGCATCCTGACCCGCCGAACCCGCGTGGTCGGCTTCCGACCGGGCGCCGTCTTCGCCTTCGTCCGCTGGGCGTCGAACGACTTCGGCACGATCGTCTCGCGCATCGACGTGGTGCGCGCGGTCGCGGCCAACGAAGCCTACACGACGTTGCCGTTCGTGCGGCCGGGCGGGGACATCCTGCTCAAGATCGAAGGCTGGCCCAAGGTCCAACAAGTGCTCGCGGCGATCGACGCGGTGGAGGCGGCCGGCGTCGATCCCTGCGACGCGGCGGCCGACCATTGGCGCCACGTCCACAACCGCATCGCCGTCGGCCAGCCGTCGCGCCTCTACACGATCGAGCGCCATCACGCCTGGCTCAAGCGCCGGGAGATCGAGGGATGACACGCCGCCGCTACGTCATGGCGACGGCCATCGCCGCATCCGCCTTCGCCGCGGCGTTCGTCGCTATCGCCGTCGCCAATCCGCTCCCGCGCGCCATCTGGAACGCCAGCGCCAGCGCGCCCATCGGCCTCTACCGCATCCATCCCGACCGCGATCCCGCCATCGGCGCGCTGGTCGCCGTCGCGCCGCCCGAACGGCTGGCGCATTGGCTTTCGACGCGCGGCTATCTGCCCGAGGGTGTGCCGCTCTTGAAGCATGTCGCGGCTAAAGCCGGGCAGCGGACATGCCGGATCGGCGATGCGGTGAGCGTCGATGGCCGGCGCGTCGCCATCGCCCGCGCGCGTGATGGCCAGGGCCGTCCGCTTCCGGTCTGGCAGGGGTGCCGCACGCTGCGATCGGGCGAGCTGCTGCTGCTCAATCCCGCCCATCCCGACAGTCTGGACGGCCGCTACTTCGGCCCGCTGCCGGCTTCCGCCGTCATCGGACGCGCGACGCCGCTCTATCTGCGCGCGCCGTCCCCATCGCCTTCCACCCCCGAAGCCAAGGAGATCGGCCATGCAAACCAATATCTTTGAATCCACCGCCGACGGCTATGCCGGCCGCGTCCGACTATTCGGTATCAACGAGGCGATCGTGCTTGTCGCGCTCGATCCGAGCGACGCCGAAAATGCGCCCGACTACCGCGTCCACCTCGACGACGAGGATGGCCCCGAGGTCGGCGGCGCGTGGAAACGGGTCGGCGAACGTGCCGGCGACTATATCGCGTTGGAGATCGACAGCCCGCTGTTCCCGGCGGCGTTCCGGCCGGTGCTGTTCCGTGCCGATGATGATGGACGGACGTTCAGGCTGTCGTGGAAACGCCCCCGGCCCCGCGACGATCGGAGCTGATCAGTGCCTTCCCCGATCATCCCTCTGTTCGCGGAAAGACCGCCTCATCCCTCCGTCCCGCTCGGTCGCAGGCCGGCCGGCGCGCGCAGCGAAGGTCAAGGGCGGCCCTCGGCCGGCGCTTCGCGCGCACCCTTTACCGGAGCGAGCACGCTGGCAGGCTGGCGGCGGAGCCGGGGCGTGTCGGCCGCCTTGCTCGCGGTCCTGCTGCTGCTCGCACCGAGCGCTGCGCCCGTCGCCGCGCGGGCGCAGGACGCGCCCGCCGAGAGAGCGGCCGCGCGCCATCCCTATGCCGCCCATGTCGCCGACGCAGCCGGGCGCTTCGGAATCCCCGAACGCTGGATATGGGCGGTCATGCGCGTCGAGAGCAACGGCGATGTCCGCGCCGTTTCGTCGGCCGGAGCGATGGGCCTGATGCAGATCATGCCCGCGACATGGGCCAGCCTGCGCGCACGCTATGGGCTTGGGGCTGACCCCTACGACGTGCGCGACAACATCATGGCGGGCGCGGCCTATCTGCGCGCGATGCACGACCGCTACGGCAACGCGACGGCGATGCTGGCAGCCTATAACGCGGGGCCGGGCCGCTACGACGAATATCTGTCGCGCGGTCGTCCGCTGCCCGTCGAGACCCGCGCCTATCTCGCAAAGCTGGCGTCGATCACCGGTGGTTCGGACGACACTCGGCTTGCCGCCGCGCCGCTGCCCGATCCCTTCGCTTGGCGCCGCGCTGCGCTGTTCGCGGTGCGGCCGGGCGCGGTTTCGCCTGCGCCGCGATCCGCCGATCGCACGGTATCCCAGGTGCCGCCGGAAGGGCCGGCCGACGACCGCGCCGGGCTTGTCATGGCCGATGCCGCGTCTCCCTCCAACGGCCTGTTCGTCCCGCTTTCCGGGCGGCCTCCGCCGTGAGCGGCTTTCGCGCGCTCTGGCGGGTTTCGGCGCAGGCTTTCGCAGCGCCGGAAGGGAGCAGGGCTGTCTTTCTGAAGGGGGAAGGTCGAGGGCAAGATAAAGGGCGGCAATGTGCGGAGCACCTGCGCCTCGGTTGTGGCCTTGATTCTCAAGGCTTTCGGGCATTGCTGCGCAATGTGTGCGGAAATCCCGCACTGTGCGGCGCTGGCTGGAAACCAGCAGCGCGCAGGGTTTGCCGCACATTGCGGCCTGTCCCGGCATGAGCCGCGACGACGATTTCCGCCTCCGGCCAGGCCGTATCCGCTCGCGCGGTAGCCAGCGGGCGCTGCCGATCATCGTCCAAGCGCTCGCCGCCGCGCAGCGGGCCGGCGGCCATGTCTCGCGCCGCGGCCAGATCGTCGCGCCGGGCCGCTCGACCTTCGGTCGGGGCCGCGTGGCGAGCGTCCGCGCGACCCATCGGCTCGGCCACCGATCGCGCCAGGTCATCGTCAAGGCGCGCGTGGTCCGGCATGGCGGCCGCGCCTCGCTCGCGGCTCATCTCAACTACCTGCAACGCGATGGCGTCACCCGCGACGGCGAGCGGGGCGTGCTGTTCGGCGCCGACGCAGACGGCCTCGACCGCAACGAGTTCGCCGCCCGCTGCGAGGACGACCGGCATCATTTCCGGTTCATCGTCTCGCCCGAGGATGCCGAGCAGATGCGCGACCTCAAGGGTTTCACCCGCGAGCTGATGACCCGCATGGAAAAGGATCTCGGCACCCGCCTGGACTGGCGGGCCGTCGAGCACTGGAACACCGACAATCCCCACATCCACATCATAGTGCGGGGCGTCGGCGAGGACGGGCAGAACCTCATCATCTCGCGCGACTATATCCGCGAAGGGATGCGGGCGCAGGCGCGCGAGATCGTCACCCAAGAACTCGGCCCGCGCACCGACCTTGAAATCCGGCAATCGCTGGAGCGGCAGATCGAAGCCGAGCGCTGGACCGAGATCGACCGCGACCTGTCGCGGACCATGCAGCGCAACGGCCTGATCGACATGGCGCCCGAGCCCAGCGTCCGGCCGGACGGCGACCATGTGCTGAGGATGGGACGGCTGCGCAAGCTGGAGCGGCTCGGCCTCGCCAGCGAGATCGCGCCCGGCCAGTGGACGTTGGCCGGCGATGCCCAGGCGGCGCTGCGCGAACTCGGCGAGCGCGACGACATCATCAAGCGAATGCACAAGGCGATGAGCGACCGCGGCATCGACCGGGGCGCCGGCAGCTATGTCCTCGACGCCGATCCCGCTCAGCCCGTTATCGGCCGGCTGGTCGATCGCGGCCTGCATGACGAGCTGACCGGCAAAGCCTATGCGATCGTGGACGGGATCGACGGCCGCACCCACCATGTCCAGCTTCCCGACATCGAGGCGACCGGCGATTGCCGGCCCGGCGCGATCGTCGAGCTGCGCCGCTTCGAGGACCGGAAAGGCCGGCAGCGGGTGGCGCTGGCCGTGCGCTCCGACATGGACCTTGAGGCGCAGGTCCGCGCGCCGGGTGCGACCTGGCTCGACCGGCGCAACCTGTCAGGCGACGGCCATGATCTCGGCGGCGGGTTCGGGACCGAAGTGCGCGCCGCGATGGAGGCCCGCGCCGAGCATCTCGCCGACGAGGGGCTCGCGCGGCGGCAGGGACAGCGGATCATCTTCGCGCGCAACCTGCTCGACACGCTCCGCCGCCGCGAGCTGGACGCGGCCGCCAAGGACTTGTCGGCCGAGATCGGCCAGCCGCACGCGCCGTCCAAGGCCGGGGAGTATGTCGCGGGCACGGTGCGCCAGCGGATCACGCTCGCCTCGGGGCGCTTCGCCATGATCGACAATGGCCTGAGCTTCCAGCTCGTGCCCTGGTCGCCCTCGCTCGACCGCCAGATCGGCAAGCACATCTCCGGCGTCATGCGTACGGGCGGCGGGGTAGATTGGTCGTTCGGGCGCGGCCGAGGGCTAGGCCTTTAGCGGAAGGGTTTGGGGCCGAGAGCGAGCTGAAGCAAAAGAAGGAGTCGCTCAGACGAGAAGAACGCGAAGGTCCGGAACCACCGGCGCAATCACTTGAGTGAAATCCCGGTCGGAGGTGACGACGACATAGTTTCGTTCAAGCGCTTGTGCCGCAATCCAGAGATCATTCTCATCGATCTGCAGAAGCTGGCCGCTCACACGATCGGTCCAGGCCTCGACCCAGCGTGGAATACGGCGCCTGATGTCGATCCGCGCCAGCGCGACGCTCGATTTAACGGTCGCGAAGGCATCTGCCGTGTGCCGTGTGACTTCGGCCAACGGGTGTGCCTCGGTGCTGACGAGGCACGCTTCAATGTGCGTGAGCGGCTGGCTTGCGGCGCGCGCGAGCGCTAACCCGAACCTGAGCTCGCCGACCGTTACTACCGATACGAGCTGCGCGGCTTGCGCCGGTAAGTCGGCGACTGCCTGGCGGACGGCGATATGATTGGGCCTCCGCGCGTCATAGAGCACGGACACAAGGTTCGTATCGAGCAGATAGGTGTCCATCCGCTACTGGACGTAGCGCCTGAGCCGCTCAACCTCGTGCTCCGGTGCCGGCGTGAAGACGTCGAGCGCCCAGGCGCCAGTGTTTTCGCGTAGCAGCGGGCCGACATATTCGTGCAGCGGGAGGTAGGCGGTAAAGTCCTCTGGGAACCAGCCCTTGAAGGTATGTGCGACACGCCGTTCAGCTTCATGTCCACGAAACGCTTCGAGCAATCGTCGCTCCAGACGAGGAGGCAGATCGAAGGCCTTCAAGAGCTGCGCGTCGATATCGATCAGCAACCCTTCCAACCGCTCGTCGATCTCGGGCGTGCGTAGCGCATGGGCTGCGGCGGCGCCAAGCGCGTCGCGGTAGCGCCACACTGCGGCGACCACGTCACCAAGCGCGCCCCGCTTTGGCAACGGCAGCTGCTTCATAACAACATTGGTGAGATGCTGGTTCGAGGCCCGCTCGAGGACGAAGGCGCTCGCCAGCGGGCTGTTGATCAGCGCTTCGATCGCTTCCACTGGCAGGTCTGATGTGGTCGGCCAGATGCCAAAGAACGCCTGCGACGGCACGAGCCCGCTCGCGTCTAGCGCGCCATCCAGCCGCCAGGGGCCACGCGACCGGCGCGCCACGTTGACCAGTATTTTGGGTTTGTCCCAGGCGCGCGTGAGTGGACCGAACCGATATGCGGATTCCTCGCGCATATCGACGAAGCCGGTCGTGGTGATACTAAATTGAAGAAGCGAGTCCGCGGGCTTGAAAATTCCTCTGGCAAAGCCCTCCCGAGGAACTGCGCTCCAGCCGGCAGACTGGCTGATCCACTGAAGGCCGCGATGAACTTCGGCTTGACCACCAAGCACGGGATAGTCCGCCAGATATTCCCAGACCTCGTCGAGCGCACCAATCCAAAGGTCCCCCGAACATACCAGCTTGGTGCGGCGGCGCTCGGTGGTGACCTTACCCGTCATGAGAAAATCCGGACGGCCTCGGTCGGTGACTTCGACGGAGCGCAACTGGCTCGGAAGATTCTTCGCATCAGCGTCGCGCTGGCCGGTGGCGATGATCACGGCCGCCTCCAGCCCGGCACGCTGAAAGATGCGGTCAGGAAGCGATGTCAGCTCGATCCGGTCATATGTGTCAGCGAGCAGCTGGCGCAGTTCGCCATATTGCTTCTGGCGGAGAAAGCCTTGCGGCAAAACGAAACCCAGCGCTTGGGGCTTGGCTTCGATGAGCGTCCGCAGCACCGCCATCGGCTTCGAGAACGACTTTGCCGCCATCTCGGGATAGCGCTGGCGCTCTTCGCTGTCGAAGTCCTCCCAGGGTGGGTTGCACAGGACGATGCGCTTGCCAGCGGCATCTGCTCGAAGCGCGTCTTTCTCGAACAAGTCCTTGGATGCGATTTTCCAGCCATTTGCGTTGGGGTAATCAGCAAGGATCAGCGATAGCGTCGCGACTTCACAGGCGAAGCTGTCGAGTTCCGCACCGCTGATCCGCTTGACGAGAAAAGCGTGCCGCTCCTCGCCGGTGAGCGTATCGGGAAGCTGATCGCGCAGGTGCCGCAGTGCCGCGACGAGGAACATACCCGCGCCAGCGAACGGCTCGTAGATCGTTATGTCCTCAAGATCGAAGCGGCCGAGATCGAGTTGGCCAACGACATATTCAGCCACTTGTCTGGGGGTAGAGTGCGTGCCGAAGCGTTTGCGCGTGTCAGCCGTCACCAGCGTGTTTTCGTAAACGAATGCCAAACTGTCCGACGAAATGTTCCGGAAGGTGATGGCGCCGCGAAGCGTCGTCCATGCAGTCTCCACGGCCGACGACGGAAGGGCATCGACCGCGGGCCGCAGCATATGATCGAGATGATAATAGGTCTCGATGCCGGCGAGCACATCGCGCACCGGCGCATGGGTCCATGATGTCGCGTCAGGATGCTGGCGATCGATCAGGATTTTGGCGGCAAGGAGCCTGAAGGTGGTGCGGAAAACCGCTTCTTCGCGTTGCGGATCGTCGATCCCGGACAGCAGTTGGGCAATGACTTCGCCGAGCAGCCGATCGAGCTTCACTTCGATCTCATGTTCGATCGCCGGCATCAGTCCCAGATCGACGAAGTCGAGCTGATAGGCCGTCTGGGTCTGGGCCAGCGACTTGGCGCGGTGAACCGCGTGTGGGTTCCAATTGTCGGCATTGCGCTCGAACAGCGCGTCCAGCTGGTCGAGCGGAACCCGTTCGCTCAGACGTGGCTTGCCTTCCGCGCCGACCCGCCAGACCCCGACATCTTCAGGGCTGATCGAGAACAAGATCGGCGCACCGAGCGCCCGGCGGCGTAGCACGGCGTCCGCATCGTGCGTGCCGGTAATCACGCCAAAGGCGGCCGAGCGATAGGATTCGGGAACTTGTGTGAACGCGGCAAGTGCGACGCACTGTTCCTCGCCCGCCTCCGACAGCACATCGGCGAAGCTATAGTCGTGGATGAGCGATTCCGGTCGATAGCCGATCGCACGCAGTCCCGCTTCGATTCTGGCGAGCGCGGTCACGCCGCGTCACCTTCGGCAGTGCGCAGCATGATGCCGCCCTCTGCGTCAGCCGGCGCTTCGCTTCGGCGCAATCCCACCGCCGGAAAGAGAGGGAGTTGCGCGATCGGCTCGGAGACGCCGAAGCCCTGCGACAGCGCCTCAAGATGGGCGTTGAGCCGAAGCAGGATTGCATCCTGGTCGGCCGGCAACGGATCGCTACCACCGAGCAGCGCACAGCTATCGAGTCCAAAGATAACGAGCCGGTGGTTCCACAGGCCCGGAAAGGACCGGCCGTTCAATAGCTCGCGTGCGCGAAGCAGCAGGTCGCGATGGACTTGGAGTTCGACATGGAACCGGCTGCGCATAACGACGGCGAGCCGGAGCAACAGCACTGTCTGCCAGCCGAATTGAGCCTGCTGACCCTGGCGTGATGCCGGGACGTCCGGATGAATGAGCCTGCGCCGCACGGTCCATTCGCGCAGCTGATCAGCCGAAAGCCCGGTCAGCTTCAGGACATCCCGCGATCCGATTAGACGCACCATTTTTCTCCGGTTCGGGTATGATGCCCGAACTTGGATCGGGTATCATACCCATTCTGGTTGGTAAAGCACCTTGTTCTCGATCTGTCCGCTCTGATAGCGCGCGACATACGGGACCGTTCAATCGATCACCGTCGAAAACATAGCAGACTAAACTACGCTACTCCCTGTATTTCTACGCTAGACTTCCCTCAACAATAACAGTGACTTGATTTGATGTCCGGTACGCATCGACCTCGGTGCCATGTCGGCAACCAAAATCCTTTGGGGTCAGGTCTTCACGGTCTTCCTGATCGTGCTCGCAGCCATTTGGGCCGCGACGCAATGGACGGCCGCAGCGCTCGCCTATCAGCCCCAGCTTGGGGCGCCCTGGTTCATGCTCGGCGACTGGCCGATCTATCCGCCGCCGGCCTTCTTCTGGTGGTGGTTTTCGTTTGACGCCTACGCGCCGGAGATATTCCAGACCGGCGCGTTCATCGCTGTGTCGGGCGGGTTCGCCGCGATCGTCGTCGCCATCGGCATGTCGGTCTGGCGTGCGCGCGAGCTGAAGAACGCCGAGACCTATGGCTCGGCGCGCTGGGCGACGCGCGGGGAGATCGCCGCCGCTGGGCTGCTGGGCGACAGCGGCGTCATGCTCGGTCGGCTCGGGCGCGACTACCTGCGCCACGACGGCCCCGAGCATGTGCTGTGCTTCGCGCCGACCCGGAGCGGCAAGGGCGTCGGCCTGGTCGTGCCGACGCTGCTCACCTGGCCGGGCTCGGCGATCGTGCATGACATCAAGGGCGAGAATTGGCAGCTCACCGCCGGCTTTCGCGCCCGGCACGCGCGGGTGCTGCTGTTCGATCCGACCAACGGCGCGTCGGCCGCCTACAACCCCCTGCTCGAAATCCGCAAGGGCGCCTGGGAAGTGCGCGACGTGCAGAACGTCGCCGACGTGCTGGTGGACCCGGAAGGTTCGCTGGAGAAGCGCAACCACTGGGAGAAGACCTCCCATGCCCTACTGGTCGGCACGATCCTCCATGTCCTCTACGCCGAGGCCGACAAGACGCTGGCGGGCGTCGCCGCCTTCCTGTCCGATCCCCGCCGCCCGATCGAGAGCACGCTATGGGCGATGATGACGACGCCGCATTTGGGGGAGGCCGGCGTCCATCCCGTCGTCGCCTCGGCCGCGCGCGAGCTGCTCAACAAATCGGCCAACGAGCGATCGGGCGTGCTCTCGACCGCCATGTCGTTCCTCGGCCTCTATCGCGATCCCGTCGTCGCGCAGGTCACGCGCACCTGCGAATGGCGCATCAAGGATCTGGTCGAGGGCGAGCTGCCGGTCACGCTCTACCTCGTCGTGCCGCCCAGCGACATCTCACGCACCAAGCCGCTCATTCGCCTCATCCTCAACCAGATCGGGCGCCGGCTCACTGAGGACCTGAAGGCGCGGCAATCGCGCCACCGGCTGCTGTTGATGCTCGACGAGTTTCCGGCGCTCGGCCGACTCGACTTCTTCGAGAGCGCGCTGGCGTTCATGGCCGGCTACGGCATCCAGAGCTTCCTCATCGCCCAGAGCCTCAACCAGATCGAGAAGGCTTACGGGCCGAACAACGCGATCCTCGACAATTGCCATGTGCGCGTGAGCTTCGCCACCAACGACGAGCGCACCGCCAAGCGCATCTCGGACGCGCTCGGCACCGCGACCGAGATGCGGGCGATGAAGAACTACGCCGGCCACCGGCTTTCGCCCTGGCTCGGGCATTTGATGGTGTCGCGCTCTGAGACCGCCCGCCAACTCCTCACCCCCGGCGAGATCATGCAGCTACCGCCCGACGACGAGATCGTCATGGTCGCGGGCATCCCGCCGATCCGGGCAAAGAAGGCCCGCTACTTCAAGGACCGGCGGTTCACGCAGCGGGTGATGTCGCCGCCTGACATGAATGTCGGAGGCGGCCCGCCGCGCCCCGACGACTGGAGCGGCCTGGCGCCGATCGAGGCGCCGCCGATGCCCGAGCCGATCGAGCATGAATCGCCCAAGAAGCCGATGAAGAAAAAGGCCGCCAAGAAGGCGGGTGCTGAGGACGATGCCGCGAACGGGGACCTGCGCCGCGAGCCGGCGCTGGAGCCCCACATCGACATCGCGCCGACGCCCCGGCCCGCGCCCGCCAACGAGTTCGAGCTGGACGAGCCGGACCCCGATAGCGATGCGGCGCGGCAGGCGACGGTGCGCCGCCAGATGCAGCGCGTGGCCCGGCAGGCGTCGCTCGATCCCGAGGACGGCATCGAGCTATGAGCACCAAGACGCCGCTGTCGGTCTATCTTGACCCCGAGCTGATGCGCGCGCTCGCCGCCTATGCCGACCGCAGGGACAAGTCCCGGTCGCTGATCGCCGAGGCGGCCATCGCATCCTTCCTGTCGCCCGACGCCGACGAGCAGCGCGAGGCCGCCATCGCCAAGCGTCTCGACAAGCTGGACCGCCGCATCACCCGGCTGGAGCGCGACACGGGGATCGGTGTCGAGATGATCGCGCTGTTCGTGCGCTTCTGGCTGTCGAACACTCCGCCGCCGCCCGAGAGCGAGCGGGCCGCGATGCGTCGCCAGGGCGGCGACCGCTACGACGCCTTCATGGATGCGCTCGGCCGCCGACTCGCGAAGGGTTCGAAGGTCAGGCAAGAAATTGGCGAGGACTTTCCGCTCCAAGAAGAATGAGCTGACTACGCCAGTTCTTGTATCTCTACGCCAGACTACGACGACCACATTTACTTATTGAAGCACGGTCTTTTCTGCCTCTCTTGATGTGCCCCTGACGCCGGGCGGCGGCTCGCCCGGCCCTCATCAGGGGCTTTTTTTTGACCGTCCATCCGATCCGTTCCGAGGCGAAGACACGCGGCGCGCGGATGCTGCGCACGGCGCTCGGCCCGTCGATCGCGGCCTGGCTCGACGATGCCGCCGTCATCGAGGTGATGCTGAACCCGGACGGCCGGCTGTGGGTCGATCGGCTCGGCGAAGGCATCAGCGACACCGGCATGAAGCTGGCCGCCGCGGACGGCGAGCGCATCGTTCGCTTGGTCGCGCACCATGTCGGCGTCGAGGTTCATGCCCGGTCCCCGCGCGTCTCGGCCGAGCTGCCCGAAGGAGGGGAGCGGTTCGAGGGGTTGCTGCCCCCCGTCGTCGTCGCGCCCGCCTTCGCGATCCGCAAGCCCGCCGTCGCCGTCTTCACGCTCGATGAATACGCGGCGGCCGGGATCATGTCGCCGGCCGAGGCCGCGGCGCTGCGTGATGGCGTCGCCGCCCGCGCCAACATCCTCGTGGCAGGCGGGACCGGCAGCGGCAAGACCACGCTGGTCAATGCGCTCCTGGCCGAAGTCGCCAAGACCACCGACCGCATCGTCCTGATCGAAGACACGCGCGAGCTTCAGTGCGCCGCGCCGAACCTCGTCGCCATGCGGACCAAGGATGGCGTCGTCACGCTGTCCGATCTCGTGCGGTCCAGCCTGCGGCTGCGCCCCGACCGCATCCCCATCGGCGAGGTGCGCGGCGCCGAGGCGCTCGACCTCCTCAAAGCCTGGGGCACCGGCCACCCCGGCGGCATCGGCACCATCCACGCCGGGACCGCGCTCGGGGCGCTGCGCCGCATGGAGCAGCTCATTCAGGAGGCCGTCGTCACGGTTCCCCGCGCGCTGCTCGCCGAGACCATCGACCTGATCGCCGTGCTGGTTCGCGACGGGCACGGTCGCCGCCTCGCCGAGCTGGCTCGCGTCGAGGGGATCGACGCCGAGACCGGCGATTACCGCCTGACCCCCCTCGCACCCCCCAACCTCGGAGACGCACCATGATCCATGCCCTTCGGCATGGCGCACGCCGCGCCATGCTCGCCGCCACCGCCAGCGTCATCGCGCTCACCATCTCGGCGCCCGCCCACGCGGGCGGGTCGTCGATGCCGTGGGAAGCCCCGCTGCAATCCATCCTCGAAAGCATCGAGGGGCCGGTCGCGAAGATCATCGCGGTCATCATCATCATCGTGACCGGCCTCACCTTGGCCTTCGGCGACACCTCGGGCGGCTTTCGCCGGCTGATCCAGATCGTCTTCGGCCTGTCGATCGCCTTCGCCGCGTCGAGCTTCTTTTTGTCGTTCTTCTCGTTCGGCGGCGGGGCGCTGATCGCATGACGGGCGCGGCCGATCCCGTCGAGCCGATCGCCGGCTTCTATGCGCCGGTCCATCGGGCGCTGACCGAGCCGATCCTGCTCGGCGGCGCCCCGCGCTCGCTCGCCATCGTCAACGGCACGCTCGCCGGCGCGATCGGCCTCGGCCTTCGCCTCTGGATCGCCGGGCTGGCGATTTGGGCAATCGGTCATGCGTTGTCGGTTTGGGCCGCGCGCCGTGATCCGCAGTTCGTGGACGTGGCCCGGCGGCACCTCCGCTATCCGGCGTGGATGCGGCCATGATGGGCCTGCGCGAATACAGGAATCGCGCCGCCCACCTGGCCGACTTCCTGCCCTGGGCCGCGCTGGTCGGCGAGGGCGTCGTTCTCAACAAGGACGGCAGCTTTCAGCGCACGGCGCGTTTCCGTGGCCCCGATCTCGACAGCGCCACACCCGCCGAGCTGGTCGCCACCACCGCGCGGCTCAACAACGCGCTCCGGCGTCTCGGCTCGGGCTGGGCGATCTTTGTCGAGGCGCAGCGCAGTCCCGCGCTCGACTACCCCGATTCCGATTTTCCCGATTCGGTCTCGGCGCTCGTGGACATGGAGCGCCGCGAACAGTTCCGCGAGGAAGGCGCGCATTTCGAGAGCGCCTATTATCTCACCCTGCTGTGGATGCCGCCGGCCGAGGAAGCGGCGCGCGCGGAAGGGTGGCTCTACGAGGGCCGGTCCACCAGCGGCGTCGATCCGTGGGAACTGCTCAAGGGCTTCGCCGACCGCAGCGACCGCGTTCTCAATCTGGTCGAGGGCTTCGTGCCCGAGGTCCGCTGGCTCGATGACGGCGAGACGCTGACCTACCTGCACAGCACCATCTCAACCCGCCGCCAGCGCGTGCGCGTGCCGGAAACTCCGATGCACCTCGACGCGCTACTCGCCGACGAGCCGCTGACCGGCGGGCTCGAACCGAAGCTCGGCGAGCACCATCTGCGCACGCTCACCATCGTCGGCTTCCCGAGCGTGACCTTCCCCGGCCTGCTCGACGAGCTGAACCGGCTCGCCTTCGAGTATCGCTGGTCCACCCGCGCGCTGATGCTCGACAAGACCGACGCGACCAAGCTGCTGACCAGGATCAGGCGGCAATGGTTCGCCAAGCGCAAATCGGTCGCGGCCATCCTCAAGGAAGTCATGACCAACGAGGCGTCCACGCTGCTCGACAGCGACGCCTCGAACAAGGCCGCCGACGCCGACACCGCCTTGCAAGAGCTGGGCTCCGACTATGCCGGCATGGCCTATGTCACCGCGACGGTGACGGTGTGGGACGGCGATCCCGCCATTGCGGCCGAGAAGCTGCGGCTGGTCGAGAAGGTCATCCAGGGCCGCGACTTCACCGTGATCCCCGAGGGGATGAACGCGATCGAGGCATGGCTGGGGAGCCTGCCCGGCCACACCTACGCCAACGTCCGGCAACCGCCGATCTCCACCATCAATCTCGCCCATCTGATCCCCCTGTCAGCAGTATGGGCGGGGCCGGAACGGGACGAGCACTTCGGACAACCCCCCTTGCTCTATGGCAGGACCGAAGGCTCGACCCCGTTCCGGTTTTCCCTTCACCCCGATGGCAGCGATGTCGGCCACACGCTGATCGTCGGCCCGACCGGCGCGGGCAAGTCGGTGCTGCTCGCGCTAATGGCGATGCAGTTCCGCCGCTACGAGAACGCCCAGGTCTTCGCGTTCGACTTCGGTGGCTCGATCCGCGCCGCCACGCTGGCGGCGGGCGGAGACTGGCAGGATCTCGGGCTGTCCGACGACGGCGACGGCAGCGTCCAGCTACAGCCGCTCGCCCGTATCGACGATCCGGCCGAGCGCGCATGGGCGGCCGAATGGCTGGCGGCGATCCTCGCCAGCGAAGGCGTCCCCGTCGATCCGCAGGCCAAGGAGCATCTGTGGTCGGCGCTCGGCTCCCTTGCCAGTGCGCCCGTGCCGGAACGCACGCTGACCGGGCTCGCGGTTCTGCTCCAGAGCCAGCAGCTCAAGCAGGCGCTCGCCCCCTATTGCCTTGGTGGACCGTGGGGCCGGCTGCTCGATGCCGAGGTCGAACGGCTCGGCGAAGCGTCGGTGCAGGCGTTCGAGACGGAGGGCCTGGTTGGCGGCGGATCAGCCGCCTCCGTCCTGTCCTACCTGTTCCACCGGATCGAAGGCCGGCTGGACGGCTCGCCGACGCTCATCATCATCGACGAGGGCTGGCTGGTTCTCGACACCCCCGACTTCGCAGCCCAGCTCCGCGAATGGCTTAAGACCTTGCGGAAGAAGAACGCCAGCGTCGTTTTCGCCACGCAGAGCCTGGCCGACATCGAAACCTCTAACATCGCGCCGGCCATCATCGAGAGCTGCCCGACGCGCATCTTCCTGCCGAACGAGCGCGCCGCCGAGCCGCAGATCGCCGCCATCTACGAACGGTTCGGCCTCAACGCTCGCCAGATCGAAATCCTCAGCCGGGCCACGCCCAAGCGCGACTATTACTGCCAGTCGCGGCGCGGCAACCGGCTGTTCGAGCTGGGGCTAGGCGAGGTCGCGTTGGCCTTCGCCGCCGCGTCTTCCAAGACCGATCAGCTCCGCATCGCCGAACTGGTCGAGACCCACGGCCGCGAGCGCTTCGCCGCCGAATGGCTGCGCCATCGCGGCCTGGCCTGGGCGGTCGATCTTCTTCCCGAACCCCAACTCGATCCGCTGGCCGGTCGCCGGGAAGATGCCGGCCAGCTCCCCCTTGCCTTGAAGGACACGACCCCATGAAACCCAATATCCTGCGCCGCGCCATGCTGGCCGGCGCCATCGCCACATCGAGCATGATCGGCATCACCGCCGCCACGCCGGCGCACGCTCAGTTCGGCGGGATCGTCTATGACCCGACCAATTATGCGCAGAACGTGCTGACGGCCGCGCGGTCGCTCCAGCAGGTCAACAACCAGATTCAGCAAATCCAGCAGCAGGCGACCAGTCTCGTCAACGAGGCGCGCAACCTGGCTTCGCTGCCGTTCAGCTCGCTCCAGCAGTTGCAGCAGCAGGTGCAGCGCACCCAGCAGCTTCTCGGCGAGGCGCAGCGCATCGCTTATGACGTGCAGAACGTCCAGCAGGTGTTCAACGGCCGCTACAAGGGCGCGGCGCTCACCGGCACCCACGCGCAGATGGTCGCCAACGCCAATGCCCGCTGGGAGGATAGCGTCGGCGCCTTTCAGGATGCCTTGCAGGTGCAGGCCGGCGTCGTCGGCAACATCGAAGGCGCCCGCACGACGATGTACAGCCTGGTCTCGGCCAGCCAGTCGGCGACCGGCGCGCTCCAGGCGACGCAGGCGGGCAACGAGCTCCTCGCGCTGCAATCGCAGCAGCTCGCCGACCTCACCGCCGCGGTCGCGGCGCAGGGCCGGGCGCAGGCGCTGCAATCCGCCCGCCAGGCGGCCGAGGAGGCCGAAGGGCGCGAGCGGTTCCGCCGCTTCATGGGCAACTGAGACGCCCGATGTCGCGCACGGCGAAGATCGCAGGGGTGGCGGCGCTGGCCGGGCTGATGATGACGGTGGCGATCGTCGCCGCCGTCCAGCCCGATGAGCCTGCGCCCGCGCCCCCGCTCTTCCTGCCGGCGGACGAAGGCCAGGCCAGGCTCGCCCGCGAGCTGGATCGCTGCGCCTCGCTCACCAAGCCGGATAGTGGCTGCGAGGCGGCCTGGGCCGTCAACCGCCGCCGCTTCTTCCGCCAGGACGAGCCCCCGCCCGAGATCGAGCGCGGCAGCGACACGGCGCCGGATGAAGGCACCCGGCCATGAACGACACCGGCGTTATCGACAATTTCCTCAACATCTTCACCGGCTACATCGACTCAGGCTTCGGCCTGCTCGGCGGCGAGGTCGCGTTCCTCTCGACCACGCTGATCGCCATCGACGTAACGCTCGCCGGCCTGTTCTGGGCCTGGGGCGCGGACGAGGACGTGCTTCAGCGCCTCGTCAAGAAGACGCTCTACATCGGCACCTTCGCTTTCATCATCGGCAATTTCTCGCTGCTCGCGACCATCGTGTTCGAGAGCTTCGCCGGGCTCGGCCTCCAGGCCAGCGGCGGGGCGATGACGATCGACGAGTTCATGAAGCCCGGCACGATCGCGGCGAAGGGGCTCGAAGCCGCCAAGCCGCTGCTCGATGCGGCGGGCCAGTTCTCCAGCCTTTGGGCCGTGTTCTCCAACCTCGCGCTGATCCTCGTGCTGCTGCTCGCCTGGGTGATCGTGGTGCTCGCCTTCTTCATCATCGCCGTGCAGGTCTTCATCACGCTGATCGAGTTCAAGCTGGTGACGCTGGCCGGCTTCGTCCTGCTGCCCTTCGCCTTCTTCAACAAGACCGCCTTCATGGCCGAGAAGGTGCTGGGCCATGTCGTCTCGACCGGCATCAAGGTGCTGGTGCTCGCCGTCATCACCGGCATCGGCACCACCTTGTTCAGCCAGTTCACCGGCGCTGCCCTCGGCCCCGCGCCCGACATCAATCAGGTCATGGCCATCGCGCTTGCCGCGCTGTCGCTGCTGGGCCTGTCGATCTTCGGCCCCAGCATTGCGAACGGCATCGTCTCGGGCGGCCCGCAGCTCGGCGCGGGTACGGCGGCCGGGACCGCGCTGGCGGCAGGCGGCGCGCTGATCGGAGGCGCCGCCGCCGCACGCCTTGGCGTGGGCGCGGCCGGGTCCGCAGTCGGTGCGGCCGGCCGGATGACCGGCGCCGCCGCGCGTGGTGGCGCTCAGATGGCAGGCGGTGCCACCAGCGCCTACAGCCTCGGCTCGTTCGGCAAGAGCGGTGCAGGCGCTGTTGCGGGCGGCATGGCCGCTGTCGGCCAAGCGGCGGCGGGAAGCGCGGCGAACGCCGTCCTTTCGCCCTTGCGCAAGGCGGCCGCCAAGGGCGGCGAGGCGATCAAGTCCAATTTCCGCTCCGGCGCCCGTGCCGGATTCACCGCAACCGGCGGCACGATCACCGGCGGGCCGGCATCCGCCGCCCCGGCGGCTGCAACCGCTGGCGGTTCCGCGTCGGCCGGCGCATCCGCCCAGCCTGAATGGGCCGCCGCGATGAAACGCCGCCAGGCCGTCAGCCACGGCGCGACCGTCCTCGCCCACACCATGAAGGCTGGCGACAGCCACGGCGGCGGCGCCGGTCCCGACATCAAAGAGAAGGACTGACCTCCCATGTTCCGACGCCCCACCATCCGCTACGGCCAGACGCCCGAACCCACGACACCCTATCAGCGCGCAGCCCAGCAATGGGACGACCGCATCGGCTCCGCGCGCGTGCAGGCGAAGAACTGGCGCCTCGCCTTCTTCGGCGCGCTGGCGCTCTCGGGCGGCCTTTCCGCCGGTCTCGTCTGGCAATCGGCGCGTGGGCATATCGTGCCCTGGGTGGTGCAGGTCGATCGGCTCGGCGAGGCCCAGGCCGTCGCCCCCGCCGAGGCGGGCTATCGCCCGACCGATCCGCAAATTGCGTTCCATCTCGCCCGCTTCATCGAGCAGGTCAGGGCGATCCCGGCCGATCCGGTGATCGTCCGCCAGAACTGGCTGCGCGCCTACGACTTCACGACCGATCGGGGCGCGGTGGCGCTCAACGACTACGCCCGCGCCAACGACCCCTTCGCCAATGTCGGCCGGGTGCAGGTCGCGGTGGACGTGTCGAGCGTGATCCGGGCATCGCCCGACAGCTTCCGCGTCGCCTGGACCGAGCGCCGCTATCAGGACGGCAGCCTTGCCGCCACCGAACGCTGGTCGGCGATCCTCACCATCGTCGTGCAGCCGCCGCGCACCCCCGACGCCCTGCGCAAGAATCCGCTCGGCGTCTTCGTCAACGCTTTGAATTGGTCAAGGGAGCTGTCGCAATGACGCACACGCCATTTCGCCGTTCCGCCTCGGCGGTCCTGCTTGTCTCCGCCACCGCGCTCGCCGGCTGCGCCACCACATCGGCGAAGCCGCCCGCGATTCGCTATGATGATCCGCCGCGCGAGATCGCGGCGACGCCGGCCGCGGAACCGCTCCGCGCCGTCGAGGTGGTGACGATCCCCGAACCCCTGCCGCTCCCCGGCCAATTGAAGCCGGTCGCGGCCGGGGCAGCGACTTCCGAGCCCGCCGATCCGCGCCGCCGTGTCGGGGCCGCCAACGCGGCCGCCCGCGTGCAGCCGGTGCGCGACGGTTTCCTCAACGCCATCCAGCAATATCCCTGGACGGACGGCGCGCTCTATCAGGTCTATGCCGCGCCCGGCCAGGTGACGGACATCGCGCTTCAGGAAGGCGAGCAGCTCGTGGGGCCCGGGCCGGTCGCGGCCGGCGACACCGTGCGCTGGATCATCGGCGACACGGTGAGCGGCAGCGGCGCGACGGCGCGCGTGCATATCCTGGCGAAGCCAACACGCCCCGACATTTCCACGAACCTCGTCATCAATACCGACCGGCGCACCTATCACATCGAATTGCGCGCGACCGCATCGACATACATGGCCTCGGTCTCATGGACCTATCCGCAGGACCAGCTCATCGCGCTGCGCGGCGCCAATGCCGCCGCTGCCCCCGTCGCGACCGGCCTCGACCTCGCGGCGCTCAACTTCCGCTACCGGATCGAGGGCGACCGCGTGCCGTGGAAGCCGGTTCGCGCCTTCGATGATGCAGCCCAAGTGTTCATCGAGTTTCCGGCCGGGATCTCGCAGGGCGAGATGCCGCCGCTGTTCGTGACCGGCGCGGCCGGCGATGCCGAGTTAGTTAATTACCGCGTGCAGGGCCGCTACATGGTGGTGGACCGGCTGTTCGCCGCCGCCGAGCTGCGCCTGGGCGACCGGCGCGGCGAGCAGCGCGTCCGCATCGTGCGCGACAATGGGCGCAGGGGGCGGCCGTGACCGATCCCGCCGACAATTCCCCGCCCGAGGCGGCCGCACCGCAAGCGCCGCGCCCCGATCCGCAAGCCTTCCAGCTTCGCGGCAACCCGCCGCGCGTCATGCGCCTGTCGCGCAAGGCGCTGGCCGCCCTCGGCGTCGTCGCCGGCCTCGGGATCGGCGGCTCACTGATCTATGCGCTCAAGCCGGCCGGCGAGAAGGAGGCCAAGGAGCTTTACAACACCGACAGCCGCGCCACGTCCGAGACCATCACGTCGGGACCGCGCGACTATAGCCAAGCGCCGAAACTCGGCCCGCCGCTTCCCGGCGACCTCGGCGGCCCGATCGTCTCGGCCCAGCAGCGCGGGGAGAATGTCCAGGTCCCGCCGGTCGGCGCCCAGCCCGATCCGCGCGCGCAGGCTGAGGAAGCCGCCCGCCAGCGCGCGCAGCAGGAGCGCGACGCCGCCCGCATGAGCGGCGTGTTCTTGGGTGGCAGCAGCGCCGGGGCCGCTGCGATGCCGTCTTTGCCGAACCTCGCGACGGCAGCGCCTGGTGCTCCTGCCTCACCGCAACCTGCCGAGACGGCGCAGGGCGACCAGGCCGCCAAGCGAGCCTTCTTGGCGCAGGCGTCTAATCAGCGGACGGTCAGCGTCGAACGCCTCGTGGCGCCGGCCTCGCCCAACATCGTGCAGGCCGGCAGCATCATCCCTGCCGCGCTCATCACCGGCATCCGTTCGGACCTTCCCGGCCAGATCACCGCCCAGGTAACGGCAAACGTCTATGACAGCCCTACGGGCCGCATCCTGCTCATCCCGCAGGGCACGCGGCTGATCGGCGAATATGACAGCGAGATCGCCGCCGGGCAGGCGCGCGTGCTGCTGGCATGGGATCGGCTGATATTGCCGGACGGCCGCTCGATCGTTCTCGAGCGCCAGCCCGGCGCTGATGCGGCCGGATATGCTGGCCTACAGGATCGCGTAAACCAGCATTGGGGCAATCTGCTGAAAGCCGCCGCCGTTTCGACACTGCTCGGCGTCGGTGCCGAATTGGGCGCGGATAGCGAGGACGAACTTACTCGCGCACTGCGTCGCGGCTCGCAGGACACCATCAACCAGACCGGCCAGCAGATCGTGCGTCGGCAGCTCAATGTGCAGCCGACGCTCACCATCCGGCCGGGGCATCCGTTGCGCGTGGTCATCACGCGCGACCTGGTGCTTGAACCGATCGGAGCGACACGATGACGAAATTGAAGTTGGGGCCGCTGGCCGACGATCGGCCGGTCAAGCTCTCCGTGGAGCTGCCCGCCGCCGTGCATCGCGATCTCGTCGCCTATGCCGCCGCGCTCGCAGCCGAGACCGGGGGAGCGCCGGTCCCGCCCGACAAGCTGGTCGCGCCGATGCTCGCCCGGTTCATGGAAACCGACCGCGCCTTTCGCCGGCACCGCGCGCAGGGGAAGTGAGAGCGCGCCGCCTGCCGTCAGTTGCCCATGAACTTCTTGAAGCGGTCGCGGCCTTCCGCCTCGATCACGGCCTGCTCGGCATTGGCGCACTCGCTGCCCCGCACCGAGCCTTCCGCGCATTGCCCCACGATCTCCCGTGCTTCATCGAGATGCGCCGCGAAATACTGCGTCCCGCGCGGTTCGGCCGGCTCCGGTGCGGCGGGGGCCGGACTCGCGAGGGCCGGCGCACGCTCGACGGGCATGATCACCGGGCGCAGCACGAAGCCCACGCCGAATCCGATGACCAGCGCGACCAGCACGATGAAGAGTGTCTTGCTTCGTGTCATGGCTATTCCTTTTCCGGTTGGTGATGTGATGGCTGCGGCATCAGAATGGGCGGCAGCGAATAGCGACCGGCCACGAGATCAAGGAAGCGCAGCAAGACGGGGTTGTCATTGTCTTCACGCCAATAGCCCGAGAAGCCGATCCGCATATGTCCATGACTGTCGTGGATTTCGCTGAACGTTACGCCTGGCACTTGGATACCCAAGGCGGATTCGGCGACAATCGAGAGACGCCCACCGAGCGCAATGGCGCTCAACATTGTCTCGCGTCCGATATCCTGCATGTCGATCTCTGGCATGCAACCGGGGACCCCAAGTTTGCCCATGAGGATGTTTCGGGTCTCTGGGCCGGGATCTCGTTCGGTCAGCAAAAAGTGTTCGCCGGTCAGGTCGGGCCAATGGATGCGTTCGCATTGGGTGAGTGGATGGCCTGCCGGCATTGCTACAAATATGCGCTCACTCCAGAAAGAACGGCTCATCAGACCCCGATAGGAGGCCTCCCCAATCATGATCGCGATATCGAGCAGGCCATTCTCGATCCCGGCCAACAGCATATCCCGATCGCGTTCAAAGCCGGATACTTTGACCTCGGGGTGGCGTTCGCCGAACTCGCTGAGCGTTGCCCGCAAGTTGCCGGCGGAGAAGGACGTATAGAAGCCTACGGCCAGCTTGCCGACGTGGCCGTTGTTCGTGGCGCGGACCCAGTTGTTCAGTTCCTCGAACTCCTTCACGATGCGCTGTGCCGTTCGCAGATAGGTTCTGCCATTCGGAGTCAGAGTGGCACCGCGGGTCTTGCGGTCGAACAGCGCCATGCCTAGCCGCTTCTCGATTTCGAGGACGTGTCGGCTGAGCGTTGCTTGCTTGATATTTATGCTGCGCGCCGCGCGACTGAAGCTACCGGCCTCGGCCGCCGCAATCAGGTAGCGGAGCTGGCGCAGCTCAATCACCGGGCTAACGGATCATCAGGCGGTGTCGTGAACTCCGTCCAGCCGCCACCCAGCGCCTTGTAGAGATTGATGAGATTACTGAGCCGCACCAGCTTGGAGCGGACCAAGGCTTGCTGTGACCCGTAAAGCGTGCGCTGCGCGTCGAGCAGGGCGAGGTTGTCATCCTCGCCTGAGTTGAGCCGCTGTTCCGCGAGCCTGTAGGCATTGCGGCTGGCATCGACCCGCTGCGTTTCCGATCGGATTTGGGCGTCCAAGGTTCCTTTGCCGGCGAGCCCGTCAGCCACGTCGCGGAAGGCGGATTGGATCGCCTTCTCATAGTTGGCGATTTCGATCCGTTTCTGCACGTCCGCGCGATCGAGGTTGGCTCTCAGCGCGCTGCCGCCGAAGATTGGAAGCGGCAGGGTGATGCGCGGCATGAAGCTCCATGCGCCCGACCCCGATGAGAACAGATCGTCGAGGCTCGCGCTCGCCGTTCCCGCCGAGCCGGTCAGACTGATCGTCGGGAAGAACGCTGAGCGGGCAGCGCCGATATTCGCGTTGGCGGCGCGCAGCGTATGTTCGACCGCGCGGATGTCGGGTCGGCGCGCCAGAAGGTCCGAGGGCACGCGATCGACCCGGCCGCCGACCGGCGCCGTGACCTGCGTAAAGGAAAGGTCGAGCCGTGCGGCGGCTACGGCCGCGCTACCGGCCTGCACCTGTGCGCGTGCGGCGTTCCGCTGCGCCAGCGCGTCGTCATAAGTCTTGCGCGAGATTGCGCCGGTCGCGACGAGTTGTTCCGAGCGGGTGAAATTGCTTTCGGCGAGCGTTGCGGAGGCTTGCGCCTGACGAAGCTGCGCCTGCGCCTGATCGAGCGCGACCTGGAATGGTCGCGGATCAATGCGGAACAGAAGCTGCCCCTTCCTGACGAGTACGCCTTCGGGGACATGGACGGAGACGATTGCGCCGCTGACGCGGGGCCGCAACTCGACGCTCTGGGGCGCCGATAGCGAACCGTTGAACTCGGCCGAGGGGGCAAGCTCGCGCACGACAACTTGCGCTACTGGCACTTGCGGCGCTGCCGCCGCTTGTGCGCCCTGATCGCCGCCCGATTTGCTACAAGCTGACGTAAGGCCGCCAATAGCCAAGGCTATGGAAGCCAGGAGTGCGCTTTTTGTCGGCATGATATTGCCTTTCAACTGTGCCGCGCCTTGTTCATCCGTTCCGCGGCGTCTGATCGATTCCTGTTCGCTTTGCGGCTTCCAGCGTTGGCAAGGTCAAGGATTATTTTCAACAATCATTCATATGAATATAGATAAATATGAAAGGATAGGCGATAGGTCGAAGGGGCACGCCGGCATGGCGCGTCGAGCGTCGCAATGCCATCCTTGGTGCGCATCGCGACGAGATTAGGCGCGGCGCATTGAAGCTCGCGCGTGTCCTCAATGATGACGACGCGGTCGGGACCCTTGGCGACTTCGGCTAGAAGCGCCGCTTGGTCGGCGGCCATGGTGCCCGACTGCACATAGTCATCGAGCAACGTACCGGCGGCGTAGGTCCGACGTGAGCCCGAAGTGATTCATCCCTTGACCTTCCAAACGTTGGAAGAAGCATCGGTCTGCGGCAACAAACGAATCAATGCGGAAAGTCAGGAATTCCCGGATTCCTGAAGCCGTCCCTCAACCGCCGACGCCGTCATCGGCTTCTCCGAGCGCAAAAATGACGCTGCCATTTGCTCGTCATCGCCACGGCCAGCTCATGGTGGTGCTTGACTGCATCGAGTTGACATCAAACAGATGAACACATATTCATGTGCACATCTTATGGCTCCGTTTGAGATCGACATGCCCCATTCCCACAGCCACCACGATCACGATCACGCAAGACGGGAGCATGCCCATTTTCGCGATCTCGCGGGAGGACGTGCGATGCCTAGCAAGTCACCTATGTTTCGGAACCAGCCACGATGATGGCGCTCGTGCGGGTCGCGCTAACGCGACCGCTGACCTTCATCGTGATGGCCGTGCTGATCTTTGGCCTCGGCATCCTGTCCGTTCTGAGGATGCCGGTCGACATCTTCCCGCGCATCGGCGTGCCGGTGATCGCGACCGCCTGGACCTATAATGGGCTGTCGCCCGAGGACATGGCCGGACGGATCATCAATCCGTTCGAACGCGTGCTGACCACGACCGTCAACGACATCGACCGGATCGAGAGCCAGTCGATGAACGGCGTTGGCGTCGTGCGGATTTACTTCCAGCCAGGCGCGGACATTCGCACCGCGACCGCGCAGGTCACGTCGATCTCGCAGGCCATTTTGCGTCAGCTTCCGCCGGGCATCTCTCCGCCGTTCATCGTCAACTATGACGCCTCGACCGTGCCGATCGTCCAGCTCGCCCTCTCCGGCGAAGGGCTGAGCGAACAGCAGCTCTACGATCTCGGCGTCAATCAAATCCGCCCGCAGCTCATCACCGTGCCGGGCGTCGCCATGCCCTTCCCATTCGGCGGCAAGCAGCGTCAGATACAGATCGACATCGACTCTGAGGCGCTGCGCGCTCGCGGCCTGTCCGCCGGCGACGTCGCGGCGGCGATTGCCGCGCAAACCCAGATCATCCCGGCGGGCTTCGCCAAGGTCGGCGGCCTGCAATACACCGTCAGGCTCAACAATGCGCCGGGCTCGGTCGAGCAGTTGAACAATCTGCCAGTTCGCGTGGTCGACGGCGCGACGATCACCATGCGCGACATCGCCCAAGTCCGCGACGGCGCGCCGCCGCAAATGAACATCGTCCAAGTCGAAGGCCAGCGGTCAGTCCTGATGACCGTGCTCAAGAGCGGTGCGGCCTCAACCATCGATATCGTCAATACGGTTCGCGAGCGTATCCCACAGATCACCGAGGGCCTCCCGGAAACGCTGCGCGTCCAGCTTATCGGCGACCAGTCGGTGCTGGTGAAGGCGGCCGTCTCCACCGTGGCCTATGAGGGTGTGTTGGCCGCCGTGCTGACCTCGCTGATGATCCTGCTGTTTCTGGGATCGTGGCGATCGACGATCATCATCGTGACCACGATACCCTTGGCGATCCTCGCCGCGTTGTTGGCGCTGAGCGCGACCGGCCAGACGATCAACATCATGACGCTGAGCGGCTTGGCTCTGGCCATCGGCATATTGGTCGACGACGCGATGGTCACGATCGAGAACATCAACTGGCACCTTGAGAAAGGGAAGCCGGTTCTACGCTCGATCATGGACGGCGCGGCGCAGATCGTGACGCCCGCCTTCGTGATCGTGACGTGCATCTGCATCGTCTTCGTGCCGATGTTCTTCCTGCCGGGCGTCGCAGGCTATCTGTTCGTGCCGCTGGCACTGGCGGTGATCTTCTCGATGATCGCCTCGTTCATCCTGTCGCGCACGCTCATCCCGACGATGGCGATGTATCTGCTACGCCCGCATCGGGAGGGCGAAGAGGCCGAGCGCGCCCGCTCGCGCAATCCACTCGTCCGGTTCCAGCATCGCTTTTCGACCGGGTTCGACAGGCAGAAGGACCGCTTCGGGCGGGTGCTTTCCCGCGTGATGTCCGCACGGCGCATCTTCATCCCGGCGTTCCTCGGCGCGATGGTGGCGTCGCTGCTGCTCATTCCCACACTTGGCCGCGACTTCTTTCCCACTGTGGATGCTGGGCAAATCACCCTGCATGTGCGCGCGCCGGCAGGCACGCGCATCGAGGACAGCACGGCGCTGATCTCGCGGGTGCAGACGCGGGTGCGCGAATTGATCCCCGCCGAGCAGGTTGAATCGGTCGTCGCCAATGTCGGAATGTCCTCCGCGCTGCTCAACGTCATCTACAACAATACGGGGACGGTGGGACTGAACGAGGGCGATATCCTCATCTCGCTCGGGCGGAACCGAACCGCGACGGACACGCATGTCGCCACTTTGCGGCGCGAGCTGCCCGTGAGCTTTCCGGGCGTTGATTTCTCCTTCCTGCCTGCCGACATCACCAGCCAAATCCTGAACTTCGGCTCGCCAGCGCCGATCGATATCCAGGTGCGCGGCCGGAATCTCGCGGCGAACGAAGCTTATGCGCAAGCGATCCTCAAACGCGTTCGGACCGTGCCCGGCCTCGCCGACGCCCGACTCCAGCAATCCTCGCGCGCGCCGCAGCTCAACATCGACATCGATCGCTCGCGGATCGCGCAATACGGGCTCAACCAGCGTGACGTAACCACCAGCGTCGCGACCGCCCTAGCCGGCACGCAGCAGTCTGCGCCGGTTTACTGGCTCAATCCCGAAAACGGGGTGTCCTATCCTGTCGTGGCGCAAGTCCCCGAACTGGAGGTCGACACGATCGCTGCGCTGGAAGCGCTGCCGGTTTCGGCGACGGGCGCCGGGGAGGCCCAGACGCTGGGCGGTCTTGGCGCCGTGACTCGCAATACGACCATCAACGTAGCGAGCCGAGCAGACATCCAGCCGGTCATCAACATCTATGCCACGCCGCAGGCTCGCGACCTGGGCGCCGTGGCCGGCGACATTCATCGCATCATTGCCGAGATGGATGCCGAGCGCCCGGCCGGCGTAACCGTCACGCTGGCGGGACAATATGAGACGATGAACCACGCCTTCTCCGGTCTCGCTTTCGGGCTGATCGGCGCGATTATCCTCATCTACCTCGTGATCGTCGTGACCTTCCAGAGCTGGATCGACCCGCTGGTCATCATCGGCGCGCTGCCGGCCGCCTTCGCCGGCATCGTCTGGATGCTGTTCGTGACCGGCACGACCATCTCCGTGCCCGCGCTCACCGGCGCGATCATGTGCATGGGCGTCGCCACCGCCAACTCCATCCTGGTGGTCAGCTTCGCACGCGAACGCCTAGCCGAGACCGGCGACGCCACCCGCGCCGCGATCGAGGCGGCGGTGGTCCGTTTCCGCCCCGTGCTGATGACCGCGCTCGCGATCATCATCGGCATGACCCCCATCGCGCTCGGTATCGGCGAGGGCGCCGAGCAGAACGCTCCGCTCGGCCGCGCGGTGATCGGCGGCTTGATCTTCGCAACCGTGGCGACACTGCTGCTCGTGCCGGCGCTGTTCAGCATCGCCCATCGCAAGGGCGCGCCTTCCTCACCCGCAAGGGAGCTTGAACTCCAGCATGTCTGATCCAACCCCAAAGAAGCGCGCCGGCCTTTATCTCGGCGCGGCCGGTCTCGTGATTGCCGCACTGGTCGGAGGCGGCCTCGTTTCGCGCGGCATGGCCGAAAGCGAACAGGCAGCCATCGCGGCCGAGAACGCGCTGCCCACCGTCAGCCTGGTTCAGCCCCGCGTGTCCGAGGGAGGCGAGATCGTGCTGCCGGGCAGTCTCGATCCCTATAATCGCGCCGCGATCAACGCGCGGGTGAGCGGCTATGTGCGCGAATGGCGCGCGGACATCGGGGACCGGGTGCGGCGCGGGCAAACGCTCGCCATCCTCGATGCGCCCGAGATCGACCAGCAGCTCGCGCAGGCCCAGGCGACCTATCAGACCGCGGCCGCTGATCGCGGGCTGGCCGAAACCACGGCGGCGCGCTGGAACAATCTGCTCGAAAAGGACGCCGTGTCCCGGCAGGAAGCCGATGAGCGGCAGGGGCAGTTTGCCGCTGCCGATGCGCGCGCACGGGCCGCTCAGGCGGACGTCGGCCGGCTGAGGGCGCTGACCGGATTTACGCGGCTGACGGCGCCGTTCGATGGCGTCGTCACCAGCCGCTCGGCCCAGCTCGGCGCCTTGGTCCAGACGGGCGCGCCGGGGGTGGAACCCTTGTTCACCGTTGCCGACGTCAGCCGCCTGCGCCTCTATGTGCGCGTACCGCAAGCTTTTTCGGGAAGGCTGGTGCGCGGCACGCAAGCGATGTTCACCGTGCCTGACAGACCGGGCGAGGTGTTCGAGGCCACACTGTCCCGTCTCTCCGAGGCGGTGGACCGCCAATCCGGCGCAATGCTGGTGGAATTTCTGGTCGATAACGGCGCTCGACGCCTGAGACCCGGCAGCTACGCGGAGGTGCGGGTGTCCGTGCCTGGCGGCGCCGAAACGGTCCAGGTGCCGGCGAGCGCCCTGATCCTCGGTTCCGACGGCGCGCGGGTCGCCGTGGTCGATGGCCAGGGTCAGGTCGCGCTTCGGGAGGTTGCGGTGGGTCGCGACCAGGGCGCGACCATCGAGATTATCTCGGGGCTACGTCCAACCGACCGCATCGTTCAGACCCCTCCCGACGCGCTGGCCACCGGCGACAAGGTCCGGGTAGTTCCCGCACGGCAACCGGCGGCTCCGAATGCGCAGCGCTAGGATAGCATTCGTCGCCGCGATCGGCCTCGGCGGCTGCGCCACCCTGCCGCCGATGCAAACGCCGGCAATCGAGACCCCGGCAAGCTTCCGCCATGTGGAAGGATGGACGACGGCCGCGCCCGGCGATCATCTAGACCGTGGCGAGTGGTGGCGCGGATTCGCGGACCCGGTGCTCGACGAGCTGATGGCGCGGCTGGACGAGCGGACCCCGACGCTCGCGGCCGCGCTTGCCCGTTACGACCGGGCGTTGGCGGCGGCACGGCTCGACCGCTCCAACCAGTTGCCGAATGTCGATCTGACCGGCGGGGCTTCGCGCGAGCGGCTTTCAGCCGGACGATCGATCGGAGCTGGCGAGCCCGTAATCGCGAACCAGATCCTCTTCGGTGTTGGTCTCGATTATGAGTTGGACCTTTGGGGCCGGGTCCGCAACAGCGTGCGCGCCGCTACGGCGGATGCCGAAGCGCAGGAGGCCGCCTTGCGCTCGGCGCGGCTCAGCCTTCAGGCTTCGGTCGCCGATCTCTATGTCCAACTTCGCGCCGTCGATGCCGAGCAGGTCCTGCTGACCAGGACCGTGGCCGCCTATGCGCGCGCCGATGATTTGATCCGCACCCGCCACGAAGGCGGCATTGCCTCTGGCGTGGACCGTAGCCGATCGACGGCCCAGCTCGCCGATGCCCGCGCCCGTCTGGAGGCGCTACGGGCGCAGCGCGCGGGGATCGAGAACCGGATCGCGGCGCTGGTTGGCGAGAGCGCCTCTGTTTTCGCCATCGATCCCGCGCAACGAAGCCTTGCGCTGCCTGACCTGCCGCCGTCCCTGCCCTCCGAACTTCTTCAGCGCCGTCCCGACATCGCCGAGGCGCAGCGCCGCCTGGTCGCCGCCAATGCGCGGATCGGCGTCGCGCGGGCCGCCTTCTATCCGCGCATCAGCCTCGGGCTCGGCGCGGGGTATCAGGCGGTCGAGGCGCCGATCGTCAGCGCGGATACTGGTTTCTGGGCGCTCGGGCCGATCACCACGATCTTCAATCTGTTCGACGGTGGCGGACGGCGAGCGCGGCTGGCCATCAGCCGGACGGACTATGAAGAACTCGCCGCGGGCTACCGCCAGACCGTGCTGGATGCGTTCCGGGAGGTGGAGGATGCCCTGTCTCGCATGGATGCCTTGACGGGTCAGGATCGCGAGCAGCGCATAGCCGCCCAAGCGGCGGCGCGGGCTGAGAGCCTGGCGCTTGATCGCTATCGCGACGGCGCGGCCGACTATCTGGAGGTGACGACGGCCCAAACCGCCGCGCTCGCCGCGCAACGCGCCAGCATCACGGTCGAATATGATCGCGCCCGAACGGCAATCGCCTTGATCCGGGCGCTGGGAGGCGCGACCCCGGACGACACATGACGGAGAAGCGCCGCCCTTCACGACGAGACCTACTGCAAATCGGCGGGGTGGTCGCCATAGGTTATGGCGTCAGCGTTTTTCTGAAGGCGACCGCACCACTCGGGATCAACGCGTCCGCTTGTTGTCGGACTTGTTGACCACGGCTTAGCGGGAGCGGCGCCGCATCGTGGAGCGGTGTCGAATATCTGATTCGTTTACGGTCGGTGCCGAAGGCGGCCCGTTGCCGCCGGCACGGATGCTGGCGCGGCGCCGGGTTCCTCCAGATCGGCAAGGATCGGGCAGTCAGGCCGATCATCGCCCGCGCAGCAATCCACCAGCGTTCCGAGCGTCGCGGCCATCTGGTTCAGATTTTCGATCCGCTCCTGAAGCTGGGCGATATGGGCCTGCGCGATCCGCTTCACATCGGCGCTCTGGCGGGCCTTGTCCCGCCAGAGGCTCAGAAGATCGTTGATCTCCGCGACCGAGAAACCGAGATCACGCGCCCGCCGGATGAACCGCAGCATATGAACATCCGATGGCGAGTAATCGCGATAGCCGGAGTCCTTGCGATCGGCTTTCGGAATGAGGCCGGTCTGCTCGTAATAGCGGATCATCTTGGCGGAGACGCCCGACGCCTTGGAGGCTTGTCCGATGTTCATGCCGTTCCTCCTGTCTCGCGTGGCTGAAAACCGCGCAGGCGCAACGAATTACCCAAGACGAAGATGCTCGACATCGCCATAGCACCCGCCGCGAACACCGGCGAGAACAGGATGCCCAGGCTCGGATAGAGCACGCCTGCCGCGACCGGGATCAGCGCCGTGTTGTAGGCGAACGCCCAGAACAGGTTCTGGCGGATATTGCCAATCGTCGCGCGCGACAGGGCGATGGCCGTCGCCACACCGTTCAGATGGCCCGACATCAGCACGACATCGGCCGCCTCGATCGCGATATCCGTGCCGGTGCCGACCGCTAGGCCGACATCGGCAGCCGCCAGCGCGGGCGCATCGTTGATGCCATCCCCGACGAAGGCGACGCGGCCATGCTCGGCCTTGAGCCGGGCTATCGCCTCCACCTTCCCTTCGGGCAGGACTTCGGCGACCACTTCGTCGATACCGAGCTGGCGGGCGATAGCCTCGGCCGTCATGCGGTTGTCGCCGGTCAGCATCGCAACCTTGAGGCCGAGCGCGTGCAGCGCCGCGATGGCTGCCGGCGTGGTCGCCTTGATCGGATCGGCCACCGCGATGATCGCGGCAAGCCGCCCGCCAATGGCGGCATAGAGCGGCGACTTGCCTTCCTGCCCCAACCGCTGTGCTGTCTCCGCAAAGGCGGCCACGTCCAGCCCAAGCTCGCGCATGTAGCGATCGGCACCGATCTGGACCAGCTCGCCACCCGCCACCGCCTTGACACCGAAGCCGGTGATAGAGTCGAAGTCGGTAATCGCGGGCAGCGCAATACCTTCCGCCTTGGCCGCGTCGACGATTGCGCGGGCGATCGGATGCTCCGACTTGTCCTCGACAGCGGCGACCAGACCCAGCACCGCCGCCCGGTCGAAGCCGTCCGTCACTTGCAGGTCGGTGAGCGCGGGACGACCTTCGGTCAGCGTGCCGGTCTTGTCGACCGCGACAACCCTGGCGTCCTTCAGCAGTTGCAGCGCCTCGCCCTTGCGGAACAAGATACCCAGTTCCGCTCCGCGCCCGGTGCCGACCATGATGGCGGTCGGCGTCGCCAGCCCCATAGCGCAGGGGCAGGCGATGATGAGCACGGCGACCGCATTCACCAGTGCAAAGGTCAGTGCGGGCGACGGGCCGAACCACAGCCAGGCTGCGAAAGTCAGCGCCGCCACACCGAACACGGCGGGGACGAACCACATCGTCACCTTGTCGACCAGCGCCTGAATCGGCAGCTTCGATCCCTGCGCCTGCTCGACCATGCGGATGATCTGCGCCAGCATCGTCGCGCCGCCAACGGCGGTGGCGCGGAACGCCAGCGCGCCCTGCTGATTGACGGTGCCGCCGACCAGCGTGGCGCCCTCAGCCTTGGCGACCGGGATGGGTTCGCCGGTGATCATCGACTCGTCGACATAGCTCTCGCCCTCGGTCACTTCGCCATCGACGGGGATGCGCTCGCCGGGACGCACTTCGATAATGTCGCCGGTGATGACCTCGCTAATGGAAACCTCGAACACCGCGCTGTCGCGGCGCACGCGGGCGGTCTTGGCCTGCAATCCCACCAGCCGCTTGATCGCTTCGGAGGTGCGGCCCTTGGCACGGGCTTCGAGGTAACGGCCCAACAGGATCAGCGCAACGATGACCGCCGCCGCTTCATAATAGACGTTGACCGTCCCGGCGGGCAGCAGACCGGGCGCGAAAGTCGCGACCAGCGAATAGCCGTAGGCGGCCAGCGTGCCGACGGCAACCAGCGAGTTCATGTCCGGCGCCAGCCGCGCCAGCGCGGGCAGGCCCGCCTTGTAGAAACGGATGCCGGGGAAGGCGAGCACCAGCGTCGTCAGGACGAACTGGAGATACCAGCTTGCCTGCATGCCGATCGTGCGGTCGATCAAGCCATGGACGCCGGGAATGACGTGGCTGCCCATTTCGAGCAGGAACACCGGCAGCGCCAGTACGGTCGCAAGGGTGAGATCGCGCTTCAGCGCCCGGCGCTCGGCGTCCTTCCGCTCGGCCGCTTCCTCGTCGCCAGAAACGCTGGCCTCAATTGGGCGCGCTGTATAGCCCGCGCCCGCGATCGCTGCGATGAGCGCCTCAACATCGGCCGCGCCGCGCACGCTCGCGCGTTCGGTCGCTAGGTTGACTATCGCCTCGGTGACGCCGGGGACAGCTTTGAGCGCCCGCTCCACGCGACCGACGCAGGATGCGCAGGTCATTCCCTCCACCGCCAGTTCGATGCCGGCGACAGATGGCACGCTGTAGCCGGCGGCCTCGACGGCCCGCACCAGCGCCTTTCGGTCGACGGCGGCGTTTGCTCGAATGTCGGCGCGTTCGGTCGCCAGATTGACGCTGACGGACTGTACGCCCTCGACCTTGCTCAGCGACCGTTCGATGCGGGCCACACAGGACGCGCAGGTCATGCCCTCAATCGGCAAGCTGATCGCCGAATCGATGGATTCGTCCGAATCTCTCAGGGTTTCTGCGGCTATCATGGCTCGATACTCCACACTTCACGATTGGAATTTGTCGCAAGATGCAGGTTCCATTGATGGGAAGGTCAAGGGCAAAATATATCCTGACCTGATGAGAGCAAGCCGCCCTCGCAAGCACATGGCTCAACGGTAGGGCCGTGATCTCCTTTCCGATAGCGACCGCGAAAAACGGCCTTGACCCTCCAACGATGGGAAAGATTAGCTTGTGATCCGTTGTCAGGAACAATGGAGATTTCCCATGCAATTCCACGTCGAAAACATGAGCTGCGGTTCATGCATCAAGCACATCGCGCAAGCGATCACCGCGATCGACGCCAATGCGAAGGTCGAGGTGAGTATCGCGGACAAGAAGGTCACGGTCGATACCGTGGCTAGCGCGCAAGCTATCGAAGTCGCGCTCGCCGAGGACGGCTATCCCGCGCGCGCTATTGAAGTGGCATAGGGAGGCGTAGCCATACCACCAGGTCCGACCGGGCGGATGACGGCTGTCGTCCGTCCGGCATTTCCGGCCCTTGTTCCCGTTTCCGAAAATCGGGCACCTGCAGGACATAGAGACATGACACCATTCATTGAGCGCAGGTCGTTTTTACGAGCGGGAGCCATCGGCATAGCCGGACTCGGCATCACGGGGCTTGTTCCCGCCTGGGCCAGAACCGGCTCGACCGGGCTTGTACCGACCCTGCCCACACTCTCGGGCGAGGATATTCACCTCAGGATTGCCAATACGCCTTTCACCGTAGGCGGGCGGACCGGTCACGCCGTGACTATGAATGGTGTATTGCCCGCGCCGCTGATCCGGCTGCGCGAGGGGCAGAATGTGCGGTTGCACGTCGAGAACACGCTCGACGAGGACAGCTCGATCCACTGGCACGGGCTGCTCGTGCCATTCCAGATGGACGGCGTGCCCGGCCTCAGCTTTCCGGGGATCAAGCCGCGTTCGACCTTCGTCTATGACTTTCCGTTGCTGCAAAGCGGCACCTATTGGTATCACAGCCATAGCGGCCTTCAGGAACAACAGGGCCATTATGGTCCGATCGTGATCGATCCCGCCGAGCCCGATCCGATCGCTTATGATCGCGAGCATGTGATCGTGCTGAGCGACTGGACGTTCCTGCATCCGCACGCTCTCATCACCAAGCTCAAGGCGGAAGGCGGCTACTTCAATCGCCAGAAACAGACATTGTTCGGCATGATGAAGGGCGGCCCCGAGGAGGAAATGTCGGCATCGGACCGCGCCATGTGGGCGCAGATGCGGATGGACCCCACCGACATTTCCGACGTGACGGCCGTCACCTACACCTATCTCATCAACGGTCATGGCCCGCAGGAGAACTGGACCGGCCTGTTCCGTCCCGGCGAGCGGGTGCGGCTGCGCTTCATCAATGCCGCCACCATGACGATCTTCAATATCCGTATCCCCGGCCTGCCGATGACGGTGGTCAGCGCCGATGGCCAGAATGTCCGACCCGTAACGGTCGACGAGTTCCAGATCGGCAATGCCGAAACTTATGACGCCATCATCGAACCCGCCGAGGACAAGGCGTTCACGCTGGTGGCGGAATCGATCGATCGTTCCGGCATGGCGAGCGCCACGCTCGCATCCCGTATGGGGATGACGGCGCCGATTCCGCCGCTGCGCCCGCGTCCCACGCTCACCATGAAGGACATGGGCATGGGCGGCATGGACCACGGATCAATGGCGGGAATGGACCATAGTGCCATGGGCCATGGCGCGATGGCGGCCGGGGCAGACGCGGTGACAGCAGACCATGGCGGGATGGATCACAGCGGCATGGATCATGGCGGTTCCCATTCGATGGGCGGCATGAACATGCGTGACAAGTCTTTGGTTCCCGACAGCGTCAAGGTCGGTGTGGGCGTGGACGCCATCGCCATGGCGCCGGTCGATCGCACCGGCGATCCGGGGCTGGGCCTCGAAGATGTCGGCCATAAGGTGCTGACCTATCGCGATCTGATGTCCTTGACGCCCAATCCCGACACGCGCCCGCCGCAGCGCACGGTCGAGGTCCACCTCACCGGCAACATGGAACGGTTCATGTGGTCGTTCGATGGCGAGAAGTTCAGCGAGGGCGTGGAACCGATCCGCTTCGAGCGCAATGAACGCGCCCGCGTTACCCTCATCAACGACACGATGATGACCCATCCCATCCACCTGCACGGCCATTTCTTCGAACTGGTGAACGGTCATACCGGCAGCTATCCGCGCAAGCACACCGTCAATGTGCTGCCGGGCGGCAAGGTCAGCTTCGACCTGACCGCCGATGCGCCCGGCGACTGGGCGTTTCACTGCCATCTGCTGCTCCACATGCACGCCGGGATGTTTCGCGTCGTCACCGTCCGTCCGCTCGACGGAGACGCGGCATGATGCGGCTCGTGGGCATCGCTCTCCTCGCCGTCGCGACTCCCGCTTGGGCGCAACACGATCACCGGAGTCATGCTGGCGCCTCACAGCAGGACCCGGCCGATTCCCATGCGGGGCATCGTATGGACGGTGCCGAAGGCAATCCCCATGCGGGGCACGACATGCCGCCGGAACCCTCCGCAGCGCCCGATCCTCATGCCGGCCACGCCATGCCTTCAGCCGCGCCGATGGAAGCGCACCAGGCCCATGCAGGCCATGAACCGGGCATTCCCGACCCGCCGGTGCGCGGGCCATCGGCGGCGGCCATGGGCGGCCCCGATCACGCCGCCGATGCCATATTCGGCGCGGCGGCCATGGCTCCGGCGCGCGAAATCGTGCGCCGCGAACATGGCGATATCAAAAGCCACAATATCCTGATCGATCAGCTCGAAGCCGTGATCGGCAAGGGCAAGGACGGCTATGCCTGGGACGTGCAGGGCTGGTATGGCGGCGATATCGACAAGCTCTGGCTCAAGACCGAAGGCGAAAGCCACTTCGACGACAGCCCGGAAAGTGTCGAGGCGCAGGCGCTCTGGAGCCACGCGCTCGATCCGTGGTGGAACCTCCAGGCCGGCATACGCCACGATTTTCGGTCCGGACCGGACCGCACCTACGCTGTCATCGGCGTTCAGGGCCTTGCCCCTTACTGGTTCGAGATCGACAGTGCGCTGTTCCTGTCCGACAAGGGTGACGTCACCGCGCGAATCGAAGCGGAATATGACCAGCGCCTGACCCAGAAGCTGATCCTCCAGCCAACCGCCGAACTGAACTTCTCCGCGCAGGACGTTCCCGAGCTGGGCATCGGTTCCGGGCTGTCCACCGCCGAGTTGGGGTTGCGTCTGCGCTACCAGTTCGTGCCGGAGTTCGCGCCCTATATCGGCGTGAAATATGAACGCGCCTTTGGCGACACGGCGGATTTTCGCCGCGCCCGCGCTGAAAGCAGAGGTGGGTGGAATTTCCTGATCGGAATCCGGTCCTGGTTCTGAGGGATATGGTTATCGGACCGGCGGGCCTGATCGAGGTGCGCCGGTCCTCCTGTCTTTCTGTGAACAAATATTACTGGGCGCGATCATTCGTCGTCGTGATCCTCATCCATATGGCTGGCCATGTCGATGAGCATGGTGCTCACATGGGCATCCGCCACTTCATAGAATATCTGCTTGCCGTGTCGCTCGCTACGGACGAGGCGCGCGCCGCGCAGGAGGCGCAGATGGTGGCTGACCAGCGTTTGCGACAGATCGAGGCTTTCGGCGATGTCGCCCACCGATCGCGGCGTTTGCAGGCAATAGAGCAGAATACGCAGGCGGGAGGGATCGCCCAGCAAGCGGAAAGTTTCGGCCAGGATCGTTACGTCGTGGCTCGACAGTCCCTGAGAATGCTTAGGATTGCCATGATCGTCAGAGTTGGTGGTGTCGGACATCAGGAGCCTCTTATACGTGAATATATGACGATGTGTAGATTTATGATCCTTCTAGGGCCAGCCTTGACCACCCGCTAGCCAACCAATTGCCGGTTTTCCTCGATCATCCCCTTGCACTTGTGGAACCGGCTTGCCGGAGCAGCAGCGGAATGAGGCTCGTCGCGATTACCGGGAAAATCAGCCAATTGATCGCCATCCAACCCGAGCTGTGCAAGATCGTGCCGGCAAGAAAGGAAACAGCCGCTGTGGTCGCGAAGGCCGAGTCCGAACAGGCTGACGGGGAAGGTAACCCAGGCGGGATCGGGCGAGAGTTGCTGACCGACCAGCCCGCCGAGCGACATCACGATCGGCGGGCTGGCGCCGCCCAAGGCTTGCGCGGCAGTGAGAACAGCGATGTTCCTGCGGGCGTTTGGTTCCCGTTCATTGCCAAGAGCCACCTTCAGGCACCGGGAGGCAGTCTGACAGAGCATTTCAGATAGGCTGCACCAACGTCCGCCTATCAGTGGGAGCAAGCGTGTTTCACGCCGCCGTGGCTGTGGCTGGGATGGTCGTGCCCAGGTCCGCGTCCCTCATCCCGCTTGCTGCCGGGAGCGAGGCTGCACGTCTCGCCTTCCTCGTTCCAATCCACCGCTACAGTGGCGTGCTCGATCTCGAAATGGCTCTCCAACTCGCGTTCCACTGCACGCACCACTACGCGGGCCTCGGTGTCGTTCGCCGGTCGGACGTGCATCGTCGCCAGCGTGCGGCCCGACGTGATCGACCAGACATGGATATGGCCGACCGCAGCCACGCCCGGCACATGCTCCAGAATATGGCGCTCGATCTTCTCCGGCGCCGCGCCGTCGGGCGCGCCTTCGAGCAGGATGTGCAGCGACTTGCCCGCCAGTTTCCATGCGCTACGCAGTACCAGCAGGGAGACGACCACCGACAGGATGGGGTCGATCGGCGTCCAGCCCGTCAGGTAGATCACGATCGCCGCGCCCACGGCGCCGACCGAGCCGAGCAGGTCGCCCATGACGTGGAGCGCCGCGCCCTTGATGTTGACATGCTCGCTGTCGCCGCGCGTCAGAATCCAGAAGACGAGGATATTGACCAGCAGCCCCGCGATCGCGACCCCGAACATCGGGCCGGCAAGGATCGGCTGCGGCTCCTGAAAGCGCTGCCAGGCTTCATAGACGATCCAGCCGACGATCGCGAACAGGGTGACGGCGTTGACGAAGCCGGCGATCACCTCGAAACGCAGATAGCCGAAGGTGCGTTTGGAATCAGCCGCGCGCTGGCCGAAACGGAAGGCGGCATAGGCGAGCGCCAGCGCCGCCGCGTCGGTCATCATATGGCCGGCGTCCGCCAGCAGCGCCAGCGACCCTGAAAGCAGACCGCCCACGACCTCGACCGCCATGAAGGTGAAGATCAGGCCGAACGACAGCAGCACCTTGCGCTCATTGTCGCTGGTGATGGTCGGCGTGTGCGAATGATCGTGGTCGTGATCGTGGCCATGACCATGGTCGGCGTGCGAGTGGGCCATTATCGAGCTTTCATGACATATACATTAAACACATCAATATGTGTTCATATAATGTATGTCAATATGCCTATGTGCCGATGGATAATGACCCGGCCGACCTCTTGTTCTTTAGACAGTTTTGGGGATGAAAGCCGCATCGGTCTAGGAGCGGCCTGCATCCCATACCATCGTGTGCAATTGTCAGGCGGCCAGCCGTTGTGACGTTTCAGCTTGTGCTGTTGAGTCTTGATGGGGCGTCAGAAACCGAACCAACGCAGCCTTACGCGAGCCCCGATCAAGCGCATAATGTGTATGTGTCAGCTCAGCACCATTGAGCAGCGCATGGATGTAGCCGGACACCGTATCGGCCGCCATGACGAGGGCTGCATCGAGCGTATGCACATAACGGCTGGTGATAGAGCCGGTGGCATGGCCGAGAAGCGCCGCGATGGTGATCTCGGTGAAACCAAGGTCGTTCGCCAGGCTGGCGAAGCTGTGGCGCAGTACATGAGCGGTGATGTCCGCCAGCTCCGTCCCGGCGAAGATCTTTTCCCAATGCCGAGGGAAGCTGCCGAACGGCTTGGCCAGGTTCCGCTCGCCGGGAAACACATAGGGGCTGTCGCCGCTCATGTCCCGCTCGTCGAAATACTCCAGCACCGGCAAGCCCATCGGCCGCACGGACTGACCTTCCTTCGTATCCTCGAACCGGAAGCAACTCCCCACGGTGTCGAGTTCCGTTTTGCGCAGCTTGATGACCTCACTGCGCCGGCAACCCGACATGGCGATCTGACGGATCATCTCCACGGTGCGCGTGTAGCGTTCATCCTCGGCGGCATTGGCAAGGATGCGCCCGAGGGCGCGATACTCGTCCTCGTTCAGACGGCGCTGGCGCACGGCGTCCTTGGGCTTGCGGATGCCATGCGCCGGATTGACCTCGATGATGCCCAGGTCATCCCGTGCATAGGTGAAGATGCCACCCAGGAGACCGACGGTGCGGCTAGCGACGCCGATGCCGCCCCGTACGATCGACTTACCGCGCAGTTTCTCCGTCTTCTCGATCCCGCGCGTCTTGCCCGCCATGATGTCCTTCATCATGGTCGTCACGTCGGCCTTGGTGACGTGGGTGACGCGCTTCTTGCCCAGGAGTGGGATGATGTGGCGGTTGATCCGGCCGAGGTCGGTGATCTTGGTGCTGGCCTTCTTCGGCCGCCCGCCCTTGCCGAGGATGCGGCCGGCTTCGAGTTCCGCGATATACAGCTCGCAAAGCTCCTTTACCGAGATCGCCTTGCGCGCGCTGTTCCGGTTTTCGAGGGGATCGTTCCCCTTGGAGACTTCGGCCAGGGCTTGAATGGCCAGCGTGCGCGCTTGCTCGGCGGTGATCTGTCCGTGCCGGCCCAGCTTCATCCGCCGCCGCACATTGTTGGCGTTTCGATAATCGACGAAGTAGGTCCGGGTGCCGGAGGGCAGGACGAAGACGCCAAAGCCCTTCAGCTCGCCGCACCAAACGGTGTATTGACGGTCGCGTGGTTCGGACTTGTCCACGACGGTTTTCGTAAGTTTCGACATAAGTACCTCGCTAGTGCGGGCTCAAAAACTCACCAAAATCTCACCACCGTATCGAAAACTGTGGGTGTCGTTGGCGTAGCACAGAGAACCCTTACGATCAATAAAATGCTGTATAAACAGCGTGTTATCGTACTCTAGCGTTGGATTGGTAAGCCTGTCGTAGCGTTGTGGTTCTAGCTCCGAAGGCGAAGGCCACTGGTTCGAATCCAGTCGGGTGCACCAACTTTCTTTGAAATGACCCTTTTGGGCTGTTTGCAGACTGGCGGCCCTCAACTCTGTGTTATGATGAAGCGGCATTCGGCATGCCTTGCGCCAATTAGGCCCCGAGCAAGTCGACATCGCGCAGGCTCACGCCATACGCGGATCGGAAAGTTCGTTCACAGTAGGCTTGAACAGCCTCCGGACTGCCCCCCTGCGTTAGCCAGCCAAAATCGAGGTCGAAAGGACCGGGTCGCGTGATCCACTGCCTTGTGAGGTTGAAGACCACATTGTTGGCAAAGAAACTATCGAACGTTTCTTGTACTCGCGCCTCGTTCTGACCAGATATCAAACGCGGGAAAATACCGTCGTCATCTTCCTTATCGACGAATAATGCCCCGTGCCGATCAAACAGCGCCATTGCATCTGTCGCTAGCCGTTCGCCTGCCATTAGCGCGCCAGGCCAACAGAAAAATTCTGGATGAGCGTACTTGTCTCGCATGAATGCAAGAAAGTGCGCAAAGAGCACGCGCGGGACCGTGTTTCCCTCACCGAACGAGAACGTTTCATATTCCCGCATGATAGGCTGAAATTCGGGTGTAGAGATCCAGCGACAAAATTCGGCCGCGATCTCCAGTGGTGGCATTTCGACGATCGTCGAAGCGAATTTCTGACTCGTCTCTGCGTATTCCTCACGGGAATAATCTTGAACGAGTGAAAAGACCTCGGGGCATTTTTCTCGCGCTAGCTTACACATTGTCATGAAGCGCCTGCCTGGATCGATATCGTCGATGAAAGAAGGGAAGTGGACAACCGGGAAGGGAAAGCCCGCGCCCGGATTGATCGCCACATCGCACGCCACGAGAAAAGATGCGACGGTCGGATGATCTAGAGAATCTGGCCAGTCGAGCCCCGTCATGGTCAAGAAGCCGGAAAACGCTTTTCCATATACACCTTTGAACATGCCGCTTGAGACGGCATCAGCCATGTCAAATTTGCCGCCAGTCCCGAAGTGAAGATAATGAAGCTGCGACATGCGAGCTTGGCCCTCAAACAGCTCATATGCGCCGAGCTCAGGGAGTCCTATGGGGGAGCCGTAGTAGTATCCCTCTTCCCGCGCCTCTCGAAGTTTTCGGAACTCTGCGCTCCATCCTTTCGGATGCGGGATTACGTTGAAATGCCGATCCGTGACAGAGGAGAGCAGTGATATATTGTTGCCCCATAGAACGGTGAAGGCATGACCAAGGTTTTCAAACTGAGGATTCTGGATCATCAGTTTCGCAGCATGCGGGCTTACGGTCAGTCCTCGAAAAACCTCCATGTCGAAGTGATTGTTGATGACAATGTTTGCTGTCCCGGCGGGCGTGCCTAATCCGCCCCTCGGAAGGGCCTCCGCGAGATTGAGGATCGATTTTTTGAACCCGACTTGCTCGATTAACTTTTTGAGGTGACCGTGGTTCGAGTGAGATTGGGTTGGGTAAGTCATGCTAAGCATGAACCCGTAGGTCGAGCCAATGTGCTGCCACCAATGGATGGTCTCGTGCAGATAGGTGGAGAAGGCTTGCATGCCCTCAAAATCAACCTCAGACGTAATCCCGCTCGGTAGGGAAGCGATCTTTCGATGCACGACCGGCGAGAGTCGCAACACAAATTGGAATGAGTTGTAGAGCCCGCGTGCTTCAAGCGTCGCTCGGAAGTCACCGTCTGCCGGGAAAAGAGGGCTTTGATCCCTAAGTAGCTCGAGGTTCGGCAACGTCATCCAGATGGTATGTCATCGTGCGCCACGTCTTCAAAGCTGAAGTTAACGCGGACCTGCTGACACGTTGCCACTCTTGTCGATTGGCAGTGACCTGAACGTGGGATTGTTTTAGGGACGGGAGCAGATCATCTCAAACGGGTGAGGCGGACGCGGGCAAAGTGCCTAGCGATAACTTCCACTACTTGTCGTCGAGAAGGTGAAGGTATTGTTGCGGTCGGATAACGACGCCGTCATCTTCGGCGACCCAATTTCCAGCCATCTCGCCACTATCTTGCCAAAAGGCATCGAGTTCGCGCTGATTTTCCAATCGAGACAGTCGCATCCGAATGGTGCGGCCATCCTTCCAACGTAACGGGAGATTGTCGATGGTGCGCCAGTCAGTCATGCCATTAATGTGGCCTCCTTAAACAGGAAGTCAATTATTGGGCCAGATTACACAAGAGCGCCATCTCGATCTCTCAATGTTGTCTCTAACCCCCTGATGGGAATCCATTTACACGTCGAGTAGTTTCCCAGTGGGATAACACCGTCGACCCGGTCAACTCTGAGCGGTGGTCAATAATTAAGTTGTCTGCACTTCTCTAAGCAGCCGGCGAGCGAAGCTCTGCACTTGCTCGACCGGATCATCGATCAAAGTCTCTACATGGTCCATGATTTTGGTGTCTTTGAGGTAGTGTTTCGCTAGAATTGACATGGCATTGTAGCGCAGGCGTTCATTTCCAGAGGCTAGAAGTGCCTCCACGAGGGCGATGTCGGCATCAGACAATGAGATTTCTTCTTTTAGAAGCCATCCCAAGGTTTGCGGGCTGATTTCTCCATCCAAAATGCTTTCCATGAACTTAGCAAATCGATCTGTTCTTCCCTCGACCCAGCTCTTGAGCGCATGTTTGGCTTTCCCCTGAACGTCGGAGCGATCATCATTCAACAGTGATTTGATCTGAGCGAAATTAGGGGGCTCGATCTTGATCCATGCCGAAACCAAGCTCTCACGCGGGCTGTCAGGAATGACACCGCCCTTTTTTGGGTAGGGCTCTTCATGCTCCTCCCAATAGGCAAAGGCCTCTTTGATGAGCGGAAGAAGCTCGGCGGTGTTTTCGGTCGCTAGACTCTCGACCAGCTTCGCCGCTGCCTTAGCGGTTTCGGCAAGTGTTGCTGAGAGGCCGTTTCGTATCGCTGAAAGAAGCTCAGGAGTGATTGTGGGACGAAGCTCGCATAGTGTGGAGAAAAGATGGCGAGTACCCCAAACCAGTTTCTGATTGGCTCGCTTGATGGTCATTGAGACAGCCAAGTCTGCGGGCAAGGATTTGGCCATCGCACTGGCGGCCCAGAGTGTGTAGCCGCGCCCATGCTGATACATCTTAAGTACGCATTCCTGGATCTGGTCGGGTTCCAGACGGCTCTCAATGATATTGCCTGCCATCCAAACTGCCCATCGAGACGGGTGATAGAGCGTCTGTTCTATCAGCGCTTCGTCCAAGCTTAGGTCTTTCGATTGCGCCCAGTCGATGTCGTCGCAATCAACCATCTCTACTGTCTGGAAAATCCGCCGTCGCCAAAGTGGATCGAAGCCTTCGTCCTCCTTTGCTCCCAGAATGTATTTCTTCGCGGCAATGGCATCATTGCGCAATGCATCACGGTCAGCACCGCTCAATTCTGCGACGGCGCGGATAACCTCAGCGGGGCCAGTGGGATCGAAGTCTTTTGTCCAAGCCCAGCAGTCACTGATCGGAATCTCCCACCAGTTCGATGCTTTCACAAACTGGCTGAGATGAAGCAGCGGCTTAGGTGGCTCATCTGCTGGCTCTGAGATGCTTTCCGCTCCCAGCGCATCCAAAACAAAGAGGTCCAGTGTCGTTTGTGCTTCCTCGAATCCTTTTGGGACCTCAAAAAGGCTACGGCCCGTCATCTTTGTTTCGATCTTGTATGGCCAGTTATGCCTTGCGATTAGCTTCTCCACCTTGATGAGGAAGCCGACATTGCCAAGATTATCGTGATTGATGACTTTTGGAATGAGATTGGCAGCCACTTTTGTTGGGGCGTTTTCATGGATCACAACACATGCATCGAGCGCAAATTTCTGACCGAGCTCGTGTCTTTCGCTGCGATCTAGAATCACACCGCCGCCAAGGCTCGGGGTGAGACCAGCTCCGAAATCGTTGACGCTGCCCTCCAAAACGGAAATCAAATCGTCTAGGGCATAGTGTTCTGGGCCAGCCGAAATAAGGCAGTTCCATGCCACCAACCGCGTCCAGATTTGATTGGATTGCCGTAAGGCAGCGGCGTGACTTGCTACTTCATCCGGGTAGCGCTCTGCGCATGCTGCCAGCGGAAATCCGAGGGGGTATGCCTCCTGACGAGCTCTGTCAGAAACGACTTTAAAGGCACTCGCTAGAATCTTTTTGCGAACTTCCTTGCTGACCTCTGGCTCGGCTTCCGCAATGATCTCAGCCATATCGACGAGCCGCAAATGCCAGTTTTCATCTTTGTCGGCTTGTTCGATGAAGAGAGAGCAGAGAAATTCACCCAGTCCCAGTCCGCCTGCAAATCGCAAGACGTTTTCCCATTGCGGCTGGCGGAGAGTTTCTTTGATGTCATCCAATCGATCATCTTCTGCCAATCGACACAGATGGCGGGCTGCGAGATACTCCCCAAAGGCTTTATGGACGAAGCAATAGACCTGCGTTGTATCTTGCCCGACCTTTTCAATCAGTCCGGCATCTTCCCAATAAGCGACATACTTCTCGGCTTTCTCAGTTGCTGGCATCGAAGGTTCGCCGAATATGGCCGCTAATTCCGATCCGCACGCTTCCAGCATCTTTGTGACGGGAGCAAGTGGGGTTTTTGTAGCCTGCCAACCAAAGAGATCAAGAAATCGCGAGAGCACGGCACCGCTTGCAGGTTTTTGCTGCGATCGGGCGGGTACTTGGTCGATCAGACCAAAAATCTGCTCAAACAAAGCTTCTCGCGTCCCGCCCAGTGACCGACCGCGAGCCAAGATAGCCGCTGCCATTCCAATCATCATGGGCGTTCGTCCCACAGTCTCGGAAACAGATTTATTCTCTAGCTCACTTTCGCAAACTGAGCGACGTCGGTTGTCCGAGTCATCAGGGCCAGCAATCGCATCCCAAAGGCGGGAAACATGCGTCGCTACATAAGATGGGTCCAGTGGCAACAAATCATAGTGCCTCCAGTTCGTAAAGTGGTTTGCTGCGTAGCCAACAGGGCGCGTGGTTATCAGCACCCTGCTGTCAGGATAGCCCGTCGCAAAGCGGCTTATTCCCTCGGCAACACGCTCTTGCATCTCGCCGCATTCATCCAATCCATCCCCGAGCAATAACAAGTTCGAGAAACCTGCTTCTTGAACTTTGTCGTGAGGAAGCCCGCTGCCATCCAATCCATGCCGAAATACCGACTCTTCAAACGAGGAGCCGCTTTTCATATCGGCAGCTACCGCTGAAAGCCGGACGGAAAGGACGGGAATGTTGTCTTCGCTATAACGTCTGGTGATACGTTTGAGCAGGGTCGTCTTACCCATCCCCGGCCCCGCAACAGCGATCCCTCTCTTGATGAAGCGACCAAGCGTTTCCGGATTTACCCCAACGCTACGATCATTCTTGTCCTTCGTAATTCGATCCCAGCTATGGTAGGACTCAATGGCCTTTTCCAAATCGACACTTTGATTTTCCTTGATAGACTGAACCGAGCGCGGGTTGGCTGATAGCTCAATCCAGTCAGCATCAATTTCCAGTCGCCTTGCGACACCGAAGATTGAGAATGTCTTGCTCGTTTCGTGGTTCCACGAGGTAAGCTTGTTCAGCAGTGCGAGTGAGCCAGCATTATTTTGCTCAGAGGTTGCGATGCCTGCACGCGCCAATACGCCGGATATGGCTGAGAGTTGTCTGCGAGATCGATGCTCAATTACATCGGATGCATCGCGGTAAATTGCATCCCAAGCAGCTTCGATCTGAGAATCTTTTCTGCAGATGTGACCAAGCTCTGCCTTGGCGGCCTGCACAGAGGCTTGGTCAAATGTTAGCGCCGCAACAGTCTGGATCGAAATCTTCTGGCAGACCTGCTGCGCTGGCAGATCGAGCTTTTGCATTCTGCCGAGCCATTTTTTGCCGATGTCCGAAATGTTATCAGCGCGCCCCGAACCTATGCGCTCGATGTCACGAGCAAGCTTATCTCGGACGGTAGCGCTGCTGCTTGGACATACGACCAAAATTCCATAGTCGCACGAATCATTGGAAACGCCTTTGGCAAGAGCGCTTAGGGCTGACCAAAGCCGCTCAGTCGCGGTAAGGCCCTTTTTGACCTGTATTTCGACAACACTGCCACCAGACAATGTGCAGGCAATGTCATCGCCTGATCCGCCTGTCTCACCATCAACAGCGATGGGAACATCGGCGAGCGATTGGAGCCAACCTAGCTGGCGACCACGGGCCATTTGGACATTGATGATCGCGGTAACCGCAATCTGAAAATTGATCCCTCCTGTCGTTGCAGCTCCGCCCACCGTATTCCTTTTTCCCTTAGTCACGGTAAAGAATACCAAGTTGCGCGCGCCTTTCCGTGCTGACGAATGCGCTGTGCATCAACTAGCTCACGCAAACGCTTTTTGAGCGTGTTACGGTTCGCGCCTGTTTCTTCGACGATTTGCGCGATTGTCAGTCGCTGATTAGCTTGCAGCAGCTTGAGCACCTGCGCTGCGAGTTCCGGCAGAGCAGCGTCACCATCTTGCTCGGCGTGTTCTCGCTCCAGTTTGGAAGCTAGGCTATCCTTTTGCTTCTTGAGGCAGCGCAGGAAGAAGCCAACCCAAGGTTGCCAGTCGGGCTTGTCGCCTTTGAGTGATGTCTGTGTTCGGCGAAGAGCCTTGTAGTAGAGTTCTTTGTTGTCCTCGATCACGCGCTCCAGCGAAGCATAAGGCACATACCCATAATCTGCGCGCAGGAGCAGCAAGGTGGTTAGGACACGCGAGAGTCTTCCATTGCCATCCTGGAACGGATGGATGGCTAGAAAAGTCACAATAAAGATGGCTGTGATGAGGAGCGGATGGTGAGCTTCCTCATCAATCGCCTTGCGCGTCCAGGCGACGAGCTCTTCCATCTCGCGCGGCGTATCGAAGGGTAATGTGGTCTCGAAAATGATCCCGATTTCATTTCCATTGGCATCAAAGGCAGCCACGTTGTTCGAAAGCGTTTTGTATGAGCCGCGATGGCGCTCATCCTTCGCGCTGTGACGCAAAAGGGTCTGGTGGAGCTGGCGGATGTGGTTTTCGGTAAGAGGCATTTCGGCAAAGGCTTCGAACACTAAATCCATTGCCTCTGCATAGCCTGCAACCTCTTGCTCATCGCGCGATTTGAAGGGCGTGGATGAGAGGGCCTGCGAGAGCAGATCCTCCACCTCGGCATCACTGAGTTTGGCTCCCTCGATGCGTGTGGACGAACCAACGCTCTCGATGGTTGCTACCTTGCGCATTGCGCTCAGACGATCAGGCGACAGGGTTTTGAGTGCTTCCCAACGACCCTTGAACTCATCGATTTCCGCAATGAGTTTTACAAGATCGGAGCCGATTGTGAGGATTGGCTCCTTCATTGCCACATTGTCCTGATATCCAATTCCATACCCAATAATACCCGATTAGACCCGCTTGAACACCAGTTTTTTCACGACCGCAAAATCCTCCAATTGGGTCTACTTGGGTCTGGAATTGGATATGGTCTGCTCTCTTCGAGATTTTGGAAATCTACGAAGTTCAAGAAGAATCCGACAATCCTGGCGAAGTGTTTGCGGCTAGTGCCTAGCGCAGCAATCATTTCAGCAATGCGCTGCGTGTGATCGGCGCAGGGTTGGTGCCGCAGGAGACCACGCGATGCCTAGGGTCCGAATCCATGTTCATGCAAGCGAGCTTTCGGTCTGATTACTTGAGCGCCGTCTGCGCGCGACCAGGTTCCTGAGACTCTCGGTCAGCACTAGGGTTGAACTGCCCAGCTTGATGAACTCGATCTCACCTTCGCTGATGAGCACGTAGAGTGTGCTGCGTCCGATCCCGAGATAGCGGCAAGCTTCGGGCACGCGCATCGCAATTGGTTCGATAGCTGGCGGGCGCTTCTGATCGCCTCGCTGGTCGTTTCTGCCTGTTGTCGACACGCTGGTCGGTCCTTTAATCGTTCGGGTGATGACGGACCGACCTGGGGGACATGGAGGGGAGCAGGTCAGCCCGCCATCGACATCAATTATCAGTCGATTCAGGCCAATTGCGCCACATGACGTTCCAACTCTGGGGCCGCCGTTTCTACGCTGTTGTCCCGAAGTTCAGCCAAGCTTCTTCCAATTGAATGCGACTGTGTCTGCGCGGACAGATGTGGACCGATAAACCGATGCGCCGCTATTTCAAAATGAGCTTGATTGAGGGAAGCGCCATCGCACTTTTCATTGAGAACAAAGGGCTTTCCAGCAGAACCGCCGCAGCGCAGTCTCGAGCGCCATCGCAATTTGCCTAGCAATACCAACCACATGCACCCCGACCGACGGCGGTGCTTTTATCTTGCCATCGTAAAAGCCATCATAAATCGGACGCCTGCGGACATTCAATTCTGATGGTAGCGCGCGGTGTTTGCCGCTCAGTAGCCGCCGACCTCGTTCCAGAAGGCGGCGTCGCGTTCAGCCTCAAGTTGCTCCAAGGGCACATGGATCAAGTCGAAGTCCATGTTGTACATCGGAAGCTGCCAGTGATTGTATAATAGCCGAGCATGCTGCTCGGTGGCGCACTCTGAGACCAAGCCTTCTGAGTCCAGTCGAGCGGCAAGTTGTTTTGTCAGCTCAAGCGCCTCCACTGGTCCCTCATCGTTCACAAAATCGACACTGCTCCAGACATCGCTGGTAGCCTGAAGGCCTGAGCGAGTTAGTAACCCCAGAGCCTCAAGTGCTTCGACGAGGTCCAATGCCATGGGTCGCATCATCATTGTAGAGTCGGACCAGCGATTGGGATCATTCCACTGCGGAATGCCCTCTTCATGGACCTCGATGTCGGCATACATGGTGCTCTCACGCTGATAGAGCGACCAGTTGGGAACGATGTATTCGCTCATGCCACCTTCGAGATAGTGCCCTTGCCTTTCGTGATCGATATACTCTTGTAGCTGCGCGACATTGGCAGGCAACCACGACTGAGCTTTCGCATATATCATACGCGAAAGATGATCGTAGAGCGTCTTCTTCACGATCCTCCCAATGCGCTTACCCACCTTGGGCTTCGGGCATCGGACTAGATCGATGAGGATAAGGGCCTTCGCTGACTCTTCCTCCGCGAAGCCCGCGAGCACTGCCGCCTCGCGCGGTCGCTCCTTAAGCGTTTCCGCCGCTCGCCAAAAGCCCCGCGCACTTTGAAGTACAATCGGCAGACCCTCGGCGATAAAGTCGAGACGTGCCGAATGGCTCATGTTGCAGAGGGCGCGCGCTTGACGCCCACCAAAGGTGATCTTGGTTCCTTTTTCGCTCATGCGAGCTTTCTAGCACTGTTCGTTTGGGGCACGCGAGCAAACAGCTGGCTTCGGCGGATGGGCACAACAATTGCCATACCGGTGGTGCGTTGCCATTTCCCTGTGAATGACCTTCAATCTTTCCGTCCTGACGCAAGAATTCGCGATCTGCGCGGTCGACCGACGGCTAACAACGCCGATGGGAAAGATTGTCACGGAACGGTCGAACAAACTCACTTTGCTTGAGTTCACCGATGGGCACGGTTTCATTACCTACACCGGTATAGGAAGGGACTTTTGCGGACGAACGCCTAGCGACTGGATCGCCGAAGTTTCAGACCTTGGCCGCCTTTCTGTCGATGACGCGGCTGCGGCCATCAAGGCCGATGCGGAACCACGACTTGCCGAGATAGCGCGCCGGGGAGTTAACGCGCGGCACAGCTTTGTGCTCGGCGGGTTCAAGCGTGGCAATCCCTTCGCGCTTTTGATTTCAAACTACGACTCATTGGAAGGCCTTGAGCGTTCGGATGCCGATCCCGTTCTATCGATTACCGGCCAAGTGATGAGTCAGTCGGGAGTTGCCTCACATCCTTATCTCGTGCTCGCGACCGGTGCTAAGCCGCGTCACCCTGCTCGGATCAAATCGCGTTTGATCCCTGCGATCAAGAGGGATGCGTCGGCAAAGGCTTTGCGCAAGCTTATGGTCAAAACGGTCAAAGACATCGCCTATCAAGATGACCGCAAAGCATCCGTAGGATCGAGCGTACAGAGTGTAGTGATCGATCGAGCTGGAAACAGTGAAATCCTCGGTCATGTCCCCGGTGGAACCACGCTCATGGAGGGACCAAATGTCATTGGCAGCGGAATGAAGTTTGCGGATTTCTACGTTGACGTCTCCAGCAAGCCTCGTTGGCGATATGATCGCGAGCTTGGAAAAGCGAAAATCGAAGAGACGTTATGCAAAGCGTGCAGCACGCCAGTTCCGGAAGGATATTTGCGTTGCGGTGTATGCGATGCCGCTGCTCAGTAACGCATTGGCCTACCTCAGAGTAACAGCGACACTCAGAGAGACATTTACTGCCTAGATCAGCTGATGCTCAAACTCCGTTTTGAGTTGCTCATCAACGGACAGGCATGCCTCGATGACTGCCAAAGACGCCTCAATCAGGCGCGTATCGTGCTCGGGCGGAGAGTGCGGGGTGTGCTTTCCGCCATGGAAAAGATTGTTTCGCACTCGTTTGGCTGCCTCGATGGCCTTGGTACCTGAGTTTTCACCGTCCAGGTCGAGCTCCATAAATTCCGGGCGGCCATTAACATACTTTTGCACCTGCGGCGGCTCATCCAGCAGATAGGCGATTGCGTCGACGATGCGATGCTCCTGCATCTCTGAAATCGGTTCGCCCATCTCAGCCTTCAGTCTTCGCCAATCCGGGATCGCATTCCCATGGCGATCTGTACCGCAATACTTAGTGGCTTTCATCGCGTATTCGAAGCGCGCGAAAAGTCCAAAAAACTCGCAAACCAGCGCTGCATCGATTTGCAGATCTTCGAAAGGAGACTTCATTGGAGCTGTCCTCCGCTGTTAGAACCGGGCCAATTTAGCGAGCGCGCCGCCTAATGGGCGGGACGGAGCCTAAGGTCGATCCACCCTTTCGCCAATGGCTGTGTCCTCCTCGAAGTCATCCCAGTCGAGGCGGAGTTTGCTGCCCTTTTTATTGGGTAGTGCCTTGCGGTCGATAAGCTTTCCGGACACCTCGAAGTCTTCGTCAATCTTTACAATCAGTACCTTGCTAAAATTCCGTTCGAGATTGAGCGACACGGTATTGTTGGTCTTAAACGGCGTAATCGTTTTGACCTCAACTAAGTGGTTACCGAGTTTGCCGTCGGACCCTTGTGCGTAGTTTCGATGCAATTTGATGCCGTAGGTGATGGCTCCATAGAGTTCGCCAAGGTCACCGTAGACCTGTAAGTGCCGCCCGGTGAGGCCATGATAATCCTGAGCCAAGGTTAGCAGCTCTTGGAACATCGGAACGAGTTCGACTTCGAGATTCGGGAAACGGGCTTTGAACTCCAGACGATCGAGATGAGAATTAATCTCTGTCCAAGTGATCCATTCGCCGTCATCGTAGATAGCGTTGTCGTCGTTCCACATCTTCGCCTCAGTATTTCATGTTGTTTTAGAGGTAGGGCAAACTCCTGAAGAATCTTTGCCGCGTTCTTTCCTATCCCTTCTGTGGACGAGAGCGATGAATGAATTCTCGGGCAGCAGCGAGGCTTTAACAGTTTGAGAGACCGCCTCTGGATCGAAAATCGGCGAGCAGACTTGGCGCCAAGATCAAAGTAAATTGCTGCGCAAGAGAGAGCAACTAGGTGCCTTGGCTGACTTCCGCCTTGAGCTTTTCTAGCCGCTCCGAACACACCTCGTGAACGACGCTGCCTAGCTCCTCGACCTGCTCACCAAGCCATTCGAGCTCCTCCAGCGTGATGCGGTAGTGCTTCGAGTATCGTGCCTTCGTGTATGCTTCTTTAAGCTTCTCGAAGCGCGCTCGGTCGCGTCTTGTTTCGCGTGGCCAGACGTAAGTGAGGCGTGCATCGACACGCTCCGCCTGGGTACGAAGGAAGCCAAGGTTGTGCACGTGGGGTGTGTAGAAAGTGCAGGCTAAGAGCACGCAATGGTACAAGCCTTCGGTTGCTTGGTGGTATTCGAACGCCGCGTGCTTGTTCATGCCTTGGTCGACCGCGTACTTTGCAAGTTTCACCCGGCCCTGAGCTGATGTCAGCCACTCGGTGAAGTACTCCTGCGCCATGCAAAGAGCCTGATCGGGCGTCTTGGGCTTGGGCGTGTGCAGCTCGGTGTCGTCGGACTGGTAAAGCGCGATACCGTCCTTCGCCACATCCATGAAAAAATAGCGGCCATGCGCCAGCCCGTCATTCACTTCCTGCAGTGTGTGAACGATGAAGTTGACCGGCGTTTTGAGCGTCTTGGTGACCCCGTACTCTCGCATGAGCCGGTCATCGAGCTTGGACCAGTATTTCACTCGGTCGGTCAGTCTGCTGTCATTGACGATCACCAAAAGGTCGTAATCGGACTGGTAGCCTTTCGCCGTATGCGGCTCGTCGACCCAGGTTCCGCGCGCATAGCTGCCATACAAAATGACCTTCAATATTCTTCCGGCTTTCTTCCATTCATGCTTGGCCAGCGCAAAGGCGTCGTCGAACTCCTCGAAGATCAGCTGCATTACGCGTTCAAGCTCGCGTTGTTTTTGCGGGGGCAGATGATCGAGGTCGGTCTTCATCGCTCAATCCCTAGCAAGCGCTTGAGATTCTTGCACCTGCCAAGTGGTGAGGCGCGCGGCGACGGCGCACCCTAAAGCGCTGAGGAGCCGCGCGCTGGTGGTTCGCGTTAGCAACAATCCGACAGGATTGTTTGTTAGCATAGTTAAGGGGCTCGCTATCCCAGCGTTTCTGCGGGTTTGAGGGCTGTTTCGGTTCCCGATAGTCCGAATTTTCGGTTCCTGATCGTCCGAGTCCAGCGGTTCCTGATAGTCCGAAGGGCCCACAGCTTTATCCACAGGGTTAGCCATTCCCATTTCTGGGGAGGGGGCTTGAATCGCGTTTGCAGTAGGAGTGTGCTGGAAGTTTTGCATCGGAACCTGCTTCATGATCCGGCTGCGCGCTCGGCAATGAATTCGCTCATGGCGCTCTTTCGTGCAGTGCGGTCCAGTGCAAAGCTGCCTCGCTGGAAGTTCGTGCCATTGAGCAAAGCGCTGACGTACCCCGCAATCATGTCGGCGGCAGTGACCAACGTCGCGTCCAGCACGTGGATATATCTACTGGTGATCGAACCTTTGGCGTGCCCTAACAGCGCGGCGATTGTGATTTCGGTAAATCCAAGATCATTGCCGATGCTGGCAAAGCTGTGACGCAGAACGTGGGCCGTGACCCCGTCCAATGGAGAGCCCTTAAACAGTGCGTCCCAGTGGTTTGGGAATCCGCCGAAAGCATTGTCTTCGCCATACCCTGGGAACACATAGCTACCTGTGGCTGTCAGACTCTGTGCCTCGAGAAACTCGACAACAGGCAGGCCTATGGGGCGGATCGATCTACCTTCCTTGCTTTCGGAAAGCCGCAGGCAACTTCCATCCAGGTCTACGTCGCACCATTTGAGATTGATAATCTCGCCGCGCCTGCATCCGGTCAAAGCGATCTGGCGAATGATGTCCGTTGTCGGCCAGAATTTTTCTTGCGCCTGCGCGTCTCGCAACATGTTCCCCAAAATGCCGTACTCAGCTTCGGTCAACCGCCGCTCGCGCACTTTGTATTTCGGCTTCTTGATGCCGTGAGCGGGATTGTGTTCGATGATCCCCAGATCAATGGCGTATGAGAGTATCCCACCAATGAGGCCAAGGGTCCGGGTAGCAGTGCCAGGACCGCCCCTCACGATGGACTTTCCCCGCAGTTTCTTGGTTTTGACAATGATCCGCGACCGACCCGCCATGATGTCGCGCATAATCTTGACCATATCAGCTCTGGTAAGGTCTTTGACGCGCCGGGTTCCGATCAGCGGAATGATGTGTCTCTTGATCCGACCAATATCGGTATCGATGGTCGATTGCTTCTTCGGTCGCCCTCCCTTGCCGAGAATCAGGCCATCATCGAGATCCTGGATGTACCGCTTGCAGAGTTCCTTCATCGTGATCGCGCGATAATCTTCAAGCCGCTCCTCCGCCGGATCGTCGCCTCCCGCGACACGTCCCAACAGAGCCTTCGCTTCTCGGCGGGCCAGTTCCGCTGTCCACACGCCGTGCAATCCAAGCGTAAGCCGCCTCGCGCGTCCCCTCTGTCGATACTGGATTACATAGCTGCGCTTGCCCGACCGGTATACCCGGAGCCCAAAACCGGGTAGCTCTTCATCCCAAATGATGTAGTCTTTCACCTGAGACTTGGCTGCCTCGACGGTGCGCTTCGTTAATTTGACCACGGCGATCTCCGTTTCCAGAGCCCCGTTTTTAAGTAACTGTGGTGTCATCACTCGGAGGAAAACCGGGGCGTAGATTTGGGTACGCCAGCGCAATCCGAGTTCAACCTAAATCCACATAAAACAGTAGCTTAGAGTAGTATTTCGTAGTCTGGCGTACCCGTTCTGTACCGGCTCCGAAGGCAGAGGCCACAGGTTCGAATCCTGTCGGGTGCGCCAATTGCGAAAATCCGCAGAGTTCTGGGCTTTTTCGATACAGCTGTTCGAATCGTGATTCCGAGCAAACGCCACGAGCTTGGAGCTATTTGCTGGCAGCCAATTGCGATCACTGCCCCATCGCCGCTAGTCGTTACCGGATTACCGAATGAAAAGCCCCGTCCTGTCTGACAGCGCAAAACCAGCAGGCGTAGTGTTTGTTTGTAGGGTCCGGTTCCCTCCGACAGTTACGTCGAAGCCCGAGAGAAATCACTGCAGAACAATCGCTGGCCTTGGCTCGCAGAAAACACGTTCAGTTGAACCTTACGTGATTCACAGCGAATTTCGAAATCGCAACGTATGTGAAATCCGAGCTGGCGCGAACGATGAACTCGAGCGCCACCAACAGCTGGTTTCCATCGATCCTAAAACCACTGATGCTCCTTACTTTGATGTGAACGTCAGGGGCCAGTTTGATGCAGGCTGCGAGCGCGCTGTTGCAGACGCGGCTATTAAATTGAAAAGTGGGATTAGACCATAATGCGAGTGATGACATACGAGACATATGGAACGGCACAACAATTCGCACAGACTGATTGGACCGATACCGCGACAATGACATTGATCTCACCAGTTAGATTGGTATAGCGGTAAACCATAATGGTGAGCGGGTTTGGAGAGGGCCGCTAATGCAGAGAATTAATTTCGGGCGCCTACCCAAAGCAGTGTGTGCGCTCACAGCCTGCGCCGCTGTTGCGCTGGGGGCGGGGGCGGGTCTTGCGATGGCAACGCCGTTTGGTGATGGTGAGATTCCTCAGCGCTCCCCTCGCGCGAATGAACTGGCCCGCACCGAAGGCCCGCCGAACGTCATCGTTATCCTTGCGGACGATATCGGAGTCGAGCCGCTGGCGCTATTTGGTGGCTCGATCGAAACCCCCAATCTGGCGCGTCTGGCGAAGGAGGGGGTACTTTTTGAACGCGCGTTCTCCACTCCGCTGTGCTCGCCCAGCCGTACACGGATCATGACCGGGCGGGAGAACGCAAGCAATTACGAAGCGTTCGGATATCTGGCGCCTGATGCGCAGACGTTCGGCAACATGTTTCGAAACGCAGGGTTCGAGACGGCCATCGTCGGAAAGTGGCAACTGAGCGGGAACGGGTTCGACGGGCGCGAGGGTATCTCGCCCCAGGGCGCGGGTTTCTCGCATTCGCTGCTTTGGCAGTTGCAACCGCGCAACGCGAAAGGCTCTCGTTATTGGGGACCGACTCTGTGGACCGATGGCAAGCCATTGTTCCCCGAAGAAGGTTTTGGTCCGGACTATCTGAGTGATTATGCTCTCGATTTCATCGACCAGAACAAACGCAAACCCTTCTTCCTCTATTACCCGATGGTACTGGTTCACGACCCGTTCGTCGTCGTGCCGGGGAAAATGGATTTGGAAGGCGATCAGGCCAAGTTCCGAGGAATGGTCCAGCACATGGACATGTTGGTGGGGCGTTTGCTCGACAAGGTCGACAGTCTCGGCCTGCGGGAGAACACGCTGATCATCTTCACTTCAGACAACGGGACAAACCGGGCGATCTATTCGATCCGCAATGGCGAGCAGGTTCGTGGCGGTAAGGGCCAGCCGACGCTGACTGGCACGCATGTTCCGATGATCATGAGCTGGCCGGGGGAACTGCCCGCGGGCGAGAGCCGGCAGGGACTGGTCGACTTTACTGACATTGTGCCGACGATCGCGCAGGCGGCGGAAATCGAGCCGGATTGGAAGATCGACGGGGTAAGCCAGCTAGCCGTCGCCCGCGGTTCGGTAAACGAAGCGCGGTCCGCCATCTACCAGCACTATGCGCCCAGCTGGGTGTTCAAGCCCGTGAAGTTCGCCTTTGATAGTGATCGTAAGCTCTATTCCGATGGGCGCTATGTTTCGCTCGATCTCGCCACCGGGATCGAAAGGATGATCGACGCCGATAGCCTGAGCGGCGCACGCAGGGAGCAGTACCTTCAGCTAAGGGCCATGATCGAAGCCGACTCGGTGCCGCTCGATCCGGTACGGTTTCCCTGGTGCGTAGGGCAGGCGGCGGAAACTGCCGGGGCGGATCCCCAAATCGTCGGTTGTGGCTTTACGCCAAACGATATTCCGGACGGTCCACCCGGCGGCGCTGGGAGCAACCAGTAACCGGGCTTGGTTCGATAAAAAATCCGTGCTGAACAACACAATCAAATAAACCAGAGGACTCAGGATGAAAAAGGGCTTCATGAAGGGGCTGATGGCAACAGTGGGAGCCGTGGCGACAGCGTGTTCTTCGATGGCCGTCGGACACTCCCCTGCTCAGCATCAGGATCCTCATCCAGATAGGGCCGCACAGCGGGTTGAGCGCAAGAACATCGTCTTCATAATCGTCGACGATCTGCGGTTCGATGGGATGGGTTTCCTTCAGCCCGATATCCGGACCCCCGCGATAGACCGTTTGGCGCGAGGAGGCACCTACCTACCCAATACCTACGTCACCTCGTCGCTTTGCAGTCCAAGTCGGGCTACAATCCTGACCGGCATGACGGCGCGCAATCACGGCATCGTCGACAACAACGATTCCAGCGAAGAAGGGCTCACCTTCTTTCCATCCTATCTCCAGCAGGTCGGTTATCAGACCGCGTTTATTGGCAAATGGCACATGGGTGCCGAAACTGATGCGCCGCGGCCAGGATTCAACAAGTGGATCAGCTTTAAGGGGCAGGGCAGCTACTATCCCGATCCTGAGGCGCGACCCGGGCGCGAGACCAATTTCAACATTGACGGCGAGGTTGTGCCGCAGCGCGGCTACATCACCGATGAGATGACCGACTATGCCATGAACTGGCTGGAGAACGAGCGTGATCCAAACCAGCCCTTTATGCTCTATTTGAGCCATAAGGCGGTCCATTCCGACCCGTTGCCGCCGCCGCGCTACAAGGACCAGTACAAGGACACGACCTTCAAAATCCCGGCAAGCGCCGCGAACACGCCCGAAAATTACGAGGGCAAGCCCATGTGGGTCTACAACCAGCGCAACACCTGGCACGGGCTGGATTTCCTCTATAATTCGAACATGACGATGCAGGAATACCTGCGTTACTACTATTCGACGCTCTCCGCAGTAGATGACAGTGTGGCGCGCATCATGGCCTATCTCGAAGCGAACAATCTCGAGAAGGACACGCTCGTCGTGTTTACATCAGACAATGGCTTTCTGATTGGCGACCATGGCCTGATCGACAAACGCAACGCCTATCAGCCATCCGTTAGGGTGCCGATGCTCGTGTACGAACCGGGGACGATCCCTGCAGGCGCCGTCAATCGCGGTCGGATCAGGAACCTCGATTTCGCCCCGACCTTCTTGTCGGTTGCGGGTGCCGATATTCCGGCTCAATTCGAGGGGCGCGACGCCTGGCCATTGCTGTCGGGAAAAATCGACGAGGCCGAATGGAAGCCCGACGATTTCATTTACGAATATTATTGGGAATGGTCGTTCCCGATGACGCCGGGAACATTTTCCATCCTTCGGGGCGATTACAAATACATCCAATACTACGGCGTGTACGATATCGAGGAGCTTTACGATCTGGCTCAAGATCCCTTGGAGATGAACAATCTCATCGACGACCCGGTCCATTTGCATAAGGTGATCGAACTACGGCAGGCGCTGTTCGATCAACTCGAGGATAACCACGGCCGACACGTCATTCCTTACACGAAGCGCCATTCACGGGGCAGCGTACGTCGGATGAAGGGCGGAACGGGGGCGGCTCCGTTCCCGGCCGATTGGTACGTTGAACCTAACCGGATCGACAGGCTGGACGACATTCTTCCTGATAGTCGGGCCAAGCAGGATGCGCAGAAGCGCGGGGAGCCACTGGTCGAATATCCCGTGCTCGGCACAGGCCGCAATCGCGTCCCGGAGGCTGTAGAGAATTAGGCGGTCAAAGCCTTCGCGGCGCGTGTAGGATAGGAGTCGCGCGCCGCGAACGTTGTTGGCACTCGATCCCTAGGGGGAATCTTCGCGTTCATGCCGAGGCACCGACTTGGCAGCTGAGCCTAAGCTCGCAACTGGCAGATGTGCGCAGATCCAGGCCGCCTTCGACAACAGTAATCGACGCCTGATTTCAGGAATCGAGAATCTTACGATTGACAAGATCGCCCTGCATGGTGCAGATGGTTTAACGGTAAACCAGACGGCTCACGTATTGGGGGGGTTAGATCTGGGGCTGCTTGAAAAAGCAGTTTTAGTATGGAGAGGAAATCATGAGACGACTTGTTACCGCCGCTTGGCGCGCCCGGACATCGTGCAGCACAGTCGCCATTGCGTTGGCCGCAATGCCATTTGGCGTGCTTGCACAGGATGCAGACCTGCCTGCGTCTCAGCCAGAAGAGACGGCGTTGGACGCGGATGTCATTGTTGTGACCGCGCAAAAGCGATCAGAGCGACTGATTGAAGTGCCAATCGCGGTCACGGCGGTCAGCGGTGAAACGCTTGCGGACGCACAGATCAATGACACCGAATCTCTTGTCCGCGCAGTACCTTCGCTCTCTTATCAGCAGGGTAACAATCCGAACAATAGCGCCTTCCGCATACGCGGCGTAGGTTCTCAGCTTTTCGGGCAGGCTGTCGAATCAGCAGTTTCGATTGTGGTGGACGGCGTTGTCGTAGCTCGTTCTAGTCAGGGGTTTACTGATCTTGCTGACATCGAAAGGGTTGAAGTGTTGCGTGGGCCGCAGGGTACGTTGTTCGGAAAGAACGCGACCGGCGGTGTGATCAATATCGTTACCGCCGCGCCCGAGGATTATTTCACAGGAAGCATCGACGCAACCATCGCGGAAGGCAATGAGTATCGGCTTAAGGGGTCAGTTACCGGCCCGATTGCCGACGGCCTCAACGCCCGGATCAGCGGCTTCTATAACGACGTTGGTGGCCATCTGCGCAACATTGCAACAGATGAGGACGTGAACGGTTTTGAAAGCTGGGGGCTTCGCGGCAAACTGCAATGGGACAACGGATCTCCGTTGACCGCAATGTTCATCGCGGAATACCGTGAAACCGACGCCAACTGCTGCTCGCGTGTTCCGGTCCGCATCGAGACTCCCGCCATCCAAACATTGTTGGGCGACATTGTTGCATCGCCCACGAACCGGGAAGTGTCGAACGATAATGCGAGTTATTCCAACAGCAAGGTAAAGAGCGCGTCGCTTCAGTTGGACTACGATGTCGGGCCGGCGACGATCACTTCCATCACTGCGTGGCAAAACTACGAGATCGCGACACAATTCGAACCCGATCAGATATTCTCCGACCCAGTCCGCTACGTCGGCCCTTTTCCCTACTCGCAGTGGAATAGCAACGTAGCGGATACATACTACGACAGCTACACGCAGGAAGTCCGGATTGCCTCAAACGGCGGCACGCCGCTCAACTATGTTCTGGGTGCTTTCTTCGCAAAACTGGATATGGATCGCAGTCTACGCCGGAGACTCATCCAATGTCCGACCGGCACCACCATCGGTGCTTTGTGCGATGTTCCTGTGCGCTATCGTTCGTCTGGCTTCGACGCGAATTTTCAGTCCGACAGCGCGGCCGCGTTTGGCGAACTGGACTACAATATATTCGGCGGCCTTCACTTGATTGGCGGGCTACGCCTCACTTACGAAAAGCAAACAGTAGAGGGCGAGGCCATTGCCCCGCTGGTTCCTGGCGATCTCATATTCGCGGCAGATCCAAACAGTGGCCGAGATTCTCGTAGCGACACTGCGCTGACAGGCAAGGCTGGCTTCCGTTATGAGCTTAGTGGCGACGCAAATGTTTATGGCACTTATACTCGAGGCTATAAATCCTTCGCCCTCGACGCCACGCCCAACACGGACTTCTCGGACAACCCCGGGTTGGAGCCAGAGCATGTCAACAGTTATGAAGTGGGCGTGAAGTACCGGACCTTCGATGGTGCGCTCAACCTTGCATTTGCGGCTTTTCGAACCGACTTTACCAACCTTCAGGTTCAGGCTCTCGACACAGGTGGCGGCAATCTGCAGGTGCGCCAGCTGAACGCCGGCAAGTCACGGTCGCAGGGTTTCGAACTTGAAGCAACGCTACGTCCGACGACATGGTTCACCCTGCCGATTGCCTTCACCTATGTTGATGCGAAGGTGAATGTCGCGGGTCAAACTTGTGCCCGTCAAGACCAGGCTTCCGCACCGATCTTCACGGATAATTTCCCGTCGAATGTATGTTATCGCGCAAGCAGGGTGATCGATGGCAATACGGTCGTTTCAGACCCGATAATCGATGTCGTAGATGGTAACCTGCCTTCTACTCCCAGCTATCGCGTCAATCTCAGCCCGCGCGTGCAGTTCCCGCTGTCGAATGCGTGGGACGGGTTTATTCTGGGCAATGTCAACTTCCAATCCGAGCAGACTTTTGCTCTCGAACAAGACCCATTGCTTGTTCAAAGTAGCTACACGATCGTCGATCTTTCGATTGGTGTCGAAAGTGAGAACTTGAAGATCGCCGGGTTCGTAAAGAACCTCTTCGATACCAATTACTATTCGCAGTTGAGCCACGGTACCATCCTTTCGAATGCGAACAATCCATTCGATCTGTGGGCTAATATTCCAAAGGATGCAGATCGCTACTTCGGGCTCTCAGTTGGCTATCGTTACTGACGATAGCGGAGTGCGGCTGCCGAACCTCGATGAGATTGCACCATCGGTTCGGCGGCCAATTCCGACTTTTCGGGATCGGATAGTAAAATGAACGAGCAACAACCGACAGATGGGAATGCCTGGCCCTCGCCGGCTAGCGCCTGGTACGCCGCTATTATCTTGATGATGGCCAATACTTTGGCTTTCGTTGATAGACAGGCGCTGGCCCTGCTTGTGCAGCCGATCAAGGAAGATTTGCAGGTGTCTGACACGGCCATGAGCTTGCTCTACGGCCTTAGTTTTACTTTGTTCTATGTCGCGGTTGGTTTGCCCGTTGCTTGGCTCGCGGACCGCTCGAACCGCCGCAACATCGTGGTCGCTTCGATAACGGTGTGGAGCGCGATGACCGCCATCTGTGGCGTTGCCCGCACGTTCCCCACCCTGTTCCTTGCACGCATTGGTGTTGGTGCTGGCGAAGGTGGGTTTAGCCCCGCCGCATATTCGATGCTGTCCGATTACTTCCCCAAAGACCGACTTCCCGCTGCGATGGGAGTTTACCAGATGGGCATTTACCTCGGTGGGGCGGGGGCGTTGCTACTAGGTGGCCTTGTGTCCTCGGTTATACCGCCCGGGGAAATCATTGAGCTACCGGTGCTGGGAGCCACCAAGGGTTGGCACCTGGTGTTTCTGGCGCTCGGCTTACCCGGTCTCCTGTTAGCAGCTTTGATGATGACCGTACCGGAACCCAAGCGTATCGGCGTTCGCGTTGGTGAAGGCAGCGCCAGCGTAGGCGAGCTCCTCATGCATGTGCGCCAGCACCTTTCCGCCTATGTCGGCATCGGCCTCGGTTTTGCGCTGATGATCCTCGTCGGGAACGGGACCGGAGCGTGGATCCCCGCTTTCCTTGAACGAAGCTACGGCTGGGATACGGCGCAGATCGGGCGATCTTATGGACTGGTTGTAATCAGCTGCGGAACCGGCGGAGCACTCTTGGGTGGGTTCGTCGCCAGTGCCCTACGTCGTCGCGGCCATGATCGGGCCAATTTGGTTACCGCGATGTTCGGCTTCTGCGCACTTATCCCGACGACGGTCCTTTTCCCATTAATGCCCACGCCTGAACTATCGCTGGTGTTGATTGGCTTGATGAATTTTTTTGCCGGTTTCAACTTCGGTGGCGGTCTAGCTGCCTTGCAGGAATTAACGCCTAACAGAATGCGCGCACTGGTATCAGCCGGATATCTCTTGACCATCAATCTGATCGGGGCGGCCCTCGGCCCGACCGCCGTGGCGCTTGTCACGGACTACTGGTTTGCGAATCCAAATCGACTTGCCGAAGCTATTTCCCTTACCTGCGCCGTCGCATCACCTCTTTCCGTCGTGATGCTTGTGATCGGAATGCGTGGTTATTCGCGGGCCATCACCCCTGTCTTGCAAGACGTCAGGCATGCGCAGGAGGCTGGCGATGACGCAATTGCCTAACGACCAGCGCCAGCAGCTAGAGGCGCTTTACGACCAGATGGACCCGAAGGCGCTGACCCCCTTGTGGGAAGTGCTCCATGCGCTGGTGAAGCCCGAGCCAAAGCCGGAGGCAATCGCCCATGGCTGGTCCTACGACGAGGCCCGCGATTACCTGATGCGGGCGGGCGACCTGATCAGCGCCGAACAGGCCGAGCGGCGCGTCCTGATCCTGGAAAATCCGGGCATCCGCGGACAGTCGGCGATCACCGGCAGCCTCTATGCCGGGCTCCAGCTGATCCTGCCGGGCGAGATCGCGCCGTGCCACCGCCATTCCCAATGTGCGCTGCGCTTCGTTATGGAAGGAAGTGGTGCCTACACCGCTCTCGACGGCGAGAAAGCGGTGATGAACCCGTTCGATCTGGTGCTGACCCCCAACTGGCAGTGGCACGATCACGGAAATCCGACCGACGAACCGATGATCTGGCTGGACGGTCTCGACATCCCCACTGTGCGGCTGTTCGATGCGACTTTCGCGGACCAGCTCGAGGACAAGGTTCACCCCGAAACCGCTCCTCCGGGCGCGACGCTGGCGACCTACGGTAGCAACTTGCGCCCCCTCGACGGTTCTGCGGCAGGCCGTCGACCGGCCCAGCGACCGCTGTTCCATTATCCCTACGCGCAATGGCGCAAGGCGCTCGGCGAGATGGCCGCGAGTGCGACGCTCGACCCCCATCTGGGCCATGCGCTCGAATTCACCAACCCGGCCGATGGCGGCCCGATCCTGGCGACGATTTCGGCGCATGTGCGCCTGATTCCCGCAGGGATCACCACGCTGCCACGACGTGCCACCGACGGGACCGTGTTTGTTGTCTGCGAAGGCAACGGCCGGGCGCGCATCGGCGAAACCAGCATCGAACTCGCACCGCGATCGATCTTCGTCGTCCCGTGCTGGCAAATTCTCGAACTCGAGGCGGACGAGGACCTCGTCCTGTTCGGATATTCCGACAAGGCCTCGCAGCAGAAACTCGAACTTTATCAGGAAGAACGCTTATGACCGCCCTCTTCGAAGTGCCCGTCACGACGATCGAAACGACCACTGGCGAGGCTTATCCTGTGCGACGCGTGTTCTGCATCGGGCGCAACTACGCCGCCCATGCGCGCGAGATGGGCCGGGACCCCGATCGCGAGCCGCCGTTCTTCTTCACCAAATGGGCGGAAACCGTCGTCCCGACCGGCACCACGATCGCCTACCCGAGCGAGACCGAAAACTTCCACTACGAAGCGGAACTGGTCGTCGCGATCGGCACCGCCGGACGAAACATCGCCACGTCCGATGCGGCCAGGTACATCTTCGGATTTGCGACCGGCCTCGACATGACCCGGCGCGATCTGCAGCTTGAGGCCCGCGAGAAGGGGCGCCCCTGGGATACCGGCAAGAACGTCGAACAGTCTTCTCCCATCGGGCTGCTGCACCCGATTGCGGAGACCGGCGATATGACGTCGGGCGCCATCCGGCTGACCGTCAATGACGAGGTGAAGCAGGATGCCGATCTGACCGAGCTGATCTGGCCGGTGAACGATGTCGTCGCCTATGTCTCTCGCTTCTATCGGCTCGAGCCGGGCGACCTGATCTACACCGGCACCCCCGCCGGGGTCGGCGCCGTCGTGCCCGGCGATGTCGTGACCGTCAGTGTCGAAGGCATCAGCGACTGCACCATTACCATTGGCGAACCGGCCAGGGATTGACGTCAGACATGCGATTGCACGGATTCTTCCGCTCGGGTGCCTCGCACCGCGTCCGCATTGCGCTGGAACTGAAGGGGATCGAATACACCAATTCCTCCTACGTCCTGCGCGAGGGCGAACAGCGTTCCGAGGCATTCCTGCGGCTCAACCCGCAGGGCCTCGTTCCCGCGCTGGAACTCGATGACGGGAGGGTGCTCACGCAGTCGCTGGCCATCTGCGATTACCTGGAAGAGGTTCACCCCGAGCCGCCCCTGCTGCCGCAGGACCCGGTGCGCCGGGCGAAGGTCCGCGCGTTCGCGCAAGTCATCGCCTGCGACACCCATCCGGTCCAGAACCTCAAGATCCTGAAGAGGATCGAGGCGCTCACGGGCAGCGAGGAGGCGGCGACCCAGTGGGCCCGCCAGACCATCGAAGATGGCCTCGACGCCTGCGAGCGCCTGATCGAGGCGGAGGACGGCCCTTTTTGCTTCGGCGATAGCGTGACGCTCGCCGACATCTGCCTCGTCTCGCAAATGGGCAATGCCCGCCGTTTCGGCGCGGACCTTCGCTGGCCGCGCCTGCTCGCCGCCGAAGCGGCCTGCAACGAGCTGACGGCGTTCCAGCGCGCCGCCCCGGCCAACCAGCCCGACGCCAGCTGAATCCCCCTCTTTCCCGACGGAAGCCAACAATGCCGCCATCGACTGCCGAGACCCAGACACATCCTGCCATGCCCACCATCGCACAGCGGCAGGGCTGGGACCTGCCGAGTGACTTGGGCGAGGACGAGATCGCGCGCGGGCTGATCGCGCAGATGACGCTCGAAGAGAAGGTCGCGATGATGTCCGGCCACGGCTTCTTCGAGCAACTGGCCGAAGATGACCGCGAATGGGGTGCGCGGCCCTACCGTGCGGGCAGCGGCAACGAACGCCTCGGGATTCCGCCGCTTTACTTCACCGATGGCCCGCGCGGCGTCACGCGCAAGGGGTCGACCTGCTTCCCCTGCTCGATGGCGCGCGGCGCGACCTTCGACGAAGATCTGGAGTTCCGGATCGGCCAGGCGATCGGCGTGGAGGCCCGCGCGCGCGGGTGCACCTTCAGCGGCGCGGTCTGCATCAATCTGCTGCGCCATCCGGCATGGGGCAGGGCGCAGGAAACGTATGGCGAGGACCAGTGGCATCTGGGCGTCATGGGGGCCGCGCTGGGCACGGGCATCCAGTCGCACAATGTCGTGGGAACGGTGAAGCACTTCGCGCTCAACTCGATGGAGAACGCGCGCTTCAAGGTCGACGTTCGGGCGAACGAACGCGCCATGCACGAAGTATATCTGCCGCACTTCAAGCATTGCCTCGACGCGGGCGTCGCCACCGTCATGGGGGCCTATAACAAGGTCAATGGCGAGTATTGCGGCCACAGCAAGGAGCTTCTGACCGATATCCTGCGGGGGGAATGGGGCTTCGACGGCTTCGTCCATTCCGACTGGGTGCGCGGTGTGCGCGAAGTGCGTGGCGCGGCGGCCGGTCTCGACGTCGAGAATCCCGAACCGCTGGTTTACGGCGAAGCGCTTGTCGCTGCGGTCGAGAATGGCGAGATTGCGGAAAGCGTGATCGACGAAGCCTGCACCAGAATCTTGCGGGTACAGATCCGCTTCGCCCGGCGTCCCGATCCGGTCCTCGAATACCACGCGGGCCTGGTCGCAAGTCCCGAACATATCGCTCTGGCCCGAGAAGCCGCGCTTAAGGCGGCGGTCCTCGTTGAGAACGATGAAACGCTGCCGCTCAACCTTGGCGATACGGGAACGGTCGCGGTACTCGGGCGGCTCGCCGACATGCCCAACACTGGCGACAACGGATCAAGCAAGGTTGTGCCAGATTACGTGGTGACGCCGCTCGATGGTTTTCAGCGAGCGCTGGGCGTGGACCGAGTGGTTCATGCCGATGAGTTCGATTTGGAGGCTGCTCGACGTGCGGCGGCTTTGGCGGATTCGGTCGTCGTAGTGGTTGGTTATACGGCCGAGGAAGAAGGCGAATACATCATAGGGGATATTGCGCTCGGGGCCGACCAGGACCCGGCTGCCCCTACGGGCAACCCCACTCCGCCCCCGCGTCCCAGTATTTCCGACCGGCCGATCGGGGGCGATCGTTCATCGCTCAGTCTGCCGGAAGAACAGATTGCACTCATCCTGGCCGCTGCCGGAAGCGGCAGGCCGGTGACGGTGGTGATTGTCGCGGGATCGGCGGTGACAGTCGAGGAATGGCGCGACGCGGCCGACGCGATCGTTTTCGGTTTCTACGCCGGCATGGAAGGCGGCCACGCGCTAGCGGAACTCCTGTTGGGCAAGGCCAACTTTTCCGGCCGTCTTCCCTTTACCGTTGCCAAGGATGAAGCCCATTATCCGTTCTTCGACCCCGACGCCGATGCCATCGAATATGGCTACTGGCATGGCTACGCGAAGTTCGACCGGGAAGTGATCGAGCCGCGCTATGCCTTCGGCTTTGGCCTATCCTACACCCAATACGCGCAAAGCGATCTGGTTTGCGAATTTGCGGAGGATACCATCGTCTGCCGCCTGACCGTGGAAAACGTCGGCAGTATGGAAGGCGAGCAGGTCATTCAAGCTTACGTCGGCATGCCATCCAGCGCTGTCGAACGCCCGCTGCGCAGCCTGCGTGGGTTCACGCGGGTCGCGCTTGCGCCCGGTGAGAAAAAGAGAGTCGAGATTCGGATTCCGATATCGACGCTGCGCATCCGCAACCCGGAAACGCACACGTGGGAGTTGGAGCCGGGCACCTATCGCATCGGCCTCGGCGCCTCGTCGCGGTCCCTTATCGAAAGCACCGTCGAAATCGCCTAGGTCAGGCCGATTCACGCACGACGAGCAGGTGCGGCGTCTGTTCGGATAGCGGTGTCCTGATTGCGTCCGAAAAAGAGGATTTTGCTCCCTGTTTGCTCCGGTAACGTTCGACCAGCATTTCAACGCCTCGCCCGGCGAGGGCTTCGACGTCCTGCCGTACGGTCGTGAGCGGTGGCCAGATCTTTACAGCAATCGGGCCGTCGTCGAAGCCAGCGATGGCGACGTCTTCAGGCACATCCAGGCCCAGCCGGTGTGCCATCAGGCTTACGGCAGCGGCCATATCGTCGTTGCTCGCGAAGATTGCCGAGGGTCGATCTGCGCGTGAGAGAAGCGTCTCCCCGGCGGCTAGTCCGGAATCGAAAGAGAAATCGCCGGTAACGATGTGCTCCGGATTGACGTCGATCCCGTGCTTCCGACAAGCAGAGAGATAGCCATTCAAACGACCTTCGGCTGCGGGAAGGTCGGGCCGTCCGGTGACGAACCCGATGCTACGATGTCCCTTGCCGATGAGATATTCGGTCATTTCGGTTGCCGCCGCGGCCTCATCGATCCCTACGCAATCGACGCCGGGCAGCGGCGATCCTTGCGCGATTGCGGAAATGGGAATGCCAAACTCCTTGGCCACGCCGCTTTCAGAGAGTTCCTGCGCATAGGGGGGATTGAGTAGAAGCGCGTTGGCACCGCCGCCAATCAACCATTTAGCGGCCTCAATCGCATCCGCGCGCTCGAATGTATCGCACTTGCGCAGCAGCACCTGCACGCCGAGCCGCGCCGCGGCATTTAGCGACCCGACCAGCATTGCGCTGAGGAAGGCGTTTTGTGCGCCGCGATAGATGATGCCGATGCGGATCGCGTTGGCCGAAGCCAGTTGGCGGGCTGCCAGATTAGGAACATACCCAAGATCCTCCACCGCGGCGAGGACCGCGTCGCGCGTTTCGTCCCGCACCCGCTTCGTGCCGTTAAGCACATGCGAGACCGTCATCGCGGATACATTTGCCTGCGTCGCAACGGCTTGAATGGTCACGGCTTGACCGACCTTGCGTCGCGACCGCGCTGTCTTTTCGTTCATGTTGAAATTGCTACCTGCGATCTATGCCTTCTACAATCAGGAATGCCGGAAAAGTCGACCATACCAGATATCCCCGCTATCCAGTGTTCCCCCTATGTTTTCCGCGGTCATTCCGGCAGTCGGCCCGGCCGGCGGGGTTCAATTCACTTGACGCCGACAATAGCGATGGTTTAGCGTTAACCCAATGAGAAAAGGGGAGGGTTCTATGAGCGTGGTACCCGTAAGAATAGGCGAGGGGCCGCTCACGTATTGCGCAGCGGATGTCCTGTTATATGCAGGCCTGCGAGACATGGCGGATCGGCCATGCGAACGGACATTCCATAAGTGAGAGTCGCAGGCATCAGTCGCCGTACAATGATAGCGAGCGCCATGAGTGCAGGGCTGGGGGCGTGCATTCGTCCAGATGGCCAAACTCGTGGGACCGAATTCCGGATGCGGCCCAATATTCTCTGGCTGGTAAGCGAGGACAATAATTCCTGGCTCGGTTGTTATGGTGATCCGCTGGCGCGTACTCCCAATCTCGATGCGCTGGGACGCAAGGGTGTCATTTATCGCAATGCTACCTCCACCGCATCGGTCTGCGCGCCATCGCGATACGCTTTCCTCACCGGCATGCATGCCGAGAGCAATGCGCCCGCGCAGCACATGCGCGCGACCGCCCATCTGCCCGCCGCGATCCCGACCTATCCGCAGCTAATGCGCAGCGCGGGTTATTATTGCACCAATAACGAGAAGACCGACTATAATTGCGACGTCGATGTCGATGCGATCTGGGATGAAAGCTCCCAAAGTGCTCACTGGCGCGGTCGCGCGAAGGGCCAGCCGTTCATGGCAGTCTTCAATTCGCTGACAACCCACGAACGCTTCACTTTCAAACCGACGCCGGGCGCAGTGGAGCCCGATCAGATCAATCTGCCTGGCTATCTGCCCGATCGGCCGGGCATCCGCGAGAACTTCGCCAGCTACCATAACCTGATGGAGAAGATGGACGCCGAGTTCGGCGCGCGCCTTGCCGAGCTGGAGGCTGACGGACTGGCCGAAGATACCATCGTCTTCTACTACGGCGACAACGGCGGGACGATGCCGCGCAGCAAGCATTATCCCTGGCGGGAGGGCTTCGAGGTCCCGCTGATCGTCTATGTCCCGCCCAAGTGGCGCCACCTGTCTCCCGTCGGCATGGGCACCGAGGTCGCAACCCCCGTCAGCCTGCTCGACCTTGCGCCCACGGTGCTTTCGTTGGCCGGTCTTGACGTGCCCAAGACGATGCAGGGGCAGGCATTCCTCGGAGCACGGACAGAGGACCCTCGCGAGTTTACCTTCGGCGCGCGCGACCGGGTGGACGAGCGCGACGGGCTGGTGCGGGTCGCGATGACCGAGCGCTGGCATTATATGCGCACCTATACCCCGCATCGCCCCTACTGGCCCGAGATGGCTTATGCGTGGCGCATGGCGGGTTATCAGGACTGGGATGCCGCCTGGCGTGCGGGAGAGCTGGATTCTGTGCAATCGGCCTTTTTCGAAGAGCAGCCCTACGAAGCGCTCTACGATATGTCGGCAGACCCCGATCAGCTCGTCAATCTGGCGGATGACCCGGCTTATGCCCAGGAGCTCGCGAGGTGCCGCGATGCGCTCGACCGGCAGATGCTGGCGATCCGCGACAACGGGTTCATCCCCGAAGGCTCGCCGCTGGAGGGCTGGCAGAATACGCGCAGCAACGCGAAATATCCGCTCGGCGATATCATGGCTCTCGCCAGACGCGCGGCCAGCCGTGACCCGGATGCGGCGGGGTATTTCCTTGCTGCGATGGACCATGCGAACGAGGTGGTCCGCTACTGGGCCGCCATCGGCCTGCTGCTGGCCGAGCACCGCTCACCCGCCGCCGACACCAGGTTGGCGTCAGCCATGCGCAGCGACAGTTCTGTCCACGTTCGCCTGGTCGCTGCCGAGGCTTTGACGCCGACCGATTTGCGGGGCGAGGCCATCGGCGTGCTTTCACAGCTCACGGGCCCCGACCAGATACAAGCGGTCCGACTGGGTGCGCTGAATGCACTGACCTTCGTGGCCGGTGCTAAAGATCCGGGAGTCGCCGACACCGCCGCAGCAGCGGAACAGGCGGACGATCTCCAGATCCGCAATGCCGGACGCTTTCTGCGCCAGAGCATCGCCGGCACCTACAATCCCCACCAGCCGGTCTTCGATTTGCAGTACTTCTTGAAGAACCTTCCAAAGGAATGAGCATGAAACGGCCCGACACCCTTCGCGGACGCCGAAAGGGCAGGGGGCTGCTCGCGGGAGCGGCCGCCGCTGCGCTGCTTGGCTTGCAGGCTTGTGCACCTGCGCACGACATCGGTGTTGCGCAGGTTCCCTCCGCCCCCGCCGCCAGCCAGGCAGCGCGAACCGCCGAAGCCCCCAGCACCCGGCCCAACGTGCTGCTGATCATCTCCGACGATCTCAACACCCGGCTCGATACCTTCGGCGGTCCGATCGCCGCGCCCAACCTCAACAATCTCGCTGCCGACGGCGTCGCCTTCAACGAGGCCTATAGCCAGTTCCCCTGGTGCGGGCCGAGCCGTGCATCGTTCCTCAGCGGGCTCAGGCCTTCGACAGTGGGTGTGACCGACCTGCGAACGCCGCTTCGTGAGCGTATCCCCAACCTCGTCACGCTGCCCCAGTATTTCCGCGAAAACGGCTATTTCACGGCGCGATCGGGCAAGGTATTTCACCAGGGCGTGCCCGAAGGCATCGGCAAGCCCGGCGCCGATGATCCGGCATCATGGGACATCGCGCTCAATCCCGCAGGCCGCGACCTCGAACTGGAGCCGCAGTTGAACGACGCGACACCGGGCCTTGGGCGCGGATCGCGCATCGGGTGGCTTGCCGGAGACGGCCCGGTCAATTCCTATACGGACGGCTTGGTTGCCGACGATGTCATAGGCCTGATCGACCGCAGTCAGGACGAGGGCAAACCCTTCTTCATCGCGGCAGGCTTCTACCGCCCGCACACGCCCGAAATCACGCCGGAAGAGTTCTTCCGGCGTTACCCGCTGGCCGACGTTGAGACCACGAGTGTTGACGATGTGACCGAACCCTTCGATGTCACCGCCGCCTGGGGTGGCCCCGATCTGGGGATGACGCCGGAAGAACAGCGCGGCTTCATCCGGGCCTATTACGCATCGGCGAGCTACGTCGACATGCAGGTGGGCCGGATCCTCGCCAGCCTGAAACAGCAGGGGCTCGATTCCAACACCATCGTGGTCTTCATCAGCGATCACGGCTTCCTGCTCGGCGAGCATCATCAATGGATGAAGAACGCCCTGTGGGAACAGGCGACGAAGGTACCACTGATCATTCGTGCGCCGGGCATGGCGGGCAACGGGCGCAAGAGCGACAACCTGGTCGAGCTGGTCGATCTCTACCCAACGCTCGTCGACCTTGCGGGCCTGCCGAAGATGGCGAGCAACGAGGGCGAGAGCCTGAAGGTGCTGCTCGAAGACCCGGATACAACGCAGTGGGATAGCCCCGCGTTCACGCAGATCGCCGGTGCGCGCAGCGTGCGCTTCGCCAATTGGCGCTACACCGAATGGAAGGACGGTCGCAAAGAACTGTACGACGTACAGGCCGATCGTCAGGAAACCACCAACCTTGCGCTCGACCCCGCTCATGCGGATGTCCTCGACCAATTGAGCGCAATGTTGCCGGACGATATCGAGCCGATCCGCCCGACCCTGGAATACGACGCCATTAGGGACTGCCTGCAGCTGCCGCCCGATTTGCCTGAATCGGTGGGCAAGGCATGCGACGCTGCGAGCGATCCGTGATGAATCAGCCGCGTAGCAACGCAGAGAGCGCGATCCCGCAATTCCGGCTACCTCGCCGCCGCTTGCTGGCTGCTTTCCTCGCCAGCACCATGCTCGGCGCCTGCGCTGCGCCGATGGCTCGCGGTCCTGTTCAGGGCGGGGGACGGGAGCGGCCCGATGTCGTGCTGATCGTCTTCGACGACCTAGGATTTTCGGACCTCGGCTGCTTCGGATCGCAGATTGCGACGCCGAATATCGACGCGCTTGCCGCTGCCGGGCTGCGCTACACCGGGGTCGATTCCAAGGCGATCTGTTCGCCCTCGCGCGCATCGCTGCTGACGGGGCGCAACACGCACACGGTCAACATGCCCGATCTGGCGGCCGAGGAGATCACCCGCAAGCAGACCGCGCCCGGGGACGTGGTGCAGGGCGTCATGCCCGAAGGGGCGCGCACGCTCGCCGAAGGGTTGCGCGATGTCGGCTATGCCACCTTCGCGATGGGAAAATGGCACCTGGAGCCCGAGTGGGAAGACGGGACCGAGGGCAATAATGCCCATTTCCCGCTCCAGATGGGCTTTGATCGCTTCTACGGTTTTCGTGCGGGCTGGGCGGACCAGTACCGGCCCGATCTCTATCGCCAGAACGCACCGATCGGTCAGCCGCAGGACCCGGACTATCACCTCTCCGCAGCGCTGGTCGATGAATCGATCTCGGCGATCGACAATGTCGAGCAGGCAGACCCGTATTTCCTCTATCTGGCGTTCGGCGCAACGCATGCGCCGTTGCAGGTGCCGCGCGAATATGCGGATCGCTACGCTGGCCGGTTCGACCGTGGCTGGGACGTGTTGCGCGAGGAACGGCTGGCGCGGATGAAGTCGCTCGGCATCATGCCCGCCGACGCCGCGATGACCGACGGCAACAGCGGCGACCGTCGCTGGGCCGATCTGAGCGACGACGAGCGCAAGGTCTATGCCCGCTACATGGAAATCTATGCCGGTTTCCTGACCCATGCGGACGAGCAGATCGGAAGGCTGGTCGATCACCTGAAGCGCACCGGCCGCTATGACAACACGATTTTCATGCTCGTGTCGGATAATGGCGGGGCAGCGGAAGCGGGGCAGACCGGAAGCTTCGGGCACCTTTATCCGCCGCGTCCGGCGGATGCAGCGGCGCTGGCCGACGATCTCGACGCGCTGCTGGAAACCCACATCGAATACCAGCGCCCTTGGGCAATGCTGAGCGACACGCCCTTCCGCCGGTACAAGAGCTGGCCCTATCTGGGCGGGGTCCGGGTGCCGATGGTCGTCGCCTGGCCCGCCGGTATCGCCCAGCGCGGCGAGATCAGGCGGCAGAGCATCGATTTCGTCGATCTGGCCCCGACGATTGCAGACATCGCTGGGGCGGATCTGGCGCACGATCCTGCCGGAAGCCCCGTTCTGCCCGTTGCGGGGCAGTCTATTGCCCCGACCTTCGGATCGAACTTCGCCCCGGACCCGCGCCCGGTCCAGTATTTCGAACTGCGCGGGAATCGTGCGATCCGGGTCGGCAAGTGGCGCGCCGTTGGCATGCATCGCCCCGGCACCCGGTTCGAGGATGATCGCTGGGAGCTGTTCGACCTGTCTGCCGATCCCGCCGAGACCAACAATCTCGCGCAGCGGTTCCCCGAACGTCTGCGGATGATGCAGGACGCCTGGCAGGAAGAGGCCAAGCGGTACGGTGCGCTTCCCCTTTCCGAAGGCCCCGCCTACCTGCGGTCGCGCTATCGCTATGACGACAGCTACACCGGCGACCGGAAGGAAGGATAATGAGCAGCGATCGAACGGGCATGGTCCTGGTGGAAGGCGGCACCTTCACCATGGGATCGGAGAAATTCTATCCCGAGGAAGCGCCGCTTCGCAAAGTGCGCGTGAGCGACTTCTGGATGGATACGACGCCGGTGACGAACCGCCAGTATGCCGACTTCGTCGAGCAGACGGGGTATGTCACGCTGGCGGAAAAGGCGCCCGACCCGAAGCTTTATCCAGGCATGCTGCCCGAAATGGCGCAGGCCGGCGCGCTGGTGTTCCGCAAGGCACCCGGCCCCGTCGACCTGCGCAATCCGGCGAACTGGTGGCAGTTCGTGTTCGGGGCCGACTGGCGCCATCCCTACGGCCCGGGCGAAGATATCGATACGCTGGGCCTGTGGGACCATCCGGTGGTCCAGGTCGCCTACGAGGATGCGCTCGCCTACGCGAAATGGGCGGGCAAGTCGCTGCCCACCGAGGCCGAGCATGAATATGCCGCCCGTGGCGGTCTCGACGGTACCGAGTTCGCGTGGGGCGATACGCTGGCACCCGACGGCAAGATGCTCGCCAACTTCTGGCAGGGCAATTTCCCCTACGAGAACACGCTGGATGACGGGTACGAGCGCACCTCCCCTGTCGGCGCTTTTCCGGCCAATGATTATGGCCTGCACGACCTTATCGGCAATGTCTGGGAATGGACGAAGGACTGGTGGAGCGAGCGCCCGATCACGGCGAACAAGAAGGTGCGCGGGCAGAATTGCTGCACGCTCGAAAATCCGCGCGGCGGCCGACTGTCGCACAGTTTTGATCCCGGGATGCCGGACGTCCGGATCGGTCGTAAAGTCCTGAAGGGCGGTTCCCACCTGTGTGCGGCGAACTACTGCCAACGCTATCGACCGGCGGCCCGGCACCCTGAAATGATCGATACAGCCACGTCGCACATCGGTTTTCGATGCGTCGTTAGAAAAACACAATAAAGGGAAACGTGTCCTTTTAAGCTTGTGCGAATGGCCGGTCGAAATTGCCACAAATTGGCGCGGACAGTACGCCGGTATCACTCATGAAAGTGCAGAAGCCACCTGCACTGAGCTTTCTGGCGCTAGTGAGATCACTCGCAGTCCGCCCCTTAGAGCTGGTGGACCGCGATCGGCTTAGGGGGGGCGAATATAAGCTCGACGTTGGACATGTTGCCTTCGTCAGGGATGTCCAGTGTTCAGAAATTTGCCGGGCATATCCATCGTCCGGAAGGAAAGCTGAAGATCGGCCTTCATTTGTCGCGCCTAATGTAAATTTCCCAATGATCTGAGTGCCCATCATATTGATGTCGGGTGCGCCATCTTCGAAAATTGGCAGAATTCTGGGATTTGCGGATTCACTCGGCAGGAATGTGGTGGAAACTTTATTACAGTTTCTGGGGCTCTTGGAGACTGTCCGCTTCTGACGAAGGCACACTAAGCGGACTTTCAGAAATCCCACAAATGCTGCGTCTCCACTTTATCGGGAGCTACTTGCGGGCGACACGTAGGCGCACAATCTCGTTCCGTCTGCTCGAACTTCTGGAGCGTGTAACTTCAGCGGTAAGAGGTCTTTTCGGATATCCTGATCTCGCGGCAACTCTCGCAATCGCCATCCCCTACGCGATCAGAGCTTCGATCTCATTCAGCGGGCATCTTTACGAGAGATCGCGGTCATAACGCGTTCCAACTCTTCCAGAGCATATAGATCGCCACCACGAAGATGAGACCAGCGAAGACTGTTTTGAGTTGGCCGCCGCCCGACAATCTTTTCGCCAGCCGCGTTCCAAAATATCCTCCACCGATACCGCCGAGGATGAAGACAGCTGCCAACGCCCAATCGACTAGCCCGGACAGCGCATAGTTCGCCGCCGTAGTGAGCCCAAAGGCCGTGACGGCGATCAGACTTGTTCCGACCGCGTTGATCATGACCATATCGGTCGAGGCAATCAGGCCCGGAACGATCAGGAAGCCACCGCCAATGCCGAAAAATCCACTGAAAGCACCTGTGCCCAGCCCATATCCAAGAACCTTGGGCGCGTTGCGGCGATTGCACGCAGCCCCCGGCGTGCCTTCCGCCTTGCGGCTGCGGAGCATGAGCGCGCCGACCACGATCATCAGGAGAGCGAACAGGAACAGCAGCTTCTGGCCGTCGAAGTTCTTCCCCAGTGTCGATCCTGCCAAAGCGCCAACGATGCCGGCGCCCGCATACATGAAGCCGCAGCGCCAGCGCACATTCAGGTCGCGGGCGTGCTGCAGCAACCCGGTAGCAGCATTGACAGCGACAGCCAGCGCGCTCGTGCCGATGGCGATGTGAGGGCTCTTTACGCCAACGAGATAGACCATCAATGGAACGGCAAGGATTGAGCCCCCACCGCCTACCAGGCCAAGGGTAAATCCAACAAGTGCGCCAGATAGTGCGCCAAGTCCCAAATGCAGAGCGTCGATCATGTCCTGTTACGCTGCCTTCTTGGCATGCGGCTTGGCCAACCATTCGTGGCCCCTGAGCATGCCGTTCCAGTAAATCCACGGCAGCGCCTCAGACTTCAGAAGCCAGCTCAGCTTGCGCGGTCGCGTGCCGTTGATCAGCCATTTCGGGAAACTCGGCAGAAGCTTTCCGTCATATCCGAATTCGGCGAGCACGATTTTGCCACGCTCGACCGTCAGTGGGCAGGAGCCATAGCCATCGTAGTCGGCCACGGGCTGCTTTGCATCGAGCTGTGTGAGTGCATTGACCGCCACGATCGGTGCCTGCTTGCGCGCGGCGGCCATCGTCTTGGCATTCGGTGTCGATCCTGCGTCTCCGAGGCCGAAAACGTTAGGATAGCGAACGTGCTGGAGCGTAAGTTTGTTGACATCGACAAAGCCGCTCTCGGCATTGGCGAGGGGACTGTCGGCGACAAACTGCGGAGCAACCTGCGGCGGAACCGCATGAAGCATGTCGAAGTCGACTGTTTCCTCACCGGCTTCGGTCTTGAAGACTGCTTTCTTAGCGGGGCCGTCGACCGCGGCGAGCGTCTGGTTGAGTTTGAGGTCGATGCCGTATTTCTCGATGTATTCCATCAGCGCCGGGACGTATTCCTTCACGCCGAACAGAACACCACCGGCATTGCGAAACTCGACATCGATATCGCCGAGGACGCCGCGTTCCAACCATGCATCACACGACAGATACATGGCCTTTTGCGGCGCGCCTGCACACTTGATGGGCATAGGCGGTTGGCTGAAGATCGCGCGGCCCGATTTGAGGTTGCGCACCAGCTCCCAGGTGTAAGGTGCAAGGTCATAGCGATAATTGGACGTGACGCCGTTTTTGCCGAGCGCCTCCTCCAGACCGTCGATCTTTTCCCAGGCAAGCCGGATTCCCGGAGCGACGATCAGAACCCGGTAGGTGATCGTAGTGCCGTCCGCGAGAGTGACTTGGTTGCTTTCGGGCTGGAAGGAAGCGGCGGCTTGCTTGAGCCATTTTGCCTGCTTCGGCATCACGCTCGCCGTGGTGCGGCGCGTGGCAGGTGCGTCGAAAACGCCCCCGCCGACCATCGTCCAGCCGGGCTGGTAGTAATGATCCTCGCTCGGCTCGACGATGGCGATGTCGAGCGATGGACGCCGCTTGAGCATCGATGATGCAGTTGCGATCCCTGCCGAACCGCCTCCGATGATAACGACTTCGTGGTTTAGGCTTCGGGCCATGACAAACTCTCCAATATGTTTTCGTTATTCGCCGAGCCGATCGCGCAAGCCGGAAAGATCGTAGCCGGCGCGCTGTGCGCGCTCGATGCGCTCGTCAGCACTTTCATTCTCGATGTTGGCGAGTGCATCGAGCGTGATGGAGCGCGAGCCGGTCCGGCAGAAGGCAAGCACCTTGCCGTCCGCTTCTCCGCGGATCTTGGCGAAAGCCTTGATCGCAACCAGCGGAAACTCGCCCCCCGAGACCGGGATATGATGGAAGTCCAACCCGGTGGCTTCGGCGGCGTCTTGCAATGATGCGACCGTGGGCTGGTTCGGCTCTTCGCCGTCCGGCCTGTTGCAGATCACACCCTTAAATCCAGCATCGGCAAGCCCGCGCATGTCGCTGGGTTTAAGTTGAGGAGAGACGGCGAACGTCTCGCTTACATGTGCGAGCTTCATGACGATGCTCCTTCAAAAAGCCGGACAACAGCCATGCCTGCAAGCATCGCAACAACGAATATCGCGGCCGCCGCAGGTTCGATCACAAGAGCAGCAATTCCAGGGCCCGGACACAGTCCGGCAATTCCCCAGCCAATACCGAACAGGGCTGCCCCGCCGATAAGGCGGGGGGTGAGATCAGACTTGGTCGGCAAATGAAATTCGCCTGTGAACAGCGGCCCGGCCATGCGAGGCGCGATCCGCCACGCGATCGCCATCACGATGACAGCACCGCCCATCACGAAGGCCAACGTGGGGTCCCAGTCACCGAAGATGTCGAGAAAGCCGCGCACCCGGGCAGGATCGGTCATGCCGCCAAGGGCGAGGCCCGCACCAAACAGAATGCCCGAGATAAGAGAGGTTATGGCGGTCCGCATCACAGCCCCTCCAGTCCGAGTGCGTTCATGATCGCGACGGTCGCAATGCCGGTGGCCATGAAGGTCAGCGTGGCGACTATCGATCGCGCCGAAAGGCGGCTAACACCACAGACGCCGTGTCCGCTGGTGCACCCGCTACCAAGGCGCGTGCCAATGCCAACGACGAGACCGGCAATTGCAAGAGTGGCCGGGCTCGCAAAGGTGGCGTTAATTCCGCCCGATGCCAGCACCACGATCAGCGCCCCCAGCGGCAGGCCGATGACGAACATCCATGCGCCGCCGCTTGCAATGCCGCTGCCGCCGAGCCCGACTGCCTTGGCAGCAAGGCCGGAAACGCCAGCGATCCTGCCAAGGCCCAGCAGCATGACCGCCGCAGCAAGGCCGATCAGAACTCCGCCCGCCAGTCCGGCAAGGGGTGCGGCTTCGGGAAAACCGGGCAACGTCATACCGCGTTGACCGGAATCTTGATGTAGCTGACGCCGTTCTCTTCCGGGTCAGGCAGCCGCCCACCGCGGATGTTGACCTGCACCGAAGGCATGATCAGCTTGGGCATGGAGAGCGTCTTGTCGCGGTCGGTCCGCATGGCGACGAAGTCCTCTTCGGTGACGCCATCCTTCACATGCACATTCTCCTCGCGCTGCTGCTTGACGGTCGTCTCCCAGGCATATTCGTCGCGTCCCGGCGCCTTGTAGTCGTGGCACAGGAACAGTCGTGTCTCGTCCGGAAGGGAAAGCAGCCGACGGATCGAACGGAACAGTTGTCCCGCGTCACCGCCGGGGAAATCGGCGCGTGCGGTCCCGAAGTCCGGCATGAAGATGGTATCGCCTACGAACGCGGCATCACCGATAATGAATGCCATATCGGCAGGGGTGTGACCGGGCACGTGCAGAGCAATGCCTTCGAGCTGGCCGATTTTGAAAGTCTCACCATCCTCGAAGAGCTTGTCGAACTGCGATCCATCACGTTCGAAATCGGTACCCGCATTGAAGAGCTTGCCGAACACCTCCTGCACACGGATGATGTCGCGTCCGATAGCCAGCTTACCGCCCAGCCGTTCCTGCAGATAGGGCGCAGCCGAAATATGATCGGCATGCGCGTGCGTTTCGATCAGCCATGTCACTTTAAGATTATTAGAAGTGACATACTCGATAATCCGGTCTGCCGAGCCGTTCGAGGTGCGTCCTGACGCCGCCTCGAAGTCCAGAACCGAATCGATGATCGCCGCTTCATCCGTCTTAGGGTCGTGAACGACATACGACACGGTATTCGTCGCTTCGTCGAAAAATCCTGCAATCGAGGGGCGCAGGCATTTGTCGGCTTGCGCGCGTTCGATCTGTGCAGTGGCGCGATTGAGGCTTTGATCTCCGGCCATAGCGGCATCTCCATTCAATTACATAAACTGTTTATATGTGTTGCTATTGGTCTGTCAAGTGGTATGAGGGTCCGATGACAGACACGATCAAAGCCGATGGTGAGCGCGCAGCGCCATGCGCGGGACTGCGTATCGGAGATGGGGCGCCAGACTTCTCTGCGCGAAGCACGACAGGAGATGTTCGCCTTTCCGATTACCGGGGGCGGTGGTTGATCCTGTTCTCGCACCCGGCCGATTTCACGCCGGTATGCACGACCGAGTTCGTCGCTTTGGCTGAGGCAGCGGGCGAGTTCGAAGCGCGCGACTGCGCTCTGATGGCGCTTTCCGTCGACAGCCTTTTTTCGCACTTCGCATGGCTGCGGCTGATCCGCGATCGTTATGACGTCGAGGTGCGTTTTCCGATCGTTGAGGACCCGACGCTCGTGATTGGGCGAGCCTATGGCATGGTCGCGCCGAACGATAATGACAGCGCGACGGTGCGCACGACGTTCTTCATCGACCCGAGCGGGGTGATCCGTGCAATGACCTGCTATCCTGCCAATGTGGGCCGTTCGACCCCGGAGATGTTGCGAACGCTCGATGCTCTTCAGGCAGTAGACAACGGGCCAGTCCTGGCCCCTGCAAACTGGGCGCCCGGAGAAGCCCTATTGGCTCAGCCCGACGCATCGCTGGATACGGTATTCTCCGCCAAGGGCCAGACCGACTGGTTCATGAAGGAAACCAAGCGAGGGGCTCGCAAATGACCGAAGATGAGTTAGTCGATGTCTTGAAGGCCCTCGCGCACCCAGTGCGCTTGCGTATCATGCAGGCGCTGACCGGGACCGAGCGCAATGTCGGAGAGATCGACGACGCAGCCGAGATTGGGCAGCCGACGCTATCACAGCAACTGGCGGTCCTTCGCAACGCGGGCCTGGTGAAGACCCGCAAGGATGCCAAGCTTGTCTATTACCGGATCGATGAGGACAGGCTTTCGAAGGTTGTCGATGCGGCAGGGGGGCTTGGCGGGCCGTCTCCCGCCCCGATACGCCACTCGCGACAGCCGGCACCGGGGGTGGCCAACTTTGCCAAACTGGGGTGAATTCGTTCATCATTGGATGACGTCCAGGGTCTTCTTTATGCGCAATGGATTCGGCCCTATTTTGTGCTCTAGGTTTATAGATTTACAATAGTGGCAGCGTCGGTGGCGTCCAGAAGTGGGCCGTTTGCTGTTGGTCCGCTTTTGACGTCTGTCACAGAGAAAACGGCCATTAAGTAAGCAGCAGCTTTAGACGATACGGTAGTAACTGCCGATCTGACGGCAACTCAGGTGGTATATTCACTATCGGACAGGAAAGCGCGGCCCGTTCTTCTACCGCCGAGTATCACTAGAAGCGGATTCGATGGGGCCCAACCGATCGCGTTTTCAATTGCGGGCCAGGAGCAGATAGCCCCACCCGGGCAGACGAAGCTCCCGCCCTTCTCGCAGGACTATTCGCTCGGAAGTGCCGAACCGCTCATAAGTCCCATCGGCAAGCGCGCTTGTGGGCGTGACCGTCACCGGCTTATCGCCGAAGTTGAAGAAAGCGACGACCCGGTTTTTGCCCGCCGTCCGCACCCATGCGAAGACCTGCTTGGGACGGTCGGTTTCCAACTTGTGCATGCGTGCGCCCCATTGACCGTTGGCGAGCGCCGGATTGGCCTTGCGGAAGGCAATCAGGTTCTTGAGCAGATCGCCATAGGCACAATCTTCGCCACGGCCCCAGTCGATGGGATCGCGTTCGAAGAATTCGAGCCTCTTCGCGTTGCAGGCTTCCATTCCGTTATGGATCAGCGGCAGGCCTTCGCCGGTGAAGGAAAGCACGGTCATCGCATCGAGTGCGGCCCCGTAATTCTCCTGCGTCGTGCCTTCCCACGCGTTGCTGTCGTGGTTCTCGATATAAGTCATGCGCATGGCCTGGCGCGGCCACAGGCTCTCGTTCTCGGCATAATAGCCGTAGAAGCTGGTCGCATCGCCCTTGCCTTTCGCGACGTTCTTCGACGTGTTGTGCCAGTCCCAAGCATAGGTCGCATCGAAGGCGGCGTAGTGAAAGGCGGCCTGCTGCACCTCGCCAAGCATGAAGACCGGCCTGATCGCGTCGAGCCGCGCCCGCGCGGTCTCCCAGAAATCGAGCGGGACGTAACCCGCCACGTCGGCGCGATATCCGTCGACGCCAAACTCGCGGACCCAATATTCCATGGCCCCGCCAACATGCTCGCGCACGCCGGGCTTGGACCAGTCGAGGTCGATGATGTCGGACCAGTCCCACCAGGGGGTCGGGCGGAAGTCGCCCTTCCAGTCTTTCTCGTACCAGTCGGGATGCTGCTTTGCGAGTTCGTTGTCCCAGGCGGTGTGGTTGGCGACGAGGTCGAGGATCACCTTGAAGCCCTGCGTATGTGCGGCATCGACGAAGGCGCGAAAGTCCTCCTCGGTACCCAATTCGGGGTTCACCGCGTAATAGTCCTGCACGGAATAGGGGCTGCCAAGGGTGCCCTTGCGGTGTTCCGCGCCGATCGGGTGGATCGGCATGAGCCAGAGAATATCGACGCCCAGCTCCTTGAGGCGCGGCAGTTCCTGCATGGCAGCGGCGAAGGTTCCTTCGGCTGTGAACTGGCGGGTATTGATCTGGTAGAGCACTGCGTTGCGGGCCCATTCGGGGTGCGCCAGTGTCACCTTGTCCCGGGCTTCCCAACCGGGCGGCGAGGGAGCGTCGGCACGCGCGTCTATCCCGCTTGCGAGAATGGCTAGCGCCGCAGCGGTAGCGACGAGCCTATGCATGGGATTTCTCCGAAGGGATCGCGGCTTGCACGCGCTGCATGGCCAGCGCCGCGATCAGCCAGCTCGCCGCCGCAAACAGCATGGTCCACACCGGCTCGCCCGGAAAGTACGCCTGCATGATACTACCCATGACGGTCGCAACCAGCAGCTGCGGGACAACGACGAACACGTTGAACAGGCCCATGAATATGCCCAGCTTTGCCTGCGGAAGGTTGCTGGCGAGAATGGCGTAGGGCATGGCCAGGATGCTGGCCCACGCGATGCCGATGCCCACCTCCGCCAGCAGCAATGCCCCGGCATCGCGCACGAAGAAGAACATCAGAAAGCCCGCAGCGCCAAGCGTCAGGCAAATTGAATGGGTCGTGACTTGGCCGAGGCGGCGGCTCATCGCGGGTAGAAGCGCAAGGGCGGCGATGGCGGCAACGCCGTTATAGACTGTGAAGAGCACGTTCACCCAGTTTGCGCCCTCGTTGTAGGCGAAGCTCGCGGTATCGGTGCTGCCGAAGACATATTGTGTGACGATCGGCGTGGTGTTGATCCACATGATGAAAAGCGCCGACCAGCTGAAGAATTGCACCAGCGCCAGGCGTTTCATGACTTCGGGCATCCCTGAGAAGTCGCCTACGATGTTGGAGAGCATGTTGGCGGTCCTGCCCCGCTTGGCGAGCGAGATCCCGATTGCGCTCAGAAAGCCGTAGGCAATCAGCAAGGCGCCGAGCAAAAGGACTTCTTTCTCGAGCCCGAGAGCGTCGACGGCGAGGACCGCAAGCAGACCTGCAACCACCCAGAGGGTGCTGCCGACATAACTCTTGCTGGCAAGCGCGCGGACCGGCTGCGTTGGCGGATCGACCTCTCCGCTTGCAAAGGCCGCCTGCTCGTCCGGACTGTATTCCTTCGTCGTGACGATGGTCCACATGACCGCCGAGAAGAGCGCGAGGCTGCCGCCCCAGAAGCTCAACTTAACCGTATCCGGGATACCTCCGTCCGGCGCCACGTTGCTGACGCCGGCCTGTTCGAGAAGCCAGGGGAAGATCGATCCCACCACGGCACCTGCGCCGATGAAGGCTGTCTGCACCGCATAGCCGGCGGCGTGCTGATCGGCATGCAGCATGTCTCCGACAAATGCGCGGAAGGGCTCCATCGAGATGTTGAGAGACGCATCGAGCATCCAGAGCATTGCTGCGGCGAATAACAGTGGAGCGCCGAAAGCGGGACTCAACGGCATCAGGAACAGTGCAATGGCGGACAGGATGGCCCCGGTGAGGAAATAGGGGCGGCGGCGCCCGAGGCGATTCCAGGTGCGGTCCGAAAGGTGGCCGATGATCGGCTGCACGAGCAGGCCGGTAAGCGGTGCCGCCACCCACAGTGCGGGCAGGTCGTCGATGCTCGATCCCAGCGTCTGGAAGACGCGGCTCATGTTTGAATTCTGTAGTGCGAAGCCGATCTGGATGCCGAAAAACCCGAAGCTGATATTCCACAGCCCGGCGAAATTCTGGCGCGGTTTTTCCCGCAACGCCTGCGTCATGCGAAGTCCCTCGTCCCTGGCCACGCCGGTCTTTGTGCCCGCTGCAGCATTGCTCGTGACGAACGCTGGCACGGCGCGCTGTCCGCGCCAAGTGCGTATACGAATACGCTGGCCCGCTAAGTTCTACCGCTGCTGCCGCGCACAACCAGCTTTCCAGGGAGTTTTCGCGGGGGGAGGTCGCGTCCCTCGATCTGTGCCAGCAGCGTCTCGACAAGCGCCTGCCCCGCGCCGCGAATGTCCTGCATCACCGTGGTCAACGGGGGGGTCGTGAGGCTGGCCGCGGGGATATCGTCGAAACCGACCACCGCGACGTCCTGCGGAACGCGGCGGCCGGCCTCGGCCAGAGCCCGCATTGCGCCAATGGCGATCAAGTCGCTGGCCGCGAAAATCGCATCGAATTGTGCGCCGCTGTCGAGCAGGCCTTTCGCGGCAGTCCAGCCCTCTTCTTCGGTTGTCAGCGCATCGAACTGGAGCGCCGCGTCTTTTGCGATTCCCCCGTCCTGCATTGCTTCCAGCAACCCACGGTACCGGCCGGCAAATTCCGGATAGTGGTCGTCGGCATGGCCGAGAAAAGCAATGCGCCGTCGTCCACTCTCAATCAGGTGCCGACCGGCGAGCTTGCCGGCGGTGACGTTATCCGTCCCGACCGTGACGCCGCTCGTGTCGCTCGAAACCGAACCCCAGCGCGCGAAATGCGTGCCCTGTCGGACGAGCTGCTCCATTCTTTCGCGGTATTTGGTGTAATCGCCATAGCCCAGCAGGATCAGCCCGTCGGCACGGTGGCTGTCTTGGTACTGGACGTGCCAGTCATCCTCCATGCGCTGGAACGATATCAACAGGTCTAGACCGCGGTCGGCGCAGGCCCGGGTGATCGAGCCGAGCATCGCGAGGAAGAATGGGTTGATCATGCTCTCGTCGGGAGTCGGGTCTTCGAAAAACAGCAGCGCGATCGTATTCGACCTCTGGCTACGCAATGACGAGGCGTTCTTGTCGACCGTATAATTGAGATCGCGAGCGATGGCTTCGATCCTTGCCCGGGTATTGGCGCTGACCGATTTGTCGCCGCGGAGCGCGCGGCTCACCGTGGGCTGCGATACCCCTGCGGCATAGGCGATATCGAAACTGGTCGGCCGACCCGTCGGCTTTCGACCCATCGCTCTCCTCCTCCGGGGCAGTGCTCCCATACTATTTCGCCCGCGACCATAGGTACACGGAACGGGACAGGCAACTTGAAGCGCTCGGGTCCCGCGGGGATCGGCTATTTTGGCGAGGCTATGGCAAAATTGCACCAAGCCGTGTTGCGGCGCAATCACATACGTATGCTGTCTATCGCGACTTGCCGATCCCGACATATGCCAGCGCCGTACAGGTGGTTTGCACCACGCAGGACCTGTCGAGAATTGGACTGCGGCCCAGGCAACCGAGAACGGTTCCGGGCCTTTTGGGGAGAGCTTTGAAATGGCAAATCGCAACAGATTTACCGCCACCGTCAGCATGTCGGCATTTGCCGTTTCGCTGGCCGCGATGGCGACACCGGCAGTCGCGCAGGACGTCGATCCGAACGTCGATGTCGAGGCGGAAGCGGACGCCGATGCGCAATCCGACGATGTTATCATCGTTTCCGGCTTTCGCGAGTCGCTGGCGACTTCGGTCAGCACCAAGCGCAACAGCGACCTGATCCTGGAATCGGTAACGGCAGAAGACATTGGCAAACTGCCCGACGATTCCATCGGGGAATCGATCGCCCGCCTGCCTGGCGTCACTTCGCAGCGCCTCAACGGCCGCGCAAACGTCATCGCCATTCGCGGGCTCGGCCCCGACTTCTCCCAGACGCTGCTGAACGGGCGCGAACAGACCTCGACCGGCGACAACCGGGCGGTCGAATTTGACCAATACCCTTCCGAAGTCGTCAACCAAGTCAATGTTTACAAGACACCATCGGCCAGCCTTATCGGCCAGGGCCTCGTCGGGACGATCGATGTGCGTACCATCCGTCCGCTCGAGGCAGACGAACGTATCCTAGCTGTCGGTGCGAAGGGGTCCTATGCCGATCTGGGCACGCTCAATGCCGGGTCGAAGGAATTCGGCTACCGTGTAAATGCGACCTTTGTCGACCAGTTCGCCGACGATACGCTGGGCGTGGCGCTGGCAGCCGCCTATACCGACGAGCCCTATCAACTGCAGGAATTCAACGCTTGGGGCTATGCCGGTGACGGAACGACAGGCAATCCCTTCGTGATCGGCGGTAACAAGAGCTTCGTCACCTCCACTCAACTCAAGCGCTTCGGCGTCAACGGCACGGTGCAGTTCGAAGCCAGCCCGACTTTCATGGTTACGGTCGACGGCTTCTATTCCAACTTCGACGACGATCAGTCCAAGCGCGGAATCGAACTGCCTCTGGGCTTCAACGGTGCGCCCACGAATACCACCGTGGTCGATGGCCCATTCGGCGGTTTTGCCGAGGCGGGCACGTTCGAAAACGTCGAGGGCGTGGTTCGCAATGACGTATTCCAGCGCAAGGCCGATCTTTATTCGGGCGGCATCAATCTCGACTACCAAGGCAATGACGGCTGGAATGCCTTCTTCGATTTCGGCTATTCGCGCACCGACCGTGAAGAACTCAGCATCGAAAGCTACTCGGGTACCGGTTACGGCGCCGGAGTGGGTGCGACCGATACGATCGATTTCATCTCTGGGACAGAAGGTACCAGCTTTTCACCTACGCTCGATTACAGAGATCCGAACCTGATCGTGCTGACCGATCCGCTCGGCTGGGGCGGCGACCGGATCCAGGCGGGATATTACAATGACCGTATCGTGGAAGATGAGCTGTTCCAGTATCGTCTAGGCGTGGGCAAGGAGTTGGGTGGCTTCTTCTCCAAGATCAATTTCGGCCTCGCCTATACTGATCGATCCAAGAACCTCACTCCGGACGAATTTTTCGTGTCCCCCGCAAACGGCGCGACCGAAGTGGCCATCCCGAATAGCGCGCTGCTGCGCGAGACCGACCTTGGCTATCTCGGTCTAGGCCCGATCGTCAGCTACGATGTGCGCGACCTGATCGCGGACGGCACGCTTGTGCTCGATCCCAACCCGTCGAACGACGTTCCGGCCAAGGCCTACGGCATCACCGAAAAGCTGATGACCGCATATCTGCAGCTCGATATCGAGCAGGAAATGGGCCTGGGCGTGCTGACCGGGAATGTCGGCGTGCAGGCAATCAATACCGAACAGAATTCGACCGGTGTCGCATTCGCCGATATCGATGGCGACGGCGCGGCAGACCGCGTCGATCTTTCGCTCGGCGATAATTACTGGGACGTCCTGCCCAGTGCCAACCTGTCTCTGCGCACGGATAGTGGATGGGTGTTCCGTGTGGCCGCCAGCCGCCAGATCCAGCGCCCGCAACTCGACGACCTGCGTGTCGCTATCAGCTACGGCATCAATAACAATGCGGGTGAAAGTCCGACGGGCGAAGCGCCCTTCATCAGTGGCGGCGGCGGTAATCCGCTGCTGCGCCCCTATCGTGCCAATGCTGTCGATTTGAATATAGAAAAATATTTCGCCGGGGGCGCCGGGGTGGTCGCGGCGCAGGTCTTCTACAAGGATCTGGTCAGCTATATTGACGGGTCTCGCGTGATCTTCGACTACGCACCGTTCCCGCAGCCGGCCGGGCAGACCCCGGCCACCACGATCGGTTTCCTCGATTCCGAAGTGAACACGGGCGGCGGCAATTTCTACGGCGTCGAACTGGCCGCGACGGTGCCGTTCGATGTCTTCACCGGTGCGCTCAACGGCTTCGGCGTTACCGGCGGGGCGGGCTACACGAAGACCAAGGTCGAGAATGCGAACGGCGATACCGACCAGATCCCGGGATATTCCGAATGGGTCGCCAACGGCACGCTCTATTACGATCTCAACGGCTTCAGCGCGCGCGGCAGCGTGCGGTACCGGTCCGAGTTCCTGGCCGACTTTACCGGTTTCGGAGGATCGCCGACACGCCGCCTGGCGCGAGCGGAAACCATCTTCGATGCGCAGATCGGTTACGAATTCCAGTCGGGTAGCGCGCTCGAAGGCCTTTCGCTCTACATCCAGGGCCAGAATTTGACCAATGCACCTTTCGTTTCGCAGTTTGACGTGCCCGAACCACGCGCGGTAATCGACTATCAGGAATACGGCCGCCGTTTCCTGGCCGGGTTCACGTACAAGTTCTAGTGTTTCTCCCGGAAAGGGCGGCGCGGTTCCGCGCGGCCATGCCGCCCTATCCTTTCCAAGGTTTCGCAGGCAAACGCGCCGCCACACCTTGCCGTCTCGGGAAACAGGGTTGAGCCGTGAATGACAACCGCACCTTTCGCATCCTGATCGCCGGCGGCGGGACCGCCGGCTGGATGGCGGCCGCGCTGCTGGCCCGGTTTTTGCCGCCCGACTACCGGGTCGAACTGGTCGAAAGCGAATCAATCGGCACGGTCGGCGTGGGCGAAGCGACGATCCCGCAGATCCGCCATTTCAATCAGGCGCTGGGCATCGACGAGGCCGAGTTCCTGCGCGAGACCAAAGGCAGCTTCAAGCTCGGCATCGCGTTCGATGGCTGGCGCGGTGAAGGCCATAGCTACATGCACGCGTTTGGCCCGGTCGGGCAATCGTCGGGCCTTATCGCTTTTCGCCATTACTGGCTGCGCGCCAAGGCGCTCGGCCATGCGAAGGACCTGGCGCATTATTCGCCCAACGAGATCGCCGCGCGCAATCTGCGCATGCCGGGGCCGGGCGGTGCGGACTTGCCTTACGCCTATCACTTCGACGCCTCGCTCTATGCCGCATTCCTGCGCCATTATGCCGAAACGCGGGGTGCCTTGCGCACCGAAGGTACCATCGAGCGGGTGGAACGCGACGGCGAAACCGGAGATATTGCGGCACTCGTGCTCGATGGCGACCGCCGGCTGGAAGCCGATTTCTTCATCGACTGCACCGGCTTTCGCGCGCTGCTGATCGAGGGGGCGATGGGGGCAGGGTTCGATGACTGGTCGAATCTGCTGCCCTGCGACCGCGCTCTGGCGGTGCCTTGCGCCAGCGGCGGTGATTTCACCCCCTACACCCGCGCGATAGCGCGCAAGGCCGGCTGGCAGTGGCGCATTCCGCTGCAGCACCGGATCGGAAACGGCTACGTCTTCAGTTCGCAATTCTGCAGCGAGGCCGATGCGGCCGATACGCTACTCGCCAATCTGGACGGGAGCCCCGACGGCGACCCGCGTCTGCTGAGCTTCACCACCGGTAAGCGGAGGCGGCAATGGGTAGGCAATTGCCTGGGACTGGGTCTGGCGGCGGGATTCATGGAGCCGCTCGAATCTACCAGTATCCACTTGGTGCAAAGCGCGCTTGCCCGGTTCCTGCAACTTCTGCCCGCCGGCAGGGCCACGCCGTCGACGATTGACCATTTCAATGCACAGGCCGATTTCGAATGGAGCCGCGTGCGGGATTTTCTCGTCCTCCATTACTGGGCTAACGGGCGCGAAGGCGAGCCCTTCTGGGATGCCATGCGCGCGCTTGGGCTGCCTGCCACCTTACAGTGCAAGATCGACCAGTGGCGCGATACGGGCCACATCCATCGCGAGCATGAAGAACTGTTTACCGAGGTCGCCTGGTTCCAGGTTTTCGCCGGACAGGGCGTCTCGGCCAATCACTACAATCCGCTGGCCGATGCCATGGCCGAACATGACCTCCGCGATTTTCTCGCATCGCAGGAACGCCAGCTCGAGCAGGCCGCTGCCGCGATGCCGCACCACGCAGATACGCTGGGAAGGTTGATGGCCCGTCCCGCCAAAAGGAACACTGCCGCATGATCCGTTTCGTCCTCCCGCTGCTGACGCTCGGTCTTGCGTCCATCTCGCCTGCGAAGGCTCAGGACAGTGTCGGCGTAACGAACTTTCGGGATCGCCCGCCGTCCGAAGAGATCGTCTATTTCGTGCTTCCCGACCGGTTCGAGAATGGCGATCCCTCCAACGATCGGGGTGATTTCGTGGGGGACCGTCTGAAGACGGGTTACGACCCCGAGCATAAGGGGTTCTTCCATGGGGGTGACCTGAAAGGCCTGACGCAGCGGCTCGATTATCTCGATCGACTTGGCGTAACCGCCATCTGGTTTGCGCCGATTTTCCAGAACAAGCCGGTACAGGGCCCCGAAGGCAACGAGAGTGCCGGGTATCACGGCTATTGGGTAACCGATTTCACACGGCCCGACGGCCATTTCGGCTCGCGTGCCGAGTTCAAGTCCTTCGTCGATGCCGCGCATGCGCGCGGGATGAAAGTCTACATGGACATCATCACCAACCACACCGCCGACGTGATCCGCTACGCCGAGGGTGATGCGACGGATTACGTCTATCGCAGCAAGGGCGACTTTCCCTATTCGCGGCGGGGCGGCGTGGATGGCGCGACGGTAAATCCGGGTTTCATGGGCGACGAAGACCGTAGCGCAGGCAATTTCGCCAAGCTGACGGACCCGTCCTATGCCTACACGCCGGTGGTCCCGGCGGATGAAGCGGAGAGCAAGGTTCCCGACTGGCTGAACGATCCGATCTACTACCACAACCGCGGCGACACGACCTTTGCCGGCGAGAGCAGCCGGTTCGGCGATTTCGCAGGTCTCGACGATCTGTTCACCGAGCACCCGCGCGTCGTCGAAGGGATGATCGAAATCTATGGTGACTGGATTCGCGATTTCGGGATCGACGGGTTCCGCGTCGACACCGCGCGGCATGTGAACCCGGAATTCTGGCAGGCCTTCGTTCCGGCCATGCTGAAAACCGCCGACGAAGCAGGTATTCCCAACTTCCATATCTTCGGCGAGGTCTACCGTGACACACCCGACAATGGGTATATCGCGCAATATACGCGGCGCGATGGCTTCCCGGCCGTGCTCGATTTCGCCTTCGCACAGGCGCTGCGCGAAACCGTGGGCCAGGGCAAAGGCACGCATGTTCTGACAGAAATGTTCGATGGCGACGTGCTGTATGAAGGCGGCGAAGAGGCCGCGCTCGCATTACCGACCTTCCTCGGCAATCATGACATGGGCCGTTTCTCGACCCTCGTGAAGGCGGATCGGCCCGAAATCGGGCAAGAGGAACTGCTCGCGCGGGTAAAGCTTGCGCATGCGATGCTGCTGACCCTGCGGGGCAGCCCGGTAATCTATTACGGAGACGAACAAGGCTTCGTCGGCGATGGTAACGATCAAGCCGCGCGCGAAGACATGTTCCCCTCCCGCACGACCAGCTACAACGACAATGACCTGATCGGCACCGATGCAACCACGGCGCAAAGCAATTTCGACGAAAGCCACCCCCTGTTCGGACTGATTGCGCAGTTTTCCGCCATCCGCCGCGCGAACCCGGCGCTTTCGCGCGGGAGGCAGGTTGTGCGGCATTACGATCAGGAACCGGGCATCTTCGCCGTCAGCCGCTTCGACCCGGACACGGGCGAGGAATATCTGGCAGCCTTCAACACGTCCGATGCAGAACGCAGCGCCAACATCGTCGTAGGCTACGATGCCCGCAGCTTCGACGAACTGGCCGGCACATGCCCGGCGAAGGTTTCCGCCCCGGGGAGCGTCGCGCTGACGCTGCCCGCCTTCGGCTGGGCCGTATGCCGCGTCTCGGAGGTGGCAGAATGAGCCGCGCCGACGCAGTCGAGGCCGGTGTTGCCCAGGCAACCGATCGGCCCTGGTGGAAGGGTGCGGCAATCTACCAGATCTATCCGCGCAGCTTTCAGGATTCCAACGGTGACGGGATCGGCGATCTGCCCGGTATCACACAGCGCTTGGGGCATGTCGCCTCGCTCGGCGTCGATGCCATCTGGATTTCGCCCTTCTTCACTTCCCCGATGAAGGACTTCGGCTACGATGTTGCAGACTATTGCGACGTCGATCCGATCTTCGGCACGCTGGCGGATTTCGACACGCTTATCGCTCGCGCGCATGAGCTTGGGCTCAGGGTGCTGATCGATCAGGTCTATTCGCATACATCGGACGAGCATCGGTGGTTCGTTGAAAGCCGGTCGAGCCGGACCAATCCGAAAGCGGACTGGTTCGTGTGGGCCGATGCCAAGCCCGATGGATCGCCGCCGTCCAACTGGCAGTCGGTCTTCGGTGGCCCCGCCTGGACCTGGGATGCACGGCGCGGTCAGTACTACCTGCACAATTTCCTGAATTCGCAGCCGCAGGTGAACATGCACAATCGCGAGGTGCAGGATGCCATGCTTGCCGCGATGCGGTTCTGGCTCGATCGCGGGGTCGACGGCTTCCGCATCGATGCACTGAACTTCGCGATGCACGACCCGGAATTGCGCGACAATCCGCCCGCTCCGGCAACCGACAGGCCGCGCTCGCGACCGTTCGATTTCCAGCTCAAGAAGTACAACATGTCGCATCCCGACATCCCGGCTTTCATCGCGCGGATCCGCGCGCTGACCGACGCATACGACGAAATTTTCACCGTCGCCGAAGTCGGCGGGGACGAGGCCGAGGCGGAAATGAAGGCGTTCACCCGGGGCGAGGAGCATCTCAACTCGGCCTACGGCTTCAACTTCCTCTATGCCGAAGAACTGACGCCCGGCTCGATCTGCGCCGCGCTGGCCGAATGGCCGGACGAGGAGGGTGTAGGCTGGCCGAGCTGGGCATTCGAAAACCATGATGCGCCCCGTGCCGTCAGCCGCTGGTGGAAGCCGGCCCAGCGCGCCGATGCGGCGCGGATGAAGATGATGCTCCTCGCCTGCCTGCGCGGGAACATCATCCTCTATTACGGCGAGGAACTGGGCCTGACACAGGTCGATATTCCGTTCGAACAGCTCCACGACCCAGAAGCCATTGCCAACTGGCCACTTACGCTCAGCCGTGATGGCGCACGAACACCGATGCCCTGGGATGCATCATCCGCACATTCGGGATTTACCGAGGGCGAACCCTGGCTGCCCGTCGGTAACGACAATGCTGCGCGTTCGGTCGAGATGCAGGAGGGGGACGATGCCTCGCTCCTCCACCATACCCGCGCAATGCTGAGCCTGCGGCGCGCGACCCCTGCACTGCATCACGGCGCCGTCGTGCGCTGTGAAACTGTTGGCGGCCTGTTCGTTATCGAACGCCGCGCACAAAATCAGACGGTTCGCTGCCTGTTCAATCTGGGGCCCGGGACGGCTGCGGCGCCCGGCGACCTTGCGACCGGATCTGTGCTGGCCGCCATCAACGGGGCGACTTCGGCCAACCTGCCCCCCCTCAGCGCCATGGTGATCGAATTATGAAATTCCTGCCCCTCCTCGCCTCCCTTGCCATGATGTTTGGCGCACCTGCGCTGGCCGAAGAAGTCGTGGCTTCGCCCGATGGCACCATCACCGTCACGGTCGATGTCAACGGCGAGGGCCGGCCTTTCTACCGCATCGACAAGGGAGGCAACGCCGTCTTCACGGAAAGCCGGCTCGGTTTCCTGCTGACCGATCAGGACAAGCTCGAACGGCGCCTCGCCATTACCGGCGCGACGCGGGCAAGCCATGACGAAACATGGGAGCAGCCGTGGGGCGAGCAACGCTTCGTTCGCGATCATCACAACGAACTGACCGTCCGGTTCGAGGAGGAGAGCGACGAAAAGCGGCGTTTCGGCGTGACCTTCCGCGTGTTCGACGATGCAGTCGCCTTTCGCTATGTCTTCGACGACCGGAGCATGGGTGACACACTGCGGGTCGCCGATGAGCTGACCGAATTCAATCTCGCGCAGGACGGCACTGCCTGGTGGATTCCCGGTGGCGAGTGGAACCGCTACGAATATCTCTACGAAGAAACGCCGATCGACGCAGTGTCGATGGCGCACACGCCGATCACCTTCCGCATGGACGATGGCACGCATGTTGCCATTCACGAGGCTGCGCTGGTCGATTTCGCAGGGATGTGGATCAAGCGCACCACCGGGACCAATTTCCGTGCAACATTGGCGCCCACGGGCTCAGGCGCGGCACGTGCCGAGCGCGACCTGCCGTTTGCAACGCCATGGCGTACGATCCGCGTCACCGACGATGCCGCGGGCCTTGCCGAGAGCCTCGTGGAGCTCAACCTCAACGAGCCGAACAGGCTCGGTGATGTCAGCTGGTTCAAACCGCACAAATATGTCGGCGTATGGTGGTCGCTCCACCTCGAGGAGGAAACCTGGGGTTCGGGCCCGAAGCACGGTGCCACCACCGAGAACGTGAAGCGCTACATCGACTTCGCTGCGGAAAACGGGTTCAAGGGCGTGCTGGTCGAAGGCTGGAATATCGGATGGGACGGAAACTGGTTCTTCAACGGCAGCGAATTCAGTTTCACCGAAAGCTATCCCGATTACGACTTTGAGGAACTTGCCCGCTATGCTGCCGAGAAGGGCGTGCCAATCGTGGGCCATCACGAGACCAGCGGCGATGTCGGCAATTACGAAAGCCAGCTCGAAGCCGGGCTCGACCTGATGGCCGCACGCGGGGTGAAGACCATCAAGTCCGGCTACGTCACCGACGCCTGCAACCTGCGCTACGTGCATCCCGATGGGCGCGAGACGCGCGAATGCACCGAAAGCCAGGTGATGCAGCGCCACCACCTGAAGGTCGTGACCGAAGCGGCGAAGCGCAAAATTGCGATGAATCCGCACGAGCCGGTCAAGGATACCGGGCTGCGGCGCACCTATCCCAACTGGGTCAGCCGCGAGGGCGCGCGGGGCATGGAATTCAATGCTTGGAGCGTTCCTGCGAACGGTCCGGACCATATTCCGACCATGGTTTTCACGCGCTTGCTGTCAGGCCCGATGGATTACACGCCGGGAATCCTCAGCCTGGAGGGCCGCGGCCAACCCCTGCAGATGACCATGGCGCGCGCCCTGGCCGAATATGTTCTGGTCTACTCCCCGATCCAGATGGTCGCCGATCTGCCCGAGCACTATGCCGAGCACAAGGATGCCTTCCAGTTCATCAAGGACGTCCCGGCCGACTGGGCCCAAAGCTGCATCCTCGAAGGCGAGGTGGGCGACTACGTCGTTACCGCACGCAAGGACCGCAACAGCGCGGAGTGGTATATCGGTGGCGGCACCGATGCGAGCGAGCGCTCGGTTTCGCTGGCGCTCGATTTCCTCGATCCGGGCAAGTCCTATCGCGCCGAGATCTATCGTGATGCGGCAACGGCGCATTTCGAAGGACCCACCCGCTTCGATATCGTCATCGAGCAACGCGACCTGACCGCGACCGATCGCCTCGACCTGCGCATGGCTCCCGGTGGCGGTTTTGCCGTGCGGCTGGTACCGATCGAGGGGTGACAGAGAGCAAACCTCCACGCGTGGTAGTGCTGGGTGGGGGCAGCGCGGGCTGGATGACCGCCTGCCTGCTGCACCACCGCTGGCATTCGCGCGGCGGACAAGTCACCGTCGTCGAAAGTCCCGAAATCGGGATAATCGGTGTCGGAGAGGGATCGACCCCGCAGCTGAAAGCTTTCTTCGACCATCTAAGCATCGACGAAGCCGACTGGATGGCCGCGTGCGATGCCACCTACAAGCTGGGCATCCGCTTTACCGGCTGGAGCGAGCGGGCGGGTTTCGAGAGCTATTTTCACCCCTTTCCGGGGCGCGTCGACCTGCATACCGAACCGGGTTTCGTAGATAATTGCGCGCTTCGCCGGCGGGGTTTCGATGTGCCTGCCCATCCCGACGACTGGTTTCTCGCCGAGGTCCTGGCGGAAGAACACAGGGGCCCGCACCCGCGGGGCAATTTCCCCTTCACGCCAAGTTACGGTTACCACTTCGATGCGCACAAGCTGGGGCAGTTCCTGCGCGACTGGGCGACCGAACGCGGCGTATTGCACCGGCCCCTCAAGGTGACCGATGTGGAACAGGGCGCCCAGACCGAGATCGCCGCGCTCCTCTGCGAGGACGGGACACGGATCGAGGGCGACATCTTCGTCGATTGCTCCGGCTTCCGCTCGGTCCTCGCGCAACAGACGCTGGGTGCGCAGTTCATTCGGTTCGGCGAGAACCTGTTCAACGATCGCGCGGTGGTTCTGCCCTCTAGGCATAGTGCCCGCCTCAAGCCGCAAACCGACAGTATCGCCATGCGCGCCGGATGGCGATGGTCGATCCCGCTGACGACGCGGGTCGGCAATGGCTACGTCTATTCATCGAAATACGTATCCGACGAAGACGCCGAAGCGGAATTGCGCGAAGCGATCGGGATGCAGGACGAAGGCGAAGCGCGTATTCTGGAGATGCGGGTTGGTCGGATCGCCGAGACCTGGACCGGCAATTGTCTCGCTGCCGGCCTGTCGCAAGGCTTCATCGAGCCACTCGAGGCGACCGCGTTGCACATCGTCATCGCCACTGCGCTCGATTTTGCCGATGCCTACGAGAAAGGCGGCTACGGGTCAGCGCATCGCGATATGTTCAACCAGCGCATCGCTGCCAAGTACGAAGGGATCCGCGACTACATCGTCGCGCACTACCGGCTCAACCAGCGCAACGACACGCAATACTGGCGCGACAACGCGGCCAACGACGCGCTGTCGGAGAATCTGAAAGGCATGATTACCGCCTGGTTCACTCACGAGGACCTGCGCGAGGTCAACCTGCGCCAACACGATGGTAACCCGCACTATGCCAGCATGAGCTGGCACGCGCTGTTCGCCGGTTACGGCACCTTCCCGCCCGAAGCGAAGATGGTGCCAACTCCCCCCGGGCTGGTGACGGCAGAGATAGATCATACGCGTAGAACGCTCTCCGCGTGTGCAACCAATTTTTTGAGGTATGCTCCCCTGTCAGACTAACCAGCCGACCAAGGCTGAAGCCGCTTTTTGGTCCGCTAGATATGCGAAACGCCAATTCTGTATAACTGCTTGCGGGACTCTTGGATAGTTCCTGATACGGTCGAAATGAGGGCGCAAAGCTGCCGTTATGAGGGTAGGGACACCAGGATTTCCCAATAATTACAGTGCCCATCATATTCATGTCGGGTGCGCCACGTGCCAAGCCGTGCATGCTGATTACCATTTTGGTGAATGTGGTACCGGCAGGCTCAACGCATTCGACACCACCCTTGCCTCACCGGATTAGGAACCGTAGCGCGTCCTCCGCCTTTACAGGTGGCGGTTGTGAACTCTACCGCTTGGCGGAAGAGCGAAAAAAGGGGCGTTTGGCATGCTGGTGCGCGGATTGTTTGCAGACAAGGGCCTGGAGAGAAATCTAGGCTTCTGGATACCGCTCGCTCTTACAGTTGCTCTCGCTCTTCTGGGTGCGTTGATTTCCAAGGGGTTTTACTGGGGCTTTGTCGTTGTTGTCCCCCTGTTGCTCATAGCGCTGTGGGATATGGTCCAGACCAGCCATTCGCTGAGGCGAAACTATCCGCTGAGCGCCCGTTTCCGCTGGCTATTCGAAGATCTCCGCCCCTTTCTGCGTAGTTACATCGTCGAAGGCCCGCTGGATGGCCGCCCGTTCGACCGCGTCGCCCGGTCGCTCGTTTATGCACGTGCGAAGCATCAGGAGGATGCCCATCCCTTCGGGACCGAACTGGACGTGTACTCGGAAGAATACGAGGCGCTGTGCCATTCGATCAATCCGAACCCCAAAGCGCCAAAGCGGACGCGGGTTACGGTAGGGACCGAACAGTGCAGCAAGCCGTATGATGCGGCCCGTCTCAACATCAGCGCGATGAGCTTCGGCGCGCTTGGCAACCACGCGATCGAGGCGCTCAACATGGGCGCGAAGATTGGCGACTTCTATCACGATACCGGCGAAGGCGGGTTGTCACCCTATCACCTCAAACATGGCGGCGACATCGTTTGGGAATTGGGTTCCGGCTATTTCGGTGCCCGCAGCGACGACGGTAATTTCGATCCGGAAAGCTTCCGCGACAAGGCACAGCACGATCAGGTGAAGATGACCGAGATCAAGTTGAGCCAGGGAGCCAAGCCTGGCCATGGCGGATTGCTGCCAGCTGCCAAGGTTACGGAGGAGATCGCCAAGACACGCCAGGTGCCGGCCAATGAGGATTGCCTGTCACCTCCTGGTCATTCGGCATTTTCGACACCGAGGGAAATGCTCGAATTCGCAGCAAAAATGCGCGAGCTTTCCGGCGGCAAGCCAGTCGGCATCAAGCTTTGTGTCGGCATGCCCCACGAGGTCTTCGCCATTTGCAAGGCGATGCTCGACAGCGGTATTTATATCGACTTCATCGTCGTGGATGGCGGGGGTGGCGGGACCGGGGCGGCGCCCCTCGAGCTGTCCGACCACGTGGGGCTGCCACTGCGTATCGGGCTCCATTACGTCAACAATGCGCTGATCGGCACTGGCCTCAAAGACAAGATCAAGCTGGCTGCATCGGAAAAAGTGTTTTCCGGTTCCGCCATTGCCATGAACGCAGCGCTGGGCGCCAACTGGTGCAATGCGGCGCGGGCTTTCATGTTTTCGCTCGGCTGCGTCCAGTCGCTGCGGTGCCATACCGGGACCTGCCCAACTGGCGTTGCAACAAGTTCGCCGGCACGCCAGCGGGGCCTCGTCATTCCGGAAAAGGCGCAGCGCGTAGCCAACTTCCAGTCGAAGACGCTCGACAGCCTGCACGATATCGTTGTTGCCTGCGGCCTGGAATCGCCGGACGAATTCACGCCGCAGCACTTGCGTCAATGGAAGAACAATGCCGAGATGATCCCGTGGTCGCAGATCGTGCATGAGGTTGAGCCAGGCAAGCTGTTACATGAGCCGGAAGATACCGCTTTCGCTGAATATTGGCGGATGGCCGATCCCGATACGTTCAAACCGGTCGCATGATATTTCCCTTGTCGTCGAACTCTCCCTCGCCGACCCCGACCGCATCGCCGTCGCCCAATGACGGCGAGGCGTCGTGGCACTGGCTGACCGATCTGACGCACTATCTTGATCCGACCCACCTGTGGGGCGCGGTTGGGCTCGGTATCGTGTTCATTGCCATCGGCATGATGTTAAGCTGGATCGTGCGCCGAACGCTCAAGACGGTCATCGATCATGATCCGAACGAGCGGATCGACCGGATGACAGTCAGCTTCATCCAGCACCTCGGAACCTTCATCATGTGGATCGTTCTCGCGCTGATCTTTTCGCATGTCGTTCCGTCTCTCAACAAGGTGACGACTTCGCTACTGGCAGGCGTCAGTATCGTTTCGGTTGTCGTCGGGTTTGCTGCGCAATCGACGCTGGGCAACCTCGTGTCCGGAATCAGTCTCGTTATCTACAAGCCCTTCAGACGGGGCGACCGCCTGCAGCTGACCACGCCTACCGGGGTAGAGACTGGTATAGTGGAGGACCTGTCGCTCGGTTACACCGTGCTGCGAACCTTCGACAATCGGCGGATCGTATTGTCGAACGGAACGATCGCCAACCAGATCATGATCAACCTGTCTTCCGTCGATCCTCGGGTGATGCTCTCACCGACGATTTCCATCGGTTACGATTCCGATATCGAGAGGGCGCGGGCGATCGTGCTGGAACTGGCGCAGGGGCATGACGATGTCGTCGAGGTTGTGGGATGCCCCGTGGTCAATCTCGGCGGATCCAGCGTGGACCTGTCCCTGCGGGCCTGGTGTGCCGATTCCTCTACAGCCAAAGCGGTTGAATATGACCTGCTGGAACAGATCAAGAAGCGCTTTGACGAGGTGGGTATAGAAATTCCCTATGCTTATCAGAATGTCATTGTGAGCGGCGCGATCTCACCACGAGCAGAGGGCGAAAGCGCGTCGCCTTCCGGTGGCCCGATAAAACGATAAGCCTGTTTGGAATAAGCGTCACTTGGCGCGAATGTCCACGATCGACGAATTGGAGAGGTATCGATGTGTGAACTGTTTGCGATGAGTGCATCTGTACCGCACACGGTCTGCTACGAACTTGATCTCTTCGCGGCCGAAGGTGGCGAGAAGCATCGCAATCGCGATGGATGGGGTATCCTCTTTGCCCAGGACCGCGATGCCTACCTGTTCCGCGAGCCCAACCCTGCCGCCACCAGCGAATTGTCGCGGATGGTCGTTCGCCAGGAGAGGCCTTCCAAGCATTTGATGGCACACGTGCGCAGAGCGTCGTCGGGAAAGCCCGCATTGGCCAATACGCATCCGTTCGATCGAGTTGTGGAGGGCAAGCGGCATGCCTTTGCGCATAATGGAGATTTGCCGGGCATCGAGGAGCTTGAAGAAGCTCGCGGATGGGTCCCTCACCGCATTGGCGACACGGATTCCGAATTGGCGTTCCTCATGCTTCTCGAGCGGTTGCGCACGGCAGGCTCGATCACAGCGGAGGCGCGGTTTGACGTATTTGCGCGCTTTGCGTCGGAAATGCGCGAACTGGGAAGCTCCAACTTCCTATTTTTCGATGGCGAACATCTGTTCGTTCATGCGGACCGACGCCGCTTCGAAACAGAGCACGGATTGACCGACCCGCGCGAGCCTGGCCTGAACGTTCGCTTTTTCGACGATAAAAACCTTGGTGACAGCTGGAATGCCACGGGGGCGAAGATCGACGAAATATCGGGCCCCCTCTACCTTTTCGCATCGGTGCCCCTGGATTCCCAAGGTTGGGAACCTCTGCAACGTGGAACAGCTATTATTCTGAAGGACGGGAAGATCGTTTCGCAGCGTGTGAGCTGAAGTCGCGCGCGTAAAGCGACCCGGACAGCCAATCTTCCGAGGGAATGAATATGTCGAAAAATGTGGCGCAGATCGTGGTGGACGCTCTGGAGAAAGCAGGTGCGAAGCGGGTTTACGGCATTCCTGGCGATACGATCAATCATTTCACCACCGCGGTGGCCAAGAGCGATCTACGCTGGATCGGTGTCCGTCATGAGGAAGCCGGCGCTTTTGCCGCTGGCGGGGAATCCTACATGACAGGAGAGCTGTCGGTTTGCGCCGGCACATGCGGTCCTGGCTCGCTACATTTCGTCAACGGCATTTATGAAAGCCATCGCAACGGGGCGCCGGTCGTGCTGATCGCATCGGACGTTGCGCGTACCGAAAGCGGCTTTAACTTCCCGCAGGAAGTCGACCAGAAGAAGATCTACGAGCAGCATTCGCATTTTTGCGAATATATCTCTCATCCTTCGCAGGCGCGCCGCATCGTCACCAAGGCGGCGCAGGCTGCGCTCACGAAAAAGGGTGTGGCTGTCGTAATCGTCAATGGCGACATGTTTACCGAAACCGATGATGATGCAATGGATTGGCAGGTCCACCGCCCGCATCCCGTTTGCCGCCCGAATGATTCCGAAATGGCCGAACTGGCTGCGCTGGTGGATGGCGCGGCCAAGGTATCCGTCTATGCCGGGATCGGCGCGCGCGATGCACGCAAGGAAATCATCGCCTTCTGTAAAAAGGTGAAAGCGCCCATGGTGCACACGACGCGGGCGAAAGAATTCCTCGAACCCGACAACCCGTACAATGTCGGCGTAAACGGCATTCTCGGTAACAAGGCGGGCGTGGAAGCGTTGGAAGATGCGGATCTTGTGATCACGCTCGGCTGCGACTTTGCCTATACTCAGTACTATCCAGACCCCAAAAAGATCGCCCAGATCGATATCGATCCCACGCATCTTGGGCGAAGATCCGCCATCCATCTCGGCCTTGTCGGAGACGCGAAGACGACTATGGCGGCACTAGTGCCGCTGGTTGCGGAAAAATCTGATGCGAGCCATCTGGAAGCGCATCTCACACAGTGGCACGAAGACCTGCAAGGTTACGAAAAGGAAGGCGAGGAAAGCGATCCTTCTCTGATCCATCCACAATTCGTGGCCAACATGCTCGACGAGAAGGCGGCAGACGACGCGATCATCGTTTCGGATGCAGGCACGTCGATGGTCTGGATGCTGCGGCATGTGAGGGCCAACGGCAAGAGACGCTTTCTCAACACGCTGCTCCACGGCACGATGGCAAGCGGCATGCCGCAGGCGATGGGCGCCAAACTCGCCTATCCCGACCGTCAGGTCATCGCGATGTGCGGTGACGGCAGCTTGACCATGCTGATGGGCGATCTGCTAACCCTTGTGCAGGAAGACGTCGCCCTGAAGCTTCTGGTGTTTCACAACAATTCCTTCGGCTTCGTCGAAATGGAACAGCGTGTCGAAGGATTGGTCGATCATTTTACCGGCCTACACAATCCCGACTTCGCCAAATTGGCCGAAGCCTGCGGATTTGCTGGGTGGCACGTCGAGACGGCGGACGCCCTAGCGCCAGCGATGGACGCATGGCTGCGCCACGATGGGCCAGCCCTGCTGGATGTGAAGGTCAACCAGATGGAACTGGTCATGCCGCCAAAAATCGAAGCCTCGCAGGTCGCCGGAACGGCCCTGTTCGGGGTTAAGGCTGTACTTGACGGCAGGGCGCGGGAAGTGGTCGATCTGCTCAGGAACAATTTCTTGCGATGAACGCCCCAGCCGCTAACTTGGCGGCGACATTTAACGCGAGCATGCCTCGCACAGGACGGGAAAAACAATGATCCGCAACGTGAAATACTCGATACTTGCCCTGCCGCTGGTTTTTGCTCTCTCAGCTTGTGGCAGCCCACAGGCACAGCAGGAAGAGCAGACCGAAGCGTCGACGCTGGACCAACCGGGTTTTGAAGATAGGTCGGCAACTTCGTCAGAAGCGCAATCCGAAGCGCTAACGCTTGCTCAACGCCTTGCGTCCGACAATCTGGACAGGGTCCAGGCAGCTGTTGCCCTGGAAGACCTTGATCGTCTGATCAACGACAACATCGTCGAATTTCCTGAAGATATGCGTGCAGGGCTGACCGAAGATGTTCAGTCGGCCCGTTCCGCTCTTGAAAGCGACGACATGGGCGGCGTGCAGGACGCGGCAAGCTCTATACAGAACAGGCTTTCTACAGCGAGCTGAGTACGAACATCGGATGCTAGCGTGGACGTGACGCATCGATAGTCAGCCTGGGTCAGACCTCCCGGCTGCTGAATACAAGGTGGCTTTCCGGGGGCGATGAGTGGGGACGGGTTCCAAGTTCTGGATTAAGCTAGGGGCGATTGGCCTGTTCGCGAGTTTGGGTGCAACGTCGGCCATGGCCTCCAGCACCCTGCAGCAGAGCTTTCTCCAGCCCATGGGCCCGGTTGCCGAGGAGCAGTTTTCGCACCTGTTGCGTGTGGTGGGGATTACGATGATCGTGATCCTTCCGGTGCTGGTCGGCGTGCCCCTCATACTATGGCGCTATCGTTACACGAAGCCACGCGGCGACTACACACCTGAGTGGGAGTTTTCGAAGAAGCTGGAATATGCCCTGTGGGGTGTGCCTGTTCTGGTCGTTATCGTCCTCGCTAGTTGGCTGTGGTATTCCACCGCAAAGCTCGATCCCTATAAAACCCTCGGCCCAGAGCCGCTGCAAGTTCAAGCCGTCGGGCTCGACTGGAAATGGCTCTTTATCTATCCCGAAGAAGGGGTTGCGACAGTCGGTGAACTGGCGGTTCCCGTCGGGCGGCCGGTAGAAATTACGCTGACGACAGACACGGTCATGCAAAGCTTTCTGATCGCTCCGCTTGCCGGACAGATCTACGCCATGCCGGGGATGACGACGAAGCTGAATTTCTCCGCCACTCGGGCAGGCGCGGCAGAGGGCGAAAACACCCAGTTCAACGGCAGCGGTTTCGGTCGTCAGAAATTCACTGTCCGCGCACTTGCCCCGTCGGATTATGCGGTTTGGGTTGCCGAAGGGGCGAGGGGGCCGACCCTCGACGAACGCAGCTACGCTACCCTGCGCCGACAGTCCGTTCTGGCCGACGCGCGAACGGATCTGGGCCTCGAAAAGAGTGCGGAGCCGATCATGATGACGCTGGGACAGGAGGATGCGTTCCAGCAGATTATTGCCAAATATCACCGTCCCGGCGGAGTGTCTTCCGACGGACGTTGGGGGGGCATCGGCTTACCGCAAGCCGGCATGGCGGGGGCCGACAAGTGAGCCAGCAAACAAGCCCGATCTTCGGCAATCTCGACTGGAGCGTAACGCCCTACACCGATCTTTTGCGAGACGTGAACAGCAGTACAATCGTGGGTGCGGGTGCTGCCAGCGTGCTGGTGCTGGGCGCGCTCGCCGGAGTGCTGCTGCTGACCTGGATGCGCTGGTGGGGCCCGCTTTACCGCAATTGGCTGACGTCGGCCGACGCCAAAAAGATCGGCATCATGTATATCGCACTCGCGCTAATCATGATGGCACGCGGCATCATCGAAGGCTTTGTGATGCGCGCGCACCAGAGCACGGCGCTCGGTACTTTGACCGAACAGGAAGGCGGCCTCGTCGCGCCCGACCATTTCGCGCAGCTGTTCAGCACGCACGGCACGATCATGATTTTCTTCGTCGCCATGCCACTGCTGATCGGCCTTATCAATTTCGTGCTGCCGCAGCAGCTGGGCGCGCGCGACATGGCCTTTCCCGTTCTCAATCAGGTGAGCCTCGGGCTGACCGCTACCGGGGCGGCACTGGTCATGATCTCGCTGCTGGTCGGCAAGTTCGGCACGGGCGGCTGGACGATGTATCCGCCCTATACCGGCATCGATTTCAGCCCCGGTGAGGGCGTCGACTACTGGCTATGGGCGATCCTGATCTCGGGCATGGGATCGACACTGACCGGCATGAATTTCGCCGTAACCATCTTCAAGAGCCGCGCGCCGGGCATGCATTTCATGCGCATGCCGCTGTTCTGCTGGACCAGCCTGTGCGTCGCGATCATGCTGATTTATGCGATGCCCGCACTCACCGTGTCGAGTGTGATGCTGGCGCTTGATCGCTATGCCGACTTCCACTTCTTCACCAATGATGCCGGTGGCAACATGATGAATTACGCCAACATCTTCTGGATGTTCGGCCACCCGGAAGTCTACATCCTGATCCTTCCTGCCTTCGGTGTCTTCTCGGAAATCAGCTCGACCTATTCGGGCAAGCGGCTTTACGGTTACACCTCGCTGGTAATTGCCAGCATGAGTATAGCGGTGATCAGCTTCACAGTCTGGCTCCACCACTTCTTCACCATGGGGCAGAGCGCGGGCGTCAACATCGCCTTCGGCATCGCGACGATGATCATCGGCATTCCGACAGGTGTGAAGATCTATGACTGGATGGCGACCATGTGGCGCGGGCGTATCCGGGTGACGGCGCCGATCGTGTATCTGACCGGCTTCTTCCTGCTGTTCGTCATCGGCGGGCTGTCGGGCATCATCCTTGCCAACCCGTCGATCGACTATCAGGTTCACAACTCGACATTCCTCGTCGCGCACTTCCACAATGTCATCATTCCCGGCGTGCTCTACGGCATGCTGGCAGGCGTCCATTACTGGTTTCCCAAGGCTTTCGGCTTTCGGCTCAGCGAGACCTGGGGGCGGCGCACCGCCTTCCTGTTCGTCGGTGGTTTCGTCTTCACCTTTATGCCGCTCTACGTATTGGGCCTGATGGGCATGCCGCGCCGCTCGCCGACCTTCCAGAACCCGGACTTCATGCCGTGGATGTATATTGCCGCCTTCGGTGGCGTTCTTATGCTTTGTGCTCTCGCCAGCCTCGCCTGGACTTTCTGGACCAGCTATCGCAACCGCGCCGCTCTGGCGGTACCGGGGGGCGATCCGTGGAACGGCTCGACACTCGAATGGTCGACCCCCGCGCCAGTGCCGGAGTGGACATTCCCGCGCATCCCGCATGTCACCGCGCGCGACGACTGGGGCGAATGCAAGCGCGCTGGCGATCCCTGGAGAGCCCCCGACGAGTATCGCGATATCGAGATGCCCGCCAATACGGCGCACGGCCTGCTGATAGCAGGCGCCTCCTTCGGCCTCGGCTTTGCGATGGTGTGGCACATGTGGTGGCTGGCGGTACTGAGCTTCCTGGCGATCCCCGCCATCGTAGCCTTACGGGCCATGCGGGTGATCGAGCCCAGGATCGTCAAGGCAGCACAGGTCGAGGAGGCCGATCGGCGGTTCCGCGAGCAAGTGGCCAGCTTTGCACCCGCAACCCGCGCCGATGAGGAAACCGAACGGAATCGCGGGGTCCCCGACCTTTCGGAGTTTGCCGGATGAGTGAAACCAATCTCTATCCCGGGCTGAACCTGGGCGACGGGCACGGGGAAGCGCACGATCAGGCCGAAACCACGGTGTTCGGTTTCTGGGTATTCCTGATGAGCGACCTCATCATCTTCGGTATCCTGTTCGCCTCATATGCCTCTTACCTCGATCCCATCGGAATGGCCGGGGAACCCGGCCCGCAGGACCTGTTCGATATCAAGAGTGTCGCGATCCAGACCGCTTTCCTCCTCGTAGGCGGTGCCGCCTACGGGGGCGTCTCGCTTGCTGTGAAATACGACCAGGGCCGCGGCAAAGTGGCTGCATGGTTATTGCTGTGCGCTGCGCTCGGCGCTGGCTTCCTGTTTTTCGAGGTGAAGGATTTCATCACGCAGGCCGGGAAGGGCGGCACGCCGCAGGTTAGCGGCTGGCTCAGCTCCTACTGGACGCTGGTGGGCCTGCACGGCGTCCATGTTCTCTCGGGCATCTTGTGGATATTGGCGATGATCGCGCAGATTGCGACACGCGGGCTCGACGACGTGGTGAAGGTGCGCCTGTCGATGCTGGGTGTGTTCTGGCATTTCCTCGACCTCGTCTGGGTCGGAATCTTTTCCCTCGTATTCCTGGTGCCGCTCGCATGACCAAGCCCAACACCGGAGAGCTCGACCCGCAGGACAGTGCGGATAGCGAAATCAAGAGCTACGCCATCGGCTTCATGGCCAGCCTGCTGCTGACGGTGGGCGCGTTCGCTGCCGCAATGTCGGATCTGCCTCTGCGGTGGAAGATCGCCTGTATCTGTGCGGCGGCTATCTTGCAGATCGTCGTACACATGCGAAATTTCCTCCACCTCAGCTTCTCCGGCGGGCAATCGAGAGAAGACCTGCTGCTGGTGCTGTTTTCGGCCACCCTGCTGGTCATCATGGCTGGCGGAACCTGGTACATCATGTCGGACCTCAGCGGCCGAATGCACGACACGGGTGCGGCCATGCATGAAGCGCAGCCGCGTTGACCGCGTCAGGCACTTGAAGCACACAGTGGCTCATCGCCCAGCACCACCGGCGCAGTCACATTTCCTCTTTCAGTCCGGACCGGATCAAGAGCCAGTTCGGGAAATAGGCTGAGGCAAACCCGGCCAGCATGGCCATCTGCATGGCGGCCCAGAAGACCGGACTTCCCGCATCGACTTTGTCACCGACAAATGCGGGAAACAGGATGAAGTGGGCAAGGCCCATCAAGCCGTACATCCCGACCTGCCAGCTTGTGAGCGAAAGCACATCGGCTTTTGCAGCCGCCATTACGCCCTCGCCAACCGACAGGTCGCGCATCGGGGCGATCGCAAAATACTGAAACACGATGCCCGTCAGCAGGGCGAAGACATAGTCCATCGTCCAGACAGCGAAGATTTCCCTAGAGAATACCGTGCCTAACCCGAAATAGGCCAACACGCCCGGGACGTAGTGCGCAAGGTTTTCGCAAATCAGGTCGGCAAGAGTACACCCGGCGCCGCAATGCAGCGTGCCTTTGGCGACTTTCGCGGCAAAGGGTGCATCTTCTGCGTGCGGCCCGGCATAGCGTCGATAAAACCAGATCAGTAAAGGGCCGGAAAAAAGCGCACATAAAGGCCAGACATAGCGCATCACGGCCATCTGCGGCGGATGACGCACCATTTCCCAAACCATGTAGATCGCGCAAGTCACACCCACCAGCAAAAGGCTGCTGGCAATCGCCTCCGCCCATGGGGGGATCACGCGCTCATCCTCACACTGATCGAGACGTGTCCCTCTTTACGTCACGCCGCCTCAATCCGTACCGGGATCGACTTCGAGGCCGGCGTCTTCGAAATCTGGTCATGATGCGTAATCGGAACCAGCACGTTGCATTCGGGGTAATAGCCCGCGATCGTACCGCGTGGCAGCTTGTAGGCGACGAGCTTCAGCCCGCCCAAATGCCTCTCGATGTCATCGCCGTCGTAATCGGTGACAAGGCGGACGCTATCCCCGTCGGAAAGACCGGCTTCGGCGATATCATCGGGGTTCATCAAGACGACATAACGCGTGCCTTCGATGCCACGGAAACGGTCGGAATAGCCGTAGATTGTGGTATTGAATTGGTCGTTCGAGCGCATCGTGAGCAGCCGGTAACGGCCCGGCTTGTCCTTGAAGCCAAGAGAATCGAGTTGTGGCGGCGTAGTGATGACCGCCTTGCCGCTGTCGGTCTTCCAGATCCGCTCGGCGGCTGGATTCCCGCGCCAGAAGCCGCCCGGCTGGAACATCCGCTTGTTGAAGTCGTGAAAGTCGTCGGGGTAGGTCGCTTCGATCAGGTCGCGCACCAGCGAATAATCGGCCGTCCACTCGTCCCATTTTAACTTGGGATTGGGATCGAGCGTGGCCTTGGCGATGCCGGCAACGATTTCCAGCTCGCTTTTCAGATGGGGGGAAGCGGGCGGACGGTGCCCGATCGATCCGTTGATCATTGAGAAACTGTCTTCGCTGGTGACGGCCTGGTTGCCGGTCGCCTGCTCGTCCATCTCGGATCGGCCGAGGCAGGGCAGGATATAGGCGGACTTTCCGGGATAGAGATGGCTGCGGTTGAGCTTGGTCGATACCATCACGGTAATGTCCTGACTGGCCCAGCCTTCCTCCATCCGCTTCTGATCGGGAACGGCGCGAACGAGATTGCCACCGAGCGAAACGAACCCCCGCACACGGCCTTCGATCAGGCCCTGCACGGCATCGACGATATGCATCCCGTCCTTGCTCGGCGGATTGAAATCGAACAGTTCCTCCAGCCTGTCGAGCGGGACCAGATGCGCCTTTTCGGCAATGCCGACGGTGCGCTGGCCTTGCACATTGGAATGGCCCCGCACCGGGCAACACCCCGTACCGGGCCGCCCGATATTGCCCTTCAGCAGAAGCAGATTGACCATCATCGCTATGTTGAGCGCGCCATGCGTGTGCTGGGTGAACCCCATGCCATAGACGCCGATCGTCTTGTCGGCATCGATATATACCTGAGCCGCATCGCGCAGAGCCGCCTCGGTGAGACCGCTCGCCTGTTCGATATCCGCCCACTTCGTGTCGCGACAGCAGGCGATGAATTCGTCGAAGCCGGTCGTGTGCTGCTTGATGAAGTCATGGTCGATGACTTCATGGGTTTCCGCAGCCTGTGCCGCATCGTCGGCCTCGACCACGACTTTGCAAAGGCCGAGGATCGCCGCCACGTCTCCACCGGACTTGAGCTGGTGGTACTGGTCCGAGATGATGGTTTCCTTGCCCGTCATCATGGCCAGAGGGTTCTGCGGGTCGACGAAGGAAACGAGCCCCTGCTCGATCACCGGGTTGAACGTGACGATCTTGCCGCCGCGATCCTTCAGATCCTTCAGATTGTGCAGGAAGCGCGGGCTGTTGGTGCCCGGGTTCTGGCCGAAATAGAAATAGCAGTCGGTTTCGGCCAGATCGTCGAAAGTAACGGTGCCGACCGGGGACCCGATCACCTTGGTGAGTCCGACCGAAGTCGTCTCGTGGCACATGTTCGAGCTTTGCGGCAGATTGTTGTTGCCATACGCGCGCGCCAACAGGGCATAGAGATAGGAAGCCTCCAGCCCCGCATGGCCGGAAGCGTAAAACACCACGTCGTCGCGCGGCAGGTCGCGAAGTGTCGCGCCGATCTGGGCGAAGGCATCGTCCCAGTCGATAGGAACATACCGGTCCGACGCGGCATCGTATTTCATCGGGTGGGTCAGGCGGCCGGATTTCTCCAGTTCGTGATCCGACCATTCGCGCAATTCGGTCACTGTATGGCCGTCGGCAGAAAAGAAGTCGGGCGTGCAGCGATCCTTGGTCAGCTCCCACAAGGTCGCCTTCGCGCCGTTCTCGCAGAACTCGAACGCCGAATAATTGGCCGGCTTGGGCCAGGCGCACGATACGCACATCACGCCCTTGGGCTTGTTCAACCGTCTCAATCCGTCAAGCGCGCCGGGTGACGCCCAGGTTTCGCCATAGATGTTCGCGATACCTTTCATCGAGCCCCAGCCGCCGGCAGGACCGGGCGAATGAGGAAGATCGTCGGTGGATTTTGCGGTATCGTCGGCCATCTGGTTCTCCTTCCCCGCACTTCGCCTGAACTCGGGTCGGACGGGCGAGGCTTCCGGGTTCATGATAAACGCGGTGAGAGGGAAATTTCTCCCGGACATCCATCACTTGCAAACAATGGCTTTGCCAAGGCAAGTTGGCAACCGGGCGCTGATGTGTGAGCGCTGGGGAAGTTTGCTGCACCTACTCTTAAGGAACACCGTTCGTGATATATCAGCAGCGCCGCATTCTCGGAGCCGCTCTGGCGGGAGGACACAGCCAGCGGTTCGGCTCGGACAAGCGAGCTGCGTTCTGGCAAGGACGGAGCCTTCTCAATCACACGATTTCCGCCCTCGCCGCCGTTACTGCAGAAGTGGCGGTATGCGGTAGTGCAAATCAGTTAATTTCAGAGAATACCGACGTGTTGGCGGACTGGCCCGAGCCCGGTCTGGGACCGCTTGGCGGGCTTTGTGCTGCGCTGATCCATGCGCGTGACAACGGCTTTGACGCCGTGTTGAGCGCACCAGTCGATGCGCATCCCATTCCTGACGGTTTACTTGATCTTCTTTCTGGCCAAGGCCCCGCAGTGTTGCTCGATCACTGGCTGTTCGGCCTTTGGCCGAGTGATCTTGCCGGGGCGCTGGACGTTCATCTGCGTTCCGACAAACGCTCGGTCCTTTCATGGACCAAGGCTTGCGGTGCACGCTACGTCGACTATCGCGGCCAGCCTCCGGTAAACATCAACACCCCGCCGATGTTGGCCGCACTGGAAAAGGGAACCGCACTTGGACTTGCAGCCGAGGTTCACGCGCTGCGCGAGCTCGATTTCGAGACGCAGAGCGTGGAGGATGCGGCGCGGATCGTACCGGTGGAAACCCCGATAGCGATAGAATTCAACGGCATCGGCTTTGCCGTAATGATGGCAACCCCGACCGATCTGGAAGATTTTGTGGCAGGTTTCGCGATGGCCGAAGGATTGGCGCGCCCCGGCGAGATTGACGCGGTCGACTTGCACGAAACGGGCGGAGGCTGGGTCGCTCGCGCCAACCTCCCGGCGTCCAGCCTCCCGCGCATCATGGAAAGGGCGCGGACGCGGGTGTCCGAAAGCAGCTGTGGCATATGCGGGATCGATTCCGTCGCTGCCGCGCTTGCTCCGATCGAGCCGGTCCAGGCGATGCCGGTGGTAAACCCCGCAGCGATTCACAAGGCCCTGTCTTCCATGCGGTCCCATCAGCGGTTGGGTGAAGCGACGGGTGCCGCGCATGCCGCGGCCTTCTGCTCTTTCGACGGCCAGATCTTGCTGCTGCGCGAAGATGTCGGTCGGCATAATGCGCTCGACAAGCTGATCGGCGGGCTGGCCCGCAAAGGGCTGAACCAGGAAGAGGGTTTCGTTCTTCTATCGGCGCGGTGCAGCCAGGAACTGGTCGAGAAGACCGTGCGCGCCGGCATCCCCATGCTGGTCACGATAAGCGCCCCTTCCAGCCTCGCGATTGCGCGCGCGCGCGAAGGACGACTGACCCTGCTGGCGCTGGCCCGCAATGACAGTGCGCTGGTCGTCAACGACCCTCACCGCCTGCTTTGATCTTGTCAGCCAGAAAGCAGGGTGGTTGACCGTCAGAATCTGATCGCGCGCACGACCTCCCCCGCAGAGCATGGTCCGTAATTGGCTGGGCGGCGGATCAGCCAGTCGCTCGACGCCAGCGGTGCCTGTGCTCCGCTTTCCTGATTGTCCGCGGGCAGAAGGCCCTCTTCGGTGGCCCGTGCACGCACGAAGGCTTCGCGAGAACCGTTCGGCGGTAGATCCGCGGCAAGGATTTGCGGCATAAAACGCACTTCGTCTGCTCCGTTACCCCCCTGCATCGCGGCTAGCAGCGGGACAAGGAACAGCCGCGCCGTCACCATCGCCGAGGTCGGATTGCCCGGCAAGCCGAGGACGGGTTTTCCGCCGCACATGCCGAACCATACAGGCTTGCCCGGCTTGATTGCGATCCTGGCGAAATGCTCGTGCAGCCCGATCCCTGCAAACATGGGCCGTGCAAGATCGTGATCGCCGACAGAGGCGCCGCCGATGACGACCACGCAATCGGCGATGTCGAGGGCCCGCCGCGCCAGCCCGGACAAGACATCAAGATCGTCACGGCCTCGCATCCGCTCCGCGAGCGTCGCGCCGCAGGACATTGCGAGCGCGGCCACTCCGTAACTGCCGGATTCGGGCAGGCCGTGGGGCGAAAGATGTGCCAAGCCGGGCTGTTCCAGCTCGTCTCCGGTTGCAATGACGGCCACCTTTGGCCGACGGGTGACTTCAATCTCGGCGATGTCGGCCCCGGCCAAGGCAACCATAGCGCGGGGCGTCAATCGCTCTCCGGTCTCTAGCAGGGTCGCGCCCTTGGCAAAATCGCTGGCACGTTTGCGAATGTGGCGCGCCGGTCCGAACCCCTCGCGAAACCGGACTCGATCTCCGTCCCGCTCGGCATATTCCTGCATCACGACGCAGTCGGCACCTGTGGGCACATAGGCTCCGGTAAATATACGCACGGCTTCGCCAGAGGACATGTCCCCCCCGAACGGCGCACCGGCTGCTGCCTCTCCGACGAGGTTCAGCCAGTCACCCGCCTGTGCCTCGGCCATGCGAACGGCATAACCATCCATGGCCGACACATCGGCTCGCGGGGCGTCGATAGCCGCAACGACCCGTTTCGCGAGGGTCCGCCCTTCGGCCGCGTCCAAGCCAATCGCTTCGCCAGGCAATGATTGCACTGCGCCTGTCAGGCGGGCCAAGGCCTCGTCGTAGCTGATCATCGGTAGGGCGACGCGATCGTCGGAGTGGCGCGGGAGCACTGCTCTCGCGTGGAATTGCTGGCTTGAGGGTTCATCTGAAGCGGAGCCTAAGACTGGCGAGCGGGCTTGGCCAGATGATTCTGGCGGGGCAACCGGTCCCGTCCATGACTGCCCGGATTACCACTAGACCATTACAATTTTCGGAAAATACCCTAGGTAGCGCCGAAGGGCGCGATTTAGGTACAAGGCTCATGGACCGGCTAATCTACAATTTTGACAGCCTGCCCCTGCGGCAGACCGCGATGCCGGCTCCCAGGCCGCATGGAAGGTCCGGCGCCTATCGTGTTTCCACGCCGCGTATCGGCGTCATCTACAATCCCCGCAGCCATCGCAACAAAGGCCAGGACCTTGCCTGTTCCGCATCGGGCAATATCACCGTCGTTCAGCCGCGTGCGCGCGAAGATATCGCTCATGCGCTGGCAGACTTCGCGCGCGATGGTATCGATTTCCTCGTGATAAGCGGTGGCGACGGAACTGTCCGCGACGTGCTGACCATGGGGCAGACGGTTTTCGGCGATCGCTGGCCGGCCATTGCCGTCCTGCCCAAAGGCAAGACCAATGCGCTGAATGTGGATCTGGGTGCTCCGGTCGACTGGAGCCTGGAAGGGGCGATAGCAGCCTATTCGTCCGGGCGCCGGATAGTGCGGCGTCCGCTTGCGATCAGCCGCGAGGGTGATGACGGTCCGGCCATGCTTGGCTTTATCATCGGGGCCGGTGCCTTCACCCACGGTGTCGATGCCGGGCAGGATGCGCATTCGCTCGGTTTCTTCAACAGCCTTGCCGTTGGCGCGGCGAGCGTCTGGGGCATTCTTCAGGCCCTGTTCGGTACCGATCGCAACAAATGGCGGCGCGGCACCGAAATGCGACTCCATTATCTGCCTTCTGGCAAACCGGTGCCTCATTCCGGACATGGTGACGTTAACCGTCGCAGCGTTTTCCTGGCGTCTACGCTGACGCACATGCCGATGGGGATCCATCTCTTCGGAAAGCCCCGTCCCGGTCTCAAGCTGGCTTTGCTCGATCATTCCAGGCGGCGTCTGCTCGCCAGCATGCCTGCGATCCTGATGGGCTGGCGGCCCGGTTGGCTGGCGGACGCCGGGCTTCACCAGCTCGATGCCGAGGGTCTGGCGCTGGACGTCGGCGAGCGGGTCATTCTCGATGGCGAGGCCTTCCCTCCCGGCCGTTACCGGATCGAACAGGGGCCCGAACTTACCTTCGTCAGCGTGTGAACGGCGATCTTGCGCAGCGGATCGGCGCATCGCTCGATCGATCGGTACGCGATGAGGTCGCCGCCTATGCGAAGCGCCTTGGCGAAGAGGCCGGGGCGCTCGCGGTCCTTTTTTACGGTTCCAACCTGAGAACCGGATCGCTCGAGGGCGTACTCGATTTCTACATCCTGTTGCCCGGTCCCCAGCGGGAGCGGATCTGGCCGCGCGTGAGCTATCGCGAGTGGGATCATGCGGGCGAGCGTTTGCGGGCCAAGATCGCGACGATGTCGCTCAGGCAGTTCGCCAGTGCGGCAAAGGGCCTCTCGCGCGACACCACGATCTGGGCGCGGTTCGTGCAGCCGTCGGCGCTTGTCTGGCAGGCAAACGAGGAGGCGCGAGCCGAGGTTACGCAGGCATTATGCGCTGCGGCGGTTACCGCAGGCCGGCTTGCCGCCGTGGTTGGTCCGGCGCGCGGAACGGCGGACGATTACTGGCGTGCCCTGTTTCGCGCGACGTACAAGGCCGAGTTCCGGGTAGAGAAGCCGGGGCGCGAAAATTCCATTCTGGAGGTGAACGCGGAGCATTTCGACGGGCTTCTACCGCTCGCATGGAATGCGGGAGGCATGCGATTCAAACGTATGAACGGACTGTTCGAGCCCCTGCCGAACAGTGCCGAACGCCGCCGTGTCTTGAAATGGTGGAGCAGACGCGCCCGGCTGGGCAAGCCGCTCAACCTGTTGCGCCTCGCCAAGGCTACGACGACCTTCGACGGCGCAGCCGATTATGCCGCGTGGAAGCTCCAGCGGCATACCGGCATTGCGCTGGAGGTGACGCCGTTCAGGGCCCGGCACCCCCTGCTCGCCGCGCCCGGGGCGCTGGTCGAGCTGTGGCGCAAGCGCCGCGCCTAGCGGTAACGCATGCGGATCGAGATCGATTCGACGCCCGAGCCGACGTTGAAGGCGGTCTTCTTGTAGCTCGGCTTGCCGAGATTGAAGATGTTGATGCTCGGGTTGTTCGACATGGCACCGCCATCCTTGAAGATGTCGGTGCTGCCATTGCCGTTCACGTCGTGGCGAACGGCGATGCCGTAAACGCCGGGCTTGGGAACCGGCATGCAGAAGGTCATCGTTCCGGCTTTGGCGGGCGCTTCCATGCGGTAGATCCACTTGCCCTTTTCGAGCCAGTCTTCCTTCGTCCCGCGATAGCTCTGCACGCGAATGATGCCGCCGTTTTCCTTGATGTCGGTAATCGTGACGCGCACCGCGGGCCCCTTGCCGCTGGCGCATTTCGCTGGATCATGACTGATCGTCTGGCGGTATTGCGCGTCGGCCGGTGCCGGTGCAGCCAGTGCCGTCAGGGCGAGCGCAGCGATGCCGGTGGTGGCGATGAGGTTGCGATTCATATAAAAGATCCGTCTTCAACTGTGTGCGAGCCGGCGCCTTGGCTACCGGGCATGAGGGATCCTCGACCCCCCGATATATCGCGCGTTCTAACAGATTGCGCTGAATTGCGGCTGAATTTTCGGCGCAAGCAGCGTTCATGCTGCCCCGTTTCGGCAGAAGCGGGATTGCACATTGCGTGCGAGCGGTGTGGAAAAGGCCATCACCCTCGCTTGTTAACGCTCGTTTCGCGCGCGTAGGGCGAGCCAAGGCTCACACGCGACCAAGGCAAAAGCGCCCGCATGACCACCCCGTTGATTTCCCCTTCGATCCTTTCCGCCGATTTTGCCGCGCTGGGCGAGGAAGTGCGCGCCATCGACAAGGCGGGTGCAGACTGGATACACGTCGATGTGATGGACGGGCATTTCGTGCCCAACATCACCATCGGCCCGGCTGTCGTGAAGGCGCTGCGTCCGCATACGGACAAGCCCTTCGACGTCCATCTGATGATTTCGCCGATCGATCCCTATATCGATGCCTTCGCCGAAGCGGGGGCCGATTTCATTACCGTCCATCCCGAAGCGGGCCCGCATATCCATCGCACGCTGCAGGCAATTCGCGCCGCCGGGGCCAAGCCCGGCGTCGTGCTCAATCCGGGCACCCCGGCCAAGATGCTCGACTACCTGATCGACGAGGTCGACCTCGTACTGGTGATGAGCGTCAATCCCGGGTTCGGCGGGCAGAGCTTCATCCATTCGCAGCTCAAGAAGGTCGAAGCGATCAGGAAGATGATCGACCGGACCGGCCGCGCGATCCACCTCGAGGTGGACGGCGGGGTCAACGCCGAAACGGCGCGGCTCTGCGTCGATGCGGGGGCCGATGTTCTTGTCGCAGGTTCGGCCACCTTCAAGGGCGGGCCGGACTGTTACGCTGCCAATATCGCGGCACTGAAGGGACAATCATGACAGACAGCGCGCGCACTCTCCTGCGCGAGGATCGGCGCGCTCTGGACAATGGCGATGCCCCTGCATTGCCCCTATCCGATATGGACGAACCCCTGGTGGAAAAGACGGTGCCGGAACGGCCCGAGACGGTCCCGCTCGAATCCGCGCGGACCCTTGTTCTGGCAGACTTCCAGCCGCCCCGCACCGGCCCGGTGGATGGCATGGTGCGCTGGGCCTATCGCCTGGGCGTGCCCGGTTCCGTTCTGGCCGCACCGCTGCGCAAGCCTGCGGCACCGCGCCTGCTGGCGACGGTCGTCAGCCCGCTTCAGGGCGACCGCGCGGCGGGTGTGGCGCTGAGGGCCGGACAATTCCTGGTTCATGGGCTGAAGGTTCCGGTCGGCAAGGTCGATTTCTCCAGCAATGCCCAGCTTACCCCGCCCGTCCAGCGCGCGGTGCAGGGGTTTACCTGGTTGCGCGACCTCGGCGCCTGCGCTCCGCGGGAAGATTGCGCCGCGATCGGGCAGGACCTGCTCGCCCGCTGGCTGAAGGCCAATCCGGTGCCCGCCAAAGGCCCGGCATGGACGGTCGAGCATGCCGGTCTGAGGCTGATGGCATGGCTGGTCGGGGCGCCGCTGATCCTGTCGGGCGATGCCCGTCTGCGTTCGCGCGCGCTCGAATCGATGGAAGCGACCGCGCGCTTCCTCGACCGCGAAGTGGCCCGTGCGGAAGATCGACTGGGGCAGGTCGCTGGCTGGTGCGCCATCGTTGCCGCCGGGTTGCTGCTGCCCGATGGCCGCCCGCGCCGCCTGTTTGGCGAAGCGGGCCTGCTGCGCGCGCTGGGGGAACTGGTGAGCGAGGACGGCGGCGTGCTGTCGCGCAGCCCACTGGCGCAAATGGAAGCGATCGCGCTGCTGGTTGACCTGCGGGCCTGTTACGAAGCTGTCGACCGCGACGCACCGCCGGCACTCGAAACGATGCTTGGCCTGCTGGTGCCCCCCTTGCTGACGCTGCGGATGAGCGATCGCGCACTGGGTAGCTGGCAGGGCGCAGGTGCAACTTCTGGCCAGCAGGTGGATGCATTGATCCGGGCCAGCGGCGTGCGCACGCGCCCGATCAAGGACAGCCGGTACTGGGGCTATCAGCGCGCCGATGCGGGCAGGGCGGTGCTGGTGTTCGACGCCGCGCCGCCGCCGCGGGCGCGACATGCACGCCACGGCTGCGCTTCCACCCTGGCATTTGAATTTTCGCACGGCGAACAGCGCATCATCGTCAATTGCGGCGGATCCGAACTTGCCGGAGGGCAGGTGCCGGTGCGGATCGAGCAGGGCCTGCGCGGCACGGCCGCCCATTCGACGCTGGTGCTCGACGATGCCAATTCCACCGCCGTGCTGATCAAGGGGCAGATCGGAAAGGGCGTAGAGGAAGTGGATATCGCCCGTAACGTGGTGAAGCAGAAGGGGCGCGATGCCGTGCGCCTCGAGGCTTCGCACAATGGCTATGCCGCGCGATATGGCCTGATCCACCGGCGTACGCTGCTGCTGGGCGCGGACGGTTCCGGCCTGTCGGGTGAAGACGTTCTCGAACCATCGGGCCGCCAGGGAAAGCGCGGCAAGATCGCCTTTGCGATCCGGTTCCATCTGGGTCATGGGATCGATGCCGGGCTGTCGGACGACATGCGCGGCGCAGGGCTGGCCCTGCCCGACGGAAGCTACTGGCAATTCCGGCTCGGAGGCGATAGCGGCGAGGCGCAAATCGCGATCGAGGACAGCCTCTGGGTCGACGGGCAAGGCCGCCCGCGGGCCACGAAGCAGCTTGTCGTCGAAGGACTGACATCGCGCAGCGGGGGTCGCTTCCCCTGGCTGCTCAAACGCATGGGATAGAAATTCATGACCGACGTGGCGATCAAGCGGGCACTGCTTTCGGTGTCCGACAAGACCGGCTTGCTGGATCTGGGCAAGGCGCTCGCGGCGAAAAATGTGGAACTGGTTTCGACCGGCGGTACCGCCAGGGCCCTGCGCGATGCGGGTCTCGAGGTGCGGGACGTTTCCGATCTGACCGGTTTTCCCGAGATGATGGATGGGCGCGTGAAGACGCTGCACCCGATGGTCCATGGCGGATTGCTGGCGGTACGCGACAATTCCGAGCACGCCGCAGCCATGGAAGAGCACGAAATCGGTGCGATCGATCTCGTCGTGGTCAATCTCTATCCTTTCGAAGCCACAGTCGCGAAGGGCGCGGAGCGGGACGAAATCATCGAGAATATCGATATCGGCGGACCGTCCATGGTGCGCAGCGCCGCCAAGAACCACCAGTTCGTCACGATCGTCACCGATCCCGCCGATTACGATACGCTTGTGGGCGAACTCGAGGCGTCCGGGGCGACGTCGCTGGATTTCCGCCGCAAATGCGCGGCCAAGGCCTTTGCCGCGACTGCCGCTTATGATTCGATGATCAGCCAGTGGTTCGCCTTTGCCGATCAGCAGCAGCTCTTCCCCGATTTCCTGGCCGTCAACGGCCGCGCGCCGGTGGAACTGCGGTATGGCGAAAACCCGCATCAGAAAGCAGCGCTTTATACGCCCGCCGGTCCGCATGGCCACGGTATCGCGCAGGCGGAGCAGCTGCAGGGCAAGGAACTCAGCTACAACAATTACAACGATGCCGATGCCGCGCTGGAGCTTTGCGCCGAATTCGCCGGCGGCGAACCTGCCGTGATCATCGTCAAGCACGCCAACCCCTGCGGCGTGGCTCAGGCGTCCAGTCTCCTCAAGGCATGGAACGAAGCGCTCGCCTGCGACAGCGTTTCGGCCTTTGGCGGGATCGTTGCGGTCAATACCGAACTGGATGGGCCGACCGCCGAAGCGATCTGCGAAATCTTCACCGAAGTCGTGATCGCGCCATCGGTAAGCGAAGAAGCGCGGGCTGTCTTTGCCAGGAAAAAGAATCTGCGCCTTCTCGTCACGGGCGATCTGCCCGATCCGCGGCGCGGCGGTCTGCTGGTCAAGCCGATCACCGGCGGCCTCCTGGTGCAGACGCGGGACAATGGCGCGATCAGCGAGGCCGATCTTAAAGTCGTGACAGAGCGGCAGCCGACGCAGCAGGAACTGAAGGACTGCCTGTTCGCCTGGACCGTGGCCCGTCACGTTAAATCCAACGCGATCGTCTATGCCAAGGACGGCGCCACCGCCGGTATCGGCGCAGGCCAGATGAACCGCCGCGATTCCAGCCGAATCGCAGCCATGAAGGCTGCGGAAGCGGCAGAGAAATACGGCTGGGACACGTCACGCACGGTCGGTAGCGCGGTGGCGTCGGATGCGTTCTTCCCTTTCGCGGACGGTCTGCTGGCCGCCGCCGAGGCGGGGGCCACCGCGATCATCCAGCCGGGTGGTTCCATCCGTGACGACGAGGTGGTTGCCGCAGCCGACGAACATGGCCTCGCCATGGTCTTTACCGGGATGCGCCACTTCCGGCACTGAGCCGGCCCGTTCGATAAACGAAGCTGAATATACGACGACGGACGCATTAAGCGCGTTGCAATGGCAGCGTGTGTAACCATGTGGGACACGTTGACGAAAGAACCCCCCATGAGCCTCTTTACCCCCGACCTCTATCGCAATTTCGGCATCGGCTTCGGTGCCGGCGCCGTTGCCATCCTGCTTGTGAACAGCGGAGAGATCCTCTCTGCCGTGCCGCAACTTATCGCAGCGATACTTTGATGCGTATGCGGGCGACATTCGCCGGTCTTGCGCTGGCGCTGGCGGCTTCCGCCTGCCAGCAGCCGGCCATTGCCGCCGAAGCGACGGTCAATGCGCCGCAGGCGGAGCGTGTTGCCAAGGAAAGCGGCTTGAAGACCGCGATCTTCGCAGGTGGCTGCTTCTGGGGCGTGGAGGCAGTGTTCAGCCATGTGAAGGGCGTGAAAAGTGCCGTCTCGGGCTATCATGGCGGTACGGAACGCCAGGCCAGTTACGATCTGGTGTCCAGCGGGATTACCGATCACGCCGAAGCGGTGAAGATCACCTACGATCCCAAGGTGATCCGTTACGATCAGTTGCTGCGGATCTTCTTCTCGGTCGTTGCCGACCCGACGCAGCTCAATCGCCAGGGTCCGGATACCGGTGCCCAGTATCGCAGCGCCATCGTGCCGATGTCGGCCGAACAGAATGCCGTCGCCAAGGCCTATATCGCGCAGCTCAACGGCGCGGGCCTGTGGTCGAAGCCGATCGTCACCAAGATCGAGCGCGCGCAGGCTTTCTACCCGGCAGAAACCTATCATCAGGACTTCATGGTTCGAAATCCGCGCAACGGGTATATCGTGCGCTGGGATGCACCCAAGGTGAAGGCATTGAAAGCCATGTACCCCGGGGTCTATTCCGCGAGCTTCCAGCGCGACTAGCTTGCGCCGCGGCGCGCCGCGCCCTACCTTTTGGCGCATGGCTGGACATGTACATTCCCACAAGGAACACGAAGGCGACGCTCTGATCGACGCCGCCCGCACGACCCTGACAGGCAGCGGGGAACAATGGACCGGCATGCGCCAGTCCGTCTTCGAAGAACTGGCGCAGCACGACAAGCCGGCCAGCGCTTACGACATTGCCGATAATCTATCGCGCTCTCGCGGAAAGCGGGTGGCGCCCAACAGCGTCTACCGCATCCTCGACCTGTTCGTACGGACCAATCTGGCCAACCGGATCGAAAGCGCCAACGCCTATCTCGTCAACACCCATCCCGGCTGCAGGCACGATTGCATCTTCCTGATCTGCGACGATTGCGGAAAAGCCACGCATATCGACGACGACCGGGTGACCGGCGCCCTGCGCGATGCGGGCAAGGATGCAGGGTTTACCGATGTGCGCCCCGTGGTCGAGCTGCGCGGTCTGTGCGACGATTGCGCCGGCTGACATGCGGCGGCGCGCTGGTCGCCATTAGCGACCAGCCGTTTGTCGACAGCCGCGTGATGTGGGTGTAGAGCGACGTGTTATGACAAGTCGCCCGAAGACGCCGTTGCTCGATACGGTCAATACCCCAGACGATCTCCGCAAGCTCGGCAAGGATCAGTTGCGGCAACTCTCCGACGAATTGCGTGCCGAAATGATCGACGCGGTCGGCCAGACCGGTGGCCATCTGGGATCGGGTCTGGGCGTGGTCGAACTGACCACGGCGATCCACTACGTTTTCAATACGCCGGAAGACAAGCTGGTGTGGGATGTCGGGCATCAGTGCTATCCGCACAAGATCCTGACCGGGCGCCGCGACCGTATCCGCACCCTGCGCCAGGGCGGCGGGCTGAGCGGCTTCACCAAGCGCGCGGAAAGCGAATACGATCCGTTCGGTGCTGCGCACAGCTCGACCTCGATTTCGGCTGCGCTGGGCTTTGCCATGGCCAACAAGATGCAGAACCGCCCGGGGCGCGGCATCGCCGTGATCGGTGACGGCGCGATGAGCGCCGGCATGGCTTATGAAGCGATGAACAATGCCGAACAGGCTGGCAACCGGCTGGTCGTGATCCTCAACGACAACGACATGTCGATCGCGCCTCCCGTTGGCGGGCTGTCCGCCTATCTCGCGCGCATGGTGTCCAGCAGCGAATATCTCGGTCTGCGCTCGATGGCGTCGCGCATCGCGCGCAAGATGGGCCGAAGGGTGTGGGGCGGTCTCGAGAAGGCCGAAGAATACGCCCGCGGCATGGTGACCGGCGGGACGATGTTCGAAGAGCTTGGGTTCTACTACGTCGGCCCGATCGACGGGCACAATCTCGATCATCTCATCCCGGTGCTGGAAAACGTGCGGGACAGCGAACAGGGCCCGGTCCTGATCCATGTCGTGACGACGAAGGGCAAGGGCTATGCCCCTGCCGAAAACAGCGCCGACAAGTACCACGGCGTCGCCAAGTTCGACGTCGTCACCGGCGAACAGAAGAAATCGACGGGCGGCCCGCCCGCCTATCAGAACGTCTTCGGCGAAACGCTGGCGAAGCTGGCGAACGACGATCCGCGCATTTGTGCCATCACCGCCGCTATGCCCAGCGGAACGGGCGTCGATAAATTCGCCAAGGCGCATCCGGACAAGGCCTTCGATGTCGGCATTGCCGAACAGCACGGCGTTACCTTCGCCGCAGGCCTTGCTGCAGAAGGCATGCGGCCTTTCGCGGCTATCTATTCCACCTTCCTGCAGCGCGCCTACGATCAGGTCGTGCATGACGTGGCGATCCAGAACCTGCCCGTACGCTTCGCCATCGACCGCGCCGGGCTGGTCGGCGCCGATGGCTGCACCCACGCGGGAAGCTTCGACATTACCTATCTCGCCACGCTGCCCAATTTCGTGGTCATGGCTGCTGCCGACGAGGCGGAGCTGGCGCACATGACCTACACGGCGGCCGAGTATGACGATGGCCCGATCGCCTTCCGTTACCCGCGCGGTAGCGGTACGGGCGTGGCAATTCCGGACCAGCTGGAAAAGCTCCAAATCGGCAAGGGCCGTGTGGTGCGTGAAGGCACCAAGGTCGCCATCCTTTCGCTCGGTGCCCGGCTGGAAGAAGCCAAGAAGGCCGCAGATCAGCTCGAGGCCAAGGGCCTGTCGACCACGGTGGCCGATATGCGCTTTGCCAAGCCACTGGATACCGCGCTGATCGAGAAGCTGATGCGCAGCCACGAGGTCGTGGTGACGGTAGAGGAAGGCGCCATCGGCGGCCTCGGCGCGCATGTGCTGACCTTTGCCAGCGACGAAGGTCTGACCGACGCGGGGCTCAAGGTGCGCACCATGCGTCTGCCTGACATCTTCCAGGATCAGGACGATCCCGACAAGCAGTATGACGAGGCAGGCCTCAACGCGCCGCATATCGTCGATACGGTGCTCAACGCGCTACGTCACAACAGTGCCGGCGTGGAAGAAGCCCGCGCGTAAGTCGCACCGACCCCTGTCCGCTCCTGGGTTGCGGTGCCGCCGTCGCCTCTGGTACCTCTTCCTGGGAAAGGGGGGCGAGATGTCCGACGAGGGAAATCGGCAGCACGCGATCCGGAAGGCGTGGCACAGATGGTTCACGGTCATGATTCCGCTGATGACGGTCGTCGCCATAGCAACAGTGTCGGGCGCGTTCATTACGGCCTTCGGCGGATTGATCGTGCTGCTCGCTTGCGGCCTCATGTATCAAAGGCTGGTCAATAAACGCTCATGGCGCTCGATCCTCCGGGGCGTCTACGCCCGCGAGGAATGATCGGCTTGGACCGTGCTGTCCTCCGCTCATGGGTGACGAAGCGTGCCCACGCTGGCATGGAAGCCTATGAAAGGACCTTCCGCCCATGACCCTGCTCACCACCCACGCCGCCGATCACGTCACCACGCTTACCCTGAACCGTCCCGAGACGATGAATCCTCTCGGCGCGAAGGGCGACGGGGATGCCTTCGCGGCGGCCTGCGATGCGATCAACGCGGACATGGATGTTCGCTGTGTCATCCTCACCGGAGCGGGACGGGCCTTCAGTGCGGGCGGCGACATCAAGGCGATGAAGGAGCGGACCGGAACATTCGGCGGTACTGCGCCGGAGATTTCCGACGGCTATCGCAACAACATCCACAAGGTGCTGCGCGCGCTGTACAGTCTGCGCGTCCCGCTGATCGCGGCGGTGAACGGGCCAGCGATCGGGCTGGGCTGCGATCTCGCCTGTCTTGCGGACATGCGCATCGCTTCCGACAGGGCGAAGTTCGGCGTTACCTTTCTCAAGCTCGGCATCATTCCCGGCGATGGCGGGACCTGGATCCTGCCGCGCATCATCGGCGAGGCGCGCGCGGCGGAGCTGTTCTACACCGGTGACGTGATCGATGCGCCTACAGCGCTCGACTGGGGCCTCGTCAGCCGCGTCGTCGCGGGCGAGACGCTCATGGACGAGGCGCGCGCGCTGGCTGCCAAGGTGGCTGCCATGCCGCCCCACGCACTGCGGCAGGCCAAGAACCTGATGCGGCAGGGCCGATCCATCAGTTACGATACGGCGCTCGAGATGGCGGCCAATACGCAGGCGCTCATGCACCTGACCGACGATCACATGGAAGGTATCGACGCCCTGCTGGAAAAGCGCGCACCCCGTTTCGAAGGGCGTTAGTCAGCCCACCCACCGCCATATTCCGGCGGGCATGCCATTGGCGTGAATATGTCCATAAGTAGCCCCGAGCCAGATGAGCAGGCCCCCGATCCAAGCGATCGCGCCCGCGTGTACCAGCTTTCCGAAGCGCGGCCAGTAGCTGGTCCGGCTTTGCCAGTCGTCCCAGGCATCGCCCATCAGCGCCCGCTTCTTGCGGTCCTGCATGTGGGCGCCCGCGAGAGCCAGAAAGCCGATCGCGCAGGCCATGATCCACTGTCGCGGCGTCGGGCTGACCAGAACATGGGCAGCGGCCCAGAGGGCGAAGCTCCACATCATCGGATGCCGCGTAACGTGGAAAACGCCGTGCACGGGCAATGCGGCATTCCGGGTTGCCCGCGGATCGGGAAGGGCTGGATTGCGCACGAAGCTGCCCGCCAGCAAAACCGACGCGACCAGCATGATTATCGTGACGACGATCCAGATCGCATCGCTCATTCCATCCCACAGCGGCGTTCCACCCGCGCCGACGCTGCGAAACGCCGTGGCTGCCCAGATGAATGTGGCAAGCGCGACCAGCGAATACAGAATGCGAAAGCCGTTCTCTCCCAGCGCGCCTACCAGCGGCGCGCGAAGCGGATGGGAGAGGGCGAAGTGACTGCCAACGAATGCCACCGACGCGGCCAGCAGGGTAACGAGTGCAGGATCCATCGTGACGCACCTCATGTTTACGGCGTCAACATAACTACCATGTCCTCCCGGTTTTGCAAGCGCCGCGTGCTTTTCGGGTCAGTCGGCCTTTTCGATGCCGAGCAATTGCACCTTGAACAGCAGGGTCGCACCCCCGGGTATCGGGCCCTTGCCGGATGCACCATAGGCAAGGTCTGCCGGTGCTGCGATCTCGATCGTGTCGCCCACACCCATCTCGGGGATCGCCATCTGCCACGCCTTGACCAGCCGATTGAGCGGGAAGGTTGCCGGTTCCCCCCGGTCGAACGAACTGTCGAAGGTCGTGCCGTCGATGAATGTGCCAGCATAGTGCACGGTCACCGTGTCCTCGACACTCGGCTTTTCGTCGCTTCCCGCATAGTCGACATAGCGCCAGCGCAGGCCGCCGGGCATCACGCGCCAGCCACCTGCTGCATCCAGCTTGGTAAGATAGGCTTGCTGCGCGTTCATCCAGGCGATGTCCTGCGACCGGTCGACCGGAGGCGCATCCTGCGCATACAGCGCGTGAAAGCTCACGGCCGCCGCAGCAGCGCCCAATGCGAGCAGGGTAGTGCGCATTTCCTTCATGGCCTTACCAGTCGTATCCCTTGGGCAGGTCGTTCGTATCGAGGTCGCGATAACGATCGCGCAGGCGGCTCTGATGGTTTTCGAGCGGTTGCTCGACGCCATCGATGAATACCTTCACCGGTGTCGATCCGACCTCGAGCGGATCGCCATCCCAGACCACCAGATCGCCGGCCGCACCCTGCGCCAGCGTACCGGCACGTCCATCGATGCCGAGGATACGCGCAGGCACCGAGGTGATCGCAGCCAGCGCCTGTCCCCAGGAAAGGCCCGCCGCACCCGGTACGCGGCCAAGCGCAACGAGATTGCCCGCATACTGGTTGAGGTTGCGCGGGTTTTCCATGGCGCTGGCGTTGATCGCCACCGTCACGCCGGCTTGCACCATGCGCCCGATATTGCTCTGGGTCGAAGCCAGTTCCTCGAAATTTTCGGGCAGATCGTCCAGCCCGTCGGCGATGACGGGAACGCCCGCCGCGGCGATGTCCTGCGCGACAAGCCATCCTTCGCTTGCACCCACGAGCGCCATGTCGAGCCGCGGGAACTCCTTCTTGAGCGCGAGCACGCTGCGGATGTCCGAAGCGCGTTCGACCGCAACCAGCAGCAGTTGTTCTCCGCGCACCACCGGCACCAGCGCCGACGCGTCGAACCGGGTCAGCAACACGTCTCCGGCACGCTCGGCATATTCACCCGACAGACGCGGATCGACCGGCACATCGTCGCCGAAATCGGTTTCGGGACGCGCCGACGACCGACCCGGGATGCGTGCGTCCTCTCCCAACTTCATCGCTTCACGCAGCGCATTGCGGAACAGGACGTGCGCAGCGACACGGCTGCCCCCGGCAATCCGGCCCCCCTGCTCACCCAACGCAACCATCTGAAAGGCGCGCGGACGCATTACGGCGTCGGGATCGGCGCCGAGATCGATGATCGCGCCCTGGCCAGCGAAGATGGAGGCCGAGGGCGATGTCGTGGTCGCAGCGCGGGTCACACCGGCAGCACGGTGGACGAGGATGTGCTGCGAGTTGGGATTGACCGCCGGTGCCACATCGAGCGCGGCGCTGAAGGGCGAGTTGCGGGCAGAACTGTCGTTCGATTCTCCGACACCGCCGACATCGAGCAGACCGAGCGTGGTGATCGCCGCAACGATACCCGGGGTAACCCAGGCACCCTGTCCATCGATCGCGGTCGCGCCGCCCGAGGCAGGCATTCCGGACGCGGGCCCGGCATAGACCACGCGGCCGCTGCGAACGAGCACGGCGCCATTTTCAACGGGTTCGCTTCCATCGCCGGTCGCAACCGTGACCCCGGTGATGGCGACATCCTGCGCGCTGGCCGAATGACCGGCGAATGCGCCGACGAGGCCAAGAGCGATGCCCACGGCACCGAGGGGGGAGAGACGCTTGCTGGCCTTGCTCATTTCACGTCTCCTTCGCCCGGCTGGCCGAGTTCGAAATCGCTTACCGGTCGGCGTTTGCGATCCATGGCATCATACATCAGCGCCCCGTCGATCCAGACCTTCTCCGGCCTTGTATAAACCGACAGCGGATTGCCGTTCCACAGCACGACGTCGGCCATCTTCCCGGGCTCGAGACTGCCGGTCATGTCGCCGATCCCCATGGCCTTGGCCGCATTGTAGGTGAACCAGCCCACCACTTCGGCATCGGGAATATCGATGCCGATGCGACGCCCGGCGGCCTGCGCCTTGGCGGCTTCCTGATTGAGACGCTGAATGCCGTTCGCATCGTCGGAGTGGATGACGACGCAGGCGCCTTCGCGCTGGAGGAAAGCGGCATTTTCCAAGATGCCATCATAGGCTTCCATCTTGAAGCCGTACCAGTCGGCCCAGACGGCGCTGCACACGTCGTTTTCGCGCAGGAGATCGCCGATCTTGTAGGCTTCGACTGCGTGGTGGAAGGCGGTGACCTTATAGCCCATTTCCTTGGCCATATCCATGACCAGCGCCATCTCGTCGGCACGGTAGCAGTGATTGTGGACCAGGATCTCGCCGTCGAGAACGCCCTTCAGCGTTTCCTTGCCGAGATCGCGCTTTTCGCCGTCATAGGCCTGCGCATCCAGCCACATCTGCCGGTTGACCGCGAAATTGCCCATCCGCGTCGAAGGCATCCGTCCCTTGCTGCCGTAGACCCGCTTGGGGTTTTCGCCGCAGGCCATCTTCATGCCGTAGGGTGCGCCGGGGAATTTCATGCCCTGCACGGTGCGGGCGGAAACGTTCTTGAGGGTAACCGAACGACCGCCGGTCAGATTGGCCGATCCGGGCAGGATCTGCAGCGCGGTCACGCCCCCGTTGGCGAGCGCGCGGGTAAAGCCAGGGTCCTGCGGCCAGACCGAATGTTCGGCCCAGACTTCGGGCGTCATCGGGGCGGTCGCTTCATTGCCGTCGGAATGGGCCTCGACGCTGGGGGTGGGATAGTCGCCCAGATGGGAATGGATGTCGATCACGCCGGGGGTGACGAACTTGCCGCTGCCGTCGACGACATCGTATCCCGTCGTGGAAAGAGATGCATCGCCCACGGCGGCAACCTTGCCGTCGCGGAACAGGACCGTGCCATTGTCGATCCGGCCCCCGCGACCGTCGTAGATCGTGGCGCCGACCAGTGCGGTCGGGCGTCCGGGATAGGGTTTATACGTGGAAGGGAACGGCGCATTGCCATCCTTGCCGACGGGTGCGGTCCAGTCGCGCGACGAAGCCGATGCGGTGTCGCCGCCGCCGGTCGTTGAACATCCCGCCACAACGAATGCTGCAGCACAGGCAAGCAAGGCAAATCTAGTCATGAAACCCCCAAATCAGTCGGGCCGGAGCATTGCTGCCCCGGCCCGTGCGGTCAATTACATTCGTCGGCGCCAGCCGGCGTTTTGCCGATTGACCCCGTGCCCGGTCAGACACGCGGGCGGGTTTCGGGATGGATCCCGGCACCCTGCGGTTCGCCCGGACCTTCGGCCTGCCCGAGCAGGTCGTCGCCAACATCGTCGTCACGCAGCGTATCAAGATGCAGCAGCTTTTTCACCAGCGGGCTGATGACCATCACGCCGACACCGATTCCCACGGCCCACCAGCCAACGGTGCCGTAAACATCGAGCACAAGCTGTTTGCCTGCTTCCTCGCCAACTCCCTCCGCACCGGTGGCCGCCGCGATGAGCCCGGCTGCGAAATTGCCGGTGGCCGATGCGAAAAACCAGGTGCCCATCACGAGCGAGGCGATATGAGCCGGACTCAACAGGTTCATGGCGGAAAGACCGACGGGGCTGAGGCACAATTCACCGGTCGTGTGCAGCAGGTAGATAAGGAAGATGAAGATCACCGGTGTCGGAACGTTAACCCCGACGCTTTCCGCACCCCAGACCAGGACCAGGAAGCCTAGACCGACCTGCACCACGGCCAGACCGAATTTCATCGGCGTGCTCGGTTCGGCACCCTTGGCCGCAAGGCCCTGCCACAGCATGGCGAAGAGCGGAGCGAGCAGGACGATGTATATCGCGTTGACGGACTGGAAGATCGAAGCGCTGACACCCTGCGTATCGACATGGCGGTCCGTGAAGAGGTTGAGGCTAGAGCCTGCCTGTTCGAACAGAGCCCAGAACACGATTGAAGTGAGGATCAGGAACATCGCCGCAAAGATGCGGTCGCGCTCGTGGAAGGTTTTCACCAACGACTGCTGGATGAGTACGCCGATCAGAATCAAGAGCGATGCGCCGGCGGTGTACTGCGCCGGATCGCTGCCCTGCGATGCCGCGATCAACGATACGATCAGGCCGACTGCGCTGGAGATATAGATAAAGAATGGAACAGTCGGTGCCTGGCGCCAGGAGCCATAGGCCATCTGGAAAGTAACGATGGCGAGCACATAGGCGACCAGCGCTCCGCCGAATCCGCCGAGCAACACGCCCACCAGCTCCTGGAACTGGATCGCGAGCCAGCACAGCGCGACCATCCCGAGGCCCGCACCGTAGATCAGGTATTCCTTGCCGCCTGCGATCCGTTCCGGATTTTGCGGCTCACCCTTGCCGCGCAGCAGGGGTTTTCCGATGATGAAGAAGACCAAGCCGATCAGCATGCCGAAACCGGCAAGGCCGAAGCCGTACTGCCATCCGACCGTCTGACCGAGATAGCCGCAGATGATCGACGCAGTCGCTGCCCCGACGTTAATGCCCATGTAGAAGATGGTGTAGGCGGGGTCGCGGCGAATGTCGGTGCGGGAATACAGCTGACCGACGAGCACCGAAATGTTCGCCTTGAGGAAGCCCGAACCCACGATGATCAGTGCCAGTGCAAGCCAGAACACGTTGATCATGGGGTTGTCCTGCCCCAGCGTGTTATCGCCTTCGAACGCCATGAAGAAGTGGCCGAAAGTCAACAGCACCGCTCCGAACAGGACTGCCTTGCGTTGTCCGACATATCGATCGGCCAAATATCCACCGACGACCGGCGCAATATAGACCAGTGCGGTATAGGCACCGTAGATGACCGAGGCTTCGGCATCGGAAAACAGCCAGTGCTGGACGAGGTAGAAGATCAGCAGGGCACGCATGCCGTAGTAGGAAAACCGCTCCCACATTTCGGCCATGAACAGCAGGAACAGTCCCTTGGGATGCCCGATCACTTCTTCCTGCGGGCGTGTAACGAGGACCATTCCGCCAATCAGGAATGACGCCAGCGCCACGACCGCAATGCGGAAGGCCCACATTTCGTACGTTGAACCGAATGTGAAAAATACGCCTTCGACCATGTCTACCCGGTATCCTTAATTTACGCCGGAGCCGCGTCGTTGCGCAGGCCCTCCCCGAATTGAGGCGCACATTAACGCCTTTGAGTCGCATGTGAAGCATTAGTTACACAAGTGACCGTCTTGCGGCTGTCTGAACGCTGCGCTGTCGGGAACCTTGCGCGACGCGGTGTATTATGGCACTGAAGCAGTCTGTCGCGGGGAAATGACGATGAAGAACCAGTCAAAGCCGGTCTACCTCAAGCTGCGCGACATGATCGCAGCGGCGATTATCGATGGCCGGTATGCGGAAGGCGACATGCTTCCTTCGGTGCGTGCGCTGGCGGCGGAACAGGGCGCCAATCCGCTCACGGTGGCCAAGGCCTACCAGCAATTCCAGAACGATGGCCTCGTCGAGGTGCAGCGCGGCGTCGGCATGTATGTCGTGCCCGGCGCGGCCGGCCGCCTGCGCAAGAGCGAGCGCGAGGCCTTCCTGCGCGAGGAATGGCCCGAAATCAGGGCGCGCATGGACCGGCTGGGCGTATCGGCCCGCGAACTGCTTGCCGAAGCATGAGAAACACACGAAATTCTGCCGGGCCGGCTTGCGGGTTGACCCGGCTTCTGCCACAGTCGTAAGGCTGGAATCGCGCAGTAAACTGCGGGTTTCCAAGGGTCGCGTTGGAACCAGAAATTTGCGGCCGGAGAGGCCGGGAGCACACCTATGATCCGATCCGAACTCCTCACCGCGCTGGCGCAGGACAATCCAGAATTGCGTGCAGAAGAGGTCGAGCAGGTGGTCGATATCTTTTTCGAAGAGATCGCCCAGCGTCTCGCCGAAGGCGGTCGGGTGGAACTGCGCGGCTTCGGCGCCTTTTCCACGCGCGAACGCGAAGCGCGCAAGGGCCGCAACCCCCGCACCGGCGAAACGGTCGACGTTCCTGCCAAGAGCGTGCCTTACTTCAAACCGGGCAAGGACATGCGCAAACGCCTCAACCAGGAATGAACTGTTCGCCCATGTGCGAACCGTGATTGCCCGCCCGCCCGGCAGCGACTAGGGCGATGCGCTGCAAGCGGGTGTGGCGGAATGGTAGACGCCGGGGACTTAAAATCCCCTGAGCTTTGCTCGTGCGGGTTCGAGTCCCGCCACCCGTACCAGCCGCGTGCGGCATCCGTCCCGCTACTGTACCCGTTTTATCTCCGCATTAACCCCTAACCCCTTATTAGCGCGGTTCGAAGGGGTGTTCGTGCAGTGTTGCCGCAGCAGCCAGTACGCGGCTGTGTGCAATCGGGAAGCAAGGGACGATGGATTACACCAACGGACTCGACACGGGCGAACAGGCGCCTTCCGACACCGCCGATCAGCGCGGCGCACCGCGTTTCGTGTCGCTCATCCGCGCCGCGAAGCTCGTTTGCGGCCAGGGCGAATTCGTCTGCGTCATCCGCGACGTGTCCTCGACCGGTGTGTCGATCCGGACCTTCCATGCCCTGCCGACGGACAAGGCGGTCGCGCTCGAACTCCAGAACGGCGAAACCTACGAACTCGAACTGGTCCGCAGCGACGGCTTCGATGCCAGCTATCGGTTCGCCGCGCCGGTTGCCGTAGATCGCCTGATTCGCGAGAACTGGAGCTATCCCAAGCGCGCCCTGCGGCTTAACATCATGCTGCCGCTGACGGTCACCAGCCTCGCCGGACGGACGGAGGCGTTCACCGTCAACCTGTCGCAGCAGGGCTCGCGCATCGAATGCGACCACGTTTTCGCCATCGATCAGCGGCTGACGATCGGCTGTGAACATATGCCCGATGTGCGTTGCAAAGTGCGTTGGCGCAGGGATGCCAATTACGGCCTAGTGTTCGAAGACACTTTCTCCCTGCGCGAATTCGCCATGCTCGCCGTCAGGGTCCAGTGCCCGATCCTGGTGCAGGACACGATGTAATCCGGACCCCGGCCGAACGGCCTAGGCAGGTTTGAAGTCCATCGCTGCGCCATTGATGCAGTGGCGCTTGCCCGTCGGCTTGGGGCCGTCATCGAAAATATGCCCAAGATGGCCGCCGCAGTCGGCGCAGTGGACCTCGGTCCGCGGATAACCGATCTTGTAATCGGTGGTGGTGCCGACCGCGCCCTTGTCCAGCGCCTGCCAGAAACTGGGCCAGCCGGTTTTGGAATCATATTTGGTCTTGGAACTGTAGACCCCGTTGCCGCATCCCGCGCACACGAATGTGCCGGCCCGCTTCTCGTCATTGAGCGGCGAGGAATAGGGCCGTTCGGTCGCCGCCTCGCGCAGCACCGCAAATTCCTGTTTCGTCAGCTTCTTGCGCCATTGCGCCTCGGAAAGTTTGACCGGGAAATTCTTGGCTTCGGCTCGGCCGGAGCCGCAGGCGGCCAGTGTGGCAAAGCTGACGGACGCGCCGACCCACTCGAGCAGGCGGCGACGGTTGAGGGTATGCTGAGTCATGGTGTCTCGGTTCATGGCATGGGGAATAGCACCCCACGCCTGAACCTACGCTTGAAACGGGTGAAAGGTTACACAGCCTCAGAAATCGGTGATTTCGACCTCGAGCTTGCGGAAGCCGTGGACGAAGTTCGCTTTGACCCGCTCGATGTCCCCGGCAAGATGCACCCGCATGCGCCGTTTGTGCAGTTCTTCAAGCAAGATGCGCAGCTGTAGTTCGGCCAGCCGGGCTCCCACGCAGCGGTGAATGCCATAACCGAAAGCGATGTGGCGGCGGGCGTTTTCGCGGGTCAGGTCCAGCTTGTCGGGGTTTTCGAACACTTCCTCGTCGCGATTGGCCGATAGATACCACAGCACGACCTTGTCCCCGGCCTTGATCTGCTGGCCGAATACCTCGGTGTCTTCCACGCAGGTGCGGCGCATATGGGCCAGCGGGGTCTGCATGCGCAGCATTTCCTGCACGGCATTCGGAATGATCGAAGGATCCTGCTCGAACAGCTTGCGCTGCTCGGGATTCTTGTCGAGCTGATAGACGAAACCGCTCATCGAATTGCGCGTGGTGTCGTTGCCGCCAACGATCAGCAGGATCAGATTGCCCATGAATTCCTGCGGGCTCATCTGGTTCATGGCTTCGGAATGGATCATCATGGAAATCAGATCGTCGCCCGGTTCCTTGTCGTGCGTGCGCTCGATCCATAGCGACTGGAAATAGGCCGCCATTTCCTGAAGTATGCCCCAGCGCACCTCGTCCAGCTCGCGTACGGTGGCCAGCTCCGTGTCGCCCGACCAGTCGGACCAGAACGTCAGCAGGCGGCGGTCCTCCCAGGGGAACCCGAACAGGATCGCCAGCATGCCGGTGGTCAGTTCGATGCTGACGGTGTCGACCCAGTCGAACACCTCGCCGCGGGGTAGGGAATCCAGCAGTTCGCCGGTGCGCTGGCGAATCTCCCCTTCCATCTCGGCCATGCCGCTGGGCGTGAACTTGGGCGCAACGGTGCGCCGCTGGCCGGTGTGCTGGGGCCGGTCCATGGCAATGAACATCGGCAGTTCGCGGCGTTCGTCCAGCCCGCGCTCGGCAAGCTGCTCATCGGTCAGTCGCTCGAGGATAGTGATCCCGCCATGCTCCCAGCTTGAAGAGAACGTATCGGGCAGGGCCTCGATATGCTGGATCGCCTTGTGACCAACCACGGCCCAGTACGGGCCGAAGGGGCTGTCATCGATATAGTGCAGGGGCCCGGCTTCGCGCATTTCGCGGAAGATCGGATGCCACGTATTCTCGGCATAAATATCGCTGCGGCTGACATCCCATTTGTGGGGATGATGCAGCTTGTCTTCGGGGTGTTCCGCGAAATGCTGTTTCAGCGCCTGATGGGCACTGGGCGATGTGCGGCACTGGGGGCGTTCGATTGCAGCGGTTGCCATGTCTCTCTCCTCTCGAGAGGGGGCGATTCTTTACGTTCAGCCTCCCTCTTTCCCGCCATCCTGCCCTAACTGACACGTGTGTCAATAGTGCGTTGCAAATCGCCACCGATCTTTCGGTCAGCTTCGCCGGTCAGGGCCCTGCGATTGCCGGCATCACGCCGATCGTGCCTTGCCGAACCGCGGCTTTCGCGCGCGTCCGCCCTTGCCCGATTTCATCACGCGCCGCCGGAAGATCATCGCGCCGAACCTCACGAACAGGATCACGCACAGGGCCTGCCAGGCCAGGGCCAGCATATGCGGCCACAAGGCTTCCGATTGTGCGGCGCGGGCCAGCATCGCGAAAGGTGAGGATAGCGGGAAAATCGCTGCGCCGATCTCCAGGGGCGATCCAGGGCTGGTGATCGCGGAAGCGGCCAGGAAGAACACCAGCAATTGCGCCATGGTGACAGGCATCGACATGGTCTGCACTTCGCGCACGGTCGCCGCCATTCCGCCGATCGTCAGGAACAGCGACCCCAGCAGCAGATAGCCCATTGCGAAATAGACGATCCCGAAGGCGATGAAGAGCGGCCAGCCCAGCGCCGGTTCGGGCAATTGCGGCAGGGCATTACCGGCCAGCAGGGCTATCGCCCCGCCCGCTACGGCCCACACGGCGATCCCCACGAAGCTGACGCCCAGCATGGCGACCAGTTTGCCCAGAAACACGGCGTCCATCGGAATGGCCGCTGCGAGGACCTCGATGACCTTGTTCGCCTTTTCCTCGACCAGATTGGACAGCACCATTCCGGCCAGCAGCATCATCAGCAGGAAAAGCAGCAATTGCCCAGCCTGCGCCGTACGGATGCGGTCGGTGCGTTGCGCAGCGACACTGGTCTCGACCGGGTTCTCCTGGACTGCTGGGAAGGATGCGACGGTTCCCGTCCGCGCCTCCGCAGCGATCAGGGCGATCGGGCCGCGCCAGAAGTCGATGCTATCCTGCGGGCCGGTCAGTTGCGGGGCCCCGGGTGTACCACTGACGACGGCGATGTAGTTCCTGCTCTTTTCGCGCAGGATCGCCTCGGGCCTTTCGGCGCTGCTGGCAATGCCCAGTTCGGGCAGCGCCATACCGATTTGCGGCGCCAGCCGGGCTCTGGCCTCGACCATCGCTTGGGCATCGGGTTCGCTCATGGCAACGGCCACCAGCCTCGTGTTTGCATCGCGCTGCACCTGACCGCCGATCCCGCCTGCCATCGCACCGATGATGATCGGGAACAGAGGGCCGAGCAGGAAAAAGAAGAATGCCCGGCTGAAGAGGATGGCATGGAAGTCGCGCCGGGCAACGACGCGGGCCGCTTCGAACAGCGACAGGCGCGTGGTATCGCTCATTGCCCGGTTCCTTCACCGCTGCCCTCGCGAAGCGCGCGGGCCGCTGCTTCGCCGGCTATCTCGACGAAGGCATCGTGCAGGCCGGCGCGCTCGATCGACAGTGACAGGATTCCGGCTTCTCCCTCGATCAGGGGTTTCAGCAAAGCTTCGATTCCGCTCTCTGGCACGGGGAAATACCAGAAATGGCTGCCGTTGGCCTTCACGTCGTGGCGGGTGTCTGCGGGCAGGGCGCTGCACCAGACGCCTTCGCCGGTGCGCGTCTCCAGCCGGACCTGCGCAGGAATGCGGTCGCGCGCCACATCCACCGATCCGGCATAGGGCACCTTGCCTCCGGCAATGATCGCCACTTCATCGCACAGTCGTTCGGCGTGGTGGATGACGTGAGTGGAAAAGATGACTGTCGTTCCGCCCAGGGCCAGTTCGCGAATCATTGTTTCCAGCTTGCCCTGATTGATCGCGTCGAGCCCGCTGAACGGTTCGTCCAGCACCACCAGCTTCGGGCGATGCACCAGCGTGCCGAGCAATTGTACAGTCTGCGCCATGCCCTTCGACAATTGGCGGATCTGCCGGTCGATCGCATGGCCCATGCCGTGCCCTTCCAGCAATTCACGTCCACGCGCCTTGCCTTCGGCCAGCGGCAGGCCGCGCAGTGCGCCCATGAACGCGATCGCATCGTCGCATTTCATTGCGGGATACAGGCCGCGTTCCTCGGGCAGGTAGCCGATCAGCTTGGCAACTTCGTGCGGACGGTCGTTGCCGAACACGCGGCGCACGCCTTCGTCGGGGTCGATGATGCCCAGCAACATCCGCAGTGTCGTCGTCTTGCCTGCGCCGTTGGGGCCCAGAATGCCGTAGATCGCGCCTTCGGACACGGAAATATCCACCCCGTCGACAGCCAGTGTGTCGTCGAAGCGCTTGACCAGTCCGCGCGCCTCGATAGCGAGCGGACGATGGCCGTCGGCCGGGGGTCGCGTCATGGTGCCTGTCTCGGTAAGCATGGGCGCATCGATAGCGGCTGGCAGTGAACGGGAGCACACGCAAGCGTGGTTAACGCGGAATTGCAGGATGATTTGCGCAAGGAGGCGCAGCGGCTGGGCTTCGTCGCCTGCGGCTTCACCTCGGCTGCGCCCGATCCGCAGCGTGCCGCGCGCCTCGAAGAATATCTGGGCGAAGGCCGTCACGGGTCGATGGAATGGATGGAAGCGCGCAAGGCCCAGCGCGCCTCGCCGCAGGGGCTATGGCCCGAAGCGAGAAGCGTGATCGCGCTCGGCATGAGCTATGCGCCCGACATCGATCCGCTGGCGCTGGAATCGCACCCGGAAAAGGCGCGTGTCTCGGTTTATGCACAGGGGCGCGATTATCACGATGTCGTGAAAAAGACGCTCAAGGCCCTGGCGCGCTGGCTCATCGAACGTGCGCCCGAAAGCGAACTCAAGGTTTTCGTCGATACGGCGCCGGTGATGGAAAAGCCGCTCGGCGAAGCGGCCGGGATCGGGTGGCAGGGCAAGCATACGAACGTGGTCAGCCGCAACCACGGTTCGTGGCTGTTTCTCGGCGCGATCTACTCGACCCTGGACTTCGCGCACGACACCCCGGGCCGCGACCTGTGCGGCTCCTGCCGCGCCTGTCAGGATGCCTGCCCGACCGATGCCTTCCCCAGCCCCTACAAGTTGGACGCGCGTCGCTGCATTTCCTACCTGACCATCGAGCATAAGGGCGAGGTTGAGGAAGATCTCCGCCCCCTCCTCGGCAACCGCATCTACGGCTGCGACGACTGCCTGGCTGTCTGCCCCTGGAACAAGTTCGCCGATGCCGCGCACCGCCATCTGAAGCTCGCCCCGCGCCAGGAACTTGCCGCACCCGACCTCGCAGCCTTCTTGCAGTTCGACGATGCCGGCTTCCGCCAGTTCTTCTCTGGCTCGCCCATCAAGCGCATCGGCCGCAACCGCTTCGTGCGGAACTGTCTCTATGCAGCCGGCAACAGCGGTTCAGCCAGTCTGGCGCCGTTCGTACGCGGTCTGTGTTCGGATGAAGACCCCGTCGTCGCCGATGCCGCCCGCTGGGCGCTTGCGCGGATCAGCGCAGCTCCTTGAGCTGAACAGTCGCGTCCGCAAGCAGCTCCGGCTCGATCTCTGCGCGGTCCATCACCAGCTTGCGACCCTGAACGTAATCCTTGGTGTTGTTGACGCAATCGAGCGCCACGACCCGCCCCTCGCACAGATAGACCACGCTGAATTTCTTGTCCGCCGGATCGCCGCGCAGAACCGCCCGGTCATGATCGATGGAGATCCCGACAGTCTGCAGTCGCAGGTCGTACTGGTTCGACCAGAACCACGGGACTGCATCGTAATCCTGCTTGTCGCCCATGATCGCCTTCGCAGCGACGGTGGCCATATCATTGGCATTCTGTACTGACTCGAGGCGGATGACCTTGTTGTTGGCATAGGGATTGGCATGCGCCGCGCAGTCGCCGATGGCGTAGATGTCGTCCAGCGTCGTACGGCAGAACGTATCGACATCGACGCCGCTCGATCCTGCCGCTCCTGCAGCGATCAGGGCCCCGACGGAGGGAACGATGCCGATACCGGCGATGATGACGTCGCAGGCGATCTTCTCGCCGCTATCGGTCAGAACAGCGCTGACCCGGCCATCTGCCCCTTCGATTGCCTCGACCCCGGTGGACAGCCGCAAGTCGACACCCTGTTCGCGGTGGTAGGCGGCATAGAAATCCGAAAGTTCGGGGCCCGCGACCCGCGCGAGGACCCGGTCCTGCATTTCCACCACGGTAACTTCGCAGCCCAGCTTGCGCAGCACCGCCGCCGCCTCGAGCCCGATATAGCCGGCGCCGACGATGACAGCCCGTTTTGCACCTCCGGCCAGCTCTTCCTTCAGCGTATCGACATCGCGCCGCGTTCGGACATAATGGATACCGTTCAGATCGCTGCCCGGGCAGGATAACCGTCGGGCATCGCCACCGGCAGCCCAGATCAGCTTGCGATAGGTAATCCGGGTATCGTCCGACAGAACCAGTTCGCGCGCAATCGGATCGACTTCGTTGACGTTCCTGCCGAGACGAAGTTCGACATTCTTGTCTGCCCAGAATTTTTCGGGCCGGATCTGGATCCGCTCGAACGGCTTTTCGCCTGCGAGATATTCCTTCGACAGCGGCGGTCGTTCGTACGGTGGGTTGCGGTCGCGGCTGACCATGAGGATGGTATCCTCATGACCGTTCTGCCGCAGGGCGATGGCTGCCTGCGCACCGCCGTGCCCCGATCCCACGATGACGACATCGAAATGTTCCATTGCCGCGCTGGCTGGCGCGAAAACGCCAGCCGGTCAAGCTCAGTCCTATCGAGCCAGCAGGTTGCGAGCCATACTGGCCACCTGCGCTAGCGTGGCCGGAGCGACTTCACCCTGGGCCTGCGCGCGCCCGACCATGGTGCGGAACTGGCGGATTGCGGCGGCATGTTCTTCCGCCCAGATGGCGACGGTACCGACCGGATCCTTCTTCGCATCCTTGCGCCGCGAGAGCCGGCGCAGGAACTCGAGCCGCATCTGCTGGAAGTCGCGCGAAAGGCCGGCGACAAGCAGACGTTCCCATACATCGGACGGGTTCATCATGGCCGACGTGCTCTGCGCCCAGTCGAGGCCGATGCGTTCGCCCAGATCGGTGAACGCAGCGGTGAGTTCCCGCACGTCGATCTCGGCACTGCGCGAGAGAGAAGCCAGACCAACCGCGCCGTCCAGGTCATAAAGGTGGGTGACGCGAGCGGCGAGCTTGTCAGGAGCGCCCATGTCGACGAATTCTGCGCGCAGCTTGTTGGACTGCCTGATCGATGCGTCGGTCAGCAATTCTTCCGATCCCGTCATCAGGCGCTTCACGCGGTCCTGAAGGCTCGTGATCAGTTCGCCCGGGGGAATGGTGCTGGCGCCGACCCGGATGAGATCGGCCATCTGGCTGCGAAGCGCACCGGCCATATGGCGGAAAAGGTAGATGCGAACATCTTCGGGCATGGCAGCCGTTTCAAGCTCCGCCCACAGTTCACTCGCGCCGAAGAGCCTGTCCGCCACGATGAACGCCGCGGTGACGTCAGCCAGGCCGACACCTTCTTCTTCCGACAGTTCGAAAGGATGCACGAAGCCCATGCGATTGACGAAGCGGTTGGCCAGTGCAGTTGCGATGATTTCACGCCGTAGCTGGTGCCCTTCGATCTGCGCCTTGAACTTCTTGCGCATCGCGGATGGGAAGTAGTCGAGCAGCAGATCGGCAACGCTCGGATCGTCTGGGAGACTGCTCTGTTCGATGGCCTCCTGCAGCACCAGTTTGGTCGAGGAGAGCAGTACAGCCAGTTCAGGCCGGGTCAGGCCCATACCTTCCGACGTTCTGCGCCCCAGAGCCTCGCTCGATGCGAGACCTTCCGTCTGGCGGTCCAGCGCCCCGCGATCTTCCAGCGCCTCGATCAGGCGCAGCTGGGGCGGTACCGCGCCAGCGCCGCCCTGTTCGGCGATTGAAAGCGCCAGCGCTTGCAGGCGGTTATCCTCCAGCACGATCTCGGCGACCTCGTCGGTCATCGATTCGAGCAGCGCCACACGCTTGGGTTCGCTCAGCTTGCCCGACCGCTTGGCCGCGGCCAGTGCGATCTTGATATTGACCTCGTTATCGGAGCAATCGACCCCGGCCGAGTTATCAATGAAATCGGTGTTGCAGCGGCCGCCATGCAGCGAAAATTCGATGCGGGCTGCCTGGGTGATGCCCAGATTGGCGCCTTCTCCGATGACCTTGGCTTTCACATCGGCTGCATCCACGCGCAGGGCGTCGTTTGCAGGATCGCCCACCTGGACGTTATTTTCCTGGCTGGCCTTGATGTATGTGCCGATGCCGCCGAACCAGATGAGGTCCACTGGCGCTTTGAGAATGGCGGAAATCAGGGCTTCCGGTTCGATCGCCGACTGGTCGATATCCAGCTTAGCCTGCATCACCTTGGACAGCTTGATGCTCTTGGTATCGCGCGGGAAGACCCCGCCACCTTTGGAAATCAGGCTGCTGTCGTAATCTTCCCAGCTCGAGCGCGGGAGAGCGAACAGGCGCTGACGTTCCTTCCAGCTTGCTGCCGGGTCCGGGTCCGGATCGAGAAAAATGTGGCGATGGTCGAATGCTGCGACAAGCTTGATGGCCTTGGACAGCAGCATGCCATTGCCGAACACGTCGCCCGACATGTCGCCGCAACCGACAACCTCGATGCTTTCGTTTTGCACATCGATGCCCATCTCGCGGAAATGGCGCTGTACACTGACCCACGCGCCGCGGGCGGTGATGCCCATGGCCTTGTGGTCGTATCCTTTCGAGCCGCCGCTGGCGAAGGCGTCGTCGAGCCAGAAATCCCTCGATTCGGCAATCGCATTTGCGATGTCCGAAAAGGTTGCCGTGCCCTTGTCGGCGGCGACAACGAAATACGGATCCTCGCCATCGGTAATGACCACATGTTCGGGATGAACGACCTTGTCGTCGACGATGTTGTCGGTGACCGACAGCAATGTGCGAATAAAGGTTTCGTAGCTGCCGCGACCCTCGGCCGCCCAGGCTTCGCGATCAATGGCCGGGTTCGGGAGCTGCTTCGGATAGAAACCGCCCTTGGCGCCGGTCGGAACGATCACCGCGTTCTTCACGCGCTGGGCTTTCATCAGGCCGAGAATTTCCGTGCGGAAGTCGTCGCGCCGGTCGGACCAGCGCAACCCGCCGCGGGCAACCGGCCCGCTGCGCAGGTGGATGCCTTCCACCCGACGGGAATAGACGAAGATTTCGCGATAGGGGACCGGTTTGGGCAGGTTCGGGACCTTTGCCGAATCGATCTTGAAGGCGAGCGCTTCATGCGCAGCCGGTGCGAATGCGTTGGTTCGCAGGATCGCATCGATGAGCGAGTTGTACAGGCGCAGGAGGCGGTCGTCATTGATCGCCTTGACCTTGGACAGGCCCCGCTTGATCGCCGCACGGGCTTCCGCGATCGCTTCGTCGCGAGCATTGCCGAATTCTGGATCGTGACGGGCGGTGAACAGGGCCACCAGCGCACGCGTCACGTCGGGCGCTGCTGCAAGCGCATCGACCACGGTGTAGATCGTGAAGCTCATCCCGACCTGGCGCAGATAGCGATAGAAGGCGCGCAGCCAGTTCGCTTCGCGAGCCGACAGCCCCGCTTCGGGGACCAGGCGGTTGAACGGATCGTTTTCCGCCTCGGCATTCAGCACGGCAGCGATGGCTTCCTCGATTGCCGAGGAACGGTCGATCAGCGCCTTGGGGTCGGCGCCCGGTTTCAGATCGAGCAGGAAATCGTGGATCGTGCCAAGACGGCCCTCATCCAGCACGGTGGGCATCTCGGACTGAACGTAAAATCCGAAATCCTCCAGCGCAGGGACGCCTTCCGATAGCGGCAGGCTGCCTTCCGATTGATACAGCTTCAGGCGCAGCGTGCCCTTGTCTTCAGCCTCGCCGAAGCACAACCGGGCGCCGCGCACGATTTCCTCGCTTTCAACGCTGGCCCCCAGATCATGCAGGCGAGCAATATCGAGCGCGGCTTCGTGCGGACCGAAGCGACCGCGGAAACCGGTGGGAAAATGTTCGGCGAAACGCAGGGCAAGGCCAGCCGCGCGCGTCGGATCCTCGAGCGCGCCGAGTTCGGCTTCCACAGCCTCGCTCCAACCGCGCAGGAGGGTCTGCATCTGCTCTTCAAGCTTCGCTTCGTCGGGCGCTTCTATGCCGTCACGGATGTCGAACACGAAGCGGATCGTGGCGAGATTTCCGCCTTCCACCTCGAGGCTCCAGTCGAGCAGACGCGCCGCGGCGGCCTCTTCCAGCAGAGCCTGGATTTCGAGGCGAACCTGTGTGGCCACCATGTCGCGTGGCAACCAGACGAAGGCGAAAAGGTGGCGGGCCAGCGGGGCCTCGACCAGAGCGAGACGCGGACGCGGCCGATCAACGAGGCTCATCATCGTCGTTGCGACACGTTCGACATCCTTTTCGGAGAACCCGATGAGGAGATCGTGAGGAAGCGTAGTCAGGGCATGAACCAGCGCCTTGCCGGCATGCCCTGTCTCGTCGAAGCCATGCCGTTCGCGCAGCGCATCGAGCTGACGGCGCAGGCGCGGAACGCTGCGGGGCGGTGCGGCCAGTGCGGCGCTTGTCCAAACCCCTGCGTGAACCGAAAGGGCCACGACCTTGCCGCCTTCTTCGACCGGCACGATAAACAGATCCAGCGGCACGCGGCGGTGCACATTGCTCAGGTGATTGGCCTTGATGATGAGCAGCTTGCGCCCATCCTTGCCCTTGTCGAACCAGTCGAACGCGCGCTCGAACGATGCCTGAGCCAGCAATTCTTTCGCGCTCTTGCGGCAAATACCGCGAGCATCCTGCTGGCTGCCACCGCGCATCTGGATGACATGGCCGAGCTGGGTCAGCATCCCCGAATTCAACCATTCGAGAAGCTCTGCACCTTCTTCATCGCTCTCGCGGATGCGTGCGGCGTCTGCAGACATGGCCTCCTGCACGTCGGCCCAGTCGGTAACGGCAGCCCGGACGTCGGCGAGCGTTTCCTTGAGGCTTTCCTGGAGCTGGCGGCGGGTCTTGGCATCGACGCGCGCGGCCTCGATGTAGATCATCGATTCCCAATAGGCATCTTCCGGATCGCCGTCGGGAATGCCGGTAAGCAATCCCTTTTTGTCCCGTTCGACGGGAATGACGGGATGGACGAGCCGGTCGATCGAGAGGCCAAGCGCCGCGATGGAGGCGGCCACCGAATCCACGAGGAAGGGCATGTCGTCATTGACGATGGCAATGCGCGTCAGACGACGCTCGTCGCTCACGCTTTCGATCGCCATCGAAGATCGGCCCAGAGTCCGGTCCGCGGCCAACGCACCCACGAATGCGGCGGCATCGGCAAGGCGCGCCTTTTCGAAAGGGGTATCGCCGCTCAACAGCGAAAGCCGCATCCTTTCGGTAATGGCGTTTTGAAGCTTTCCGGGAAGTGCTGCAGTCTTCGAACCCATGAGGGGCCTCTCTCCTTGCGGCGCAGGATCATTTCGGCGCCGGGAAATATCCGAGTCGTGCGCGCCACGACCTGCGCGCCGCGCCTAGGCCGGTTGGAAACGGCTATCAAGGTGGCACAACGCAAATTTCGCAAACGTATGCGAGCATTCCGCCGAACTGCCCCGCCGTTACGGCATGCCTAACTTCCGAGCGCGTCCATTGCGAGTTCGAGCGAACGGTTGCGCGCTTGTGGATCGTACATGCTACCGCCGAATATAATTTCGTCGGCCCCTGTGCGGTCGATAAAGGCGCGAACCGTGTCGGCCGCCTGTTGCGGCGTTCCGGTCGCACTCGCCTGGCCGATATGGGCCAGCATCGCCTGGGCCTGCGACGGAAGGCTGCCACGATAATCGCGGACGGGCGGCGGAAGCTTGCCCGGTTTGCCCGTACGCAGCGATACGAACGCCTGCAATTGCGAACTGGCGAGGTATTCCGCCTCGTCCTGCGTATCGGCGACGAACAGGTTCATCGCAGCCATGACATGCGGTTTTTCCCATGCCTCGGACGGTTGGAAATCGCGCCGATAAAGCTCGAGCGCCCCATCGAGATGATCCGGGGCGAAATGGCTGGCAAAAGCGTAAGGCATGCCCAGCTTCGCGGCGAGTTGCGCGCCGAACAGGCTCGATCCCAGCATCCAGAATTCGGGTTTCGCGCCTAGTCCGGGGGTGGGGTGAATTGTCGTTTCGCCCGCCATGAACGCCATGAGCTCCATCACGTCCTGCGGAAACATTTCGGCAGCCCGGTGAAGATCCTTGCGCAAGGCGCGCTGCAGCTCGGGCCCGGCGCCCGGGGCACGGCCGAGACCTAAATCAATACGGCCCGGAAACAATGCATCGAGCGTTCCGAACTGTTCGGCGATCTGGAAAGGCGTGTGATTGGGCAGCATGATGCCGCCCGATCCGATACGGATGGTCGACGTCGCATTGCCGATATGCGCGAGAACCACGGATGTCGCCCCGCCCGCGATGCCTTCCATGGCGTGGTGTTCGGCCACCCAGAAACGCTTGCAACCCACTTTTTCCGCCGTTCTGGCAAGCGTTGTGGCGGCGTCGAACGCCTCTCCCAATGTGCCGCCCTGGCGGACCGGGACGAGGTCGAGAATGGAAAAATCGGTCACGGTTTCAATTGCTCCAGATAGGCTCGGGCACGCGTGGCTTCATCGCTCTCGGGCGCAACCAGGAGGACGGAATCGAAACTGCGGCGGGCCTCTTCTTCCCTGCCCGATAGTGCGGCGATCACGCCTGCTTCCAGGCCAACCGCGGGGTCCTGCGGCGCAAGCGTGGCGGCTTGAGCAATCTGCTCCTGCGCCTCTCCCAAGCGTTCGAGGCGGCGCGAAAGGGTAGCCGAAAGCAGCCAGGCGCGGGCATTGGCCGGATCGCTGGTTCGCGCTTCTGCCAGGGCTTTCGCCGCTTCATCGTTGCGACCCAATGCTACCAGCGCCCGTGCACGGTCGACCGAAACGCTGGCAGAAAGTACGGTATCGCCTGCCTCTGCAGCATAGCTGACCGCCCGACCGAACGCGAGTTCGCCAATGGCCGGTTTGCCTTGAGCCATGGCCGCATTGCCAGACATGGCCGATAGCCGTGCCTGATAGGCCGGTGCGCCGTCAGGAACTTCCCCGGCAGCCAGATCGAAGGCCTGCTGCGCCCCTTCAAAGTCGTCCAGTCTTACAAGCGCCAGACCCAGGCAATGAGCCGACTGGGCGAGCTCAAGCTGGGTTTCGGCGGTTTCGCGCCATTTCTGCGCCATATCGCTGGCCGCTTCGGCATCTTCGGCCGCCATCGTCACGCATTCAGCAAGCTTTCCGCTAGCCGCATGGGCGGTCGCGGGCGCATTTTCCGCATGTGTCTGGCGCGCTCGTTCGCGCGTTTCGTCCGGAATGTCGGGAAATGTGGTGCTGGTGGGTGCAGGGCCGACCTGCATGAGCAGCAAGGCAAGGGCAGAGGCAATCATGAAGGGCCTTTCGAAAGCGCTTCGACCGTTTGCAATATCAGGGCGATGTCCTGATCGCGCGACAGCCGGTGATCGCCGTCCTTTATCAAGGTGACCTGTATGTCGTCCGAACGGAGCGCTTCGGCAAGGCGCGTGCTGATATCCCACGGCACATCGTCATCTCTCTGCCCGTGGATCAGCCGAACGGGCGCTTCGATGGGTATTTCGCTGCCCAGCAGCAATTGCGACTGTCCATCGGCGAAGAAGCCCGGATGCGTCGGCGTCGGTTCGGGGCCATAGGGATTGTCGTCATAGACGGTCTCGCCTGCTGCGAGCTTGTCCTTGTCCGTATCGGAACGGCCCCATTCGGTGAAATCGGGTGCAGGAGCAATTCCGACCAAGCCTGCCAGCCTGTCTCCCAGTTCCATGCCGGCGAGCAGCATCAGCCAGCCGCCCATCGACGATCCGACGATCACGACCTGTCCTTCGATTTTCGCGTCGATCAGCGCCAGGACCTCCTCTCTCCACCTCGACAGGGTTCCGTCAGCAAAGCTGCCACCGCTCTGACCGCACCCGGAATAATCGAACAGCAGACAGGCCCGGCCCTGCCGACGGGCCCAGTCGAACATGGCGGTAGCCTTGCCGCCTGCCATGTCGGACATGTAGCCGGGCAGGAAGACCAGAGCGGGGCCGGTCCCACGGATATGGCGATAGGCGATGCGTCGCCCGTCGGGCATGGTGAACTGCTTGGTGTCGAACATGGCGGGCGATGTCGGCCCGCAACCTGTCGATTGCAAGTCTTTCAGAAGAACTCGAATTCCTCGACGTCCGGATCGTGTGCACACATGGTCTTCAGCGCTTCGAACTCATCATCGGTAATGGCAGGCGGGTAAGCCGTTCTTCCGCCAGCCGCGTCACGGTAGGCTTTCGCGCGTTCGTTCGACGAGGGATGGCTCGCTATCCAGCCGAGCAGGGCAGGAGAGTTATCCTCGCCGCCATGCTCTTTGGCCATACGCTCGAAGAAACTGGCTGCGCCCAAGGGGGATATGTCGCTCTGCGCCATGCGCGCTCGCGCATAATCGTCGGCTTCGCGTTCGGCATCGCGCGAATAGCCCATCGACGCCAGCCCGACCGCCCCATTGGTGAGCCCCGAATCCGCGCCTGCGAGCAGAACAGACAGACCGAACTGCCTCAGCAGCGCCGTCATGACATGCCGTTCGCGTACATGGCCGACTTCGTGGGCCAAGACGCCCGCAAGTTCCTCCGGAGATTCGGCTTGCTGGACCAGGCCATCGAAGAGCAGTACCTGCCCCCCTGGCAATGCTATCGCATTGACCATGTCCATGTTCGCAATCCCGGCTCGGACCTTCTCTCGTGCCGGATCGACTTTCCCCAACAGTTTGGCGAGGGCGGCATCACCCTCTGGCGTATGGCATATCCGACCGCCGAAATCGCCGACCATCGCCTCGCCGATGTTGCGCTCCCAGCTGACCGGAATGCGCGGGCCGAGCCAGTCTGGTGCAGTCATGAACAAAGCCACGGCGGCCACGCTCACAACAGTGAAAATCGCGGCGGCTTTGCCAAGACCAAGCTTGTCTACCCACGCCCCGTATTCGCTCTTCCCCGGAAGCTGCGAGGCGAGGCCCGGTGTTAGGTCGTTTGGCAGAAACAGGCGAAAATCGGGGACGCTCTCGCTGCGATAGAGGGTGCGGTCCGTGCGTGTCTCGCCAAACCGCAGATCGGCTGCGTTCAGATCGACGCGGGAGCTACTCGCCTGAAGCGACAGGCCGCCCCGACCATCCCACCGCAGCACCCCCGAATGCCGCAGCGCATTCGTGCCGTCGTACCATTCGGCAGGAACTTCGAAGGCATCATCCATCGGTTCAGATCGCGCCCATGTCGAAAGCGTCGAGCAGGCCTTCGCCATGCTTGGCGGTCTTGGTTTGCGACTGGGTCAGCTCGTCGAGGAGTATTTCTCCGCCCGCCTCGAGATGCGTCATGAAGAACTTCCAGTGGCGATAGGATAGGAAAACGAAGCCCAGGCCCAGCGTGAAAACAACGAGTAGCGCATCGCCGATGAGCAGCTTGACCCAATCCATGGTTGATGCCTCGAAACTGAAATGAAGCGAGCGCCACCGTGTTGCGCCCACCACTTCGCGATAGAATTTCGCATAGAACGCAACCGCGATCAGGCCGAGGCCGAGATAGAAGAACAGGACGATGCCGATGACCCCGACTATGCCGCCGATGGCCCTCCCATTCTCGCCGCCGATTCCGTAACCGGCAAGCATGCCCATGCCGCCCATGATCAGCATTCCGACGAACATCACGAAGGGCGCCAGATAAAACAGCAGGAAACGCGCGAAGACCCCGCCCGCTTCCGCGTCTGCCTCGAAGGCGAACGGACCGAAGCTCATCTTGCTCCAGCGCTCGTTCCAGAGGCTTGTCATCGACCAGGGGATGAGCAGGCCGAGCGGAAGCCAGCCGACCATCGTCTTCCACATGTAGGACAGGCCGAAAAGGAAACCGCCGCTGTCGCTCCCGCCACGTATGCTGCGCCAGCGGGTCCGCGACAGGCGATAACGAAGTGCGCGGAAGCGGGCGACCCCGCCCAGATAGAAAATCGATATAAGCGCGACTGCCCCGAGTCCGGCGCCGATGGCTTCGTATCCGCGAGCGATCAGTGCCTGTGCCACGAAGCTCAACCCGAAATAGGGCAGGCCGAACAGCAGGATGACCATCACGAAGCCGAGAAACAGTTCCATGCCGGTGCCGGCCCATTCGAGGTGCTCATCGACGAAGCGCGTCCGCGACCACAGATAACGGCGCTCGCGCGCAGTCGCCCAGAACCGGTAAATGCCCAGCGTCACAATGGTCAGCAGAAGGTTGGGCAGCGCGATCCGCGCGAAATCCTTCCAGTTACCTTCGAAAACGAAGGCGCTGTCACTGCCTTCCATGTCCTGCGACCCCTGCATAATCAATGACCTCCGATCCCCACCGCGTGGTCGGGGATCGGAGAGCCAGTGTCAATCGGCGCGCGGTTCTTCTTCACGCAGGAAGATTTCCTCGATCGTCATGTCGAAGATGTCGGCAATACGAAAGGCCAGTGGCAGAGATGGGTCGTAGCGTCCGGTTTCGATGGCGTTGACGCTTTGGCGCGACACTTCCAGTCGCGCCGCGAGATCCTGCTGGCTCCAGTCCCGCTCGGCGCGCAGGACCTTGAGGCGGTTCTTCATGCGTCGCGCACCTTTTGCCAAAGCTGTGTTAAGCCCAGGCCGATGGCCCAGACTGGCAAGACCCACCACGCCCAGACATGCGGCACCAGTTCGAACATTTCCAGGAAGCCCCAGAAGATGCCCAGCGCCAGCACAAAGCCAAGTGCAATCAGGGCAGCCATGATCGTGCGGTGCCGGAGATACTCATCCTGCTCTTCGGCAAGGTAGCGGGCCATCGCCCAGATCACGCCGAAAGTGGGCAGGGTGGGCAATAGCGAGATTGCGAACACGACCGGACGGGACAATTCGTAGTTGTCCCACAGGGTGACCGCGATGCCCAGTCCGAGCGCATAGCCGAAGCTGCTGACCAGCACACGACGATTATAGTCCACCATCGCCTTGCTCGCACAGCCGGCTGTGCGCTGCCGCGCGATCGGAATCAGCAGGCCGGTGGCCAGTGCAAGAAGGATGAAGCCTGTCGGCCCGTTAATTGCATCGGTGAGCTTGAGCGTGCCAACTATCCCTATGGCGACCAGATAGATCACAACCCAGAGATAGGGAGAACGGCCCCGAGGCCGATCACCCGATGCCGCGCTCAAGACACGCTCTCGCACGAGCGGCCGCCGACCTTGCGCATATGGGTCAGGGCAATGACGGCAAGGCCGATGGTGACGGTCAATGCGATACCGTCAGACACTTCGAGATGCACCATCAACATGGCGGCAGCTATGATCAGCGAACCATAGGCAAGGGCTATCCGGCGAACTTTCATGGTTGTGGTCTCCAGAACTGTGGGATTTCGAACGAATTGGAAACGGGCGGACCCGGTCACTGTTTCAGCGCGCACACCCCACAATCGGTATTGCCTTTACGACGGTTGAGTATCGCAAGCAGAGGGAGCGTGAATATGGCGAGAAATGTCGACCAGTCCGGCAGTATGTCGAAAATGTTGAGCAGGGCGACACACAAAACCGCGGCGGCCCATAATAGATTGCGAACTCTGGGGTTCATGACAACTCTCCTTTTCATCGTGTAAAGGCTATTTGTCATTATCACAGCACTGTGTCAAGCAAAGTTGACAAAGTGACACGCGACCTTTCCGCGCGTGGTTTTTGGCTTGTCATGATATGGCCATGAGGCGCAGGCAGACGCGAAACGAGGAGATTTCATGACTGCCACTGAGCCCCCCGCTTCGCCGAAGCTTCCCGCACTTGACCGCCGCAGCCTTTTGAAGGCCGGCTTGCTGGGTTCCGGCATGCTTGCTGCCCCCCTTTCTGCAAGCCAGCCGGGACGGGGCTTTACGCATGGTGTGGCCAGCGGCGAGCCTGGACCTGATCGCGTATTGTTATGGACCCGTTTCCAAGCCGATCAGGATACGCCGCTGGAGTTCGAGGTCAGCGATTCGGTGGATTTCACCCGCAAGATTGTCGGTGGCTCAATCGCCGCGAGGGCAGAGAACGACTGGTGCTGCAAGACCCTTGCCGAAGGCCTCGAGCCGGCACAGTCGTATTATTTCCGGTTCATTGCGCCGGACGGCAGCATTTCCGACATCGGCCGCACGCGCACATTGCCCGAGGGACCAGCCGATCGTTTTCGTATGGCTGTGTTCTCCTGCGCGAACATCGGTTTCGGCTGGTTCAACGCCTATGCCCATGCCGCGGCAGACGGCAACTTCGACTGTGTGCTGCACCTGGGCGACTATTTTTACGAATACGCCCCGGGTACGTATCCCTCGACCGACGAAACCGTTTCCGGCCGCAGCGTGTGGCCCTCGCACGAACTCGTCGCGCTGGCCGATTACCGCGAGCGGTATGCGGCGTATCGGCAGGATCCAGACCTGCGGCGATTGCACCAGCTTTTCCCCATGATCGCGGTCTGGGACGACCACGAAAGCGCCAATGATTCCTGGGAAGGGGGGGCAGAAAACCATCAACCCGACAGCGAGGGCGAATGGTCGGTTCGCAAGGCGGCAGCGATGAAGGCTTATCGCGAATGGATGCCGGTATCCGACGAACCATGGGCAGAATACGAGGTTGGTGACCTCGCAACGCTCTATCGCCTCGAAACGCGGCTCACGGCACGCGCCAAGCAATTTAGTCTTGGTGACGTGCTGCGAGGTGGCAGCTCGCCGGAGGAAGCCAAGGCGGCACTCATTGCTTTTCGTGATGGCGACTACAGGGATCCTGCGCGCGAATTGCTCGGTTCTGCTCAGCAGGGTTGGTTGGCGGAAGGCTTCAGCCGCTCGAAGGCTGCCGGCAAGACTTGGCAGGTCCTCGTCCAACAGGTCTTGATGGGCAACCTCGTTTCTTCTCCATCGCTGGCAGCCGCGCTTCCCAAGGATGCGCCCGACTACATTCGCCAACGGGTCCTCGCCGGCGCCATGGCCGGGGCAGAGAGCGTACCCTTCAGTATGGATGCATGGGACGGGTATCCCGCCGCGCGTCGGCGGGTGTTCGAGGCGGCACTGTCAGCGGATGCGAGCCTTATCAGCCTTGCCGGTGACACCCATAACGCCTGGGCCTTCGATCTCGATCTCGAGGGAACACCGGTCGGTGTGGAGTTCGGGGGGCAGTCCGTAACTTCTCCCGGCTTCGAAGGTTATCTTCCGCAGGTCCCACCCGATGTTCTGGCCCGGGATGCAGTTGCAACAAATGCACAGCTGCAATGGATGGATTCGTCGCGCCGCGGATATATGGCCGTCGAACTTACACCCGGCAGCGCCACGAGCGAATACCGCTTCCTTGGCAGCGTCCGCGAAAAGGGCGCGGGCGTGGTAGCAACAAAGCGGATGACGACCCTCGCAGGCAGCCGCAAGCTGGATATGGGTTGAGAAATCAGCTCGACGGAGTTATCTGAGGGGCATGACGCCCATGCGCATCACGACCACGACAACTACCACCCCGGGCAACCGGGGGTGGTCGGTCGCGGCTTGAGCGATCCACCACCGCCCGGTTTCGGGTGGTTGGCGTTTCTTCCCGAAATCGGAATTCTTCGCAAACGCCGCTTCAAGGCTGCGCCTCCTTGTGCCATGGGCGCGGCAATTAACGGCGAAGAGCCCTAGGACGAGACGATGACGGAACTTCTCAAGATTAGCCTGCCCGACGGTTCGGTGCGTGAAATGGAGCCCGGTTCCACGCCTGCCGACGTAGCGGCCGCGATCGGGCCGGGACTTGCGAAGGCAGCCATTGCCGCGCGCGTCGATGGCGAATTGCGCGATATCAATCGTCCATTCGAGAGCGATTCCGAACTGGCTCTCGTCACGGCCCGCGACGAGGATGACGCGCTTGAACTTGCGCGCCATGATTTTGCCCATGTGCTGGCAGAAGCGGTGCAGGCCCTGTGGCCCGGTACGCAGATCACTTTCGGTCCATCGACGGATGACGGCTTTTACTACGATGTGAAGGCGCCCGCGGACCGTGACCCGTTCAGCATGGACGATCTTCCCGCGATCGAGGAAAAGATGCGCGAGATCATCAAAGCGGACAAACCTCTGCGTCGGGAAGTCTGGAGCCGCCAGCAATTGATCGACAAGTGGGAGGCCGAGGGCGAGGTCTTCAAGGCGGAATGGGCCAGGGAGCTGCCGGAAAACGAAGAACTCACGGTTTACTGGTCGGGGGAAGACTGGCTCGACATGTGTCGCGGTCCTCACCTTGCCAGCACGGGCAAGCTCGACCCGCAGGCCTTCAAGCTCATGCGCGTCGCAGGAGCATACTGGCGCGGCGACCAGAAGAATGCGCAGCTCACACGTATCTACGGCACCGGCTGGCTCAACAAGAAGCAGCTCAACGCTCATCTGACGCGGCTGGAGGAAGCGGCCAAGCGCGATCACCGCAAACTGGGCCGCGAGATGGACCTTTTCCACTTGCAGGAAGAGGCGCACGGCAGCGTCTTCTGGCATCCCAACGGCTATCGCATCTGGCGCCAGCTCGAAGCCTATATGCGTCGCAAGATGGATAAGGCGGGCTATCGCGAGATCAAGACGCCTCAGGTGATGGACGCGCGCCAGTGGGAACAGTCCGGCCACTGGGGCAAGTACCGCGAAAACATGTTCGTTATTCCAGACGAAGTGCCCAATACCGAGGAAGACGGTCCGGTCATCTCCGGTGAAGCCGACTGGATGGCATTGAAGCCCATGAACTGCCCGGCCCACGTACTCGTGTTCAAGCAAGGCATCACCTCTTACCGCGACCTGCCGATCCGGCTGGGCGAGATGGGCTGTTGCCACCGCAACGAGCCGCATGGCGCGCTCCACGGTCTGATGCGCGTGCGCCAGTTCACGCAGGATGATGCGCATATCTTCTGCACGGAAGGCCAGGTGGTAGAGGAGGTGCAGGCCTTCCTTGCGCTGGCGGATACGGTCTATCGCGATTTCGGGTTCAGCTACGACATCAAGCTTGCGCTGCGCCCGGAGCAGCGGTTCGGCTCGGATGCGGATTGGGACAAGGCCGAACAGGAACTGCGCGACGCGCTGACAGCAAACGGCCTCGAATGGGAAGAATTACCCGGTGAAGGGGCATTCTATGCTCCCAAGCTCGAATGGCACCTGACCGACGCGATCGGTCGCACTTGGCAGGTCGGCACGATCCAGTCCGACCGCGTCCTGCCCGACCGTCTCGACGCCAGCTATGTCGGAGAGGATGGGGAGAAGCATCGCCCCGTCATGCTGCACCGTGCGATCTTCGGTTCGTACGAGCGCTTCATCGGCATTCTGATCGAGCATTTCGCCGGTCGCCTGCCCGTTTGGCTCGCCCCGACGCAGGCGGTGGTCGCTACCATCGTGTCCGATGCGGACGATTACGCCAAGGAAGCCGTCGGAAAGCTGGAGGCCGCGGGGATCCGGGTCGACAGCGATCTGCGCAACGAAAAGATCAACTACAAGGTGCGCGAGCATAGCCTCGCGAAGGTTCCGCACTTGCTGGTGGTCGGCAAGCGCGAGGCGGAGGAAGGCACCGTCGCGGTCCGCACGCTGGGCGAGAAGGACCAGCGCGTGGTGAGCCTCGAGGAAGCCATCGACATGCTGCGCACCGAAGCGACGCCGCCCGATCTGCGATGATCGTCAGAAAGGGCGGGGTACATGGATGTAATCGCCGGCTACGGTATCGCAGCCGTACTCGCTGCGCTGGCTGCAGCTTTCGGATCGGCTTTCGTTCGCGGCCTTACCGGTTTCGGCATGGCGATACTGATCGTCCCGATCCTGGCGCTCGCCCTCTCGCCGGTCCACGCGGTGCTGGTGACCAATTTCCTTTCGGTTTTCATCGGTGTTTCCGAAATCAGGCGGCTACTGCGCGAGGCGGAAAGATCGGCCTGGTTTATCATCGCAATGGTCGCGGTGACCACGCCCGTTGGTCTTTACGCGCTGAGCCTGACCACCCCTGCGATCGCACGGGTCGTGATTGCCTTTATCGCTCTTTCGGCGTTTGTGGCCATACTCCTTCCGCTGCGTAGGGCCGCGCATCACCACCCGGCGACAACGGGCGGCGTGGGGCTGCTTAGCGGGCTGATGACAGGATACGCCGGAATGCCCGGCCCGCCGGTCGTTCCCTACTACGTGGGGCGCGATATACCTCGCGAAACGGCCAAGGCGTCGATGCTGCTGATTTTTACCTGCGCATCCAGTGTCGGTCTGGCGAGCGGCGCGGCGATCGGCGTGCTGGAGTGGAAGCTGGCCCTGCTCGCGGCGCTTCTGTTTCCGGCGGTGCTGCTCGGAAACTGGCTGGGCAACAAGGCATCGGGCCGTATTGGCGACCGTAGCTGGCGCATATGCGTGGGCATGGTGCTCGGTGGCGCAGCCGCGGCTGCGCTATGGAAGGCGATCGTCTGACCGCTCAGAAGGGGAGGATAGGTCCGGCGAAGGCTAAGGCAAGGCCGCAACCGCTGACGATCACGGCACGCGCGATATTCGCCACCGGAAACGGGGCGAAATGTGTGCGGGCGAGTGCGATTGCATGGGCCATTCCCGCATTCTGGGCCTGAACCCCTAACGAAGTGTTAAGGCCGCCACCCGGCCGATGGCATTTGCTGGCTCGCACAATGGAAACCGCCTCCGCCGGCAAGCACGGCATCACCGGCAAGTCCGATTGTCGCACGGTCGGGAAATAGCTCGGCAATGGCCGCAACGCCCTCCGCATCATGCGGGCTCCCGAACGTCGGCACGACGACCAGATGGCTTGTGATGGCGAAATTCGCATAGCTCGCTGGCTCGACGTGGTCGCCGCTGGTTACGAGGCCGGGCGAAGGGATCTCCTTAACCGTGACGCCGGCATCCTCGGCACGCCGCCTGGCATCGGCATAGATTGCGGCGTTGGGATCGTTTCTGCCCGTCGCGCGGGGCAGGCAGAGCGTATTGGCAGCCACGAAGCGGGCAAGATTGTCGACATGGCCGTCGGTATGATCGTTGATCAGTCCCTCGCCCAGCCAGAGAACACGGTCGAAGCCGAGGTCGCGTCGCAATCGATCTTCGATTTCGTCCTTTGTAAGCTGCGGATTTCGGTTGGGATTGAGCAGGCATTGTTCGGTCGTTACGACCAGCCCCGTACCGTCTCCGTCGATCGCACCGCCTTCCAGGATCCAGTCCGCGACCTCGAGCGGTAAGCCGGCATCCGTAGCCAGTTCTGCGCCGACCGTCTGGTCGCCTTCCATCAGATATTTGCCGCCCCAGCCGTTGAAGCCGAAGCGCTGCGCACGACGCTCGCCATTCTCATGGCACAGCACGAGCGGACCGGTATCGCGCAGCCAGATGTCGCCATAGGAACGCTTTTCCAGAACGACGCTACCGGTTACTAACTGGCGCGCGCGCGCTTCATTGGCGCCGTCCTTTACCAGCAGGCGGACCTCCTGACCGCTTTCGGCAACGGCATTCGCAAAAGCAGCGATCTGCTCTTGGGCGCGTGGAAGCGTGTCGGGCCATTCCTTCGCATCATGAGGAAAGCCGATCCACAGCCAGTCCTGCGGCGCCCATTCGGGCGGCATCCGAAAGGTCATGGATCGGCTCCTGCTTATGGGGCTTCAGGCGTGCCGCAGAGCGCGCCATCGACGGCGCAATCTTCGTCGCGCGTCGCCTTGAACTCGTCACCCTCGACCCAGTTCGGCCAGCTGGTCGAATCGCCAAGCATCCGGCCGATGCGATAGAACAGCCGCAGGTCGGCCATTACGCCCGACCAGTCCCAGTTCGGATCGTATTCGTCCTTGGGCCCGTGATACCGGTTGTCGCGATAATCGGCCTGGACGGCTGCGCCCGCTTCCTTGCCCCCGTCGACGAGATCTTCGCCGCCGTCGAGGTAGAGCATCGGCACGCCTCGCTTCGCGAACGCGAAGTGGTCCGAGCGGTAGTAATAGCCCGCTTCGGGGTTCGGATTGGGCGTCGTTACCCGGTCATCGCTCATCAGCGCCTTGTCCAGGAACAGGTCGAGCTGCGATTTGCCCGGCCCAACGACGGTCACATCCTTCGCCGGACCGGCCACCAGGAACGCATCCATGTTGATACCGCCGACCGTCTTGTTGAGCGGGAAGACCGGGTTTGCAGCGTAATAGTCGGCACCGAGCAAGCCGGATTCCTCGGCAGTGACCGCCAGGAACACGAGACTGCGTTTGGTCGGCCCCGCTTTCGCGTGCGCTTCGGCCAAGGCTACGAGAGCAGCAGTGCCGGTGGCATTATCGACTGCGCCATTGCAGATGTCGTCGCCATCGGGTGCCGGCGTGCATCGGCCCAGGTGATCCCAGTGTGCCGTGTGCATCACATATTCGTCGGGACGTTCGCTGCCGGGAAGAATGCCGATCACGTTCTTGGATGCGAATGTACGAATGTCGTTGCGGAAGCTGGTCGATGCCTTGAGGCCGAGTGGGACCGCCTTGAAATCGTCCTTGCGCGCAGCAGCCATCAGATCGTCGAGATCCTGACCCGCAGCGGCGAGAATTTCACGGGCCTTCTCCTTCTGCACCCAACCGTTCAGCTTCGTCATCGGAGGAGGATTATCGCCGCGGTCGGCGTATGCCTGCGGCCCCGACCAGCTGCTTTCGACGACGTTCCAGCCATAGGCGGCAGGTTCGGTGTCGTGGATGATGATAGCGGCTGCCGCGCCCTGCCGTCCGGCTTCTTCGTATTTATACGTCCAGCGGCCGTAATAGGTCATTGCCTTCCCGTTGAACGGGCCGTCCAGGGTTTCGGCGCCGAAGTCCGGATCATTGACGAGAATGACCGCAGTCTTACCCTTCATGTCCAGGCCTTCGTAATCGTTCCAGCCCTTTTCCGGCGCGTTAATGCCGTAGCCCACGAATACCAGCTCGCTGTCATCGAGTTTGGTTTCAACGTCTTCTCGATATGTCGCACCGACCCAGTCGGTGGCGTAATTGAGCTTGATATCGCCATTGTCGCCGCCTGAAATTGTAAGCGGCGCGAAATCCTTGCCGGTAATCTCTACCAGGGGCACATCCTGCACCCAGCTGCCATTATTGCCAGGTTCGAGGCCGGCTTTTCCGAATTCCTCGATGAGATAGGCGATCGTCTTTTCTTCGCCAGACGTGCCGGGGGCACGCCCTTCGAATTCGTCGGAGGAAAGCCGCTCGGTCACGCGCTTCATGGTTTCTTCGGACAGGGTCCCGTCGGCCACATCGGGCAGATCGAGCGCGGCATCGGGGCTTTCCACGTCCTGGCCCATCGAACAGGCCGACAGAAGGAGCGCGGCGGCCGCACCGATCGTAAAGCGTTTCATGGGAGAATTTCCTCTCTTCGCATCTCGCATTCGGCGCGCTTCTTGTCAGCATGGCGGCATAAGGGCAAGCTTGCGCCGTGCGTCGCGGGGAGGCAGGGGACAGCCGATGGCTGTCGATTGGACCTCAGCGCTGGACCGCGCCCGTGCCCATGCACCATTCCTCGCGCGCGCGCTCGAGCGTCGGCCCGAACTGGCCGAGTTGCTGGCCCAGGGGGATGGCGAGGCGGCCCTGCGCGCTGCCAAGCGAGTAAGGGAAGGCAGTGCGGCAAGCGCGCTGCGCGACGAACGGCTCGGCCTGGCCCTGGTGCTTGCGATCGGCGATCTGGCCGGGGCGTTCGACCTCGACAAGGTCATGCGGGAATTGTCGACCTTTGCGGATCGAGCGCTTGATCGGGCGCTGAACACCGCCATGAACAGTCGTGTTCCGGACGCCGAACCGTCGGGAATGATAGGGTTGGCGCTCGGCAAGCACGGGGCTGGCGAGCTTAACTATTCCTCCGACATCGACCCCATCCTGCTTTACGATCCCGAGAAGCTGCCACGGCGCGAACGCGACGAGCCGGGAGAGGCGGCCCAGCGGTACGCCCGCGAAGTCGTGCGATTGCTGTCAGATGTGACGAGCGAGGGGTACGTTTTCCGGGTCGATCTGCGCCTGCGCCCCGCATCGGAAGTGAGCCCGCTTGCCATTCCGCTGAACGCCGCTATCACCCATTACGAAAGCTCGGCACTGGCGTGGGAGCGGGCGGCTTTCATTCGCGCACGCGCCTGTGCCGGCGACATTGCAGCCGGCGAAGAGTTTCTCGATCACATCAGGCCCTTCGTCTGGCGCAGGAGCCTTGATTTCGGCGCCATCGATGAAGTCCGCCGGCTGACCCACCGCATTCGCGATCAGCACAGCGGTCCCAGCGTTCCGGAGCCCGGCTACAATTTGAAGCTGGGTCGCGGCGGCATCCGCGAGATCGAGTTCTTCGCCCAGACCCATCAGCTGATCCACGGTGGACGCGACCCCTCCCTCAGATCGCGAGGCACGCGGGCGGCACTGGATGCGCTGGCTGCCACCGGCCGGATCGGCGAGGAAGACGCGAGGGCGCTCGGCGAAAGTTACGACGGCCTGCGAACGATCGAGCACCGCCTGCAGATGGTCGGCGACAAACAGACGCATTCGCTTCCCGCAGGTGATGCGCTGGACAATGTGGCGCAGCTGCATGGTCTGGCTGACGGCGCAGCGCTGGTGAAGCATGTGCAGGATCTTGCGCGACCGGTCGCCGAGCGTTTCGACGCACTTCTCGATGAGGACAGGATTTCCGTACCGGCTAGCGCGCCGCACGTTCTGGCAGGCGATGCGGCCGAAGGCGATGTGCCAGCAGAATTGGTCGATCGGATCGCGGGTTGGACCGACGGGAAATATCAGGCGCTGCGCAGCACCGCGGCTCTCGGCGCTTTCGAAGCCATCCGTCCGGATCTGATCGCGTCGATTTCCGGATCGCCAGATCCCGATGCAGCCGTCGTGCGCTGGGAGGGTCTTATCTCCCGATTGCCGAGCGCCATAAACCTGTTCCGCCTGCTCGAGGCGCGGCCAGGATTGTTCGCCCTGCTTGCCGATTGTCTCACGCTGGCGCCGCCTCTGGCGGACGAACTTGCCCGGCGACCGAACCTGCTCGATGCCCTGATCGACCGGACAGCTCTCGATCTGCCGGGCAGTGTGAATGACATCGTCGCCCGGATGGGAAGGCGCGAGCGTGGGGATGATTACGAAACGCGGCTCGACCGGCTGCGCGTCGTCACCAGCGAGACGCGGTTTGCGCTGGGGGTCCAGCTGATCGAAACGGCGCATGACCCGCTGGATATCGCCGCGGGCCTGTCGCGCACGGCGGAAGCAGCCCTTCAGGTTGCAGTCGATGCGGCCGAAAGCGAGTTTGCGTTAAAGCACGGACGCATCGCTGGCAGCGAACTGGTGGTGGTGGGCCTCGGGCGGCTGGGCGGTGGTGCGCTGACGCACGCTTCGGATCTCGACATCATTTATCTTTTCACAGGTACGCACGAGGGCGAATCCGATGGCGAGCGGCCGCTCGGCGCGACGCTCTATTTCAACAGGCTTGCCCAGCGAGTCACGGCAGCGCTCAGTGTCCCGACTGCGCAGGGCGCGCTTTACGAGGTGGACACCCGGCTGCGCCCCCAGGGCAATCAGGGGCCATTGGCGGTAAGCGTGGAGAGTTTTGCGCGGTATCAGCGCGAGGATGCCTGGACGTGGGAACACATGGCGCTGACGCGTGCCCGGGTGCTCGTCGGTAGCGACGCTGCCCGCCAGCAGGTCGGTGACGTCGTGACGTCCATTCTTCGCGGCGAACGGGACGGTGATGCCCTGCGTGACGATGCCCTGAAAATGCGCACGGAAATGGCGGCCCACAAACAGGCGCGCGGGGCGCTTGACGCCAAGCTGCTGCGGGGCGGCCTGGTCGATATCGAGTTTCTCGTCCACCTCCTCCAGCTGCGGCATCGCGAAGCACTGACGTCGCATCTGGACGAGGCGATAAGCCAGTTGATCGAGACGGGCTGCTTACCCGGGACGATCGCCGAAGCGCACAGTCTGATGACACGCCTGCTGGTGGGGACGCGTCTGCTCGCGCCCGATCTCGAAAAGCCCAAGTCTGCCGCGGCCGCCTTGCTCGCCCGGCAGAGCGGGTGCGAGGATTATGACGAGCTGATAGAGCGTCTGCACGAGGCACGCCGTGATGTCGCGGCGGCGTGGCGGGACATATATGGTGAAACCCTGGAGATAGACGAATGACGACGACCTACGGCGAAGGCGATGACTTTCCCGACTTCGAGATGGAAACGCCGGACGGCGGTACCGTCACCAAGGCTGACCTGTCCGGCAAAAAGGCAGTGATATTCTTCTATCCGAAGGACAACACGCCGGGCTGCACCACCGAAGCCAGGGATTTTTCCGCTCTCAAGTCGGTATTCGACAAGGCGGACGTATCGCTCCTCGGGGTGAGCAAGGATTCGGCCAAGAAGCATCAGAACTTCATCGCCAAACATGATCTGACCGTCGATCTTGCGACCGATGCGGCAGACAGCGGGCTGTCGGACGAGTTGGGTGTCTGGACCGAGAAACAGATGTACGGGAAGACCTATATGGGCATGGTCCGGTCGACCTTTCTTATCGGTGCAGGCGGCCAGATCCTGCGCGTCTGGCCAAAGGTAAAGGTCAAAGGGCACGCCGAAGAGGTGCTGGAAGCTGCAACCAAGGCATGACGGGACCGCGCCGATCCGTCGCCAGCGCCATTCGCGATGCGCTGCTCACGGGCGCGGCGAAGGCCAAGGTCTTTGCCGCCCGTCAGGTGGCGCGCGACTGGCGTCTCGGACGGCTGGATTTCGTGTTCGAGGTTACAATGCCGGATCGTCCGGAATGGCCTGATCGTCTAGAGGTTCTGGCACCGGGCGCCATGCCCCGTCGCGGAAAGATGGGGTCGGAACGCAATCGTGCCGCCTTGTGGCACGCGCTCGCCCATATCGAATTCGTCGCTATCGATCTCGCGCTGGATATGGCCGGCCGCTTCGGTGAAGCGATGGGTTCCGACTTCGTTTCGGACTTCCTCGAAGTTGCTGCCGACGAAGCGATGCATTTCGCGCTGCTGTCCCGCAAACTTGATTCGCTGGGGTGGTCCTACGGGGCGTTGCCTGCGCACGACGGGCTGTGGAGCGCGGCTCAGGACACCGCTCACGATGTTGCGGCGAGGCTGGCGATCGTTCCCATGGTGCTCGAGGCGCGCGGTCTGGACGTCACACCGGGCACATTGGCAAGGGTTCGCGCGCAAGGTGATGAAAACGGGGCGAAAATTCTCGAACGAATCCTTGACGATGAAATTCGTCACGTTGCCGCAGGTTCAAAGCACTTTCATGCGATCTGCGAAATGCGTGCGCAGAACCCGCAGAAAACATGGCAAAATCTGGTCGGAATCCATTTCGCAGGTGGTTTGAAGCCGCCGTTTAACGACTCAGCGCGTTTCGCAGGCGGCCTGCCGCGCGACTATTACGCGGGTATTGCCTGATTAACCTTTTCACCGATAACTCGAACTCACGAGACGCCGGGGGGTTCCGGCAGTGACTTAAAAGGTGGGTTCGACACGGGACGTCGGGTTCACTCAGGATCGAAAGGCGCGCAAAGCGCCAGATGGACGGGTTAGCATGATCACCAAGCGCAATACGCTTGCTCTCGCAGTAGTGGCCAGTTTCGGCATCGCAGCAGCTCCGGCTCAGGCGCAGGAAACCAACACCGCTGCTGCAGTCGGTGCGATCGACATGAGCAAGGTGGCTGCTCCTACCCAGACCGGCGAAGATGCCCAGTTCAAGCAGCTGTTCGCACAATGGGACAATCTGGATCGCGCTACTCCGGCAGCGACCAGTGTCTCGGTTCCCTCGCGCATGCCGCTCGATAACACCAAGCTGACCAGCGATTACGGAATGCGCACCCATCCGGTTCTGGGCGGACGTCGCAATCACAAGGGCGTCGATCTGGCCGCACCCGTCGGCACACCGATCTATGCTACCGCCGATGGCTATGTCAGCAAGGCCGAATGGTTCTCCAGCTACGGCAAATATGTTTCGATCGAACACGGTGCGAACCTGCAGACCCGCTTCGCACATATGTCGGATATCGCTGTAAAGGCCGGCACCCGCATCAAGAAGGGCGACATCATCGGCTATGTCGGCTCGACCGGTCGTTCGACCGGCCCTCACCTTCACTATGAAGTCCGCGTCGACGGCCAGGCCGTAAACCCGGTTCCCTACATGGTCGAATCGGAAGCCCAGCGTGCATTCGCTCTGGCGACGGGCACGGGTGGCCAGGGCGACGGCGACGACAACTGATTTTCGGGCCTTCGGGCTTCGCAAAAGGGCGGCGGGAGCGATCCTGCCGCCTTTTTTCTTGCCCGTGCGGATGGGTTAGGTAGGTTTCTTCTCGAAACTGGAAGAGTCCCCTCGTCGAGAAGGGCGCCACCGGAGAGGAGAAAGCAAGCCAATGCACCCCATCGCCCATGCGCAGACGCGCCCGGACCATCCCGCCATCATCATGGCCCCCAGCGGCGAGACCGTAACTTTCGGCCAGATGGACGATTACGCCAATCGCTTTGCGCAACTGCTGCGGTCGCGGGGCTTGCAGCGCGGCGATCACTTTGCCGTGTTGATGGAGAATAATTCCCACTATCTGCAGGTCGTCTGGGGTTCGCAGCGTGCGGGCACGATGATGGTGCCGATTTCCACCCGGCTGACGGCGCCCGAGATCTGCTATATTCTGAAGGATGCGAATGCCAAATTCCTGCTGACGACCCGCAGGTTCGCCGATGTTATCGAGGGGATCCGCGGCGATTGTGCCGATCTGCCGCTGCTGATCGTCGGCGGCGAAGGCGATGAGGATTACGATGCGGCCCTTGCAGCGCAGCCTGCGGAGCCGATCGCGGATCAGGCGCCGGGCCAGTACATGCTCTATTCCTCCGGCACGACCGGAAGGCCCAAAGGGGTGAAGCCTGCGCCGCCTGCGGATGAGGACATCCAGGCCGTCAATCCGCTGGTCGGACTGGCAGTCATGGGGGCGGGCATGCCGGCGGATGGCAGCATGGTCTATCTTTCCCCCGCGCCGCTCTATCATGCCGCGCCGCTTGGCTGGTGCACGACCGCGCAGCGCCTGGGCGGCACCGTGGTGGTGATGGAGAAATTCGATCCCGAACTCGCGCTCGCCACGATCGAGCAATACCGCGTGACCGACAGCCAGTGGGTGCCCACGCATTTCGTCCGGATGCTCAAGCTCGATCCCGAGCTTCGCACCCGCTACGACCTGTCCAGCCACAAGCGCGCACTCCACGCCGCCGCGCCGTGCCCCGTTCCGATCAAGCGCGAGATGATCGAATGGTGGGGCCCGATCATCAACGAATATTACGCCGGGTCGGAAGGGATCGGCATGACGCTGATCAAGGCCGAGGACTGGCTGGACCACCCCGGCAGCGTGGGCAAGGCGATCCATGGCAGGCTGCATGTCTGCAATCCCGATGGCGAGGAAGTACCGGCCGGGCAGGATGGGCTGCTGTTCTTCGAGAACGAGAATATCCCGACCTATCACAACGATCCCGACAAGACTCGCGAGGCGATGCATTCAAAGGGCTGGATGACGCTGGGCGACATCGGGCATCTCGATCCCGACGGCTATCTCTACCTGACCGACCGCAAGAGCCACATGATCATTTCGGGCGGGGTGAACATCTATCCGCAGGAGATCGAGAACCTGCTCGTCACCCATGACAAGGTGATGGATGCCGCAGTGATCGGCGCGCCCTGTCCCGATTTCGGCGAGAAGGTGGTGGCGGTGATCCAGCCGATGGACATGGAGGCCGCGGGCGACGCCTTGGAGGCGGAACTGCGCGATTTTCTGGCGCCGAGCCTGTCCAAGATCAAGATGCCCAAGCAGTTCGACTTCCGCCCGCAATTGCCGCGCGAGGCGAACGGCAAGCTCTACAAGCGCGAGTTGCGCGATGAATATCTCGCCAAGGCGGAGATCGAGACGGAGCAGGCCTGATGGCCACGCAGGAAAGGCCCCGACTGGACCCGGCTACCGCCCGCCAGGTCATCGACCCGTCCAGCTATGCCGAGTGGGACGGACTGCTCGATACCTTCGACCGCCTGCGCGCCGAAACGCCGGTCGCCTGGGTCGAGCCAGAAGACAGCGGCGTCCACCCGCCGTTCTGGCTGGTCACGCGCTATGACGACGTCATGCGCATGTCGAAGGACAATGCTACCTTCCTCAACAATCCGCATACCGTGGTCTTCAGCCTGACCGAGGGCATCGAATTCGCCAAGGCGTTCAGCGGCGGGAGCGAGCATATGGTTGCCAGCCTGGTGACCTTCGATGCGCCGATCCACATGAAATACCGCAAGCTGACGCAGGAATGGTTCATGCCCAAGAACCTGCGCACGGTCGAAGACGAGATACGTACAATCGCGCGCGCGGCGGTCGAACGCCTGCTGGCAGGCGGCGGGGAAGCCGACTTCGTCAAGACGGTGGCCGCGCCCTATCCGCTGCATGTGGTGATGCAGATCCTCGGCGTGCCGGAGGAAGACGAGCCGCGCATGCTGATGCTGACGCAGCAGATGTTCGGCGGCAGCGACGAGGATCTCAACCAGTCCGGCATGAAGGACCTGCCGCCCGAGGCGATCACGCAACTGGTGGCAGGCGCGGTCAAGGACTTCGAAGCCTATTTCGCCAAGCTCACCGCGGAACGCCGAGCCAGCCCGACCGCGGATGTCGCCAGCACCATCGCCAATGCGGTGATCGACGGCGAGCCGCTGAACGACCGCGACATGATGGGCTATTACATCATCCTGGCCGCCGCGGGGCACGATACGACCAGCGCCAGTACGGCTGGCGCCATGCTCGCCCTGGCGCGCGATCCGGAGCAATGGGCCCGGGTGCGCGCCGATCGCAGCCTGCTGCCGGGTATCGTCGAAGAGGCGATCCGCTGGACCACGCCGGTCCAGCATTTCATGCGCACTGCCGCCGAGGATACCGAGGTCGGCGGCCAGCCCATCGCCAAAGGCGACTGGCTGATGATTAACTATGTCGCCGCCAATCACGACCCGGCGCATTTCGAGAACCCGCGCCGCTTCGATGCCGCGCGCAGCCCCAACCGGCACCTCGCCTTCGGGGCGGGCGCACACCAGTGCCTCGGCCTGCATCTCGCCCGGCTGGAAATGCGCATCCTGTTCGAGACGCTGCTCGACCGGATCGAGACGGTCGAACTGGCAGGCGAACCGGCGCGCAGCAGATCGACCTTCGTCGGCGGGCTGAAGACCCTGCCGCTGCGCTTCACCCCGGCCTGATTCGCCCGGCAGCTGTTCCGCTTCGCGCCGCGATGGGCCGAGACATGGACCGGGTGTTACACAGTCCAGGGGCAAAAACCTGTCGGTTTACGCAAGATCGCGTCAGCTTGCGCGGAAAGGCGTCGGCTTGCGCAGAAACGGCGTCAGCTTGTGCGAACCGGATGTCGGCTTGCGCAGGCGAAATGTCGGCTTGCGACGCGTACGTGTAAACTTGCGGCCTGGCAGACTGGGCGCGGCCGCGGGTGATGGACGGTAGGAAAGAGCCGCCGCGAAGCTAGCAGGCCAAGCGCTTGTAGGAAATCCGCCACCTTCTTCCGGTACGCTGCATCCGCGCCGCGAATTTGCTATCGCTGAGCGTGCCCGGTTGCTACGCCTAAAGCACCGTAAAAAGGACAGAAACGAGCATCGCCATCAGGGGGACAGGGGGATGACCATCTTCGAGCCGCATAACCTGCCCTTCGCCGTCGCGCTGGCGGTGATGCTGGCGCTGGCGGCGATCCAGTTGGTAGGTCTTGGCGATGTCTTTGGCGGGGCGGATGTGGACGCCGATATCGATGGCGATGCCGCGATTTCTTCCGGGCCGATAGATGGCATTTTCACCCTCCTCGGTATCGGGCGGGTCCCCCTGACAATCTGGCTCGCACTTTTTCTGCTGCTGTTCGCCGGTATCGGCGTAGGTGGTCAGGCGCTGGCCGACAGCCTGCTCGGAGCGCCGCTGGACCGCTGGCTCGCTGCAGTCATGGCGGGCATTGCCGCATTACCCGTTACCGGACTTCTGGCGCGACCGCTCGGGGCAATCTTGCCGCGCGATGAGACGACTGCGGTCTCTCTCGACGCATTGTTGGGTCGGCGAGCACGGATCACCGATGGAACTGCGCGCAGCGGATCGCCCGCCCGCGCACAGGTTCGCGATCATTACGGCCATCCGCATCACGTCATGGTCGAACCGCACGAAACGGCCAGTGAGATGCACGCCGGGGACGAAGTATTGCTGGTTCGCCGCGAAGGCGGCAGTTTTTACGCGACAGCGCTGGCCGAGCGCCGCCTGTCGCCCGATTGATTTCTTCGAGGAGGGGTAATTGAATAATCTTGTAGAACTGGCGGTACCGGTTGGTGCGGTCGTCGTATTCATTCTGGTGGTCGGGCTGACAATTGCACGGCTGTACCGCCGCGCTTCGAAGGAAGTCGCTTTCGTACGCACGGGCGTGGGCGGGGAAAAAGTCGTGATGAACGGCGGCGCGCTGGTGCTGCCGGTGTTCCACGAAACGATGCCGGTCAACATGAACACCGTGGTGCTGGCCGTGGTGCGGCGCGACACCGAAGCGCTGATTACACTGGACCGCCTTCGTATCGACGTGAAGGCCGAATTCTATGTCCGTGTGCGGCCCGATGCGGGCGCGATCGCCATGGCCGCGCAAACGCTGGGACAGCGCACCATGGTGCCCGAGGCGCTGAAGGATCTGGTCGAAGGCAAGTTCGTCGATGCCCTGCGCTCCGTCGCCGCCGGCATGACCATGAACGAATTGCACGAGCAGCGCGCCGACTTCGTCCAGAAGGTGCAGCAGGCGAGTTCCAACGATCTCGCCATGAACGGGCTCGAACTGGAATCGGTTTCGCTCACCGGGCTGGACCAGACCAGCATCGAACATTTCAACGCCAACAACGCCTTTGACGCGGAAGGCCTGACCAAGCTGACCGAGCAGATCGAAGCGCGCAAGAAACTGCGCAACGATATCGAGCAGGACACCCGCGTCCAGATGGAAACCAAGAACCTCGAGGCGAGCCAGCGCTCGTTCGAGATCAGCCGCGATCAGGAATATGCGCGGCTGGAGCAGGAGCGTGAAGTCGAGGTCCGGCGCGCGGCGCAATCGGCCGAGATCGCCCGCGAACAGGCCGAACGCAACCGCGAGGCGGATGCCGCTCGGATCGAAGCGAAGAAGCAGGTCGATGCCCAGCAGATCGAAGCCGACCGGCTTGTCGAGGAAGCGCGGATCGACCAGCAGCGCGCGCTCGAGATCGCGCGACAGGAGCAGCAGATCGCCGTTCAGAACAAGAGCCGCGAGGAAAGCCAGGCCAAGGCCGACGCCGACGAGGCCCGCGCCAAGGCGGTGGCCGCGGAAGAACAGGTCGCTACCTCACGCGAAAGCGAGATCGCCGAGCGCCAGAAGAAGATCGAACTGATCGAAGCGTCGAAGCAGGCCGAACGCGACGCCATCAAGATCCGCGTCGATGCCGAAGCCGAAAAGGATGCTGCATCCAACCGCGCCGAGGCCGCCCGCCGCGAAGCGGAAGGCGAGGCCGAGGCCGAAAAGCTGCGCGCCGAAGCCGCCCGCGTGCGTTTCGAGGTCGAAGCTGCCGGTCAGAGGGCGATCAACGAGGCGGCCAACCTCCTGTCGTCCGACCAGATCAGCCTGCAGACCAAGCTGGCGCTGCTGAACGTGCTGCCCGAAGTCATCCGCGAAAGCGCAAAGCCCATGGAAGCGATCGATTCGATCAAGATCGTTCAGGTGGACGGGCTGACCAACGGCAATGGCAAGAGCGGGACGTCGACCACCGGAAACGGTTCGGGCAACCTTGCAAGCGATGCGGTGAGCGCAGCGCTTGCCTATCGGGCGCAGGCGCCCGTGCTAGACGGCCTGATGAAGGAACTGGGCCTCGACGGTTCGTCCTTGGACAATCTCGTGAAGGGTCCCGCAGCAGCCGAAACGTCGCTTCGTCTCGCCGAAGTGCAGGATGAACCGGCAGAAGAGACGACTAAGCCGCAGGCCAAGGCGAAGCCGGAGAAGGCTTCCGCCAAGGACGACGCCGAGGTTGAGTAAAAAAGCCAGCTAGAAAGGAGCAAGGGGGCGCCGCGGCGCCCCCTTCTTTGCCCTTTTACTCGCTCAGCAACCGCTCCGCCATCGCGCGTACTTCCGCGCCCATGTCTTCGCGTTCCATGGCGAGGGCCAGGGTCGCTTCGACGAAGCCGGTTTTGCTGCCGCAGTCGAAGCGGCGGCCGGCGAAGGTCGCGGCGTGGAAGGGCTGGTTGCCGATCATCCGGGCCATGGCGTCGGTCAGCTGGATTTCACCGCCCGCGCCCTTTTCCTGGTCTTCCAGCAGGCGCATGACTTCGGGCTGGAGGATGTAACGGCCCGAAACGATCTTGTTGCTCGGCGCTTCGGCCACCGGTGGCTTTTCGACGAGGCCGGTGACTTCGGTCAGCGTCTCGCTCTTCACCTCGCCGGGCGCGATGACGCCGTAGCTGGAGACGGCTTCCTGCGGCACTTCCAGCACCGAGATGAGATTGCCGCCGACGTCGTTATAGGCATCGACCATCTGTTTCATGCAGCCGGTCCCGCCGCCCTTCTGCGCCACCATGAGCTCGTCCGGCAGCAGGATGGCGAAGGGTTCGTCGCCCACGATGGCGCGGGCGCACCAGATGGCATGGCCGAGGCCGAGCGGCACCTGCTGGCGCACGGTTATGATGTCGCCCGGCGTCGCCCGGGTCGGCTCCAGCACCGAGAGGTCCTTACCGCGTTCGCGCATCGTGTGTTCGAGTTCGTAGGCGATGTCGAAATGTTCGACGATCGCGGTCTTGCCGCGGCCGGTGACGAAGATGATCTGTTCGATCCCCGCCTCGCGCGCTTCGTCCACCGCATACTGGATCAGCGGGCGGTCGACGATGGGCAGCAGTTCCTTGGGGATCGCTTTGGTCGCGGGGAGGAAACGCGTGCCCAGCCCGGCGACGGGAAAGACGGCTTTCTTGATCGGCTTGTGCTGGTTCATGGCTGCAGGGGGTAAGTCGCCAGCGGTATCGGGTCAATCGACATAGGTTATGCGGCATGCGCGGTCCTGGCCCGCTGCCGTGATGCGACAGCGGCGTGACGCTTGCCAGCGGCGCTGCCTTCTCTAAGGAAGCGGCATGGACAAACTGATCATTCGCGGCGGCAATCGCCTTTCCGGTACCATCCCGATTTCGGGCGCGAAGAATGCCGCGCTCACCCTGATTCCCTGCGCGCTGCTGACCGAAGAGCCGGTGACGCTGCGCAATCTGCCGCGGCTGGCCGATATCGACGGGTTCCAGCACCTGATGGGCCAGTTCGGCGTGGCGCACACGATCCAGGGCCAGCGACCGGAAGATTTCGGCCGCGTGGTCACGCTGGAAGCGACGCGGCTGACCGGCACCGTCGCGCCATACGAACTGGTGCGCAAGATGCGCGCCTCCATCCTCGTGCTGGGCCCGATGCTGGCGCGCATGGGCGAGGCGACCGTTTCGCTGCCCGGCGGCTGCGCGATCGGCAACCGCCCGATCGATCTGCATCTGAAGGCGCTGGAAGCCTTCGGCGCGCATATCGAACTGGCGCAGGGGTACGTGAAGGCGAGCGCGCCCGACGGCGGGCTGCCCGGCGGCGATTTCGATTTCCCCATCGTGTCGGTCGGCGCGACGGAAAATGCGCTGATGGCGGCGGTGCTGTGCAACGGCACCAGCAGGCTGATCAATGCCGCGCGCGAACCGGAAATCGTCGACCTGTGCCGGCTGCTTACCGCCATGGGTGCGGAGATCGAAGGTATCGGCACGTCCGAACTGACGATCCACGGCGCCAAGCGGCTGCACGGTGCGACCTATCGCGTCATGCCGGACCGGATCGAGGCAGGCTCCTATGCCTGCGCTGCGGCGATCACCGGCGGCGACGTGCGGCTGGAAGGCGCGGAAGCGGAAGACATGGGCTCCACCCTTCACGCGCTGCGCAATATCGGCGTCGAGATCGAAAGCGACAAGAAGGGTGTCGATGTGCGCGCCAGTGGGCCGCTGAAGGCGCACAACCTCACCACCGCGCCATTCCCCGGCCTTGCCACCGACATGCAGGCGCAGCTGATGAGCCTGCTGACCCGGGCCGAAGGCACCAGCGTGCTGAAGGAAACGATTTTCGAGAACCGCTTCATGCATGTGCCCGAACTGGCGCGCATGGGGGCGGACATCGAAACCGAAGGCCGCACGGCAATCGTGCGCGGGCCGGTGAACCTCACCGGCGCCGAAGTCATGGCGACCGATCTGCGCGCCTCGATGAGCCTGGTCATCGCGGGCCTTGCCGCAGAAGGCGAGACGACGGTGCGCCGGCTCTACCACCTCGACCGCGGTTACGAGCGGCTGGAAGAGAAGCTCCAGCTTGTCGGCGCGGATATCGAACGGGTTGGCGACGATTGAGGCAGCGGGTGCGGACCTTTCCGCGATGACGGGCGTTGGGTCAGCAACAAAGGAGTTTTGTCATGCTACTCAAGCTTTTGACCCTCGGCGGGCTCGGATATGCCGGCTATCGCTATTACGAAAAGAACAAGTCGCAGCCGGCGTTTTCCGGCAACCAGGGCAACGCCTCGGTGCGCGACGCTGGTCCGGAATCCATGCGCGACAGTTCGGGCCGCAAATGGACTCAGGCTGACGAGGAAAGCGACCAGAGCTTCCCCGCCAGCGATCCGCCGGCCAATTACTGACCCGTTTACTCCAGTTGGAGAGGACGAGAGTCCTAAGGGGCGGTTGGAGCGATCCAGCCGCCCCTTTCATGTGTAACCAGCCAGATGCGGATTGCCCCGGCAAGGCCCGGCGGCGTCGCGGCGCGGATACGCTCGGCATCGATTTGGGCGACCAGCGCGTTGATCGACTGGCTGCGCGCGGCAGCCGCAGCGGTCAGCATCTCCCAGAACATGGGCTCGAGACTGATCGACGTGCGATGGCCGTCGATCCGGACGGAGTATTTTTTCGGCGGATGGTACGGGGGCATTTCCATAAGCGGCGGCCCCTTACATCGCCGGGGCCGGGGCCGATACGATTTTTTTGGGGTGTGCGGTGAACCGTGCTGCGCCTAGGTTTCAGGCATGGCTGACGGCTATGACGAACTCACCGACAAGGAAAAGCAGACCCTGCGCCTGATGGTGCGCGGGCACGATGCGAAATCCGCGGCGAGCGAACTGGCGCTGTCGGTCCATACGATCAACGAACGTCTGCGCGCCGCGCGCCGCAAGCTGGAAGTCACCAGCAGCCGCGAGGCGGCCCGGCTGGTGCTGGAACGCGAAGGGGTGGCCCCCGAAAAACCTGTATCCATGGATTTGGGGGATGCGGGGGCCCGGCAAAGCTATGACGATGGCGGGGCAACGGCAGGCATGCCCGCCCGCCGTCCGATCCTTGCAGGAGTTGTCATTATGCTTACCCTTGCCGCAGCCGCACTGTTTCTCGTCCCCGCGATCGTCCAGAACGACAATGCGGGCGGGGCAACCCAATCGTCACCCAGCGATGCGGAGGTCGAAAGCGCCGCGCGGGCCTGGCTGACGTTGCTCGATGCGGGCGACTGGGAGGCGAGCTATGCCGCCACAGCAACCTCGTTTCGCAAAGCCAACACGCTGAAGCTCTGGAGCGATACGGCGGAAAAGGTCCAGTCCGGCCTCGGGAAGACCCTGTCGCGCAAATATATCGGGCAGGACGATGTGCCGTCGCCGCAGGGCATCACCATCGTGAAGTTCCGGACGGATTTTGCCAATCGCGCAGGCGTGGTCGAAACGATCTCGCTGGTGCGCGAAGATGGCGCATGGAAAGTCGCAGGCATTTACGTGTCGTGATGGGAGAGGGCGGATGCCTTGCGCGATCCGCCCTCCCGCCGATCAATACATGTGCTGGCCGCCGTTGATGCTCATGGTCGAACCGGTCACGAATTCGGCATGGTCGGAACACAGGAAGCTGACGCCGCGGGCGATTTCGCTCGCTTTGCCCAGCCGGCCGACGGGGATCTTGGCGACGATCTTTTCCAGCACCGGTTCGGGCACGGCGGCGACCATGTCGGTGTCGATATAGCCCGGGGCGATGGCGTTGACGGTGATGCCGAAACGCGCGCCTTCCTGCGCCAGCGCCTTGGTGAAGCCATGGATCCCGCTCTTCGCGGCGGCATAATTGACCTGGCCATACTGGCCCGCCTGCCCGTTGATCGAACCGATGTTCACGATCCGGCCCCAGCCGCGTTCCTTCATGCCCGAAAAGGTCGCCTTGGCGAGATTGAAACAGCCGCCCAGATTGGTCCGCATCACGGCGTCCCAGTCTTCATAGCTCATCTTTAAAAGCGTGCCGTCGCGGGTGATGCCGGCATTGTTGACGACGACGTCGATCGGGCCGTGTTCTTCTGCCACCTTGCCGCAGGCATCCTGCACCGCGTCGAAATCGCCGACGTCGAACTTGATCGTCGCAATGCCGGTCTCATCGGTGAACTTGCGCGCCGCATCGTCATTGCCCGCATAATTGGCGATGACGGTGAATTCGCGCTCGTCGCGCAGGCGTTCGCAGATGGCGCGGCCGATTCCGCGCGTGCCCCCGGTAACGATGGCCACACGTGTCATGATCTTTCTCCCAAGCTTTCCGTAGCGTTGCCACGACTTAAGCGAGGGATGCACGACGCGCCAAGTCCTTTCGCCCAGACGGGCGAGGATGCAGACGTATTTTCCGGTAGTGCCTAGAAGTTGACGCGGGTGCCGACGTAAACGGCCTGATCGTCTTCGACCCCATCGGTCAGCGGGGCAAGGCGGTTGTTATCCTTCGACAGGCGAACGCCAGCCGTCACGTTGACGTTGCCGATCACGCGATAGGATGTGCTGAGATCCACGCTCTGGCCGGGCAGGCCGTCGGGTGTACGCAGCGAACGGGTGCCGCTGTCTTCCCGGTTGATCGCGACGCGCGAATTGAAGCGACTCGGCTTGTCGGCCTTCTCGATCTTGTCGGGTGCGAAGGCGGCCAGATCGGGCATGCCCATGTCGCGCAGGCCGACCGAAACGGTCTTGGGCTGCGTGGGCTGCGAGAAGCTCTGGTAACCGCGGGCGACGCCGAGGTTGTAACTGGTCGGGTTGACCGCAAGAACGCGTTCGCGGTTACCGGCGGTACCGACCGAATCGATGCCGCTGCGGATCGAAATCGCGCGGGCCGTTGCATCGTCCACCCGGACGGCCACGGTGACGGTGCGGTCCTTGCTCAGTCCCGGCTTGCTGGCCGGGGTGAAGCGAAGGCCCTTTTCCCCCATCACGGCAGCGACGCGCGCAGCAAGCTGCGGATCGATCTTGGCCGGGGTGAAGGGCAGGTAGGCGATGTCTTCGGGGAGTTCCGCGGCAGCGCTGGTCTGAACGACGGCAAGGCCGGCAGCGGGAATGGAAAGGGCCAGACCGGCAGCAACCAGCGCCGCGGGTACGAACCGCGCCTTGCTCTGGTTTTTGACCGAATGTGCCACCGAATTTCTTTTCCTATGTTGCTGCACCAGTAAGCCAGAAATCCGCTGAACGGTCCCTGACTCCTGCATTAAAGGCGCAGGCGATTCCCTCTACTCCGGCAAACATCCTACCACTCGCCCATGCCTTGGCCAGCTTTTCCACAAACCCTGGTGGTAATTGACAGAAAGTGTTGCCCAGTTTCCACAAGCACGCGAACCCTAACTTGTTCCCGGGCAATGAATTAAGGCCATATTCACGCGCTGGAGACTGTGTGGGCCGCTGGCCCGTTTGCCTTGCTCCGAGGCGTGCAGGCATTATAGAGCCAAGAAACCTGCAGGATACCAAGGACCGACATGAGCGCTTTCGCAAACATCCGCCGCCCCGCAACCTTCGCCGTTGCGATCGCAGCCACGGTTGGCCTCGCGGCATGCGGTGGCGGGCGCGAACGGCCGCGGGCCGACGTCGCAGCCTCACAGGTCACGACGATCGGCGTGAACTCCTATCTCTGGCGCGCCGCGCTCGATGCGGTCAGCTTCGCACCGCTGCTGCAGGCCGACAGCAATGGCGGCGTGATCGTGACCGACTGGTACGCCAACCCCAGCAATCCGGGCGAACGGGTGAAGATGACCGTCACCATCCTCGATTCGGATCTGCGCGCCGATGCCCTGCGCGTTGCAGCAAGCCGCCAGGTCAATCAGGGCGGGACATGGGTCGATGCGCCGGTACAGGCGGCAACCGTGCAGAAGCTGGAAGACGTCATCCTGACGAAGGCCCGCGAACTGCGCCGCGAAGCGATGGGCTGACCTGCGCAGGCATTGGCGGGCGCTGGCCTGAAAAGCGCCTTCCAATAGCCGGCAAAATCCGTAAACGCGGCTGCCTATGAGCAGCGATACCCGTTTCGATCCGGCCAGCGCCGATGTGCGCTGGCAAAATGCGTGGGACCAGGCGCAGACCTTCCGCGCCGATAGCAATTCGGCAAAGCCCAAGAGCTACGTGCTCGAGATGTTCCCCTATCCTTCAGGGCGCATCCACATCGGCCACGTGCGCAATTACACGATGGGCGACGTGCTGGCGCGCTACAAGAAGGCGATCGGGCACGAAGTGCTGCACCCCATGGGCTGGGACGCCTTCGGCATGCCGGCCGAAAACGCGGCGATGGAAAAGGGCGTCCACCCCGGCGGCTGGACCCGCGCCAATATCGAACACATGAAAGCGCAGCTGAAGCGGCTGGGCTTCGCGCTCGACTGGAGCCGCGAGCTGGCAACCTGCGAGCCGGATTATTACGGCCACGAGCAGGCGCTGTTCATCGACCTCTACGAAGCGGGCCTCGTCTACCGCAAGGAAAGCGAGGTCAATTGGGACCCGGTCGACATGACCGTTCTGGCCAATGAACAGGTGATCGACGGCAAGGGCTGGCGCAGCGGCGCCGAGGTCGAGAAGCGCAAGCTGGCGCAGTGGTTCCTCAAGATCACCGACTTTGCCGAAGAGCTGCTCGAAGGGTTGGACGGCCTCGAAAACTGGCCCGACAAGGTGCGGCTGATGCAGGAAAACTGGATCGGGAAGTCCAAGGGGCTGGAGTTCAGCTTCGACCTGTCGAATGGCGAGAAACTGCCGGTCTATACGACGCGGCCCGACACGATCTTCGGCGCCAGCTTCGTCGCCGTCGCGGCCGATCATCCGGTGGCGCAGTCGCTGGACAGCGACGAGGCACGCGAATTCATCGGCCTGTGCAAGAAGGGCGGCACGACTGCCGCCGAACTGGAGACCGCGGAAAAGCTCGGTTTCGACACGGGTATCACCGCGAAGCATCCGTTCACCGGCGCGGACCTGCCGGTCTATATCGCGAACTTCGTGCTGATGGATTACGGCACCGGCGCGATCATGGCCGTGCCGGGCCATGACCAGCGCGACTTCGAATTCGCGACCAAATACGGCCTGCCGATCCCGCGCGTGGTCGCTGCCAGCGCCGAAGATGCCAGCAAGCCCTTCGCGGGCGAGGCCGAGCCGGGCGAGGGCGTGCTCGTCAATTCCGACTTCCTCGACGGGATGGCGGTCGAAGATGGCAAACGCGAAATCATCGCGCGGATCGAACAGCAGGGCCGCGGTCAGGGCAAGACCGTGTGGCGCCTGCGCGACTGGGGCGTATCGCGCCAGCGGTACTGGGGCACGCCGATCCCCTTCATCCATTGCGACACATGCGGCGTGGTGCCCGCGCCCAAGGACAGCCTGCCGATCACCCTGCCCGAGGATGTCGATTTCCAGACACCGGGCAACCCGCTGCTGCGCCATCCGACATGGAAGCATGTCGACTGCCCCAAGTGCGGCGGCAAGGCAGAGCGGGAGACAGACACGCTCGACACTTTCGTCGATTCGTCCTGGTATTTCCTGCGCTTCGCCAGCCAGCCCGCGGACAAGCCCTTCGACAAGGACGAGATCGCCAAGTGGCTGCCGGTCGAACAGTATATCGGCGGCATCGAGCATGCGATCCTGCACCTGCTCTACGCCCGCTTCTGGACCCGCGCGCTGGCCCACATGGGACAGATCGACGTGAAGGAACCCTTCGCTTCGCTGTTCACGCAGGGCATGGTCACGCATGAGACCTACAGCCGCAAGACGGGCGGCAAGACCGTCTATTATGCGCCCGACGAGATCAGCCGCGACGCCGAACGCGCGTTGCTGAAGGACGATGGCGGCGAGGTCGAGATCGGCCGTGTCATCAAGATGTCGAAGTCGAAGAAGAACGTGGTCGACCCCGACACCATCGTCGACACCTATGGCGCAGATGCCGTGCGCTGGTTCATGCTGTCTGACAGCCCGCCCGAACGCGACTTGCCCTGGTCCGAAGCCGGGATCGAAGGCTGCAGCCGTTTCGTCCATCGCCTGTGGCGCCTGTTCGGTGCGTTCGATGCAGGTGTTCAGGGCACCGATCAAACGCTTGATCGACATGTGCACAAGACCGTTCAGGCGGTCGCGGGCGATATCGAATCGCTCGGCTTCAACAAGGCGGTGGCGCGGATTTACGAACTGACCGGCGCAGTGGAAAAGGCGCAGCCTTCTGCCAGCCGCTCGGCCGCGATCCGCACGCTAGTCCAGCTTGTGGCACCCATGATGCCCCATCTGGCCGAGGAAGCCTGGGCCACGCTGGGCGAAACCGGGCTGGTCGCCGATGCGGATTGGCCGACTGTCGATCCAACGCTTCTGGTCGACGATGAAGTCACCATCGCCGTCCAGCACAAGGGCAAACTGCGCGATACGCTGACCGCACCCAAGGGTGCTTCGAAGGAAGATCTCGAAGCCATGGCGCTCGCCAGCGAGAAGGTCCAGCGCTCGCTCGACGGGGCAGAAGTGCGCAAGGTCATTGTGGTCCCCGACAGATTGGTGAATATCGTCACCTGATGCGTATCCTCCTCGCCAGCCTCGCCCTCGCCACACTGTCGGCCTGCGGCCTTTCGCCCATGTATGCGGGCGGCGGCAGCGGTGCGGTGGCGCAGTCGCTCGCCGCGATCGAAGTGGCGCCGATCGAAGGGCGCGCGGGCTGGCTGGTGCGCAGTGCGCTGGAAGAACGCTTTGCCGCAGCGGGTAATCCCGCGCCGCGCTACCGCATCGATATCCGCCTGGACGACCGGCTCGAAGGGTTGGCGATCCTGCGCGACGATACGATCAGCCGTGAACGCCGCACTTTGCGCGCACGCTATCAGCTGACCGACCTTTCGACGGGCGAGATCGTCCTCGATGCGACCGACGGGTCGGATGCCGGCATCGACGTGGTGTCGAGCGAATATGCCGTCATCGCCGCCGAACAGACGGCGCTCGAAAATCTCTCGCAGGACCTTGCCCAGCGGATCGTGACGCGCGTCGCGCTGGCGCTTCGCAACCAGCGGTGAAGCTGACGAACCGCGATTTCGCGGCGAAGGGGCGTTCGGCCGCACAGGGCTGTTCGATTTTCTTCTTTTGCGGCCAGGATGAAGCCGGGGCGACAGCTGCGGCCAACGACCTAGTCACGTGGCTTCCCGAACCGGGCGAGCGGTTGGAGATGTCTGGCGGCGAGGTGAAGAACGATCCGGCCAGGCTGGGCGACGAAGCGCGCACCAATTCGCTCTTCGGCGACAAGCGTCACATCTGGATTCGCGCCAATGGAGACGAGGCGGCAGAGGCGCTGAAAGTGCTGATCGAAACCAGCGATGCTGGGGCAGGCGAGGCTTGTCCGGTGATCGTCGTGGCCACGTCCGCTACCGACAAATCGCGCACCGCCAAGCTGCTCGAAAAGCGCAGGGATGCGCTGGTGGCCATGTTCTATCCGCCCGATCTGCCCTCCGTCACCCGCAGCGTGCGCGCATTGGCGGATGGCGCGGGCGTGCGGCTGGGCGGAGATCTGGCAGAACGGATCGCGCGCGCCGCCAATCTCGACATCCGACTGGCCAAGAGCGAGGTCGACAAGCTGGCTCTCTATCTGGATGCCAGCGCGCAAAGTCCGCAGACGGCCACCGCGGACGATCTCGATGCCATCGGCGCATCGAGCGAAGACGATGGTTTTGCCTCGCTCGTCAATGTCGTGATGGGGGGGCAGGCCGTCAAGCTCGGGATCGAACTGGGGCGGATGAAACAGCTCGGCCTCAATCCGGTCGGCGTGCTGCTGGCCTTCGAACGGCGTGCGGCGCAGCTGGCGCGGATCGCCGCAGCGCTCGGCTCGCGCGGGTTTGGCGATCTGGATCGCGGGGAAGAGGCGCGGCTCGGCATCTTCTTCAAGGAAAAGCGCGAGATCGGGCAGCAACTGGCGCTGTGGCGGCACGGAGACAAGCTTGACCGGCTGACCCGGCGGCTCGTCTCCCTGCACCGCGAACTGCTGACCAACAGCCAGGCGGCCGAACTGCTGCTGGCGCAGGGCCTGGCCGACATCGCCAGGGTGGCGACGGCGCGGACCCGCTAAGCGGCAGGTATCAGTTTTCGGGGACCGAGAACGTGCCTGTCACGCGGCCGCCCGACTGTCCCTGGCCGGTGACCGAGGACGATCCGCTGGCACGTCCATCCACGCTCGATACGCCGGTCGCCAGATCGATGACCAGCCGTCCGCCGTTCAGCGTATCGCCGCCGCGATTGAGGCGAACATTGCCCGCCATGGTGATGATCCGGCGGTTGAAATCATATACCGCGGTATCGCCGCGCGCGCGCTCGTTCCCGCGCGTCACCTGGACGCCGCCGGTGGCCATGATGCGCTGGATTTTCAGCGAACCGGCGTCGGTATAATTGACGATGGTGCGCGCCGCATCGAGATTGAGACCAGCCTGCGTGATCTTCACATTGCCCGACAGGACGACGCGGTTCTGCCGGTCCTGCAGTTCGATGCGGTCGGCCGCATAGCTGACCGGCGCATTGGAATTGTGTCCGGCAATCGCCTGCGCCGAAAGCTGGATACCGGCCAAGGCGGCCGCCGTGACGGCAAAAGACCCGATGCCCCAGCGGGCGATGGTGGGGAGCAACGGCTTCATCAGGGCATCCTCAGCTTTCCGGGTTCCATGCGCAAGCGCGCATTGCCTGTCAGGGTAATGGTGCGTGCCGAAAGATCGGCGTTCAGGCGGTCGGCGCTGAAGGTGCCGGCGGGTATGGCGCCGTCGACCCCGCCCGAACCGACGAGCTGCTTGTTCGCAAGATCGAGCGATACGCCGCGCGCAACCATGCGGTAACCGTCGGCGGCCGTCAGGCGTAACGGGCCGCGTACTGCGACGATTTCGTTATCGATACTGTATTGCCCGCCCTGCGCGACCAGCCTTGCGGGACCTTCGTCGAGCAGCAGACGCGCCACGACATCGTTCATGCGCACGATGCCTTCGGCGCTGGAGCGCTGGACCGCTTCGCCCGCTGTCAGAGAGAAGGGACGGTTCTTGTTGTCGGCACCGCGATAAAGCGCATTGTCGACGCGCAGCCGCTCGTTGATGACGGCCACCTTGTTCCGATCGAGCAGGAAGCTGACTTCACCGCGCGGACTGAGCGGCGTGATCACCATCAGCGCCGCCAGCACCCCAACGCCCATGGGCAGAGCGCGCGACAGAAAGGCAACCATGCGATCGTGCGAGCCACCGGGCTCGGCCCAGTGCTGGCGCTCGCTGCGGCGCGCTTTCGCTTCCTGCGTTTCTATCCTGCGGTGCCGCGATACCATGGGTTATGCCTGACCGGCCTATCCTTACATATGGCTGAAGATGTCGTGATCGGCCCAGCCTGCCACGTCCAGCCGCGCGCGTGTGGGAAGGAAATCGAAGCAGGCCTGTGCCATCTCGGTGCGCCCTTCGCGTTCCAGCCGACGGTCGAGTTCTTCCTTCATCCGGTGAAGATAGCGAACATCGCTCGCGGCGTATTCACGCTGCGCATCGTTCAGCACCGGGCCGCCCCAGTCGCTCGACTGCTGGGCCTTGGAGATATTTTCGCCGAGCAGTTCCTCGACCAGCATCTTCAGTCCGTGGCGGTCGGTGTAGGTACGGATGAGCTTGCTGGCGATCTTGGTGCAATAGCAGGGCGTCGCCATGACGCCGAGGTAATGCTCGATCGCGGCCAGGTCGAAGCGGGCGTAATGAAACAGCTTCAGACGGGCCGGATCGGCCAGCACGGCTTTCAGGTTCGGCGCATCGTAACTGCTGTCGGGGCCGAACCGGACAAGGTGCTCGTCGCCCTTGCCGTCGCTGATCTGGACGACGCAAAGCCGGTCGCGGATCGTGACCAGACCCATGGTTTCGGTATCGACGGCAACGGGGCCGTCGGCGAGTACGCCTGCGGGGAGGTCTTCTTCGTGGAAATGCACTGCCATGTGCGCGGCCTTAGGCCGATTGGGGATTGGTGGGAAGGGGTGCTGGCGAGCAAAGGCGGATCGGCCTAGTCCCGCTGTCATGGCAGGCGAACCGATCCCCGAAAGCTGGCAACCCGTACTGGAACCGGTCCTGGCGACCGCAGAGGCGCGGCAACTGGGTGGGTTTCTGGTCGCAGAAGAACAGGCGGGCAAACAGATCTACCCGCCGCGCGGCTGCCGGTTGAAAGCGCTCGAACTGACGCCCCTGGACAAGGTAAAGGTCGTGATCCTGGGGCAGGATCCCTATCATGGTCCGGGTCAGGCCATGGGGCTGTGCTTTTCCGTCCCCGAAGGGGTGAAGATCCCGCCGAGCCTCGTGAACATCTACAAGGAACTGGAAGCGGACCTTGGTGTGGCGCGCGCCGATCATGGCGATCTGAGCAAATGGGCGCGGCAGGGTGTGCTGCTGCTTAATAACACCCTGACGGTCGAGGCGGCCAAGGCCGGCAGCCACGCCAAGCGAGGATGGGACGCTATCACCGACGCCTGCGTTGCAGCAGTTGCGGCCCGCGATGAACCGAGCGTGTTCATTCTCTGGGGCAGCCATGCGCAGGCGAAGGCAAAGCGGATCGCCGGCCTGCGCGAAGGGCAGCATTGCGTGATCGAAAGCCCGCACCCCAGCCCGCTATCGGCGCATCGCGGGTTTTTCGGCTCGAAGCCGTTCAGCAGGACAAATGCCTTTCTTTCAGACCATGGCCGCGAGGCCATCGACTGGGCGTTGTAATCGCTTGCCAGTCGTCGGCACGTGTAGGATGATCGGCGGGATGGCAGGGGGAACGATGAAGCAAGCGATATTCAGGACGAGCACTGCGCTGGCGGTGCTGGGCATGGCTATACCTGCGGGGGCGCAGACCGGCAGGGCGCCCGCCGTGCAAGCCGAACCCGCTGCGCAGATGGATGCTGCCAAGGCAGCCGCGCTGGCCGAAGCTATGCGCGCCAGCGAATTATGGATCGAAGGACAGCGCCGATACCGCAACATTCCTGCGATCTCCGCCGCTGTGGCTCTGGGCGACCGGACGGTGTGGGCGAAGGGTTTCGGCGCGACCGATCGCAGGCAGGACAAGCCCGCTACGCCCGAGACGATTTATTCGATCTGCTCGATATCCAAACTGTTCACTGCCGTCGCGCTGATGCAGCAATGGGAACAGGGCAAGGTCGCGCTCGACGCGCCGATTACGCAATATCTGCCGTGGGCGAGGCTGGCCGACGATCCGCGTGAAAGCGTGCCGATCACCTTGCGCGGGGCGTTGACCCATTCCGCAGGCCTTCCGCGCGAAGCGGACTTTCCCTACTGGACCGGGCCCGATTTTACCTTTCCCTCGCAGGAGCAGGTTCGCGCGACCATCGGCAGCCAGTCCCCGCTCTATCCTGCATCGACAACCTGGCAATATTCGAACCTCGGCCTGACGCTGGTCGGCGAGACGGTCGAAGCGGTGAGCGGCCGACCCTATGCGGACTATGTGACCGCGAACATCCTCGAGCCTCTCGGCCTCAGCGATACGCGTCCGGGTATTCCGGCGGAACTCTATGGCAAGCAGATGGCCGTGGGCTGGGGCGCGCTGGAGGCGGATGGCACACGTCCGGAACTGAAGCTGTTCGATCCGGCGGGCATCGCGCCTGCGGCAGGTTTCAGCGCCAGCGTGGCAGACCTCGCCAAATTCGCCAGCTGGACCTTCCGCCTTGCCCGGACGGGGCAGCGCGAAGTCCTGCGGCCCTCGACCCTGCGCGAGATGGAACGGGTGCATTACGTGTCGCCCGATTGGGAGACCAACTGGGGCCTCGGCTTTGCCGTGCGCAATATCGGCGGCACCACCGTGGTCGGGCATGGCGGCAGCTGTCCCGGCTATCGCAGCATGCTGATGCTGGCGCCGGCAGAAGAGATGGGCGTGGCGATCGCCATGAATGCGATGGACGATCCCGGGCGCCTCGCCGAAGGGATCGCGGCGCTGATCAAGGCGCGCGGCGAAGCCAAACCGTTCGATGCGGTCGAGGGAGTCGATCTGGCCGAATTCGCGGGCGTCTATGACGGGCAGCCGTGGTCGGGCGAATTCATGTTCGTGCCATGGGCCGGCGGGCTCACCTGGATCGATCCCGATGCCGGGGCACCGGCGGACAAGATGTCGCGCCTGAAACCCCTGGGCGGCGATCGCTTTCGGGTCATTTCGCCCAGCGGCGAAGAGCGCGAGGAGGTGGTCTTCGAACGCGACCGTGCAGGCAAGATCCACACAGTCCGGCAGCATTCGAATACCAGCCGCCGGCTAAGGCCGCTGTAGCTCAGAAGATCGTGTAGCCGCCGTCGATCACTACCGAATCGCCGGTGTGGAACCGGCTGGCATCGCTGGCGAAATAGACCGCGATGCCGGCAAAGTCCTCGCCTTCGCCCCAGCGCCGCATGGGCACCCGGCCGATGGCCTTTTCGTTGAAGGCATCCCAGTTCTGCAGGCGTTCGGTCATGTCGGTGGCGATCCAGCCGGGCAGCACGGCATTGGCGCGAATGCCGTGCCGGGCAAGCTCCACCGCCGTGCCGCGCACCATCGCCAGCACGCCGGCCTTGGTAGCGGCATAGGCCTGGTTCTGCGGGGCGCCGTGGATCGCCGATACGCTGGATGTCACCAGCAACGAACCGCCCTTGTCACCCCGTTCCGCGCGTTCGACCATGTGCCGCGATGCTTCGCGCAGCGTCCAGAATACCGCGTCGAGATTGACCGTGGTCACCTTGCGCCATTGCTCGGTCGTCTGCTCAATCAGCGGGGCGCTGCCGCCCACGCCCGCATTGGCGATGCAGGTGTCGATCCGGCCCATCCGCGAAAGGCTTTCCGCCATCGCGTCCACCACGGCGGCCTCGTCCGACACGTCGACCGACAGCGCTTCTATCCGCGTACCATGCGCTTTCAGCTGTTCGAGGGCGGCGGCGTTCTTGTCCGCCTTGCGGCCCCAGATGACGACATCCGCGCCCGCCCCGGCAAGCCCTTCGGCCATGCCCAGCCCGATCCCGCCATTGCCGCCGGTCACCACCGCCACCTTGCCGGTCAGATCGAAGGGGGTGAAGGCCATGGCTGTCGCTTCTGTCAGCGGGGTAGTTCGCTCGCCCCCATCAGGGCGAGATCGACGGCGCGCGCGCACTGGCGCCCTTCGCGGATCGCCCACACGACGAGGCTCTGCCCGCGCCGCATGTCGCCGCAGGAAAACACATTCGCCTCGCTGGTGAGATACCATTCGGTATCCGCCGCCACATTTCCGCGCCCGTCCAGATCCACGCCTGCCCGGTCGAGCAGCCCTCGGCGCTTCGGCCCGGTAAAGCCCATGGCCAGCAGGATGAGATCGGCCTTCAGCGTGAAGGTGCTGCCTTCCACTTCCTGCATCCTGCCGTCTTTCCATTCGACGCGCACGCATTCGAGCCCGGCGACATCGCCGTTTTCTTCGGTGACACGCTTGGTCAGGACGGCCCAGTCACGGTCGACCCCCTCTTCGTGGCTGGACGATGTGCGCAGCTTCAGCGGCCAGTCGGGCCAGGTCAGCGCCTTGTCTTCCTTCTCGGGCGGCTTGGGCATGATTTCCAGCTGGGTGACGCTGGCGGCGCCCTGCCTGTTGCTGGTGCCCACGCAATCGCTGCCGGTATCGCCGCCGCCGATCACGATCACGTGCTTGCCGGTAGCGGTGAGCGAGCCGCGCGGCGCGGCGCGCACTTCCTCGTCGCCTGCGTTGCGCTTGTTCTGCTGGGTCAGGAATTCCATTGCCAGCCGCACGCCGTTCAGTTCCGATCCGGGAATGTCCAGCATGCGCGCTTCTTCCGCGCCGCCCGCCAGCACGACCGCGTCGAAGTTCTCCTGCAGCGCCTGGAAGCTAACTTCCACGCCCACTTCGCTCGATGTGCGGAACTGGACGCCCTCGGCCTCCATCTGCACCGCCCGGCGGTTGATCAGGTGCTTTTCCATCTTGAAGTCGGGAATGCCGTAGCGAAGCAGCCCGCCGATGCGGTCGGACTTCTCGAACACGGTCACGGCATGGCCGGCGCGCGCCAGTTGCTGCGCGCAGGCAAGCCCTGCCGGACCGCTGCCAATTACCGCCACCGATTTGCCGGTGCGCTTTTCGGGCACTTCGGGTTTGACCCAGCCTTCCTGGAACCCGCGGTCGATGATCGCGCATTCGATCGACTTGATGGTCACCGGGCTGTCGACGATGTTGAGCGTGCAGGCCGCCTCGCACGGGGCGGGGCAGACGCGGCCGGTGAATTCGGGGAAGTTGTTGGTGGAATGCAGCACTTCCAGCGCATTCTTCCAGTCGTCCTCGTAGACCAGATGGTTCCAGTCCGGGATGATGTTGTTCACCGGGCAGCCGTTGTGACAATAGGGGATGCCGCAGTTCATGCAGCGCGCCGCCTGGTTCCGCAGTTGTTTCTCCGACAGCGGAACGACGAACTCCTTGTAGTGCGTCAGCCGTTCTTCGGGATCGCGATAGGTGCGATCCTCGCGCTCGAATTCGAGGAAACCCGTTTCCTTGCCCATTCAATCAAACCCTAAACTAAATTCGTAATCGCCGCGAAGGCAGGGACCCAAGGCCGGGCCGCACCCGTAACGGCTGGATGTCCGCCCATGCGGGAATGGCGAGGCATGCATGATCATTCCGCAGCTTCCATCGCGGCCTGTTCGCGTTCTTCCTCGAGCGCCTTCAGCGCCCGGGCATAGTCGCGCGGCATCACCTTGCGGAAGTTCTTGAGCTCGTTCGCCCAGTCATCCAGCAAGCCCTTGGCGCGGGCCGATCCGGTGTGCAGCAGATGGCGTTCGACCAGCACCTTTACGCGCTCCGCATCGTGGTAGAGCGGGTCGCCCATGCCGAAATTCTCGACCGAAACGCCGCGCTGCTGTGGCCTGCCCCAGCTCTTGTCGGCGCCTTCGCCATCGCCCGGCTGGACATCCAGCACATCGACCTGCGCCAGATTGCACAGCTTTTCGAACCGGCGCTCCGGGTCGTAGACATAGGCAATGCCGCCGCTCATCCCGGCGGCGAAATTGCGACCGGTGGGGCCCAGCACACAGACCACGCCGCCGGTCATATATTCGCACCCATGGTCGCCCGTGCCTTCGACGACGGCGACCGCGCCTGAATTGCGCACGGCAAAGCGTTCGCCCGCCACGCCGTGGAAATAGGCTTCACCGGCAATCGCGCCGTACAGCACCGTATTGCCCACGATGATGTTTTCGCCCGGCGCGCGTGGGGCCTCTTCGGGTTGGCGAACGATGATGCGCCCGCCCGACAGGCCCTTGCCGACATAGTCGTTGGCATCGCCGGTCAGGCTTACGGTCACGCCGTGGGCCAGCCACGCACCGAAGCTTTGTCCGGCAACGCCGGTAAAGTCGATCCGGATCGTGTCGGGCTGCAGGCCCGAATGGCCATGCACCTCCGCGATCCGGCCCGACAGCATGGCGCCGACGGTGCGGTTCACATTGCGGATCGTGCGGGTAAGCTGGACGGCCTGCCCGCTTTCGATGGCGGGCGTGCAGGCCTTGATCAGTTCCACATCCATTGCCGCGGCAAGGCCGTGATCCTGCGTTTCGGTATGGTGGAGCGATTGGCCCTCTTCCAGCGGCACTGCGTGGAGGATGCGCTTCAGGTCGACGCCATGCGCCTTCCAGTGGCGTTCCACCCGGCGCATGTCGAGCCTGTCGACCCGGCCGATCATTTCTTCGATCGTGCGGAAGCCCATTTCGGCCATGATGGCGCGCAGTTCTTCCGCCACGAAGAAGAAGTAATTGATGACGTGTTCGGGCGTACCGGTGAACCGCTTGCGCAGCACCGGGTCCTGTGTCGCCACGCCGACCGGGCAGGTATTGAGATGGCACTTGCGCATCATGATGCACCCGGCCGCGATCAGCGGAGCCGTGGCGAAACCGAATTCATCCGCGCCCAGCAGCGCGCCGATGGCCACGTCCCGGCCCGTGCGCAGGCCGCCATCGACCTGCACCGCGATGCGGCTGCGCAGATCGTTGAGCAGCAGCGTCTGCTGCGTTTCGGCAAGGCCGATTTCCCATGGCGATCCGGCATGCGTCAGCGACGTCAGCGGGCTCGCCCCGGTGCCGCCTTCATATCCCGAAATGGTGATATGGTCGGCCTTGGACTTCGATACGCCCGCGGCGACCGTGCCCACTCCGACTTCGGACACCAGCTTGACCGAAATACGGCTCTTGGGCTGGACGTTCTTCAGGTCGTGGATCAGCTGGGCAAGATCCTCGATCGAATAGATGTCGTGATGCGGCGGGGGCGAAATCAGGCCCACACCCGGCGTCGCATGGCGCACCGCGCCGATGCGCTTGTCCACCTTGTGTCCGGGCAGCTGCCCACCTTCGCCGGGCTTTGCACCCTGCGCCATCTTGATCTGGATATCGTCGGAATTGACCAGATATTCGGTGGTCACGCCGAACCGGCCGCTGGCGACCTGTTTGATCCGGCTGCGCATCGAATCGCCATTGTCCATCGGGCGGAAGCGCTCCGGCTCCTCGCCGCCTTCGCCCGTGTTCGAACGCCCGCCCAGCCGGTTCATGGCGATGGCCAGCGTCGAATGCGCTTCGTGGCTGATCGAACCGAAGCTCATCGCGCCCGTGCTGAAGCGTTTGACGATCTCGACCGCCGGTTCGACCTCGTCGATGTCGATGGGCTGTTCGGCAGGCTTCAGTTCCATCAGTCCGCGGATCGTCAGCAGCCGTTCGGACTGCTCGTTGATCGCCGCGGCGAACTCCTGGTAATTCTTCGGATCGTTGCCGCGTACCGCGTGCTGCAATTGCGCGACCGATTGCGGCGTCCAGGCATGCGCTTCGCCGCGCAGGCGATATTGGTAGATACCGCCGACATCCAGCATACCCTTGTAGAGCGGGCTGTCGCCATAGGCCTGCGCGTGGCGCAGCACGGCTTCTTCGGCCACTTCTTTCAGGCCGATGCCTTCGATCGTGGTGGCCGTGCCGTTGAAATAGGCATCGACGAATTCGGAATTCAGCCCGACCGCATCGAAGATCTGCGCCCCGCAATAGGACTGGTAGGTCGAGATGCCCATCTTGGACATGACCTTCATGATCCCCTTGCCGACGGCTTTGACGTAATTCTGGCGGACCTGATCCGCGTCGAGTTCGGGAAACCGCTTTTCGCGCAGGGTCTCGAGCGTTTCGAACGCCAGATAGGGGTTGATGCCTTCCGCGCCGTAACCTGCCAGCGCGCAGAAATGGTGCACTTCGCGCGCCTCGCCGGTCTCGATGACCAGACCGGTCTGCATGCGCAGCCCCTGCCGCACCAACTGGTGATGCACTGCCGACGTCGCGAGCAGTGCGGGCATGGGAATACGGTCGGGGCCCTGCCCGCGATCTGACAGGATCAGGATGTTGGCATCGCCCAGTACGGCCTCGGTCGCAGCCCAGCACATTTCCTTCAGCGCCATGGCAAGTCCATCGGCGCCCGTGCTTGCATCCCAGGTTATATCGATCGTGGCGGTGCGGAATGCGCCGTCCAGCGCGACTTCCACCGAACGGACCTTGGCCAGGCCTTCGTTGGTCAGGATCGGCTGGCTTACTTCCAGGCGCTTGTGCGTGCCGGCGTCGCGGCCCAGCAAATTCGGGCGCGGGCCGATCATCGACAGCAGGCTCATCACCAGCTCCTCGCGGATCGGATCGATCGGCGGGTTTGTGACCTGTGCGAAGTTCTGCTTGAAATAATCGTACAGCAGGCGGCTGCGGTCCGACAGCACGGCGATCGGGGTGTCGGTCCCCATCGAACCGATCGGGTCCTCGCCGCCGCGCGCCATGGGCTCCAGGAAGCGGCCGATGTCTTCCTGCGTGTACCCGAACGCCTGCTGGCATTCGAGCAGGCTGGTGTCGGTGCTCGCGATCTCGCTCAGATCCGGCTCGATGTGATCGAGATCCTTGAGCTTGTACTGTGCCGCTTCCAGCCATTCCTCGTAAGGTTCGGCATTGGAGAGCTGGGTCTTGAGCTCCTCGTCCTCGACGATGCGCCCTTCTTCCAGATCGATCAGCAGCATGCGTCCCGGCTGGAGACGCCACTTGCGCGTGATGTCCTCGTCCCTGAACGGCAGCACGCCGCTTTCCGATGCGAGGACGACGAGATCGTCCTTGGTCGTGCACCAGCGTGCGGGGCGCAGGCCGTTGCGATCGAGACAGGCGCCGATCTGGCGGCCATCGGTAAAGCACACGGCAGCCGGGCCATCCCATGGCTCCATCAGGGCGGCATGGTATTCGTAGAAAGCGCGGCGCGCGGGATCCATCAGCGGGTTCTTCGCCCAGGCTTCCGGCATCAGCATCATCATCGAATGGGCCAGGCTGTATCCGCCCGTCACCAGCAGCTCGAGCGCATTGTCGAGGCAGGCGGTGTCGGATTGCCCGTGCGGGATCAGCGGCCACATCTTGTCGAGATCTGCGCCGAGCAGTTCGCTCTCCATCGTCCGGCGGCGCGCTTCCATCCAGTTCACGTTGCCGCGAACGGTGTTTATCTCGCCATTATGGGCCATGAATCTGTAGGGATGCGCCAGGCGCCAGCTCGGGAAGGTATTCGTCGAGAAGCGCTGGTGGACGAGGCCGAGTGCCGAAACGCAGTCCGGATCACGCAGGTCGTCGTAGAAACTGCCCACCTGATTTGCCAGCAGCAGGCCCTTGTAAACGACCGTGCGGCTGGAGAAGCTGGGTATATAGGCCTGGCTAAGGCCTTCAATTCCATGCTTTTCTTCCAGTGCCTTCAGCGGATTGAGCGTCTGCTTGCGGATCACCACCAGCTTGCGTTCGAAGGCGTCCTGATCGGGGCAATTGGGGCCGCGCGCGATCACGCACTGGCGGATGCGCGGCATCGATTCGATGACGGCTTCGCCCAGTCCGTCGAGCGTTGTCGGAACGTCGCGCCAGCCGATCACACGCTGGCCTTCCTTTTCTGCGAAGCGTTCGAGCTGTTCGGTGACGAAATCAAACGCTTGATCCGCAGGTGGTAGGAAACACATGGCGACCGCGTAATCGCCCGGCGCGGGCAGTTCCTTGCCTTCGTTCTGTGCCCATTTGCGGAACAGCGGATCGGGAATCTGCAGCAGAATCCCTGCGCCGTCGCCCAGCAACGGGTCCGCGCCTACCGCGCCGCGGTGGTCCAGATTTGCAAGTATTTCAAGCGCTTGCGTGACGATGGCGTGGCTCTTCTTGCCCTTGATATGGGCGACCATGCCGACGCCGCAGGCATCGTGCTCGTTACGCGGATCGTAAAGACCCGTAGCGTGGGGCGGCGTGCGTCCCATTGGCGAAGCGTCCTCCTTCATGCCCACCGACCGCCCGCCCAAAGCACGGATCGGTCAGGAACAGGATCAATCGGCACCGCGCGCGATGCCTGCAAAATTGCGCGAAGGGACCTAATGCCGACAGGAACGGTTTTTTGCAACTGCGAGCAGCGTAGCAAAATTTCACGGGCTGCAAGATTTACACTTTAACGGGCGTCAGGCGCTGAAAAGCGCGTACCCGGCTGGCTCTATTGCGACTTGGTCGCCCTGTTGAGCTTTTCAAGCGCGCTGCGCAGTTCCGCCTCCGGATCGCCGGTCTCGTCCTGGCGAGGCCGCAAAGGTGTCTCATTCTCGGCCTCGCGGCGAAGAAAGGCAATGACCGGATCGGTATTTTCGTCCTGGCGCGACGTAGCGGGGCCTGCCTTGCATGCCTCCAGCGCGCGTTCAAGCCGCGCCGTCAGCGCATCCAGCGAGAGGTCGCCAACCGCATCCGCTACGACCGGCGGATCGGCCCGGGGTGTGTCGAAGGAAATCTCTTCCGTATCGCCAACGGATTGCCCATCGTCGGATTCGGGGTCCCAGGAACCGCGCGCTTCGTCGTCGATCGGTTCAACAATTTCAGAGGGGTAAGCGCCGACTTCGGAAGAATAGTCCGTTGGCTCGTCAATTGGAGGCGCGGCAACCTCGGCATCATCTGCCTGAGAAGTCGCAATCCCTTCTTCGTGCATGTCTTCGCGCGGATTGAACGGGCGGCGCGGCGCGTCTTCGGTGGCGGCGACAGGAAGTGGCTCTTCCTCCTCGCGAAGCCAGGCGGGGTCGACGTCGTCTTCTTCATCGTCGTCGTGAACGGCGTCGTTTATCGCCGCGACACGCATGGCCAGCACGACACCTATCAGCAGGCCAAGCAAAGCCGCGATTACGGACAGGACAATCCTGCTCGACGCGGCGCTCAGCACGCCATCCAGGAAAAGTCGTTCGGCCAGTGCCTGATGGATGCTCTCGGGCATGACAAACAGGCCAAGCCCCATCAGCAACGCAAACCACAAGCCGACACCCCATTTGAACGCAGGGTGTTTGCTGACTGGTGCGGTGCGGGTTGCGTCGGTCATCGGTCGGTCTCAACTCACCATGGGCGGCTCAGGCGGCCGCGGACGGGGCACGTCCTAGCAGTTCTTGGTAAACGGCACGATAACGATCGATGTTCCTGCTCCAGTCGTGCTTTGCAGCGACATGCATGCGACCGGCCTTGCGCATGGCGGGCCAGCGCTCCTTGGCGTCGACAAATCCAGCCAAGGCTGCCGCGATGGCCTGCGGGTCGTCGGGCGGAAAAAGGAGGCCGCTGACGCCATCTTCGATCAGTTCGCGATGTCCGCCGACATCGCTCGCGGCAACGATCCGCTGCTGCGCCATCGCCTCCAGCGGTTTCAGCGGGGTGACCAGATCGGTAAGCCGCGATTTTTTGCGTGGGTAGGCCAGCACATCGATCAGCGAATAATACCGTTCGACCTCGTCATGAGGGACCCTGCCGGTAAATACGATAGCCTCGCCCACACCCGAGGCGGCAGCTTGCGCACGCAGTGCCGCATCCATCGGGCCGCCACCGACCAGCAGCAATTGTGCGTTCGGATGATGATTGCGTAGCGCGGGCATGGCGGCGATGAGATCGTCCAGCCCTTCGTAATCGTAGAAGCTGCCGATGAAGCCTATGACCGGCCCGGACCCGATCCCGATACTGGCTGCAAGCGTTTCGTCGCGCGCCGGGGGATGTCCGAACAGCGTAAGGTCGACCCCATTGGGCGAGAGCGCGATCTTATCGCCATCGTGACCGCGGGAGACCAGATCGTCACGAAGGCCGTTGCAGATAGTGAAGACGGCGTCGGCCTTTGCGACCACGCGATTTTCCAGCGCGCGGGTGAGGCGGTATTTTATCGAGCCTTCGCTGCCGGTTCCGTTGCCGACTGCCGCATCTTCCCAGAAAGCGCGTATTTCGTAAACGAAAGGCATGCCCAGACGGTGTGCCGCGCGTAAGCCGGCCATCCCGCATAAGGCAGGCGAATGGGCATGGATGATATCGGGCCGCCATTCCTTCGCCACGCGTTCGATCCCTGCGCGCAAGGCTTCGATTTCCTGCCATTCACGGATGACCGGGGGGCTGGATAATTTCGTTGCGGTGCGATGGAAGGTCAGCCCGTCGACGTTTTCGACCGGCGGCCCTTGGGCCAGGTGGCGATTGCCCGTGATACCGCAAACCTCGATCCCGGCGCTCTGCGAACTCTTGAGTATGGCGCGCGTGCGAAAGGTATAACCGCTGTGCAGCGGCAATGAATGGTCGAGAATGTGCAGAACACGGGTCATAAGATCGGTTCCTGTGACACATCACGCTTAATGACGCGTCAACTGCATTGCATTAGAGGCGCACTGGAAAGACCTGCACGTGATCGATTATTTCGCCCTTGCCCTTGCCCACGCGCTCCTCGTCATTGCGCTTTTGCGCATACTTGCGCGCAGAGAGCTCGACCGAGAGGAGGTATTGGGCGATGTGATCGACGAGCCCCAGGCGCAGTCAAAGCAAAAGCGACCGGGTGGCACCCGCCAATGCAAGAAGCGCGGCGATGCTTGATGTAGCGCTTTTCCTGACCGTCATGGCCATGTTCCTGCTCGGTCTCAGGCGCCCGTTCATCTGGGTGCTGGCCTATCTCTATATCGATATTCTCGCGCCGCAGAAAATCGGGTGGACGCTAACGCCGATGCTGCCGATCTCGCTGATCGCATTCTTGCTGGCGTTTGCGGGATGGGCATTTGCGGACCCCAAGTCCGACACGAAGTTTACGCTGCGCCAGGGCATCATGTGCGCATTGCTCGCCTACTGCTTCATGACCCTGCAATGGGCCGATTTCCCGATCGAGGCCCATGAGAAGTGGGATTGGGTATGGAAGGCGCTGGTCTTTGCCATCTTTCTGCCGGTCACGCTGATAACCCGCCTGCGGATCGAGGCTGCGGCGCTGGTGCTGGTGCTGACCGCCGGGGCGATCATCATTTCGGCCGGCATGAAGACGGCGCTCGGCGGTGGCGGGTACGAAAATCTCTATCTGTTCGTGAATGACAATTCGAACATCTACGAAAGTTCGACCCTGGCAACGGTTTCCATTGCGCTGATCCCGATCATTTTGTGGTTTACCAGGCATGGTACGATCTTCCCGCCCGACTGGCGCGTGAGGACCTTTGCCGGGCTGCTCATTTTCGCCTGCCTGCTGATTCCGATCGGCACCGAAGCGAGGACCGGCCTGCTCTGCATCGGCGTGCTCGGCATCCTGATGCTGCGCGATGTCAGGAACCGGCTGATGTATGTAATGGCCGCCGGCGCGCTGGGGGTTGCCGCGCTGCCCTTTCTTCCCGCCAGCTATTACGAACGCATGGCAACGCTGGGATCTGTCGAATCCGACGAATCGGCTTCGACCCGCATGCAGGTCTGGATGTGGACGCTGGATTATGTGTCCGAACATCCGCTGGGCGGCGGGTTCGACGCCTATCGCGGTAACAAGTTCACGTACCGCATGCCGGTAACGCGCGAGGAAGGCGGTGCCCTGGTCACCGAAATACAGGATGTGACGGATGCAGGGCGCGCCTATCACTCCTCCTTCTTCGAAATGCTGGGGGAGCAGGGTTGGCCGGGTCTGATCATGTGGCTCAGCCTGCATGCACTGGGCCTCCTGCAAATGGAGTGGATCCGCAGGAAGTGGCGGGACCGGACAAACCCTGCAGAACAGTGGCAGGGCCCGCTGGCAAGCGCGTTGCAGTTTTCCAACATCGTCTATCTTGTCGGTGCAACCTTCCAGGGGATCGCCTATCAGCCGGTGTTCCTCATGCTCATCGGCTTGCAGATCGCTTTGTGGACCTATTGCCGAAAACGCGATTCGGCGCGTGAAGCAGCCGAGCACAAGGCGCGCCGTGACGCTCGTCGCGCGGCTGCTTCGGCCAAGCCCGCCATTCCGTAACGGCACACTTCGCGCGGTTGCGCACCCCCTTTGCATGCGCCATGAGTCGCGCCGCATCGTGCGGTAGAGTCGCGCGAAACCAAGCGTTCTGAGTAGAGGAGAGGCGAGTATGAGCCCGCAAGAACTGGCAGAGAAGGTTGGACAGCAGATCGGCACCAGCGAATGGGTCGAAATGAGTCAGGACCGCATTAACAAGTTTGCCGATGCGACCGGCGATCACCAGTTCATCCACATCGATGAAGAAAAGGCCAAGATGACGCCCTTTGGCGGGACAATCGCGCATGGCTTCCTCACATTGTCGATGATCCCCTATCTCGGCGCCAAGTCCGACATGCCCAAGATCGACGGCGTGAAGATGGGTGTGAATTATGGCGGTAACAAAACGCGCTTCATCTCGCCCGTTCGCAGCGGCAAGCGCATTCGCGGCCACTGGAAGCTGGTGGAAATGATCGAAAAGCGTCCCGGACAGTGGCAGCAGACCAGCGAGATCACCATGGAGATCGAGGGTGAGGAAAAGCCGGCTCTGATCTGCGAGTGGATCACCCAGATTTTCGTCTGATTCCCCCCTCCTCCCCGGTGAGGATCAGGTACATTTAGCAATCCAAGGAAATACCCATGCGTGACGCAGTCATCGTCTCCACCGCCCGCACCGCAATCGGCCGCGCGTACAAGGGCGGGTTCAACGACACCAAGGGGGCCACGCTCGGCGCTTATTCGCTGAAGCCCGCAATCGAACGCGCCGGCATCGAGCCCGGCGAAGTCGACGACGTATTGTGGGGCAGCGCGCTCCAGCAGGGCACGCAGGCCGGCAATCTTGCTCGCCAGGTGGCTCTGCGCGCCGGTTGCCCGATCGGCACCAGCGGCATGACCATCGACCGTCAGTGTTCAAGCGGCCTGATGAGCATCGCCACGGCGGCAAAGCAGATCATCACAGACCGCATGGACGTGGTCGCCGCCGGTGGTCAGGAGAGCATCAGTCTCGTCCAGACCAAGGAAATGCGCGTGATGCCGGATCCGGAACTGATGCAGATGCATGGCGCAATCTACATGCCCATGCTCCAGACTGCCGAGACGGTCGCGCAGCGGTATGGCATCAGCCGCGAGGCGCAGGACGAATATGCGCTGTCGAGTCAGCAGCGCACTGCCGCCGCACAGGAAGCAGGCCTGTTCGACGATGAAATCGTCCCCGTCACCACTACGCACAAGGTGCAGGACAAGGAAACGGGCGAGATCTCCGACGTCGAGATCACCATCGCCAAGGACGAAGGCAATCGCCCCTCGACCACGCTGGAAGGGCTGCAGGCGCTCAAGCCGGTAATGGGTGAAGGCACCACGATCACGGCAGGCAACGCTTCGCAGCTGTCGGACGGTTCGTCGGCCAGCGTGTTGATGGAAGCCAAGATTGCAGAAAAGAAAGGCCTGACGCCGCTGGGCCGCTATGTCGGCATGGCGGTTGCGGGCACGGAACCCGATGAAATGGGTATCGGCCCGGTCTTCGCCATTCCCAAGCTGCTCGAGCGGTTCGATCTCAAGGTCGACGATATCGGCATCTGGGAGTTGAACGAAGCGTTTGCAGTGCAGGTGCTTTACTGCCGTGACAAGCTCGGCATCCCGGGCGATCTGCTCAACGTCAATGGCGGTTCCATCTCGATCGGCCACCCCTATGGAATGACCGGTGCGCGTTGCACCGGGCATGTGTTGCTCGAAGGCAAGCGTCGCGGCGCCAAATACGGCGTTGTCACCATGTGCGTCGGCGGCGGCATGGGTGCAGCCGGCCTGTTCGAGATCTTCTAAGGAGAATTTTCGATGACCGAGTGCTGGCCAGAACTCGATTTCGCGGCCCAGCGCCCGGTCATCGAAAGCTTACATGCCTATCTTCAGGTGATCGGCAAACTGCCGACGCGCAGTTTGCCCTGGTGCAACCACAGCTGGCATCTCGCCTTGCGCGTGGTCCCTCGCGGGTTCCGAAGCTACCCTGTCTTCGCGCAGAATGGCGAAGCAGAGGTAATGGTGGACTGCCACCATTCGACCGTCGGGGTCGAGACATCGGCGGGCTTTGCCGAAAGCTTCGCAATTACCGGCCAGAGCGTTGCGGATTTCCACGAGCAGCTGACTCAACTCCTTCGTCATGCAGGAGTGGAAACCGACATATCCGGAGCCCCGAACGAAGTCGAAGACGCCGTTCCCTTTGCGCAGGATACGCGCTGCAGGGTGTGGAACCAACAAGCAATTGCGAAGATACATCGCGCCTTTTCCGACACCAACCGGGTCTTCGAGCAATTCCGGACCGGCTTTGTCGGAAAATCCAGCCCCAGCCACCTATTCTGGGGAAGCTTCGATCTGGCAGTCACTCGTTTTTCCGGGCGGGAGGCGCCCGTGCATCCAGGCGGGTTTCCCAATCTTCCCGACGACGTGACGCGGGAGGCATACAGCCACGAAGTAGCAAGTGCCGGATTCTGGCTTGGCGGCGGGGGCGTCGAGGAAGCTGCATTTTATGCGTACGGATATCCTTCGCCAGAAGGGCTGGAGAACGCGAAGGTGGGACCGCAAGCCGCCTATTGGCACGAACAGCTTGGTGAATGGGTGTTGCCCTATGCCCGCGTGCGCGGGTCGGATGATCCGGACGCGATGCTGATGGAATTTCTCGAAACGAGTTATACCGCAGTGGCTGAGCTTGCGAAATGGGACCGGGCAGCGCTGGAAATTCCATTCGGTGCATACGGAAAGCCTTATGATGTGGCACATCATCGCGCCGATTGACTTGTCCCAAAGGGCATTGGCGGCGTAGCCTCGTAATCATGGGTGTGATGGAGATCATCGGCATAGCGGGGTGCGTGAGCCTGCTGGCGGGATGGCGGCTCTATCTGTGCATCTTTGCAACGGGGCTTGCCATGCGGATGAATGCGCTACCCTTGCCCGAGCATCTTGCCAGTCTCGACGTCTTGGCGAACCCATGGGTTATGTGCATTGCCGCGCTGGCGGCAATTGTAGAATTCCTTGCCGACAAGGTGATGTGGCTCGATACTGCCTGGGATGCCGTTCACACCATTGTCCGGCCGATCGGCGGGGCGCTACTGGCGCTGGCAATCATCGATCCGTCCGACCCCGGTACGCAGGTTATCGCTTTTCTGCTGGGTGGCGGCGCGAGCCTTGCTGCCCATGCAGGTAAAGCCGGCGCCCGCGGAATGGTCAACGCCAGCCCCGAGCCAGTCAGCAATGTTACCGTATCGACAGCGGAAGATGTGGCGACGGTCGGACTTTTGTATCTCGCTTATGAATTCCCGCTGCTGGCCGGCGGGATTGCACTGTTCCTGCTGGCCCTGACCATCACGCTACTCGTGATTATCCGGCGGGCCATTGGCAAGGTGCTGGCGCGGCGCAGACCGCCGCCGCCAGCGTGATCTGCCTCAGCCGTGCGCGGCGATGAATTCCTCTACCACCGGAGCGATCTTCCCGCGCCACTTGCTGCCGTTGAAAATGCCGTAATGGCCCGCGCCTTCCGCCATGTAATAACGCTTTTTCCTGTCCGACAATTTGGGCGTCAGGTCGAGCGCGGCCTTCGTCTGGCCGAGACCTGAAATATCGTCACGCTCGCCTTCGATCGCGAGCAGAGCGGTCGCTGTAATGTCGGCAAGATCGACGGGTTTGTCGCGATGGACGAAAGTCCCGTTGGGGAGCGAATGCGTCTGGAACACTTCCTCCACCGTCTGGAGATAGAATTCCGCGGTCATGTCGCAAACGCTGCGATACTCGTCGTAGAAATCCTTGGTGGCCTGAGCGCTCTCGTCGTCGCCCACGGTGAGGTGTTTGAACATCTCGTAATGGCTCATCATGTGATTGCCGAGGTTCATGCTCATGAACCCGGCAAGCTGCATGAAGCCGGGATAAACGCGTCTTCCGGCCCCGCGATACTGCATCGGCACTGTGGCGATAACGCTGTGGCGGAACCATTCGATCGGACGTTCCATGGCGAGATCGTTGACGCTGGTCGGTGAACACCGCGTGTCGATCGGCCCGCCCATCATGGTCAGCGTCTTGGGGGTGCAGGGATGCTTGTCGGCGTTCATGATCGCAGTCGCAGCGAACACCGGTACCGATGGCTGGCACACAGCCATTACGTTTGCGCCGGGCCCGATGTGTTCGAGATAGGCGATGACGTAATCGATGTAATCATCCAGATCGAATTCGCCTTCGTGCAGCGGAACGGTCTTGGCATCCGCCCAGTCGGTTACGAAAACGCGATAGTTTTCCAGCATCCGTTCGACCGTGCCGCGTAGAAGAGTAGCGTAATGCCCGCTCATCGGCGCGACTACCAGAAGGCGCGGAGCATCTTCGGGCAAATCTTCGCGATAGAACTCTTTCAGATCGCCGAACGGCATGTTGACGACCGTTGATTCGATGACCGGATGGGGTTCGCCGCCCGCGTCAACGGCTTCGATGTTCCATGCCGGCTTGCCATAAGTGGCGGTGGCATGCGCGAACACTTCGAGTGCGCTCGCCGCGATAGGGCCGATATTCATGTAGCCCATGGGGCCTACGTAATTCAAAGGATTGGCTGGATTGTTCAGCATTTCCACCCCGATCGAGGCGAAAGTGCTGGCCGAATTGAGCCAGCTGCGCTGGAGTTCATGGGCGTGGTAAAGCAATGCGTATCCCCTGCTGACCCGGCCTTTTTTCTTGTCTCGTACCGGGCGAAAGACAGCTATCCTGCCTTTCCGGCATCTCTTGTGCAATGCACAAATTACCAAATTGTGCCTTCGCGCATGCAGCAGTGTGGATTTTCCGCGTCCGCCCACCTAACTGAATGCCATGGGATCCAAGGACGATACCGAAACCGAGGGCCGCGGACGTTTTTCGCGTAAGCGGGCGGCCAAGGACAATCCGCGCGAACGCTCTCTTCGCCCCTTGAGGATGGTTTATCGTGCCGGCGCCAATTATCCCGGGCACGTCGCGTTGGCTCTGGTTGCTCTGTGCATTACCGCCGCCGCGACGCTCGCCATTCCGGCAGGCTTCAAGCTGGTGATCGATCGCGGATTTGCCGATGGTGCCGATCCGGGCAACATGGCGCGCTGGTTTCAGTATCTTCTCATGATCGTGGGCGTCCTGGCGATTGGCACGGCCATGCGGTTCTATTTCGTGAGCTGGCTGGGTGAACGCGTTGTCGCCGACATTCGGCTGCGTGTGCAGGAAAATCTGCTGCGACTGGCGCCGGGTTTCTATGAAGAGAACAGTCCGAAAGAAATCTCCAGCCGGATGACCAGCGATACGACGCTGATCGAGCAGGTGGTGGGCACAACCGTATCGGTTGCGCTTCGTAATCTTCTCATGGCGATCGGCGGGACGGCGTATCTGTTCTGGCTCGTGCCGGGGCTCACCATGGGGCTGCTCCTGCTCATCCCCGCAATCATTATTCCCATAACCATATTCGGACGGCGGCTGCGCAAGGTGTCGCGCACCAGCCAGGATCGGGTGGCCGATATCGGCGCGATGGTCACCGAAGTGCTCTCGGCCATGAAGATCGTTCAAGGTTTCAACCAGGAAGGCCGCGAGCACGGTCGGTTCCAGGAGGCGGTCGAGCGTACCTTCTCCGTCGCGAGGCGCCGGGTCATGATCCGCGCAGCCATGACTGCTGTCGTCATCCTGCTGGTGTTCGGCGGAATTACCCTGCTGGTCTGGCGGGGCGCGCAGGCTGTAAGCGAAGGAACGATCACAGGCGGGACGATTGCGGCTTTCGTCTTGACGGCAGGCCTCGTCGCCGGCGCCATCGGAGCGCTTACCGAGGTATACGGGGACTTGTTACGCGGTGCGGGCGCGGCAAGTCGCCTGTCCGAATTGCTCGATGAAAAGCCTGTGATTACCGCTCCTGCCCGTCCGCAGGAACTACCCGTTCCCCCGCGGGGCGGGCTATCCTTCCGCAATGTGACTTTTCGTTACCCCACACGGCTGGAAGCTCCGGCAATCACTGATTTCAGTCTCGAAGTTGAGCCAGGAGAGACAGTTGCCATCGTCGGGCCTTCGGGTGCAGGCAAGTCGACGATTTTTCAGCTGGCCGAGCGGTTCTACGATCCGCAGGCAGGATCCATCCGCCTCGACGGAATTCCGCTAACGGGCGCTGACCCCGCCGAAGTGCGGCGTCGTATCGCCTATGTACCCCAGGAAGGGGTTCTCTTCAGCGCCAATGCACGCGATAATCTGCGCTATGGAAATTGGGACGCAAGCGAGGAACATATCTGGGCAGCGGCGCGCGCTGCCAATGCGTCCGGCTTCCTGCAGAAACTTCCGCAGGGCCTAGATACCTATCTCGGGGAAAGCGGTACTCAGCTGTCTGGCGGTCAGCGTCAACGCATAGCCATTGCCCGCGCTTTGCTGCGCGATGCGCCGATCCTGCTGCTTGATGAGGCGACCAGCGCGCTGGACGCGGAAAGCGAACGCCTGGTGCAGGATGCGCTGGAACATCTGATGGAAGATCGCACCACGCTGGTTATTGCGCATCGCCTTTCCACTGTTCGTGCAGCAGACCGTATCGTGGTGATGGAAGATGGCCGGATCGTCGAACAGGGAACGCACCAGCAGCTTTCCTCGAACGGCGGTCTCTATGCGCGGCTGGCTTCGCTCCAATTCGGGCTCGAAAGCGCCTGATCCTTCTGCGGACTGCCCGTGCGCTCCGATGAACCGCTTCGCCGCTACGACCAAACGTGTTAGATCGCGAGGCCTGAGGCCCGTTCGGGCCGGTCGCATTGAATCTCGGGAGAATGCAGAAATGATCCGTACCATGCTTGCCGCTGGAGCGAGTGCGCTTGCGTTGACGCTGGCCGCACCTGTTGCCGCACAGGACGAAACCGATACGCCCCTACCCACGATGAGCTTCGGCGAATGGGGTTTCGATCCCGCCTATATCTCGCAGGACATCGAGCCGGGCGACGACTTTTTCGCCTATGCGAACCAGAAGTGGCTCGAGGCCAATCCGCTCCCTGCGGAATTCAGCCGTTTCGGCGCATTCAATCTGCTTCGTGAAAAGTCGACGAGCGATGTTCAGACGCTGGTAAACGAGCTTCTTAAGAAAGACGCTTCCACTCTCTCGGCCGATGAGAAGCGCATTGTCGATGCGTACAATGCCTACCTCGATACGAACAGCATCGAGGCCGCGGGTCTTACCAACATCAAGCCCTATCTGGACGCGATTGACGGCGCGGAAACCCCGGCAGCGCTCGCCTCGCTCTGGGCAACGCCTGGCTATGCTTCGCCCCTAGGCGGTTATGTTTCTGTCGATGCGAAAGAACCGAGCCGGTACTCTGTCTATCTGGGGTCGGGTGGCCTGGGTCTCCCGGATCGCGATTATTATCTCGACGACAGCGAGAAGGGCCGCAACATCCAGGCCAAGTATCGCGAATATCTGGCGTTTCTGCTGGGTGAAGCGGGCTATGCGGATGCTGCCGGCATGGCCCAGAAAGTGTATGATTTCGAAGACACCATCGCCCGCACCGTAAGCTGGGACCGTGCAACGCGGCGCAACCGGGACCTCACCTACACGGCTCTGACACACGCCCAGGTGGACGAACTCGCCAATGGCTTCCCGCTCGAGACCATGCTGCAGAAGATGGGTCTTGGGCAGACCGATCGTTTCATCGTGAGCGACATGCCGCCGAGCGCCGAACGCGCGGCGGAACTCGGGCTGGACGAAGCGACGCTGGCGAAGATCGGCGGAGGCACTCCGGCGATGACATCGCTCATCATGAATACGCCTGTCGATGTATTGCAGGCGTGGACGGCCAAGGAGATGCTGGAAAACAACGCGGCGATCCTGCCCAAGCGGTTCGACGATGCCGATTTCGCTTTTTACGGCACTTTGCTGCAGGGCACGCCCGAACAGCGCCCGCGTTGGAAGCGCTCGATCGCGGCTACCGAAGGCATGCTCGGCGAACTCGTCGGCAAGTCCTATGTCGAACGCTATTTCCCCGCAGAGAACAAGGCCGCAATGATCGACCTGGTCAGCAATCTGCGCAAGGCGCTAGCCGAAAGCATCGATGAAATCGACTGGATGAGCGATGCGACCAAGCGCGAAGCTATGGCCAAGCTCGACAGCTTCGATCCAAAGATCGGCTATCGCGATAATCTCGAGACCTATCCGGATCTCGCTATCACAGCCGGCAATCCGGTTGCGAACAGCATGGCGGCCGCCGAATGGGGCTGGCAGGACATGGTCTCCAAGCTCGGCCAGCCGATCGACCGGACCGAATGGTTCATGCTGCCGCAGACGGTGAATGCCTATTACAACTCGACCAAGAACGAGATCGTGTTTCCCGCTGCCATCCTGCAGCAGCCCTTCTTCGGCATAAGTGCCGATGATGCGGTGAATTACGGCGGCATCGGCGCTGTAATCGGCCACGAAATGGGCCACGGCTTCGACGATCAGGGTTCCAAATCGGACGCAACCGGCATGCTTCGCAACTGGTGGACCGACGCTGACCGCCAGGCTTTCGACAAGCTCGGAAACGCAGTAGTCGCGCAATACGACCAGTTCTGCCCGCTCGATGACGGCGAAACCTGCGTGAACGGACGGCTCACGCTTGGCGAAAATATCGGCGACCTTGGCGGACTGAGCCTTGCCTACCGCGCCTACAAGCTATCGCTCAACGGCCAGGAAGACGAAGTCATCGACGGGCTCACCGGCGATCAGCGCTTCTTCCTGGGCTGGGCGCAGGTCTGGCGCTCGCAGCAGCGCGAGGACGCCGCTCGTCAGCGTCTGCGTACCGACCCGCACAGTCCCGAAGAATACCGGGTCAACGGCGTCGTGCGCAATATGGACGAATGGTACGAAGCTTTCGGCGTGACGCCGGATGATGAACTCTACCTTCCGCCGGAAGAGCGCGTCCGTATCTGGTAAAGCCCGGTTTGCCGGTAATCTGCCATGGGGCGGAGCGGGTCGCTTGACTTGCTCCGCCCTTTCTTCATGGACGCATGCGCATGAACGATTATCTCACCGCGATCTTCCTCGGCATCGTCGAAGGACTGACCGAATTCATCCCGGTATCCTCGACCGGACATCTCATTCTCGCTACCGAATTGTCGGGCGCCGATCCGAGCGAATGGGCGATGTTCAATGTGGTGATCCAGCTCGGTGCCATTCTGGCGGTGGTGTATCAGTATTGGGGCACGTTCTGGTCTGCTGGGATGGGCGTTCTGCGGCGCGAGCGGGAAGGTCTCATGTTCGCCCGCAACATTCTGCTCGGCTTTCTGCCCAGCGCCGTTATCGGCTTCACGCTTTACGAAAATTTCGAGGCCATGCTCGGCAATCCCGGCATCGTCCCCTGGGCGCTGATCGCTGGCGGTATCGCCATCATCGTGATCGAACGGCTCGCCAAACCGCGTGAGGACGGTCAGGGTGTTGCCGATCTGTCTTTGACAAAGGTTCTGGCGGTCGGTTTCGCCCAGTGTCTGGCCATGGTGCCGGGCGTCAGTCGTTCGGGCGCAACCATCATGGGCGCGCTGGCCATGGGCATCAACCGCAAGACCGCAGCGGAGTTTTCATTCTTCCTCGCCGTGCCAACTATGGTTGGGGCGACCACCTTGGAAATGGCGACCAAATACGACCAGTTGATGGCCGGTGCGACGCGCGTGGGCTGGGACGAAATCGCGATCGGCTTCGTCGTGAGCTTTATCGTCGCGCTCTTCGTGATCCGAGCCTTCGTCGCTTTCGTCAGCCGGAACGGTTTCACGCCCTTTGGCTGGTACCGGATTGTTGCGGGCACAGCGGCGCTGCTGTGGCTCGGCCTCGTGTAGCAGGTGTTGCAATATTGCGGCACCAATGTTTCCATTCGGCAGATTTGGCGGAACCTTTGCCCGCCTGCGCGTTTTTCCAATTCGTATGAAACGCAAATGTAAGTAGGCACCGATGGGTTTGTTGATCCTGATTGTCGTGGGCGCTCTTCTGGGATGGTTGGCAACAATCATTCTTCGTATCGAGGATGGTCGCGGCATTTTGGCCAATGCACTGATCGGCGTGCTCGGCTCGCTGGTAACCGGTCTTATCGCCGGAAACGGGGCGATTTTCGGCACGGTAAGTGGGACAGCCCTACTGTGGGCCGTGCTTGGATCGGTTGTCGCCATCGGGCTGTTCAATCTCGTACGACAGCGCGCTTACAGCTAAACCGGTCCCCCGATATCTTGGGGTTTCCCGACGCGTCCCGGTCTTTTGCCGAGGCGCTTTTCTTGCTTTGCTCAATACGTTCGACCGTGAATGGAAAAAGACGGGAACTCGCATCTGTCCGGCCCGTTCATCACATTCTCGCCGCATTTCGTTTACGGCGTTAACACGGCGTCGCCATTGCGGCGCGATACAAGGTCAAGGGGAATACACATGAAATTCACCAAAGCTTCGCTCGTCGTTTCGGCTGCCGCTCTTAGCCTCGGCCTCGCCGCTTGCGACGGCCCGAACGAAAACGCCATGGAAGATGCCGGCGAACAGCAGGCAGAAGCCGTCAACGAACGTGTTGATGCCATGGAAGACGCTGGTACGATCAGCGACGCACAGTCGGACGCTATCACCGACCAGGCAGAAGATAAGGCAGATGCCATGGAAGAGCAGGGCGAAGCCATGGATGATGCCCAGGGCATGTAAGCTCTGAGTTATTCTAACGAGAACGGCCCCGGAGCGATCCGGGGCCGTTTTCTTTTAAACAGGCTTTGCGCCGGACCCACGACCGCCGCGCAGAGTATATTCCAAAGTGCCCCGGTTTACCACGTAGTCGACGTCGATCACCGCCGTATTGGCGTAGGTGAAACCGGGCCCCAGGTTCCGATAGAGCTTGTCGAAATCGCGCTCTACTGTCTGGCGGTAAAGATCCTCGAAGCTTTCGATGACGAAATATGTCGGCTGCAAATCGCTGATGACATAATCGGTGCGCATCACACGATCCACATTCAGCATGATGCGGTTGGGGCTTTCCGCCTCGATTGCGTAGACCACCTCGGTCGGGCCCGACAGAATGCCGGCGCCATAAGCCTTGATGCCGTCTTTCTCCTCGATCAGCCCGAATTCCACCGTGTACCAGTAAAGCGAGCCCAGTGCCTTGAGGCGATTGTGCCGCATGGCTTTCCAACCCGCGCGGCCATATTCCTGCATATAGTCGGCATAGACCGGATCGGTCAGCATCGGGACATGCCCGAATACGTCGTGGAAGACGTCGGGCTCCTGGATGTAATCGAAGGTTTCGCGCGTGCGGATGAAATTACCCGCAGGAAACCGGCGGTTGGCCAGATGCCAGAAGAACACATGATCAGGGATGAGCATCGGCACCGGAACGACGCTCCACCCGGTCAAGGCGGTCAGGTCTTCCGAAAGCTTGCCGAATTCCGGCACACCGCCGCGATTGAGATTGAGCTTCTGTAGCCCGGCCATGAAAGCGCTCGCTGCCCGCCCCGGCAACACGCCCATCTGGCGCTCGAACAGATCGTTCCAGATTGCATCGTCATCGCTATCGTACTGCGTCTGCTGGGGCTCGAGCCAGTCGTCGCCGACATGATCCGGCTTCTTCAACGGTGCGGTGAATACCTCTGCCGGAAGGTCGGGTAGCCGGCTAAAGTCCTGTTCGGTTTCTTCGAATGTAGCCATATTGTTGCTGTTGATACTAGCATTGCGTTCACCATTCAAATCCGGCGCGGGAAAACCATGAAAAAGAGCGATTACGAAGCCGAGTTGGCGCCGATGAAGGCCGAACTTGTCGGGATGGCACGCTGGGCGCGCGCGACGGGTCAGCGGATCGTGGTCCTGTTCGAAGGGCGGGATACCGCAGGGAAGGGCGGCGCCATCCGCGCCGTGTCCGAACCACTGAACCCCCGCCAGTGCCACATCGTAGCGCTGCCGAAGCCAACGGATACGCAGCAGACCCAGTGGTATTTTCAGCGTTATGTCGAACATCTTCCCAGTGCCGGAGAAATCGTTCTGTTCGACCGCAGCTGGTACAACCGGGCCGGGGTGGAAAAGGTGATGGGCTATGCCGAGGAAAGGCAGGTCGGCGCTTTCCTTTCACAGGCGCCAATATTCGAAAAGCAGTTGGTCGATGATGGAATACTGTTGTTCAAATATTGGCTGACGACCGATCAGGCCCGGCAGGAGGAGCGGCTGCGAGAACGGCTCGATGATCCGTTAAAGCGCTGGAAGCTGTCTCCAGTCGACTTGGCAGCACGGGACAGGTACGAGGCCTATACCGAAGCGCGCGAAGCCATGCTGTCCGCCACGCATACGGAGTGGGCCCCGTGGACATTGGTGGATTTCAACGATCAGAAGCGTGGTCGGTTGACGCTGGTGCGCGATCTGCTCGATCGGCTTCCCGATACGAATGTGCCGCCCGAAGATATAGAACTGCCCGAACTCGGGCACGAACCGCTGGCGGAACGTTACACGGTGCTTCAACCTATCGCAGACTATCCGGTGAACTAAACCAGGCTGGCAGAAGCTTTCGTCACCTCACGCCCGTCGGTTGCGAAACCACCCATTTCGATTGCCTCTCCCCTACCCCGCATGACGAGATGCAGGGGCTCGCCCACTATTGCGGGGCTGACGCCACGAAAGGAGAAGCTCGCCAGACGGTTCTCGGCGAAACTTCCTGCAGCAAATTGCAGCAGCAAGCTCGCAATCAGCGGCCCGTGGACGACCAATCCACGATAGCGCTCTACATCGCGCGCATAGGGTGCGTCGTAATGGATGCGATGGGTGTTGAAGGTGAGGGCGGAAAAACGGAACAGCAGCCGCTCGTCGGGAGTGGCGATGTGGTGAGCCTCCCATGCGGAAGGATCGAAGATTTCGCCTGTCGGCTCCGGTGGAACCAGAGGCGCCGCGCTATCCTGCGCATCCAGGTAGACGAGCGTTTGCCGTTCGGTCACTGCCAGTTGCCCGTCGGCGCCGGTCTCGTGGTCGATGTCGACGAAAACCAGATCGCCCCGGCTTCCGGACTTGGCTTCGATGGAAACCACGCGGCTCACGCGATCTATGGCCGAGCCTATGGATATGGGGGCGTGAAACCGGATGGCACTCGATGCCCACATGCGCCTTGGCAAAGGCACTGGCGGGAGGAAGCTGGCCGGACTGTCCTCGCGCGAAGGGTGACCGTCCGCGCCAAGTTGGCCTGTTCGCGCCTCGGGCGTGCACAGGCAGAGGTGAATGCCCTGCGGCATCGCATCGCCCGGGGGGGCATCGCGGTCGAAGGTTGCGCACCAGCGCGCGGCAAGCGGCGGGTCGAGCTGGTCGGCACTGCGCTGCTCGCGCCCGATCCAGTCCGACCACTCAGTCGTCATGCAGCGCGCTCGAATACCGCAGCCATGCCCTGACCCCCACCGATGCACATGGTTTCAAGCCCATAGCGGGCTTCGCGGCGTTGCATCTCGTGCGCCATGTCCGCGAGGATGCGGATGCCGGTCGCGCCGATCGGATGGCCAAGCGATATGCCGGAGCCATTGACGTTGACGATCTCGCGTCGGCTGTCGTCTTCGCTGAAGCCCCAGCCCTTCATCACGGCGAGCGCCTGAGGGGCAAATGCCTCGTTGAGCTCAATCAGATCGATATCGTCCCAGCCGAGACCGTTCCTCGCGAACAGCCGTTCGACAGCCGGGACCGGCCCGATACCCATGCGGCTGGGATCGCAGCCGGCCGCGCTCCACGAGTGGAACCAGAGAATGGGCTCGAGGCCTAGTTCCTCGACCTTGTCTTCGGCGACGACGAGGCAGGCCGCCGCCGCATCGTTCTGCTGGCTGGCGTTGCCGGCCGTCACGATGGCATCCGGGTCGCGCTTCACATCGATGGCGCGCAGGGCCCCGAGCGTTTCGATGGTTGCGTCGGAGCGGAAGCCCTCGTCCCTGGCGAAGACGAGCGGATCGCCCTTGCGCTGCGGGATTTCCACCGGGACCAACTGGTCATCGAACTTGCCTTCGTCCCATGCGCGGGCGGCGTTCTGATGGCTGCGCGCAGCGAAGGCATCGGCTTCTTCGCGCGTAATGCCGTAATCCTTGGCGAGGTTTTCCGCCGTTTCGATCATGCCGGTGATGACGCCGTACCGTTCGATCGGCTGGCTCATCAGGCGGCCGCGGGTCAGGCGATCCCACAGTTGCAGGTCGCCGAGGCGGGAGCCGTGACGGGCCTTGGTCGTGTAATGTTCGACATTCGACATGCTTTCGACACCGCCGGCCAGCACGCAATCGGCGACGCCGGTCTGCACCATCATGGCGGCCGTTGCGACGGCCTGCAGGCCCGACCCGCAGCGGCGGTCCAGCTGGAAGCCGGGGACTTCTTCCGAATAGCCTGCCGCCAGCCAGCTCCAGTGGCCGATGGCCGGCGCTTCGCCGCTGCCATAGCCTTGGCTAAAGACGACATCGTCGACGCGCGTAGGATCGATCCCGCTGCGTTCCACCAAAGCCTTGATGATGATGGCGCCAAGCTGCCCGGCCTCGAGCGGGGCAAGAGTGCCGAGAAAGCGCCCGACTGGGGTTCTGAGCGGCTTGCAGATGGCTACGCGGCGGTTAGTCGTCATGGGTCAGTCCTTGTCAGAAAGGCGGGCGATGCCCCGGTCGACGAGATCGCCGATGGCGCCGGAGGCGAGGCCGAGGCGGTCGGCCAGGACTTCCTCGGTGTGCTGGCCCAAGTAGGGAGCGGCCCGGGGCAATCCTGCATCGAGGGTGGGGATGTTGGCGAAACTGCGGGTTGCGGGGTATTCGAAGCCGCTGGGGTTGGCCGGCGAGGGGCCGAAAAGAGGATTTTCCGTCACCAGTTCCGCATCGTTGGCGGCTTCGTGCATGGTACGATAGCGCTCGAACGTGGTACCGTGCTGCGTCAGACGGTCCGACAACGCATGCCAATCATACGTTTGACTGCGGGTGCCGAACAGCTCGAACAGTCGGTGCCGGTGTTCGAAACGCGGCCGATCACCGTCGGCGAAGCGCACGTTCAGTTCGTTTTCGAGTTCGGCGATCTCATCGGTGAGATCGAAAGCGGCGACGAGGCCGTCCCATTGCTTGGCCGTCAACGCGGCGACCATGAAGCGCACGCCATCGCGGCTGCGGAAATCGCGCCCGAAAGCGCCCCAGATGGCATTGCCGAGCCGTTCGCGGTCGCCGCCGCGATAGAGCATTTCGGCCATGGCGCCGCTATTGGCCATGGTGCCGATGGCGACATCGCCGAGCGGCACGCGGATTTCGCTGCCCTCGCCGCTCGCGTCGCGGTGGCGCAGGCCCGCGAGCAGAGCGAAAGCGCAATAGGCGCCGGTGACGAAGTCCCAGGCGGGTAGCACCTGGTTGACCGGCGGCGCGGTGGCCGGGTCCCAGTCTTCCGGGCCGCACATGAGCGGGTAGCCGCTGGCGGCGTTGACGGTGAAGTCCATCGCCTGCCGGCCATCGTGCCAGCCTATGATGCGCACGCTGACCAGATCCGGACGCCTGGCAGCGATGGCGCCATGCGAAAGGAAGCTCTTTTCCGGCAGGTTGGTGATCAGATTGCCAGTCTTCACCGACAGTTCGACCAGCAATTCCCGCCCTTCGCCGCTGCGCAGGTCGAGCGCGACGGATTTCTTCGCCCGGTTGAGATTTTCCCAGCTGAGCGAACGGCCTTCCTTCGTCAGCATGTAGCGATCGTAATCGAGCCCGCCCGCCTTGTGATCGACGCGGATGACTTCCGCCCCCATCTGCGCGCAGTACAGACCCGCCGTCGGCGAGGCGACGAAGCTCGACGCCTCGATGATGCTCAGACCCGATAGAAGGTCGTACATTCCCTAAAGGCCAGCGGCGTAATCGCGCAGCATGTGCTTGGCGATCTGCAGCTGGAGAATCTGCGTCGTACCTTCGTAGATGCGGTAGATGCGGGCATCGCGGAAGAAGCGTTCCGCATCATATTCGGCGAGATAGCCGGCCCCGCCATAGACCTGCACCACGCGGTCGACCACGCGGCCGCACATTTCGGAGGCGAAGACCTTGAAGGCGGCGGCATGCTTGACCGTGTTTTCGCCCCGGTCGACCCGCGCCGTGACGTCGGCCATCATCGCTTCGGCGGCGTAGATTTCGGTCCAGCTTTCGCTGAGCATCTGCTGGATCAGCTGGAAATTGGCGATCGGTTCGCCGAAGGCCTGACGCTCGCTGGCATATTTGATCGCGCTGTCGAGCGCGCGGCGGGCGTAGCCCGTGCTGGCCGCGCCGACCGAGATGCGGCCATTGTCGAGGCTCATCATGGCAAAGCGGAAGCCCTGCCCGGTCTCGCCGCCCAGCAGCGCATCGCCCGGCACATGCACATCGTCGAGCATGACATCGGAGATATGGCTGCCGGCCTGACCCATCTTGTGATCCGGGCTGCCGGTCGACACGCCGGGCGTGTCCATGGACACGATGAAGGCGGAGACATGCGCGTTCTTGGGCAGCGCGTCCTTTTCCGTGCGGGCCATGATCAGGCCGACATCGGCATGCGGCGCATTGGTGATGTACCGCTTGGTGCCGTTGAGGATCCAGCCATTGCCATCGGGATCGGGCCGGGCGGTGGTCGCCATGGCGGCGCTGTCGCTGCCGGAACCGGGTTCGGTCAGGCCGAAGCAGGCAATCGCGCCATTGGCGATCCGGGGCCACCATTCGGCCTTCTGCGCATCGGTCCCGCCGTTCTTGATCGCCGAATTGAACATGCCGACATTGATCGAGAAGATCGACCGGTAGGCAGGCGCGGCATAGGCCATGGTCTTCACGACCTTGGCATATTGGGTGCAGTTCAGGCCCGCGCCGCCATATTCTTCCGGCACGGTGAGGCCGAACAGGCCCATATCCTTCATTTCGGTGATGATTTCATCGGGAATGCGGTCATCGGCGATGACCTGCTTTTCTGCCGGGAGCAGCCGTTCGCGAACGTAGCGTTCGAGCTGTTCGAGGAACTGGTCGAAGATGTCGGCATCCATGCCGGGATTGACGGTGTCGGTCATTCGGTAGCTCCATTTTCCGGACCGCCGGTTGCGCGCGTATCCGCGCCAGCGGGCATGGCATCTTCTGCGTCGGCAGCGAGTGTCCCGTCGCCTGCAGCGGGGACCGCGTCGTCCGGCAGGCGCCGCTGTTCGATCATTTCGGCAGCGTCGTCGAGCGCTTCGGCTTCGCTTTGCGAGACCGCTTCGACCGGCTGGTCATCATCGTAGCCCGAACAGGCGGACAGCGCAGACAGCGCGGCAAGAAGGGGGACGAGTCGTTTCATTGGCGCGGAAGCTAGGCGCTATCGAACGCCGCGCAAAGGACGCTACGGCGCGGCTGGACGCGGGCGAGCCGGTTGGCCCGCCCGCATGCCGATCAGTTGCTGGAGTCTTCGGACATGGCATCCATGGCTGCGGCAGCGGTATCGGCTGCGCTGTCACCAGCTTCCTGGATCTGGACTTCTTCGCTGGGCGAGGTCACCTGCGGCGCGGGTTCGGTATTGGCGGCCGGATCGGCAACCGGCGTTTCCTCGATCCCGGTCAGAGCTTCGTCGGCGGGCATTTCGACGGTGTCGGCTTCGACTTCGGTCGAGGCATCTTCGGTGCTGCCGCAGGCAGCAAGGGCGATGGTTGCGGCAGCCGTCAGGGCGATACGGAATTTCATGATAAAGTCTCCTTCGTGGAATCTGGCTGGCGGTAAAGCGCAAGCGCGGCATGCGGGGCAAGGGGAAAATTGCCCGCCAGCGGTTGCGCTTGCTCCCGCGTCTGCCATCAGGCCCCGATGAGCGGGATCGCAGGCGCATATCAATCCTTGAAAGATGTCTTCGGCTTCGACGAATTTCGCGGTCGGCAGGAAGATGTCGTCACGCGCATCCTGGCTGGCGCATCGACGCTGGCGGTGATGCCGACCGGCGCGGGCAAATCGCTGACCTACCAGCTGCCCGCCGTGATGCTGCCGGGTACCTGCGTGGTGATCAGCCCGCTGATCGCGCTGATGCACGACCAGCTTCGCAGCGCGCGCGCCAATGGCATCCGCGCGGCCACGCTGACCAGCGCCGATGCCGACTGGCGCGAAACGCAGGATGCCTTCCGGGCCGGCGAGCTGGATCTTCTGTACGTCGCGCCGGAACGGGCGAGCCAGCCGGCCTTTCGCGAATTCCTGAGTTCTGCGCCGCTGTGCCTGTTCGCGATCGACGAGGCCCACTGCGTATCCGAATGGGGCCACGATTTCCGTCCCGATTACCGGATGCTGCGCGGCCTGATCGACGCTTTTCCGCAGGTGCCGCGTTTGGCGCTGACCGCGACGGCGGATCGCCAGACGCGCGCCGATGTCATGGCGCAGCTCGGCATAGCGGAGGACGGGCTGGTGCTGGCGGGGTTCGACCGGCCCAATATCCGTTATGCGATCCGCCATCGCGACAATCCGGTGCGGCAGCTGACCAATCTGATGGAAAGCGAGCCGGGGCCGGGGATCGTCTATGCCCAGACCCGGCGCAAGGTCGAGGATCTGGCGGACAAGCTGGCAGCGGCGACCGGGCGGGCCGTGCGGCCCTATCACGCAGGGCTGGATGCGCAGGTGCGCGCGGCGAACCAGAGCGCCTTCGTTGCCAGCGAGGACATGGTGATCGTGGCCACGGTCGCCTTCGGCATGGGGATCGACAAACCGGATGTGCGCTTCGTCGCCCATGTCGGCGTGCCCAAGTCCATCGAAGGCTATTACCAGGAAACGGGCCGTGCCGGCCGCGACGGCGATCCCAGTCAGGCGGTGATGTTCTGGGGGGCGGGGGATTTCGCCACCGCACGCCAGCGGCTGGCCGAGGTGGACGAGACGCGCCGAGCGGCAGAGCGGACGCGGCTCGACGCGCTGGCGGGACTGGTGGAGACGGCCGAATGCCGCAGGGCCGTGCTGCTGCGGCATTTCGGCGAACACCCGCCGGCAAGCTGCGGCAATTGCGACAATTGCCTGGAGCAGCCCGATGTCACCGATGCGACCGAACTGGCGCGCAAGCTGCTGTCGGCGGTCTATCGCACCGGGCAGAGCTTCGGCATGGGGCATCTGCAGAAGGTACTGACCGGAAGCGAGGACGAGCGGGTGCGCCAGCGCGGGCACGACCGGCTGAGCGTGTTCGGCATCGTCGAACCGGCAGAAGCCGTGATGCTGCAGCCGCTGTCCCGGGCCTTGCAGGCGCGCGGCGACCTGGTGGCCAACGAGCATGGCGGACTGGCGCTGGGCGGATCGGCCCGCGCCATCCTGAAGGGGGAAAGCGCGGTACAGATCGTGGTCCCGCCCAAGCGCAGGCGCGGGCGACGCGGCGACATGACGCCCAACCCGGTCGGGGATCCCCTGTTCGAGGCCCTGCGCGCCCTGCGCAAGGAACTGGCCGAGGACGCACAGGTGCCGCCCTATGTCATCTTCCACGATTCAACCTTGCGCGAGATGGCGGCGGCACGACCGACCACGCTCGACCAGCTTGGCCGGTTGCCGGGCATCGGCGCCAAGAAGCTGGAAGCCTATGGCGACCGCTTTCTGCGCGCAATCGAGCGCCATTGACGGGATCCGATTGACGGAATTCATCGGCTGATATAAATATGATATCATAATTATATCGAAGGAGTGATTCGTCATGTCGGTGGAATTCAAGGGGATGAATACGAGCACCGAGCGAGCGGGGTCGAGCTTCAGCGGCTATCCCATGCTGCTGTTCATTCTGGCCCTGCTGGTGCTGGTTGTCTGGAACGTGGCGGGGAACATCCCGCCGGACGGTGCGGCCAAGGCCGTGAAGCTGACCTTTGTCGGGCTGATCATCTTCCCGCTGCTGGTGCTGGCATTTCTGGCAGCCGGGTTCTTCATGATCCAGCCCAACCAGGCGACCGTGATTACCCTGTTCGGCGAATATCGCGGGACCGAACGGCGCGAAGGGCTGCGCTGGGTGTGGCCCTGGATGATGAAGAACAAGATGTCCGTTCGCGCGCACAACATCCATTCCGAACGGGTGAAGATCAACGATCTGCGCGGCAATCCCATCGAGATCGCCTGCAACGTGGTGTGGCGGGTGGCCGATACCGCGCAGGCGAGTTTCGACGTCGACGATTACAAGGAATTCGTGAACATCCAGATCGAGGCGGGACTGCGCACGGTCGGTTCGCGCCATCCCTATGACGATTTCGAAAACGAGGAAGTCACCTTGCGCGGCAGCGCCGATGTCATCAACCGCGAACTGCTGGAGGAGCTGAACGACCGGCTGAAAGTCGCCGGCATACTGGTGGACGAGGCGGGGCTTACGCATCTTGCCTATGCCAGCGAAATCGCCAGCGCCATGCTGAAACGCCAGCAGGCCGATGCGATCATCGCCGCGCGGGCCAAGATCGTGCTGGGCGCGGTGGGCATGGTGGAAGATGCCCTGATCAAGCTGTCGCAGGACAATATCGTCGAGATGGACGATGAACGCCGCGCCGCCATGGTCAGCAACCTCATGGTCGTGCTGTGCGGCGAAAAGGAAGCGCATCCCGTGGTGAACGCGGGCACGCTGTACCAGTAGGCGGACCGGGCGGAACGCTGTCATGAAGAAGAAGGCCTTTGCCCTGCGTCTCGACCCGGCAGTCCATGCCGCGGTCGAGCGCTTGGCCGCGGCCGAACTGCGCAGCGCGAATGCCCAGATCGAGATGCTGCTGCGCGAAGCGCTGGAGAAGCGCGGCATCGATGTCGGCGTCAGCAAGGCGCCGAGGCGCGGACGTCCGGCGAAGGAGGACTGACATGGACGAAGGCAGACCCTGGTTCGCGCAGAAGCGGTATGGGTATGGCGCAGGCCTGCCCATCGCCTGGCAGGGCTGGGCCGTGCTGGGGGCATGGTTTCTGGCCGTGCCGACCGGCATCGGGCTGGCCGCATGGGACGAGGACGTGGGCCTGATCGCGGGCCTTGCATTGATAGTTCCCGCAACCGCCGCGCTGATCTATGCAAGCGCGATCAAGACCCGCGGCGGATGGCGCTGGCGGTGGGGCGGCGACGAGTGACGCCGTTACCTAAGGGGGGTAACTTATCTCGATGTTAACCATCAAATCCTATGTCGGGACGATGATGTCTCCCTTTGTCTCGCCCGCTTCGCGTCTGCCACGCTGGCTCCTGGCCGCAGTCGGCGTTGCCGCGGTGGGGGCAATTCCGCTTGCTGCCCTGCTTGCCCAGGGCGGCGGCGCGAGCAGTTTTACCGTGCTCGAAACGGGCCGCGGATACGGATCGCTGCAGGAAGCGGTCGACGCGATCGGCGACCGCGAAGGCACCGTGATCATCGCCCCCGGCAACTGGAGCGAATGCGCGGTACAGAGCGAAGGCGTGGTCCATTTCCGTGCCGCCGAAGCGGGCAAGGCCCTGCTGGGCGGGCAGGCCTGCGAAGGCAAGGCGGCGCTGGTCCTGCGCGGCCGCGGGGCGACCGTCGACGGCCTGGTCTTCGCCGATCTGGCGGTGGACGACGGCAATGGTGCCGGTATCCGGCTGGAGCAAGGCCCGCTGCGCGTTTCGCAAAGCTGGTTCCGCGACAGCCAGCAGGGCATCCTCACCGCGAACGGCGTCGACAGCGAACTGGTGGTCGACAAATCGACCTTCACCCGCCTCGGCACATGCGAGAATTCGGCCGGATGTGCGCATTCGATCTATGCCGGCGATTACGGCACGGTCACGGTGACCCGCAGCCGGTTCGAACAGGGCACGGGCGGCCACTATCTCAAATCGCGCGCATCGCGCACCGTGGTGGAAGATTCCAGCTTCGACGATTCGCAGGGCCGCGCGACCAACTATCTCATCGACCTGCCCAATGGCGGCACCGGTTCGATCCGCGGCAACTGGTTCGTGCAGGGGCGCGACAAGGAAAACTGGTCGACCATGATCGCCGTGGGCGCGGAAGGCGCGAATTACAGTTCGAACGGTCTCGTCATTGCGGGCAACGAAGCGCGGCTGGTGCCGGGCCTGTCGCGCAACCCGGCCTTCGTGGCGGACTGGACGGGCGACGATATCGTCATGAGGGACAACCAGCTCGGCAGCGGCATCAGGGCGTTCGAGAAACGCTGATACTGCGCGCCCGCGCCGCTGGTCAGAGGAGATGTCCCGACCGGTCGCGCTTGGTGGCGAGGTAATCGGTATTGTGCGGATTGTCCGGCAGGGCATGCGGCACGCGCTCTGCGACATGGACGCCCTCTGCCTCGAGCGCGCGGACCTTGGCCGGATTGTTCGTCATCAGGCGGATCGTGTCGATCCCCAGCAGATCGAGCATGCGGGCCGCAGTGGGAAAATCGCGCGCTTCGTCCGGCAGGCCCAGCCGCGTGTTGGCATCGACCGTATCGAAGCCCTGGTCCTGGAGCCGATAGGCACGCAGCTTGTTGATGATGCCGATGCCGCGCCCTTCCTGACGCATGTACAGCAGCACGCCCCAGCCGCCCCTGCCGGCTTCTGCGGCCATGGCATGCAGGGCCGCATCTAGCTGCGGGCCGCAATCGCATTTGAGACTGCCGAGAATGTCGCCCGTCAGGCATTCGGAATGCAGGCGCACCAGCGGCGTGCGGTCCGCCGACTGTTCGCCGATGACGAGTGCGACATGCTCGCGCGTGTCGTCGGGACTGCGAAACGCGACGATGCGCGCATCTTCCGCCGCAGCCACCGGCAGGCGGGCCCGCGTCGCGATCTGCAGGCGGGATGCATCGGCGAATGCGGCCACATCGCCAGCCGAAAGCGATACGGCTTCACCCGCGCCCTGCGGATCGACCAGGAAGGCGGGAAGCACGCCGGCCATGCGGGCCAGTTCCAGCGCCGCCCTGGCCTGCGTTTCCCAGCCGAGCGGGAGGGCCTTGAACGGACCCTTAAGCGGGTTCTGCATGTCGAGCGCGGGATCGGCGACGGCAAGGGCCGCCGGCAGATCGAAGGCCTGCGCCCCGCGCATCAGCACCGGCTGGCGTGGTGCCGCCGCTTCGCGCTGGTTGGCCAGCTTCAGCGTGGTCGCACGCGTGGCGGAGATCAGCATCGCCTCGCCCGTCATTTCGCCAAAGGCGGTTTCGACGGGCTGCAACAGCGGTGCGCCCTCGATCGCCAGCGGCCAGCCATGGCGCAGCGCATCGACGGCCTGCGCAGCGCGGCGCGAAGGCGAGCCTGCGCTCAGAGCGCGAACTCCGTCACCAGCGGAACGTGGTCGGACGGTTTTTCCCAGTCGCGGGCATATTCGTGGACCGAGTGGCCGACAGCCTGTTTCGCCAGTTCGGGGCTCGCCCACATATGGTCGAGCCGGCGCCCGCGATCGTTCGTCTTCCAGTCTTTCGAGCGATAGCTCCACCAGCTGTAATAGCGATCGGGCGCCTTGATGTGTTCACGGCCGATATCGGACCAGCCGTGCGCGTCCATGAAGCGTTGCAGGCTTTCGACCTCGACCGGCGTATGACTGACCACCTTGAGCAATTGCTTGTGGTTCCACACATCGCTTTCGAGCGGGGCGATGTTGAAATCGCCGACGATCAGCGTGGGCCGGTCGATCGCGTCGGCCCAGCGGGTCATGCGTTCGAGAAAGTCGAGCTTCTGGCCGAACTTGTGGTTTACCTCCCGGTCGGGCTCGTCGCCGCCGGCAGGCACGTAGACGTTTTCCACGATCATGCCCTGATGTTCGGGCAGCTCCACCCCGACATGACGCGCTTCGCCATTGTCCTGCCAGTCGTAACGGGAAAATTCCCTGAGCGGCGTCTTCGATACGGTCGCCACGCCGTGATAGCCTTTCTGGCCGTGCACCGCGAAATGTTCGTACCCCAACGCGCGAAAGGCTTCGTAGGGGAACTGGTGTTCCTGACACTTGATCTCCTGCAGGCACAGGACGTCGGGCGCCTTCTCCTCGATGAAGCGCGCGACGATCGGCATCCGCAGACGAACCGAATTGATGTTCCAAGTAGCAACAGTGACCATGCGCAGCGAGGTAGGCGAGCGCCCCTTTTCCCGCAAGCGTCACACTTTTGTCTTGTGGGTCACTGATATACGACCTCACGAGTTTAATTTCGGAGATACTGCATGATGTTCCGTTCGTTCTGTCTGGCGACCTGCGCCGCCACGCTGGGCCTGGGTGGCTGCACCGCGACAGTCGCGCGGGATGCGCCGCAGGCCGCCGCCGCCCCAGTGGCGGCGAGCGAACAACGGGCCAAAAACGTCATCCTGTTCATCGGCGACGGCATGGGAATATCCACGGTTACCGCCGCGCGAATCTACGCCGGGCAGAAGCAGGGGCAGACGGGCGAGGAATATGTCCTGCCGTTCGAGAATTTCGATCATGTCGCGCTCGTAAAAACCTACAACAGCAATGCGCAGGTCCCCGACAGCGCCGGGACGGCCAGCGCCATGAACACGGGCGTGAAAACGAATATCGGCATGCTCGGCTTTGGCCCCGGGGCAACCCTTGGCGACTGTGCATCCGGCAAGGGGAACGAAGTGCCGCTGGTAAGCGAAGAGGCACGCGACAAGGGCAAGGCGCTCGGCATCGTCAGCACGGCCCGCATCACCCACGCCACCCCCGCAGCCGTCTATGCGCGCAGTGTCAGCCGGAACTGGGAAGGCGATTCGGAAATTCCCGAAGGCCAGCGCGGCCTCGGCTGCCTGGATATCGCCCGCCAACTTGTCGAGACGCCATTCGACGTCGCACTCGGAGGCGGGAGCGCGGCCTTCTTCGGTGAAGGCAAGGGCGGTCGCAGGCTCGATGCAGGCGCAGATCTTCCCGGAGAGTGGACGGCGAAGACCGGCGGAACCTTCGTTACGAGCATGGACGAAATGACCGCTGCACCCGCAGGAAAGCCGCTGCTGGGTCTTTTCTCACCCAGCCACATGACGTTCACGGCGGACCGCACGCCCGAAAGCACGGAGCCCACATTGACCGACATGACGGCCGCGGCCGTGGGCCGGCTGCGTGGCGATCCGCAAGGATATTACCTGATGGTCGAAAGCGGGCGGATCGATCACGGTCACCATGCGGGCCAAGCCGGTTACGCGCTTGAAGAGGCCGTGGAATTCGCCCGCGCCATTCAGTGGGCGATCGACAACACCGATCCCGAAGAAACGCTGATCCTGGTGACGGCGGATCACAGTCACGTGTTCACCATGGCGGGCTATCCCCGCCGGGGGAACGACATCCTCGGCCTGGTCGTGCCGCCCGCCGGTGGCGGGGAGGATGGCGATACGGGCGAAGGCCCCTCGCTCGCGGCCGATGGCACGCCCTATACGACGCTGGGCTATGGCAACGGCCCCGGGGCGATAAAGCCCGGCGGTCGCGAAATGCCGGAAACCGGCGTGGCCGCGCATCAGCAGGCTGCCATTCCCACCGGTTCGGAAACCCATGGCGGCGAGGATGTGGCGCTCTATGCCAATGGCCCGGGGGCGCAGAACGTGCGCGGAGTGATGGAGCAGAACCTGATCTACGATGTGATTCGCAAGGCCTTCGGCTGGGCCGACTGATCGGTGGATCGTCTACGGGGGACGCAAAAAACCCCCGCGCCGGGGGCATTGGCACGGGGGTTTCCTGTGAGCGTTCGTCACGCTTGGAACAAGATGAACTAGATGGAAGGGGTCAACAGGGGGGAAACCCGCTTCGCGTCATCTCGTGATTTGAAATCTAGGCGCGCCCCGCTTGCTGTTCAATGAACGCATAGGGGCGGGATGTCGCATAGATGACACCTTTCGCCGCTGATCCGTTTAACCCGGGCGACGGGATGATTGGCGCGGGTCACGGAAGGTGAACGCGCTGTCGGCTACCGACACGCCGTAACGCTGGTTCGACAGCCTGACGGTCGTACGGTGATTCTGCGAATCGAGCGCGACCCAGTGGGTCAGCTTCAGCCCGCCGGGCGCCGACGCATCGCGGGAAAAGATCAGGGTGATCACGCCGTATTCGGGGCGATTGGTATCGCGCACCTCGACACTGACGACGTCGGGATGGCTGGTAGGAACCAGCTTGCCGTATTTCTTGACGTCGCGACTCGGGTCGAGCAGCGCACCCAGGGGCGAATTGCTGACGGGCCAGCGCTGGACCTGATTGACCTCGTAATCGACCATGTACATCGACTTGCCGTTCGATACGACGAGCATGGGCACGCCCTTTTCGTATTCGAACCGGATCTTGCCGGGGCGCTTCAGCGTCATGACGCCGCGCACGGATTGGCCCGCACGGTCGGTCTGGACGAAATCGGCCTTCATGGTGGATATGCCGCGCAGGGCAGCGACCGCTTTGTCGAGGTCGCCTGCCGCGGCTTGTGCCGGGGCAGGGGCCAGGATGGCGGACGCGGGAAGCGCCGCAGCCAGCGATAAAGCCAGCGCGGCGCCGATCGATTTGTTCTTTTTAGAAGACAAGGTGCTCATGCTCCTGCGTTTAGATTTGGAGCATTGAACCATCACTGAACCCGGCTCGTTCCCGCGGTTCAGCTTGGCGCGCATTACTTGATCTTGGCTTCCTTGAACTCGACGTGCTTGCGCGCGACGGGATCGTACTTGCGGAAGGTGAACTTTTCCGTGTGGTTACGCGGGTTCTTCTTGGTCACGTAATAGAAGCCCGTGCCCTCGGTCGAGACGAGCTTGATCTTGACGGTTGCGGGCTTCGCCATGGCGTGTTCCTAAAGATCTTTCTGATGAGCCTGCCCAAAGCGGGCGAAAGGCCGAAATAATTATGGCGGCGCGTGCAGCACCGCCGTCCGGCGCGCCCATTGGGTGATTCACGGGTAAAAGTCAAGCGTCGTGGCTTGCCGGCTACCAGTCTACCTTGCCCCTGTTCGCCTTCACCGTCCCGCGAACCTTCTTCGCCTTCAGGCGCTTGACCTTGCCGACCCGGTTGACGCGGCTCTTGGCGCGTTTGCGCGGCGGGGTAAGCGCTTCTGACAGCAAACCGAGAAGCCGTTCGCGTGCCGCTTCGCGATTCTGGTCCTGCGTGCGGTATTCGTTGGCGGTCAGGACTATTTCGCCGCCTTTGGTCATTTTGCTGCCCGCAATGTCCTTGAGCCGTTCGAACGCTTCGGGCGGCATGCCCAGCTGGAAAACGTCGACACGCAGCTGGACTGCGGTCGCAACCTTGTTGACGTTCTGCCCGCCGGGACCGGAGGAGGCGATGAACTTCTCCTCCGCGATTTCGATAGCCTTGTCCGCTATGCGTCCCATTCAGTCCTGGCCGTCGACGAAGCCGAGCGCGGTAAAGTCGCGCGGCAACGGAGCCGTTGCGGCGATCGGGGGCTTGCCATCGCGGGGCACGCCGATCGCTGCGGCGTGAAGCATGGTGCGCGGTGCGCCCTTGCCGTTACCATATACCGGATCACCGAGCAGCGACATGCCAAGGCAAGCCTGGCAATGTACGCGAATCTGGTGCGTGCGCCCCGTTTCGGGCCGGAATTCGAGCAGCGCGTGGCCATCGATTTCGGCGAGAACGCGCCAGTGGGTGATCGAGGGCTTGCCCTTCTTCGCCGCGATCATGCGCCAGCCTTTTTCGGCGCTGCTGATCTTCGACAGGGACAGTTCGATCGTGCCCTCGCTGGTCGAGGGGACGCCTGCCAGTACGCCGAGGTAACGCTTTTCGACGAGCCGATCCTCGAAAGCCTTGGCGAATCGTTTCAGCGCCTTGGGATTGCGGGCCAGCAGCAGGCAGCCGCTGGTGTCCGTATCGATCCGGTGAACCGGCATGGGCGGGCGCTGAAAGCCGAGCTTGAGCTGTTCGAAATGGTCTTCAAGACTTGCCCCACCACGACGCGGACGTTCGATGGGGAGGCCGGCGGGCTTGTCGATTACCAGCGCTTCGCCGTCTTCGAACAGGATCGGAATATTGGTCATGTCTTGAGTTTCGCGTCCATCATCAGGCGCAGCGCATTGCCTAGGAAGAAGCCGTTTTCCAAGTCTTCTATATGTAATTCGGCTTCGCGCGCCTTACCTTCGTCCAGCAGGGTCTGCCGGAAAACGCCGGGTAGCAGGCCGAGATGGGCGGGCGGTGTCAGCAAGACCCCGTCTTCGCCGCGAACGAAAATGCTGGTGACGCAGCCTTCGGTAAGCAGCCCGTCCTCGCGCACGAACAAGGCTTCCTGCACGCCGTGCGCGCGGGCTACGCGCTGCCCTTCCTCGTAAAAGCTGCGATCCGTGGTCTTGTGTCGAAGGCGCCAGTCGCCGGGATCGACCGGGAGGGGAAGGACGATCGCCTGTGCCGGTTCCGGCCAGGCTTCGGGAACGTCGTGCGCTTCCAGCGAAATCGCACCCGATCGCGCCGCCAGCAGGCGGACCCTGCTGGGTTTCTCGAGCACGAAGCAGAGTGCGTGCATCTGGTTGCGGGCCTCGTGGCGGTCGAAGGAAAATCCCAACTCTGCCGCGCTGGCCTTCATCCGCATGAGGTGCGCCTCGAGCAGGGGGATGCCCTTGTCGGGGGTGAAACGCATGGTTTCGACCAGATCGAATTGCGCGGCGCGGTGTTCGGGCGAGGACGTGCGCGCGAAGGCACCCTTGAGCAAGGCCTCGCGCCATTCGCTGCGCGGTTCGCTGTCGGCGACGATCGCACCGCCCACGCCCAGCACGGCCTTGCCCCGGCCATTTTCGATTTCGGTCAGGCGCAGAGTGCGGATGGCCACGTTGAACGCCGCATCGCCATCTGCGCCGATACGACCGATCGCGCCGCAATAGGGCCCGCGCGCAGCGCGTTCGACCGCGTCGATCAATTCCATGGCGCGGATCTTGGGTGCCCCGGTGATCGAACCGCAGGGGAACAGGGCGCGCACCAGATCGACGGCGCTCTGGCCTTCATCCAGGCGTGCCCGAATGACGCTGACCATCTGGTGGACGGTGGGGTAGGTTTCGATTGCGAAGGGTTCGTCCACATGCACGCTGCCCGCCTGGGCAACGCGGGACAGATCGTTGCGCATGAGGTCCACGATCATCAGGTTCTCGGCCCGGTCCTTGACCGACCCGGCCAGCTCGGCCGCCATCGCCGCGTCCGATGCCGCATCGCTGCCGCGCGGGCGCGTGCCCTTCATCGGCTTGGCCTTCGCTTCGCGTCCCTTGAGCGAAATGAAAAGTTCGGGGCTCAGGCTCAGCAGCCAGTGCGATCCGTCGAAGATCACGCCGCCGTAGCCGGCCTGCGCTGCCGGGCGCAGCGCGGCGTAAAGGCCGACGGGATCGCCCGTGAAATTGCCGGCGAGCGGAAAGGTGAGGTTCGCCTGGTAGATATCGCCCGCCCGGATCGCTTCCTGCAGCGTGGCGAACGCCTTCTCGTAGCCGCCGGGTGAAAGCTGCGGATCGAGCGGTCCCACACTGCCGGGACCCTGCGCATGGGCGGCCAGCCAATCGGGCATGTCGGCGGCGGCAATGCGGGTAGGCGCGTCGAACAGGCCAAGCCAGACAAGCGGGCCGGCCGCCCCGCTGCGCGCATGGGCCAGCGGACGCAGCCTGTCTTCCAGCGCCAGCCCGGCTTCGTAAGCGATGAAACCGGCCAGCTCGCCGCCGGATTTGCGCGCTTGTTCCGCTGCGCAAAGGACGTCGGCAACTTCGTCCGGCCGATGGGCAACGAAGACTTGGCGCGGGTTTTCGAACAGCAAGGCATCTGCCGCACCGTGTTCGCGCGCATCGTCGAGCAGGACAAAGGGATGCCTCTCCGCCATCGGTGCCAGCCTTTACCCTATGCGCTGCGCCTGTCGAGGGATTGCTTGACCGCGCCCACAAGCCTTTGCCACATCACCGGGGACGAAACAGTGGCGGGAGTACGGGCGGGTGAGCGAGATTTTCATAGGTCTGGGGGCGAATGGGGAACGGCAGGTCCTGCGGCTGGACCAGGCCAATCGCCACGGCCTGATCGCAGGCGCCACCGGTACCGGCAAGACGGTAACCCTGCAGGGGCTTGCCGAAAGCTTCTCTACCGCGGGCGTTCCGGTATTCGTCGCCGATGTGAAGGGCGATCTTGCAGGCATATCGATGGCCGGATCGCCCCAGTTCAAGAATGCGGACAAGCTGGAAAGCCGGGCCAGGGAACTCGGCATGGACGACTATGCCTATGCCGACAATGCCGCGGTGTTCTGGGATCTGTACGGCGAACAGGGGTTTCCCATCCGCACGACGATTTCGGAAATGGGGCCGCTGCTTTTGTCCCGCCTGCTCGATCTGAACGATACGCAGGAAGGCGTTCTCAACATCATCTTCCGCTATGCGGACGACAACGGGCTGCTGCTGCTCGACCTGGGCGATCTCCAGGCGATGCTGGCCTATGCTTACGAGAACGCGAGCGAGCTTTCGGGCAGCTATGGCAATGTCACCCGGCCGAGCGTTGGCGCCATCCAGCGTCAGTTGCTGGGCTTCGAAAGCCAGGGCGCCGATCTGTTCTTCGGCGAGCCGGCGCTCGAGATCGACGATTTTCTTAAGGTCGACGATCGGGGCCGCGGCATGATCAACGTGCTGGCCGCGGACAAGCTGATGCGCGGGCCAAAGCTGTATGCGACCTTCTTGCTCTGGCTGCTGGCCGAACTGTTCGAAAGCCTGCCCGAAGTGGGCGATCCGGATAAGCCCAGGCTGGTCTTCTTCTTCGACGAGGCCCATCTGCTGTTCGACGAGGTGCCCGAAGCGCTGGAAGACAAGGTCGAACAGGTCGTGCGCCTTATCCGGTCGAAAGGCGTGGGAGTCTATTTCGTCACCCAGAACCCGATCGACATTCCCGAAAAGATCGCCGGGCAGTTGGGCAACCGGGTCCAGCATGCCCTGCGCGCTTTCACTCCGCGCGACAAACGCGCGATCAGGGCGGCGGCAGAAACCTTCCGCATCAATCCCGACCTCGATGTGGAACAGGCGATAACGGAACTGAAGGTGGGCGAGGCGCTGGTGTCCACGCTGGATGAAGACGGTGCGCCCGGCGTGGTGCAGCGGACCTTGGTCAAACCGCCCTATTCGCGGCTCGGTCCCGTGACGGAAAAAGAACGCAAGATCGTCAATTCGGTTAGCGATCTCGATGGGAAATATGACGACGCCGTCGATCGTGAAAGTGCGGAGGAAGTGCTCGCTGCGAAAGCTGCAGATGCGGCTGCCACGGCTGCGGAGGTGGAAGAGGCCGGCCGCAAGGAGGTGGGCAAGCGGAGCCGCAAATCGACCTCGCTCTGGGGCCGTGCGGGCAAGGCCGCTGCAACCGCAGCCGCCGGTTCTCTCAGCTCGATTGCGGTGGCGACGGTCCTTGGCAAGAAATCCAGTGCCGACCCGTTGCGCACCGGGGCAACCGCCTTTGTGCGCAACATCATCGGCGGATTGATGCGCTAGACCGGAATTCGAAACTCTGCGCGAAGGCCGCCTTCCGGCCGGTTCGCCAGCACCAGCGCGCCGCCGTGCTGTTCGGCCACGGCCCGCGCCAGCGTAAGACCCAATCCCGCCCCGCCGGTTTCGCGATTGCGGCTGGCTTCGCCGCGGGTGAACGGTTCGAGCATGTCCTGAATGCGGTCGGCAGGAATACCCGGCCCGTCGTCGTCGACGCGCAGGACGGCGTGGCCGTCTTCGCGCAGAATGGTGACGCGCGCAGTTCCTGCATAACGCAGCGCATTGGTGATCAGATTGCGCAGCCCGCGCTTCAGCCACGTCAGGTGCACCGGGGCGACCACGCGGCCTTCCGTATCCAGCGTTACCGGACGCCCCATGTCCTCGAATTCCTCCACCACCGATTCGGCCAGCGCGCCCAGTTCGGTTCTTTCCGGCTTCGCGCTGGTGCGTCCGATGCGAGCGAGCGAAAGGATTTCGTCGAGCGTGTTGGTGATATCCTCGATACTGTCCGCCATCTTCGCGCGAGCGGCTTCGTCCTCGACGCTTTCGATGCGCACGCGCAGTGCCGCCAGCGGAGTCTTGAGATCGTGGCCGATGGCGCCCAGCATGACGTCCTTCTCGTCGAGCATCGAGCCGATCCGCGCCTGCATCGCATTATGCGCTTCGATCAGGCGGCGGATATCCTGCGGGCCCGATACGGCCAGCGGTTCCTCCGCCATCCCCGCGCCGCCGAACCGCCGCGTGCGCTCGGCCAGCGTGTCGAGCGGGCGGGTGATCCGCCGCAGGACGAAATAGAGCAGTCCTACGAGTACCAGAAACAGTATCACCGTCTGCATGGCGAGCGTGCGGACGATGGCGCGGTCGCGCTGGGGCAGCGGCAGGCGGGCCACCTGCCACGTGTCGCTCCCTGCCTGCTTCAGCCCCACGACGAGAAGATCGTGTGGTGTCGCATCGGCCCTGGCCTTCAGCAGTGGACGGCGTTCTGCGGCAGCGCGGACCAGTCCGTCATCCAGCAAAGGGCGCTCGAAGACGACGAGTTCTTCGACATCGACCCCTTGTGCGGCCAGAATATCGGCCAGTTCGGTTTCGCGCTCGGCTTGGCGCGCCTGACCGGGGACCAGCGGCGATTGGCCCGCCTCGCGGTACCGGATATTGCGCGGAAGCCGGATGCGGCGCTCTCCTTCGCCGGCGGGTGAAAGCGGGCGAGCCAGACGCCGCGCCCCCCGCCTCTCGCCGCGTTCGGACGGCGCGCGCTCGGCCCGGCGGGCGCCGGCGAGCAATTGAAAGGCCGCTGCGTTCATGATGGCGAGCTCGCGCCGTTCCGACGCGGCGCGATAGAGCATCACCGCCGAAATGCCCTGCGCGATCAGCAGCGCGGCCGCCATCGACAGCATCACCTGGCCGAGCAGGCTCTGCGTAAACCGGCGCATCAGCCCTCGTCCGCGCGGCGCAGGCGCGCGACATCGGTGGCGAACCGGTATCCGCCGCCCCGGACCGTCTGGATAAAGCGCGGGTCGCGGCTGTCTGCTTCGATCTTTCGCCTGAGGCGGCTGATCTGATTGTCGACCGCGCGGTCGAACAGATGCGCTTCGCGGCCCTGCACCATGTCGAGCAGCCGGTCGCGGTCGAGCACCTGCCGCGGATGGTCGCAAAAGGCGCGCAGCATGCGGAATTCGGCCGTGGAGAGCGGCACCAGCGCGCCGTCCGGATCGGTCAGCCGATGCTTGAGCGGATCGAGCTGCCAGCCTTCGAATTCATACAGGAGTTCGTCATCGGTCGCGGGCGCTGCCGGGCGCTCGGCCCGGCGCAATACGGAACGGATCCGGGCGACAAGTTCGCGCGGCTCGAACGGCTTGGTCACATAATCGTCGGCGCCGATTTCCAGGCCGATGATCCGGTCCATCGCTTCGCCTTTGGCGGTAAGCAGAATGGTCGGCAGGCGTCGGCTTTCGACCAGATGGCGGCACAGCGACAGCCCGTCCTCACCCGGCATCATGATATCGAGCAGGACCAGATCGGGCGTCGCCTGCGCCAGCCTCGTGCGGGCCGCGGCGGCGCTTTCGGCCTCCTGCACCACGAACCCCTGGCGAGTGAGATACTCGGCCAGGGGCTCGCGCAGGGTCGGCTCGTCGTCGACCAGCAGAAGGGTGGTAGGCGCGGGTTCGGTCATGATCGGTCCTCGCCCGCGATTACCTGTGATTTGGGCCTGCTAGCAAGCGGCTTACTGGTTCTGCCGTGCTTCGCGCTTGGCTTTCCATTCGGCGCGCATGGCATCCCGGGCGGCCTTGCGTTCGTCCTGCGTGACCACACCATCGCCATTGGCGTCCATCTTGGCAAAGCGTGCTTCGATCGCTGCATCGAATTCGGCGCGCGTGATCGAACCGTCGCCATTGGTGTCGGCCATGCGCATCATCATGCCGCCGCCGCGCATGCCGTGGCCACCGCGCATTCCGCGTTTGCCCTTACCTGCACGTTCGCCGCGCGCTTCGCGCTTTGCGGCCATTTCCTCGGCGGAGACGCCGCCCGAACCATCGGTATCGAGCTTGGCAAAGCGTTCCGCCATGCGGTCGCCGCGGCGTTCGCTGCGGGCTTCACGTCGCTGTTCGCGGCGCTGCTGGCGGGCTTCCTGCGCGGCCTGCATTTCGGCCTGCGAGATTTCGCCGTCGCCATTGGTGTCCATCTTGGCGAACATCTGCTGACGGCGCACTTCGCGGTCTTCGGCGTTGATGACGCCATCGCTATTGGCATCCATCCGGGCGAACATCTTGTCGCCGCGGGCCTTCATGTCGGCAAGGGTGAGATCGCCGCCGCGATCCTGCTGCTGGGCGATGGCGGCGGTGCCGGTCAGCGCCAGCGTGGCGGCCGAAAAGGCGAGAAAGGTCTTGCTGTTCATTTCATATCTCCAAAACTCTGGAGAGCTGCGGCGGACCTGGGACCGGAGGGGAGGGGGAATGTCTGAAGCCCGCCGCAGCTCGTGTACCCTGTCTAGGCCTGCAATGTCGCAGGATTATGCCGGATCGGGGTCGAATTGTATCGGTTTGTCGCACGCGGACCGTGCCGTTCACCGCAGGGAAAGTCGGCGAGGGCGGAAAAGTCAGCGGGGGCGGTGCTGCGTGCCTTCGCCTGCCGTGATGAAGATGGCTGTCGCTTCCCGCGTAATATCGGCGATGTGCCACACGCCGGGCGGGTTGATGGCATATTCGCCGGGGCGCAGCGTCACGCTCTCGCGCCGACCGTCGGGAAATTCCTGCGTCAGTTCCATTTCCCCGGCAGTGCAGATCACCACTTCTTCGCCTGCCGGGTGCATTTCCCAGCCCGGCCAGTCTTCGGTGAAGGTATACTGGCTGACCAGCCGCCCTTCGCGCCCGTCCGCCCCGTGCCGTTCGCCATAGGCGCCATACCATTCCATCCCGTCGAACGGCGGCTGGGGCACGGCGGTTGCGCCGAGCCCCAGATGGATGAAACGCTCGTCGAGACGGGGCGGCTGGATCATGTCAGTTCACCTTGTCCATCAGGAAGGCATTCAGCTTGTTGCCGTCCGGATCGCGAAAATAGGCGGCGTAGAACACCATCCCGTTTTCATCGGGTTCGCCGCGCGGGCCGGGTTCGCCTTCGCTGCTGCCGCCATTGGCCAGCGCGATGTCGTACAGTCGCTTCACCTGATCGCGATCCTTGGCCTCGATCGCCACCATCGTCCCGTTGCCGACCGTCGCTTCCTTGCCGTCGAACGGCTTGGTCGCGGCGATACCGGGCGCCCCTTCGGGTTTGCCCCAGGCGATGAAGGTCCCGAAATCCATCATCCGCCCCACCCCCATTTCGGCGGCGAGGGGATCGTAGAACCGGGCTGCGCGCTCGAGGTCGTTGGTCCCGAGAGTGACGTATCCGATCATGGCAATGCTCCTTGAAAACGACTCGCGACCAAGAGAACATTATGTGAACATTTCCTACATCACAAGGGGGCGCATTCTGCTTCCAGCCATTCGAGATCCGCGCCATCCAGTTGCGGCGCCACGATGTTGCGAACCTTGGCGTGGTAGTCGTTCCACCAGCCGATTTCGGCGGGCGAGAGCAGGTCCTTGTCCACCAGCCTGCGGTCGAGCGGGACGAAGGTCAGCGTCTCGAAACCGAGATAGTCGCCTTCGCTTTCGATGCCGGCGGGCACGACGAGAACCAGGTTCTCGATCCGGATGCCGTAGGCCCCGGCCTTGTAATAACCGGGCTCGTTCGAAAGGATCATGCCTTCGCGCAGTTCGGTTTCCGTGCCGGGGAATGCGCCGCCGGGCTTGGAGATACGCTGCGGCCCTTCGTGGACCGACAGGTAGCTGCCCACGCCGTGGCCGGTGCCGTGGCCGTAATCGACCCCGCCGTTCCACAGATGCATCCGCGCCAGCGCGTCGAGCGCGCCGCCGCTCGTACGGTCGGGGAATTTCTGCATATCGAGCTGGATGTGGCCCTTCAGCACGCGGGTGTTGCGCTCGACCATTTCGGCACTCGGCTCGCCCGGGCCGACCCAAACCGTACGGGTGATGTCGGTGGTTCCGTCCAGATACTGGCCGCCCGAATCGACCAGATAGATCGACGATGGCGGGATCGGGATATTGCTGTCTTCGTCGACCTTGTAGTGCGGCAGGGCAGCATGCGGCCCTGCAGCGCTGATGGTGTCGAAGCTGGCGTCTTTGAGCACGCCGCCGGCCTCGCGGAATTCGCGCAGCTTGGCGGCGGCGGTCAGTTCGTCCACCCCGCCCTTGGGCGCTTCGATCGAAATCCAGCGCAGGAAACGCGAAACGGCCGCGCCGTCGCGCGCCTGGGCATCGCGGTGGCCCTGCTGTTCGGCAGGGTTCTTGATCGCCTTGGGCAGAACGGTCGGATCGGCATCGCGCACGACCGTCGCGCCGCCTGCCGCCAGGGCGTGGAAGATGCCCGCCACCGCATGGTTGGGATCGACTGCGACGGTCTTGCCCTTGAGCGCCTCGAGCGCGGGCTGGAATTCGTCGCGATTGCGGACGGTGACGGCGTTGCCGAGATGCTTGGTCAGTTCTGGCGTGACCTTGTCGGGCGCGATGAACAGTTCCGCCGTGCCGTCTGCATGGGCCAGCACATAGGACAGCGAAACCGGCGTGTTGTCGACGTCGGTGCCGCGCATGTTGAGCAGCCAGGCCACCGAATCCAGCGCACTGATGACGGTCGCATCATAGCCTTCGTTCTTCAGCCAGTCGGCGATTTCGGCGCGCTTGTCGGCGCTCGACCGGCCGGCATGCTCGTCGGCATGCGGCACGGCTGCCGCAAGCGAAGCTTCGGGACGGTCGTCCCAGATCGCATCGATCGGATTGCCGTCGACCGGCACCAGTTCGATGCCCTTCTTGGCGAACAGCTTTTCCGCTTCTTCTGCCCAGCCGATGCCGTGCAGCCAGGCATCGTAACCGATCTTTGCGCCTTGCGGGGCATGGGCGGCAATCCATTTGGCGGGCGATGTTGCGGGCACATCCTCGTAATCGTAAAGCTTGCCGTCCACCTGCTCGCGCACCTGCACGGTGTAGCGGCCATCGGTGAACATGGCCGCCGCGTCTTTCAGCACTGCGGCACTGCCCGCGCTGCCGCCGAAGCCGGTCAGCCATTTCAGGCGCTGTGCGTAAGAGCCGACATATTCGCTCATATGTTCATCGGAAATCGGGATCACGAAGCCATCCAGGCCGCGGCGGCCCAGTTCCTTGCGTAATCCATCGAGGCGAGCTTCGTATGTCTGCATCAGCATGAGGCGAAAAATATCCTTTCATCGGGGCCGGTGGCGCGCTGGCCGACTCGGCGCTTGCGGCCAGACGGGCAGCCGCATAATCACCCTGCCTTCATAGTCATCCGCGGCGCGCCTTTCCACCTTTGCGCCGCGCAAGGGGGGACAGGTCATGGCTTTCAAGCGATACACCGCATGCCTATCTGCCGCGACGCTGGCACTCGCCGCGCCGCTTTATGCGCAAAACACCGAAGGAACACACGTGACACAGCCGACTTCCCCGCCCACAGCCGAGAAGCGCGATCACAGCTATTCGCATCACGGGATCACCATCGCCGATCCCTATTACTGGCTCAAGGACCAGTCCTATCCGACCGTGGACGACACGGACATTCTCGATCACCTCAAGGTGGAAAACGCCTGGTTCGGAGCGCGGATGAAACCGCAGCGGGCGCTGGTCGACGAACTGTTCGAAGAAATGAAGGGCCGGATCAAGGAAGACGATTCCACCGTGCCGCAGAAAGATGGCGACTGGCTCTACTGGTCCGAATTCGAAGAAGGCGCGGAATACCGCAAATATTATCGCAAACCTGTCGCGGGCGGCGATGCTCAGCTGATCCTGGATGAAAACGCGCTGGCCGATGGTCATGAATATTTCCGGCTGGGTGCCTTCTCCGTGTCCAAGAACGGGCGCTATCTCGCCTATTCGGCCGATACCAATGGCTCGGAACGCTTCACTGCGCGGATCAAGGATCTCCAGATCGGCGAATTGCTGCCCGACGAAATCCCCGGCACGCTCTCGGGCCTCGTCTGGGTGAAGGGCGATACCGCCCTCGTCTACGGCCTCGCCGACGACAATTGGCGGGTTCACGATGCCACCCTGCACGTACTCGGCACACCGGTGAGCGACGATGTGGAACTCTACCGCGAAACCGCGGACGAAGGGTTTCGGGTCGGCACCGGTCTCTCCGCTCAGGAAGACTGGCTGGTCATCGCCACGGGCGACAACGAGACGAGCGAAGTGCGCCTCGTGCCTGCCGACGATCCCACGGCCGAACCGATCCTCGTCAAGGCACGGCAGAAGGGCGTCGAATATGATGTCGACGTGCGCGACGGGACACTGTGGGTCCACACGAATGACGATCACGTCAATTTCAGGCTGGCTACCGCCACGCTGGATGCGCCGGGCGAATGGACCACGCTGATCCCCGGATCGGATGAATTCTACCTCACCGATTTCGACCTGTTCAAGAATTTCTACGTCACCGAAGGGCGGCTGCGCGGGCTCGATCAGATCCAGCTGCGCGACTATGCCGATCCGAACCTGGTCAAGCCGATCGCCTTCACCGAAGCGAGCTTCGATGCGGGGCTCAGCAACAATCCCGAATACGATCGGAACACGCTGCGCCTTGCCTATGAAAGCATGGTCACGCCCGATTCCGTGTTCGATTACCACGTCGACAGCGGCGAACTGGAACTGCTCAAGCAGCAGGAAATCCCCAGCGGATACGATGTCGATCTCTACACGACCGAGCGCGTGGAAATCCCCGCGCGTGACGGTACGATGGTCCCGGTCAGCATCGTGATGCGCAAGGACCGCCCGAAGACCGGCCCGCTGCATCTCTATGCTTATGGCGCCTACGGCTATGCCGTGCCGCCCGGCTTTTCGACCACGCGCCTCAGCCTGATCGATCGCGGCTATGCCTATGCCATCGCGCATATCCGCGGGGGCGATGATCTGGGCCGCAAATGGTATCTGCAGGGCAAGCTCAACGAACGGACCAATACCTTCAACGACTTCGTCGATGTGGCGAAGGGGCTGGTGGACAAGGGCTATACCGAAAAGGGCAAGATCAGCATTTCCGGCGGTTCGGCCGGTGGCGAACTGATGGGTGCGGTGGTCAATACCGATCCCGATCTGTGGGGCGCCGTGGTGGCGCATGTTCCCTTTGTCGATGTGCTCAACACCATGCTGGACAAGGATCTGCCGCTGACGCCGGGCGAATGGCCCGAATGGGGCAATCCGATCCTGTCCAAGCAGGCCTTCGCCTATATCCTCAGCTACTCGCCTTACGATCAGGTCGTGGCGCAGGACTATCCGCCCATGCTGGTGACCGCCGGTCTCAACGACCCGCGCGTGACCTATTGGGAACCTGCGAAATGGGTGGCCAAGCTGCGCGAGGTCAAGACCGACGATAACGAACTGCTGCTCAAGACCAATATGGGCGCGGGCCATGGCGGCAAGTCGGGCCGGTTCGAATCCATTCGGGAGGCGGCCGAAGAGGTGGCCTTCATACTGTGGCAGCAGGGCAGCGCGGACCGTTCGGCTGCCGAACAGGCCAAATAATACGTATGATCCGCACCTTTTCTGCAGCACCTGAGCACATCGACGAACTCGGTCACGTCAATAATGCCGTCTGGGTGCAGTGGATCCAGGACATCGCCACCGCCCATTGGGATGCGGCTGCACGCCCGGAAGATCGCGCCGCGTTCTTCTGGGTCGTGACCCGCCATGAAATCGATTACCGTGGAAATATCGATGCGGGTCAGAGCGTTACGGGTGAAACCTGGATCGACGGCCCCGCCCGCGGCGCCACGTCGCTGCGTCGCGTCGATTTTCGCAATGCCGCCGGAAAGGTCATCGTCAGCGCGGCCACCACCTGGGCCATGCTCGACCGCAAGACCAATCGCCTGGTCCGGGTCCGGCCCGAAGTGCTCGCCCCCTTCTCGACCTAAGCCACGGCGCTCGCCCCCCCGTCCGCCTGCGGCACGAACCATTCCAGTGCATCGCGCCCCGTGCGGTTGCGGCCTGCACATTTGGCATCGTACAGGAGCTGGTCGGCTCTGGTGTAAAGGCTCCAGAAGTCGAGATCCGGGTCGTCGGCCACAGCCGTGAAATCGAGCAGACCCATGCTTGCCGTGATCGGCCGGTCCAGCCCGTCCATAGTCGCCAGCGTACGCGCCGTGATGGCCCGCCTGCGTGCCTCGGCCCGCTCTGCCGCATCCTTGCCCCGCAGCATCAGGAGGAATTCCTCACCGCCGATGCGGAAGGCGATCAGATCCTTGTCGTCGCTCGCCCGCAGCGCCGCAGCCACGCACACCAGCACGCTATCCCCATACGGATGCCCGAATATGTCGTTGATGGGTTTGAAGTGGTCGATGTCGATGACGGCAATCGTGTGAAAGCCAGCCGCCACGAGCGAATCAAAGCGCGTGTCGAGCGAACGCCGGTTTCGCAGCCCGGTCAGCTCATCCCGTTCACTCAGCTTCTCGAGCGAGCGCGCCTCGTCTCGCGCCTGGTCACGCTCATGCTTGATCGAAATGAAGCGGTCGGCCACGCCGAGCGCAGTGGCGACGACTTCGAACAACAGGGCGAAATTCTGCGGCCAGGTTTCGTCGAACGTCCCGATCTGCGGCAGCAGCGTGACCGAGGCGAACTGGATGACGACTATCGCACTGAACGGCGCAAAACCGAGAATGAGATAGGACGCCATACGGCTTCCGCTTTCCCTGGCGCGCCAGAGGACGGCAAAATAAGTAGCTAGTATCGCCAGATAGGCGCCGAAATAGAAATGATCGATCCACGCGCCGAACCATTCGGGATAAAATGTAGTCGTCAGGCCGCTTGCAAGCGCCAAGGATGCAAGGGAGAGCAGAATCGCTCGGGCCCGCCGGGAAACGAAGTCGGTCTCGATAAAATTGCTCACAAAGAGCAAGGTAGCAGCGACCATTACGTCGAGACTGAGATAGGTGATGTCGAGTTCGCTGGCGAAGTCGATTGCAGTCACCAGGGGAATTAGGCCCGAAACCGCGGCCGTCTGCACAGCGGCCATGGCACAGAAGAGTGCATGCCACAGCGGAAACGGTTCGCGTAGCGCCCGAAAATAGCCGAAGTCGAATACGATCGGGGCCAATAGCAAACCGCAAATCAGGGCGGCCAGCAAATGTGCGAGGCCGGCGATCGGAGGGACCGACGGTTCGGCAAGCAGATCCGCTTCGGCCAGCGCTTCCGGCCACTGGCTGCCGTCCAAGGTGAATATCACCGCAATGGGCTGACCGTCGAATTCAGGCAGATCGATCATCGAGCGCAGGCTGGAAGCCCCAAGCCAGGTATCGCCGAAACCGTAAGTGCGACTGCGGCTTTCGCCATTCTCGTCGATCAGTGTGGCGGTGAGCTTCTCAAATTCGTGTCGATCGAATTCGGCATGGCGTATCGTCGCAGGATCGGCGGCACGGCCACGTAGATCGATACGGATGAGTTGCCGCGCAGCGTCCCAATCGCTGATCGACCCATCGCAGGTCCACGCATCTGCGCGCTGCGCCACATCGTTCAGCCGAAGGGTGTCGTCACCGGAAATCCAGCAGACGGATTGCTGTGCGAAACCCGGGGCCGCCACGGCGGAAGCAGGCACAGCGAACTGGCCCGCAAAGATTGCGAGCAGAACCAGCCGCACGAAAAGCAGCACATCAAATGATGAAGCCCGTCCCACGCGCCCGCGGTAGGGCGAAGGGTTTAAAGGACGATTAAGGAATTAGCCGCGTAGCGCGTTTTAACGAAGCAGGTCCGCCACCGGTCGATAATCATAGCCGAGTTCGCTTGCGACGGCCTCGTACGTGACTTCGCCCTTGTGGACGTTGAGACCTTCGGCAAGATGCGGGTCGGCGGCGAGCGCGTCTTTCCATCCCATCCGGGCGATGCGTAGCGCATGCGGCAGGGTGACATTGTTCAGCGCATAGGTGCTGGTGCGGGCAACGGCCCCAGGCATATTCGCGACGCAGTAATGAACCACGTCGTCCACGACATATGTCGGATCGGCATGAGTGGTTGCACGGCTGGTTTCGAAACAGCCCCCTTGGTCGATCGCGACATCGACCAGCACGGCGCCTTTCTGCATGTCTTTCAGCGTTTCGCGCGTAACCAGCTTGGGCGCTGCCGCACCGGGGATGAGGACTGCCCCGATCACGAGATCGGCAGTGGTGACCGCGTCATAGAGGTTGGCGGCGTTGGAAAAACGCGTGCTGGCGCGCGCTTCGAAATGGGTGCCCACCTTTTCCAGAACTTCGGGATCGCGGTCGAGAATGGTGACATCAGCACCGAGGCCCACTGCCATTTGCGCTGCATTGAAACCGACCACGCCGCCACCGATGACCACGACTTTGCCAGGCATGACGCCAGGTACGCCGCCAAGCAGCACACCGCGACCGCCATGGGCCTTTTCCAGTGCAGTCGCACCGGCCTGCACGCTCATGCGGCCTGCCACCTGGCTCATTGGCTTGAGAAGGGGCAACTGGCCGCGCGGGCCGGTGACCGTTTCATAGGCGATGGCAGTGACGCCGCTGTCCAGCAGATCCTTCGTCTGATCCGGGTCGGGTGCCAAATGGAGGTAGGTATAAAGGATCTGTCCCTCGCGCAGCTTCTTGCGCTCGACCGCCTGCGGTTCCTTGACCTTCACCACCATTTCGCACTCAGCGAAAATAGGATCGGGGCCGTCGACGATCTTCGCGCCCGCCGCCACATATTGCTCGTCGGTTGCGTCTATGCCGCAGCCGGCCTCGGTTTCGATCCACACCTCGTGACCCTGCATGACGAGCTCTTTCACGCTCTCCGGCGTCAGGCCGACGCGATATTCGTGGTTCTTGATTTCCTTGGGGCTGCCGATGAGCATTTGGGGGAACTCCTTATCTGCGGCAGCCCGTTACAACTGCAACCATGTGGGGGCAAGCCCGAGAGCCGATCTCAGGATGCGGGCGCCGTGGACCAAACAGCGGTCACCGAGTTTCCTTCTCCCGAAACCTGCGTGTCGAAATAACGCGCGGAATCGCCAAGTGCCTGGGTGACAGCCGTCAGAGCGTTTTGGCTGCCGGTCAGGGCTATGCGAACGCCCGTGCGCCGGGCCGCCCATCCGAGCAACGCCACGCGTCCGGAATTGTTCGTGTCGAGGCCGTCTTCGCCAACATTAACGGTGGGTAGCGGCACCAGTGGGGGACGAAGTTCGACAGTCCAGCCGGGCGTAGTCTGTTCGAGCCGTCGTTCAAGTTCGCGATATCCCGACAGGTCGAGCCCTTCGAGCGGCTGAGCAATTGCCTGGGTCCGCTGGTTCTCGCGGTCCAGCAATACGTCCTTGCGCTCCACCCCGGCAATCAGGGCAAGGCTTTGGGCCAGTACGGCAATCTGCCTTTCGCTCGCTTCTGCAGCCTCGCGCGCTCTTGCCTGAGCAAGAGCTGCCTGTTCGGCAGCGCCCGGGTCGGTGCCGACCTGAAACTGGTCGATATTTACCACGACGGATCGGCCAAGACGTTCTTCCAGTCGCTTGGCCACTTCCGTATCTGCGTTGGAATTGAAGTCCGGGGTAAAGACGCTGGCCGACACGGTCAAAGGTTCGGAATCCCAGTTCACGATCGGCTGTTCGACCCTTGCCCTGTCGGTAAAAGCAGATGCGACCTCCTGATTGACAATGCGCTGGCCGTTGGCCTCCCAAGCGATGGTCCGTAGAGAGAAAGCGAGAGGGATCGCCAGCACTACGAAGACCATGGCGATCCCGAGCGACTGGAGACGGGACTGGCGATGGCTCAGGTCGGACTGGAAGCCGTAGAGCCGGGCCATGACGGCGGCGGTCAGTCCGATGGTCACGAGGTTGGTTACGAACAGGCCGAGTGCGCCTGCAAATACAGGCCAGTTGAAGGTTGCCAGACCGAAGCCCACCACTGCGATCGGCGGCATAAGGGCCGTAGCGATGGCGACCCCGACGATCGTGCCTTCGCGCCCGCGGATCACCGCATAGGAACCTGCAAGGGCGGAAAATAGCGCAACCAGCAGGTCGAACAGGTTTGGCCTGGTGCGGGCCGCGATTTCTTCCGTCACCGTTTGCAACGGTGAGAGAAACACGATCACCGCGCAGAACAGTATGGCAAACAGGGATCCTGCAATCAGGGCCTTCCCGCAGCGGCGCAACCAGTCCGCATCGCCGGTTGCAAGGGAAAACCCCGTTCCGATGATCGGGCTCATCAAGGGCGACAGGAGCATGGCCCCGATGACGACTGCCGGCGAAGAAAGCAGGAGGCCGAGGATCGCGATACCCGCGCTCATCGCGATCATGAAGATATAGCGGCTGGTCAGGAGCGATTCGCCGCGCACCCTCTCGATTGTCGCGACATGGTCCAGGTCGGCGATAACCCCTTCATTCCACCACAGGCGCATTTCCGCGATGGCGCGCAGAATGGTAAGACGACTGATCGGCCGTCGCTTGGCATAGTCTGGACCCGGCTTTTCGTCGTCGGACCAGTCGTCGGCGGGGTTTTCTTTCGTAGGTGCCATTGGATCGGGACTTAGCGAGCCATCCAGCGCAAGTCCCGCCCAAATTTCGAAACTTTTCAGCTTCTAAAGCGGATTTCCGTCCTGATCGCGGAAGATCTCGCGACGCCCCACATGGTTGGCCGGCCCTACCAGCCCTTCACCTTCCATGCGCTCGATCCATTTGGCAGCGGTGTTGTAACCGACCCCCATCTGGCGCTGAAGCCAGCTGCCAGACGCTTTCTGGTTCTCGATAACAATCTGACAGGCCTGTCGATATTTCCGTTCTTCCGGATTATCCGAAGCGGTGAATTCGTCTTCGAAATTGAAGCCGCCATCTTCCGGTTCTTCGGTAACCGCGTCGACATAGTCGGGCTTGCCCTGTCCACGCCAGTGATCGGCCACACGTTCAACTTCCTCGTCGGACACGAAGGGGCCATGCACGCGGATCATCGCGCCGGTATTGGGTTTATACAGCATGTCGCCTTTGCCGAGCAGCTGTTCGGCCCCCTGTTCCCCAAGGATGGTGCGGCTGTCGATACGGCTCGTCACCTTGAAGCTGATGCGGGTCGGGAGGTTGGCCTTGATGACGCCGGTGATGACATCGACCGAAGGGCGCTGTGTCGCCATGATCAGATGGATGCCGGCGGCGCGCGATTTCTGGCTGAGACGCTGGATCAGGACTTCGATTTCCTTGCCAACAGTGACCATGAGGTCGGCCAGTTCGTCGACAATGAGTACGATGAGGGGCAGGGGCTCGTAATTGAGCTGCTCTTCCTCGTACAATTCTTCGCCCGTTTCGGGATCGAAGCCCGTCTGCACGCGGCGACCCAGTGGCGAACCCTTCTCGATCGCCTTCTTCACCTTTTCGTTGAAGCCCGCGATGTTGCGTGAATTCACGCTGCTCATCATGCGGTAGCGCTTCTCCATTTCCTCGACCGCCCATTTCAGCGCCCGGACCGATTTGTGAGGCTCGGTAACTACGGGACTCAGAAGATGCGGAATGTCGTCGTAAGTCTTGAGTTCCAGCACCTTGGGATCGATGAGGATCAGTCGGCACTCGTCGGGCGTGAAGCGATAGAGCAGCGATAGCAGGATCGCGTTGAGGCCAACCGACTTACCCGAACCGGTGGTGCCGGCCACCAACAGGTGAGGCATGGCAGCGAGGTCTACGACGATCGGTTCGCCTGCAATGTCCTTGCCCAGAATCATGGGCAGGCTGCCGTGATGGTCGATGAAGGCGGCCGAATTGGCGAGCTGCTTGTAACTGACCATCTGCCGGTCCGCGTTGGGCAGTTCGATCCCGATCACCGTCTTGCCCGGAATGGGAGAGACGCGCGCGGAAATTGCCGACATGTTGCGGGCGATATCTTCCGCAAGACCGACCACGCGGCTGGCCTTGATACCCGGTGCCGGCTCCAGTTCGTACATGGTGACCACGGGTCCGGCGCGCACCGCGGTGATCTCACCCTTGACGTTGAAATCGTCGAGCACGTTTTCCAGCAGGCGCGCATTGCGTTCCAGCGCCATCTTGTCGAGCTTTGGCGCAGCATTTTCGGGCGCATCATCGAGCAGATCGTGGCTCGGCAATTCGTAATTGGCGAACATGTCGCGCTGCTTGGGTTTGGCGGCAACGGGCTGAGCAGGCATCGGCGCGGGATCGGCGATTTCGGGCGCGCGGCGCGGTTCGCGCAATGGCAGATCCTCGTCATCCTTAAGGCTTTCCATCGGCTTGGCACGGGTCTGCTTCTTGGGTGTCAACGGCAGGTCGAATTCGGGCAAGTGTGCCTTGCGTTTGACGAAATCGGGCAAGGTGAGGAATTGCGCCCAGTCGATCGCGAAGACCCGGGTAACGAGCGCCACCCCGCCGCCGAGCGTGACAAGAGCGAGCAGCAGCACGATCCAGCCTGAAAAGTCGCCACCGAAACGGTCTGCGACAGCTTCGATCCCCAAGCCGCCCAACTGACCGAACAAACCCCCAAGCCCGGCCGGAAGACTGCCGGTCGCCGGCTCAAACGCCAGCGCCAGCACCGTGCCAAGCAAGGCGATGGCGGCAAGGAGCATGGCGAAGGGACCCCACCAGCGACCGGGGGTGCTATCTTCGTCGTCCCGTTCCACCCCGGTCCACAGCCGGCGGGCTGAAATATAGAGCAGCGGCAAAAGCAGCGCCGCCGGAAGTCCCAGGTAGTTAAGCGCGCGTTCGCTGGCCCAAGCGCCGGTTGCCCCCATCCAGTTGCGGATGTCGTCGCCGCCCGCTGCAGTGGAGGGACTCGGATCGGTCTGCGTATAGCTGGCGAGCGCCAAGGTCAGGAAAACAAGGATCGCGAACAGCAAGCCTGCGCCTGCCATATGTGTAGCGCGGCGAAAGGAGCGGCGGAAAGCCGCGCGCCAATCGGGTGCTGCGCCTGCGCGCGTAGCCATTTCGTATCCCCTGATCCGTCGAGAGAGTGCAGTATGAGTCCTCCCGGACAGGGAGGTCAAGCGACGTTCGTCGAACCGAGTCCGTCGATGGCGCCCCAGCGGGACCACCCCAACTCGCGCGCGCGCTCATGGGTCATTCCGCCAAGAGCGATCACCGGCACGGGCGATTGCCGGGCCAGCGCGTGAAACGCATCGATACCGAGTGTCTTGGCCCCAGGATGCGAAGCTGTGGCAAACACCGGCGAGAGGAAGATGCCTTCCGCTCCCGCTGCGACCGCCGCTGCCAGTTCGTCCGCGTTATGGGCAGTAGCAAGAAAGAGGCCATCTCTTGGCCTGGTTGCAGACCCGTAGTGGCCGTCGGCGCCCCAATCGTCATCACCGGACAGGACTACCGTGTGTCCACATTGATGAGCGATCGCTGCAAGCTCGTCGAACCGCGCACGCCGCGTGTCGGGATCGAGGTGATAGTGGCGAAAGACGAAGCCCGAACCACTTGGCAGGCTTCGAAGCGCCGTCTCAATTCCAGCGTCGTTTCGCCGATCGCTCAGCAACCACAACAACGGGAGGATGGGCCGATCGGCTCCGGGATGATGCTGGCGTCGTGTCACACACACGCTATAGCGCGACGCGATGGAAATGGCAGACACCCCGCTACGGCAAGTACAGGCGAATATCGCCAAGGCTTGCACAATCGCCCGCCGCGAACCCGGCGATGTTACGCTTATTGCGGTCAGCAAGACCCATCCGGCCGAGGCGATCGAACCATTGCTTGTGCAAGGCCAGCGCCATTTCGGAGAGAACCGCGTTCAGGAAGCGCAGGACAAGTGGCCCGCCCTGCGGGAAGCCTACCCTGCAGCCCAATTGCACCTCATCGGCCAGCTTCAGTCGAACAAGGCCGACGACGCGGTGGCTTTGTTCGATGTCATCCACTCGCTCGATCGGCCAAGCTTGGTCAAGGCGCTTGCGAAGGCCATGGATAAGCTGGATCGGCGCATTCCGTGCTTTGTCCAGGTCGATGTGGGCGTTGAGGAACAGAAGGGCGGGTGCCCGGTGGCCGATCTGCCAGGACTGGTCGAGCAGGCTCGCGCGGCCGATATTCCGGTGGCGGGACTCATGTGCATTCCGCCCTTCGAGATCGAGCCTGCGCCATTCTTCGCATTCCTTGATCGGCTAGCCAGCGATCACGGTCTCGACGGGCGCAGCATGGGCATGAGCGGGGATTACGAAACAGCAGTGAAACTCGGCGCTACGCATGTGCGCGTGGGTACTGCGCTATTTGGCGGCCGCGCGTCGCCCCGCTAGCGATCTGCTGCCCGCGCGCTCAGGCGTTCTCCAGCCGATCTTGCGTTGCGTCACTTGCGGCCTCCATGAGCCGCGCCTCGATGCGGTTCATGCGGTCGCCGCGCTCCAGTTTTCCGCCGGTAAGGTCGGTGATGTAAAACGTATCGGCAGCCCGCTCCCCGTAATTGGTAATATGGGCGGAATGGACCACCAGTCGGCTTTCGAACAGCGCACGGGCCAAACGGTTGAGCAGCGCGGGCCGATCGCGGGCGTTGACTTCGACCACGGTGAACTTGTTCGACGCCTTGTTGTCGAACAGGACCCGAGGCGCGACATCGAAAGCACGCGCACGGCTATGCGCCAACGGGCGCTGTGCCAGTCGGGGCGCCAGATCGACCTTGTTCGCCAGCGCATCGGCGATGCTGCTTTTCAGCCGTTCCAGCTGGCCTTCTTCGGCAAAGGGTTCACCGTGGGGATCCTGCACCAGGAAATTGTCGAGCGCCCAGCCCATGCGCGTGGTGTGGATGCGGGCATCAATGATGTTTCCGCCTGCGAGATGGATGCCGCCGGCAATTCTATAGAACATGCCCGGATGGTCGGCCGCGATTACCGTGACCAGCGTCGCACCGCGCGCTTCGTAATATTCGCAGTGGATGGAAAGCTGATGCTCCCGTTCGCGCGCGGCAGCGTAATGCACTAGGTTCAGCGCGATGATATCGATCGGTTCGGCGATCCAGTATGCGTCGCCCATGGTCTGGGCCAGATCTGCGACGAGATGGCCCTTTTCCCCGAGAACGTCTGCCACCTCCGCCTGCTTGTGCGCGATTGTCTGTTCGCGACCATGCCGCATGTGCCCCAGGCGCAAGCGCTCGCTCGATATGTCGTAAAGTTCGCCCAGCAGCTGGCCCTTCCAACTGTTCCAAGTCCCTGGGCCGACCGCGCGTATATCGACCGCGGTGAGGATTGCGAGATGCCGCAGCCTTTCCTGGCTTTGCACCTGACCGACGAAATCTTCTATTGTCTTGGGATCGGTAAGATCGCGCTTCTGCGCCGTGTGGCTCATCAGCAGGTGATTGAGAACCAGCCAGGCCACCATCTCTGTTTCGCTCTCGCTCAGGCCGAAACGCGGGCACAGATCCCGCGCAACTTCCGCCCCGAGCACGGAATGGTCGCCCCCGCGGCCCTTGGCGATATCGTGCAGCAACGCGGCGACATAGGCGACGCGGCGCGAATTCACCTTGTGGATCAGACGTGCGGCACGCGGATGATCATCCGTTAGTTCGCCCTTTTCGATACGGTTCAACAGTCCGATCGCACGGATCGTATGTTCGTCCACCGTATAGTGGTGGTACATATCGAACTGCATCTGCGCGTTGACCTTGCCGAAATCCGGTACGAATTTTCCGAAAACGCCAGCTTCGTTCATCCAGCGAAGCACCATTTCGGGATCGTTGCGCCCGCACAATAGGTCGAGGAACAGTGCGTTGGCCCGTTCGTCGTTGCGGATCGCATGATCTATGAGGCCCGTTTCACGGTTTGCCTGGCGCATGGTGTCGGGGTGGATTTCCAGTTCTTCGGATTCGGCCAGCTGGAATATCTCGATCAGCCGCACGGGGTCCTTGCGAAACCAGTCCTCCGACGGTGCGGCGATCTTGCCCCCGTAAACGCGGTAACCCTTCAGTTGCCGTGCCTTCTGTTTCCACCCCGCGAAGAAGCCGCGGCGCGCCGTTCTGGCCTCGAACTGCTCGTCGATATGGGCCAGGAAGATTCCGGTAAGGGAGCCGACCCGTTTGGCCTGCAGGAAGTAGAGCTGCATGAACCGTTCTACCGCGCTCTTGCCCGGGCGTTCGGCGAAATTCATCCGCTCCGCGATACGCCGCTGCAGGTCGAAGGTCAGGCGGTCTTCGGCACGGCCCGTCAGCACATGCATGTGGCTGCGTACGGCAAGGAGGAAGTTCTCCGCCCGCCTGAAACTGCGATATTCGGCCGGGGTGAACAGGCCGATCTCGACCAGTTCCGACGCCGTGCGCACGCGATGGATGAACTTGCCGATCCAATAGAGCGCATGCAGGTCGCGCAGCCCGCCTTTGCCATCTTTCACATTGGGTTCGACGACATATCTGCTGTCGCCCATGCGTTTGTGGCGCGCGTTGCGTTCAGCCAGCTTCTCGGTCACGAAGGTGCGTTCATTGCCCCGCACCACCTCGGCCGTGTAGCGGCGCGAACCCTCGTCGTAGAGCTCCTGATCGCCCCAAACATACCGCCCTTCGAGGAGGGCTGTGCGAATGGTGAGGTCGCTTTTCGACAACCGGATCGCTTCGTCCAGCGTACGGGTCGAATGGCCTACTTTGAGACCCAGATCCCACAGCATATAGAGCATCGCTTCGACGACCTGCTCGCACCACGCCGTTTTCTTGCCGCCGACGAGGAACGCGATGTCGACGTCGGAATGCGGCGACATTTCCGACCGACCGTATCCGCCGACAGCCATGATCGCCAACCGCTCCGCCTTGGAACGGTTGGCACTGGGATAGAGATGGGCGGTCGCGTGATCGTGGATCACGCGGATCAGTTGGTCGATCATGAATGCGAAACCGCCCGCATTCTCATGCCCGGCGGACGGTTTCTCTTTCAGGCGGCGCTCGAGCTCGGCCCGGCCTTTGTCGAGCGCAGTCTTGAGCAGTTTTACGACATGAGGACGGGCTTTGTCGCCGTGCTCCCCCACCAGCGCGTCGATTTCGGAAGCAAGGGCGCGCCGGTCGATTATCGCACGCTGTCGGGGGACACGCAGGGCATTCAAGCGGCGAGGTGCTCCTTGGCAAAATTCGCCTTCACGGTGCGCTTGTCGACCTTCTGGGTGCCGAGGCGAGGCAATTGCTCATCGCTCTTCCAGATGACCGAAGGCACCTTGAACGCAGCAATATGCTCGCGCAGGAATTCCTGCAGATCCTCGACCGAGAGATCCTTGCCGTCGTGGGTGTAGTAGACGGCAGCGGGAATCTCGCCGAAGCGTTCGTCGGGAAGGCCAAAGACCGAACATTCGGCCACTGCCGGATGCGCGTAGATCGCTTCTTCCACTTCGATGCAGCTGATATTCTCGCCGCCACGAATGATAATGTCTTTCTTGCGATCGACGATGAACAGGTAATCGTCCTCGTCGAGATAGCCGAGGTCGCCCGTGCGGAAATACCCGTCGGCGGAAAAAGCCGCCTTGGTCGCTTCCTCGTTCTTCCAGTAGCCGAGGAAGTTGCACACCGAGCGGATCGAAACCTCGCCAACCTTTCCGCGCTCCATGGGTTTGCCGTCGTCGTCGAGAATGGCCATGTCGACCAAGGGCCGCGAAGGCATGCCCGTGCTGTTGGGTTTGGCGAGATAATTTTCGTTCAGATTACCTGCGCCCACGCCATTGGTTTCGGTCAGGCCGTAACCCAGAGCGGGAAAGCCGTCTTTGAACGCGTCCTTGATCTTCTTCACATGTTCGATCGGGCGCGCTGCGCCGCCGCCAGCGAAGGTCTTGCATTGCGACAGATCGTATTTTTCACGATCCGGATGCACGGCGATCTCGTAACTCATCAGGGGAACGCCAACGAAATAGGTGATCTGTTCGTCTGCCAACAGGCGTAGGGCCTCGGTTGCATCCCATTTTGGCATCAGCACCAGCTTGCGCCCCATCGCGAAGCTCTGGAGGAACAGCGGCACTTCGCCAGTGACGTGGAAGAGCGGCACGGCGACCAGTGCGGAAGGCTGGACGGTTGGGGCATCACCCTTTTCCGTGAGAAGCTGCAGGATCATCGCGGTCTGGCAGACATAGTTCATGGTGCCGGAAACGACGCCGAGATGATCCGAATACGCCCCCTTTGGGCGCCCGGTCGAACCGGATGTATAGAGGATGGTGGCAAGGTCATCCGGGCCGATCTGGCCGAGCATGGCCATGGCCGTGCCGCCTGCCGCCCATACCGGGGCCAGACCTTCCGAAGGCTTGCCGTGATCGAAGACCACAAGCTTCGAGGCATGCTTTACGCCATCGAGCCGGGCCGCACGCGGGGGATCGGCGAGGACGAGCTTGCATTCGCAAAGGTCGATTCCGTAAGCGAGTTCTTCCCCGGTCCACCAGCCATTGAGCAGTGTCGCACAACCACCGGCCATGAGAATGCCCATGTAGGCGACGATCCAGTTCGTCGAATTGCGGGCCGCAAGACCAACGCGGTCACCCTTTTCAATTCCATGCAGCGTGGCAAGACCGTGGGCGACATGGCTGGCAGCGTGCCATATCTCGCCGAAGGTCATACGGATGTCGCCATCGACGATGAACGTATCGTCTTTCTTTTCGTTACAGAAATGCGCGAAGTAATGGACGACACTGGGAGGTGCGTTCTTGAACGCGGGCATCTGCACGCCGCGGCGCGTCACTTCTGTCAATTCGAACATCTGGCCGGGCGCGGTGACGGCATCGGTAATGCGATGGATGTCCTTGTCGAGTTCTGTCGGCATCGGTCGTAAAATATCCTCTCCAATCGGCGCAGAACCTCCGGTTCGAGGCATGCGCAATAACTGCGGCTCGACGCAGGCTTCCCCCCAAACCCCTGCTATGCCAAAAGCCGCCCCGATGGGTCGCCGGTCGCGGCCTTGGATTCACCTCTAAGGGGATAAGCACTTGCTGTCACTACTGGCTGCATCGGGCGCGGCAGAACCGATCTACTGGGAAAATCTGGGCTTGCGGCCCTATCTGTTCGAGGTCGGCGGTTTCCAATTGCGATTCTACTCGCTCGCCTACCTCTTCGGCATATTGCTGGCCTACTGGCATCTGTCGAAAATGATCAAGGCACCGGGATCGCCCATGGCCCAGCGCCACGCGGACGACCTCTTTTTCTATTGTACGCTTGGGGTCATCCTCGGCGGCCGGCTCGGTTATGCCGCATTCTACAAGCCGGAACTGTTCGGCGGTGTGGAACTGTTCAAGCTGTGGGAAGGGGGAATGAGCTTCCATGGCGGGGTTATCGGGGTGCTCATTGCAATCAGCTGGGTCGCATGGCGCAACGGACTGAACTGGCTGCGCATCTGCGATTACATCTCGGTGAATGTGCCCTTCGCCTACATGCTTGGCCGGCTGGCGAACTTCATCAACGGCGAATTGTATGGCCGCCCCGTAGAGAGCGATTTTCCTTTCGCCATGGTTTTCCCAACCGATCCGGACCAGCTCGCCCGCCATCCAAGCCAGCTATATCAGGCCGGATTCGAAGGGCTTTTGCTAGGTGTGCTGCTTTTCGCGCTCTTCTGGAAAACGCGTGCCCGTTATCGGGCCGGACTGCTGGTTGGCGTGTTCACCATAGGCATGGGTCTCGGCCGGTTCCTGATGGAATTTTTCCGCGAACCGGACGCCTACCTCGCTTATGTCGTCGTGGAAACGGGCCTCTCCCGCGGGCAGTGGCTCAGTCTTCCGATGATCGCGGTAGGTATCGTCGTTGTGATCTATGCGATGATGAAGCCGCCCGTTGGCGGCCCGGCCAGGGCTAAACCGCAGTCCACATGAGGGACCGACCAGAGACGGATCTGGCGCGCACGTTTCGCCGCCTGATCGACCAGCACGGACCGATGCCCGTGCTGCGCTATATGGGTGAAAGCAACGCGCGTTATTATACGACGCGCGATCCGTTGGGCGCTGCTGGCGATTTCACCACTGCGCCGGAAATCAGCCAGATGTTCGGCGAAATGGCTGGGCTGTGGCTCGCGGACATCTGGGTGCGGGCGGGGCGACCGGCAAATCCGATCTATGTCGAACTTGGCCCAGGCCGTGGGACGTTAGCCAAGGATGCGCTGCGCGCCATGGCCAGTCAGGGGCTGCGCCCGGACGTGCATCTGGTCGAGGGTTCCGAGGCCTTGCGCAAAGTGCAGGGCGGTGTGCTGGCGGGAGCCCAATTTCACGATACGATCGATAGCGTCCCGGATGGTCGCCCCATTCTTTTGCTGGCGAACGAATTCCTGGACGCCTTGCCCATCCGGCAACTGGTAATGACAGAAAGGGGGTGGCGCGAACGTATGGTCGGCATCGAAGGGGGGGAGTTCGCCTTCGTGTCCGGACCCAACTCGATGGACGACGCTGTGCCGGAAGCCCAACGCGCAGCACCCGCGGGGACTGTGATCGAAACCTGCCCCGGAGCAGCAGCCCTAGTCGAAGCCGTGGCTCGCCGGATAGACGTGCAGGGCGGCGCCGCGCTGTTCATCGATTACGGGCACGTCGATGTCCGCAGCGGATCCACCTTGCAGGCGGTAAAATCGCACGAAAAGCTCGACGTGTTCGACGCGCCGGGAGAAATGGATCTCACGGCGCATGTCGATTTCGCCACCCTAGATACTATTGCTCGCCGCGAGGGGCTGGCCAGTTCGCTGACAACCCAGGGGGCATGGCTCGGCGCTATGGGCATCGCATTGCGGGCAAAGGCACTTGCAAAGGCATCCCCCTCTCGCGCCGATGAAATCGAAACTGCGGTCGAACGGCTGGTGCAGCCGGACGCAATGGGCGAACTGTTCAAGTGTCTCGCGATTACGGCGCGCGACTGGCCGCGCGGTGCGGCTTTCCCCGAAGGCGAGCGGCGCAAGCCCACGGCGACTTAGGAGCCGCCGAGTCCCACGCGCCGAGCCAATCTATTGGCTGCTTCGCCGAACGACAGTTTGTCATCCTCGCGATCGACGGACAGGTTCGCTGCCCGCATCGCCTCCACATCTATCGCCCCTACCAACGGCCTGAGCACCGCCAGCAGGCGGGCGTCCCGGCTTGCCTGAGGCGAGACGAGGAGGATGGCGTCGTAGTTCGGCAGCGCGCCTTCGGGATCATCCAGAATGACCAGATCGTCGGCAGCGATGCGCCCGTCCGAGGTGTAAGCACCAATCACGTCGGCCTCCCCTGATCGCAGCGCGTTGTACATGAACGTGGGTGAGAAGGTGCGCTGGTCTGCGAAACGCAGGCCATACGCATTGCGCACTGAGACCCATTCGGGCCGCTCGAAAAACTCAGGGTCACCGCCAATCGTCAAGCTTTGCGCGCGGACCGCGAGATCGCCGATGGATCGAACTCCGCCTTGTGCAGCCTTTGTGCGTGGCATTGCGAGGCCATAGGCGTTTTCGAAACCAAGCCTTCCTACTACATTCGTACCGCTGGTGTGCTGTTCCCAATCCACGATTTCGGCGAGCATCGCGTCGCGGTCGGGATTGTCGCTGCGTTGCATCTCGTTGGCCCAGATCGTTCCTGTGTAATCCACCATGATGTCGATGGCGCCGGTGGAAACGGCGCGATGCGCGACTGCCGAACCCAGGCCGTCTCGATAAGCGACCGTATATCCGTTCGCTTCCAGCCGCTGACCGATAAGACGAGCAAGGACATATTGCTCTGAGAAGCTCTTTGCCCCGATCACGATACGATCATCGTCGCGGCCGCCGAAGGAAACGAACAGCGCTGCCAGAATGCCCAGAAGGACCGCTGCGAGCCCTCCCAGGCTCAGGACCCGGCGCCGTGTGCGAAGCCCCCTTTCGATGGTCCCGAGAAGCGCATCGGCGACCATCGCCAAGCCGGCGCTGGCGATACAGCCTGCGAGCACCAGCACCCAATTCTGTGTCTGCAATCCGGCAAATATAGGATCGCCGAGGCTCGGTTGGCCGATCGTGGTGGACAGTGTCGCAGCGCCAATGGTCCAGACGGCCGCGGTACGGATGCCCGCCATGATGTAAGGGGACGACAGTGGCGCTTCGACCAGTCGCAAGCGCTGCCAGAAAGTCATTCCTACACCGTCAGCAGCCTCGATTACCCCTGGGTCGAGATTGGTCTGCGCTGTCACAGCGTTGCGGAGGATCGGCAGGAGGGCGTAGAGCGAAAGGGCAAGAAATGCGGGCAGAAAGCCGAGCGTTGGCAAGCCTTCCCCGAATATTGCGCGAAGGTTCAGCAGGATCGGGAAAAACAGGGCCAGCAGGGCAAGCGCGGGAATGGTCTGAACCAAGCTGGCGAAACCAAGCGTGATCCGCGCGATCGGTGGCGAGCGGCTTGCCCAGATTGCCGTCGGCAGTGCGACCGCGATACCCAGCATGATCGCCGCGGCCGAAAGCAGGACATGAGCCGCAAGCTTGTCGCCCAGGCCGAGAAGGGCCGTCCAGATATCGCTCATCGGGTGAGCTCGGCCAGCCGGTCCGCTTGCGTGCGCGGCACGGCGACGAGACTTTGTGCGATCTGGCCGCCACTCCCGTGGAGCAGGGACTGCGGGGCTTCATCGGCAACGATGGCTCCTGCTTCCATCACAAGAACCCGATCGGCCAGTAGCAGTGCTTCGGCCATGTCGTGGGTGACCATCACCGTGGTCAAATTCAACTCGCGATGCAGGCTTCGCACACGCTCACCCAAGGCATCGCGGGTGACCGGGTCGAGCGCACCGAACGGCTCGTCCATCAGCAGGAGCTGCGGCTCGTTCGCCAGCGCGCGGGCCACACCGACCCGTTGGCGCTGCCCGCCGGACAGTTCGTTCGGCATGCGCGTGGCCATGGAGCGTTCGAGATCCACCAGGTCGAGCAGTTCCGCGATCCGTTCGCGCGTCAACTTCTGACCGCTGATGCGCGGGCCGATCGCGATATTCTCGCCCACGCTCATGTGGGGAAACAGCCCGACCGACTGGAAAACATAGCCGATCCGCCGCCGCAGTGCGGCAAGCGGCAGGCTTTCTACCGGATCGCCATCAATCAATACCGTGCCGGAGCTCGGATCGACCAATCGGTTGACCGTCTTGAGCAAGGTGGACTTGCCCGATCCGGATGCCCCGACAAGCGCAACGAATTCGCGCCGGGCGACGGCGGCCGAGATGCCCGCTACCGCCTGGGTACGTTCATAGCTTTTACAGACGTCGCGAAATTCGAGCAGCGGTTGCGTCTGCTGGTTCACTCCGCCTGTTCCGATCCTTCGCCGGGCGGGGCGTATTCGACGCGCGTAAGTTCGATCTCGGTGTCGCCGCTTCTTGCGCGCATGGTATCCCCGTTCATTCGCTCGGGCCTCCAGCAGCGCTCCGCTCCGTTCTCGCTGTCGGGTGTGAAGCAAAGGAGCTTGTCTCCCTCGTCCTTCGAATACGTCCAGCTGCCGGTCTGCCACGGATCGCCATTGCGCAGATCGCGATAAGTGCCGTCGGGATCGATCTCGGTAACATAGCGTGCCCCGTCTTCCGCGATCGCTCGCCAGGCGGTGGAACTGAATGCTTCGGGGACAGTCCGGGAGGAAGATGGTTCGGTCGTTGCGACAGTTTCGAGCCCGTCGGTCCCGATAGTTCCGCCTGCCGTGTTCCCAGTCGGAGAACAGGCGGCCAGCGCAAGCGCAACAAACCCCGATGCAAATAGAAATCGCATATGTTCTGCTCCCCTTTGTATCGGCGTGTGGGAAAGCACAGCAATTGAGCTGGTGCAAGGCAGCTGGGATCAGTTCCCTATCGACTGCCGCGGGAAAGCGATACGCACGCGTAGTCCGCCGTCGGCAAATTCGCGCTCGAACGACCCCTTGAGCTGCCCTTCAACCGCCATCCGCAACAGGCGCGAACCGAACCCTTCGCGTTCCTGCTCGTCCGGAACCTGATAGCTCGGGGCGCTCTCTTCCCAGATCACGCAAATGTCGTCGCTATCGTCGCTATCCCCTTCGACGGTGACAGTCACCTTTCCTTCCTCGCTGGAAAGGGCGCCATATTTCGCAGAGTTCGTAGCAAGCTCGTGGAAAATCAGGGCGAGTGGCGTAGCGGCGCGTTCGCCGACGGCAACGCCGGGGCCGACGATGCTGAAACGCGCGTTTCCAGCGGTATCGTAAGGTGCCAGCAAATCGGACAGCAGCCCGGATAGCGTGCCGCCCTTGTGCCCATGGCCCGGGCGGACATAATCGTGGGCTGCCCCCAGGGCGCGAATGGTTTCACTCAATTCAGATGCGAATTCCGTAACCTCCGGCTTGCCGCGCGAACGGATTGCCACGAGGCCCGAAATGACGGCGAAGATGTTCTTGATACGATGCGAAAGTTCATTCGCCAGCAAGTCGCGGGCTTCGGCCATTCGGCGCTGGCGGTCCACGTCGATGACTGTTCCGAACCAACGCGGTTTTCCCGTTCCCGCAGACGTTCGAACGGCTCTCGAGAGCATCCAGCGATAATCGCCATCTGCAAGTTTCAGGCGCCATTCGTATTCGAAGGGTTCCCCGCTCTTCAGCGATGTCCGAAAGGCATCGATCGCAGTTTCCCAATCTTCGGGGTGAATGGCAGTCTGCCAGTCATCCAAATTCTGCGGCTGGGACAGACCAGTCAGTTCATCCCACTGCACATTGACGTAATCGAAATTACCCGATGCATCAGCCGACCAAGCAATCCCGGGAACGCTGTCGATCATCCGCTTGAGATCGCTTTCCCGCTCGTTGACAGCTTCCTTTGCCGCATCGCCCAGGCGCTGCTGGGATATGCGCCGCATCGTAGCCTTCGCCAGAACCGACAGCGTGTTTTGCTGAAGCTGGGACAGCCCGTCTTCGTGAGGCTCGCTATCGATGAGGCAAAGAGCGCCCAGGGCCGCGCCCTCGGCAGAGATCAGCGGCTGGCCGGCGTAAAAGCGGATATGCGGCTCACCCGTGACGAGCGGATTGTCCGCAAAGCGAGTGTCTCCCTTCGCGTCGCGAATGACCATAGCTTCCGTGCCCAGCATGGCATGCGCGCAGAAACTGGTCGAGCGCGGTGTTTCGCGCGCGTATATTCCCGTTCGAGCGAGGAACATCTGACGGCCCTCTTCGACCATGGTGACCATGACCATGGGTACATCGCAAACCTTCGCTGCAAGATCGACGATCTCCTGCAGTTCGGGATCGTCGATCATGGCGTCCGTACCGTGCGCAGCAAGGATCGCGAGGCGCCGTTCCTCGTCGCAATAGGCTTCCGAAGGGGGTTTGCCTTCGGGCCAAAGGATGTTTTCCTTACGGTACATGCTCTCGTCCAGAGGCGCTTTAGACTCAAATTTAAACGAATACCTAACGCAAAAAGCAAGTTCGCAGCTTCAGTCTGCCGTGCAGTCCAATCGGTTTGCTCCGCAGCCTTGGCTCGGCTATCGGCCCTGACGACAGTTACTTTCGCGAGCCCTTGAGGAGAGACGATGCGCGCGACCCCCCAGTTCGATTTCCAGCTCGGCGAAAGTGTCGAGATGATCCGCGAGGCTACGGCCCGCTTCGCAGACGAGCAGATTGCCCCGCTCGCCGAAAAAATCGATCGCGAGGACTGGTTTCCGCGCGACGAGCTCTGGAAGCAGATGGGCGAACTCGGTTTGCATGGCATTACCGTATCTCAGGAGGACGGTGGCCTGGGGCTCGGCTATCTGGAACATGTCGTCGCCGTGGAAGAAGTGAGCCGCGCCAGTGCCTCGCTCGGCCTTTCCTACGGCGCCCATTCCAATCTGTGCGTCAACCAGATCCGGCGGTGGGGCAACGAAGAGCAGAAGGCCAAATATCTTCCGGGCCTGATCAGCGGCGAACATGTCGGCTCGCTCGCCATGTCCGAAGCCAGCGCCGGATCCGACGTCGTTTCGATGAAACTGAAAGCGGAGGCGGTCGATGGCGGCTATGTGCTCAACGGCACCAAGTTCTGGATTACCAACGCGCCTTTCGCCGATACACTGGTGGTCTATGCCAAGACAGATGGCAGCGCGGGCAGCCGCGGTATCACCGCCTTCCTGATAGAAAAGGACGACCCAGGCTTTTCGATCGGGCAGAAGATCGAAAAGGTCGGCATGCGTGGCTCCCCCACATCGGAACTGGTTTTCGACGACTGCCGCATTTCCGAAGATCGGGTGATGGGGCCGGTCAACGGCGGTGTCGGCGTTCTGATGAGCGGGCTCGATTATGAACGCGTGGTGCTTGCCGGATTGCAGCTTGGTATCATGCAGGCGTGCCTCGATACGGTCATTCCCTATCTGCGTGAAAGAACGCAGTTCGGCAAACCCATCGGCAGCTTCCAGCTTATGCAGGCCAAGGTGGCCGACATGTATGTCGCGCTGCAATCGGCCCGAGCCTACACCTATGCGGTGGCCAAGGCCTGCGACAGTGAACAGACTACCCGTTTCGATGCGGCAGGGGCCATCCTTCTCGCATCGGAGAACGCGTTCCGCGTTGCGGCAGAATCTGTTCAGGCGCTGGGCGGGGCTGGATATACGCTCGATTGGCCAGTGGAACGGTATATGCGGGATGCGAAACTGCTCGATATCGGCGCTGGAACGAATGAAATCCGTCGGATGTTGATCGGCCGTGAACTGATCGGGGCATGACTTATGAGCGACACCGTCCTTACGGCTCTACAATATTACGGTGCGGGGGCGGCGCTGGTGGCGGCTTTCGTCGTGTCTTTGAACATCAGTACACGCGTGACTGGCTGTGCGTTCGTCTTATTCGTCACCAGTTCGATCGCCTTGGTTGCGTGGGGATTCCTGAAACAGGATGCAGAAGGAATCGGCTGGCAGAATATCGGTCTGCTCATCATCAACATCGTCGGCGTCTATCGCTATCTGATTGCAGCGGGCGGTAACGATGATGGATCCCAAGCAAGCCGCGGTTGATGTGCCGGACCTGCTGGGCGAATGCCCGTGCGGCAATTCAGCCTGCGCTTTCTGCGGGCGTTGCGGATCACCCGTGTATTCTCGCCGTAACAGCGTCCCGGGAAAATTGCAGCCGCGCACCGGACTGATCCTCGATTTCCAGCAACCCGAAGAATTGACTCGGCAACATGGCGAATTTGCCCTGCCGTGGATCGGCCCGCTAGCCCGCATGGCCGAAACGCCCCAGAAGGAAACCGCATGACCGCCCCCGTTCTTATGTCCACTCTCGATCGCGAAGCTCCCGAGGCCAAGGCGCGTTTTACACACAATGCGTCGCTCGCGGCCGACTTGCGGGCCAGCGTTGCCGCCGCTGCGCTGGGCGGTTCGGAAGGTAGCCGGGAACGGCATGTCGGGCGGGGCAAACTTCTCCCGCGCGAGCGCGTGGAGCGCCTGCTCGATCCCGGCAGTTCCTTCCTCGAAATCGGCCAGCTTGCCGCCAATGGCATGTATGGCAAGGACGAGATCAATGGCGCGGGTCTGATTGCCGGGATCGGGCGTGTCTCCGGCCGTCAGGTGATGATCGTGAGCAACGATGCCACCGTTAAGGGTGGTACCTATTACCCGATGACGGTGAAGAAGCACTTGCGTGCGCAGGAGATCGCGCAGGAAAACCGCCTGCCCTGTATCTATCTGGTCGACAGCGGCGGGGCGAACCTTCCCCACCAGGCCGAGGTCTTTCCCGACCGCGACCATTTCGGTCGTATCTTCTTCAATCAGGCGAACATGTCGGCGCTCGGCATTCCGCAGATTGCCTGCGTGATGGGATCGTGCACTGCCGGTGGAGCCTATGTGCCCGCCATGTCCGACGAGACGGTAATCGTGCGCAATCAGGGCACGATCTTCCTCGCCGGGCCACCGCTGGTGAAGGCGGCCACGGGCGAGGAAATCAGCGCCGAGGAACTCGGCGGCGGCGACCTGCATGCGAAGAAATCCGGCGTGGTAGATCATCTGGCGGAGAATGATGAACACGCGCTCACCATCGTGCGCGATATCGTGAGCCACCTCGGCGACAACTACGCTCATGCAAAGGATATCCAGCTGAAAGAGCCCCGCGCGCCGAAATTCGACGCCGAGGATCTTTATGCGCTGGTGCCGGAAGATGTGCGTGCGCCTTACGACGTTCACGAAGTCATCGCGCGGCTGGTCGACGGCAGCGAATTCCACGAATTCAAGGCGCACTACGGCAGCACACTGGTCTGTGGCTTCGCCCACATCTGGGGCATGCCGGTGGCCATCCTGGCGAACAACGGCGTGCTATTCTCCGAAAGCGCGCAGAAGGGCGCGCATTTCATTGAACTTGCCTGCCAGCGACGCATCCCGCTCCTCTTCCTGCAGAATATCTCCGGTTTCATGGTTGGCGGCAAATACGAGGCCGAAGGCATCGCCAAACATGGCGCGAAGCTGGTGACGGCTGTCGCGACCGCCAGCGTGCCCAAGGTGACCGTGGTCATCGGCGGCAGCTTCGGCGCCGGCAACTATGGCATGTGCGGGCGCGCCTACTCCCCCCGCTTCCTCTTTACATGGCCCAACGCGCGGATCAGCGTGATGGGGGGCGAACAGGCGGCATCGGTTCTGGCCACGGTGCACCGCGATGCCGACAGCTGGACGGCGGAACAGGCGGAAGAATTCAAGGCCCCGATCCGGCAAAAGTACGAAGACGAAGGCAATCCCTATTATGCCACTGCGCGGCTTTGGGACGACGGCGTCATCGATCCGGTGCAGACGCGCGACGTGCTTGGCCTGGCTTTTGCCGCAGCACTCGAAGCGCCGATCCCCGAACGCCCGCAGTTCGGGGTCTTCAGGATGTAGCGCCGCGGAACCGCATGGCCCTCACGCGCATTGCGGTTAGTAATTATGGGGATTGGGCGGGTGTCTAGGAGAGATATCCATGTCGGGCCAGGAAATTACCCTTGCCGTCGTTATTGCTGCAGCAGTTGTCATCCTGTTGCTCGTCTGGCTCTTCATGCGTCGGCGTCGCACGCAGGCGCTGCGCGATGCCTTCGGCGAGGAATATGATCGTACGGTAGAGGCGCGAGGAAAGCGGAGCGCTGCCGAAGACGATCTGATCGAACGCAGGGAACGCGTAGCGAAACTCCAGATACGCCCGCTCACTGCTTCCGAACGCGACGGCTATGCAAACGACTGGAATGAAACCAAGGCGTTGTTCGTCGATAGCCCGGTAGAGGCGGTGAGCCGCGCCGATCGCCTGCTGACCGATGTTATGAACACCCGCGGTTACCCGATGGGCGATTTCGAAAACCGCCACGCCGATCTGACCGTCGATCATGGCGATGTGGCCAAACATTACTTCGCCGGCCACGAAATCGCTGCCCGTTCGAGCGACGCGACGACCGAAGAACTCCGCAGGGCCATCAACCACTACGAAGCGCTATTCGCGGATATGACCAGCGAAATAGCCGACGAGACCGGCGCTTCTGGCGAAAGAGAAATCGATGGGGCCGACCGCCGGGAGGCTCCCACGAAGCCGGCGGCTTTCAGTACCACAACGCGCCGCCCCGGCGACTGAACTCCCGTATCGACCCGCTCTGGATTCCTGACAGCTCGGCACTCGCTTTCGCCGCGTCTTGGTCTATGGGCGGGTTCAGGGAGAGACCATGCCTACTGATCCAAACCGTCGGCCAGCGCTTTCGAGCCGAATGGTACAGCGCATCCTGCTGGGCCTTTACCGCTGGAAGGGATGGAAAATCGAAGGCCGCAGGCCCGATTGCGAAAAGTTCATAATTCTAGGCGCGCCCCATACTTCGAATTGGGACTTCGTTTTCTTTCTTGGCGCGGCAAACCAACTCGGTATCAAGCCAAGCTTCATGGGCAAGACCAGTCTGTTCAAATGGCCGATGACCAACTTCATGCTCGACATGGGGGGTGTGCCGGTCGACCGGACGAAGCGCGGAAAATATGTCGACCAGGTTGCGGCCGCCTTCGAGGCTTCCGATGAATTGGCGCTTGTGATCGCGCCGGAAGGCTCCCGCACCTTCAAGGGTGGCTGGCGAACGGGCTTCTACCATATCGCCGTGGCGGCGGGTGTACCCATCGTCCCTGCATGGGTTAACAATAAGACAATGCGCGGAGGTATGGGAGAAGCCATGATGCCAACCGGCGACTATCGGGCCGATCTTGCGCATCTTGCTGCATTCTACCGCGAGAAACGTCCTGATTGTGACCGCTTCGTCGCTCTTGAAAAGAGCGCGCAGACGCTGGGGGAGATGAAGGGTGATAGCTGAAGCGCTGCTGGCCAATGCGGCCATATTGTTCGGACTGGCCATGATCTTGTGGGTGGTCGCGGTACAGATCGACGATGTCAGCTTCGTCGACGCCTATTGGGGTGGGGGAATGGCTGTGATGGCTGCGGTCAGCTGGTTACGGCTGTTCGACCCGGGCCCTCTCGCCAGCTTGCTGATGGCGATGACGGTAATCTGGGGAATGCGGCTATGCATCCATCTGCTTATCCGCTGGCGGCGTGAAGGCGAGGATAAACGCTATGCGCGCATACTCAGGAAAGATCGGGAGAAGGGCCGCTTCGCCTCAGCCGCGCTGACAAAGATATTCCTGAGTCAGTCGGTGCTGCTGTTTCTTGTTTCGAGCCCCGCGCAATATGGGATCCTGGAAGCCAGCAGCTTGACGCCGATAAGCGGCCTCGCGCTTTTCGGACTTGGCCTGTGGGCGACCGGCATAGCGTTCGAATGGCTTGGCGATTGGCAACTCGCGCGCTTCAAGGCTGACCCCGAGAACAAGGGCAAGGTCATGGATCGCGGGCTTTGGCGATACACCCGCCATCCCAATTATTTTGGTGATGCCTGTGTCTGGTGGGGCATCTGGATTGCAGCTGCCAGTGCAGGGTGGTGGGTGGCCGCTGTCACCGTGGTCGGCCCCCTGTTCCTTACATTCACGCTGACGAAATGGTCCGGCGCTCCACTCCTCGAACGCGGCATGAAAGCCTCGCGCCCGGGTTATGACGAATACAAGGCCCGTACGTCGGCGTTCTTCCCGCTCCCTCCGAGAAAAAGATCGTCGCGTTCGCGGGAAGGGGTTTAACCGCCGCGCCTCCCATCCTAATTGAACTGGCAGGACGAGACGGGAGCGCCTTGCCGTGAGTGACGACGACATCCAGGAACTGCGGAGCCGCTTTGCGCGCGAGGCCATGCGTCTGATGGAGCGCCGCGGCGAGGAAGTAACCCGTACCAAGCTGGCCGCCGAACTGGGTGTCGCACGCGCCCGGCTCGATGCCGTATTTCCCGAAGAAGGCGATCTGCTGGAAGCGGTGACCGGCGAATGGTTCGCCCCCAAACTTGCCGTCATGGACGAAGTCATGGCTTCGGGTCTGCCGCCGCGGCGCAAGATGTATGAATTTATCGCGCGCCGATTCCTCCTGCTGCGACAGAATTATCGCGACGATCCGGCGACCTTCAATCTCTATGTCGAAATGGGTGAACGATATTTCGAATATGCGCGCAGCTATATCGATCTCGCCGATCACTATCTGTGCGAGCTGATTGCGGAGGCACAGGCCGAAGGGTATTTGCAGGGTCTCGAGGTCGATACCGCCTTGTCGCTCATCAACCAGATGGTGAACTGCTATCTTCAGCCCTACATGATCGCGATGATCGACGAACGGCTGAGCGAGGAAAAGCTGGCGCTGATCGTCGGTGCGATCTTCGATGGATTAAACGCGAAGGATGGCGGCGCTGGCGGTACTCAGGATATCCGCGCGGCCTGATCCGGCTGGTTCGTGGCCGCGGGCGAATTACCGCCTTCACGCTGCTCTGCGAAAATGCCCCAAGCGGCGAGGAACAGGCCGCACACCAGCGGGCCGACGACGATGCCCGACAAGCCCATCGATGCGATCCCGCCTAGTGTAGTCACCAGCACCAGCCAGTCGGGGATCCCCGTGTCGCGGCCCACCAGGATCGGACGCAATACGTTGTCGGCCATGCCGATGATCGCCACGCCTGAGATGATAACTACTACGCCCTGCCATACCGCTCCCGTCGCCAGCAGATAGATCGCTGCCGGCGCCCAGACGATCGCCGGTCCGACGGCCGGCAGCAGCGAAGCGATCGCCATGATCACGCCCAGCAGCAGGACGGATGGAATGCCCACTATCCAGAAGGTAATGGCCCCAAGCGCCCCCTGCACCAGTCCGACGACTACCGACCCCTTGATGGTGGCGCGAACGATCGTCAGGAAACGCAGCGCCAATCTGTCGGCAATGTTCCTGTCCATCGGCATCGAAGCAAGGATTGCCTCCCCGATCGTGCGCCCGTCGCGTAACAGGAAGAAACCGACGTAAAGGGCAATTCCGAAGCTCAACACAAAGCCGACGACACTACCGCCTATCGCCAACGCCTGTGCGGCGATAATACCCAGAGAGGCCTGGATGAAGGTCTGCGCGCGTTCCTGTATATCGCCCAGATCGCCGAACCCTGCGCTATCGAGCGAAGATTGAATGTTGGCAGGCAAGGCTCCAAACACCCGCTCGAAATACATCGCTACATCGATCTGGCCATCCTGGAAGGCAAGGAACAGCCCCGCTGCCTCGTCGATCACCGCGCTGCCGATCCACAGTGCCGGCAACACCACCGCAAATAGAATGACGAGCATGCTGGCAAGCGCTGCCTGCGTCGTTTTCAGCGGGCGCTTTGCCAGAAACCAGCGGTAAAGCGGCTGGAACAGGATCGCGGCGAGCGCGGCCCACAACATCGGCTGGAGAAAAGGCAGTACGATCGCCAGCAGCGCCAGCGATACGAGCGCGAGGAACAGCAGAAATCCGCCCTGTTCGACCTGCCTTGTTTTCGGATGATCGTGCAAGGTGTTCAGCGCCCTGCCATTGGGACGATCGCAAACGGCCACAAAACCGCTGCAGAAAGGTTGGGGCTGGTCCTGAACATGTCGCGTGGTCCGGCTTCGCCGAACTCGATCCTCCCGGTAGTTGCGCTTTAGATAAGCGCGGCGACGGATCGGCGCAAATGTGAAATTCGCTATATTAGCTCGCAGCTGACCGCTCGAGCATGGCTGCCAGTTTCCGCAGCGTCTGGACGGAAATATCGAACGCCTGAAGCTTCGCCATGTAACCTGCCACTACCGCCGGGTCGTCGGCCAGTTCATCGCCCAGTATTTCGAGGGTGTCCGCGACCTTTGCGACATCGGCCGCGGTCAGCGCGGTCGAGATGAGGGGCGTGGCTGATCTGGCAATCGGGGCGTGGGTCAGTTCTGCTTTGGTCTGCGCCACGGCGCGGTCTACGTCGGTCTGGGTGTTCTGGCCGGAGGGCAGCCAATCGGCGACTTTTGCCCGGCCGTGGAACTGCAGTCCGACCCTGCTGGCCTGCAGCCAGACGATCTGCGCTTCGAGCGAGATATCTCCGCGAATGAGCCGGCATGGCGTTCCTGGAGGGGGCAGGGCCGCGCCTTCCACCAGGGCGCCGCCGGACGAGATGTTGCGAACCTTCACCGTGCATACGCTGCCGCCCGCCGCCAACTTGGCCATGACGAACAGATTGGTCCGCGCTTCGGCACGCATGCAGTTCATATGCGGCGAAAGCGTTTCGTATGCTGCCGAGATCATAGTTAACTCCCTCGCTCCCTATTGACTTGGTGGAGCGAATTTTCGCTTTCCGGCGGGATCAGCGTTAACGCGTAGTCATTCTCTGGCCCGGCGGAAAAGCGTAAGGCCCGCCGCTCTTGCGAGCGACGGGCCTTGCTTCTCGTTGCCTGGGTTCAGGAGGTTAGCGGAGCAACGAGAGGACGTTCTGCTGGCTCTGATTGGCCTGTGCGAGCATGGCGCTCGAAGCCTGGCTCAGGATCTGCGACTTGGCGAGCGCGGTCGTTTCAGCCGAATAATCGGTGTCTTCGATGCGCGAACGAGCGTCGGAGAGATTGGTGACATTATTCGACAAGCTGTTCACCGCCGATTCCAGCTGGTTCTGTGCTGCACCCAAATCGGCACGAACTGTCGAAACCTGCGAAATGGCTTTATCAAACTGGTCAAGCCAGTCCACATCTGCACCAGCGTCGGTACCGTCGGCCGTTTCGAATTTCGTAAGGTCGATGGCGAGGGCAGTTGCGATGGCAGTCGGGTCATCGGCCGTGCCGTCGGCGTCCACGTCATCGGTGTTCAGGTTTCCAAAAGTCAGAGTAACTTTGTCTGCCGCGTTCGCACCTGCTTGGATTGTAACAGAGCCTTCGTCACCCGCTGTTCCGTCGAAGAGCTTGTTGCCATTGAACTCCGTATTGGTGAGAACGCTTCCAATCTGAGTGGAAAGCGCTGTCATTTCCTTCTGAATATTGGCTTTATCGCCGCCCGAATAGCTACCATTCTTTGCCTGAACCGTCAGCTCGCGCATACGCTGCAGCATGTTGGTGACTTCGTTGAGCGCGCCTTCAGCGGTCTGCGCCATCGAAATACCGTCGTTTGCGTTGCGGATACCCTGACTCATGCCGCGCACCTGCGAAGTCATCGAGCTGGCAATTGCGAGGCCGGCGGCGTCGTCCTTGGCGCTATTGATGCGCTTGCCGGTCGACAGACGTTCCATCGCGGTGCCCAGAGCTTTGCCGGCAGCGTTCGCGGAGTTTGCGGCTTTCATCGCGCCGATATTGGTGTTGATCACGTTCATGGCTAAATTCCCTTTGGTCTACGATCACTTTGTCTACGATCACTGCCCCCCAACAGGATGCGGCAGCCGAGAACCAGACCGGCAGGAATTTAACCGGCTTAAGGGTCAAATTTTTCAAGGCCTTAACGAACGTTAACCATAATACGTGTTTTCACTAGGCCTAAAATTATCCAAAAGTTGGACGTCCAGGCCGCAAATCCCCCTTCGTCGCTAAGACTTGCCAAGTGGGGGCACTGATGGACGGGATTACGAAAACCCAAAATTTTTCGAAAATACATGGGACGATCGATGCACGGATGGCGGGAATTGCCTCGTCCTTGTTCATGGATCGACCTGTGACGTTGGCCGATCAGGGCGATCGTTCATCGGATTGCGGTGGACGGACTATCCGATTGGCGCGTGGGGACGCGTCGGGGTTCGAACTGTCGGGCGCCGGTGGTACGATCACCTACAGCGATCCCATCGCCGAAAGCAGTATCGCCGCGCTGGTTGCGATGACATATGCCGGTGAAGGTCCTGTTGCTGCGGATCCCGCCTCGCTTTCCATCATCGCACTGGCGGATCGTCTCGCACGCACGAACATCCCGGTGCTGATCAACGGACCCACGGGTACGGGCAAGGAAGTGCTGTCGAATTTCATCCATCGCCGTAGCGCCCGCGCCGCCAAGCCCTTCATCGCTGTCAACTGCGCCGCCATTCCCGAAACCATGCTGGAAGCGATGCTGTTCGGCCATGAAAAGGGCTCGTTCACAGGCGCCAATGCCGCGGGCGAAGGCTTTTTCCGTGCTGCCGACGGCGGCACCCTGCTGCTCGACGAAATCGCTGAAATGCCGCTCTCGCTTCAGGCGAAGCTGCTGCGTGCCCTTCAGGAAGGCGAAGTCGTCCCGATCGGTGCGACCCGGCCGATCAAGGTTGATGTGCGCATCATTGCCTGCGCCAACCGCGACCTCCCGCATGAAGTTCAGGAAGGCCGTTTTCGTGCTGACCTTTATTATCGCCTCAACGTGTTTCCCATCGAAATGCTGGCACTTCGCGAACGCCGTGCCGATATCGCTCCGTTGGCATTTGCCATGCTGCTGCGCCATGTCGGCAAGGGCGAACGCATGCCCTGGATCAGCAATGCAGCGCTTGCCGCGCTGGCCAATTATCCATGGCCAGGCAATGTCCGCGAACTCGAAAACGTCATGCGCCGGGCACTCTTGCTGTCGCAGGGCCATGCGGAAATCGGTATCGAGCATATCGTCTTCGACATGACTGCGCGCGCCGTCGAAAAGCCGGTCGAAGCACCGGTTGCCGCTGAACCTGAAGCATCGGCAAAACTGTCGAAGATTGTCCAGATCTCCGAAGCGCGCGCCATCATGGAAGCGCTGGAATCGGTCGGCGGTCACCGCGCCAATGCCGCCCGCGCTCTGGGCATAAGCGAACGCACGCTGCGCTATCGCCTCGCGTCCTTCCGTGATGCCGGCATTGCCGTAGGAGCAGGTCGATGAACCCCGTAGGAGGCATTGGCGGTGGCGGATCGCTGGAGCAGATTATTGCGCTGCGTCAGCAGATCATCGATCGCTCCAAAGTCCTGCAGGACGTTCATCAGCCCAAGTCTGCCGGACCGGCCGAAGCGACGGGTGGGGCGCCCAGTTTTGGCGATTCACTCCGCACAGCGCTGGATAACGTCAATTCGGTCCAGGCAGAATCCGGCCGCATGACCGCCGCGTATGAACGCGGCGAGGAAACCGATATCGCCAAGGTGATGCTGGCCCGGCAGGAAGCCGGGGTCGCCTTCGAAGCAACTCTCCAGGTCCGCAACAAGCTGCTTGCCGCGTACCAGGAAACCATGCGGATGGGAATCTAATCCATGAACGGTCTGGTACCTGCCGAGAGCCAAGGCTCCGGCATGCTGACTCCGCTCACAGCCGGGGGTGGCTCGTTTGGCGACCGCCTTCGCGCCTTCACCGCGCAGCCAGCCGTGAAGCGGGCGCTGCCCTGGTTCGGCGGAATGGCCGGTCTGGGTCTGCTGGCACTGACGTGGGCGACGTTGTCCCCCGCGCCGCAGCGTGTCTTGTATTCCTCCCTTGCCGATTCCGAACGCGCCAGCGTGGTAGAGACGCTCGACAAGGCCGGGATCGATTATACGATCGACAATGGCACCGGTGCGCTGACGGTCGGCGAAGACGACGTCTATCGCGCGCGGATGCTGGTGGCGTCCGATGGATCGCTCGCATCCCCACAAAGCGGTACCGACCTTATCGAAAGCCTCCCGATGGGGGCCAGTCGTACGCTGGAAGGCGATCGTCTGCGCGCGGCGCAGGAACGCGAACTGACCATGACCATCGCGGAAATCGACGGCGTCGAAGCGGTCCGCGTCCATATCGCCAAGGCCGAACGTTCGGTGTTCGTGCGCGAAGATGTCGCACCTTCCGCATCGGTGATGGTCCGTCTGGCGCGCGGTCGCCAGCTTACCGACGGACAGGTCACGGCTATCACCAATCTCGTGGCTGCATCCGTACCCGGCCTTGGGATCGATGCGGTCAAGGTCGTGGACCAGCACGGCAAATTGCTGACTCAGGCTCGCGATCCGAACAGCGGCCGGCTCGATCTGCAGGCGCAGATGGAAGCAAAGCTTAATGCGCAGGTGGATCACCTGCTTGCACCGATGTTCGGCAGCGATGCCTTTACCTCGCAGGTTCAGGTAGAGCTGGACATGAACGAGGTCACCTCCGCGCGCGAAAGCTACGACAAGGATGGCACCGTCCGTCGCGAAACCACGCAGCAGTCGCAGAGCGGCAACGCACCTGCCGGCGGAATTCCCGGTGTGCTGGCGAATACGCCCCCTGCTGAAGGGGAAGCGCGGCAAGGCGCGCCGCAAGATACGCAGGGCGCCCAGGCTGCTGGCGGCGTGGGCGAAAGCAGTGCGACCCGGGTCTATGAAATGGGCCGCGAGGTCTCGGTTTCCAATCTCTCGCCCGGTTCGATTAAATATCTCTCGGTCGCCGTCGCAATCGATCAGGCTGCCTTAGCCAAGGCTAGCGCGGCGGACATTAACAAGGTCAAGGAACTGGTTACGGCAGCCGTCGGCGCGCGTCAGGATCGCGGCGATCAGGTGACCGTGGTGATGCGGCCTTTCGAAAAGGTGGAAGGGGATGAACTGCCCTTCTACGAAACGAGCTGGTTCGGCATGGCCGTGCGCAACGGCGTCGCCATTCTTGCCGTGCTGCTCGTCCTGCTTTTGGCCGTGCGGCCTGCGATCAATGCGCTGCGCAGCAACGCCAAGGATGGCAGCACGCTCGAACCGCAGGGCGCCGGTGGCGAGGTTGCCGCTCTGGGCGGTCCCGGCATGGGCGTCGTCACGCCCTACGACCGGGAAGCTCTCGACGGTCAGATCGAACTCGCCCAGCGCATCGCGCGCGAGAATCCCGATGATGCCGTCCTGGCACTACGTCGCCTGCTCGCCGAAGATATGCGCCAGGGAGCATCGGCATGACGGCGCCTGCACAGCATCTGCTTGGCGGCACCGACAAGGCGGCGATCATGGTGATGCTGCTGGCCGAAGAAGACGCGTCGCGAATTCTTAGCCAGCTGACCCCTGACGAACTGCGTCAGCTTGCGGGCACGATGTGCGGCATAGGCGAAGTCGAGCCGCAGGCGATCTCCGACGCCATCGCCGGCTTTTCGCGCTCGACCGAGCATAGCGGCATTTCCGGACATGGCCGGGTCGATAATGTCCGCCGGTTGCTGAACGGCGCCGTCGGCGAAGTGAAGACCGACAATCTCATGCGTCAGGTGGCTCCGGAAGCGGAAGAGGAAGGCTTGCCTGCCCTCGGCCTGCTGCGCTGGCTCGATCCCAAGATCATCGGTGAAATCCTCGCCGACGAACACCCGCAGGCGATTGCCGTTTTGCTGCTGCAGCTCGATACTGATGTCGCTGCTGCCGCCCTGGCTGCGCTGCCCGAAGATCTGCACACGCCGGTGCTGCACCGCGTCGCGCGTCTCGGCCCGGTGTCGCGCCAGGCGATCGAAATTCTCGAACACACGCTCAATGCCAAGATCGAGAAGCTGCATGGTACGATCCCGCTTAGCATGGGCGGTATTCGTCACGCGGCGGACATCATCAACCGTTCGCATCGCAGCATCGAGAAGAACGTTATGCCGAAGATCGGCAAGATCGACAAACAGCTCGCCAAGGAACTCGAGAACGAAATGTTCAAGTTCGAGCACCTGTTCGTGCTCGATACGAAGATGACCGGCGTGCTGCTGCGCGAAATCGAAAGCGATACGCTTATTCTCGCACTCAAGGGCCTGGAAGAGGAACAGCGCGAACAGTTCTTCGGTGCCATGTCCTCGCGTGCGGCAGACGGTTTGCGCGATGAAATCGAAGCGCGTGGCCGGGTCAAGAAAACCGAGGTCGAAGCCGCACAGAAGGACATCGTCACCATCGCCAAGCGCCTGATTGCCGACGGCGAACTCATCATGGGCGAAGGCGACGAAGACTATGTCTAGGATCGCCTACGCCGCCCTCGGCCGGCCGGGCAGTTTCGCCCGCGACGGACGCTATGCGAAGCCGCAGGTTCCCGAAGAACCGGTCGAGACCGAAGACGTGGCCGAAAAGGCCTATCGCGCTGGCTATGAAGATGGCCAGCTGTCCGCCCGTGCCGATTTCGATGCCCAGCTGACTGCCGAACGGGCTGCCCGATCGGCCATCGAACTCGCCTTCGCCCGCTTCGATGCGGAAAGCGAGCGTCAGCTGCGCGACCGTATGCTCGCGACCGTCCACGCGCTGTGCGAGGAAGCGGTACTACCGCTCGCCCTCGACAGCGAAGGGCTGGCCCGGCGGGTTGAAGCGGCGGCCGCCATGCTTCAGCGCAAGCACGACCAGCGGATCATCCATATCCATCCCGAAGATCTCGAGCTCGTCAAAGCCAGCGTCCCGGCGAGCCTGGAACTGGTTGCCGACGGCAGCGTCGAGCGGGGCGGATTGCGCGTCGAAACCGACGACGGCGGGGTCGAGGACGGACCGCAGCAATGGCGCCGCGCACTCGCCGAAATCTTCGATTCATGCACGCGCTGATCGATCGCACATTCTCGACCGTCGCCTCTGCCTCGCTCGATTTGGCCCCGCGCCGGTTCGGGCGGGTGGTCGCCTGCGATGGCGGCCTGATCGAGGTCTCCGGCCTTGGCGTACCCATCGGCACGATCTGCGCGATCGCGCAGGGGGAATCGTCCGAACATCGCGCCGAAACCATCGGCTTTCGCAACGGGCACACCATGATGATGATGCTCGGCGATACGGTTCTGCTGCGTCCCGGTGCGATCGTACGTCCCGAAGGGCGACCGGGCATGCTCGGTGTCGGGCAGGAATTTCTCGGCCGTGCGGTCGACGGATCGGGCGAACCGATCGATGGCGGCGGCCCGGTCATGGCCACCACCAGCTGGCCGGCGGGCGGTTACCGTGTCGGTGCGCTCGATCGGTCGCGCGTGACCCAGGTGTTCGACAGCGGCATCCGCTCACTGAACGCGCTGACCACCTTCGGCGTGGGCCAGCGCATCGGTATCATGGCCGGATCCGGCGTCGGCAAATCGGTACTGATGGACATGATCGTCGACAATGCGCAGGCCGATGCCGTCGTCGTCGGGCTGATCGGCGAACGGGCGCGCGAAGTCTCCGATTTCGTGACCCGGCACATGGCCGGCGATCGCGCGGCGAAAACCGCTATCGTCGCGGTTCCAGCGGATCACGCGGCCAATTTGCGACTGCGCGGCGCCATGCTCGCGACATCCATTGCCGAACATCTTCGCTCGCAAGGCAAGCGCGTTCTCCTGATCCTCGACAGTCTGACCCGCGTTGCGCATGCGGCGCGCGAGATCGGGATCCTGCTGGGCGAGCCGGGCGCGGCGCGCGGGTATCCGCCCTCGGCCCTGTCCGCCATTACCAAACTCATCGAACGCGCCGGCAATTCGGAAGAATCCGGCGGGGCCATCACCGGCATCTACACCGTGCTCGCCGATGGCGACGACCAGAACGATCCGGTCGTCGATACCGCCCGTGCGATCCTCGATGGTCACATCGTGCTTTCGCGGGAAATCGCCCAGCGCGGCCAGTATCCGGCAGTCGATGTCGGCGCCTCGCTCAGCCGCGTGATGAACGATATCGTTGCGCCCGAACATGCCGTGAATGCGCGGCGGTTCCGCGCGCTCAGTGCGACGTATGAGGCCAATCGCGATCTCGTGATGATGGGGGCATATCGGCAAGGGTCCGATCCCCTGCTCGACGAAGCCATCGCCCTTCATCCACACATGAGCCGGTTCCTGTCTCAGGGCCATGGCGAATGCGTGGATATCGCCGCCGCATCCGAACAATTGACGCAGCTCGTCAGCCGTGACGCCTGAACGCCGGAAGCTGAGGCGCGCCGAGCTCATCCAGCGCATCCGGTCGGTGGAGCGCATTCAGTCTGTCGCGGCCGCCAGCGAAGCGGAGGCCACCCGCGCGCGCCTGTTCGGCGTGGCAGAACGCACCCGCAGTCTCGCCGCGCACTATGCCCAGCGCGAAGGCGACATCGTCGGCGCCGATCTGCGCAGCGGCAAGGCCATGGGCGACCAGTTGCAGCGCCTTACCGAACTGAGTGAAAAACAGGCGGAAGAAGCCGAACTTCAGTCGCAGGCCAAGCGCGAAGTGCTCGCCCAGTCCGACATGCGTCTGCGCAAGGCCAAGGAAAGCCGGCGGGATCTGGTGCGCCAAATCGTTGCCAGCCTGGAAAAGGGGTAGCAGAGCGAGAGTTTGGCACGCTTCTTGATAGACTGTCCGTGAACCTAACACGGACTTGCCATGAACATCTCGTTTGCCCATTCGAAAACGCCCGACACCCAATCCGTCGCCGCCGGTCTGGATGGCGAAAGCGGGCGTAAAAACGGTGCTTCGCAGGGCGTGGACGGCTTCGCCGACCTGCTGAACCAGCTCGCATCGGTCTTGCCGGTCCTGCCGGCCGGACTCGGTATGGCAGAGAGCGGCACCCACGAGCGGCAGGACGGTGAATTGCCGACCGGCAATATCTTGCCGCTTTTGCCGGTCGATCCGGTTGCCGATGCCGATGTCGAACTTGCCCTGGTGGCTTCGCCCCTCATGTCTCTCGTGCCTCCGCCGGCCCAGGCTCCAGTTGTCGCAGGCTCGTCCGATACGCCGCTCTCGGCAGGCAAACCCATAAATAACGCTTCGGGCATCGCGCCCCAGGCCATCGCTGCCGAACTCGTCGCCACCGGGGTCGAGGCACCGTCTTCCGAAAGTTCCGAACCCACATCCTTCGTCGTGCGTATCGCCGCGGCCGACAAACCGGTAGATGCCAAGGCGGCCGATCTGCTCGTCACCGCGCCCGAGGGCAAGGCGCAGTCCGCTTCGCCTGCTCCTGCCACGAACGACCGCCTTTCCCAGGCCGTCGCGGCTGGCACGGCACAGGCTACGCCGGTCGATGCGAAAGCCGTATCGGCTTCTGCCACGACCAGCCAGCCAGCCGTCCAGCCCACCCTCGATCCCGCCAGCGGCGACCGCAAGCAGGATGGTGACCGTCCCGCCAGCGACAGGCAGGCTCCCGCCAGCCAGACCACAACGGCCGATCTCGCCAAGGTATCGCCGCAGCTCGTCTCGGCCCGTTTCGAAGATACGATGGTTGCCGCCCGGGCTGGCACTGTAACGCCGCGTACGGTGACCACCGACCAGTTCGCTCAGGTCGAACGCGTCGTCGAACATCTCACCGCAGCCCGGCAGATGGATCTGTCCAAACCTGCTGCCATCGCCGTGGCCCATAAGGAATTCGGCGCTCTGACCGTGACCTTCGATCAGTCCGCCGGCAAGATGAACGTCGAGATCGCAGCCGAAAATCAGGAAAGCCAGCGCGCGCTGGCGGCAGCGATGGCCAGCGATCGCGGAATGCCCCGCCAGCAGGATATGGGCGGTCATTCCCAATCCGCGCAGAACCAGAACAATCACGCCGCTGCGGACCGTCATGGCGGCAACGGCAATTCCAGCGCGGCATCCGGTCAGGGCAATGCGGGGGACAATGGCCGTTCGCAGCAATTCGACCAGCGTGGCCGCCACGATGAACGTGCCCGGCCGGGCACCCAGAAGCCTGCCAGAAACTCCGGCGATGACGCTCTCTACGCCTGATCTGTCAGCATTCCATTCAACAGGATTACCCCATGTCGAACGATAAAACTTCCGAAGAAACCGTGAAAAAGAAAAAGGGCGGCAAGCTCAAGCTGGTGCTTTTCTCGCTGGTTCTGCTGGGTGCAGGCGGCGGCGGTACCTATGCCGCATTCGCCAGCGGCATGCTCGGTGCGCACGGGGCGAAGGAAGAAGATCGCAATCCCAAGCTGGTGCTCAAGGGCGAAGAAGATCCCTATCCCTTCGTCGCAGAAGGCGGAGAGAAGGAAGCGGCGCCCGCCATCCACGGTGGCGGCGGGGGCAAATACCGCACGGCCTATTACAATTTTTCCGACGAGTTCACGTCCAACCTGGCGAATGGAACTGCGCTGATCCAGGTCAGCCTCGCTGCATCGACTCATTACGATGGGCGCGTGATGATGTGGCTGAACGAGCATGAAACCGCTCTGCGGTCGCGCATTCTGGCCGAGCTTGCCGCAACCAGCGAAGAAGATCTCGCCAGCATCCGCGGCAAGGAAGAACTGCAGAAGCGTCTGACCAAGGCGATCAATGAAACGCTTGAAGAACGCGAAGGCTTCGGCGGCGTCGACAGCGTCTATTTCCGGTCCTTCATCGTCCAATGATCACGACCGGTATCCCCGAGGCTGTGGCCCGGGCAGCATGTCACTGCGACGAGCTGCTCAGCCGCGCGGCAACTCCGCCCGAACTCGATATCGAGTTCGCCCGGTTTGCGCGCGGCATCGCCCAGCAGTCGCAGCATCAGCTGTCCCAACTGTGCGATGATCGCGGGCTTGCCGTGGACATTGCCGACGCCGAACTGCTGCCTGTTGGCGAATGGTTTGCAAAGGTCGGGGCGGCTCATCGCCACAGCTTCTATTCGATCGGGCAGGAAAGCCGTGGAATCCTGATTTCGGTCCGGATCGGCGAACTGGTTGGCCAGTTCGAACGGATCCTCGGCGGCACGGGCGAAGTGGACGAAAAATGCACCGTCCTGCCTGCCTCCGCCAACCGTTTCGCACAGCAGTTCGAGGACCGCATGGCCGAAGTCATTCAGGCAGCCAGCGATCGGCGCGGCATCGCGGCAAGCGCGAATGGCGAAGAAGTCGAACAGGTTGCACCCTATGCATCGGGCGATCGCGTCTGGACGGTAACGCTCACCATCACGTCTGCCAAAAGCGCGCGACCGTGGAAGGTCCGGCTTGCGGCGTGCAACTCGACGATCGCCGAAATCGTCGGCACGCGCGCCGTCTCGCCGGCTACCGGCCGGACGATCGGTGCACGCGGTCTCAATGGGTCGGCCATTGCCGAAGTCGATCTTCCGCTGCGCGCCGTACTGGTCGACGTTCCGATGTCGATCGCGCGGCTCGCCAGCCTTGAACCCGGCTCGGTCATCCCGGTCGCGGTCAACCGCAACGTCCCGCTGATGACCGGCAATCTCACCATCGCGCATGGCTGTGTCGGCGAACTCGACGACCGTGTCGCCCTCGAACTTACCCAAACATTCCTCTCGGAGTAGAACCCATGGTTTCGCACGCAGACGGCTTCGGCCTCATTCAGGACATCGACGTCCGCCTCACCGTTGAACTCGGCCGCAAATCCATGCGCCTGCGCGACGTGCTGGCTCTGGGCGAATCCAGCATCATCGAACTCGACCGCCTGACCGACGAACCGCTCGACATGTTCGTCAACGGCAAGCTGATTGCGCGCGGCGAAGTCGTCGCCCAGGGCAGTCGCTTCGCCATCCGCGTACTCGAAATCGTTGGTGCCAGTTCCAGCGAACCCGCGATCGACCGCCGCACTCCGCCGCTGATGGTCACGCCGACCGGTGCAGGCGAGCACGCCTGATGTTCTGGTACGTCCTCAAGCTCCTGATCCTGCTGCCGCTGATTGGCGCAATGATCTGGGGCAGCCTCAAGCTTGCCAAGAAGATGCAGGGTCAGTTCGGTGCCCCCGCTGGCGGCAGCAAGGCGGTTCGCATCGTGGAAACCACCATGCTTTCGCCCACCCTGCGTCTGGCCGTGATCGAATTCCATGGTCGCGAGATCCTCGTGTCCACATCGCGCAACGGCCTCACCCGCCTGGCCGAAGCGCCGGCACGCCCGCAGGCAGAGGAAACCGTTCAGTGATCGCCCGTTTCGCCAGGCTGACAGCCTTTCTGACTGCTCTCGCCTATCCGGCGCTGGTGCATGCGCAGGCCTCGGATACCGCGGTTTCGGGCGCACTCGACCGCGCCTTCGGCCAGATGGCAGGTGCTGGCGGCGAACCGCTGAGCCTGTCGCTCCAGCTGTTGCTGGTGATGGGCCTGTTGACGATCCTGCCAGCGCTTCTTCTGATGATGACGAGTTTCACGCGCATCATCGTGGTGCTGGCGATCCTGCGTCAGGCACTCGGTCTGCAGCAGTCGCCGCCCAACCAGGTGCTGATCGGTATCAGCCTGTTCCTGTCCATGTTCATCATGGCGCCGACTCTGGAAAACGTGAACCAGAACGCCATCGCCCCCTATTCGGCGGGTGAAATCGGCGCAGAGGTCGCGATCGAGCGGGCAGGCGACCAGTTTCACGCCTTCATGATCCGCCAGACGCGCGAATACGATCTTCAGATGTTTGCCGACATCGCCGATGCCGGCCAGTTCGCCAGCCCGCAGGACGTACCCTTCTCGATCCTGCTGCCCGCCTTCGTGACCAGCGAACTCAAGACCGCATTCCAGATCGGGTTCATGCTGTTCCTGCCGTTTCTCGTCATCGACCTCGTCGTCTCAAGCGTGCTGATGAGCCTCGGTATGATGATGATGAGCCCGATGATCGTTTCGCTACCCTTCAAGCTGCTGCTGTTCGTCCTCGTCGACGGGTGGGCACTGCTGATGGGTTCGCTCGCCTCAAGTTTCGGATAATATCATGGACGAAAGCGCCATCCTTCTTTCCATGGCCGACCGGATGCTGTGGATCGCCGCCCTCGTTGCGGCGCCGATCCTGATCGCCAGTCTTGCCATCGGTCTCGTCATCGGCCTCGTGCAGGCCGCGACCTCGGTCAACGAACAGACGCTGACCTTCGTGCCGAAACTCGGCGCGGTGGCCTTCGTGCTCGTTATTCTGGGGGCGTCGATGATGTCGGTCGTGGCCGATTTCACGCAGGACATCTTCACTGAAATCGCGCGGATCGGCGACTGAGACTGACGCGGTGAACGGGCTCGATCTCGGCATTGGTGCGCTGGAGCAGGACATGTGGCGGGTCGTCTTTCTGATGACCCGGCTGGGTGCGGCCCTGCTTGCCGCCCCGTTCTTCGGGGCGACATCGGTGCCCATGTCGGTGCGCATATCGATCACCGGCGCGCTTGCCATATTCGTGTCGATATGGATGCCCGCCATCGCCACGCCGCCGGCACTGCTCTCGCTCGACGGCGTTCTCACCATCGCCGGCGAGGTGATCGTCGGTCTGGCTCTGGGCTTCGTGTTGCAGCTCGCCTTCGCCGCGCCGACCGTTGCCGCCGAACTGATCGGTGGCGGGATGGGGATGAGCATGGCGGTGTCACAGGATGCGATGGGTGGGGGGACGACCACGTCCTTCGGTCAGTATTTCATGATCGTCCTGACGCTGATCTTCCTCGCGACCGGCGCGCATCTCCACTGGATCGCGCTGGTGACGGAAAGCTACAACGCGTTTCCGCCCGGACAGACCTGGCTCGGCGCCGAACGGTTCGGCGCCATCGCCGGTTTCGCCAGTTTCATGTTCGAAACCGCCTTGCGGATCGCGCTGCCGGTAACGCTCATCCTGCTGCTGGTGCAGGTGCTCACCGGCATCCTCAGCCGTTCGGCCCCCTCGCTCAACCTCTTCGCATTGGGATTGCCCGCAGGCGTCCTTGCCGGAATGGCCGCGCTCATCATTTCCGCCCCGCTCATCTACGACCAGTTCACCGGCCTTGTCGGCGACGCGCTGGACCAGACCGAAAGCGTGATTGTGCGATGAGCGAGGAAACCGCCGGCGAAAAAACTTACGCGCCCACTGAAAAGCGGCTCGTCGACGCCGCCAAGAAGGGGGATGTGCTCCGCTCCAAGGACGCCGGCACCGCCGCCGTCATGCTGCTCGGCGGCGCCTGGCTGGCCATCGCGGGCCCATGGCTCCTAGAAGGCCTCTCGCAGCTCGCCCGCGAAGCCTTCATGTTCGATATGCGCGATGTTAATGATTTCAGCGTCGACGCGCTCCTGCACCAGAGCCTGCTCCTTGCTCTCCCCGCTATTCTCACACTGGCCGTACCGGTCATCCTCGTGACCCTCCTGTCCCAGCTCGCATTCGGGCGGGGACGCTGGGTGGTCGACAATCTCAAGGCGAAGGGGCAGCGTATCAATCCCCTGTCCGGCCTGAAGCGCATGTTCGGCCCGCAAGGCCTTATCGAAATGGGCAAGGGCCTGCTCAAGATCGCCCTTCTTGGGAGCATCGCCGCTTGGTGGTGGTGGACCAGCATGGAGACGGTCGTCGGTCTGGGCAGAGGCAACCTATCCGCGCAATTGTCCGCGGCCTGGCATGCCATCATCTCGCTGATTTTCGCGCTGGCTGCCGGGCTCGTCGTGATCGCGTTCGTCGATCTTCCGATCCAGTGGATGCGCCAACAAAAGCGCCTCAAGATGAGCCATCAGGAAATGCGGGACGAAAACAAGGAATCCGAAGGCTCGCCCGAAATGAAAGCCGCCCGGCGCCAACGTCAGCGTGACATCGCGACCGGCTCCGTAGCTGGCGCGATGCGAGAAGCGCAGTTCGTCATCACCAACCCGACCCATTTCGCCGTCGCCATGACATACGATCCGCTAAAGGCGTCCGCACCGATCGTTCTGGCCAAGGGGCGCGGCGACAAGGCGATGGCCATGAAAGAACTGGCGCGCGAGCTCGATCTCCCGACACTCGAGATCCCGCAGCTTGCGCGTTCGGTCTATTATACGACCCGCGAACGGCAGATCATTTGCGAAGACCTGTACGGCGCGGTCGCATCGGTCCTTGCATACGTGTTCTCGTTGAAACGGGGCGAAACGCCGCCGCTGCCTGCCGTCGACGTGCCTGCAGCCTTGTGTTTCGATGCGGATGGTCGTTTGACGGTTAATCCGCACGCTGAAGCGTCGTTATCATAGCGATGAGTATCTCAGCTTCCTCTATCGCCTCCTCTCTCGGGATCGGCAGCGGCGTCGACATGACCGGCCTGGCGGTGCAGTTGGCTGAAGCGCAGTTCGCAGGTCGCAACCAGCGGCTGACAACCCAGTCCGAGACGCTCGAACGGCGCATCTCGCTTGCCGGTTCCATCCGCAGCAGTTTCTCGACCTTCGCTACGGCTTTGGGGGAGCGTTTGCGCACTGGCGACCTTGCACCTTTGCCGACCATCTCGAACCCCGCTGTTGCAGCAGTGTCGAGCCCGCTGGGCTCGATCGGGAAGGGTAGCTATTCGCTGGAAGTCACGAAACTTGCCAGTGGGCAGGTTCTGACCGGCGGCTCGTACGCGAGCGCGCAGGATACTGTCGGTGCCGGTACGCTGACGATCCGTTTCGGAGAAACGAACTCGGCCTCGTTTGCCGAGAATGCCGGCAAAGCTCCGCTGACGCTGGACATCGCTGCCGGTGCGACTTTGGCCGATGTCGCGCAAGCCATAAACGGCAAGAATGCCGGTCTCAGCGCCTATGTCGCCCAAACAGCTACGGGTGCGCAACTTGTCATAAAGGGTGCTGACGGGGCGAAGAACGGTTTCGTCATCGAAGCGACTGAGGATCCTGCAAACCCTGGACTATCCGCAATGGCGTGGCAGCCTGGGAGCGATCCTGCACGATTGGTAAAGACGTCGGCCGATGCCGAGTTCGCACTCGATGGGATCGCGCGCACGAGTTCGTCCAATAAAATAGACGGGATCGCGCCCGGTTTGTCGCTGGCGCTGACAGGTACCAATGTTGGTGCGCCAGCGGTCATCAACTTCAACAACCCCTCCAGCGCGCTTTCGTCTGTGATGCAAGACATCACCGGTGCTCTCAACGAAATTTCCGGTGAACTTCGCAGCGCCACCGATCCGAAGACGGGCGAACTTGCGCGGGACACCGGCGCGCGAGCGCTGAGGACCCAGCTGGCCGCGCTCGGGTCCACGGTGATCATGCCCAACGCCCCCGAAGGATCGCCACGGACCCTAGCCGAGCTTGGCCTTGCAATTCAGCGAGACGGTAGCTTCACATTCGACAGTTCCAAACTGACTGCTGCCATGGCCCGCGACCCCGCAGGCGTGGCCGCGATGTTCACCACTGGCCTAAATGGCGTTTATTCGACCATCGATCGGATGGCCCGGTCAAACAGCGTTTCCAGCAACCCGGGGACACTGGCGGGATCCGTCGCGCGCTATCAATCGCAATCGCAACAGATCAACCGTGATCTGGAAAAGCTCGCCGACCAGCAGGAAGCCTTACGAGCCAACATGGTCGCGCGCTTCGCAAAGGCGGACAGCCGCATCGCTGCATCGAATTCGACGCTTACCTTCCTTCAGTCGCAAATCGACGTATGGAACTCTCAGCGGGATTAAGATGCTTAGCCGGTCCAAACCCAATGAAGCCTATCGTCAGGCGAGTTTCGATGCCCGTCTTCTTGGCAGCTCGACAGAGGATCTCGTCATCTTCTGCCTCGAAGATTTCATCGAGAACCTCGGGCGGCTCGAAATGGCGGATAGCCGCTTCGATGCAGCCGGGCGAAGCCAGGCCATTACCCGCTGTGTCACTGCTTTGACCGCTCTGGAACTCGGCATCGACCGTACGGCCGAACTGGGAACCAGCCTCGCGCATCTTTACGGATCTGCCAAAGGCGTCTTGCTCAATTCGATCCGGCAGACCGATGTCCCTGCCGTCACGGCCATCAAGGACGATTTCAACGAAATCGCTGCTGCGTTTCGCGGCGCAATGCACAGATAGACTGACCTGGGCATAGGTATTTTCACCTATCCGCTTGGCAATCGGGTATGAACCATAATCCAGCAAAAGTAGCCCTACACCAATCGGGGGCTGTTATGGATATCGCTGACTTTACCTTTTACGTCATCGACCAAAACCTGCAGAGGCGAAATGCTCTGGCGCGCCTGCTGAGCAAATATGCGCGCGCTGTTCCGCTGGACAATGTCTCGGAAGTTGGTTCTGTGAGCGCCGGTAAACCCTGCTTTCTCGTTTATGACGAAGAAAGGCAGCTGCAGGCGTGTCTGGGCGAAAAGAACGTCCAGGAGGCACTGGCTGCGGTTCTGGCCTATTCCGAAAAGCCCGAGCTCGAGAGAGTATTCGAAATACTTGATCAGGGCGCGGGCGGATATTTCGATTATGATGGCGGGGAGGCAGATCCCACCCAATCGATCATGCGTCTGCTGCGTCGGAACGCAAAGTTCGAAGGTATGCGACGGCGCCGCCAGGCCGCAGCTCAGAGACTGCAGGCCCTGAGCCAACGTGAACAGGAAGTGCTTCGTGCCGTTTCCGAAGGGCAGTCGAACAAGGCTATCGCACGGCACCTGTCGGTCAGCCCCAGAACGATCGAAGTTCACCGGCGCAATATGATTGCCAAGCTCGACGTACCATGTTCGATTTCGGCGGTGCGGCTCGCTCTCGAAGCCGAACTCTGACCTAATCCGGCCTCGTCATTCAGGCCGGATCTTCTCGATCGACGCGCCTCCCAGAAGGAGAAGTGCGCGCGCGCAAGCTGCGACGAGCGCGATTGCCGGATCGTCTCCGAAGAAGTTGCCTTCTTCTATTTCTCCGGAAAAAGAAACCAGCGCCGAAGATGGGCCACTGGCCGCACGGGTAACAAGAATTCCGCAATATGGTCCCACGAGTTCCATCGCCGCGCAAACAAACGCGCGCGCATTGCACAGTTCTGCCAGACGTTCTTCAGTGACGGGTTGATCGAATAGCGCCGCGTATTTCGCCGGCGCTATTAAACGCAATTCAGCGAAAGCTTTAAGCGCAGCATGGGGATCATGCAAACGGCCTTCAACGCAATCATCGACAAATTGCTGAACACTAATTTCCCACGGCGACATTCGCCCATAGCTCCACTTTGTCTGGGGGATCATTGAAAATTTCAATAGATCAAATTGAGTGCGCCAACATACGTCAATGCACTTAAGTTCCCCAAGCTTTGGAGCCGGTGTCTACTTATGGCACGGAAATAAAGCTTCTAAATGGATTCGCGCGCCGTCAAACCGATGCGCAGTTTTTCAAGCGCATTTGCCTTGAGTTGATGGACCCGCGGAACACTCACATCGAGGATTGCTGCGATCTCGGTCAGATTGAGTTCTTCGAGGAAGTGCAATTGAATAACCAGTTGCAGACGCTCGGGAAGAGCCGCAATCGCGTGCGCCAAAGCGGCCTTGTCGGCAGCATCCAACAGCACCGCTTCGGCGGTGGGTTCTTCACTGGTGAAGGCAGGATTGCTATCAGAATAACTGCTCTCCAGATCGACTACACGAGTGGCAATCTGGTTTCGGGCCTTGTGGTACTCCTCGAGTGAAATTCCCATGGCATGGGCCATTTCATCGGCGCTCGGATCGCGGCCAAGCGTGCGCCGCAATTCGTCGGCGGTGCCGTCCATTTTGCGCCTGGTGGCCGCCGCGCCGCGTACGTGATGGGATTGCGATCGCAGGAGATCGATCATGGCGCCGCGAACCCGCATTTTAGCGTAGGCCGCAAATCCGTCCTCGCTCGGCCGTTCGTGTCGCTGCGCGCATTCGGTCAGCGCGATCATCCCGGCCTGCAGCAGGTCGTCCACGTCCAGCGACCCGCCGCAGCTGCCTTCGTAGAACCATGCCAGTCTGTGAACCATCGGCAGGAATTTCTCGATCCGTTCGTTTATCTCGCTCGCATAGGCGCGCTGCGCATTGAAATTGGCGTGGTCGTATTTCATGCTGCGAGGGCCTCCATTTCATGGCCAAGTTGTGCGGGTTGGGCCGGTGCTTCATCGCCAATTACGGCGATCACTTCGATCGGCTGCGCGGCGGGGAGTTCGTTGATGGATAGAACGATGCATTGTGGCGCGCGCAGCCGTAGTAGGGCCGAAAGCGCACGGCGCGCACGAGGTTGGACGATCAGTGCGGGACGCGTAGCCGCAGGATCGCGTTGCGAAAGGATCGCCGCAATCCGTTCGCCGATCGACCGGGCAAGATCCGGTTCGATCACGATTTCGCCCGATGCCGGATCCTGCAGTCCGCTTACCACCATATCCTCAAGCGCTGCTGCCAGCGTGAGCACCGGCAGCTTTGCGTCGGGTGGACAGACTTCGGCTACGATCATGGCGCCCAGATCTGCGCGAACGATGTCGATCAAGCGATCATGATCGGCTGTCTGCTGGGCAGCGAGGGAGATGCTGGAAAAAACACGCAGGCCGTGGCGCAGAGAGATGCCGTCTGCCAGCAGCGCTTTCAGCAGGCGCGTCACGGCGGCGAGTGACAGTGGCTGCGGCGTGATGGTCTCGATCAGTTGTCCATGCCGCGCGCGCAGATGATCGATAAGGTCGCGTACCTGATCCGGCCCGAGAAGATCCTGCGCGCGTGCGGCAAGCAATTGGTGGATCTGCGTCGCGATCACGCTTTCCGGATCGACCGCGAGGTATCCTTCGGCAACAGCCAGGTCCCGCGCACCAGGGTCGATCCACAGGGCAGGGCAACCGAAGCTCGGATCGATTGTCGATTCACCCGGAACGGCCTGCGAATGCATGACTTCTCCCGTGTCGATAGCGAGCATGTGGCCGGGCTTGATTTTGCCACCGCCGATGGTCGCGCCGCCCAGAGTGATGCGGTAGCTGTCGGGCTCGACCTCGAAGCTGTCCTCGATCCGGAACTGGGGAACGATGAAACCGAAATTCTGGCACATCTGCTTGCGCAGGCCTGTGAGCCGCGCAACCAGCGTGGCGCCACGCTTCTGATCCGTCATGCTGATAAGTCCGTAACCCAGCTGGATGGTGACCAGCGTCTGGTCGGTCACGTCCTCGATCCCGATATGTCCCGGATCGGGCGTGACGACCGGTTCCGGAATGTTCTGTGCGGCATGCTGGCGCTTGCGCAGAGTATGCCATAAGCCGAACGTGCCAGCAGAAAGTGGCAGTATGATCGATTGCGGCATGGCCGGAATACAGCCGATTGCGAGCAGAATGCAGGCAACCGGTAGCCATATTCTTGGGTCAGCCAACTGGCCGCCGATCTGTCCGGTCAAATCGCGAGCATCTGAAACGCGCGTGACGATAACTGCCGCCGCGATGGAAAGCAGGAGCGCGGGCACCGAAGCTACCAGAGCGTCGCCAACGGCCAGCGTGACATAGAACTCGGCCGCTTCACCAGCCGAGAGCCCATGCGTCGAAATACCCAGCACGAGACCGGCGATGACGTTGATCAGCAGGATCAGCAATGCAGCAACCGCATCGCCCTTCACGAATTTGCTGGCACCGTCCATCGACCCGTAGAAATCGGCCTCGGTGGCGATTTCGCGGCGGCGAGCCTTGGCTTCGTCGGCGGTGAGCAGACCTGCAGCCAGATCGGCGTCGATCGCCATCTGTTTGCCGGGAAGCGCATCGAGGGTGAAGCGTGCCGAAACTTCCGATACGCGGCCCGCGCCCTTGGTGACGACCATCAGGTTGATGATCATCAGGATCAGGAACACGAAGATGCCGACGGCGAAGTTGCCGCCGATAAGGAACGCCCCAAACGCTTCGATCACCTTGCCCGCTGCTGCGCCACCTTCGTGGCCATTCAGCAGCACGATACGGGTAGACGCCACGTTGAGTGCCAGCCGCAGAAGCGTGGCAAACAGCAGGACCGAAGGGAAAGACGAGAAGTCGAGCGGCTTTTGCGCGTTCATCGCCGCCATGAGGACCGAAACCGAGAGCGCGATGTTCATGACGAAGAACACGTCGAGGAGCATCGCCGGGATCGGCATGACCATCAGCAGAATGATCGTGAGGATCCCGACGGGTAGAGCCAGGCCGGGATTAAGGAACTGACGCGCGCTCACAGGCCGAATGCCCTGAATTTGCTATATGCGGCTGCTACCTGCTCGGTAGCCCGTCCGCCTCCCGAACTCACATCACCGAATGTCGCGCGAAGGGTATCGGCCATCGATGCTCGCCGCCCGCCGTCGGGAAGCGAGGGGACGGCAAAACCGCTTCGCGATGCACCGGGCTGGCGCATCGGTGACTGGGCGGCAAACCGTGCAAAATCGTAACCGGCCGGCTCTCCGTTGCGAGGAATGGATGTATCGCCGTAGGCTCCGGTAACCTTTTCCTGCATGACCGCCATGACCTCTCCTACCGAGCGGGGTGTACCGCCGGAAAAGAAGATCGATTTATTGGCGTGCGCAGCCTGTGGCAGCAGAGCAACCGCCGATTGAGAAGGGTTGCTTCCTAGGGCACCGAGGAACTGTTGCGCGCCGCCAAGGCCCAGAAAGTGAGCAAGATAGAGTTCGGCCGGTTGAGGTTCGCGTCCCAGCGTGGTGCGTAAACCTTCTGCATTTTCGCGCGTGAGCTCGGCCGCCATGAGCGAGGAAGTGTCGGCATCGTAGCGAAGCGAGAGGAGATGATTGCGAGTTGCCGCATCGGTCACACGCCCGCCCGGTCCGATGGCCGCATCCGCCCAGTCCATTCCGTGTTTGGCACCGTGCCGGTCAAGCGTCCGCAGCCAGGTTGAATCGATGAACTGGTACAGACCGGTCGCGCTCGAAGTCTGTGCCTTGGCGCTAGGGTCCAACCCAGATTCAAGCCTCGCCTGCGCCAGGAGGTAATCGAAATCGACCCCCGTACGCGTCGCAGCGCGGGCGATAGCGCCCTGCACTTCGGCGGTCTGGACTGGATTAATGGTAGGCACGCTTCCTCCGGGATCTGGTTCCCCGGAAGTTCAGCAAGATGCGTGCCAAAAAGTCCTGCGCCTAGCTAATGCCCTATCAGGCGAGCGCCATGCTCGTGCCCTTGCGCGGTAAGGCCGCATAGGGAGCATTGTTGCCGGTCAACGCGCCCAGACGGTTCTGCACATTGCTGGCGATGAGGTTACGCAAGCGCCGATTGATCTCGTTCAGGCGCCGAACCGCGTCGAGTACGCCGAGGCATTCTTCGTCCAGGCTGGCCTTCTCGACGGCTTCCAATTTTACGCACAGGTCCATCTTGCCGCTTGTGCATGTAACAATACGATCGAGGTCGAGAGCGGCAAGAGCCTGCCGCTCACCCTGCAAAAGTGCGAGCATCTGTTGCAGGGTTGCGAGCGTTTCCTGTTTGGCGGTCATTTCCCAATCTTTCCGTACATGCCCGCGGCGATGATTGCGTCGGCGATCTTGGTGGGGATCAGTGGGTAGGTGCCAGTTTCGAGTGCTTTGCGAATCTCTGAAACGCGATCGCTATCGATCGGAGCTTCACCACTTGTGGAGAGGCGCGATGTGGCAACGGCTGCTTCTGCTTCGCGCGAAGAGCCAGCCGCTTTCTGCACGGCGGAGACCTTCGCGGTTGGCTCCACGGCATTGCTTGGCCGCACCAACGCTCCTGAGAATTCCGGCAATCCGACAATACGCATCGTTTCGCTCCATAAGCTGGTTACCCAACAGAACGGCTCTTGATGCGATGGTTTAACTCCCCGGCAATGAATTTTGCCGATTACGGCAAATCAATGCCGACCTGGCCCGGGCGAAGGACGAGGGCGCGCAGCGTTTCCGTCCGTTGGTCGGAAGCGCGGACCTTGATCCACTGGCCTTCTGCACCGTCCTCAACGGCGGCACCCTGGCGGGTCAGCGTAAAGCCCTTTCCGCGGACCAGAATGCTCACGTTTTCACCGCGTTTGATGATCGCTTCGCCAAATTGCTGTGGCATCCGGTTCGCATTGGAAAAGCTCGCATCCACGGCGACATAGATACGCCATCCCGCACCCGGACACACGACCTGAACAGATCGCTGATCTCGCCCGAACCACTGCATATCAAGGGGGGACTCGCAGTTCGCTAGCTTCAGGCGCCGGTCCACCGGCAATTTGGCACCGCCCGGTTGACCGACTTCGGCGCCGGTAAAGTCCGCGACGGCACGATCGATGATCGTGAGGTCCATCGGCGATGCTGCTGCTGCGCCTGTCGCCAAAAGCGCGGTCAGGGCGGCTGCGAAGAAGGGTTTACGCATGGTCGTTACTCACTCCGGTTCACGGGGCCGCACGGTTATCGTGCCGTATCACGCTTGGGCGGAGCAAGGTTCGTGCCATTCCTTCATTGGTGTCGGAGATAATCGACCGTAATTACGACATCGTCTGTCGCGTTCGGCGTGGCTATCAAACGTGCTGGGACGCCCGCGCTGTCGGCCTCGGCCAGCAACCTTTCCGCCTCGGTCAGGGCTTCGGCCCGTTTTTCCTGAGTATATCCCACAGAGATCGTCGCCATCTGCCTCTGGTCCGTGGTCGAAGCGATCAGCCAGTCTCGAACGGACTCGCCCTTTTCCGGCCGATGCACCGCCAATGCGGACGAGGATGCAGGAGGCTGCCTTTCCTCCTCCGCATGGCTTTGCGTTGCGGGTTTCTTGCCAACGGCCTGCGCGGTAATCAGAAAGAGGATTAGCGCGAGGTCTGCTATGACGGTTTGCCAACCGGATGCGGCGCGCACAATCATGCCACTGCCTTGGCATGCTCGGCAAAAGTCACTGCCACCCCGCTTTTACGAATGCCGTGTTCCAGCCACTCCAGAACTTCGTCGCGGTCCAGTTCTTCACGTCGCGATTTGCGTGCAATGGCGTTGCCCAGTGGCGAGAAAAGGAAATTGGCCGCTATCAGCCCATACAGCGTGGTCACTACGGCCATTGAAATTGCGCCGACGATACCGGTCTGTTCTGACGCGGATCCCTGCGCATGGCCTAGAGCGATCAATGTGCCGGCGAGTCCAAGAATAGGGGCCAGTTCCGCCGCGTTGTCGAAGACGCGTATTGCAGTCTGAGCGGTGGCCACCCGTATTTCCTTGAATTTGTGATGTTCGCCATGCAGCGACTGGATCGATCGCTGGCTGATTATAAGATCCGACAGGCTGTCGAATTCATTGTCTCCGAAATGCTGCGGCTCGGCGCGCAGAAAGCCATCGTCGGCAATTTCGCGTATTTGGACGGAGAGCGCTGCCTTGGCCTGAGTTACGTTGAACGGCGTTTCGAAAAGTCCGCGCAGAGCGCTGATAGCTACACGGCTATCTGCCACCCCGCACCGAAGCAGGGTCGCAATGATCGTACCGACGAGAACTATGGCGATAGAGGCCGGGTCGAGCCAGGTTTCCAGCATGGGGTAGCTACTCCTTGCAGACAAGAACGGCCCCATTTCGCGCAGATTTACGGGGAGGACGAACTTTGCCGCTCCCCGGCAAAAGCTTGCCGCAATCTGCCGATATTGCCCTGTGCTGCCTCAATTTTGGATTTTGGCACGCCCCTTGCTGAACACTTCACGTAATCTTTTGCGGAGGCTCGTATGAGCGAAGGACTGTTTGGCATTCATGGAGCGGCGCTGGAAATCCGGTCGCAGCGCATGGGTGTGCTCGGCTCGAATATCGCGAACGCAGCGACGCCCGGCTACAAAGCGCGCGACGTCGATTTCGCTTCTGCGCTTCAGGCGCGCCTCGGCGGTGCCGAAGCTGAGCAGGCGACGGGTCGCTCGATCCAGTATCGCGTCCCGACCATGGCAACGCTCGACGGTAACACGGTCGAAATGGCGACCGAACAGGCCGCCTTTGCTGAAAACGCCGTTGCCTACTCGGCAACCCTCAACTTTCTGCGCGGGCGGGTGGAAACCGTAACCCGCGCGATCAGAGGCGAATGACGATGGCCGGACCGACATCCTTCTTCGAGGTGGGGCACCGCGCCATGTCGGCGCAGCTCGTGCGCATGAACACAGCTGCTTCCAACCTTGCCAATGCCGGCTCGGTCGCAGGTAGCGAAGCAGAAGCGTACCGCCCGATGCGTACCGTGTTCGAACAGGAACTCGACCGCGCAAGCGGCCTGTCCTCTGTCCGTGTCGGCGGTGTGGTGCGCGAAGATGTTGCACCCATTCGTCGCCACGACCCGGGTCACCCGCTGGCCGACGAGAATGGCGATGTCTGGGAAACTCCGGTCGATGAAAACGCCGAAATGGTCGAGATGCTCGAAGCGTCCCGTCAGTACCGCAACATGGTCGAAGCTCTGTCGACCGCCAAGCAGCTCATGCTGGAAACGATGAGGATGAAATGATCAATTCCGTCACCAACACCACGCCCGGGACAAGTTCCGTCGGCCAGGTTCAGGGCCGCGGCATGGACTCGCTCGGGCAGGGGGATTTCCTCAAGCTGCTGACAGTCCAGATGCAGCAGCAGGACCCGTTCGATCCGGTCGATAACAAGGAAATGCTGGCACAGATGGCGCAGTTCTCTTCGCTTGCCGGTGTCGCTGAAACCAATGCCTCTCTCGAGCGGATCGCGGACAAGCTCGACCTGCTCATCAAGTCCAACCAGTCGCCGTCCGACGACTGATCCAGGAGATAATCCATGTCCTTCTATACTTCGCTCAACGGCATGAAAAATGCGCAGACCTCGCTCGGGGTCATCGCGCACAATATTTCGAACTCGGAAACCTATGGTTTCAAACGTAGCCGTACGGAATTCTCCGAAATCGTCGCTGGTTCGGCGCTGACCAATCCGCGCATGATCCAGGGTATCGGCGCGTCGGTGAAATCGATCACGCAGAACTTCGCGCTTGGTCCGGTGGAACAGACCGGCTCGGCTCTCGATCTCGCGATCACGGGCGACGGCTTCTTCACGACCCGTTCGGCTACCGACGGATCGACGCTGTACACGCGAGCCGGATCGTTCACGCTCAATGGAAACGGCAACATCGTCAGCAACAGCGGCAACCGCCTCCAGCTGTTCCCGGTCGATGCGAACGGCCAGGTCACTGGCAATACGCTGGCCGATGCCAATCTCCCCCCACAGAACGCCGCCGGTTCGGAATTCGTCGGGGTTACGATCGACGATGTCGGCGTGGTGTCGGCATCTTATGCTGACGGTTCGGTCGAACCAGTCGGTGCCGTCGCACTTGCCACTTTTATCGCTCCCACTGGACTGAAAAAGGTCGGTGACGCGAACTGGGAAGGCACAGGCCTTTCCGGTCAGGCTGCCTACGGGTCGCCGGGAACCGGAGCGTATGGCTCGCTCTTGTCGGGCGCTCTTGAACGCTCGAACGTCGATATCGCGGAAGAACTTGTCGGGCTGATTACCGCCCAGCGCAATTTCCAGGCGAACGCCAAGGCAATCGATACTGCCACCCAGATCTCGCAGACCGTCATCAACCTGCGGACCTGATCGCCATGGACCGCCTTATCCACACCGCGCTTTCGGGCATGCGGGCATCGATGGACAGCCAGCGCGTCATCGCGAGCAACATGGCCAATGCCAATACGCTCGGTTTCCGTGCGGAACTGCTCGATCAGCGCGCCGTCACGATCGAAGGCCAGCCCCTCGAAGCCCGCGCGATGCAAGTCGCACGGGTGCGCGGTGCGGATATGGTCGCCGGCGAAATTATCGAAACGGGCCGCGATCTCGATATTGCGATCGCGACCGATGCCCTCATGGCAGTGCAGGCTGAGGATGGCACCGAAGCCTACACCCGCCGCGGTGACATGTCGATTTCGGCCACCGGCCTACTGGTCAATGGCGAAGGCCGTCCGGTGCTTGGCGATAACGGGCCGATCACCATTCCGCCGGTCGGAATTCCGGGCATTGCACCGGATGGTACGGTGACCATCGCGGATCCGGCAACGCCCGATCAGCCGCCGGCCGAAGTCGGCCGGATCAAGCTGGCAGCGTGGCAAGGCTCGCCGATCAGCAAGGGGCTCGACGGACTTTTCCGTGTCGAAGGCGGTGGAATTCTGCCGACCGACGAAGCGGCGACCGTTCAGGTCGGGGCGCTCGAACAATCCAACGTTAAAACCACCGAAGTGCTGGTGGAAATGATCGATGCTCAGCGGCTTTTCGCCATGCGCAGCAAGGTCATCGCGACGGCACGTGAAATCGACGAAAGCGGCGCGCAGCTCATGCGCCTCGGCTAACCAGACAAGAGGATAGTCAATCATGCCCATTTCAGCTCTGCAGGTCGCCCGCACCGGGCTCGAGGCTCAGGATGCGCGCATGCGCGTCATTTCGAACAACCTCGCCAACGTCGGTACCACCGGCTTCAAGCGCGACCGTGCCAACTTTGCGACTCTCGCCTATCAGGATGCCCGCGTTGCCGGCCAGCGTTCGTCGGGCGAAACGGCTTATGCAACCGGGCTCAACCTCGGTACCGGCGTGGCGGTCCAGTCCACCAGCCAGATCATGACGCAGGGCGCCCTTAACACGACAGGCAATGCTTTCGACCTCGCGCTCGATGGCGATGGCTATTTCCAGATCGAAATGCCGGGCGGCCGCATCAGCTATACCCGAGCCGGGAATTTCACGCTTTCCGCCGAAGGCCAACTCGTGACCCAGCAAGGGTATGCGGTCCAGCCAGCCATTACGGTGCCCGAGGGCGCTACTGCGATCGCAGTTTCACCGGACGGCATCGTCTCCGCGACGTTGCCGGGAGAAGCCGAGCCGGCCGAACTGGGCCAAATCCAGGTTGCCCGCTTTACGAATCCTTCGGGCCTTCAGGCCATCGGCGACAACTTCTTGGTCGAAACCGCAGCCAGCGGTGCCGCCGAACTGGCGCCGGGCGGTGAGAACGGCCGGGGCAACGTCCGGCAAGGCATGCTGGAATCTTCGAATGTCAACATCGTCGAGGAACTCGTCGAGATGATCGAATGTCAGCGTGCCTACGAAATCAGCTCGAAAATGGTGTCCGCCGTGGACGAAATGCTCCGCAACGCCAATCAGACCCTTTGAGTATCTTCACCATGAAATCCGCACTCTGTCTCGTCCCACTCGCTCTCGCCCTTGCTGGTTGCGGTGGCGGTTCTGCCCGGCCCGAAGGCTTTGCAGTCGCACTGCCGCCAGCGCCGCAGGTCGAGCCTGATCGCCACCGGGATGGCGCCATTTATCAGGCCAGTCATGGCTATGCGCCTCTGTACTATGGCAATCGCGCGGCGCGGGTGGGCGGCATCGTCACCATCGCACTGGTCGAACGGACGCAGACGTCGAAATCCACCAGCGGGTCGACCAAGCGCGACGGCAGCCTCGGACTTTCGCTCCCCAGCTGGACCGGAATCGATAGCAGCGACCTTAATGCTTCGGGTGGCGGGTCGTTCAAAGGGGCAGGCGATGCTTCTCAGGCGAGTTCGATCCGGGCCGATCTTACCGTTTCGATCGTGGAAGTACGCCCGAACGGGACGGCGCTGGTACGTGGGGAAAAGGTCATGCAACTCAGCCAGGGCGAAGAGTGGGTCCAGCTTTCGGGCATCATCCGGCTGGCTGATATCGATCAGGATAACCGCATTCCATCGATCCGCGTGGCAGATGCCCGCATTTCCTATTCGGGTGCCGGATCCGTGCAGCGGGCTAGCCGCGAAGGCTGGCTGTCGCGCTTCTTCGGCGTGATCTCGCCCTTCTGAGGATGTCGAACATGATCCGCCCCCTTATCCTTCTGTTCGCGGCTCTGGTTTCCGCGCTCCCGGTTCCGGCTATGGCCGAACGCGTGCGCGACCTTGGGCAATTTCAGTCGGTGCGCTCCAACCAATTGACCGGCTACGGTATAGTTGTTGGCCTGGACGGTTCGGGCGATGACAATTTCGCCTATGCGACGCAGGCCATGCGCGGCGTGTCGGGTCGTCTCGGGCTGCAATTGCCGCCCGGCGTCAATCCAGCTCTCAAAAATGCGGCCGCCGTCATCATAACCGCTGATCTGCCTGCGTTTGCAAAACCTGGTCAGCGCATCGACGTCACTGTTTCGACCATGGGTAGGGCCAAGTCTCTGCGCGGTGGTGCGCTGGTGATGACGCCGCTTTATGGTGCGGATGGCCAGATATATGCTATGGCACAGGGCAATCTTGCCGTTGGCGGCCTCGGCGTTTCCGGCAAGGACGGCTCGAAGCTGACCGTCAACGTACCCACTGTCGGCCGCATTGCCGACGGCGCGACTGTCGAACAGGCAGTGGCCAGCAATTTCGACTTTTCCGAAGTGCTGCGCTGGAACCTCTACAATGCCGACTTCCTGACCATCTCGCGCGTTCGCGATGCGATCAACGGCGCTTACCCCGGCATGGCGCAGGTCGAAGACGGCGTGACGCTGGCCCTGATGCTGCCGCCGGGCGCAAATACCCGTGCGGAAATCATGGCGCAGATCGAAATGCTCGATGTGGATCCGGCCGAACGCGCTGCGAAGGTCGTGATCAACAGTCGCACTGGCACGATCGTCATCTCCAGCGCCGTACGGTTGGCCCCGGCCGCGATCAGCCACGGAAGCCTGGTGGTCCGGATCGACGAGGATCCTGTGGTGGTCCAGCCCGCACCGTTCTCGCGCGGTCAGACCGCCGTTGAACCCAGCAGCACCATCACGGCGAGCCAGAAAGAGAGCGTCGTCTCGCGCGTCGGCCCGGGTGCTTCACTGGCCGAGGTTGTGGATGCGCTCAACGCATTGGGTGCGAGCCCCGCCGATCTGGTCGCGATCCTGGAAGGTCTCAAACAGGCGGGTTCGCTTACAGCGGAACTGGTGATCATATGACGAGCTTTCCGATAAATGTGGCCGGCGCTAGGCCGCTTTCCGAGCGCGAGGCGGCCCCGCTGAACAAGGAGTTGCGGGACGCTGCGCAGCAGTTCGAGGCAATCCTGCTCCGCCAGATGCTTTCGAGCGCGCGCAGCACCGATTTCGGGGGCAACGATCTGTTCGGCGGCGAGGGCGAAGGCACATTCCGTGAAATGCGCGATGCGCGCTTTGCCGAGCTGACCGCGCAGACCGGCCAGCTTGGCTTTGCCAGTGCCATCGAGAAGCAGCTTGCCCGCTTTCTTCCAAAGGGTGAAAACTGATGGCTTCTGACCTTCTTTCGATCGCCGTCAGCGGTGCCCGTGCAGCGCGCGGCGCACTCGACGTCACTGCGCAGAACATCGCCAATGCTTCGAGCGATGGCTATGTTCGCCGCAGTTTGCGGATTGAGGAGGTCTCTGCATCCGGTGGAGCAGGCCGGATTGGCGACATTTCGCTGTCAGGTTCGCGCATTGCGGAAATTCGCCGCAATGCGGATTCCTTTCTCCAGGGCGAAGTTCGCCGCACATCTGGTGATCTGGAACGTGCGAACACCGAACTGAAGGGTTTGCGCAATGTGGAAAGCGCGCTCGAACAGTCGGGCGTCTTTTCCTCCATCGTCGAATTCGAAGCAGCGTTGCAGCAGCTTGCAGGCGATCCGGTCGACCCATCGAGGCGGGCTGCGGTCATCGGCGAAGCGACAACGCTCGCAAGCAAGTTCAACATCACGGCGTCCAGTTTCGACGCAGTGGGCGAGGGCCTGCGGTTCGAAGCCGACGCGCAGGTATCCGAAGCCAACGTCATCGGCGGCGAACTGGCTCGCGTGAACCTGCGCCTGACGCGCGCGGGTGCGGGCAGCAGCGATCGGGCAGCCTTGCTCGACCAGCGCGATCAGTTGCTGGAACGGCTGTCGGGCTTCACTTCCATTACCACGAATTTCGAAAGCGACGGGACAGTTGCCGTCGCGCTCGGAGCCAGTCCGACCCAAAGCTTTGTGCAAGGAGGCACGTCGCAGACCCTGTCCTCTGCAGTGGCTGCCGATGAAACGCTCAGCTTCGCTGTCGACGGCCAGCCGGTCAGTCCGGGGTCGGGAAGTCTTGCTGGTGCCTCGCTCGCGCTGACCGAACTGGCATCGGTCCGCGGCCGTCTCGACACGATCGCGGCCAGCCTCGCGGATACCGTGAACAATGCCCAGGCGGCTGGTGTGGCGCTCGACGGTACGCAAGGTCAGCCGATCTTCTCCGGCACGACGGCAGGCACGCTGACGGTCGTCATGACGCAAGGTCAGGGCCTCGCGACCGCGCCGACCGGTGCTGGCGCGGGAAGCCGCGACGATTCCAATCTCAATGCCCTTCGCCAATCGCTGGCAAGCCTGAACCCGGCACAGCAACTCAACGGGCTTCTTTTCGACGTGTCCAGCAAGGTGGCTGGTCGCACGGTCACGCAGGGCGCGCTGGATACCATCGCGTCCTCCGCGCGCATCTCGCTCGAGCAGCAATCAGGCGTGGACCTCGACACCGAGGCCGCCAACCTGATCCGCTTCCAGCAGGCCTTCCAGGCTTCGGGACGCGCGATGCAGGCGGCGAGCGACATATTCGACACTCTACTGGGGATCGGCCGATGATCAATCTCAGCACCGGCGCGTTTTACGAACGTAGTAGTCGTCAGATCGGCGGCTTGCGGGCTCGCGCGGAAACGCTTCAGCAGCAGATCGGTACGGGGGAGCGGCTCGAACGCTCGTCGGACGATCCCGTGGCCGCAGCGCGGCTGCGCATGCTGAGCCGTACGGAGCGCATCGCCAATGTCGATACGCGCAACTCGCAGCTTGCCGAAGCAGACCTCTCGCTTGCGGATCAAACGCTTGATTCGGTCGTCGATATAGTCGTTCGGGTCCGCGAACTGGCCGTTCGGGCCAATTCCAGCACGCTGAACGACGAGCAACGCTCGGCGATCTCCACCGAAGTTGCCAGTCTGCGCGAAAATCTCGTCGTGCTCGCCAACAGCCGGAATATTTCCGGCCATGCCCTCTTCGGCGGCCAGACTGCCGGTAACGCCTATGTCGATAACGGCACCGGCGTCCAGTTTGTCGGTACGCCCGACATTACCCCGCTCGAGATCGGCGAGGGGCAGTCGGTCGAACCCGGCCTTGCCGGACCTGAAATATTCGAGTTCACGACGGCGAATGGCCCGACCGATCTGTTTGCGGTGCTGGGCAATCTGGCCGCGGCTCTCGCGACCGGCGGGCAGACGGCAATGGATGCCAGCTCTGCGGCGCTGGAAGAATTGGACATCGGGCTTGAAAAGGTAACGACCGCGCAGACCGTCGTCGGTTCACGGCTCAACTGGATCGACCTGATGTCGGATCGGCGCGAAAACAACGCGGAGCGTATTGCCGAAGAACGCGCCGACGTGGGCGGCGCGGATATCGCGGTAACCATGACGCGGCTCCAGGAAACCCTGACCATTCTGGAAGCGAGCCAGGCGAGCTTCGTTCGCCTCGCCAACCTTTCCCTATTCTCGATGCTGCGCTGATCGCGGCCCTATCTGACAGGAATTCAAAGTGTTTGCGGCAATCGGCATAGTCATCCTGCTGGTCATGGTCTTCGGCGGCTTCGCGCTGACGGGCGGTGCGCTGGGTCCCGTCATGGAGGCCGTGCCTCACGAAATGCTGATCATCGGCGGCGCCGCGATCGGCGCGCTGGTCGCCGGCAATTCCATGGACGGACTGAAGGCCATCGGCAGGTCCATGAAGGTCATCTTCAAGGGGCCGCAGCATACCAAGCAGGACCATATCGATGCCATCGCGCTGACCGCGCAGTGCATGAAGCTGCTCAAGAACGAAGGCCCGGTGGCGCTGGAAAGCCATGTCGAAAACCCGCAGGATTCGACGATCTTCAGCGCCTATCCGAACCTGCTCAAGAACGAGCCGCTGATAGGATTGATCTGCGACACGCTCACCCTGCTGGTCGTATCGTCCGGCACGCTGGAAACCCATGCGGTGGAAGAAGTCATGGACAATGCCATGAAGACGCATTTCCACGAGCTTCACGAACCCCAGCATACGCTGCAGTCGCTGGCCGACGCACTGCCTGCACTCGGGATCGTGGCCGCCGTCCTGGGTGTGGTGAAAACCATGGGTTCGATCGACAAGCCACCGGAAATCCTGGGCGGCATGATCGGATCGGCCCTTGTGGGTACGTTCCTCGGGGTTCTCTTGGCCTACGGCATCGTGGGTCCGCTCGCGGGACGCCTGAAGCAGGTGCTGGAGCAGGACGAACAGATTTTCCACGCGGTGAAGCAGGTGATCATCGCCTCGCTCTATGGCCATCCGCAGCCGCTGGTGGTGGAAAGCGCCCGTTCGGGTCTGGGCCATACGGTCCGGCCGGGGCTGACCGAACTGCTCGACGCGCTGCGGGGCCGGTAAGATGGCCAGCACCCCGGCGGGTCGCAACGACCCGGTCCCCATTATCGTCAAGAAGGTAACGGTGGTCGCCGCCGGCCATCACGGCGGCGCCTGGAAAGTCGCCTATGCCGACTTCGTGACCGCGATGATGGCGTTCTTCCTGCTGCTTTGGCTGCTGGGTGCAACGACAGAGGATCAGCGCAAGGGACTGGCGGATTATTTCACGCCCACTCTCGTCAAGACCAAGGAGCAGAGCGCAGGCGCCGATGGCGTGCTGGGCGGATCGTCCCTGGTCGATGTCGACAACTACCCGCATGCTGCGGGCCAGACCGGCACCAAGACGCTCACCGTCCCGCGCGATGCGACGGGCGGACCGAAAGAAGGCGCTGCCACGATCAAGCGCATTCGCGAACGTGTTTCGGAAGCGATCGCCGAGGAAGAGCGGCTGAAAAGACTGATGCGGCAGGTACGCATGATCGATACCACCACCGGGATCAGGATCGATCTGGTCGACGACGCCAATTTCTCGATGTTCTCGCTCGGCACGACTGTCCTGACCTCAGATGCGCGCGCTTTGCTGGATGTGGTGGCCGAGGCAATCTCGCCCGAAGGCGGCAAGATAACCGTGCGCGGCCATACCGATGCACTGCGCTATCGCGACCCGAGCCGGGTGAACAATTGGTCGCTGTCCGCCGGCCGGGCCGAAGCCACGCGGCAGACGCTGATCCGCGAAGGAATAGCGTTCAACAGGTTCCGCCGGATCGAAGGCGTCGCCGATACCGAACCGCTGATCGCAGACGACCCGGCGGATCCAAGAAATCGCCGGATCTCGATCTCTCTCGAGAGGTGAGATCAGGCAAAGGGACAGGCTTTATCGGCAATCGGCGGGTTGCCGCCAACCTGCCCCCCGTCCCGTTCAGACTTCCGACCAGTCCGGTGTTTCATCCTCGCGCTTCCATTCGAAAGACGCGTCGATCCCCGCCTCGAAGGTCTTGTCCGTGACAGTGGAGACCGTTCGATAATCCACTCGCGCCGAACCCGGACGCAGGGTGAGCAAGGTATATCCCTTTGCATCCTGATTGCAGTAGATCGTGTCCGGATTAGCCTGCTCGATATACCGCCCGATGCCCGGCAAGATGGATCCGTAAGAGGGACTGGTGATCGCGGTGCAGCCGGTTTCCAGGCCAACTATCTCACCGTCAGCGCCGCGCAGGCGGTTCGCCCAACCCGCGTGGCTGTCGCCTGCGAGGACAATCGGCCTGGAGCCTGCATCCCGAAACGTCGCATAGAGCCGCTCGCGTGCGGCAGGGTAGCCATCCCAACTGTCGAGATTGAACGGTACGCCCTTTCGATAGCCCACCTGCGCCGCCGCGATGCGATCGTCAAGTCCGCTCGGTAGGCTGGCAATCAGGTCGGCATATTGATCGGGCCCCATTCCTGCCTCCAGATCGGGACCGGCGACGCGGCCCATCACCACCTGGTTTCCGACCACCTGCCATGGCTTGCCTGCCGCGACCGAAGTGGACAGAGTATTCCTTAGCCAGTCGCGCTGCTCGTCCCCGATCAGTTGACGCGTCTCGTCCGCCAGCGTCTCGGCGAAGGCGGCATAAGCGTTTGCATCATCCGGATCGCCTGCGAATTCGAGTTGCTCGCTGCGGACCAGCAGGCGTGTTTCCAGCATGGCGAGCGTTGCCAGATCGCCGAATTCGAAGCTGCGATAGATTGCTTCCTTCGCCCGCGCCGCCGAAGGATCGCGGATGGGCATCCATTCGAAATAGGCCTGCATCGCTACCGCCTTGCGGCCCGCCCAGTCGCCTTCGGTTTCAGGCTGGTGGTTCTGCGCACCGTGCAGCCAGCCATCATTGGTGATTTCGTGATCGTCCCACACACAGATGAAAGCCGCACGCGCGTGCGCGGCCTGCATGTCCGGGTCGGATTTCGCCTGCGCATGGCGCAAGCGATAGTCTGCCAGCGTCACGATTTCATGCGGCGGATCGGGAAGCCGATTTAGGCGTCGGCCAATATCGGCGCCGTAACCGGCATCGCCATATTCGTAGATATAGTCGCCAAGATGAATGACCGCGTCGAGCCGCTCGGCACGAGCCATGTCGGCAAAGGCGTTGAAATAGCCGCCGGGGTACAACTGGCAGGAAGCGACCGCAAAGACGAGTTGGTCCACCGCACCCACGGGCAGGGTGCGGAAGCGACCGGAGGGTGACTGCGCGCCGTCGGTAGCATGGAAGGCATACCAGTATTCCCGGCCCGGTTCGAGACCGTCGACCTCCACCTTGGCCGTACGATCGGCAACCAAGCGTGCAATCGTCTCGCCTTCGCGGACGACCGGCCCGCCTTCGGTTTCACGGACTTTCCAGCGCAAGGGAACATCGCCTGTGCCATCGACACTTGCGCGGGTCCAGATCACTGCCCCGTCCGCAGCGGGGTCGCCGCTGGCGACCCCGTGATCGAAACGAACGGGCCCGGTTGCCTGTGCCGATGCGCCGACGGGTAGCGCGGCGGCTCCCGACGCGCCAAGCAGACCGAGAACCGTGCGCCGATCGAGGCCCCCGCTCACCGCCCGATCCGCGCGGTCAGCTGGACACCGTAGAAGCGCGGCTCGGCAGGAATGAAGGTCGGCCGTCCGAAGGCCCCGCCGGTATTGCCGGCATCGAGCAGATAGCGCTCGTTCGTGGCATTGCGGATGAAGCCAGCGACTTCGAACCTTTCATCGGCAAAGGAGACACCGGCGCGCGCATTCAGGAGCGTGACGGCTTCCTGCGAGATACGCAGGCTGTTCGGCACTTCGAAGAAAATGCGGCTACGGTGCGTAACCGAAGGCGTTGCGAAAATCCGTACACCGGGAGCGACGGGGTAATCGATGGTGAAACCGCCGGCAGCCTGCCATTCGGGCTGAAGACGGAAACGATCGCCCGCGACCGTTCCGTTGATCGGATCGTCGTCGATCCCGCCATCGATGTAGCCGACATTGGCGAAGACGCTCAGCCAGCTGGTGGGCCGTATGTTGATCTCCGCCTCGACACCAAGGTTGCTGGCCGAGCCGACGCTTTCCGTGACCGTGGTGCCGAGCGGCAGGCCAGAAGGATCGTTCGGGTCCGAGATCGTGCGCGTCGTCTGGAAATTGCTGTAATCCTGATAATAAACACCCAGCGAGCCGGAGACGGCGCGCGAACCGAACTTGATCCCACCTTCGTAGTTCCACACCACTTCCTGCGGGATGACATTAATGCTGGGCAGGACCTCGGTCCCGGCACGGCGTGCGCCAAGCGATACGACCGGGGAGCGGCGGCCCTTCGAAACCGTTGCGAAGACATTGAGGTCGGGCGTTATCCGATAGAGCGCATTGAACCGCGGCAGCACGGCGGAAAAACTGTCTTCGGCTTCGAACGTGCGGCCACCGGTATCGATCTGGCCAGGGATAAGCGGCGCGCCCGTCAGTACCGAATTGGGCACGGACGTAACGAAGCCCGAACGTCGCTGCTCGATCAGCAGGCGGGCGCCTGCGGTCAGTTCGAGCGAGGTGGTGGGAATGAAGGTCGCATCGGCGAAGAGCGAATAGCTCTGATTGTTGCCCTGGTTTTCGAACACGGAACTGTAGGGGATTGCGGTGGCGGCACCGCCGGTCGCGAGCTGGGTAACCTGTGCGGCGGGCACACTGCCGTCGGCGGCTACGCAGGGGATACCCGGAATGACCGGAGCCAGTCCCAGCGACGTGGTGAGGCACTGCAGGAAAGTGCCCTCCTCGGTCGAGAATGGCACGCGCTGGAGATTGTCCTCGGTGAAGAAATTCCAGCCGAAGGCTGCGCGCCATCGCGGATCGACATAGGTGAAGCGGCCTTCATGGCTGACCTGATGCCCCTTTGCGATCTCCGCAAATTCCAGGAACGGTGCCGGGCCGCCATCGGCGTCGAACACCTCATGGCTGTCGAATTCGCGATAGCCGTTGACGGTGGTGAAGGTCAGGCTGTCACCGATGAGGTATTCCGCCGTCAGATTCGCATCGTAGACTTCACGGTCGAGGCCGAGCTGGCTGTCCCCTAGGGCAGCTTCCGAATAGGGGGACCCGCCCAGGAAGGCGCGACCGAACGGATCTGCGGGCCCGTCGGGAGTGGCAAAAGTATCCGAGATGAACGGCGTGCCGCCGTGCCTTTGCCGGTCGAATGTGCCGATGAGGTCGACCGTCAAGCGGTCGTTCGGCGTGAAGCGGAGCGAACCGCGCGCGCCGAACTGGTCTTGCGCGTAAAGATCCTCTTCCTGCGAGGGGGCCAGGTTCTCGACATAGCCATCGCGGGTGCGCCATTCGAAGGCGATGCGGCCTGCGACGACATCGGATCCGGCATTCACGAAGCCCGAAACCAGCGTCTGGTCGAAATTGCCGTAGCCGCCGGTCACTTCGGCCGAGTAGCCGGCGCGAGGCCGCGCGGAGACGAGGCTGATCGCGCCGACGGCGGAGGCGGTGCCGAACAGCGTCGCCTGCGGCCCCTTGATCACTTCGACACGATCGAGATCGTAGATCGCCTGATAGGAACCGCGCGAGCGCGAGATATCGACCCCGTTGTAATATAGCGTGACGCGGGGTCCCTGCTGTGCGGACCCGCTGTCGGATGTGATCCCGCGGATCACGATGCCCGGATTGTTGGCGCTCTGTTCCTGAATGTTGAGCCCGGGAATATAGTTCGACAGTTCGTCGAGATCAGTGACACCCAGTTCCGCAATCGCATCGCCGGTGAGCGCGGAAATGGTAATCGGCACGTCGAGTGCGCGCTGTTCGATAAGCTGTGCCGTGACGATGATCTGGTTATCGGCAGGCGCGACATCCTCGTCGTCCGGTTGCGCCGGTGCCTGGGCCTGAAGGGCCTGAAAGGGAATGGCCGATGCTGCGCAAAACAGTGCGGCGTGGGAAAGCGATCTGATGTTCATGTAGCCCCTCGTTTTCGATGTGAGGGGCCTTTCCCAGAGCTAGGTGAAAAGCTCGCGACGGTTTTCTTTCAAACCGGAGACTGCGACGCGATTGGGGCGAAATACCTGTTTTTTGTGAAAGGTGTCTGCGGGTGGGAATTTCCGCATAAAAAGGGCCGGGATAGGCAATGACGCTTTTCCCGGCCCTTTCTAAGGCGACTTCAATGCTGCCGCATGCCCTGGCTGTGTTGAGCTCAGGTCATCAAACGTCCAGATTTGCCACGTTGAGGGCATTGTTCTGGATGAATTCGCGGCGCGGTTCGACGACGTCGCCCATCAGGCGGGTGAAGATCTCATCGGTCACGTCGGCATCCTCGACCTTCACCTGCAGTAGTGCGCGGTTGTCGGGGTCGAGGGTGGTTTCCCACAATTGCTCGGCATTCATCTCGCCAAGACCCTTGTAGCGCTGGATCTTCTGCCCCTTGCGCCCGGCGACCATCACCGCGTCGAGCAGCTGGGTCGGCAGGGTGATCGCGTCGTCGGTCAGGATCGGCGCATCGTCATCCGCCTCGTTCGCTTCGCCATCGTCGGGCTCTGTTTCCGCACTGCTGCGCACGAGGCGCAAGGGCGATGCGTATACATCGGCGAAATCCTGCGCGATCTTGTGCAGTTTGCGTGCCTCGGCACTTTCGAGAAATGCCGGGTCGATTTCGTGTACGTCCGTAACACCGCGCCAGACGCGGCTTAGGCGGACCTTGCCGTCTTCGCCCGTCTCGGCCTTCCAGCGAGCATCGGGATCACCCATCTGGAGGTGGGCGGCAGCACGATCGAGAGCAGCAGATCGATCTCCGGCAGGGTCGAGCGCGCCGGCCAGAGCCATCGCCTCGATCAGCTCCGAATTGTATTTGCGGGGTACGAAACCGAGCATGTTGCGCATGCGCAGACCGTGGTCGACCAGCGCCTGCAGTTCGCCGCCACCGCGAACCGGCCCCCCCTGCGCTTCGAGCACCCGCCCGTCGAGCCCCTGTGCGATCAGGTAACGGTCGTATGCCGGCTGATCCTTCAGATAGACTTCGCTCTTGCCTCGCGACACTTTGTACAGCGGAGGCTGAGCGATGAAGAGGTGCCCGGCCTTGACGATCTCGGGCATCTGGCGATGGAAGAAGGTCAGCAGGAGCGTGCGGATATGGGCGCCGTCGACGTCGGCGTCGGTCATGATTACGATCTTGTGATAGCGCAGCTTTTCGAGATTGAATTCGTCGCGCAGGCCGGTGCCCATCGCCTGGATCAGCGTGCCGACTTCCTTGGACGAGATGATCCGGTCGAAACGGGCACGTTCCACATTGAGGATCTTGCCCTTCAGCGGAAGGATGGCCTGTGTCTTGCGGTCGCGACCTTGCTTGGCCGACCCGCCTGCCGAATCGCCCTCGACCAGAAAGAGTTCGCAGTTTTCGGGATTGCGGTCCTGACAATCGGCGAGTTTGCCGGGCAGCGACGCGATGCTCATGGCGCCCTTGCGGCTCATCTCGCGTGCCCTGCGGGCAGCTTCACGCGCGGCGGCCGCGTCGATGACCTTCTGGATGATCTGCTTGGCGTCGTTCGGGTTCTCTTCGAGCCACTCCGTCATCTTTTCGCCCATGAGCGATTCGAGTGGCTGGCGAACTTCCGAAGACACCAGCTTGTCCTTGGTCTGGGACCCGAACTTGGGGTCCGGCAGCTTGACCGATACGATTGCGGTTAGCCCTTCGCGCATGTCTTCGCCGGACAGGCTGACCTTTTCCTTCTTCATCAACCCGCTGGCGGTGGCGTAATTGTTGAGCGTGCGCGTCAGCGCGGTGCGGAAGGCCGCAAGGTGGGTCCCGCCGTCACGTTGCGGAATGTTATTGGTGAAGCACAGGACGTTTTCGTAATAGCTGTCGTTCCATTCCAGCGCGACGTCGATGCCGATACCGTCTTTCTCAGCGCTTACCGAAATGGGTTCGGCGACCAGCGCCTGCTTGTTGCGGTCGAGATATTTGACGAATGCCGCAATGCCGCCTTCGTAGAACAGATTGTGTTCGAGCGGTTCTTCGTGCCGCTTGTCGCGCAGGAGAATTCGCACGCCCGAATTTAGGAAGGCGAGCTCGCGATAGCGGTGCTCCAGCTTTTCGAAATCGAATTCGATGACGTTCTTGAAGGTGTCTTCCGACGCCTTGAAGGTTACGCGGGTGCCCTTCTTGAAGCCTTCTTCGTCGGGATTCTGTTCGACCTTGGGAGCATCGCCCACGACACGCAGGCTTTCGACCGCGTCGCCATGTTCGAAGCGCATCCAGTGTTCCTTGCCGTCGCGCCAGATGGTGAGTTCGAGCCATTCGGACAGCGCATTGACGACCGACACGCCGACACCGTGAAGCCCGCCCGAAACCTTGTAGGCGTTGTCGTCACTGGTGTTTTCGAACTTTCCGCCGGCATGCAGCTGGGTCATGATGACCTCTGCCGCGGACACGCCTTCTTCCTTGTGCATGTCCACCGGAATGCCGCGACCGTTATCTTCGACCGACACGCTGCCATCGGCGTTGAGTTCGATCAGGACGAGGTCGCAATGCCCGGCAAGCGCCTCGTCGATCGCATTGTCCGACACTTCGAACACCATGTGGTGGAGGCCCGAGCCATCGTCGGTATCGCCGATGTACATGCCAGGCCGTTTGCGCACTGCATCGAGGCCTTTGAGGACCTTGATCGAATCTGCGCCGTAACCGTTTTTCTTCGGCGCTTCGGCGCCCGTGTATTCAGGGGTATCGTCCATATCGATCATATAGGCTTTCGAGGCCGAAATTCCAAAGTTTCAGCGTCGATTTTACCCACAGATTGCCGTCTGTCCGGCAGGAGCGGCAACTGGTTGATTTCAGGCGGTCGAAGGCGCATCTCGCCAGCCATGCTTTCAGTGCTCGATATCTTCCGAATTGGGATTGGTCCTTCGTCCTCGCATACGGTGGGTCCAATGCGGATCGCCCGCACCTTCGCGAGGGCGCTGGCAAAATCGGACAAGCTCCAGCGAACGGCCCGCATCGCGATCGAACTGCAGGGTTCTCTGGCGCTTACGGGCGTTGGGCACGGGACGGTCGATGCCAGCATTCTGGGTCTGATGGGGTTCGCACCCGACAAGACATGTCCTGACGAAGCGGCTTCGGCGCTTGCAAAGGTTCGCGCCAGCAAGCGGCTCGATCTTGGCGGGGGGCGTGAAATTGCCTTCGACCCTGCGGTGGACATCGATCTGGCCGGGCACATCATTCCCGACCTGCACCCCAACGGCATGAAGCTGACCGCCTTCGATGCCGATGGCGGCAAGCTGTCCGAGCGGACATACTACTCGACCGGCGGGGGTTTCGTCGCATCCGAAGCTCAGCTCAAGCGCAAGCCCAAGGGCGACCGCATCAATACCGGCACACAGGTTTCGCACGATTTCGGTTCGGCAGCAGAGCTTCTGGCGGCGTGCGACACGGCGGAAGTCTCGATCGCGGATCTGATCCTGACCAACGAAGACGCTTTCCGACCGCGTGATAAAACGCTCGAGGGTATCGACCGGATTGCAAAGGCCATGGATCAGTGCATCGACCGTGGCCTCACCCAGCGCGGGATATTGCCGGGTGGCCTGAAGGTCGAACGGCGTGCGCCGGACCTGTGGGACAAGCTTTCCGCGAACCCCCAGTCGAACGAGCGTGAACAATTGTTCGACTGGCTCAATTGCTATGCCATGGCCGTAAACGAGGAAAACGCTGCGGGCGGGCGCGTGGTCACCGCGCCAACCAATGGCGCGGCGGGCATCATTCCTGCTGTGATACGGTTCTATTGCGTCGCAAACGACGAACAGCCGTGCACGGATAGTCGGCGCACATTCCTCCTTACGGCAGGGGCAATCGGCCTGCTTTACAAACAGCGCGCGAGTATTTCCGGTGCCGAGATGGGCTGTCAGGGCGAAGTTGGCGTTGCCTGTTCCATGGCGGCGGGCGGACTCGCGGCCCTGTGGGGCGCATCGCCGGTGCAGGTGGCCTCGGCAGCGGAGATCGGCATGGAGCATAACCTCGGCCTGACCTGCGACCCGGTTGGCGGGCTGGTGCAGGTGCCGTGTATCGAGCGTAATGCCATTGGCGCAGTGAAGGCGGTCAACGCCGCGCGACTGGCCCTTCATCGAACGGGGGCGGAAAGCCTCGTGTCGCTGGATCAGGTAATTGAAACCATGAGGCAGACCGGGCTCGACATGAGTAATAAATACAAGGAGACGAGCCAGGGCGGGCTCGCGGTCAACGTGATCGAATGCTGATGCTTTTTGCCGTGGTGCTGGTGGTGTCGGGCGCTCTTGTCGTCGGCGCCGCATGGGGCATCTACGGCAAGCTGCCCGAACGCCTCGAAGGCTTTCTCGTCGCGCTGGCTGGGGGCGCGCTGCTGCTTTCGGTGACGACTGAACTCATCCAGCCCTCGATCGAGAAGTCCAGCGTATTTCACGCCATGCTCGGCGTTGGCGCCGGCGCAATCGTCTTCGCGATCTGCGATTATCTGATCGACGAAAAATGGGGTTCCAACGGAGGCGGAGGGTTGCTGGCGGCCATTACCCTCGACGGTATTCCGGAAAACCTTGCCTTGGGCGTCGCGCTCATCGGTGCGGGGGGACTGGAGATTGCCGCCCTGGCCGGATCGATCCTGCTGTCGAACTTGCCCGAGGCGGCAGGCGGGGCACGCTCGATGGCGCAGGACGGGCGGTCGAAGGGTAAGATCATGTTGCTGTGGGCAGGCACTGCCGTCCTGCTGTCTCTTGCCGCGATAGTCGGCAATCTGGCGCTGACCGGCGTGGGAGAAGGTGCACTGGCGCTTATACGCTGCTTTGCTGCCGGTGCAGTGGTCGCCAGCCTTGCCACCGAAGTTTTCCCGCAAGCGTTTCGGGAGGACCGGCACTGGGCCGGCATCGCTACTGCACTGGGGGTGATCCTGGCATTTTCGCTCGGCAGTCTATCGGGCGGCTAGACAGACGCGCGGTCAGCGATAAGGGTGTGGGTATGGGAGATACACAGATCGCCGCCAAGCTTGCCGAACCATTTGGCAGCTATTCGCAAATCATCGCCGACAATGCTGCTGAGTTGGGCGAAAAAATCGCCATTCGGGACGATGATGCCGAAATCACCTGGGCGCAGCTCGGCGAGAAGGTAGAGCGTATCGCTGCTCGGCTGTTGGAAGAAGGGCTGGAGCGCGGGCAATCGGTAGCGATCCTTGGGTATTCGTCCATTCCCTACGCGCTCGTATTTCTTGCGGCTGTGCGGGCGGGCGGAGTAGCGGCTCCACTGACTACCAGCGCCAGTCCCGATCAGCTGGCCGGAATGGCGAAGGATTCCGGCGCTACCCATATCTTCATGGATCGCGCGAAGTTGAACGAGTTGGGCGACGGCTGCTTTGCGGACATGACGCGTATCGCGCTGGACGAGGACCTCGACACGTGGATGGCGCCGGAAGGCGCCAAGGCCGCTTCGTTCGATCCTGAACCTGCCGATGCCTTCAACATTATCTATTCAAGCGGGACCACCGGCGTTCCCAAGGGTATCGTCCATTCTCACCAGATGCGGTGGCGCCAATTCGCTTCAACGGCATCGAGCTGGCTGGAGAACGGGATGCGGGTGTGCACCTTCGCATCCACGCCGCTCTATTCGAACACTACGATGGTTGCGTTCCTGCCGCCCCTGCTCGCTGGCGGCACCGTACGGGTAACGCGCAAATTCGACGCGCTGCGATGGCTTCAGTTCGCAGAGCAAGACGGCACGACTGCCACCATGCTGGTGCCGGTACAGTACCGCCGCCTGATGCAGGAGCCACGCTTCGACGAATTCGACCTCTCTTCGCTACAGCTCAAATACTGCACCTCTGCGCCGTTCCCAGCCGAACTGAAGCGGGAAGTGCTCGCTCGGATGCCGGGAGCGTTGGTGGAAATCTATTCCATGACCGAAGGCGGTGTGGTGTGTCTTCTGGAAGCCCACAAATTTCCCGACAAGCTTCATACTGTCGGTCGCCCCGCTCCAGGCAGCGAACTCAAGGTGCTCGACGATGAGGATAAGCCCGTAGCACCCGGTGAGGCGGGAAATCTCATCGGCAGAAGCCAGACGATGATGACGGGTTACAAAAACCAGCCCGACAAAACACGGGAAGGATACTGGACCGATCCTGAGACAGGCGAAATGTGGCAGCGCATGGGTGATATCGGGCGGATGGATGCCGAAGGTTTTGTTGAATTGGTGGGCCGCGCAAAGGACATGATCATTTCCGGCGGGTTCAATATCTTTCCCGTCGATCTCGAGGATGAACTGAGCAAGGAAGTCGATGTCGTCGAAGCGGCCGTCATCGGCGTTCCCAGCGAACGCTGGGGTGAGACGCCGGTTGGCTTCATCACATTGAAGGAAAGCGCCCGCGACTGCGATACGATTCGCGACGCGGTCAATTCCCGATTGGGAAAGACGCAGCGGCTGGCTCAGCTACATGTTATCGATGAAATGCCGCGCAGCCACATCGGGAAACTTCTCAAGACGGAACTTCGCGAGGAAGCGGTACGGCGCGGTTTGCCCGCGTGACGCTCGCGGTGGTTGCGGCTTTCGAGACGCGGCGCCAACTTCTTGGGGGGAGGGAGAGGAATGTCGGCGGCCGCGTCTCTACTCGCTGCCATATCGCCTCGCAGACCCGGTAGGCATGTTGCCGACCGCTCTTGGCGAGGAAGGCCAGAAACGCGGCTGCTTGGACTGCCGTCGTATCTGTAATTCGTCCGAAACGGCTCCTCATGGGTCGCCGTCTGGCTGTGAGGGTTGTAATAATCTTTCACGTCTTTGAACTAAAGTGTGAAAACTTGGATGGGTGTTGCGTTTTACGCAACCCATTTCGAGTATGTCCCTTGTTTATTACTGTGGTCGCCGAAGACGTGAGAATCCAATAGGTTGCATGGAAGTGCACATTTTGCCGTTGATCGCCACAGCGAGGCGATCAACAGCGCCTATCCCCGACCAGCCTCTTGTTGGCCATGGGGACAATTTCCTGAGCGTAAGAGCCAATGCTGGACAGCGGGCGCGCGCTGCCTTTAACGGACCGCATGCAGCCAGAGCACCTCCCCGATTCCATACTCATTGTCGACTTCGGCAGCCAGGTCACCCAGCTTATCGCACGCCGCGTGCGTGAGGCGGGGGTCTATTCCGAGATCGCGCCGTTCACGCAGGCCGAGGAAGCCTTTCATCGCCTGCAACCCAAGGGGATCATCCTTTCCGGGTCGCCTGCGAGCGTGTGCGACGAAGACAGCCCGCGCGCACCGCAGATTCTGTTCGATAGCGGACTGCCGATCCTTGGCATCTGCTACGGCCAGCAGGTGATGAGCCAGCAACTTGGCGGCGAAGTGCGTCCCGGCCACGAAACCGGCGATGGTGGAGAGTTCGGGCGAGCCTATCTGACCGTGACCGAGGAGTGCGCGCTTTTCGACGGCCTATGGAAGAACGGCGAACGTCATCAGGTCTGGATGAGCCATGGTGACAAGGTCACGCGCTTTGCACCCGGTTTCAAGATCGTCGCGACAAGCGATGGGGCGCCGTTTGCGGTCATCGCCGACGAAGAGCGCAAATATTACGGCACGCAGTTCCACCCCGAGGTGGTGCATACCCCCGACGGCGGAAAACTGCTGGCCAATTTCGTGCGCCATGTCTGCGGCCTCGCCGGCGACTGGACGATGGCCGAATTCCGCAAGACCAAGATCGAAGAAATTCGCGCGCAGGTTGGTGATGGCAAGGTTATCTGCGGCCTGTCTGGCGGCGTCGATTCCGCGGTTGCCGCAGTGCTCATTCATGAAGCGATCGGCGATCAACTGACCTGCGTCTTCGTCGACCACGGGCTGATGCGCATGAACGAGGCCGAGCAGGTCGTGACCCTGTTCCGCGACCATTACAACATCCCGCTCGTCCATGTGAATGCCGAAGAGATGTTTCTGGGTGGACTGGAGGGCCAGACCGATCCGGAAAAGAAGCGCAAGTTCATCGGCGGGGCCTTCATCGATCTGTTCGAAGCCGAAGCGAAGAAAATCGGCGGCGCGGATTTCCTTGCGCAGGGAACGCTTTATCCAGACGTAATCGAAAGCGTCAGCTTCACCGGCGGGCCGAGCGTCACGATCAAAAGCCATCACAATGTCGGCGGCTTGCCCGAACGCATGAACATGAAGCTGGTCGAACCCTTGCGCGAACTGTTCAAGGACGAAGTGCGGGAGCTGGGCCGCGAGCTGGGGCTGCCGGAGATTTTCGTCGGCCGCCATCCGTTCCCCGGGCCGGGTCTCGCCATCCGTATTCCGGGTGAAGTCACCAAGGAACGCTGCGACATCCTGCGCAAGGCGGATGCGATCTACCTCGAAGAAATCCGCAACGCCGGGCTTTACGACGCGATCTGGCAGGCCTTTGCGGTGCTGCTGCCCGTCAAGACCGTAGGCGTCATGGGGGACGGTCGCACCTATGACAGTGTTTGCGGCTTGCGCGCCGTAACCAGCACCGACGGGATGACGGCCGACATCTATCCCTTCGATGCCAGCTTCCTCAGCCGCGTTGCAACGCGCATCATCAACGAAGTGCAGGGCATCAACCGGGTGGTCTACGACTATACCAGCAAGCCGCCGGGTACGATCGAATGGGAGTGAATTGGAACTCCCGCTAGGGTCCGATCCCCGCACGGACGTCATACGGCGGCTCCAGGCGCTGCTTGTCCAACGGTTCGGACGTATCGAACGCGCTGCCGCCGCGTGGCGGCAACCGGAATGGGTACTGGTCCAGGGTGTGATCGGTGCGCAGACGAAATCGGAGATTTCGAACGCTGCTACCGATCGCCTGCTAAAGCGGTTCAAGAGCTGGGAAAAGGTTGCGACCGCTGCGCTGGACGAGTTGCAAGCCGAACTCGCGACGCAGACTTATCCCGGCGTCGCAGCCGAACGGCTGAAGGCCAGCTTGTCGGCGATTGTGGCCTCGCGCGGCAAGGTCGATCTTTCGCATCTTGGTGAAATGAAAACTCACGAAGCCATGAACTGGCTGGAGCAGCTACCCGGTGTGGGGCGCAAGATCGCTGCCGGGGTCATGAATGCATCCACACTTGACCGGCGCGCCATCGTTCTCGACGGTCATCACAAGCGTATCCTTCAGCGAATGGGCCTTGTCCCGCCGAAAGCAAACACGGAACGCGCCTTCGACGCGATCATGCCTGTAATGCCGGAAGAATGGTCCGGCGCTGACTATGATGAACACCACTTGCTGATGAAGAAGCTGGGCCAGACATGGTGCCGACCGTCGATGCCGGATTGCGTCACCTGTCCGGCCCTGGCCCTGTGCAAGACCGGCTTGACAAACACATGATTGCTGCATTGTCCCGCTTGCTGCAGAAAGGCAGTCGATGAAGCGCCTGGCCTCGATCCTGTTATGGTCCGCGATTGCGGCAGCGTTCATCGGACCGGGCACGGTCACGGCTGCCGCCAGCGCCGGTGCCGATGCCGGTACGGCGCTGCTATGGGCAGTGGTGTTCTCCGGCATTGCCACATTTACTCTTCAGGAATTCGCTGGCCGGCTGAGCGTAGCTACGGGCGATGATCTGGCGACTATCCTGCGGCGTCGGTACCCCACCGGTTTTGCACGCATCGCCACCCTTATCCTGATTGGTGGTGCTATCCTGCTGGGGTGCGCTGCCTATGAAGCTGGCAATATCCTGGGCGGTGCGGCGGGCGCGATGCTGGCGTTACCTTGGTCCAAGGAAGCTGTTACCCTCATCCTGGCCGCGATCGCTGCGGCCCTCCTGCTTTCGGGATCGCCGCAAGGCGTGGCCCGGACGATGGCGATTTTCGTAGCGCTCATGGGCGCGGGATTTCTCGCCGTGGCGATCTCGCTGGCGCCCCCGCTTGCGTCGCTCGTTGCCGGACTTGTGCCCACACCGGGCTTCGGCGACGACAGTGTCGCATTGCTTGGGGTACTTGCCCTGGTCGGCACCACGGTGGTGCCGTACAATCTCTTTCTCGGCGCTGCCTTGGCCCGGGGGCAGGGGTTGAACGAAATGCGCTTCGGACTGGCCGTGGCCGTCGGCCTCGGCCTGCTGATTACCGCTGGTATTCTCGTGGTAGGAACTTCGCTCACCGGCGAATTTTCGTTCGATGCACTGGGCGACGTTCTGGCAGTCGAACTGGGCGGTTGGGCGCGGACCGGTTTCGGGATCGGCCTGCTCGCTGCTGGCGTCTCGTCGGCAGTGACTGCACCGCTGGCCGCCGCCCTGACGGCGCGGGGCCTGTTCGGCGCGCCAGACGATGCCCATTGGCAGGCATCCGGATGGCGTTTTCGTTCAGTATGGCTGGTCATCCTGATCATCGGCGTGGGGTTCGGGCTGGCCGACATCCGGCCTACACCCGCAATCCTTGCCGCGCAGGCGTTCAACGGCGTGTTGCTACCGCTGGTCGCCTTATTCCTGCTTGCGGCGATGAACGATGGGGCTCTGTTAGGCGAGAACGCCAACGGACCTGTCGCCAATGCGTTCGGCCTGCTCGTCGTCGGGGTTGCTACCATGCTGGGACTGACTGCGCTGGTGCGCGCAGCCGGTACCGCCTTCGGCTTCGAATTGCCCGAGCCGGGCCTGATGCTCCCGGCCTTTGCCGTGGTCGGCGTATTCGTAGCGAGGGCAGTTATCCGGGCGGCGGGCCAGAAGGCCTTACCCGCGACCTGACCGGGCGATCAGCCTTCGGTGTCGATCTTTTTGTAAGGGACGAATTCGTCGAGCAGCAGGATTCCCGACAGGAAGCCATTGACCCGATCGACCAGCTTCACCTGATCGGTACGGCACAGGCTCGATCCGCTGAACCGGTCGATGACCATGATGTCGCGATCATCGATACTGTCGGGATTGCGCGTATAATTGACCCATACCGTGTCGCCGTCGCGATAGGTCAGGGCCGTGCCGTCGATCTGGCTGAGATTGCGACTGCCCAATGTGCGGATGCAGCTTTGCGGCTCGCCTGCAACGCGACCGTCAAGCAGCTTGGCCAGCTTCTCTTCGCCGCGTGTCATCTGGGCGTTTTCATCCGCCAGAACGGGCGAGGAGAGCATTCCGAAAGCGGCAGTGGCTAAGGCGATGTGCTTGAACATGTCGAATCTCCTGAAGGATGTTCGGATACTAGACCCTCGTGACTGAACCTTCGATGAGTCGAACGCCTGGCGGGGTCAGGCCGTTCCGCCCACGGTGATGCCATCGATAAGCAGGGTGGGTTGCCCAACGCCGGCGGGCACACTCTGACCTCCCTTACCGCAGACGCCGATGCCTTCATCGAGAGCCATATCGTTGCCGATACCGCGCACCTTGGTCAGCACGGTCGGCCCGTCACCGATCAGGGTGGCACCCTTTATCGGGGCAATCACTTTGCCCTTCTCGACCTTATAGGCTTCCGTACAGGCGAAGACGAACTTGCCGGATACAATATCGACCTGCCCGCCGCCGAAGCTGGTTGCGTAGATTCCGTCGTCCATACGGCTCAGAAGTTCTTCTGGATCGTCCGTTCCGCTTTGCATGAAGGTATTGGTCATACGCGGCATGGGCGCGTGTTCGTAGGACTGGCGTCGCCCATTACCGGTCGCCTCCACGCCCATCAGCCGTGCGTTGAGCCGGTCCTGCATGTATCCTTTGAGAATGCCGTCCTCGATAAGGACGGTTTCGCGTGTGGGGGTTCCTTCATCATCGATGCTGAGTGAACCCCGGCGGTTTGCGATGCTGCCATCGTCGATGACGGTGACGCCGGGCGCCGCCACGCGTTCGCCGATGCGGCCGGAAAAGGCGCTCGTGCCCTTGCGGTTGAAATCTCCCTCGAGCCCATGTCCTACAGCTTCATGCAACAGCACACCCGGCCAGCCGGGCCCGAGCAATACAGTCTTCTCGCCCGCAGGGGCCTCGATGCTCTCCAGATTTACCAGCGCTTGGCGCACAGCTTCATCGACCGCGTTCATCCACCGGCCTTCATCGAACAGAGTGTCGTAGAGATAACGTCCGCCGAAGCCGAAACTGCCGGTTTCGCGGCGCCCGTTCGCTTCGGCAACGATGCTGACGTTTAGTCGCACGAGGGGGCGAATATCGCGCGCCGTGAAGCCATCGGCGCGGATGATGTCGATCGCGCTCCAGCTGGCCGACATGCCCGCAGTAACTTGCGCTACGCGCGGATCCTTAGCTCGTGCAACAGCGTCGATCTTCTCGAGCAAGGCCACCTTTTCGGCGAACGGCACCAGATCCAGCGGGCTGGCATCGGTGTAAAGATGGCGATTGGTCCGTTCTGGCGGAGCGGAATGCGGAGATTTGGTCGCGTCCAGCAATTGCAGCGTCTCGCCTGCGCGGGCGATGGCTGCGGCGCTGATTTCGTTCGCATGGGCAAAGCCGGTTGTCTCGCCGGAAACGCCGCGCAGGCCGAACCCCGAATCTCGACTGTAATCAGCGGTCTTCAGCCGACCATCGTCGAAGGCGAAGCTCTCGGTCGCCATGAACTGGAGATAAAGCTCGCCATCGTCGCAAGGCGCCAGCAGCCGTGCTGTCAGTGCCTTGGCTTCCTCGGGGTCGAGCTGGTTGTAAAGAAGGGCGTGGGGATCGTTCGCTGGCGTCATACCATCCTATGTAGGGATGGCTGAAGCCAAAGGCGAGGGGCCACTGCCAGGCTTACGGGTGCCCGGGATCGGCGCCTTCGGAGATGTCCATCAGCTGCGACTGATCGACGCCATCTGCTGGTCCGCCGATCAGCACGAAGCGCCGGTCGCAATAGCCGCAATCGACGTAACCATGCTCGTCGATCTCGAGATAGACTTTCGGGTGACCGAGTGCGGCGGGCTTGTAATTCACGCCGGTACGGATGTCGGTTGCGCCATCGCACCACACGCGCCGCGTGGTGACCTTGGACAATTCGGGAGGAGGCAGGCTCATGAACAATGCCGATAATATGTGCATCGCGCCTACGCAAGCATTCGCCGCTTGTCGCATTGGCGCGCTGCACCTAGGTCGGCTGCATGACTACTCCCCCAGCGATACGCATTGACGACCTTGTCAAGGAATATGCACCTGCCGGCCCCGGCGAAAAGCCCAAGCTTGCGCTGAAGGGGGTAAGCTTCGATGTCCCGCAAGGTGGCATTTTCGGATTGCTGGGCCCTAACGGCGCAGGCAAATCCACCCTTATCAATATTCTCGCAGGTTTGGTCAGGAAGACCCGCGGCAGCGCCGAAATCTGGGGCTTCGATATCGGCGATAACCCGCGCAATGCGAAGCGATCCATCGGGATCGTTCCGCAGGAGATCGTCTTCGATCCCTTTTTCACGCCTTTCGAAGTGCTGGAAAACCAGGGCGGCTTTTACGGCATCCCCAAATCGGAGCGGCGCAGCGAGGAACTGCTGAAAGCTGTGCATCTTTGGGACAAGAGGGATGCCTATGCACGCACGCTATCTGGCGGGATGAAGCGAAGGCTTCTGATCGCAAAGGCGATGGTTCATTCGCCTCCGATCCTCGTGCTCGACGAACCGACTGCAGGAGTCGATGTCGAATTGCGCCGCCAGCTCTGGGAATTGGTGACCGATCTCAACCGGCAAGGTGTGACGGTCGTTCTGACTACGCACTATCTCGAAGAAGCGGAGCAGCTTTGCGATCGCATCGCGATCATCAACCATGGTGAACTGATTGCCGAAAAGCCGACGAGAGAACTGGTGGGAATGGCGCGGGAAAAAGTCGTGTCAATCACGGTGGACAAGGATCTGGGCGGTCCGATCATGGAAGAGGCTTTCACCAAAGCCGAAGTAATCGAACCGCGCAGGCTGGAAATCACATACGATCGCGACAAGGCGAGCGCTGGGCAGGTGCTGGCCCTGGTCCAGTCACATGGCTACGCTATCGAAGATGTCACCACGCGCGAGGCAGATCTTGAAGACGTCTTCGTCCAGTTGACCGGCGCGGGGTGATAACAACCGCTACATAAAGGCGCGGGGCCCCAGGCCAGCATCCTTTACCCGCTGAAGTTCCCAGTGATGCGGCTCGATCTCTTCCATCGGTGCCTTGCAATTACGGCAGCGCCCTACCTGCTGGCCTGCTGCGCGCTTTACATTCGTGCGATCTACGCTGTGCTTTCCGACAGCGCAGGCAATACGTCCCAGTCCCATTTGCGACCCTCTGCGTCCCTTGTGATATTCCCCTATCGATTCGTGCCTTAAGGCGGCCGTGACGCTGCGTTAACCGTGCTGCGCCGAATCGTGGCTGGCATGCTGCGAGTTTGAAATATCCGCGGCGAATTGAGCAGTTTCACTGTATTTCGCGGAAGTCTGTTTTTCTTGCCGCCCGCATTCTGGCCAGCCATGACGTTGTGATGACAGCAATTCCTCATGACGTCCTGGTGATCGGTTCAGGCGCTGCCGGCCTGACTGCGGCACTGGCCCTGGCCGAAACGAAAAAGGTGCTCGTTCTGGCGAAGGGGCGGCTCGACAGCGGTTCGACTGCTTGGGCGCAAGGGGGCATCGCCGCCGTTCTCGATGCGGGCGATACGTTCGAAAACCACGTTCGCGATACGATGATCGCAGGCGCGGGCCTCAATAATCGTGAAACGGTGGAATTTGTGATCGAGCGGGCACCCGCCTCGATCGACCGGTTGAGCGAACTGGGTGTTCCTTTCAATCGCGAAGCGGGCGATCTTCATCTTACTCGGGAAGGCGGGCACTCGCATCGCCGCATCGTCCACGTAAACGACGCGACGGGGTGGGCCGTGCAGGCAGCATTGCTCAAGGCGGCGGAGGAAAATCCTAATATTACCCTGCTGCCAGGCCAAAGCTGCGTGGACCTAATTACAGGACGCAATCAGGTCGACTATTCCGGTTCGGGTCGGGTGTGGGGTGCCTATGCGCTCGACGAGGAAACCGGCGAGGTCGTGTCACATGTCGCCCGCGCAACGGTGCTGGCGGCAGGCGGCGCAGGGCGCGTCTATCTGTTCAGTACGGCTCCACGGGGCGCGACTGGCGATGGTATCGCCATGGCCTGGCGGGCAGGCGCGCGCGTTTCGAACATGGAGATGATGCAGTTCCACCCGACGTGCCTCTATAATCTCGACGTCAAGAATTTCCTGATTACCGAGGCAGTGCGCGGTGAAGGCGGGCGCTTGCTGAACCCGATCACGGGCGAGCGGTACATGAAGAAATATGACCCGGAGCGGATGGAGCTCGCCCCGCGCGATATCGTGGCGCGGGCCAACGACGATCAGATCAAACGTCACGGCCTCGATTACGTCCATCTCGATATCAGCCACGAGCCGCCCGAATTCGTGATGGAGCATTTCCCCACCATCCACGAAAAGCTGCTCGGGCTGGGGATCGACATTACCAAGGGACCGATCCCCGTCGTCCCGGCTCAGCATTATACCTGCGGCGGCGTTAAGATCGGGCTCGATGCCAAGACCGATCTGCCGGGTCTGTGGGCGGCTGGCGAATGCACGGAAAGCGGGCTGCACGGCGCCAATCGCCTTGCGTCGAATTCGCTGCTCGAATGCTTCGTGTTCGGCGAGGCGGCGGCCAAGGACATCCTCGAATGCTGGGACAAGCTCGACGATCCGCCGGAAATCCTCTCCTGGGATGAAAGCCGGGTAACCGATTCCGACGAGGAAGTGGTGATCAAGCAGAACTGGACGGAAATTCGCCGGTTCATGTGGAACTACGTCGGCATCGTACGTACCACCAAGCGGCTCGAGCGCGCCGCGCATCGCATTCGTCTTTTGCGGGACGAGGTCGAAGATTATTACGGCCATTTCCGTGTGACGACCGATCTCATCGAACTGAGAAATCTGCTCGAATGCGCGGACCTCATCGTGAGCAGCGCATTGAAGCGGCACGAAAGCCGCGGGCTTCACTTTATTCTCGATTATCCCGAAACCAACCCGATCGGGCGCGATACGGTACTGGTCCCCTAGGGCGATGCCCTAGTCGGCAAGGCCCCGGTCGGGGCGCATGGGAGGAAACCCCCGGCCGAACTGGTCGACGGGTATCTCGTCCCGCGCATGCTGCAACGTGCCGAGCATGAAATATTTCACCGTGGCCTCGCCGATCGGGCGGGCAAACCCGATCCCGATTTCTTCGCCTTCCGCCCACATGACTTCGCCTTCAACCGCCACGCCTTCGAGCAGGGTAACCGTCACGGCTTCGCCCACCTCCGCATTGATGCGGGTGCCGGTGATCTTGCAGCCTTCGCGTGAGAGGTTGAGCATTCTGCCGCGCGCAGCAACGCCGTTGATGGAAACCATCACGTCGTCGTCGGTCTTGGAGCGATTGCCCCTACGCTTTTCCATCCCGGTGCCCCCGCGGATTGAGATCCCGCAATAGCAGAGCCAGACAGTTCGCGCGTTGTATTGTAGGAAGGCGACATAAGCGAAATAAAGGTGTCATTCTACCGTGACCCAAGCGCCGTATCATGCGGCTTATGGCATGCGCTCATTATTCTTATGTCGCACACTTCCCATGGACAACGCGTTGCTTTTCGGTTGAACCTGCGATTCTGTGAACCACGGGAGAGGCATGTGCCGAAGGCGACAGCGAACGGGATCGAAATCCACTACGAGGAAACCGGCAATCCCGCCGATCCAGCGATGCTGCTGATCATGGGGTTCGGCGCGCAGCTTACCCTGTGGCCCGACGAACTGGTCGAAAGACTCGCCAGTCACGGCTTCCGGGTAATCCGATATGACAATCGCGACATCGGCCTCAGTCAGAAATTCGATGGGGTAAAGGCACCCGGCCTGATCAAGCTGACCTTGATGTCCAAGATCGGCCTCACGCCCAAGGTTCCCTATACTTTGGCCGACATGGCTGACGATGGCGCCGGTCTGCTGGACGCGCTCGGAATCGACAAGGCGCATATCGTCGGCGCGAGCATGGGTGGAATGATCGCGCAGCATCTTGTGCATCGCCATGCGGACAGGTGTCTTTCGCTGACATCCGTATTTTCGACCAGCGGCAATCCCAAACTGCCGCCCGCCAGGCCGGAGGCGATGAAGGCGCTGGTGACCCGTCCCGACAGTACGGACGAAGACGTGCTCGTCGATCACGGGGTGATGCTGGCGCGAACCATCGGATCGCCCGGCTACCCGACGGCGGAAGACCGCCTGCGCGATCGCACGCGCGCCAGCATTCGCCGCAGCTTCTACCCTGAAGGGCCCACGCGCCATCTCTCGGCCATCGTGGCGGATGGGGACCGGCGGCCTATGCTGAGGGATATTGCCGTGCCCACCCTCGTGCTGCATGGCGAAGACGATCCGCTTGTGTCGTGCGAAGGCGGCAGGGACACCGCCGCATGCATTCCAGGCGCGACGCTGAAGACCATTCGCGGATGGGGCCATGACCTGCCTCTGGAACTGGTCGATGAGGTGGCCGATGCCATCGCCGGCCACGCCAAATCTGCGACAGGCTGACCCACTTCCTCACAAGCTGGCGCAGGTAATGGTCCTAAGGAACCTCGCAGCGAGCGGGACAGCGTTGGGTTGAAAATTGCGCGCCGGGATTCGAATGATTCTCAACCCGGCACGATGATTTTTGCCCGCAAAATTTTTTTCCCGGATTCATTTTCGGGCTTGCGTGTTCGGCAAGTCCAGCTTGATCCACGCGTCGCGGCGTTGCACCTGGATAAAGCACTTCGCCAACAGGCTGCCGACCTTCTTAAAAGTTCATTTACGGTCTTGCACACGAGTCCCGTCTGATTCAGTATCTAGTAGTCGGGATACCGGGGGTACCCACAAGACCTAGCTATCGGCGGTTTGCTCCCCATATAGGGAGAAGCCGCTTTCACGCCGGGGCTGTGGGGAAAAGCGGGATAAGTTTTTACCCTCGAACCGCACAAAATTGCTAGGTGGGAAGACAGTCCCGCCGACTCGAACACAAGCGGAACATGCGCAGCCCGGTCATGGGCGGGCGGTACACTCAAACGGCGGGGCAGACGATGGATTTCAAGAGCGGGAACGACACGGCGATGGCACTGGATCTGGATACGCACGACACTGTCGACGAGCCCACCACCAAGAAGAAGGCGGTCGCCATGGACAAGTCCGACAACGGTAGCGAACAGCTGGTTCAGGAAGCCGCGGGCGAAGCTCTTGCCGGCGCGGTTGCGGCCGTTGCTGCGCAGGCGACCAAGGAAGACAGCAAGAAGGTTCTCGATCGCCGTTTCGACGTGCAGATCGACGAAAGCCGCGATGCGCTGCTGACCGAATTCGGCAAGGAAACCCTGACCGACCGCTATCTGCTTCCGGGTGAGAAATATCAGGATCTGTTCGCCCGCGTCGCGGACTATTTCACCGACGATGGCGATCATGCGCAGCGGCTCTACAATTACATTTCGAACCTGTGGTTCATGCCCGCAACGCCCGTGCTGTCGAACGGCGGCACCACGCGCGGCCTGCCGATCAGCTGCTATCTCAATTCGGTGTCAGACAGCCTCGACGGTATCGTCAACACATGGAACGAAAACGTCTGGCTCGCCTCGAAAGGCGGCGGCATCGGCACGTACTGGGGGAATGTTCGCGGTATCGGCGAACCTGTCGGCCTCAACGGCAAGACCAGCGGCATCATTCCCTTCGTGCGTGTAATGGATTCGCTGACTCTCGCGATCAGCCAGGGTAGCCTGCGCCGCGGTTCGGCCGCTTGCTATATCGATGTCACTCACCCCGAGATCGAGGAATTCCTCGAAATCCGCAAACCCAGCGGGGACTTCAACCGCAAGGCGCTGAACCTGCATCACGGTGTGCTCGTAACCGATGCCTTTATGGAAGCGGTGCGCAATGGCGAGGAATTCGACCTCGTATCTCCGCGCGACGGATCGGTCCGCAAGACCGTGGATGCCCGCAGCCTGTTCCAGAAGCTGGTCGAAACCCGTCTCGCCACGGGCGAACCCTATATCGTCTTCTCCGACACGGTGAACCGGATGATGCCCAAGCATCACCGCGAACTGGGCCTCAAGGTTTCGACGTCGAACCTGTGCGCCGAAATCACCCTGCCGACCGGCATCGACCATCTCGGCAACGATCGTACTGCGGTGTGCTGCCTGTCCTCGCTCAACCTCGAAAAGTGGGACGAGTGGAACGGTGACAAGCAGTTCATCGAAGACGTCATGCGCTTCCTCGACAACGTCCTGCAGGACTATATTGATCGCGCGCCGGACGAGATGGCGCGCGCCAAATATTCCGCCATGCGCGAACGCAGCGTCGGCATGGGCGTGATGGGCTTCCACTCTTTCCTGCAGAGCAAGGGCATCGGTTTCGAAAGCCCGATGGCGAAGGTCTGGAACCTCAAGATGTTCAAACACATCAGCGCCAAGGCGGAAGAAGCCTCGCTGGTGCTCGCCCAAGAACGCGGACCGTGTCCGGACGCGGCCGAAACCGGCGCGATGGAACGCTTCAGCTGCAAGATGGCGATTGCGCCGACCGCGTCGATTTCCATCATTTGCGGCGGCACCAGCGCCTGCATCGAACCGATCCCGGCCAACATCTATACGCACAAGACGTTGTCCGGCTCTTTCATCGTCAAGAATCCCTATCTGGAAAAGATTCTCGACAAGAAGAGCAAGAACTCGACCAATATCTGGAACTCGATCCTGGAACGTGGCGGCAGCGTCCAGCACCTCGATTTCCTGACTGCGGAGGAAAAGGCCGCGTTCAAGACCAGCTTTGAAATCGATCAGCGCTGGCTGCTCGAATTCGCGGCCGATCGCGCACCCTATATTGATCAGGCGCAATCGCTGAACCTGTTCATCCCCGCCGATGTCGACAAATGGGACCTGATGATGCTGCACTTCCAGGCATGGGAAAAGGGCATCAAATCGCTCTATTACCTGCGGTCGAAGAGCGTGCAGCGCGCCGGCTTTGCTGGCGGCGTGGAAGCCGACAACACGGCCGATGCCGCCAAGTACGAACTGGCTGCCGGCGGCGAACAGACCGATTACGAGGAATGCCTCGCCTGTCAGTAAGGTGATGGACTGACCAAATCTGCGGCCCCGCGAGTGTTCGGCACTTGCGGGGCCGTCTGCTTCTTCGGAACCTATTCGCGCGCTCAAGCGCTCCTTTCAGGGTTCGAGGAGATTTCGATGGCAGCGCGCGCATATTGGCAGGGACAGATCAGGCTGGCGCTGGTTTCGATACCGGTCGAAATCTATTCCGCCACCAAATCGGGTGCGCGCATCAGCTTCAATCAGATCCACGAGCCCAGCGGCAAACGTATTTCCTATGAAAAGGTCGTCCCTGGCATCGGCCCGGTCGATCGCGATGAAATCATCAAGGGCTATGAAGTTTCCAAGGGTAATTACGTCCTCTTGGACGATGAAGAGATCGAAGCGGTCAAGATAGAAAGCAAGCGCACGCTGGAACTCGTCCAGTTCGTCGACGCGTGCGAGATCGACCCGCTCTATTTCGAGAAACCATATTATGTCGTCCCGAATGATGAGCTCGCCGAAGAAGCGTTCATCGTCCTGCGTGAAGCCTTGCGAAAATCGAAGAAGGTGGCGCTGGGTCAGCTATCCGTGCGCGGCAGCGAAAAACTGGTCGCCATCAAGCCATGCGGCAAGGGTCTGCTTCTCGAAACGCTCCGCTATGCCAACGAAGTCCGGCAGGGACAGTCCTTCTTCGATGACATCGGCGATGCGAAGCCGAAGAAGGAACTGCTCGACCTCGCCAATACGCTGATCGAACAGAAAAGCGCGCCTTTCGATGCAGGCGAATTCGAAGATCACTACGTGGAGGCGCTCCGCAAGCTGATCGACAAGAAGGCGAAGTCGAAAAGCAAAAAGGCCATCATCGAAGATGTCGACGAGCCCGAAGCCGCCGATGGCTCCAATGTGATCGATCTGATGGCGGCCCTCAAGAAGTCTGTCGGGAAGGAACAGCCCAAGAAGACGACGCGCCGCAAGAAGTCGGCCTGATCGATGGCCGCGCGCACGGATCCGCTGGCGGAATATAATGCCAGGCGCGATTTCAAGGCGACGCCCGAACCGGCCGGCCAGCGGAAAGGCGGAAAAGGGGGCAACCTCTTCATCGTTCAAAAGCACGACGCGACACGGCTTCACTGGGATCTTCGGCTCGAAGTCGATGGCGTTTTGAAAAGCTGGGCAGTTACCAAGGGGCCATCGCCAGACCCCGATATCAAACGGCTGGCCGTCAGGACCGAAGATCATCCCATGTCCTACGCCGAGTTTGAAGGCGTGATCCCCAAAGGCGAATATGGCGGCGGAACCGTCATGCTGTGGGACCGGGGGCAATGGCAGCCTGTAGCGGGCAAGACTGCCAAGGATCTCGACAAGGGGCACCTTCACTTCACCCTCGACGGCGAGCGCATGAAGGGCGAATGGCTGTTGATCCGGCTGAAGAAAAAGCCCGGCGAGAAGCGCGAGAACTGGTTATTGCGCAAATTGCAAGACGATCACGCCGAAGATGGTGACGCGCTCGTCCAGCGCGAACTGACCAGCGTTCTGACCGGGCGTGCAATGGCGGAAATTGCGGCGGACAAGAACGGCGAATATCCACTGGCGGGCAAGAAGGACGATGCCTTCCTGGCGCAGATGGAAAAGGCGTCTGCGCATAATGCGCGAAAGGCCAAGCCGAAGAGGCGCAAGTCGGCGCCGATACCGAAATACCGCAAGCCACAGCTTGCAACGCTCGTCGACGATGTCCCGGCCGGAAATGGCTGGATGCACGAAATCAAGTTCGACGGCTATCGCGCGTTGATTGCTGCGAAGGGCAAGACTGTTCGCGTTTACACTCGCAATGGGAAGGACTGGACCGACAAGTTCGGCCCCCTAGTTGACACTATCGCCGCACTCGATTTGCCGGCCTGCCTTATCGACGGCGAAATCGTCGCCCATGATGCCAAGGGCAATCCCGATTTTTCCAGCCTGCAGAAAGTCCTGAAGCGCGGCAAGGGAGCGCAGACCGCAGCGGACAGTCTCGCTCTCTATGCCTTCGATCTGCTTTCTCTGGACGGCGAGGATCTGACCGGCCTGCCCAACATAGAGCGCAAGGAACGGCTCGAAGCGCTGCTCGATACGGCGGAACCGCCGATCCATGTCGCGCAGCATGTCCTGGGGGCAGGTGAAAAGCTCTACCGGACCATGTGCAATGCCGGGCAGGAAGGCATCATCTCCAAGACCGTCGACGGCTCCTATTCCGGGCGTCGCAGCAAATCCTGGGTCAAGGTGAAATGCACGCGGCGGCAGGAATTCGTCGTGGTCGGGTGGAAGAAGTCTTCGGCCAAGGGCCGGCCCTTCGCCTCGCTGCTGCTCGCTCAGAACGAAGGTGGCGAACTCGTCTACAAGGGGAATGTCGGTACGGGCTTTTCCACAGACGATCTCGATGATCTGGCCGCGAAACTGAAACGGATCGAACGCAAGACCAGCCCCGTCGAAACAGACAAGGCGAGCGCGCGCGGCGTTACCTGGGTCACGCCCAAGCTGGTCGCCGAGATCGCCTTTGCCGAATTCACTGCGGACGGGAATGTCCGGCACGGCAGCTTTCTTGGCCTGCGCAGCGACAAGGATGCCGGCAGCGTCGAACCCGAACAGGCGAAAGCCTCTCCCGCTCCTGCCGCGAAGGTCGAAATTTCCAGTCGCGATCGGGTCGTCTTTCCGGATAGCGGCCAGACCAAGGGGCAATTGGCCGATTACTATGCGGCAGTTGCATCGATCATGCTGCCCTTCGCTGCCAATCGGCCCATCAGCCTCGTGCGATGTCCGCAGGGCCGCGCCAAGAAATGCTTCTTCCAGAAACACGATAGCGGCAGTTTCGGCGATGGAGTGCATCACGTTGCCATCCGCGAAAAGGACGGCGGCCACGAAGACTATCTCTACATCGACGATCCCCAGGGGCTGCTCCAGTGCGTGCAGATGGGGACCATCGAATTTCACGGCTGGGCCGCACGGTCGGGCGATGTGGAGGCTCCAGACCGGATGATCTTCGACCTCGATCCGGACGAGGGTCTCGGTTTCGACGAGGTCAAGCAGGCCGCACGCGACATTCGCGACCGGCTGGCCGATCTGGGGCTAACCAGTTTCGCCATGCTGTCGGGCGGGAAAGGCGTGCATGTGGTGGTTCCGCTGACCACCGGGCACGACTGGGATCAGCACAAGGATTTCGCGCGCCGCTTTGCAGAAGCGCTCAGCCTTGCAGAGCCCGATCGCTTCATCGCCACGATGAGCAAGGCGAAGCGCAAGGGGAAGATATTCATCGACTGGCTGCGCAACCAGCGCGGATCGACCGCGATCCTGCCCTATTCCGCCCGCGCCCGGTCCGGTGCGCCGGTGGCCATCCCGCTCGCTTGGAACGAGCTCAAGGGGATGAAGGACGCCCACCCCTATTCCATCGACGATGCGAAGAAACTGCTCGATCGTGCCCAGTCGAAATCGCTGCATGGCTGGGGCTTTGCCGACCAGCGCCTGCCGGACGTCTGACCCTGCAGCGAACGCCTATGTTTCGACCATTGTGCGGTTCCGCCCGTCCGCCTTGGCGCGGTAGAGGGCGGCATCCGCCGCGGACAGCATGCGGGCCAGATTGGGCGCCTCGGGCCCCTGATGCAGCGCGATCCCGATGCTGGAAGTGCAGGTGGCGGTCGACGTTGCGCCATGGTCTTCGATCTCGATCCGTTCGATCGCGACGCGCAGTTCCTCTGCAATGGCCTGGGCCCGGCCCGCATCGTCGGCGCGCAGCAGGAAGATGAATTCTTCCCCGCCGAAGCGCGCGGCGAGCCCGCCGTGGCGGCTGGCGGCGTGGCGCAGCACTTCTGCCACCGCCCGCAGGCACGCATCCCCGGCCTGATGGCCCCACCGGTCGTTGAACGCCTTGAAATGATCGAGGTCGAGCATGAACAGCGCCGGGCCCGCCTGTCCCGCCGTGGCGGGCATGGAATAATGTTCGGCAAAGGCCTGCTCCGCCCGGCGGCGATTGGCGAGGCCGGTCAGTGGGTCTTCCATCGACAGTTCGGTCAGCCGGGCGTTGCTCCCTTCCAGCGTCGCCGCGCGGCTGCCCGCTTCCAGCGTCAGCAGCAGATTGCGCCGTTCGAGCCAGTGTACGCGGTGCGCAATGATCGTCGCGGTCGCGGCGGTTACGATGGTGATCGCGGCGAAGGCGCTCGTCTTCACGATGTCGTGCTGGCTCATGTAGAGAAAGCCGCCGACCGCCAGCACATAAAGCAGGATGAAAGCGACCAGCGCCGGCCCGCGGAACGGCAGCACCGGCAGCGCCAGCGCCAGCAGAGTAACCACGCCCAGCGCCAGCAGCGCATCGCCGGGCGAGGGGACGAACAGGCTGGCGAACGCCATGCTCAGCCCGAACGCGATCAGCGCCAGCGCGATCATCACCTTCTGCAGCCCCACCAGCCGCCGCGGCAGAAGCAGGGCGATCCCGCTCAAGGGAAGGACCAGGCCGAGCCGCACGGCCGCCACCTGTCCCAGGTTCTGCGGCGCCACCAGCAGGTCCGTCGCCAGCGACAGCACGGCCACCACCATGATCACCACCAGCAGGAACCGCCCTTCGCGGTAATGCGTGTCGGCCAGGGCGTCTTTCAACGCAGCGCGCAGGCGATCGTCCCACGCAGACGGTGGGTTGTCGCCGGCAAGCGCGGCATGCGCTGCCTTGCCAAGGTTGAAATCGTGCGCCCGGTTCATTGTTGATTACGTACTTACCCGAATACCGCCTGCGCGCAATGATTTGGCTCGATTTTGGACCCGTCCCATAAGTTTTGGACCCGTCCCACAAGAAAGCCCCGCTCCGGCAAAACCGGGCGGGGCTTCATCCGATCCGCTGATGGGATCGCTATGTCGCGGGATCAGGCGCGTTCTGCGGCCTTGGTCCCCAGACCTGCGGGAATGCGTGCGCTTTCCTTCAGGTAAATGCGGTTGTCGTCGATCTTTTCGACATCGTCCATCGACAGGAAGTGGTGGATGTCATCGCTGCTGTCCGATTTGGTCAGCTTGATGGCATCGCCTTCGACTTCATCGACCGTGCCGACATGGATGCCCTTGCAATCGGCGACTTCCATGTGTTCCTTGATGCGTAGCTTCTCAAACATTGAAAACCCTTTTATTTTGTGTGACTTACACTAAACCAACGGGTGGCAGCGCATAAAAGGTCCACGGTCCGTCCGGCGTGAGGCACGCCCTGTTGGATCACCCCTCCAGACCGCCTGTTTCTGAACGATCGGCGCCGCGATGCATTGGGAAGGGGAAGCATCAAGGAGACAATTCGATGAATGACGACCGGCTATGGGAATTCGAACGCACGTTGTGGACCGGCGGGGCCGACGCTTATGAAACGCAGGTGGCAGAGGATGTGGTGATGTCGCTTCCGGCAGCGCCCTTCCTCTACGATCGCCGCGCGGCGGTGGAAGCGGTGAAGAACACCCCGCGCTGGGACGAGGTCGAATTTGCCGACACGCGGGTGGAACGCCATCAGGAAGGGCTGATCGTCATCGCCTATCGCGCCAGGGCGAAGGGCGGCGAACGCACCTATGATGCGCTGTGCACCAGCACGCTGCTGCGCCTCGATCATGAAGAATGGGTGGTCATCCAGCACCAGCAGACCCCGCTGGGCGTCGAAGTCGCCGATCCCAACGGCTGAGCTCGCACCGCGCCGTCCGCAGTCCTTGGAACATCCAAAAAAATTGGCGCCCCACCCCTCGCAGGAAGGGCAGGGCGCCGGGGGCTGCGGACATCGCCCGCAAAAGGGGAAAACCGAACGATGTCGCTATCCCCGTGATTGTCCTGCCGACCGGTGGCTCCGGAGACAGGACCGTCTGATTATCTAACCGGCCTCAAGCCCGCAGGTTCCTGCGATTCGTCACACCTGCTAGAGAATTCATGGCCAGCTTATCCCCGCCGAATCGACAAGGCTTGCCTTCGAATCCGCTCTCTGATTCACTATATGAGTCGTTCACGCGAATACGGAGACCCACAAGATGTCGTTGCTCGAAGCCCGCAAGACCTACAAGCCCTTCGAGTACCCCTGGGCCTACGAGTTCTGGAAACGCCAGCAGCAGGTGCACTGGCTGCCCGAAGAAGTGCCCCTGGGCGAGGATTGCCGCGACTGGGCGCAGAAGCTTTCCGATCACGAACGCAACCTGCTCACGCAGATCTTCCGCTTCTTCACGCAGGCCGATGTCGAAGTGCAGGATTGCTATCACGACAAATACGGTCGCGTGTTCAAGCCCACCGAAATCAAGATGATGCTGACCGCCTTTTCCAACATGGAAACGGTCCACATCGCCGCCTATTCGCACCTGCTCGACACCATCGGCATGCCCGAAAGCGAATATGGCATGTTCCTCGAATACGAGGAAATGAAGGACAAGCACGACTACCTTCAGGAATTCGGCGTCGACACGGACGAAGATATCGCCCGCACGCTCGCCATGTTCGGCGGCTTCACCGAAGGGCTGCAACTCTTCGCCAGCTTCGCCATGCTGATGAACTTCCCGCGCTTCAACAAGATGAAGGGCATGGGCCAGATCGTCAGCTGGTCGGTCCGCGATGAAAGCCTGCACTGCGAAGGCATCACCCGCCTGTTCCACGAATTCGTGCGCGAGCGGGACTGCCTGACCAAGGCCGTCAAGGAAGACATCATGGACATGTGCCAGAAAACGGTACGCCTGGAAGACAACTTCATCGATCTCGCTTTCGAAGACGGCCCCGTGCCCGGCATGACGGCGAAGGAAATCAAGCGCTACATCCGCTACATCGCGGACTGGCGCCTCAGCCAGCTCAACCTCCAGCCGATCTACATGATCGAAGATCACCCTCTGCCCTGGCTCGCCCCGCTGCTGAACGGCGTGGAACACGCCAACTTCTTCGAAACCCGTGCAACGGAATATTCGAAAGGCGCCACCAAGGGCGATTGGAACACGGTGTGGTCCAGCTTCGACAAGCGCAAGAAAGCCAAGGCTGCGAACGAACAGGAAGCCGAAGCCGACGACGGCCCGGGCCTGTTTGGTGAAGATGCTGGGGTACAGGCGGCTGAGTAGGTTAAATGCTTGAGCAATTCCGAATTTCTGATTTTTTAGAATGGCACGAAGCGAAGACGCTACTGATAAACAAAGATTTTCAGCGGGGTTCGGTATGGAAGCCCGCCGCGAAGATAATGTTAATTGATACCATCCTTCGCGATCTGCCGGTACCGAAGATTTATATAAGATCAATTATTGACCGCGATACTCGTAAATCAAAGCGAGAGATTGTCGATGGTCAGCAGCGATTGCGCGCCATCATCGATTTTGCTCAGGACAAAATAACACTATCTTCGCGCACTAAGGAGTATGCCGGCAAGAAATTCTCGACGTTAAGTGACGAGGATAAGGACCAATTTCTTCAATATCCACTATCGGTTGATCAATTGGTGAACGCCGATGATCAGAAGGTCTTGGAAATTTTCGCGCGGTTGAACTCCTATAGCGTAAAACTGAATGATCCGGAGCTAAGACATGCTGAATTTCAAGGTGACTTCAAATGGTCGGTGCACGAATTAGCTAACTCTCTTCACAACTTTTGGGTCGATAGCGGCCTTTTCTCTCCTGCGACTATGGTGCGAATGTCGCATACATCCCTGCTGGCAGAGATGTACGGTGTGGTATTGAATGGCATTCAAGATGGCGGTCAGCCGAAGGTACGCGCCTTATACCGGCAGTATGATAAGTCAGATAATTTCGAAAGAGAGGATGTCGAAGGTCAAATAAAGCGAGCGTTGGACTGGATATCTGAAAATATACTTGAGGACATCGAAGGAACGGTTCTGCTCCGTCCTGCTCATTTTCTTATGCTTTTTGCCGCCGTAACTCATTGCCTGGACGGCATCCCGAAGGGCGCTTTGAATGACGATGAGTTTGACGAACACGCGAAGATCGGCGACGCAAATGCAATACGCGAAGCGCTGACGGAGTTAGCCGCTACCGTTGAGTTAGATGAAGAACCAGATGAGCGTTCTGACTTCTGGAATGCCTCAAGCTCGTCGCTGCAACGAATATCTAGCCGACGTGTTCGCTTCCCATATTTTGTAGAGGCTTTGAGTTCTGAAGAATGAGTTCAACTGCTGTGCGCTCATTTGCGACCAGCGCACATAAACTCCTTGTTGATTTCCCTTTTTCAGCAAATCTGAGTGGCTGGAATGTGCAAGTCGAAAAGGCAAAAAGATATCAAGCAGCCTATCTTTTGATCGAGCTAAACGATTTGTGGGCTGATTTCTGCAGAACCCTGATCTTACAAAACGCGATGGGTCGAGCAACTGACCTCGGAGGCAATCCAATCGTTCCGGTCCGAAATTTCGCTACAGAAGAGGACGTTCTCAACGCTGTGCGTGATAAGAGAGGCTATGAGCCAAGGTGGCACAACGCTACTAAGGCTACTCGCGCAGAAGGGAATTGTGCGACCAATAAGAGCAGACAAATTAGAGACGCTCTAACCTCTAGTCAGTCGCCTGCCCCTATCGTTAACTCGGTTCGTAATTACCTCGCTCACCGCCGTTCTGACTGCCGTGAAATTCTTTCGAGCCAAAATGCCTACGTTTCAGCGACTAACTTCGACCCTTTCAAAATTGGAAATTTTCCAAAGCGAGATGGTCGCCGCACAATTGAATTTTGGGTCGATGAAATGATCACCATAGCAATCGCATGCTCGACATAATCTAAACACCACCCATCCCTGAACCCGCCCCAATAGCCCCGCGCACCGCCTTCGCGTTGCATATAGTCCGCCAGCCGGTCCTCGCTGCCATCGGGGCGCAGCCGCACGACGCTGCGTAGCGCGCGGCCATAGCGGTCGGTGGGTTCGTCCAGCCGCGCGGTCATGCGAAAAGGTCCGCGGTTGAGCCAGCCTTGCAGCGCCCTGGCCGATGCTTCGGCCTGCACCGCCTCCGCCGGGCATTCCGCATCCCGCTCCGCCGTGTCCACGCCGACCACGCGCACGCTGGTATCGCCCAGCTTGAAGGTGTCGCCATCCACCACGCAATAATACCCGCGGCCCGGTCCGCAGCGGGTGAAGCGCCCCTCGATCACCTGCGGTTCGCTCGACAGGAAGGCAGGCGCGGGCATCACGCCGGGCAGGGCAAAGACATAGGCCATGCTCGCCAACGCGATCAGCAGGATTGCCGGGCGCATGGAAACCCACGCCGCGCGCCAGCTCGTTCGCCGCTTCGCAAACCGCGCCGGACGGACCCTGCGCCCGCGCCGGGGCTTGCGCCGTCTCGGATTGAAGCGAAGGATTCTGCCCATCCGCTCCTTCATAGCGCCCTTCGCCAGAGGGGCCAGCGCCCAGGCTCGCTAGGGACATTTACGGGTATTTCCCCTACGGAACCGCCACTTGGCGCAATCCGGCCCCCTACTGTCGCAAGCGCTGAAACCCGATCGCACCGATACGCTTTTTCCGGTGCAGCACGGCTTTTCCGCGCCGCATATAACCCAAGGACCAAGCAGATGGACCAGAAGGACAAAAAGCCCGCACAGCCCCAGCAGGGCGATAAGGCAAGCAACGACCGCAACCCCCAGCAGGAACAGCGCGACAGCGGTTCCAAGCAGCAGGGCGGCGGCGGCAAGTCCGACAACAAGTCGCACCAGAACCGCTAAAGCTCGCCTTATACGCGCCACCCGGCGCAATGCAGCGGCCGCTCCTCACGGGGCGGCCGCTGTCGTTTGGGGGCGGGCGCGCAGCCGCAACAACCGCAGCCCCACACACATCCATTTTCCTACACGCGCGAAATCTGCTCCATCATCCGGGATGAAAACATATCCTCCCAAGCAGCCCCGCGCCCTTCCGCCCCGGCGGCGGCGCATTCCCGCCTTTCATCCGGTGCCGCTCAGCCCGCGCAGCGATGGCTGGACGCATGAACGCCAGGCGCAGTTCATCGGCGTCCTTGCCGAAACCCGCTCCGTCCTTGCCGCCTGTCGCCGTATCTGCATGGGCCGCGAAAGCGCCTATCGCCTGCGCAAGCGGCCCGGCGCGGCGGGCTTTGCCGCGGCGTGGGATGCGGCGCTGGGCAAGCCGCATGAGCGCGTGGATCTCTCGTCTGCCAAGTCCACAGGGCTCGATGCGGGAACGCGCTTTCAGTCGGGCCGCCTGCAGGTGGTCATGGACGCAGGCAAATTCGTCGGAATCCGCCGGAAACCGGACCATTCGGCCCATCTCCAGCATCTCGCCCGGCTCGACCGCGCCTGCGCGCATATCGATTGGAAGTGAGGAAAGTCACACTTTCTAAAACCCGAATGGGCGGTCCACGAAAGGCCACACTCGCGCGGCCCGCCGCCGCCTTGCCCGGCTCTCTACCAGCCCCAGGCAGGCGGCGGCGGGCTTACCGGATCGCGGGCGTCGAATTCCACGCGGAACAGGCGGGTCGGGTCGTTGGCGCGGGTGAGCTGATAGGCGAAAGCCGCATCGCTCGCGCTCGCCGGGTCCACCTCGACGCGCCAGACATTGGTCAGCGACACGTCCAGCCCCTCGCGGGTGAACAGTGCGATGCTTTCCGCGTCCACGGGGAAGTCCTGCGCCCCCGCGCTGCCCGCCGCGTCGGTGGCGCCGCCATAGAACGTCACCGCGTCCGCCTCGCCATCGGCATGGCGGTGATCGTGCTTGAGGGTGAAGCGCGTGTTGGCGCCCGAGCCCGTGCGGGTGAGGATCCAGGTGCGGCTGCGGTTCCATCCGCCGTGGGCATCCTCGTCCGCCACGTGGAAGGCGATGGCGATCCTCTCGTCGCTGCAGTCGGCCCAATGCGCGATCATGGGCTTGCCCGCCCAGTCGGCATCGCGCGCATCCTGCGTGGCGAGGCTGCCCGCATAGGCCTTGCCGCAATGGCTCGACAGGGCGCTCCAATAGGCCTCCTGCGGGCTGGCGGGCGCATCGGGCACGCTCGCACAGGCGGCGAGCAGGGAGGGAAGGGCGAGCGCGGCTATCGCGGACAAGGGGATCTGCATGGCCGCGACCCTAGCCGCGGATGGCGCGCATGCAAAAGGGGCGGCGGGATAATCCCACCGCCCCCGTGCGGCCAGCTCTCGGAACTAGGAGGGGTTTGTCCGATGCGGCCTGAAGGGTTGCGAAGCTTAGGCTTCCGGTTCGTCCACCTCGGCATCGGCCGCAACGTCGGCTTCGGTGTCGGTCACCGGCGTATCGGCTTCGACGCTGGCGTCCGCATCGACATCGGCTTCGGTGTCGAGCGTGTCATCGACCGTGTCGGTGGTCGTGTCGACGGTATCGGTGGTCGTGTCCATGGTGTGATCCATCGTATGGTCCATGGTGTCCGTGGTCGAATCGACCGTGCTGTCCATGCTGTCGATGGCTTCTTCGGTGGTCTGGACCGGCGGCGTCGTCTGGACGGTGGCGCTGGTGGTCGCATCGACATCGCCGGTGGCGGGCGAAACGATCTGGGCGCTGGCGGCGGTGGCGCCGGTCGTGGCGAGAAGGGCGGCTGCAAGAACTGTAAGCTTGGTCATAAATCTGGTCCCGTGGATTAGGATAGGAACCTCAATTACGGTTGCCGCAGACCCCGGCTCCCGCGGTTGCGCCGAAATGTGGCGGAATCTTGGCAGGGCGAGCCGGTTCATCTGCGGTTTAGCCCGCGTTCCCCTTTCGCCCCCGTTTTTAGGGGCCGCTATTCCTTTGCCTCCGCCGCCGCGCGCCGCTAATCGCCACGCGATGACCCAGACACCCGACATCCACGCCAAGGCCGAAACGCTGATCGAGGCGCTGCCCTATTTCCAGCGCTATGCGGGCCGCAGCTTCGTCGTGAAATATGGCGGCAATGCCATGGGCGACGAACGCGCCGCGCGCGAATTCGCCGAAGACGTGGTGCTGCTCAAGGCAGTCGGTATCAATCCCGTCGTCGTCCACGGCGGCGGACCGCAAATCGGTGCCATGCTGGAAAAGCTGGGCGTGGAAACCCGCTTCGTGGATGGCCTGCGCGTCACCGACAAGCAGACCGCGGACGTTGCCGAAATGGTTCTGTCCGGCGCGATCAACAAGGCGATCGTTGGCTCCATCGCCCGTGCCGGCGGCAAGGCGATCGGCATTTCGGGCAAGGATGGCGGCCTCGTCACTGCCACCAAGCTGCAACGGACACACCGCGATCCTGACAGCAATATCGAAAAAGTGCTCGACCTCGGCTTCGTCGGCGAACCGTCGCGGGTCGATACCACGATCATCGAAACTGCAAACGGGGCGGGCATGATCCCGGTCGTCGCGCCGATCGGTGTCGGCGAAGATGGGCATACCTACAACATCAATGCCGATACCATGGCGGGCGCACTGGCTGCTGCCCTCGGCGCGGCGAGGCTGCTGTTGCTGACCGATGTTTCCGGGGTTCTCGACAAGCAGGGCAATCTGCTCACCGATCTTACCCCCGCCGACATCGCGGATCTGCGCGCCGACGGGACCATATCGGGCGGCATGATCCCGAAGCTGGAAACCTGCGTCCAGGCCGTCGAATCCGGCTGCGAGGCGGCAGTCGTACTCGATGGCCGCGTGCCGCACGCCATGCTGCTCGAATTCTTCACCGCCCGCGGCGCCGGTACGCTGGTCGCGAAAGGTCGGTAACCCGCTTGTCGGGGGTGGCGCGCTCCGTATTGCTCTTGTAGGACGCGCAACACGGCACAATTCCACGGGAACGCTCGACGAAATGCAGGCACTCAGCACCGTTTACCAGATCATCGCGATGCTCACCAACATCCTGGTGATGCTGATCATCATCCAGTTCATCATCGGGCTCCTGTTCGCCTTCAACGTGGTGAACCGATCGAACGATTTCCTCGCCAGCTTCTACATGGCGATCAACCGTTTCCTCGAACCGGTCTTGCGGCCGATCCGGAACATTCTTCCCAATACCGGCGCGATCGACTTCTCGCCGCTCGTCCTGATCATCCTGCTGAACGTCGTCCTGATCGTTCTCGGAAATGTGATCCACGGCTGATGACTGCAGAGGTTATCGACGGGAAAGCCTTTGCCGCGCAATTGCGCGAACGTGTCGGCGTCCAGGCTTCTAAGTTCGAAGAGCAGGCGGGCCGCAAGGCGGGGCTCGCCGTGGTGCTGGTCGGGGAAGACCCTGCAAGCCAGGTCTATGTGCGCAGCAAGCACAAGGCGACCGTTGCGGCCAACATGGAAAGCTTCGAACATCGTCTGCCCGCGGACACATCCGACGCCGACCTGCTCGCACTGGTGGAGCGGCTGAATAACGACGCAGCGGTCGACGGGATACTCGTTCAGCTGCCCTTGCCCGGCCATCTCAATGAACAGGCAGTCATTGCCGCTATCAGCCCGGACAAGGACGTCGACGGGTTTCATGTCATCAATGCCGGCCGGCTGGCCGTTGGCCAGACCGGGTTCGTGCCCTGTACACCACTGGGCTGCATGATGCTGCTTGCCGATCGGCTGGGCGACCTGTCCGGCCTTGAAGCAGTGGTGATCGGACGCTCGAACATCGTCGGCAAGCCCATGGCGCAATTGCTGCTCGATGCGAATGCTACCGTGACCATCGCCCATAGCCGGACCAAGGATCTGCCCGGTGTGGTTCGCCGCGCGGACATCGTTGTCGCCGCCGTTGGTAGACCCGAGATGGTCAAGGGCGACTGGCTCAAGGACGGGGCGACAATCATCGATGTCGGCATCAATCGACTTCCGCCAGAGCCCGGATCTGACAAAGGCCGGCTGGTGGGCGATGTCGATTATGCGGCGGCACAGAATGTCGCATCCGCAATTACCCCCGTCCCGGGAGGAGTAGGGCCGATGACCATTGCGGTGCTGCTGCGCAACACGCTGGTTGCAGCTCATCGCAATGAAGGGCTGGACCTCCCGGAAGGCGCATTGTGAGAATTGCCGCGGTCCTGCTTGTTCTGGGAGTTGCCGGCTGCGCCGGTGGTTCCGGAGATTACTATTCGCGGCTGCTGAAGCCAGTCGCCAATCCCTCAAGGGTTGTCGCCGCCGAACTCGCCTTTGCAAGAGCGGCGCAGGACAAAGGGCAGTGGACCGCGTTTCGCGATTTTGCACATGACGAAGCCGTTATGTTCGTGCCGGAACCCGTGATTGCGCGTGACTGGCTGAAGGGGCGTGATAACCCCGCACAGGCGGTGAAGTGGCAGCCTCACCACGTATGGTCGAGTTGTGATGGATCACTGGCAGTGACACGCGGCGCGTGGCAACGCGCCGATGGTACCACCGGCTATTTCACGACTGTCTGGCAACGCCGTGCCGACGGTGAATATCGCTGGAAACTGGATCAGGGCGATACGCTCGAAACGCCGCTGGAAGCGCCCGAATTCGTGCGCACGGATATCGCCGATTGTCCCGACAGGGGCATGGCGGCGGAACTGCGCAATCAGGCCGAGCAGTCCCGCCCGGCAGGAGGCGGCACCTATTTCGATCAGGTAAGTGGCGACAGCAGCCTGTTTCTTACCTTCGTCGTATCGCCCGATCTGTCACGCCACTGGAAGCTGATGTTGTACAAGGACGGTTCGATGATCGATGCCATGGCCGGTAGCGTCAGCGCGTCGCGGGACGAATGACATGACAGCATTGTTCTTCTCTGCCTTCATCACGCTTTTCGTCGTGATCGATCCTCCGGGATGCGCCCCGATCTATGCCGGACTGACCAAGGGCGCGACCGCTGCCGAGCGCCGGAATATGGCCATTCGCGCCAGCGGCATCGCCTTGGTGATTCTCTTGGTCTTTGCGCTTTTCGGCGAAGATCTCCTCGGGGCTCTCCATATCGAGCTCGACAGCTTTCGTATCGCAGGCGGACTGATGCTGTTCTGGATCGCCTTCGAGATGGTCTTTGAAAAGCGCACGCAGCGGCGCGAGGATCGGGCCCAGAAGGTTGCCGCGACGCCCGAAGTAGAAGACGTGTCGGTCTTTCCCATGGCGATACCCATGCTGGCCGGACCGGGCGCGATTGCCGCAATCATGCTGTTGATGAACGAAGCGCGCGGGTTGCAGCAGGATCTGGTCGTTCTGGCTGCGCTTGCCGCAGTTCTGGCCATTACCATGATCGCGCTAATGGCCGCAGGACCGATTATGCGGTTGTTCGGCGACAAGGTGGAGGCGGCGATTACCCGCGTGCTGGGCGTGCTGCTATCGGCCCTGGCGGCGCAATATGTCATTGACGGCTTGCGCAACAGCTTCAGTATCTGAAGCGCTATTGCAAGGTGACGATTTCGTCTCCGTCATCGCGCAGGGCAAAGAACTGCATCAGCTGGATCATCAACTCGCAGCGCTGAGCGAGGTTGGGAGCTTCGAGAAGCGCCTGCTTGCTGGCAGCGTCGAAGGGTGCGATCTGGGCTACGCCGTTGATCAATGTTTCGTCGTCGAGCCGCTCGACCGAATCCCAGTCCACCGAATAACCCTGCATGTCCGCAAAACGCCGAGCTTCGAATTCGAAACCGGCCCGTTCGACGCTGGACAGGACTTCGTCCTCGGCATCGTCGATTATTTCCGCCTCGATCTGACGGAAGCTGGTCCGAACATCCAGTTCGCGCACAAGGCGAAATCGCGTCTCACCATCGAGAACGATGTTATAACGACCGTCCTCCAGCGCTTCGACATCGCCGATCCGCCCCAGACAGCCGATATCGTAAAGCGGGGCGCCATCTTTCGACTGCAGTGGCTGGATCATCCCGATCAGACGATCTTTGGCGAGCGCACTCCCGACAAGATCGCGATAGCGCGGCTCGAAGATGTGAAGCGGCAATTGCAGGCCGGGAAACAGGATAGCGCCTGGCAGCGGAAAAATGGGGAAGCGGATGATCGACCCCCTATCCAAAAAGGATCTTGGAAAGGCGGCGCCGGGTGGCGACTACCCAAGGATCCTCCAGCCCGACCGCTTCGAAAATCTGCAGCAGCTTTGTTCTGGAAGCGCCATCGTTCCATTCCCGGTCGGCTTCGAACATGGCAAGCAGTTCGTCAGCCGCCGCATCGCGATGGCCTGCTGCAAAGGCTGCCTCTGCGTAATCAAAGCGGGCTTGCATGTCCCCGCCTGCCGCGGCTTCCTTCAGGGCTGTAAGTTCACCTTCGTCAACTCTGTTGCCCGCCAGTTCCAGCGCGCTCCTGGCCTGCTCGATCTGCGGATCGGTAGCGATCGCAGGATTGGTCTCGGCCGCCGATAACGCCGCCTGAGCCTGTTCCACATGTCCTGCCTGGACCAGCGAACGAACGAGGCCCGCATGGGCTGCCGCATTGTCGGGAGCCATCTGCAGAACCTGGTCGAAAATACCGGCTGCCCGCTCGGCATCTCCATCGGCCAGGATCTGTTCGGCCATCGTGACGAATTGGGAAACGTCCTGCTCCGGCTTGGCGTCCTGCGCGGCACCCGCTTCTATCGGCAATTGCGACAGGATCTGATCTAGCGTCTGCTTCATCTGCGTTTCGCTACGTGCGTTGGTCAGGTCGGCGACCGGCTGCCCCTGAAACAGCGCGTACACGGTCGGTATGGACTGCACCTGGAACTGGGCGGCGATGAACTTTTCTTCATCGACATCGATTTTCTTCAGCACCACGCCCTTGTCGGCATACTCACCGGCAATCTTTTCGAGCATCGGAGCCAAGGCCTTGCATGGCCCACACCATTCAGCGTGAAAATCGAGGATCACGAGCTTGGTCATCGACGGTTCGACGACTTCGGTCTTGAAGCGTTCGACCGCCTTCTGCTCATCCATGCTCAGGCCCATGCTCGCCACGTAAGTCCACCTTTCAACTGAAAACCTATCCGCCCCATGTGGGCATTGCGGAGCAAATGTGAAGAAGGAGATGCCACCCTGCAAGCTGCGTAAAAAATCTGCAAATTTCGGCTTGCGGGACTCGTGGACCGCTGCTAGTTGGCCGCCTCCCCACCGGGCCATACGGTTTCGGTAGCGCCAGTGAGCGGGCGTAGCTCAGGGGTAGAGCACAACCTTGCCAAGGTTGGGGTCGGGCGTTCGAATCGCCTCGCCCGCTCCATTTTTCGTAGTCAATTCAATGGTTTAAAAGAACCGTTCTTGAAGCTGACTAGCGATTTTTACGGCAGGTGACCACCGGGTGACCACCGTTTTTACGCTGGAGAACAGGTCGTCTCGGACGGCTAGATATTCGCCAGACGCGTACCAACCCGTCCCACCGCCGATCCTGCGAGGGCACTGGCGATTCGCGACACGACTTTGACCTTCGGGGAATTCAGCGTGGGGGCACGGCATGTCGATGGTCTCGTCATGTGAGCTGTGGGGTATACCTCGTCGCACGCACACATCATCACCGCGCCGCAATCCGCCCAGCGGTATTTGCGGATCAGTTCATGCTGATTGAGGAAGGCGCGGTCTGGGTGATGGCAAGTAGAGGGAGGTTGCCTAGCCATCTTCGATTGCTAACCGGAAGCAGGTGGCAAAGCGGCCTCTGTTCGCAGGACTTAACCCCGCCTCTTCGAACAATGGCTGCCAGCGCGCTGCAACCATCACGCGTAACTCTTCGGTCATGGCCGAGGCCTCCTCGGGGCCGAGGTCGAATACTGCTGCTCCGGCAAGCGCATTTCCGATGGTCGCATTGCGTCCTTCCGGACCAACGCCCAGCACAAGGCGTCGCTCCGGCCCCACTTGGGGTTTGGGGACGACATCGTAGAGTGGAGACAACCGCCAACCAGTTCCGTCGCAAAGAAATCCGTGATTGCGCAGGTGGTCATTGTCATTCGTTACGAGAATATTGAACACCATTCGGCGGAACAGCTCATGGAGGTCTGCGCGGACCTTCGTCCCGTGCTGACGTATCGCGCCAGCGAGATCAGCGTAGCTGTAGCTGCTTACCTCGCTTTCATGCGCGCCCAGCATGGTGAGCCCCGACGCGAACGGTCTCCGCTCGAGCCAGTTGCCGTGCGGCACGCGGTCGAACCGTTCGATCAGATAGATATCGCGGTCAAGTAAACAGCGGAAATCGAGCGCGGGTACATTGAGGCCGCATTCGCTGGCCAGCTGCATAGTCGCCAGCTCTACGCGGCATTCAGGAAAGCTGTCGCCGTGCTTCTGGAATTTGGCGATCCAGGGTCGATCGCCGATTTGTGTTGCCGCCTTCGGACGGGCGCCGCCGAGCGACGAACCGGCAGCAAGGAGCGCGCGCAAGTTGTCATCCAGCTCATCGACGTGTTGCGCTCGTTCGGCTGCCTCGGCGAGTTTAGCGAGGGTGAACTCCTCGCCAGGAGCAGGACCATCGCCCCATGGAGTGATGCGCTCTGGTCGCTCCGGAGTTGGCCCGAATGCGAGCGCGCCGACGCGGTGTTCTCCCGAAGCAAGGATGAGGTCGATCTCGCTCGGCAGACGGTCGCCCATAGCCTTGTACATAAGATATTGGCCCCAGCCATCGGGAGCGGCGTCGCGGATGCCGCCGAAGACAGCAAACCCTTCCTCCGTGCGGAAGGTCCGGCTGGTCCCGGCATCGTGCAGCGGGAGGGCCACCGGATCGACGGGGATTCGGTCAGGGCGCTCAAGATACCGGCGTCCATAAGCGAACGTTGCAAATTGGTTGCGCGGTTCGTCGGTCATCGTCAGCAGTCCCGCCGGGACAGGACCTTCGGGAAGATGGACGAATACGTAGGAGCGGACGATTGTCATGACCGATCAGAAATCCAGCTCGTCATCGCTGGCTGCATGCGTTCGCTCGGGCAAGCGCGAGAGGTCCTCGCTTATGCCCGCTCGATCACTCTCTGGCGCAACCAAGCTGGCAAGGCGCTGGGTCATTCCCAGCACATGCAATGCGCTCACAAGGACTGCGAGACCAACTGTCGGATCACCAGCTTCGAGCCGCTGAAGTGTCTGAACCGACACCAGCATTCGTTCCGCCATCAACCGCTGCGGCATTTTGCGGCGACGCCGGGCAAGCGCGATGTCCTTGCCGAGCTGAGTTATAGCTCGCTGGCTTTGTGGCGGCAGTCCGCTAGCTGCTCTGGAAGCGCGTGGCATAGGCAGTACATGACATATCATGTTAATTTATGCAATAACGCATGATATGTCATGCATTCTATGACCAGACACGACAAGCTGTTGCGGTCGCCGCTTCCTGTCAGGGTACTGCGGACGCCAGTAAGAGCAGAGGTAGGCTGTGGGGAGCGAGCCAAAAGGACCGCATAACCCATGCCCACTCATGAAGCGACAAGACCCACACTGGAAGGGACCGCACGCCGTATCTGCGAAAGTCGAGGCGGCAGATGGTCGGGCACGAAGGGCATGGCCTGTTGTCCTGCACATGATGACAGCATGCCATCGTTGGGCGTGACGCTCGGTCGCAAAGCCATCCTTTTTCACTGCTTTGCCGGTTGCGATCAGCAGGCAGTGCTTGCTGCGCTGGCACGCAAAGGCTTCAACGCTTCCATCCTATTCTCGGACTCTTCGTCAGCTGACCAGTTCGAGCCAATTGAAAAACGTAATCTCTCGCCGGCGGCGCTGAGGATCTGGCGCGAAGCGGAGCCTGTGCGTTCCAGCCCGGCCAAAGCCTATCTGGAGAGCCGCGGCATCCTCGCCGCCTCTTCTGCTCTTCGGTTCCATCCACGAACACCGCTCGGGCCGAAAGGGCGAACCCGTTTTCTTCCAGCCATGATTGCGGCGGTAAGCCTCGACGAGGGGCCGGTCGCGATCCACCGCACGTTCTTGTCTACCGAGGCCTCAACCAAGGCCACCTTCGAAAGGCCAAAGCGCGCGCTCGGCTCGCTCGGTGAAGCTGCCGTCCGGCTCTTCGCCCCGGCGGATGGCAAGCTCGGACTCGCTGAAGGGATCGAGAGCGCGATGTCAGCTTATGCCCTGACCGGCATCCCCGCCTGGGCAACATTGGGCAATGAGCGCTTTGGTCTGATCAGCATTCCCGAAAGCGTGACCGAGCTTCATCTCTTCGTCGATCACGACGACGGTGGTCATCTCGCAGTCGAACGGGGCCTATCCGCCTATGCGCGAAAAGGCCGCACGATCCATGTCCGCACACCATCTGTGCGAGGCACCGACTGGAACGACGAACTCCAGGCATGGCTGCGCCGCAAGGCAGTGCGGTGAGAGGAGAGAGGGCTTTTCGATTTCCTGATCCGGCAGAGGGCGCGTGTCCCGATGCCTCAATCAGGAGGACTTTTCGCCATGTTTCAGTCAGACCTTTTTCCCGCCCACCGACAATCTCAGGCCGTTCCGTTGGCCTGCGCTATCGGCGTCAAAATTACCGAGCGCCTCGCTTCTGGACGTCATCTCACTCGAGCCGATATTTCCGCTTTGTTCGCTGACGAGACCGGAGTTCAGGACTGGGGCAGCGCCTGGACCATCGACGACTACAACAATGCGATCGAGTTAGGCTCCCTGCTCTGGCTGCGTGGATCTTCGCGGATCGATCTGACGACCGGCTTCCACGAAGCGAAAGCGCGCTTCGACTGGCTCGAGGCGGCTCTACCGCCTCGTCATGTGCGCAGCGAAGCCCAAGTCGAACTTCAGCAATTTTCGACCCCGCCGATGCTGGCCTGGCTGCTTGCGAAAGCCGCAGCGCTTTCCTCGCGCGACACCATGCTCGAGCCCTCCGCCGGCAATGGTGCTTTCGCGACCTGGGCCTACGGCCAAGCCGCATCGCTTACTCTGAACGAGATCGATGCTGGCAGACGCGACAGCCTGGCACACATCTTTCCGAATGCCGCGATCAACTCCTACGATGGCGAACTTATCGCCGACTTGCATCGCGGCCCGATCCCCTCGGTCGTCCTGATGAATCCGCCCTTTGCGCGTAGCGAGGAGCGCGGCAGCGACGGCGGTACAGCGCTGCGCCATCTTCGAAGCGCAATCCGGGCCTGCGCCCGTGGCGGCAGGATCGCCGCGATCATGCCAGATGGTTTCGACGCTTCGCGCTTTGCCAAGGCACAGGACAAGACTTCGCTGCTGCTCGATGTTCGATTGCAGCGAATGTTTGCCCGCACCGGGACGGGTATCGCCGTTCGCCTGGTCGTGTTCGATAAGGTTCCGGCGGGTAAAAGCCGACCGATCACCGGCGATACGTCCGAGTTGAGCCAGCTCCATGCACTCCTCGCGGGTCTTTCGCCTCGCGCCTTAATATCGGCCGATATACATCGCCTGCCGGTGCGAACTCTGCCGAGCCCCGTGGAGCATCGGATAGCGATCCGACCTTCGGCACCGTTTGCGACGAAACCAGTTGCCGAGACCGATGCGGTCGAACTCAGCTATGTTGCACTGGCGCAAGCTGCACCTGTGCCCGAGCAGGCAGGCATCTACCTTCCTTATCGCCCAAGCCGCATAGCGTTTGCCGATGCTCCGATGCATCCTACTCCACTGGTGGAATCGGTCGCGATGGGATCGGTCGCGGCACCTGTTCCGGAGGTCAGCCCGCTGCTCCCATCGAACTGGAAAGTGGATAAGCTCATCTCCGCAGCCCAGTGCGAGACGCTCATCTACGCCTGCAAGGCCTTTGATCGCGATCTGCCCGAACAGTTTCTACCGAGTCAGGAAGGGACGATGCTTGAGCTGGCCGAAGATGGCCATTCTTACCGACAGGGCTTCTTCCTTGGCGATGGGACCGGAGCGGGCAAGGGGCGGCAGATTGCGGCGGTCATGATGGATCGCTGGCTCGCAGGTGAACGTCGGCATATCTGGATCACCAAGAACGAGGCGCTGCTGGAAGATGCGCGCCGCGACTGGGAAGCGCTTGGCGGGCTGCCGCTCGATATCCAGCCCCTCTCGCGCTGGAAGCTTGGGCGACCCGTAACGCTGTCCGAAGGCATTCTGTTTGTCACCTATCCGACACTGCGCTCAGGGCGCGCCGAAGACACGCGCCTCGACCAGATCCTTGCCTGGACGGGCGAAGAGTTCGTAGGCGTGATCGCGTTCGACGAGTCCCATTCGATGGCCAATGCGCTCGGGTCTTCGAGCACGCGCGGCAAGGCTAAGGGATCGGAGCAGGGGATGGCGGGCCTGAGGCTGCAGAACCATCTACCGCGCGCCCGCGTGCTTTACGCCTCCGCCACCGGCGCCTCGGAGATCGCTAATCTTGGTTACACCGCGAGGCTCGGCCTCTGGGGTCCCGAAACCGCTTTCCCGACGCATGAAGGCTTCATGACCGAGATCCGCGCCGGTGGTGTAGCAGCGATGGAACTCGTTGCGCGCGACCTCAAGGCACAAGGTCTTTACCTCGCCCGCGCGCTGTCTTTTGCCGGTGTCGAGTACGATATCCTAGAACATTACCTGACCGAAGCGCAGATCAGTATCTACGACGCCTATGCCGATGCTTGGGCGATCATCCATCGCAATCTCGATGAAGCGCTCGAAGTGACGCGCGTTGTCGATGAGGACAGCGGCGATACGCTCAATCGCAATGCCAAGGCAGCGGCGCTGTCGGTCTTCGAGGGCACCAAGCAGCGCTTCTTTGCGCAGCTCCTCCTCTCAATGAAACTGCCAAGCCTGATCCCGGCCATGGAAGACGCGCTCGGCGAGGATCATTCGGTGGTCGTGCAACTGGTCTCGACCGCCGAGGCTATGCTCGACCGGCGTCTCGCCGATCTCACCGACGCGGAACGTGAAGAACTCGATATCGACCTTAGCCCACGCGAATATGTCATCGACTATCTCGCCAAGAGCTTCCCTGTTCGCCTTATGCAGGTGTTTACCGATGAGGATGGCAATCTGCGCTCCGAAGCAATGAGCGACGATGACGGCAACCCGGTTCTGTGCTCGCGCGCCATCGCCGCGCGCGATACGCTGATCGAGCAGCTGTGCGCGCTTCCGCCGATTGCGACCGCGCTCGATGCAATCATCGAGCATTTCGGGACCGAGGCCGTGGCCGAAGTTACTGGCCGCACGCGCCGTCTCGTCATCGGAAGGGATGGGCAGCAGCGCCTCGAACGCCGAAGCGGCAGTGCGAATGTCGCCGAAGCGCAGAGCTTTATGGAAGGCACCAAGCGTATCTTGGTATTCTCGGATGCCGGGGGAACGGGGCGATCCTATCACGCCGACCTCGACTGCCAAAACCAGCAGCGCCGCGTCCACTTCTTACTCGAACCAGGCTGGCGGGCCGATAATGCGATCCAGGGGCTTGGGCGTACCAACCGCACCAACCAGGCTTCCGCTCCACTATTCCGTCCAGTGACGACCGATGTGAAGGGCGAACGGCGGTTTATCTCGACCATCGCACGCAGGCTCGATGCGCTCGGTGCGCTCACGCGCGGGCAGCGCCAGACCGGCGGTCAAAATCTATTCGATCCGACCGATAATCTTGAGAGCGATTATGCAAAAGACGCCCTCAATCGCTGGCTCCACCTGCTCTATGATGGCAAACTGGAGGCGACGAGCTTCGGCGATTTCGTCGAGCGAACCGGCCTTCGGCTCGAGAATCCCGATGGCGGGCTGACCGACAACCTTCCGACTATCCAGCGCTGGCTCAACCGCATCCTTGCTCTGCCGATTGCGCTCCAGAATGCTATCTTCGATGAATATCTGGGGCTGGTCGAAGCGCGAATCGAGGCGGCGCGTGAAGCTGGAAATCTCGATCTGGGTCTTGAGACGGTCCGCGTCGATAGCTTCGAAGTTCTCAGCGACGAGCTTTTGCGAGCGGATCCTGTTACCGGCGCAGAAACCCGCCTTGTCTCGCTTGAGGTGAACCGCCACCTACGCCCGCTCCGACTGAAGCGTCTCGTGCGGATGCACGAGATCGGGTCGCTTCATGCCATCCCGTTACGCAATGCGCGATCGGGCAAGGTTGCTCTCTCGGTCCCGGCCCGGCGGCTCATTGCCGATGATGGCGCGGTGATCGAACGCCGTCGGCTGCTCCGGCCGCTCAAATCGGCTAATTGGACGATCGAGGCACTCGGTGAAAGCTTGTGGGAAGAGATCGGCGTGACCGAGTTCACCAAGGCCTGGTGCACCGAGGAAGATGAGGCTGCCGCTTCGCCAGTGACCGAGCGCCTCCACCTCGCAACCGGGCTGCTTTTGCCGGTCTGGAAGCGCTTGCCGGGAGATCATGTTTGCGTCACCCGGCTCGTTGCCGAGGACGGCCAGTCGATCATCGGGCGCGAAGTGCTCAATGTCGATCTCGCCAAAATCGCCGAAACGTTCGGGCTGGCAGGGGTGGCCGGTCCCGCTCCCGACGAACTCGGGAAGCTGGTTCTGGCAAGCGGGACGCCACAGCCGCTCGCCAGTCATGACGCGCTGATCGTCAAACGCTCGCTGGTCGGAGGTGAGCAACGGCTCGAACTCACCGGATACGCGCCTGACCGGCTCGACTGGTACAAGGCCAAAGGCTGCTTCACCGAGATTATTCGCTACCATACGCGGCTGTTCGTGCCAGTCTCCAAGGCATCGATCATTCTACCCGCGCTGACCGTCTGAACCTGCGGCCAGCCGCATGGCGATGGGTTAGAGGGGAGGGTGCCTTTGGGCTTGTCGGACCATGCATGCCGCATGGCTCCTTCCCATCAGGAGACTACCCATGATCCAGTCAATTTCCGTGAAAAAGCTTGTACCGAGCCCGCGCAATGTGCGCAAAACCAGCGATCCTGCTGCCGACGAACAATTGAAAGCCGATATCGCAGCACGAGGTCTCTTGCAGAACCTTGTCGTGCGCAAGGCGAAGCGCGGCAAATTCGAGGTCGAGGCCGGAGGTCGCCGCCTCGCGGCGCTTCAGGCGCTTGCCGAAGACGGTACCCTGGCCAAAACCCATGAAGTGACTTGCCTGGTCATCGAAGGCGAGGAAAGCGAGGTCCGTGAAGCAAGCCTTGCCGAAAATTTCCAGCGTCTCGCCATGAACCCGGCCGATGAAGCGCAGGCATTCTCGGCCATTATCGAGGCTGGTGGCTGCGTTGAGGACGTCGCGCGTCGGTTTGGCCTGACTGTCCGCTTCGTTGAAGGCCGCTTGCGTCTGGCCGCGCTTGCCCCCTGCGTGTTCGAAGCGCTTGCGGATGGCACAATCACCCTAGACATGGCCAAGGCCTATGGCGCGATCTCTGATGTCGATCGTCAGGCGCATGTCTACGCCGAACTGCAGGACGCTTGGTACCAGGTTACGCCGGACACGATCCGGCGCATGGTACTCGATGCCACCGTGCGCGGGTCCGATCCGCGCGCTGTGCTCGTCGGACGTGAGGCTTATATCGCCGCTGGAGGCCGGATAGAACGCGAACTGTTTGATGACGATGCCAGCGAAAGCTGGATCGATATCGCGTTGCTTGAAGACCTCGCTCACAAGGCGATGGACGAAGCGGCATCGAAAAGCGCCCAAGAGCATGGTCTTGCCTGGGTACGGCCCACGCTTGATTGCTATGTCAGCCACGACCTTGTTGAGGGTTTCAACCGGCTGCCATGCGAACCGGCTCCCTTGAGCGCGCAGGAAGCGCAGGAGCTGACCGAACTCGAGGCCGACTATGATCGTACTGCCGCGATTCTCGAGAATGAGGATAGTGACGAAGCCGAGGTCGCCAAGGCCGAAGAAGAACTGGTCGAAATCGATCGTGCAATGCGTGCGCTCAACGATCGGCCACCGGTGCTTGCCGACGATCTCAAGGCAGATGCCGGCGCCTTCCTCGTTCTCTCGCGCAATGGTGAGCCCGCTCTGGTCCCGCAATTTTACACTGAGAGCGAAGTAATTTCGGAAGACGACGGTGTGGTCGAGCCGGTCGCCGGGGGCACCGAGACCAAGGGTAGAGGCAATTCGCTCTCTCAGCGCCTGCTCGATGAGTTGGCCATGCAGCGCCGCGATATCCTGGCGATCCATCTCGCTAACGATCCGGCACTGGCGCTCGACTTCATGGTTTTCACGCTTGCCGATGCTGATGGGCAAGACTGGCGTGCGAAGAAGGCTTCGACGATCTCAGGTTCGGCAGAGACTGGCCCCGTTACAGGTTTTGAGGCCAAGGATGCACCCGCTAGCGCCGCGCTCGCCGAGTTCGCCGGCAGCCTCGACGAGAGCTGGCGCTCTGGCGAAAGCGATGTCGAACGGTTCGAAGCTTTCCGGGCACTGTCCCATGAAGCAAGGTCCGCATGGCTCGGCCATGTCGTGTCGCGCACGCTCGTAGCCAGCCTGGCTTGCGAGGGTGAGCGCTCGGCTCCTCTCCACGAGGCAATCGGCGGCTTGCTTGAAATCGAGACCGCACATTGGTGGCGACCAACTGCGGCAAATTATTTCGACCGCGTGGCGAAGGCAAAGACGCTCGAGGCGCTTGACGCTGCGGGCGGGCCTGAATTGGTCAGCCGCTATTCGGCTTCCAAGAAGGCTGAGCTTGCCAGCGCTGCCGAACGAATATTCTCGGGCAATTTCATCGGTGAGGCGGGCACCAAGGAGCGTGCGCTCGCCTGGGTTCCGGACATCATGCATTTCCGAGGAACCGCTGAACCCGACGAAACAGTCGATCCCGATGAAGATACCGAAAGCGATGGCGAGATCACCGAGCGGGCCGCCTGATCCCTCCTGACAGGTTGAAGCCGTTCGGTAGGCGGTCCGTCCCTTCGGGGCGGGCCGCCTTTTCTCGTTAAGACCAGCTTGGGTTCCGCCATCGGCAAGGATCAGAGGGGAGGGGGCTTTTGGGCATCTGGCCCGGTGCAATTTCGTCCGGGCAATCAGGAGATTTCTCATGCGCAAGTTCAAACGCTCGTTAGCCTCCCGTTCACCGGCCCAGTCTCCGGCAGTTCGGATTACGGCCACCATCATCGAAAAGCTTGAACAGGGCACCAAGCCCTGGGTCAAACCCTGGCGCGGAGTTCCAACGTCCCGCCCTCTGCGCAGCTGCGGCACGCCCTACCGGGGCATGAATACCTTCTGGCTGTGGATGATGGCCGAGGCGTCAGGCTTCGCTTCGCCTTACTGGATGACCTACCGCCAGTGCGCAAAACTCGGCGGACAGGTGCGAAAAGGCGAGAAGTCGAGCATCGCCATCTTCTACAAGACCTACGACAAGGAGGTGGAAGCGTCCGACGGCGGCGAAAAGACAGAGACACGCCGCGTTCTCAAATCCTACGCAATCTTCAATGCTGACCAGTGCGATGACCTTCCGGCCATGTACAGACCAGCACCGCTCATGGAGCCGGTAGAACCCGCCGGGCGACAGCATAAGCTCGATGCATTCTTTGCGCAGATCGATGCGCAGCTGCGGCACAAGGGTAGCGAAGCCTATTACGAGCCGGTCCGCGACCGCATCACCATGCCGCCTGCCACGCTGTTCGAGGGATTTGACCATTACTATGCGACGCTTGCCCATGAGCTGTCGCACTGGACCGGGCATTCATCCCGGCTGGATCGCGATCTCAAAAACCGGTTCGGTAGCAAAGCCTATGCCGCTGAAGAACTCGTAGCCGAGCTTTCTTCGGCGATCCTGGGCGCTGAACTGGGACTTCCCGTTACTCACCTCGACAATCATGCCAGCTACATATCGCACTGGCTGAAGCTCTTGAAATCGGACGACAGGGCCATGCTGATGGCAGCGGCTAAGGCTGAGGAAGCATCATCGCTGTTACTCCGTCTTGGCGGCCATGACGAACGCAGCGACTCTGCATTCGGCGATGATCTCGCCGAAGTTGCGTGAGGGGAGCACATCATGGGACGCTCTGTCAGCTACCCGCAAGGGGCCATCGTCGCTTTCCGCCTGATCGAGAGCGGAGCGAGGGGCGACCTCGACTGGCAATATGAATGCCTGGTCGAAGATGTTGTCAGCACTGCGCGCCAAGCCTTCCCCTCACTGTTGCCTTATGCTGGCTGGCGTGGACGCGAAGATCGGATACTGCTCCGGAATGCCTATGCCGATTGCGGCATTTCCACTTATTGCGGTCTCGCAGCCATCTGGCTCGTCGAACGGAATGACAGCTTCTACTGGGAAGCCGATTATGACCGACCCAGAACTGGCCGAGCTCAGCGATGGCTTGGCCAAGTGTCCGGCAACTTCTTGCAGATGTTCGGGGAGATTCGTCAGATCGGGCGCTTCTCCAATGGCGAAGGCGTATTCGAGCGGATCCATGTCTCACCGCAAAGGCCACGAGATCGGCAGGCAGCCGAAAACTAGTTGTTCGTGCAGGCCCCGCTGATGATGTTGGCAAAGGAACTACGTCATGCCTCGTGCCTGTCCGCCGGGAGAGGCCCTGGACCGGCCGTGGTCTGGCGCAACCTGCAAGGCTGCGGCCCGTGTGGCCCGCGCCAGCCTTGCCTTGCAGGTTTCCCGCTTCGCGGTGCGCCAACCCCCTTAAACCGGCCCTGATCGGGCTCCGGCGGACAAGGAGCGAGACATTCCGGTTTCGTAAGCTTTGCCGCCTGAGCACATCAGGAGGCTTAATCATGTACGATAGTTTTACCCAACAACTCGCCGGGCTCGACCTTGCAGGTCTAACCATCAAGCCTGCACCTTTCGATCCGTCCGATTTTCCAAGTGAAGAAGCAGTCGAGCAGACGCTCGCTGCCGTTTGGTCCGACATGTTTGTCATGTTCTCGGGAACATCGCTCGAAGCGGATGCCGAAGACGTGGCTTGGGGCTTCGTCAATCTGTTTCACCGTGCTGCCAGCCGTAAGTCTACGCAGCTCGACCGGGCGAGCGATGAAGTCCGGGCGCTCCTCGCCGCAGCTGACGGATCCGAAGTCCATTCAAGCAATCTCGAAGAGCAGATCGAACGCGCTCAGGCAGCCGAGGCAAGCATGATGGCATTTGAACAGATGCGCGAAGTTGCCGCATCGCTTTATCTCGATGAAACCGGTTCGTCATGGAAGCCATTTGGCGGTTCGCGTTCGAACCATTCGCGCAAAGTGACCTCTGCGGTTGTTGAGGCCCGCGATTTCCTGCGCGCGAGGGCTGAGCGGCGCCGGGATGCCCATAGTCCTGAGGGCACTGCAGTTATATTCGCCGGTGGGCGATCCTCCTTTGCCAGCGCCGACGAGGCCAAGGCCTTCGCTTCGAACGTATGGGCTACGCTCGACAAGGTGCGCGACCGGGTTCCGGATATGTTTATCCTGCACGGCGGCGACAGCAAAGGTGTTGACCGGCTGGCAGCCTCCTGGGCCGAACGCCACAATGTCCAGCAACTGGTATTCAACCTCGATAGGAGGCTCGGAGCCCGTGCCGGCTTCAAGCGCAACGAGCAGATGCTCAAAATGGACCCGCGCTATGTCATCGCCTTTCCCGGCAATGGCGTACTTGAGCGACTCGTGATTGAGGCAAAATCACGCCGGGTCAGCGTAGTTGACCGTCGTGGACCTCTTGGGACAAATCCTCGCGAGAGGTGAAACTCTCTGTCAGCAAATCCATGTACCGGCCACTCCAAACCAAGCGAGAAAATGAGCAATCTTCTCATTCATCCGCAGAAGCCTTGGTCGCTCCGTAGATCGATATCAAGCCAGTGATGGTTTGATACCTCTTGCATTCTGTGATGCTGAGAAATCCAGCTTGTTCCATAAGCGGTACAAGCGCGCCGTCCGCGTTTGGCTGCGTGTCTGAAACACCGTCGAGCTGCTGTATCGTTGCTCTGAACAGGACACGCATGAGGCGTGATTGCTGCTCGCCGTAGTCTGCTATGAACAGGCGTCCACCTGGCTTAAGTGCTTCGTTTATGTCGCACAGCAAGCGGAGCTTCTCTTCATAAGGCACTTGATGGAGAACGAGGCAGAGTGTGGCGATGTTCGGCGCTGGCCATTTGGCAACAGTGGCCACCGAGAATAATCCATGTTTGAATTCAGCATCTATTCCAGCTCGCCCCGCTTTCTTTCGTGCGATCTGGATCGCATCTTCGTCTGGATCGATCCCGAAGTACGTCGTGGCTGGGTTTTTCGTGGCCAGTAGTGGCGCCAGGCTGCCGGTACCCGCCCCAATGTCGAGCAGGACCTCGTTACACTTGGGCTCAATCAGGTCCACAAGGTCTCTACGCCACCTTTTTTCGCGGGTCGAAAGTCGGACCCCGATATCGTAGAGTGGCGTGAGAATAGGATAACCGGCTGGCGGCGTATAGACTGCATGTTGATCGGTCATGCCTGTCTCTCGCTTTGTGGGCCGAGCTCCGGCAGAGACTGTGCCTGCTTTCTAAATGGTTCGGCCAACTGTGCTAGATAGGCATCCGGATAATCTTCGATGCCAGCGAGGCCAATCGCCCCCGCTCTGATATGCTGGCTCGACCCAAAGCGCGCTGTACCAAGCAGAACATCCCAGAGCGTCAAGAAGAGACCGAAATTGACGTCGCCGTCCGTTTCGGATGCGAGGTGGTGGTGCCGATGGACTGGAGCGACGGCCCAGATATATGCCAACGGCCCGACCCGCATGTCGACGTTCGAGTGCTGTAACTGGAGCTGTATCAGCACCGCAAAGGAAGCCACGGCGGCGACATCGAGAGGGATTCCCAGAAGAAGCCAGGGCAACGCACCGGCGGTAACCTCGATGAACTGGTGGACTGGATGCTTCAGTAGCCCGTTGAAGCCGTACATGCGGCGTACCGAATGATGCACGGCGTGAAAACGCCAGAGAAACGAAACCCTGTGACTGGCGAAATGGGCAAGGGTAATCCCCACGTCGAGGAGTACAATAGCCATTGCTACATCGGCCCATAAGGGCAGCGTCTTTGGCCAGGCTGATTCCCAAGGGACAAGGCTTGTGATGAGCGGAAGAAGCAGCACCATAGCCACAAGAGATCCTTCATTCACGAGGGCATGCAAAATGTCTCTACGGCCATCGCCATGGCTCGAGTTCCACTGGTTTTCGAAAGGCGCGATACGCTCGGCGGCGAGCGAGGACCCAATCGCGGCGATGATCAGAACGAACAACCAGGCCGGCGAACTACCCGAGGACACGATCGCCGTAGCGCCCCCGACAAAGCCGAAAAAATAGAGCGGGCCATAGAGATAACGAAAAACGGCCATTGCAGCCTCCATCAAACGATGGTTCCGTCTACGCTCCCTTAGGGCCCCGGTATTGAACGTTTCGCTGGTGTCTTAACGCACGATGGTAATCTCGATTTTTGCGAGACCCTGTGATGGCGTCACGCCGAACCATTCGACCAAACGACGGGTAAAATGCGCTTGATCGGAAAACCCACCTGCGGCCGCGGCGGCAGCTAGACTATGAGACTGGTGGAAACCTTCGATGGCACGCTGAACTTGCAACCATTGCAGGAGCTTGGTCGTCGGCACTCCAAAATCTCGAATCGCAATTTCCCGCATCCGCGTGGTCGAAACACCGACGGCTTTGGCCAATTCCGAAGGTGTCGCCCCGGGTTCGATCCGTTGCAGCGTAGAGCGGAGGCGCGGGTCGATTTGGCTCGAACCCTTCCGGTTCAAAAAGCCTTCCATCCATTTGCGTGCCTCGTTCCCAGATCCAACCAGAGCCAATGCATTCGCTTCAGCGGTCGAAAGCCGTTCCAGTCCAACACTCTTGTTGAGGTCACGGGTTCCCATGAAAAACGGATCGACATACAGATTTCGCAGGATGGCACCGGATGGCGTCAAGCGGTGAACCGTGGTGGCAGGGATGAGAACAGCTTCACCGGGCGACAAGCGAAGATCTCGGTCAGCGTTAATGCTGCAAGAGTCGACCAGCGAAAGACTGATCTGGTGTGCCAGATGACTGTGCGGACGGTTCTCTCCTGTTTGGGCGTCGAGAAGTGCCCAGCCAAATCCGAGCATCATGTTGCCCTCCCATGAGGCGTCGGTGCTTCTCAAAGAGCGATTTCGTCTTAGCTGCTGTGCAATCGGACGTTCCTTTCTGAGAGATCTCAACGCGTTCCCGGCTCTCCTCAAGTCTCTTTCAAAGACCGCTCACTGCGCCGGATATCCTCGAGAATGATCTTGCTGCCTGGCAGCGCCGGCATCCGGGAACGATCGATGCGCAGATCCTGCGCGGGAAGCCGATATTCCATTTCGCAAAGAAGCATTCGCAACGAGCGCTCCATCACTTCGAGCACGACTGTCTCACCGGGGCAGCGATGATTTTTCGAGACATCGCCGCCGCCCTGAGGGATTAATGCGAACGCGGAAAAGTCTTCCTTGCGAAAGCGATCCGGATTGACGATTTCCGGCTCGTTCCAGAGATGAGGATCAGTGTTGGTTGCGTGTAAGTCGAGCAGGAAACGTCGGCCGGCGGGAAAACGGACATTTCGCCAGCGAAAGTCCTTTCGGCTCCTGGCAGCGACCGCAGGGAAGAACGGATAGAACCGGCGCACTTCCTGCACGAAACGGCCTAACTCAGAGCGATCGGATGCAGGGGTCGGAGCCACATCGGGAAATGAATGGAGAGCATGCGCCAGGAGAGTGATATAGACAGACGTAGCGACGGTTGGGCGCAGAACGTTCAGCAGTTCGACGGCAGCGATCCTGGGACTTAGCAGCGCACCATCCTCATCCCGGTGCGCAGCAATCACAGCCAGCGCCGATTCAGCGGGTGGGACCAGACGGCGGTCACGCGCATCCTTGATGACGCGAGCAAGCCACGCTTCGGAACGGCTGCGAGCGCGCCGGGCCCGAAAATGGCCCAAGCCGAGCGCGGCCGCGCGGTCGAAGAGTAGAACAAGGTCGCGAGTTCGCTTGATGCGCTCTTCAGCCGGTAGTGGCACACCGGCCCAGTCGCACACTGCTTCGGCCAATATGGGATGCAGCGCTTCGTAGAAGATTACCTGCGATTCCCGGGTCCATGCCGGGAGCTGGGCCAACCACATTTTCTCGAATTTCTCTCCCAGAGCCTCGACACGCTCTTGCGTCAGCAACGACACGAACATTTCCTTGCGCCGCAGATGCCGCTCGCCATCCAGACCCTGGACTCCGCCCTTGCCAGTCAAAGTCGCCCGAACCGGTTCCGGCATCGCGCCGTCGCGCGACATTCGCGCTTTATCGTAGAACATCTCGGCCGCAGCTTCGCCGCGCAGGCACACAGTCCGCCGGAGCAACAGGCGGGTTTCGAACATATTGCCACCGGTTCGCGAGCAGACCGTGTTTACGAAGTTATAGGGCCGCCTCAGGAAATGGAGTGTGCTGTCGAAGGGCCCTTGCGGTATGAGTTCTTCGCTCTGTTTTATGGAACGTTTCATAGACCAATACCGTCCTCTCGATTTGGCATATCGGTGCCGAGCCAGGCACCAACCGGCGCGCTTTTGATTATGCTCCCGCCGATAAGTCTCGCATTGCCCCTTATGCTGCGATCAATCCTGCGGCTGCGGTGTGACGCGCAGATAAGGTTTTACCGTCTCCCAGCCTTTGGGGAATTTCTCACGCGCTTCTTCATCGCTGAGCGAAGGCACGATGATGACGTCCTCGCCCTGCTGCCAGTTCACAGGTGTGGCCACGCTGTGGTCCGCCGTCAGTTGCAGCGAATCGATAATCCGCAAGATCTCTTCGAAATTTCGTCCCGTGCTCGCGGGATAAGTGAGCGTAAGTTTCACTTTCTTATCGGGACCGATGATGAACACCGAGCGGACGGTGAATGAATCATCAGCCTGCGGATGGATCATTCCATAGAGATCAGCGATTTCACGATCCGGGTCCGCGACCAGCGGAAAGTTGAGAGCATGACCCTGGGTTTCGGCAATGTCGCCCGCCCAAGCTCGATGATCTTCGAGCGGATCGACGCTGAGACCGATCACTTTGACGCCGCGTTTGTCGAATTCAGGCTTGAGGCGGGCAACCTCACCAAGTTCCGTCGTGCAAACAGGAGTGAAATCCGCAGGGTGCGAGAACAGCACCGCCCAGTCGTCACCCATCCATTCATGGAATTTGAGCGTGCCATCGGTTGTGTCGGCCTCGAAATCGGGTGCGGTGTCGCCAAGTTGAAGTGTCATTGAAAATCTCCTGTGGTGAGCGCTAAAGCAACGCAGCTACACGTACAGATGGGTGCTACAGTTGCTGTAGGTGCAACCGAGATCGCGACCAAGCGGCGTTCAGACGCGATAGACGGCATCGCCAGCGTGCTGGTGTGGCGACCTTCCGCGCTATGCGGAAGCGTTCGTCTTTTCTCATTGCGTCCGGTCTTAATCAGCTCGTATTCGCGCTGGTTTCAGGCTGGTCTTCGCCCACCAGGATCAAAAGCCCCAGTCCCGCTACGATCGCGACGTCGGCCAGATTGAATGATGGCCAATGAAAATTGTCCCAGTACAAATCGATAAAGTCCCTGACGGCGCCAAACATCAGCCTGTCTGCAACGTTGCCGAGCGCTCCGCCAATCGCCAAGCTCAAGCCGAGCGCATGGATGGGGGATCGGGTTCTCATCAGCCAAATCCCGAGCATGCCCGAAAGCAGAACGCCGATCGCGATAAGGATCACGGGGGCTGCTCCACCGGCCAGTCCGAAAGCCACGCCGCTATTGGCGATGGCGACTAGATTGAAGCCCGGGAACACTGCGATCACGTTACCCGAACCAACCAAAGAATGCGCCCAGGTTTTCGACAATTGGTCGAGGCCGAAGCTAACCAGAATCAAAACGGGCGCAAGCCGTTTCGCCGCGCTCAAGGTCATCGGACGCTGGATGGTGCATTCACGACCACCATCTTTTCTTCGCTCATATCGACCATCGTATAACCTATACCGCCTGTTCCGAGACCCGACTGACGACGTCCTGCGAACGGCATCCAGTCGACGCGAAATGCGGTATGATCGTTGACCATTACGGCTGACGCGGCCAGCGTTTCGACGCAGTAATCGGCCCAGGACATTCGGTCGGTAAACACAGCCGCCTGAAAGGCGTAGGGAAGCGCGTTCGCTTGGCCGATCGCAGCATCGACGTCGTCGTATCCGTAAATGCAGACCACAGGGCCAAACACTTCCTTGCGCGATACATCGGCGTCGCACGGCGGATCGACAAGGACCGTGGGCTGGTAAAGGGTGGAACCCATGCGCTTACCCCCTGCGGCGAGCCTGGCGCCGCCCTGAACGGCTGCATCGACCCAGGATGCGACGCGGTCGACTTCGGCAGGACGAATGAGCGGACCGCATTGGGTTTCCGCTTTGGTCGGATCGCCCACAGTCAGCGCTTCTGCTCCCTCAGCGAGCTCGGCAGCGAAGTCCGGCAGTTCGGCGCGCGGAACGAACACGCGCTGCACCGAGACGCAGACTTGTCCAGAATGATAAAAGCCGCCTTTCAGGAGAGGAGGAATTACCTTGCCGCTTGCGACGCCCTCATCGACGAGGACTGGAGCCGCGCCACCGTGTTCCAGTGCCAGGCGGGTGCCCGGCGCCAGTTTGGAGCGGAGCATCCAGCCAACTCTGGCCGAACCGATGAAGGAGAAAAATGCCGTCCGCGAATCGATGACCATTTGTTCGGCGACATCGTTCGAACATGGCACAAAGCGGCACCAGCGTTCATCGAGTCCGGCTTCATAAAGGATTTCGACGAAGCTCTTGCAGGAAAGGGGCGTGTCCTTGGCCGGTTTCACCAGAACAGGGCATCCGCTTGCGACTGCCGGTCCCACCTGATGGGCGATCAGGTTCAGAGGATGATTGAAAGCGGAGATCGCCACGACCGGCCCAATCGGCTCACGGAAGGTATAGGCTTTGCGTCCTGCCCCCGCCTGCGTCAGGTCCATCGGGATTTCGCGCCCGCCGCTGGCGAACAATTCGTGTATGCACAATTCGACGCTCTGAATGGCGCGACTGGTTTCCACGCGCGCGTCGACGATGGGTTTACCGCCCTCGAGCGCAATCTGCATTGCCAGTGTCTCCGCGCGCTCGCGCATCAGCCCGATGGCGCGCTGCAGGATGGCGATGCGTTCATGCGCGGGGAGCCGCGCTTGTCGGTCTTCGTGCAGCGCGCGCGCCTCGTCGAGCCAACGATCGACTTGCGGCCAGTCGACCAGCTCAACGCTGCCAATGCATTCCTGGTCGTAGGGATTGAGGACCTGCCACGTCATTGGGGACACTCCATCGCCTTGAGTTCATCGATCAGAACCTTGCGGTTCTCGGAGTAATCCACCGGCAAGTCGACAAGGTGAACGCCGCCGCTTTCAAACCCTTCATTCAAGGTCGGTACCAGTGCTTCGCTGCTTTCGATCCGGTGGCCCGTCGCACCATAACTCTTCGCATAGGTAACGAAGTCGGGGTTGGCGAAGCTCAGACCGTAATCGGGAAAGCCAAGTTCTTCCTGCTTCCACCGGATCATACCGTAAGCGGAATCATTGAGGATGAGTACGACGAGGTTGAGGCCGAGCCTGACCGCGGTTTCCACCTCCTGCGAATTCATCATGAACCCGCCATCGCCGCATACGGCGAGCACGCGGCGCTCGGGCGACAGCATCGCTGCCATCATCGCCGAGGGGAGACCCGCTCCCATCGTCGCCAGCGCGTTGTCGAGCAGAATCGTGTTCGGCTCATGCGCGATATAGTTGCGGGCGAACCAGATCTTGTAGATGCCGTTGTCGAGTGCGACGATGTCGTCGCGGCCCATGACCGCCCGTACATCTGCAACGATGCGCTGGGGCACCATCGGAAAGCGGCCATCGTCGCTGCCTTGGCGGATGTGCGCCGCGATGTCCTCATGGACTTTGGCGTAGGCTGCCGGGTCACTAGGGTGTTTGCCGCGCAGCCGGTTTCCCAGTCGCTCGACAGATCCGGCAATATCGCCGATGACTTCCAGCTGCGGGAAATAGACCTGGTCGACCTCTGCGGCCTTGTAATTTATATGGATAACAGTGCGTCCGTCAGGCTCCATGAAAAAGGGCGGTTTCTCGACCACGTCATGGCCGATATTGACGATCAGGTCTGCGCGATCGATGGCGCAATGAACATAGTCATCCGATGATAGAGCCGCCGTTCCAAGATACAGGGGGCTTGCCTCATCAAGCACTCCCTTGCCCATTTGCGTATTGAAAAACGGAAATTGGGTGTCGTCGACGAACTTTCGGAGCGCCTTACAAGCGCTACGTCGGTTGGCCCCGGCACCAACCAGTAGCAGCGGGCGATCGGCGGCCAGAATACGCTCGGCGGCTTCGTCTAGCGCGGCATCTCCGGCCACCGCATATTGTCGGGGGTGGGGCGCCACGACAGGTTCGGAGGTTTCTTCCTCGGCAATGTCTTCGGGCAGCTCCAGCAGAACTGCACCGGGTCGCTCTTCCTGAGCTCTCCTGAAACCTTCGCGCACGAGCGAAGGAATGCGCTCCCCATTCACGATCTGCTTCGCCATCTTGCACAAGGGAGTGAAAAGCGAGACAACATCGACGATCTGGAACTGCGCCTGCTTCGAGACCTTGATGGGTTTTTGGCCGGTTATCATGACCAGCGGGAAAGCGCCCAGAGCGGCATAAGCTGCGGGCGTCGTGAGGTTTGTCGCCCCTGGTCCCAGCGTGGCAAGGCATACGCCGGCTTTACCGGTAAGGCGACCGTAGGTAGCCGCCATGAAACCCGCCCCTTGCTCGTGCCGGGTAACGATCAGACGGATCGACGAGGTGCGCAGCGACTCCAGGAGATCGAGGTTTTCTTCGCCAGGCACCGCAAAGATATATTCGACGCCTTCGGCTTCCAACGCGGCGACAAGGAGATCGGATGCTTTCATGGAATAGTTCTCGCGTTGGTGTGAAAAGTCTTTGCTCTGCGTCTTATTCAGGATGTGCCGGTGAATTACCGCCTCATTCCGGCGTCTCCTTGTTCGAAGGTGTGTCAGCGGTACATGCAAGGCATATTCAAGTCGGTGTAGTCCTCGAACCGCAAAAGAAGCCGCAAGGCCTTGCCTAAATATAGGACAACCGTTCCATCTAACCCCTGTTCCGAGACTTCAGGCGCCGGTCGTTGCGGGATAGAACAAGGAGCTGCCCCTCGAATCGCACAGTCCAGCTGCATCCCGGTTCGATCGATTGATCGCCGATTCAGAAAAAGTGCGGCTTGCATTCATCAGAACCGTATCGTCGGCTTCCCGATGTCTTCGAAGTATTGCGAGACACCGTGGCGCAGATTGAGATCAAAAACCCGCTCGCCGCTTTCTCGTTCGTATGAACAAAGTGTAGGAATGTGAAATTGGCAGCGCTCGGTTACCGAAGCGAGCGTCGCACTCCTGCCTGTTAACAGGTCACGTCCGCCGTACACCGCTGTTCCCCAAGCACCAGCGCCAAGCACCGCAGCGCCAAAGATAGAATGTCTATCGATCATATCGCTTCCCTGCGCCCGGGGCGCAATCAACCGGTTTCGGCATGCAGTGTCCGAACTTGCGTGCCCTTTCTTTTGTTGCGCCAATATCCCAGCGCAATGAGGGCGAGCGTGAGAATTTGCGCGACCACCGGCTCGAGCGCCGGTGCCACACCAAGGATTGGTAAACGGGGCAGCCCCGGGAGCGGGGTGATGCGCATCAATCCGGCTTCCTGGAGGCCCGAGATACCCTTCCCGGCCAGAACAACGGCGAGAACGCCGATGAGGACCGAACTATACGCGAAGAAGGTTCCGATCGGCAGTCGGCGGCTGTAGCGCAGCATCACCCAGGCAATCAGCGCCAGTAACACGACTGCGGACGCGGAGCCGGCGAAAATCGCGCCGGTATGGCCTTGCGTCCAGAGCGCTGCGAAGAACAGGATCGTCTCGAAGACCTCCCGGTAAACCACGAGAAACGCCAGCCCAAACAGAAACCATGCGGACCTGCGCGAGAGAGCGTGCTGCATGGTTTTCTGGATATAGCGTTGCCATTCGCCGGCCTGCGATTTGCCGTGCATCCATATGCCGACCGACAACAGTATGAGAGCGGCAAAAAGCGATCCGAACCCCTCTACGAGTTCACGACCTGCCCCACTTATGCCGATCAGGTAAGTCGCTGCCACCCAAGTCAGGCCACCGGCGACAAGGGCCGACAGCCATCCGCCATGGACGAAGGGCAGAACTTCCGTTCTCTCGGCCTTGCGCAGGAACGCGATCATCGCGATCACGATCAGCAATGCCTCGAGCCCTTCGCGCAACAGGATCGCAAAGGCTCCTGCGAATGCCGACGCCTCACTGGCATTGTCCGGGGCGAGGACCGTCTCGGCGCGGTAGAAAAGAACGTCGAGCGCATTCACCCTTTGGGCGACGGCGGCCAGCGGATCCCCGCGACCTATTGCCGCTCGAAGCTCCGCCATGCCGGTTTCGACAGATGCGAGCAGGTCTGCATCGCGCGTGCTTAAAACGGCTTCCAATGGTTCGAAGCCATCCAGATAGGCCGAGAGTGCGAGTTCGCGCGCTTCGGCCTCATTACCCGCTTCGTAAGCGGCAAGACTTTGCTGCAAGCGTTTGCGTGCCAAAGCGAGTGAGCCGGTCGTATCGCTCGCCATGGCTTCGGGATGAGCCCGCAAATAGGCCATAACGGCATCGGCACGCTCGGTGCTGATCGCCTCGCCAAGGGTTGCCGGCGTAAGGCCGGATAGAGCGGCGAGGTCAGGAATACGCGCCCGGATTTCCGGATCGTCGTTCCAGATCCGTCTGCCGCGCTCCACATCCTCAAATGCGATCGACCCTGAATAGTAGGCCAGGCTCCAGCGATCTTCCGCCCCGAGATCGGAAAAGCCCGGCATGGCCGTTCCCTCCAGACCCTGTCCAATGACCTGGTAGAGCGCGAAAGCGCTTCGCTCGCGGGCACGGACGACGTCGTCGAACGCGATTGGCGGGGGATCGAGTCCCTCTGCCGCGGGGCCGTCGCCTCCTCCGCTCACGCCATGACAGCTTGCGCAGTTCTGGGCGTACAGCGCGGCACCTCGCGCGAGGTCGGGTGCCGCCTCGGGAGCAAGCGGAACGGGAAACGCCGCGATCAGCTCGCTTGCCAATCTGCGCGCGTCTCGTGCGACGACAGCAGGCTCCACCTTCGTCGAGATTGACTCGACGAGAGCCTCTGCCTCCGCAACCAGCTGGGCACGGTGCGCGTTTGCGGGCAGGGCAGCCATGCGTTCGGCTACCGAGGCAGAAAATTCCTGCATTTCGGCATACTCCAGCTCGTTCGTGACTTCACCGCCGCTAACGGCTTCGGTGTAATCCACGGCGATGTAATCGAGCAGGCGCCAGGTCGTCTGAACCGCGTCATGCGTGCCTGCAGAAGCGGGCATTGCGACTGCGATCGACAAGAAAGCGATCAATTGGACCGCAAAAGCACGTAGCGTCATTTGGAGGCGGCCTTTCCGAGAGCCGGAGCATGTTGCGCGCGAAGTTCTTCGGTCGCGCGTTTTACAATGAGGTAAGCCGAATGCAGGAAGATCAGGGCGATCACCGCTGCGACCAGCAGATCGGGCCAAGCTTGCCCGGTCCAGGCGACCAGGGCAGCAGCGATGATCACTCCGACATTGGCGATCGCGTCATTGCGGCTGAACAGCCAGATCGCGGATACATGTGCGTCGCCTTCGCGAAACCGCATCAGCACAAGCGCCGCCGCGATGTTGACTATCAAGGCTGCGACGGCGATCCCGCCCATCAAGCCGGCTTCCGGCGCGACCGCGTTAAGCGATCGCCAGACCGCCAGACCGATCACTCCGAGGCCTAGTACGCCCAGAAACAGGCCCTGTGCCAGCGCGACCCGGGCGCGCGTGCGGGCAGTCCACGCAAGAGCAAGGATGCCGATGAGCGTGATCGATCCATCGCCGATGAAGTCGAGAGCGTCGGCCTTGAGCGCTTGGCTGTCCGCCAGAAACCCGCCGAAGGCCTCGAAAACGCCAAAGCCCAGATTGAGCAATACGACGATCCAAAGGGCGCGGCGATAGGCGGGGTCTGCGCCTGCTCTTTGCGTATCGCCTGTGCAGCCGCAATCCGATGTTTCGTTATTCGACATGAGGCATTAGGTAACACCTCTAGCAACTGTAGGAGCAAGCCAAAATTGCGAATGGTTCGCGGTTTCGGAGCTGGAGGAGTGAGTTCATGCTTATCGGAGGTCTTTCGAAGGCGACGGGCACCAAGGTCAATACGATAAGGTTTTATGAGGATATCGGACTGATGCCCGAAGCCGCGCGTACGGCAGCGGGGCAGCGAACCTACAAAGAGCAGGACGTCGAGCGCCTTTCCTTTATTCGGCATGCTCGAAAATTGGGGTTTTCGATCGATGAAACACGCTCGCTTTTAAGCGTGAAGGCGAGACCGGATCAGAGCTGTGACGAGGCGGGTGACATCGCTTTGCGGCACCTTCGAGCCGTGGACGAGCGCATCAGTCGGCTACAAGCGCTTCGTTCCGAACTGAGAAGTGTGGTCGCGGCCTGCACGGGCGGCGAGGTTTCCGAATGCAAAATCATCGAAACGCTTTCTCGAAACCCAGCCGCCTCTTCCGCGGGTCGCTGACGCGAAAGCTATAATGGGACTATGGACACCGAACCCAGACAGCAAAAAAGTGCTTGCACCTCCAGTCGCTGGAAGCGTTATCATCGTGATAATCCAGATTCTGATGTCGTGATCTAGGATTGGATGGCTGATTATGACGGAACTTGGGTAATTTGAATATTAATCAGCTTTCGCCTTATAAGAACGCTGCATTCATTCCATGGAATTTGGTCGAAAAAGAAACTACTCGAACAATATTCATTGTCCGGACGCTTCGTGACAATATCACATTACAGCAACCGAGAAGATTTTTGTTTCAACTTTCGTTTCACCTTGTTAGGGGCCACAGGATGTTCGATCTGAACGCCTTGATTCCCGTCAGGATTGTCGCCGCCCTTTTGGCGGTCGCAGCGCTGATGGCGTCTCCGGCGGTCGAAGCAGCGCAATGTGCGGACGAGCTGTCAGAAATAGCCTATTCGGTCCAGATGTTCGACATTGATGCGGACGAGAGCCCGCAAAACGAAAGCCCGGAGCAGCAGGAATGCGCCCACGGGCATTGCCATCACGTCGCCGCAGCACTGAAATCGAAGCTTTTAAACGACATGCCCGACCGGCTTAACATCACGGTTGGGTCGCATATGGCCGAAGAATTATTCGGCGATGCGAGCAATTTACCCAAACGCCCTCCTCGCGCCTGACGACCGTCACTGCGCTGCTTGACGCAGCGCATTTCGATTTGTCAGCAGAGAGAGTTTTGAAAAATGCCAGCCATCAAATGGCGAGGGGCCCTAATAGCAGGGCTAACCCTCGCCGCAATTGTCACGCCTGTGGCAGCGCAGGAGCGGGAGCTTCTGACGCTCGACGAGGCGTTGGGCCGGACAGGCGTGGTTGCCGAACCCGCTAACACCGAGTTAAACCCGCGCATCGTCGGCCCTCGAGCGGAAGCCGAGGCGGCGCAGGCTCTTGTCGGACAGGCGCGGTTGCGGCCCAACCCTGAAATATCGCTCGAGGTCGAGAACATCGCCGGGAGTGGGGCCTTCTCCGGGCTAAGCGCCACCGAATATACGCTTGCTGTCGGACAGCGGCTCGAACTTGGAGGTAAACGCGGCACACGCGTCGAGGCTGCCCGGGCGCAGGCACAGCTGGCGGATCTGCGGGCTGACCTTGCGGGGGCCGAACTCGGATTTCTTGTCCGTGAACGCTACGTAGCAGCGGCTGCAGCAGCCTCGCGCGTCGAACTGGCCCTCGATGTGGTTGAGCGAAACGAAGAGCTCGCCCGCATTGCCGGTCTCCTCGTAGAAGTCGGGCGCGAGCCCCCGCTCCGTGCTCTTCGGGCCGAAGCGGCCTTGGCGGAAGCGCAAGCCGAACTTCAGGCCGCCGAAGCGACAAGTCTTGCAGCCCGAACGGCCCTCGCCTCGCTATGGGGCGATCAGGGGGCGCCGCCGCTTGTTCCGAGCAGGTTCCCCGGGATCGAACCGCCCGGTGCTGTAATGGCGACAGCAAGCGGTCTGCAATTGCGAGTGGCGCGTGCGGAAAGCACCGCCGCCGCCGCCGAGATCGATCGTGAGCGCAGCCTGCGCATTCCCGATCCCGTCGTTTCCGCCGGTGTTCGACGCTTCGAGGAAAGCAATGACAGTGCCTTTCTTCTCGGTGTCTCGATCCCGCTTCCCTTCTTGAATCGTAATCAGGGCAATATCGCTGCAGCCGAAGCAAGGCTGCGCGCCGCCAATGCTCGCGAGGCTGTAGCGTTGGCCGATTTCGAGCAAGCCGTGACGCGCGCACGATCGCAATATCTTGCTGCCGAAGCGCGCGTCGAGACGCTTTCCACGACATCACTCCCCCAGGCCGAGGAGGCTCTTCGGCTCGTCCGCATCGGTTATCGCAATGGCCGTTTTCCGTTGATCGAAGTGTTGAGCGCAGCCGAAGCGCGCGATGCCATTCGCGAGGCGTTGATTGCTGCGCAAGAAGACCGGGGACAAGCTGCCGCCGAACTGATCAGGCTGGCCGCACAATGAGGAATACCAAAATGAACCGCAAAAGACTGGCGATCATCGCCGGAATTGTCATACTTGTTTCGGCCTTGATGCTGATGTTCTGGCCTGACAGCCAGGTCGACACCCACGCGGACGAAGAGGTCGCAGAGACAGAACTGCCCGAGGGGCTCGTGCTAATCGAGCAAGAGCAGATCCGCACCGCCGAGATCGAGGTCGCAGCGGTGCAAACGGGTGCCGCTGTCGAACTCGTATTTCCTGCAACGGTTGCGGCAAGTCCGACCGCCAGCGCACGCATCGATGCACGGGCTTCCGGTGTCGTGCGCAGCGTTGGCAAGACGCTTGGCGATTATGTCCGGCAGGGCGAGACCGTCGCTCGGATCGAAAGCGCCGATGCGGCTGCACTCGCTTCCCAGCTTAGTGCCGCCCGCGCCCGCGTAACCGAGCTTTCGGCGGCCTATGAACGGGAGCGCCGGCTATTCGAAGCCAACGTGACCGCACGCCAGGATCTCGAAGCGGCGCGCGCCAATCTTGACGTTGCCCGTTCCGAACTGAACCGGTCGCAGGCGGCCGTCGCCGCGGCAGGCGTGAGCGGCGATGGACGCTCGCTCGCTGTCACCAGTCCGCTTTCGGGCCGTGTGACCGCCGCTCCAATCGTGCTCGGCTCGTTCGTCGACGCCGGGGAGGAGCTTTACAGCGTGGTCAATCCCAGCGGCTTGCAGATCGAGGTTGCGCTGCCTTCCGAAGATGCTTCACGCATCCAGCCTGGCGACGAGGCTGCGTTGATCCTCGGCGATGGAAGGGAGATCGGCGCTCGCGTCCGGTCGGTAACGCCTTCGCTCGATGCCGAGAGCCGTAGCGCGACAGCGGTTCTTACCTTGACGCGCGCCGTTCCCGGTCTGCAGCCCGGATCGTTCCTTCAGGCGCGTATTCGCCCCTCGGGCGAATTGGACCAGAGCCGTATCGCGGTACCCGAAGATGCTGTGCAGGTGCTCGAAGGACGCGATGTTGTCTTCGTGCGGACACGACGCGGATTTCAGGCTCGGGAGGTCGAGATCGGCAGCCGGTCTGCCGGAATGGTGACGATCCTCTCCGGGCTCGAGCCCGGTCAGCGGATCGCGACTGCCAATGCCTTCCTGTTGAAGTCCGAGCTCGAAAAGGAGGGCGCAGAACATGGCCATTGATCAAACCACGGCATCTTCTCCCATGTCTTCGGACGAAGGTAGCCACCGTCACGGCCCGATCGGAGTCATCCTCGATGTCGCCGTTCGTTTCCGCTGGGCGATCATCGTCCTGACCGTGTTCGCAGCGATCTACGGAGCGTTCAATCTGGTGCGCCTGCCGATCGACGCGGTTCCCGACATCACCAACACGCAGGTCCAGATCAACACCAGCGCTGCCGCGCTCTCACCTTCGCAGGTCGAGACGCAGGTGACCTTCCCCATCGAAACCGGACTTGCCGGGATCGAAGGCCTGGAGATGACACGATCGATTTCGCGCAACGGCTTCAGCCAGGTCACCGCGATTTTCGAGGAGGGCACCGACCTCTACTTCGCCCGGCAGCAGGTGAACGAACGGCTCGCGCCGATTGGCGCTTCATTGCCCGAAGGAGCGGAGCCTACCATGGGGCCGATCTCCACCGGCCTTGGCGAAGTGCTGATGTATACGATCGAGTATGAGCATCCCGGTGGCAAGGGTGCGACCACTGGTGGCCGCACAGGCTGGCAGTCCGATGGCAGCTTCATCACCGAACGCGGCGACCGCCTCGAGAGTGAGGTGGCTAAGGCGGCCTATCTGCGCACTGTGCAGGATTGGGTGGTCGCGCCGTTGATGCGCTCGATCGACGGCGTGGCCGGCGTGGATTCGATTGGCGGGTTCGAAAAGCAATTCCTTGTTCAGCCCGATCCGGCACGTCTCACCGGCTATGGCCTGTCATTCGACTCACTCATCGATGCTCTAGAAGCCGCCAATCTGGCGGCAGGCGCCAATTTCGTCGATCGTGCCGACGAAGCCCTGCTTGTCCGCGTGGACGCGAGGCTGGGCAGCATTGCCGACATCGAAGAAGCCGTCATTGCGACCCGCGAGGGCGTGCCCATCCGCATCGGCGATGTGGCCGATGTGGAGATCGGCGGCGACCTGCGAACCGGTGCTGCTTCACTGAACGGTGAAGAGGCGGTGGTGGGAACCGTGCTGATGCGCGCGGGCGAGAACAGCCGGACCGTTGCGGCTGGTGCTGCCGAGAGACTTGAAGAGGTCCGCGCATCGCTTCCGGACGGAGTTGTCGCTGAGATTGTCTACAATCGTTCCTCACTAGTCGATGCGACGATCTCCACCGTCGAAAAGAACCTGCTCGAAGGCGCATTGCTCGTGATCGCCGTCCTGTTCCTCTTGCTCGGCAATATCCGCGCCGCCATAATCACCGCACTGGTCATTCCCGTTTCGATGCTGATGGCAGCGGTGGGGATGAACCGGCTTGGTGTCTCAGGTAATCTGATGAGCCTGGGCGCGCTCGACTTCGGGCTGATCGTCGATGGTGCGGTCATCATTGTCGAGAACAGCGTCGCCCGGCTTGCGGCCCGGCAACATCGCGAAGGACGCTTGCTTACCTTGGGTGAGCGGCTGACCGAAACGCGTCTCGCAGCGCAGGAAATGATCAAACCGACCGTCTACGGTCAGGCGATTATCTTCCTCGTCTTCGCGCCGCTGCTGACCTTTACCGGGGTCGAGGGCAAGACGTTCTCGCCCATGGCGATCACGATGATGCTCGCGCTGGCTTCGGCCTTCGTTCTTTCATTGACCTTCGTGCCAGCGATGATTGCGGTCCTGCTCAACAAGAAGCTGACCGAAAAGGAGGTGAAGCCCATTCGCTGGGCCAAAGAGCGCTACGGTCCCGCCGTGCGCAAGGTCATTGCGCGGCCCTGGCCGATGATTGGTGCCGGGGTTGGTCTCTTCACAGTAGCGGTTTTTGTGTTCGGCTTTCTGGGCAGCGAGTTCACCCCGCAGCTCGATGAACGCGACATCGCGGTGCAATCCTTGCGCATCCCCTCGACATCGCTCGAACGCTCGCTGGCGATGCAGCGGCGGGTCGAAGACCGGCTCGAAGAGTTTCCCCAAGTTGATCTTGTGTTCTCACGGACGGGCACGGCCGAAGTCGCCAGCGATCCAATGCCCCCCAATGCTTCGGACGCTTATGTCATCCTGAAGCCTCGCGACGAATGGCCCGATCCCGATTTGCCGAAAGATGAGCTTGTTGGTGAAATGGAAAGCGCGCTCGGAGGCCTCATCGGCAATCTCTACGAGTTCAGCCAGCCTATCGAGCTGCGCTTCAACGAGCTGATCGCCGGTGTGCGCGGCGATGTCGCGGTCAAGCTCTACGGCGATGACCTCACTGCGCTCACCGAAGCTGCGGGCGAGGTCGCGGGCGTGCTTGGAGGTGTCGAAGGCGCCGCGGACGTGAAGGTGCAGCAGGTGACCGGCTTTCCTACGCTGGACATCGCCTTCGATCGCCCGACCATCGCGCGCTATGGTCTGACCGTCGAGGAAGTGGCACAGTCGGTTGCTATCGCGCTCGGCGGGCGGCCAGCAGGACTGGTGTTCGAGGGCGATCGCCGTTTCGATGTTGTCGTGCGCCTCGAGGATGCTACGCGCGACGATTTCGACCAGCTCGGCGCGCTCCCGATCGTGCTTGAAAACGGGGTCACCGTTCCTTTGCGGACATTGGCCGATTTTCAGGTCGTCGATGGCCTTGCCGAGGTTCGGCGAGAGCAGGGCCGAAGGCTTGTGATCGTCTCGGCCAACGTACGCGAGCGCGATCTCGGCTCCTTTGTTGAGGAAGCGCAGGAAAGGGTTTCGACCGGCGTCGATATGCCGCCGGCCTCCTTCATCGAATGGGGCGGACAGTATCAGAACCTGCAGGAAGCGCAGGCGCGGCTCACCATCGTCGTCCCGATTGCCTTCGCTCTGGTTCTCCTCTTGCTGTTCATGGCTTTGGGTGGATGGGTTCCAGCGCTTGCCGTGTTCAGTGCCATTCCCATGGCCTTGGCTGGCGGGGTGTTCGCTCTGGCGCTGCGAGGCTTGCCATTCTCGGTGTCGGCAGCGGTCGGCTTTATCGCGCTTTCCGGCGTGGCGGTGCTCAACGGTCTCGTCATGATGACCGCGATCCGGCAGCGACTCGACAGCGGGATGTCACTGGATGAGGCGATTGCCGATGGCGCGCTGGCGCGACTGCGACCGGTGCTCATGACCGCGTTGGTGGCGTCGCTGGGTTTTGTGCCGATGGCGATTGCCACAGGAACAGGTGCTGAGGTGCAACGTCCCTTGGCTACGGTGGTTATCGGCGGGCTGATCACAGCCACTGCGCTCACGCTGTTCGTTTTGCCAGCGATCGCTCGCCTGGTACTCGATGATGGCAAGGAGAAGCGAAGCTGGCGCCAAAGATGGTGGGACCGCCTGCGTCGCAACGTCACGCCTGAGGAACGTAAAGAACTTCGGGATGTTACTTGAAGGGGAGGGCTAATTGAAGTTAGCTAGGTCAATTTGTCTGCCTCAGATCGCTTCGGGACTGACAAGTCTCGAAGCGATCCGGTATCGGACTCAATTGCGGGCGCGCGGAGCCTCGGCAGAACGCCCGGCTGCGATACGGGCACGGCGTGGGTGTTTTTCGCCGATGGCTTCTATGCAGAGGTGCAACCTTCGGACGGTGATCTGTCCGCTGTCGGCATCTGGCGCGATGAGGGTGAGGCCATCGCATATACCATGACCATAAGCCCTTCGAACGGCATGCGCGGCCAATGCAAGTGCGCCATCTTACGATCGAAGATTGTAGCCCGGGACGGCCCTTCACCTGCAACTATCGAGGTTTCGAGCGCATCTTTTACCGCTGTCCAGAGGACGCGCCAAAGCCGCTCGACGGTCGCGCGGAACATTCAAGAGGAGAAATCGCCATGCTCACCGCAATCGAAGATAACGGTCTGTTGCTCATCAGGGCGGACGGAACGCTTTCCGATAGCGACTATGACCGCTTCGTTCCGTTTTTCGAGCGCGTCGCGGCGCGAGTTCCTGGGACGGTTCCGATGCTTATCGAACTTGCTCCCGACTTTTCTGGCTGGGATATGGGCGGTCTCTGGCGCGACCTGAAATTCGATGCGAAGCACAAGGACAGCTTCGGCCGGATCGCGATGGTCGGCGATAGTAGTTGGGAAGAGTGGGGCACCAAGCTTTTCGATCCGCTATTCCGCGCGGAGATGAGGTTTTTCACACCTGTCGAGCGGGTTGCCGCCGAAAGCTGGGCGAGAGACGGAAGGAATGCGTCATGAGCGGCGAAGGCGAACTCAACCTCGATTCGGCCGAAAAGCGCCGCACTCTCTGGATCGTTTTCTGGCTCAATGTGGCGATTGCGATAGGGTTTTTCATCACCGGGGTAATCGGCGATTCCAACGCGCTGATTGCCAATGGGCTCGACAATTCGTCGGACGCGATTGTCTATGCATTGAGCCTGCTTGCGCTCACCCGCTCCCGGGTCTGGAAGCGCGGAGCCGCGCGTTTTTCCGGGGTCATGCTGCTTGTGTTCGCAGGCGGTGTGATTCTCGATGCCATCCGGCGCTTCATGGAGGGTTCGGATCCGATCGGCGGCGTCATGATGGTGATGGCGCTGGTTGCCGGTGCGGTGAACCTCTGGTGCCTTTACCTGCTGAAACGTTTGCAGAATAAGGATGTCAATTTACGTGCAGCCACCACGTTCAGTTTGAATGATTTCGTTTCGAACGGCGGGATTATCATAGCGGGTATCGTAGTGTTTTTCACCGGATCGAATTGGCCCGATCTCGTCGTCGGGATCGGTGTGGCCTGCATAGCGATCTACGGCGGCATCGAGATCCTGCGCGATGCGCATATGGACATCCATGAGGAAGAGGGCACAGAGCACGAGGGCTGGCGCAAGTGATCGCGGTCTGGGCAGCGGTTCTCCTCGCCGCCGTCTGGGCCGCTCATTGGGGCGCGGAACGCCTGTCCGCACCGCTCAAGAAATTACGCAAGCAATGGGGGTTCTCCGTCGCGGCGGGGGGCTCCTTTTTAGGTCTAGCCGCCGCTTCGCCAGAGATGGGCATCAATGTGACGAGCGCTGCTCGTGATGTGTCCGATATCGGCCTTGGCGCCATGCTGGGTTCGACCGTTCTGGTGATTCCGGTGATCGTGACGACCGCTTATCTGGCGACCCGTAAAGGGGCCCTTGAAGGTGCTGACAAGGAGCACAAGAAGCATCGTCGTGATCATTACGTCGCGGTCGATAAGGGGGCTCTTACCGTCCAGGCGCTGCCTTACCTGGCGATCCTCGCGGTCTTCGCTCTACTGACGCTTCCCGCCCCTTGGCGCGGGTTGCAGCCGATCGATGGATGGCTGCTGCTGATCGCGTATCTCGCCTATCTCCTTCAGGCTCTCGTTCGGGGCCGAGAGAAGGGAGAGGAGGTAGAGTGGAGTCTAAAGGAGAAATGGATGGCCATAGCGGGCGTCGGCGCCCTGGCGGTCGGGGCCTACTTCACCGTATTCTCGACCGAAAGGATCGTGAGCGCACTCGGCATCCCGAATATCGTCGGCGGTCTTTTCATCACTGCCGCCGTCGCATCGCTGCCCGAGGTGTTCACGACCTGGAGCGTCGCGCGCTCCGGTCAGGTGACCTCCGCCAGCACAAGCGTGATCGGCGACCATGTCGTGACCATGACGCTCGCCTTCATCCCGCTCACCATCATCGGAACGCCGATCGAGAATTTTCAACTCTTCTGGGTCAGTCTCGCGTTCGTCGTGCTGATGGCCGCGCTATACGCTCTCTTTCTTTCGTTGGGAGACGAAGAGAAAAGAGGCTTTGGTCGATGGCACATCTTCGCGTTCTGGGCAGCCAATGCGGCTTTTATTGCCGTAATATTCCTGTGGGTGAAGCCTTTGCAAGTCTCCGGAGGAGCCGGATGAGCAATGACAACCGAGATCAGGGTGAACGGAGCGGCCATAGCCACCGCGAAGAGGATCATGACGATCAGCCCTTGCTTATGAGGACATCTCCCCGAAAAGATTTTGATGGAGATTTGCCTGTCGCGCGGAAGAAAGTCGCAGACGAACTTCCGGCGGTACGGGGTTTGAAAAGCTAATGAGCCTTTTCGACACTATCTTTGAGACACAAAGCCGATCGCATGTTTTGCTTCTTGCGATATTCGCAAGCACCGGCTTGGTCGTAGGGACGTTGTGGGTCGAACGTGTGGGGGCGGGATTGCGCCGGTCCGATCTGTTGTATCCTGCTGCTGCGGGCGTTCTGTTTGCGACCGCTGCGCTAGCGGTTACGCCGTTCGTCCAATCGGCAGTCGACAGCTGGGCCATCCCTGTGCTCTTTTTGCTCGGTGGAGGAGCCTATGTTCTTCTGTGCAAGGCAGCCGGCTATCTCAGAGGCCGTTTCGCGGACGGCAAAAGAAAGCAGCATGATCATGACGAGGATTTGTCCAATGTTGCTGTATCGTCGATCTTCTCCATCGTCGATCTGATCGGCTATGGTTTGACCCTCGGTATTGCAGCAGCCGCTTCCGTGACTTTGGCAATAGTCACCGCGGCAGGGTTGGCCATGGCGAATGTCTTGGTCAGTCGTCAGATTGGCTCCAGGTTCATAGCCGCTAGCTCAAGCCGAATGGACCGCATCGCGCTACAGGTCGGTCTCGCTCTGGCCTTCATCGGTTCTGCGCTGTTGGCATTCTGGATGGTACACAGTGTCGATAGTTTCGGGCTGCCTTGGCTCCTCACCGTCCTTGCAGGGTTGCTCCTGGCTGCGGCGGTAAGAGCTTTGCTTCTTCATCAAGCGGCACACACAGCGGGGCACTTCAAATCGCTTCTTGTTTTTCTCGTCGGGTTCGCCCTTCTCGCACTCATTTTCGCCGGGCTTGATGAATTATCAGACGCGGTGGATCTTCCGAATTCGGGTTTGGAGCATCCCGTAGAGCGACCGGCAGTCGCGTTTAGCATTGAACCCTTCACAATGGGACGCGAGTAATGGAGCAATCCCACGGTCACGCCGGACATAGTCACGGCGAAGAAAATCTCAGCGATCGCCAGCTGATCTTTGCAGTGGCGATCAACGTTTTGCTTACAGTTGCCCAAATCATTGGCGGGATCGTCTCAGGGTCGCTCGCGCTCATAGCCGACGCCTTGCACAATTTCAGCGATGCGGCTTCGCTTGGCCTGGCCTGGTTCGCGCGCAAAATCGGGCGGCGACCCGCCGACAAACTTATGACCTTCGGTTATGCGCAAGGCGAAGTCGTCGCCGCACTCATCAACCTCACGACCCTGCTTATCATCGGCTTCTACCTGTTGGTGGAGGCAATCAACCGGTTCGCCGATCCCCAACCGGTCGAGGGATGGACCGTCATAGGCGTGGCGGGCATAGCGCTGGTCATCGATCTGGTGACTGCCTTCATCGTCTATCGCGGTTCGCATGACAGCATCAACATGAAGGCGGCCTTTCTGCACAACGTCTCCGATGCTCTCGCGTCGGTCGGTGTGATCGTTGCTGGCGCGCTGATCCTGCTATACGATCTCTACATCGCGGATCTGATCATCACCCTAATCATCGCCGGTTATGTCATCTGGCAGGGGGTGACCCTGATGCCGCGGACAGTCCGGCTCTTGATGGGCGCGGTTCCCGACGAGCTGGAGTTTGATCGGATCGTTTTGGCACTCGAAAAGTTGGATGGGATCGACGGAGTACATCATGTTCATGTTTGGTCGATCGGCGAGCATCACCGGGCGCTGGAAACGCATGTAACCCCTGAAGGCGCTTCACTTGAGCAATTCGAGAAAGTGAAGGGCCGGGCTAGGTCGATGTTGAAAGAAGAATTTCAAATTGAGCATGCGACATTCGAAGCGTGCTTTGAAACGGACTGCGAAGCCGATCTCGTTCCCGCGCATCAAACCGCACATCCGCATGAAGTTGGCGGACCCCATCAGCCTTAGATTTGTGTGCGTATTCGATGACGTCTGCAGACCACGATAATTGCTGAAAAACCGGAAACCCGGGCCGTCAAAGCTCGGCCGCAAGGTTTGGGTGCGTACGAGTGTTCGTTGAACAACCCTAACTCAGGCTTGCGAGGATTGTCGGGCTTGCCATCGGCCTGGCCCTGCTCGTGCAAAAAGGACCGCGCTGCGCAAGGTGTTAAATGCGTTGCAGTTGCTCGGTTACAAAGGAAAACAGCCGACCGCAGGCTTACTCTTTGAAGCTCAGGTAAATCACCACATCCTTGCCTCATCGGTGTCGCAAATCCCCCGCGCTGCGCTGCACAGCTACGCGCACGAGCGCTACCGAGAAGTTTTCCCAAAGCGTGTTTTTGCTCTTGCGAGGCAATCGCAATAAGGTTAGGGCCCGGATTTCCACACTCGGAGAACAGGAAGTTTTTATGTATCGTACTGCCGTCTCGTCCCTCGCAATCGCTTTGTCCGCACCGGCGGTGGCACAAGAGACTACCGGGCCTGATGACGGAGAGGTGCGCGCCGAACAGATTGCAGACGAGCGCCGGGAGAATCCGGTGGATTCGATCATCGTGGTCGGCGGCCGGATCGATCCCTACCGTATCGCGGGATCGGCCGATCTTATCGACAGCGAGGATCTGCGCCGGTTCGATTACGGGGATGTAAATCGCGTCCTGCGGCAGGTCCCCGGCATCAACACGCAGGAGGAAGACGGGTTCGGCTTGTTCCCGAATATCGGTCTGCGCGGCAGTCCGGTCGAACGTTCGAGCAACATCACGCTCATGGAAGACGGCGTGCTGATCGCGCCTGCTCCCTATGCCGCGCCGGCAGCGTATTATTTCCCGGCCATCGGGCGCATGCAGGCGGTCGAAGTCACGAAAGGGGCCGCCGCCATTCGCTATGGGCCCCGTACGATCGGCGGGGCGGTCAATCTTCGGTCGACCGACATTCCGGCCGACGGGCTGGCTGGCTACGCTTTCGGGCAATACGGGTCGCGCGACTATTATCAGGGACAGGCCTGGGTCGGTGGAGACACGGACTACGTCGGCGCGCTGCTTGAAACCTACCAGCAGGGCAGCGACGGCTTCAAGACGATTGATGGGCTTCCCGACGCCGACACCGGTTTCGAGCGACAGGATTACCGTGGACGCTTGGCTGTTCACACAGCACCGGACGCGCCTGTCGAGGCGCGACTGGAATTCGTCTATGGCCGATCGGACCTTGAAGCCAACGAGACGTACCTTGGACTTGCCGACACCGATTTCGCCGCGGAGCCCTATCGTCGCTATGCGGCAAGCCAGCGCGACGCTTTTTCCGGTGAGCACGATCAATATCGCGTTACCGGCAGCTTGGCATTTTCTGACGGAACGAGGATCACAGCTACGCTGTACCGGAACGACTTTGCCCGCAGCTGGTCCAAGCTCCAGGATATCGACTTCGACGGCGATGGCAGCTTCGATTCAATTAGCTCGGTTTTCGTTAATCCAGAGGACAATGCCGGGGCGCTTAGCATCTTGCGCGGGGCGGATAGCTTCGAGGGCGCGGTTCGCATACGGAACAACAACCGCGTCTATCGCAGCGAAGGCGCTCAGATTTCGCTTGAGCGCCCCTTCGAGATGGGCGGCGCGAGGCACAACCTTGCCGTATCTGTCCGCTACCACGAGGATGAGGAAGACAGGCTGCAAAACGAGGAATTCTACTCACAGATCGGGGGTGATCTCGTCTTCGAACGGCAGACCGATCTTGGTCAGCAAGCCAACCGGGAAGCGAAAGCAAAGGCGATCGCGTTCTATATCGAGGACCGGATCGAGATCGGTGCCCTGACACTGACTCCCGGCTTGAGGTATGAAGGGATTGACCTGACCCGGCTCGACTATGCCGGGTCAGACCCGGATCGCTCGAATGGGCCCACCCGTGTCCGTCGGACCGATATCGATCAGTGGTTGCCAGGTCTTGGCGCCACCTACGAGTTGGGTGATGCCATATTGCTGGCAGGTGTGTCGCGCGGTTTCTCACCTCCCGGTCCAGGCAATCCTGATGCACGGGCCGAGGAAAGCTGGAACTACGAAGCCGGGGTCCGCTATCGGAGCGACAAGGTCCAGGTCTCCGCGATCGGCTTCTACAACGACTACTCGAACCTTCTGGGCAACTGCACTCAATCCGTGGGCTGCAGCGTCGGTGATATTGGCGATCAGTTCAATGGCGGCGCGGTTACGGTCAAAGGGCTGGAACTGTCGGCGGCGGTTGAACCTCGCCTTTCCAATTCGGTCTCGTTCCCGCTCTCGCTTGCCTACACGTTCACGGATGCAGAATTCGACAGCAGCTTCGACAGCGAATTTTTTGGCGACGTAAACGAAGGCGATGACCTGCCGTACATCGCGCGCCATCAGCTCTATGTCGAAGCGGGGGTAAACATGGGACGTGCGGCGGCTACCGTTGGCGCCAACTACGTTTCCGAGTTGCGCGACAATCCAGGAAGCGGAGCCGTTGCTGAAAACGAGAGGATCGATGATCGCATCGTCTTCGATATTGCGGGAAGTTACGCGCTGACTGACAAATTCTCCCTGTTTGCGCGCGTCGACAATGTTCTCGACAATCAATACGCCGTGAGCAGGCGCCCGTTCGGTCTGCGACCAGGGGTTCCGCGGCGCATTGTGGGTGGTGCTCGGGTCAGTTTTTAAACTCCGCGTGAGGCTTTTGGCGTTGATGTTCGCGCCCCCTTCATTTTGCGTGCTTGGAGGCGAGAACTGAGATGAAAGCTGACCCTAGATCGAATGCCAGACGGGATTGGGCAGGGCGGAACTCCCCACCAAGACTGTTGCGGACGCCTGGGGGTGAGCTCGTCCGCGAATCCTGGTTCTCGAACGACAATCGTATCCCTGAAAAGTCGACCGGTGTTTTCAGTATCAGGGATTCGTCGCGATCTTTCAGGCCACGCGTGGCGCGAAAAGGATGACTGTGGCACCGCCGAGGCAGATCAATGCTCCTAGCAGATCCCAGCGATCCGGCTGTGTATCTTCGACGAGCCAGAGCCAGCCAAGCGACGCGGTGATATAGACGCCGCCATAGGCGGCGAAGGCTCGCCCTGCAGCATCCGCCTCAATGCGAGCAAGGAGATAGGCGAACAACACGAGCGCCAATACTCCGGGAAGGAGCCACCAGGCGCTCCTGTCCATTCTGAACCAGGCCCAGAACGCAAAGCACCCCGCAATCTCGGCGAGCGCGGCAAGGGGATAGATCCATATCGCGTTCACGCTTCAGTCCCCTCGGCGAGCGCTTCAATGACCAGACAGGTGCCGACCGTTCCTTGCTCGCAGTTTTCCAGCATCCGGCGCAGTTCCCTTCGGAGAGCCTCCAGATCGGCAATCTTGCGGTTGACTTCGCCCAGGTGCGCTCGTGCCAGCGTGTCGACCGCATGGCAGGACCGCGACCGGTCGTCGGCCAGTTCGAGAAGGTCGCGAATGCGCGTCATGGAAAACCCCAGGTCGCGCGCGCGGCGAATGAAATTCAGCCTCCGGGCGTCCTTGGGACTGTAGTCGCGATAGTTGGCCTGTGTACGGGGCGGGGACGCGAGAATGCCCTCACGTTCATAGTAACGGATGGTTTCCGCTTTTACGCCCGCCGCGCGGGCGAGTTCACCGATCCGCATAGGCTTCCCTCGATCGCTTGACCTTGTAGCGACTACAAGGTGTATAAATCGATTCGACACAAGGAGTCGAGCGAATGGGAAAAAATTGCTGCGGTCCTGTCGAGGACGTCGAGGCGAATAATGATCCGCTGTGGCGCCGTATCCTGTGGATCGCTCTCATTCTCAATGCGGTTATGTTCAGCGTCGAAATCGTGGCGGGCCTTGCTGCTGATTCGCGTGCATTGCAGGCTGACGCACTCGATTTTCTGGGCGATGCGGCAAATTACGCCATAAGTCTCGGCGTTGCCGGAATGGCGCTTGCGTGGCGCGCTTGCGCAGCCATTGCCAAAGCAGCGACCATGCTGGCGTTCGGGCTATGGGTGCTTGGCTCCGCGATCTGGGGTTTCTTTGCCGGTGCCTCGCCGGACGCCGGGACCATGGGCATTATCGGAACCGTCGCGCTTGCGGTGAATCTCGCAGTTGCCGCGATGTTGTTCCGGTTTCGCACGGGTGATGCCAACATGCGCTCGGTGTGGATTTGCTCGCGCAACGACGCGATCGGCAATGTGGCGGTTCTGGGTGCGGCGCTGGGGGTCTTCGGAACCGGGCGCGCATGGCCCGACCTGGTTGTCGCCGCGATCATGGCGGGCCTTGCTCTCTGGGGCAGCATCGAGGTGTTTGCGCAGGCGCGCGGGGAGCTGCGCTCTACCTGAGAAGGAAATCCAAGAGGCAGTTACGTTATTGTACGACCTGTGCCGGCTTAGGCTGACTTCCTTACAAAGCCCGTTGAAGGCTGACCGCTTTTGATTATTGCAGGTAGCCGCATAAGTGCTGGTCCACCAAAACCTTCCTCGTGGTGGACTCAGGGAGATGATGATGTTCTCGGCGACGGGGCGACGATTTTCTCTCCTGGTGGAGACAGTCTTTATGCAATTCGTAGCGCTGCTCATCCTGGCGACCGGTGCTCACTAGGTATCACTTTCGATCGCTTCGACTAGGCTGACCCAAGTCCCATTTTCCGTGAGAGCCAAAGGGTCGCGGTCGGGACAAGGACCCACATGATTATGGGAACGAGTCCAATCTTTGTCCTAGGGACTAGCGGCATAGTGGGACTGTAGGTCCAGCCCCAGGCAGACCCAACGGCCAATATTTCGACCACGGATGTTATCGCCAGACCAATGGCGAGATAGATAAGGAAGCGGGATATTGGCCAGTCGACAAGCCAAGATGTTCGGCGGTTTCCCAACGAGGCGCCCAGATAGGCCGCCACCATGATGCCCGCGTCACCGAACGATGCCAGACCACATCGGTATGCGGCTTCAGCAGGACCAAGCCCGTCAGTGCTGTAGAACGGGAGCTGGAACATTTCCCAGGCGAAGGCAATCAGTCCGCCGAAAATGGCGATCCACAGGCGGGATGCGCGCCTCGCCACACTGCTTCGGGCCTACCCGTATTTATAGGATCCAAACCTCACCATCCTATTTCAAGCCTGCGCTATTACCATGCAGAACCGTTAAACGACGAACCGGTCGTAATTGACTGCTAGCTTCTTGACGATGGCTGACCCGATATATCCGCTCGAACCGGTGACGATCACGACAGGCTTGTCTGGATCACTCATGTGCGAAATGCCATCGTGCGAAGGTCGAGACGCAAGCCGATAATCATATGCAAGGGCTCACTTCCGCAGATATTTAATAAGCGCAGCGATCGCGAGCAGCAGGGCGACAATTACCAGTAACCAGACCAGGCCCATGCCGATCATCATCATGCCGCCTCCCATCATCGAACCGTCACCCATGATTGTCTCTCCCTTTTTTGCGGCGAAGCCGCAGTGTCGATACGCCTTCTACGCCCGAAGCGGCTTCAACCCTCACTCAAGGCGACTTCATATCGCATCCCTGGTAATCCCCGTGATGACATAAGTCTCACCGCTCTGGCCAAATTCGAAGTTCACGGGGTCGCCGACGGAGAATTTGTCGATCATATCCGGAGATTGCGCCACGAAGGTCATGGTCATCGCGGGCCATTCCATTGTCTCGACCGGACCGTGCGAGATCGTAATACGGCTGCCATCGATTTTGGTGATGTCACCGCTTCCTGTGTGGAGAGGTCCTTCGATCTCACCTGCTGGCGTCTGATCCTCTAAACCCGCTGGTACGCCTGCTGTCATGCCGTCTTGAGGCTCCTGCGTGGTGCCTTCCTCGCCACACGAAGCAAGCGCGAGCGAGGCGACAGCCATTATACCCAAGGCGATTTTGCTCATGTAATATTTCTCCGTTTTAAAAGCAGTGGGCGGCTTTTCGTCTAATGCGGCCAACGTTCATGGGCGCGAGAGTTTCCCTGGCCGGACTGTGTGACAGTTGAACTTATCCGATGAACTGCCTCGGCGCAGGCAACGACAGGAGAATTCTCATCGTGGAGGTCATTGGTGAGGGCCTGCTGCGCGCGAATTGGGGCCGGGCCGATCATTGGCTTCCCTGAAAACGGCCCTTGACCTTACCATGATGGGAAGCCCTATCTTTGCTACTGGAATACGAAAGTAGACTGATCGGAAGGCGCCAGATCATGGCAATGAGCATTGCAAAGCTGAGCCGCCGTGGCTTTCTCGCGGGTGGCGGAGCGGTGGCCGTGACTGGCACTGCGGCGCTGTTCATGCAGCGTGGCGGCAGCGTGATCGCGGGATCTGCGGTCCGCGGACCGGTCGATATGCGTCTGCGCGCATCCCCCGCGACTGTGCCGCTCCTCGGCGATGCGCAGGGCGGGGTCGACGTATGGGTCTACAACGGCCAGGTGGCGGCTCCTGAAATCCGTATCAGGCAGGGAGAGCGTCTGCGCGTCGCGCTCGACAATGACCTTGCGCAGGAAACCACCATTCATTGGCACGGTGTGCGGGTTCCCAATGCGATGGATGGCGTGCCGCATCTCACCCAGGATCCCGTCCGGCCGGGCCAGTCGTTTACCTATGATTTTGTGCCTCAGGATGCCGGCACGTTCTGGTATCATCCTCATCACCGTAGTTTTGAACAGGTCGCGCGAGGTCTTTATGCCCCGCTGATCGTCGAAGAGCGTGAACCGATCATGGTGGACAGGGATATAACCTGGATGCTCGACGACTGGCGGATCGGTGCAGATGGTCAGATAAATGATGATTTCGGGAATCCGTCCGACGCCTTCATGTCCGGCCGCGTTGGTAACACGATGACGATCAACGGGCGTCCGCCGCAGCCTTTTGTAGTACGCAGCGGGGAGCGCATCCGACTGCGGCTGATCAATGCCGCGAACGCGCGGATCTTCGCGCTCGATTTTTCCCGTCTCAATCCGCGGATCATTGCCTTGGACGGACAGCCGGTAGCTCCGCACGAGGTCGATGGAGCGCTGCACATTGCTCCGGGAATGCGGATCGATCTGATTTTGGATCCTGAGGGCGCGCCCGGATCGCGCGTCACGATCGGAGACAGTTTCTATGAGGGTCTCGAATTTGCGCTGACGGACGTCGTTTATTCGGACACACCGCTGCGCGCAGACCCGTTGACGACTCCGATTGCGTTGCCGCCTAATCCCATCCCTGAGCCGCAAACAGAAACGTCGACCCGCCACGAAGTTGTGTTCGGTGGTGGAATGATGGGACCATCGGCGACCGGCAAGATGGACTGGACCGTAAATGGCGTGGCGGCCTCGGGCCACAATCTCGACCCCGTTCTGACCCTACCCAGAGGCGAGAGTGTCATTCTGACCCTTCGTAACGAGACGGTCTGGTGGCATCCTATCCATCTGCACGGGCACAGTTTCAGAGTACTTTCCCGAAACGGCAAGCCGACGCGATATCGCGAATGGCAGGACACGGTGCTCATAGCACCAGACGAGATTGTGGAAGTCGCTTTCGTGGCTGACAATCCCGGAGACTGGATGTTCCACTGCCACATACTCGAACATCAGGCCGCAGGCATGATGGCGACAGTCAGAGTGACTTAGATCAAAGGAGACGAAAGATGAGAAATGTAGTGGAAATCTTCGCCGCACTGGCGGTTCTCGTAGCAACACCGGCCCTTGCAGCGCCCCCCGAGAAGCCGCTTGCGACCCTTTTCAAGAATCCGCAATGCGGCTGCTGCGAAAGCTACGCGGCGTATCTGCGGGAAAATGGCTACGAAGTGAAGGTCGAAGCGACCAACGACTTGGCGTTAATCAAGCAGAGGCAAGGTATTCCGCAAGAGTTGGGGGGCTGCCACACCACGTTCGTGGGAGGCTATTATGTTGACGGGCATGTGCCGATCGGAAGCTTCGACCGCCTGCTGGCTGAGCGTCCGGAACTCAATGGTATAACGCTTCCCGGAATGCCCGCTGGCTCCCCAGGGATGGGTGGAACAAAATCCAGCCCCTTCACCATCTTTGCTTTGGCTCAGGGCGGCGAGCGGTCGGTCTACGCTGTCGAATAGGGGGCGGTAAGGGGCGCCCGACCAGGGTGGCCTGATCAGCCGGAGCGCATAAGAGAAAATCGCGTCGATACGACGGGCAGGCTTTTGCCACCTACCTGGGTCGGCCGGTAAGGGGATTCGGCACTTGATAGGGTAAAATTGCATCCCATCATTGGAAGCTTGGAAAGTGCCGAGAAAATACCAATTCGCGGGACTGTGCCAATATGAAGGAGAAATGATCATGAACATCGGGCAGGCAGCCGACAAATCCGGCGTCTCGGCCAAGATGATCCGCTATTATGAAAAAACCGGATTGATTGAGCCAGCGGAAAGGGCGGCTTCGGGGTACAGGGTTTACGAGCCGCGAGACGTCCACACGCTTCGGTTCGTTCGCCGTGCCCGAGATCTCGGTTTTTCTGTGGAGCAAATCCAGGAATTGCTTGCACTTTGGCAGGATCGAAGCAGCGCCAGCGCCGATGTAAGGGCGGTGGCATGCGCTCATATTGAGCGTCTACGCGAAAAGATCGTCGGGATGCAGTCAATGGTTGCCACGCTCGATGAATTGGCGGCGAAGTGTACCGATGACGATAGGCCCGACTGCCCGATCCTTCGCGACCTCGCGCAGGGTAGTCCGTCCGATTGTGCGAGCGCTTTAGATCATCGGTTCGGTCCCGGGCGCCTGCAATAGGCCGGTACCCCGATCAATTGAAAAGGCGTGTGTTCGGGGAGCGCCAAGCGAACCGGCTTGCATACGCAACGGGTCGCGGATGTAATTGGAACCGAGAGCTTTTTTAGATCATTTACTACGCGAGCGCATAAATGCGCCGAAACACCAAAGTGGAGATGAACAATGGAAGCCCGAGATGTCATGACAGCCGACCCAGCCTGCTGCAGCCCATCAGATAGCGTCAAGGATGCCGCGACGCTGATGGTTGATAACGATTGCGGCGAAATTCCCGTCGTCGATGAAACCGGTGCCCTCGTCGGTGTCGTAACCGATCGCGATATCGCATGCCGCTGCGTCGCAGAGGGCCAATCAGCCGACACGCGGGTTGCGGATGTGATGTCCCCATCCCCTGTGACAGTCACCGCTGACACGAGCGTTGACGATTGCTGCAAGAAAATGGAGGACAACCAGGTCCGCCGACTTCCGGTGGTCGACGATGGAGGCAAATGCTGCGGCATCGTTTCGCAGGCCGACATTGCGCAAAACGCCGAGAAGAGCGAAACGGGCGATCTGGTCCGCGAGGTCTCGGAGCCTACAAAGGAAGCCGCTTCGGCGGGATGTTGCTAGGCAATTTTTAGGTCCTTGCTTCAAGCAGGTCACCGCAATCATGTACCATAGCTTTGTTGCTGACGCTGATTTCGGCGACGTCTAGAGTGCGCCGGTTGTCGATTAGATACGGCGCCGGTGCACTCTATGCCGTTTAGCACGGCGGACCAGACGAAGCCGAGCGATTGCCGACGAACAGTGTGCGCTAGCGCCAAGAAAGCCACCCTTTCTTCCATTTCAGAAAACTCTGAGAAAGGCCTTGACCTTCCCATGATGGGAAGGCCCATCTTGTGGCTATCAAGGACGAATCGAGGAGTACCCAAATGACGTCGAGTTCCACCGCGCTTGTTCCGTGGACGCCACAATTAGGAGCCCAGCAGCTTCAGGCGGCGACCTCGAAGTCATCGGGAGGCAAAAGTTGCGCGAGCCCTGCACGCTGGTCGACCAAGACGAAGTGGCTGATCGCCGCAAGCGTCGTTCTCGCTCTAGGCGCAGCAATACTGGGTTCGATGTGGTTCGGGTTCGCGGCGGTTTTGCCCCTGCTCTACCTGTTCCCATGCCTGGCGATGATGGCCATGTGCATGAAGGGTATGAAAAGCACGGGCCCAGAGGGCTCGGGCACCCAAAGTTGATTGAGCGCCTCCCTTTGTCACCGTATAATCTAAGGAGAATACCAATGTATCGTAATTTCAAAACAATGTTGACCGGCGCTGCTGTCGCTCTTGGTCTCGTTTCCACCGCCGCACTTGCCCAACAGGCTGACCGCGCTCCACAGGATGCCGATTCACACATGAATATGGACAGCGAAGCTGGAGCGGAAGGGGCAATGCCGCGGGGTGAGATGATGGCGATGATGCAGGATCCGGAAATGCGCCGCAAGATGATGGCGATGATGGAAAACTGCAAAGCCATGATGGAACGCATGGAGGCCATGTCCGCCTCGCAAGACATGTCGGCCTCGCGGGATATGCCCGCGTCCTCGCAGGATGAGAGGTGACGCGGAACCGGGCGCCGATCTATCCAGTTCGGCGCCGCTCCGTTTCGACCTTGTGCGCAGGCAGGCTGAAGGATGGTCCGTTAATGCGCATATTCGCAGAAGGGCTCACCGCCGGTTTCAGCGCACAGCGCTATCTGTTCTTCGACGGTCGCACCGTCATCCAAAACTCTTGGTGACCGAGGCTAAGGCTAAGATGCTTATCCATCGCTTCCATGATTGAATCAAAGGACGGACTTCAACGTGACATCGGGAAGCTTTCGTCAGCAGGCGTGGAACGCCATGAAATTTTCGGGCCATCAATCGGTCTTCGCACTTGCGTTTAATCGGCGGTCGACTTATCGCAAAAGAGTGTCGATAGGTCGTTTCCTTGCTGTTGTACTTTTTGGCCTCGGCCTTTTTGTACAAAGTGCTGCCCAAGCGGCGGCGGTTCCACAGTTGGGGGCAGCCGGGACCGTCCATTGCTCGGAAATGGGCGATATGATCATGGAAGGGGTGACGGATGGCAATTCGTCCGAAGAACCTCCATGCGACCAGAGGACACTCGATTGCGTCGTCGCGATGGGATGTCTTGCGCCAGCAAATATCCCCGGCACCAATGATAAGAGTATGGTTCCTTTGCGGGCCGATCGTGAGATCTATCTGACGGGCGATCTGATGGGTCTCCAGGGACGCCTGCTCACACCCGAATCCCCCCCTCCACAAGTTAACCTCGATATCTAGTCTTCTGTAGTCGGTGCCATGGTGCCGTATACAAGCTGGAATAGTCTATATCCGCTCGCTTCGCACCGCGAAGCGAGAAGCCTTGGACTGTCCAGCATCAGAAATTCTACGAGGTTACACAATGAAATGGCGAAGCAGCTGCGCTTTCGTGGCTCTCATATTTGTCGCTCAAGGAGCGCAAGCACAGTCTGTCGGCTACGAAGAGGCTTTGCGCGCGGCCCGCGTCGAACAGCCTGTCCTGCAGGCGCGTGAACTTGAGGTGGAAGCTCTGCGGAACGCGGCGGAGGCTGCAGACGAATTGCCCGATCCGCGGCTACGAGCGGGCATCGTCAATTTGCCGGTCACCGGGCCGGCGGCGTTCGATCTCGACCGGCAGCTTCCGACCCAAGTCCAGGTGGGTGTCGAGCAAGAAATTCCCAATCTAGCCAAGCGACGCGCGAGGGCTGGGCTTGCGGTATCGGATATCCGCTTGGCCGAAGCTCGCCTCGGCGTTGTTGGCCGGGATGTCGAAGTCGCCGCTGGTCGCGCGTGGATATCACTGGCTTATGCGCAGCAGCGACTGGCGCTGGCCGTCGAGGCTCAGGATGAATTGCGCGAGCTCGTGCCGGTTGCTCGCAGCGCAGTCGCATCGGGTTCGGCGCGCCCTGCGGAAAGCCTCGAGATCCGCCGTGCACTGCTCGAGATAGACGATGCCCGGACGCGCATCGAAGCCGATCGGGAAGCGGCGCAGGCGCGGTTGACGCGGTATATTGCAGGGGAGGAGCCGGTGGCGCAAGGTCCGGTACCGCCCGCCGATGTCGATCCGATCGAGCTGCGCACTACGCTAGAGAGCAACCCCGGGATCCGTCTGGCGGACACTGCCGAGCAAAGGGCCCGCGCAGCCATCGATCTTGCCCGGGCGGAAAAGAGGCCCGACTTCGGCGTCAATGTCAGCTTCGGACGGCGAAATCCTGATTTCGGGAATGTCGTCTCGGTCATGGGTTCGGTAACATTGCCGATCTTCGCCGGTCGGCGGCAGGAGCCACGCATTGCCGCGGCCGAAGCGCAAGCGGCTGCGGCGCTGGCCGAGCGCGCGGACGAGCTACGCGAACTTGAAGCCCAGTTCGCGGCCGATCTCGCTGCCTGGCGCAGCGCGGCGCGCCAATGGCAGCGTGCCCGCGAGGAACTATTGCCCCTCGCTCGTGACAGGGCAGACCTTGAAATGGCGAGTTTTGCTGCAGGTCGCGCCGATCTGATCGACGTCATCGAGGCCCGGACAGCCTTGGCTCTACTCGAACTGGAAATCCTCGAACGCGAAGAAGCGACGGTCGAAGCCGCCGCGACTTTGCGACTTACCTACCGGGAGCACATGCAATGAAAGCCGCCTGGCAAAAACTCACCCCTCGCCAAAAGTCCTACACGCTTGCAGCCGGCATAGTACTTGTGAGCCTCGGCGCCGGCTACGGCATCGCCCAGCTTGGGGAAGGTTCCTCCGGTGCTTCGACCGGAGACAGCGCCGCAGCGGGAGCAGGCTGCGAGGAAGTGCTCTACTGGTACGATCCGATGGTGCCTGATCAGCGCTTCGACGAGCCGGGCAAGTCGCCTTTCATGGACATGCAACTGGTCCCGAAATGCGCCGGTGGAGACAGTGCCGGAGCGGGGGGCGTCAGCATCGATCCGCAGCTCGTGCAGAATTTCGGCATTCGAACGGCCGAAGCGGAAATGGGCGTGCTCGAACCCGAGACGAACGTCACCGGCACACTCGCTTACAATGCCCGGGAGGTGTCGATCGTGCAGCCCCGCGCCAGCGGCTTCGTGCAACGAACCTATGGCCATGCGCCCGATGACATCATTAGACAGGGTACCCCTTTGGTGGATTTGCTGATTCCCGAATGGGGCGGCGCGCAGCAGGAATATCTGGCGGTCGCCGCGACCGGCGATGAAGCGCTTACTCGCGCGGCGCGCGAACGGTTGCGGCTTCTTGGAATGCCTGATGGCGTAATCTCGTCGGTCGCGCGCAGTGGTCGCCCACGTTCCACCCTGACGATTACGGCGCCTTCTTCGGGCGCAGTGACAATGCTCGGTGTGCGACCGGGAATGAGCGTGAGCGCGGGCCAGACCTTGGCCGAAATCACCGGACTCAATCCGATCTGGCTGGAAGCGGCGCTTCCCGAAATCCTTGCCGCCGACGTACGGGTTGGCCAGCCCGTAAGCGCGACTTTAACTGCTTATCCGGGGGAACGTTTCGCGGGGCGGATTACTGCGATATTGCCCAGCGCACAGGAGGCCAGTCGAACGCTCACCGTTAGGGCCGAACTGCGCAATCCCAACCTTCGACTGCGTCCTGGCATGTTCGCACAGGTTTCGCTTTCTCCGGCTCGCCGCGAAGCGGTGTTAATTCCTTCCGAAGCAATTATCCGCACTGGCGAACGCACGATCGTGATGCTGGCGCAGGACGAGGGTGGCTATCGCCCTGCCGAGGTGCAGATTGGCCGTGAAGCGGGCGGTCGGACCGAGATACTCGCGGGCCTCGCGCCGGGCGAGGAAGTAGTCACATCGGGCCAGTTCCTGCTTGATTCCGAAGCCAGTCTCGCGGGGCTCGATGTCCGCGGCATCGACGAAGTGCCGACGGCCGCGGGTGCAAGCGAAACGCAGGACGATGCTGACGAGCCGCGCACCTACCGGGCAAGCGGCACTATCGAGCGTATAACTGCCCGCAATATCACCTTGCGGCACGGGCCCGTTGCCGCGCTCGAATGGCCGGCGATGACAATGACGTTCGCGACCGAGGGGGCAGCGCAGGTGCGCGGCTTCAAGCGCGGCGACCGCGTCTCGTTCCAGTTCGTACAGGGAACGGACGGCCCACGCCTCACCGGCATCAGGAAGGCAGGCGACCAATGATCGCGCGCATAATAGAAAGCTCGATCGCCAATCGCATGTTCATCGTATTGGCTTCGATCGCCATCGCGCTCGCGGGGTTCTGGGCCGTGCGGACCACGCCTGTGGATGCACTGCCTGACCTATCCGACGTTCAGGTGGTTATTCGCTCAAATTATCCCGGTCAGGCGCCCCGGCTCGTCGAGGATCAGGTCACTTATCCGCTGGCGACGACGATGCTCTCCGTACCCGGAGCCAAGACCGTGCGCGGATACTCGTTCTTTGGTGACAGCTATGTCTATGTCATTTTCGAGGACGGGACTGACCTTTACTGGGCGCGTTCGCGCGTGCTCGAATATCTCAACCAAGTGCAAGGGCAGCTTCCCGCAGGCGTGGAGAGCAGCCTCGGCCCCGACGCCACAGGTGTAGGCTGGATCTACGAATACGCGCTCGTCGACCGAACCGGTGGCAACGATCTGGCGGGTCTACGGAGTCTGCAGGACTGGTTCCTGCGCTACGAGCTCAAGACCATTCCCGGCATTGCCGAAGTCGCCAGTATCGGCGGTATGGTCAAGCAGTATCAGATTGTCCTGCAACCCTATCGGATGGCATCGCTCGGTGTGACGCATGCCGACGTCGTGCAGGCGGTTCGGGCTTCCAACCAGGAAGCGGGCGGCTCGATCGTCGAGATGGGCGAAGCCGAATATATGGTGCGCTCATCCGGCTATCTTGGCAGCCTCGATGATTTTCGGGCGATCCCCTTGCAAGTCGCAAGTGGAGGAGTCCCGGTGACGTTGGGCGACGTAGCGACCATCCAGATCGGACCCGAGCTGAGGCGCGGGATAGCGGAGCTCAACGGTCAGGGCGAGGTCGCCGGCGGGGTGGTGATCTTGCGTCAAGGGGCCGACGCGCGATCCGCAATCACCGCGGTCGAGGCGAAGCTCGAACAGCTTCAGCAAAGCCTGCCCGACGGCGTGGAGATCGTTACCACGTATGACCGCTCGCAACTGATCGATGCGTCGGTCAAGAATCTCACCACCAAGCTGGCCGAGGAGTTCATAGTCGTAGGCCTGATATGCGCCTTGTTCCTGTGGCATGTACGTTCGGCGCTGGTTGCCATCGTTACATTACCGCTGGGTGTGCTCGCCGCTTTCGTGGTCATGCGCTTTCAAGGGGTCAACGCCAACATCATGTCGCTTGGAGGCATTGCCATCGCGATCGGCGCGATGGTCGATGCCGCGATCGTCATGATCGAGAATGCTCACAAGCATATTGAGCGCTGGACGCATGAAAACCCCGACAGCGTGCTGGCGGGCGACGAACGCTGGCGGGTCATCGGGGATGCAGCGAAGGAGGTTGGCCCGGCGCTGTTCTACAGCCTGCTGATCATCACCTTGTCCTTCATTCCCGTGTTCACCCTCCAGGCGCAGGAGGGCAGGCTGTTTGCGCCGCTCGCCTTCACCAAGACCTATGCCATGGCCGGTGCAGCAATCCTTTCGATTACGCTGGTCCCTGTGTTGATGGGCTGGATGATCCGCGGCAAGATTCCGCCCGAAGACAAGAACATCCTGAACCGGGGCCTGACCCGCGCCTATCGTCCGGGTCTGGACTGGGTAATGCGCCGGCCGAAGGCAACGCTGGTCATTGCGGCGCTGGTCTTCGCGACGACACTCGTCCCCTTTACCCGGCTTGGTGGCGAGTTTCTTCCGCCGCTCGACGAGGGTGATCTGCTCTACATGCCCAGTGCGCTTCCAGGCCTGTCTCCCGGGCAGGCTTCTGCGCTCCTCCAGCGGACCGACCGCTTGATCAAATCAGTGCCTGAAGTCGAAACGGTATTCGGCAAGGCGGGCCGTGCCGACACGGCGACTGATCCAGCGCCATTGACGATGTTCGAAACCACCATCCAGTTCAAACCGCGCGACGAATGGCGTGAAGGCATGACGCCGGACAAGCTGGTCGAGGAACTCGACCGGGTGGTGCAGGTGCCGGGTCTCGCCAACGTCTGGGTGCCGCCGATCCGCAACCGGATCGACATGCTCGCGACCGGGATCAAGAGCCCGATCGGGGTCAAGGTTTCGGGTGAGGACCTCAGCGATATCGACCAGGTGGCGCAGGCTATCGAACAGGTCGGGAAGCAAGTGCCGGGCGTGAGCTCCGCCCTGGCCGAACGATTGTCGGGCGGGCGCTATGTCGACGTTGATATCGATCGCTTGGCTGCCGCCCGATACGGCCTCAACATCGACGACGTTCAAATGATCGTATCTGGCGCGATCGGCGGCGCCAATGTCGCGCGCACGGTCGAAGGGCTGGCACGTTATCCGATCAATGTGCGTTATCCGCGCGAAATCCGCGACAGCGTGGGCGAACTCAGAGCGCTTCCTCTCCTGACACCGTCAGGGCAGCAGATCACGCTGGGTAGCGTAGCGCAAATTAGCGTAAGTAGCGGGCCGCCCATGCTCAAAAGCGAGCAGGGTCGACCGACGAGCTATGTCTATATCGATGTTCGCGGACGAGATCTCACTTCGGTCGTCAGTGATCTGCAGGAGGCGATCGCGGCAGAAGTCGATCTTCCGGCGGGCGTCAGCATATCCTACGCTGGGCAGTTCGAATATCTTACTCGCGCTGCCGAGCGTATGAAGATCGTTATCCCGGCGACGCTCGCGATCATTTTCCTGCTGCTCTATCTGATCTTCCGCCGCTTCGATGAGGCGCTGCTCATCATGGGTACATTGCCTTTCGCGCTGACCGGCGGGTTTTGGCTTCTGTATATGCTCGGCTACAACCAATCGGTCGCGACTGCTGTCGGTTTTATCGCTCTTGCCGGTGTTTCGGCAGAGTTCGGCGTGGTCATGCTGATCTACCTGAAGGCGGCGCTGGAGGAACGCCCTCCCAACCCTTCGGAAGATGAGGTTGATCAGGCGATCCGCGAAGGCGCGTTGTTGCGCGTCCGGCCCAAGGCGATGACCGTAGCGGTCATTCTTGCCGGACTGTTTCCGATCCTGATCGGCACCGGCGCCGGGTCCGAGGTGATGAGCCGTATCGCGGCCCCGATGATCGGCGGGATGATCACCGCTCCCCTGCTCTCGATGTTCGTACTACCCGCTGCATATCTGTTGATGCGGCGCCCCCGGACCAAACGGTCCAAACCCTCTGAAGGAGAAGAAGAATGCGTATTACAACCCTCGTGACCCTATTGGCTGCGCCGTTGGCTCTCGCTGCCTGCGATTCCGGCGACAATACCGAAGAGATGAACGAAATGCCGATGGCAGACGGCCAAATGGCAGACGGTCAGATGCCGATGGACGATGGCGATATGCCTATGATGGGATCGGATAGCGCCATGCAGACCGCCAGTGCCGAAGGAACCGTGACCGCCATCGACGCCGATGCAGGAACGATCACTGTCGATCACGGCGCTGTCCCCGCGATCGAATGGCCGGCCATGACGATGGGGTTCGAAGCCGATGAGCAACTGCGTCAGGACGTGGCGGTTGGTGACGCGATCTCGTTCGAATTCACTACCGGTGAAGGCGGCAACACGATCACTTCGATCACCAAGAAGTAATTTGCGAGCCGGCCCCGGACCGTATCCCCGGGGCCGGTATAATAGGAGAAGTACCATGATGAAGGGTGACATGCCATTGGCAATGATGGGAATCATGGGTCTGTTCTGCTTGTTGCTGATCGTCCTGGCGGTGTTAGGCATCGCTGCGCTGATCAAATATCTCCGGAGCAAGTAAGATGGACCAGTGGGCGAATGCATGGGGTCTCAATCGACGCGCCTTGCTGCGACGGGCCGGCGCGGCGGCGACCGGCCTGGTGACTCTTCCCCTTTCTGCATGCGAAGCGCAAAATTCGCTGCTTAGTGCCGATGGAGCCGGCGCCAATCCGCTCGCCATTCCCAAGCTCGATCAGGGAATTGTCGAACAAGGTGAGCGGGCCTTTCGACTGTCGATATCCGCGGGGCAGCAGGAATTCGCTCCCGGAGTCGCTTCGCCTACGATCGGAGTGAACGCGCCTTATCTGGGTCCGACATTGGAGATGCGCCGCGGCGAGCGCGTTCGGTTGCATGTCGACAACGGCCTGGACGAAGGAGCCACAGTCCACTGGCACGGGTTCGAACTCCCCGCCGCTGCGGACGGCGGGCCGCACCAGCTTATCCGCCCCGGCGCCCGCTGGAGTCCGTCTTTCGAAGTTCGCCAGCGTGCCTCGCTCTACTGGTATCATTCGCACCTGCATCGCGGCACGGGACCGCAGGTCTATGCCGGTCTTGCCGCACCGATCTATGTCCGTGATGATGAAGAGGACGCGCTGGACCTGCCGAGCGAATACGGCGTGGATGATATTCCGCTTATCGTTCAGGACCGCTTGCTCGATAGCTCCGGCAAGCTCCTCTATCCGCAGAACATGCATGCGCAGATGATGGGCGTGCGCGGGGATCGGATCTACGTCAATGGCACGCACAACGCGGTGTTCGACGCTCGGACCGGCCTGTTACGCTTGCGGATCCTCAACGGATCGAACGCTCGTTTCTACGATTTCTCGCTGTCCGGTGGTCAGACCATGCAGCTCATCGCCAGCGATGGTGGCTTGCTGGAACGTCCGCATGCGGTCCGCTCGCTCAGGCTCGCACCGGGTGAGCGGGCGCAGATCCTCGTCGATCTTTCCGAGGGGCGCCCACTCAGCCTTGTGGCGACCAGTCCTGACAATTCGATGGGCATGATGGGCGGCGACGGCGGCGGCATGATGGGCGGCGGTATGATGGGCCGAGGCCGCGAAGATACCCAGACGGACGAGCCGTTCCGCGTCCTCGATATCAGGCCCGCCGGCTCCTCGCCGCGAAGGAATCTTCCGCCGCAGCTTGCTGCGCTCCCAGCACTCGACCCTTCACTTGCAGTGCGAACCCGGCGGTTCGTGCTCGATATGGGAATGATGGGCGGCGGGATGTCTATCAATGGTGCCAGCATGGACATGAATGTCATCAACGAGCGGGTGCCGGTCGGCGAGTGGGAGATCTGGGAAATCGCCAATGCTTCGATGATGGCGCATCCGTTTCATATTCATAACGCGCAGTTCCGCGTGATCGACCGCAATGGCCGCACTCCGCCGCCATTGGAGACCGGTTACAAGGATACGGTTATTGTCGATCCGCGCGAGCAAGTGCGCCTGCTATTACGGTTCGAGGAACACACGGACCCGGACCTGCCGTATATGTATCACTGCCACATTCTCGAGCATGAGGATGCCGGAATGATGGGGCAGTTCGTCGTCGTGGACAGCTAGGAAGGAACGATCATGAGCAAGGAAGACAACGTCCTCGAAGGCACCGCGATTGACCCGGTCTGCGGCATGAGTGTTCAGATCGAAAACGCGAAATATGTTGCCGAGCATGACCACTCCCAGCATTATTTCTGCTCGTCGCGCTGTCTCGACAAATTCGAGATCGATCCGAAGCTTTATCTCTCAGGAGCGCATCTCGACGCGGTGGAGGACGTGCCGGAGGGCGCGATTTACACCTGCCCGATGCATCCCGAGATACGTCAACCGGGGCCCGGGTCGTGTCCCATATGCGGTATGGCGCTAGAGCCCGAAACCATCAGTCTCGACGAGGGGCCTGATCCCGAGCTTATCGATATGCGTCGCCGCTTCTGGTGGAGTGCGCTCTTCACCATACCGCTGTTTGCGTATGCAATGGGCGATCTCATCCCGGGGATCAGTTTCGAACGGCTGATCGAACCGGTCTGGGCGCAATGGGCTCAGTTGCTATTGGCGGCACCCGTTGTCCTGTGGGGCGGCTGGCCGTTCTTCGTTCGCGCCATCCAATCCGTGAAAACCCGCAATCTGAACATGTTTACGCTGATCGGGTTCGGCGTGGCGATCGCCTATTTCTTCAGCGTTGTAGCGACGGTAGCACCGGACATTTTTCCTGCAGCGTTCCGCGACCAATCAGGGCGCGTCGGCGTCTACTTTGAGGCTGCCGCGGTTATTACCACGCTCGTCCTCCTTGGCCAGGTGTTGGAGTTGAAAGCGCGTGGTTCGACTTCAAGTGCCCTTAGAGCGCTTCTTGAGCTTGCCCCGCCCAGCGCCGTCAAGATCTTTGGTGAGGGCGATGAACGCGAAGTTCCTCTCGATGAGCTGACAACAGGGGATCGCTTGCGCGTGCGGCCAGGCGACAAGGTTCCGGTTGATGGCGAAATCGAGGAAGGATCGAGTGCGATAGACGAATCCATGATCAGCGGCGAACCGCTGCCCGTGGCAAAATACGCTGGCGACACGGTTATCGGTGGCACTGTGAACCAGACCGGCGGCTTCATTATGCAGGCTATCAATGTCGGCAAGGACACGATGCTGTCCAAAATCGTGCAGATGGTTGCCGAAGCACAGCGTAGCCGGGCGCCGATACAGCGTTTGGCCGATCAAGTAACCGCATGGTTCGTACCTGCAGTCGTCGTTATCGCAATCGCCAGTTTTATCGTCTGGTCGATTTGGGGTCCTGCCCCAGCACTCGCCTATGCACTCGTCAATGCCATCGCGGTCCTGATTATCGCTTGTCCATGCGCTCTCGGCCTCGCTACGCCGATGTCGATCATGACCGGCACCGGCAAGGGCGCCCAGCATGGCATTTTGATCCGTAATGCCGAGGCGTTGGAAACGCTGGAAAAGATCGACACGCTGGTAGTCGACAAGACCGGGACGCTGACGATGGGTAAACCCGACCTGGTGGCCGTTCATCCGGTTGAAGGCATCGATGAAACCGAGTTCCTTGCCGCGGTCGCGGGCGTCGAGATGGGCAGCGAACATCCGCTTGCTCACGCAATCGTCGAGGGCGCGCGGGCGCGCGGGGTGTCGCCGGCCAGCGCAACGAACCTGGCTTCTACCACGGGGGAAGGCGTCGAGGCGACTGTTAGTGCCCGCCGCGTTGCAATCGGCAACGAGAAGATGATGCGGCGTGTTGGGGTCGAAGACGAGACCTGGCTTGGCTCGGCGGAAAGCGGTCGCTCTCAGGGGCAAACGGTGATGTTCGTGGCGTTCGACGGGCGGCCCGCCGGTCGCATCGCCGTGGCCGATCCGATCAAGCCGACAAGCGCCAACGCCATCGCCGCATTACATGCGCGCAACATTCGCGTGGTCATGCTGACAGGCGACAGCCGGGGAACTGCTGAAGCAGTCGCGCGGGAAATGGGCATCGACGAAGTGCACGCCAATGTCTCGCCCGAAGACAAGCATCGCGAGGTCGAGAGGCTGAAGTCCGACGGACGCCGTGTTGCGATGGCCGGCGACGGGATCAACGATGCGCCTGCGCTGGCGGCTGCCGATGTCGGCATCGCCATGGGCACCGGCACCGACGTGGCGATCGAGAGCGCCGGCGTCACGCTGGTGCGCGGCGATCTGACCGGCGTGGTGCAGGCGATTGTCCTGTCGCGCGCGACCATGCGCAATATCCGACAGAACCTGTTCTTTGCCTTCGCCTACAACACGCTGGGCATTCCGGTTGCCGCAGGTGTGTTGTTTCCCTTTACCGGCTTGCTGCTGAACCCGATGATCGCTGCGGCAGCGATGAGCCTGTCATCGGTTTCGGTGATCGGGAATGCTCTGCGGTTGCGGGGCTTGAAGCTTCCGGTTCTTGGGGGCCAAGGAGTAGACAGAGCTTAAACCATTGGATCGGCCTCGCTGGGGACGGGCTATGCACGTGGCTGCTCTCGGGCAATCAATTGAAACAAACCCATGCTTAGTCTTTTCAGCCTTGGGGGTGGAAACCGACCTGGCGACGAATTGTTGGAAGAATGGAATCTCGCAAGCCGGCCTTGACCTTCCAACGATGGTAAGCACTAGGTTTGCAGAACCCGACGATTCGATGCGGCGGTCACGTCTCCCAAAGTTCCTTAGGCGGATGCGGCTTCCCATCGAACGGAACGCCAAACCTTTGGAGAAACAGATGAAAACCAGCGAAATAATGACTAGCGATCCGGCATGCTGCAAGGAAGACCAAAGCCTTCAGGACGCTGCCAGGCTCATGGTCGACAATGATTGTGGGCAAATTCCGGTCGTCGACGATGATGGTGGTCTTGTCGGTGTGATCACCGATCGCGACGTGTGTTGCCGGGCTGTGGGCGAGGGAATGTCGGCGGAGACACGCGTCGGAGACGTGATGACCCGGTCGGTCGTGAGCGTTACCCCCGATACCTCTCTGGAAGACTGTCTGGCGTCCATGGAAAAAAACCAGGTTCGCCGTGTCCCGGTTATCGACGATGACGGGAAATGCTGCGGCATGGTTTCGCAAGCCGATGTCGCCCGTACCGGTAACGATGCAAAGACGGCCGAGCTCGTGCAGGAAGTTTCCCAATCACGCGCAGATGGGAAATCCTCCGGCTGTTGTTAGGGCGACGATATACAGCAGCCGCTCTTTGAAAGGGGGCGGCTGCCGTCTGCTTCGTACGGAAGTGGAACATCTTCCGGCTATTAAATCGAGGGCACTCCCATGGACAGGCGTATCGTTCTGATTACTGGCGCGAACGGATATATTGGCCGCGCGCTGACGCAGCGCCTTGGCAGCGCATATCGCGTCATTGGTCTCGACCGGTCTCCCGTCGAGGACAATCCCGATCTCACAGCCTCCTATTCCATGGATCTCGGCGATGACGCGTCCGTGGCTGCTGCCCTCGAAAAGGTCAGGGGCGATTTCGGAAACGAGCTTGCTGCCTGTATCCATCTGGCCGCCTATTTCGATATCACCGGCGAGCCCAATCCTCTCTACGAGAAGGTCAACGTTGAGGGTTCACGCCGACTGATCACGGCGCTGCAGGCCTTCGACATCGAACAGTTCATCTATGCAAGCTCAATGCTTGTACACGAGCCCAAACCGCTGCCGGGCGTACGTATCGACGAATCGAGCCCGCTCGGACCAACCTGGCCTTACCCCCAGTCGAAAGCCGATGCGGAACAGGTACTGCGCGAGAACCGTGGCGACATTCCGGTTGTATTCCTGCGGTTTGCCGGGGTCTACGACGACGAGGGGCATTCCGCCTTTCTCGCCGAGCAGATTGCCGGCGTGTATGAGCACCGCGTGTCGGCGCATCTGTATCCGGGCATGTTGTGCGCTGCGCAGTCGGCACTGCATCTTGAAGATCTGACCAAGGCGGTCGAGCAGACTATCGCGCGTCGCGCTGACCTCGAGGGCGAGACGCCGATACTTGTCGGCGAGCCCGAAACGCTGGGCTACGCCGAGATTCAGGACATCGTCCATTGCCGGATCCACGGCGAGGAATGGACGACAGTGCGCATTCCAAAGAGCGTGGCGAAACTGGGCACGTGGATCGAGGAAGAAGTCCTTGGCCATGACGGATTCATCAAGCAATGGATGGTCGATGATGCCAATGCTCACTACATCCTTGATATCTCCCGTGCCCGGAACCTGTTGGGGTGGGAGCCAGAACATTCGCTCCGCGACACGCTTCCGACCATCATCGACGCGTTGAAAGCCGACCCGCAGGACTGGTACGAAACGAATAAGCTGAACACGTCCCGCGTGGCTTGGCATCCAAAGAGTTCGGATGCAGGGAAGACCGAACCGGCGCGGCCCCAATCGCATGACACCGATATGGCTCATGATGGGCACCAGATGGACGGCGACATGCACGACATGGACGGCCCCCAGCGTGGTACCCGCTGGACGCAGTTTGCTGTCATCGGGCTCGGCCTGTGGCTCGCTGCAAGTCCGGGTGTCTATGACGTCGTATCCGCCGATACTGCCCGTGCGTCGGTCGTAGCGGTCACTCTGGAGCGGGGTTTGCCATCGATCGAATGGCGGGCCAACGCTCTTGCCCTAAGCGATATGCTGAGCGGGATCGTATTGATGATCTTCGGCGCGATGTCGCTTTCGAAGCGCACCGCCTGGTTCGGACAGTGGGCGACAGCCTTCATCGGCATCTGGCTGCTTTTCGCGCCCTTGTTCTTCTGGAGTCCGAGCGCGGCCCAATATCTGACCAATCTGCTTGTCGGTACACTGGCGATCGCATTTTCGGTGCTGGTGCCAATGATGCCCGGCATGAGCATGGAAGGGATGATGGACAAGAAGTCCATCCCGCCCGGGTGGACCTACAGTCCCTCGACAGATGCCCAGCGATTCCCGATTGTTGCGATGGGCATTATCGGCCTGTTGATATCGCGCATGCTCACCTCCTACCAGCTTGGCCATATCGATGTGGCGTGGGAACCGTTTTTTTCCGGATCGCTCGCCGATCCCAAGAACGGGACCGAGGAAATCATCACTTCGGATGTATCCAAGGCCTGGCCGATCCCGGATGCCGGGCTTGGCGCGGTCAGCTATGTGCTCGAAATCCTGATGGCGGTCATGGGAACCCGCGCGCGCTGGCGCACGATGCCGTGGATGGTCACCTTTTTCGGCATTCTGGTCATTCCGCTGGGCGTGGTCAGTATCTACTTCGTGATCATTCAGCCGATCATGATCGGAACGTGGAGTACGCCGGCTCTGATCGCTGCCCTTGCGATGCTCATCATGATCCCGTTCTCGCTCGATGAGGTCATCGCCATGGGACAGTATCTCTACTGGTCGAAAAAGGAAGGCAAACCGCTTATCCGAACCTTCTTCAAGGGCGGCGCAGTGTCACACGGCGAAATCGACGATACCGACTATATGACCGATGCGCGCTCGATCTGGAACAACACGGTGCGCGGCGTGACCTTCCCCTGGACCCTGATGGCCAGCACGGCTCTGGGAGCCTGGCTGATGCTGACAAGGATCACGCTTGGCAGCGAGGGCGCGATGGCTAACAGCGATCACGTGGTGGGTGCTTTGGTGATTACGGTGGCAATCATCGCGACTGCGGAAGTCGCGCGCGCCCTCCGCTTCATCAATGCTGCATTCGGTGCCTGGCTTGTCGCGGCGCCATTCCTCCTTGCGGGGGCGTCGTCTGCCGGAACGGTGGCGTCGGTTGTGGCCGGCCTGCTCTTGATCGGACTGAGCCTGCCTCAAGGCAAGCGTAGCGGTGAGCATTATGCTGGCTGGGATCGGTTTGTCGTATGACCGGTTGACCCGAGCAAAGCGGATCTGGTGCCCATCTTTGAGGAACAGGATGAAGACGAGGTCGGACCCGCATTCTTCTCAGAGCATCGCTAGTAATGAGCCCTGAGTTCCCACAAGATAAATAGGAGTATCTACATGACCCTTTCAATTGGCTCGACAGCCCCCGACTTCACAGCTCAGACCACACAAGGCAGCATTCACTTCCATCATTGGATGGGTGACAGCTGGGCAATCCTCTTTTCCCATCCCAAGGCATTTACACCGGTTTGCACGACCGAGCTTGGTTACATGGCCGGGCTCGGCGAGGAATTTGCCAAACGCGGCACTAAGATTATCGGCCTGTCGGTCGACAGCAGCCAGGATAATCGCGATTGGCTTCCCGATATCGAGGAGGTGAGCGGAAATAAGGTCGACTATCCCGTGGTCGGCGACAGCGACCTTCAGGTCGCCAAGCTTTATAATATGCTGCCGGCCGACGAAACGGGCAATGCGGAGGGGCGAACCGCAGCCGACAATGCCACCGTCCGCGCTGTCTATATCATCGACCCAGACAAGAAAATTCGTGCCATGCTGCTTTATCCGATGAGCAGCGGGCGGAATTTCGATGAAGTGCTCCGGCTGCTGGATTCGGTTCAGCTCACCGAACGCAAGGGCGTCGCGACGCCGGTCAATTGGCAAAAAGGTGATGACGTGATCATCCCGCCTTCCTTGTCGGACGAGGATGCGAAAGCAAAATACCCTGCTGGCTGGGACGAAAAGAAACCGTATTTGCGCGTGATCCCAGAACCGCTCGACTGATTGAGCGAGCAGGTGACCGGCGATTGAGTGTTGGCGAGAATGCAGCATGCTCATGCTAAGTTTTGCGTGCGTCGCCACATCTACGAGTGGATCTATCCGTTCGAATTATGGATTTGCAAAAAACGTGAACGCTCAGGTGCAGCGAACAACCAAATCCGTTCCCGGCCGGATTGCTCCTCGTTAATAGAATGGCGGCCCCGTCTCCCCCCGAGCCCTGCGGGTCGCAGGTGTCCCGGGGCCGTTCAGGAACCCCGCGCTTGACCCAACCCTGGGCGCGGGGTTCCGTCTTTCTGGTACAATGGGTGTTGGGCGCAGCTATGCTGGCCAAAGGACTGCGGTGTCCAGCAACCTAGGACACCAGGGCTGCGTAATGCGGGCTTCAGGAGCTGCCAGAAAGTTGGGACGCAATTGACCTCGACCTTCAATTGGTTGAAGGCTATGCCACATTCGCGAAATACGAAGAACCCTTGCTTGGAAAGCCTCTGGTCGAAAGAGTACTATGGCAGATCTATTTAAAGATCACATGTGGTTAAGGGCCGCCCGTGGCGACTAGTCGTTCCATGGCTAAACAGATTAATGCTGTCGAGACATTTCCTTTGAATGAAGGCAAGACCGCCTTTGTGAGTGTCATAAGCAGTTCGGCTGCTGTTTTGGCAGCTTGCTCTTGCTGCATTCTACCGTTGGTGCTGGCCGCTGCCGGATTAAGTGCGAGCTTGAGCAGTATTTTGACGCCTCTGGGCTCGCTTCACTGGCCAATGACCGCCCTTTCGATGATTGCGGTGGCGGCTAGTTGGCTCATTTTTCTACGGAAATATCGGCGCAAATGTCATTGCGATTCCCAAGCCGCACATAAATGGTTCTTGAACCCTCAGATAATTATGCTCCTAGTTGCAACTGCGTTGACCTTCATCGCTGCCGCTTGGGGCTTGTTCGAGCCAACTCTTATGAAAGCATTTATGTAGTCTCATGCTCTGAGAGAACGCCACTCGCATGTATGCTCCGTTTGATGCGATAGCTGAAGCCAGCGTAGAGATTCGATGGGCCATTGCGCAACGATGGTTCCAGACGCTTTTCGGCCTGCCATGTCATGCAGGCTGATGCTGCCTGGCAAGGTTTGAGGGGAAGCGTTTCCGTTATCGAGCGGATCCAAGGCGATCTTGATTTCGACGGATTTGGAAAAACTCATCGATCCCGAAGCATAGCAGTTCGATTTGCCATCCAGACATGGTTCTGGTGATCGTCTCCCAGTTCGATCAAATGATGGGTGCGCGCGGATAGCGCGCAATAACCGGCGCAGGCTTTCGTGCGATCTATGGCAGGCCAACCTATCCCTGCGGCGACTTCCCGCCGAGCTCATGCAATTGCTCAACCGCTTCTTCGACGCAATCTCCGCATTTCAGATTGGCAGGCACGGCCACGTCGATCTTCTTGGGATAGGGCAGGTCAAGATCGGCCATGATTTGCTGGAATTCGGCAAGCGAAACATCGTCATTCAAGCGGGGATTGCGTGTGCGTTCCTGCATGATCGTCGAAACGCGGCGACCAGAATAATCATGAGCTGGATAGACCAGCGTGTCTTCCGGGAGGGCGAACAGCTTTTCGCGGACAGACCTGTAAAGGGTTTCGGAATCGCCGTTCTGGAAATCGGTGCGGCCGCAGCCATCGATCAGCAGCGCGTCACCTGAGAAGATCTGCCTATGCCCGCCCTGCTCTATCAGATAGCAGTGATGCTTGTCAGTGTGGCCGGGTGTAAACAGCGCGCGGATGGTCAGGTCGCCTACCGCTAGGGGCGCCTCTTCGCTCACTTCCACATCCGCACATGAGATATTGTCATCGACAGGGTAAGCTACCTTGCACCCTGTCAGACTGCGCAGTCGGCATGCACCCGTGATGTGGTCAGCGTGGATATGCGTGTCGAGCGTGAAGGACAGGTTGAGACCCAATGCAGCGACGGCTTTCAGATCCCTGTCGTACGTCTCGATGACGGGGTCGAGCAGAACCGCCTCACCCGTGTTCTCGCATCCGATCAGATAGGTATAGGTAGAGGACTCCCGCTCGATAAGCTGTCTGAAAATCACGCTTGGGCCTCACTTTCTACGAGCATTGGCGATAGCTCGGCTTCGCTGATGTCCAAGCCCGATTCCCGCCCGCGATCCGCAGCGGCGGATGCACCGCAATTGTGCTGATGCGCCCACGATACAAGCGCCATCAAGCTGGCCCGGCGGCCACTTGCACAGTGAATGGCCACGGGACCGGGAAGCTGTTCGAGCCGAACTGCAAGACCCTTCGCCTTCGCCGCCGTCAGATCGGGCGGCGAGACGGGATAGTGAAGATATTCGAGGCCAGCTTCGCGCACTTCTTCCGCTTCGGTCTGCGGGCTCAGCTTTTCCCCTTGCTCGCCTGCCTGTCTGAGATTGACGACAGTCTTGAAGCCAGCCTCTGCAAGATTTTGCATGTCGTGCGCTTCAGGCGGAAAATTCAGTACTGAAAGGTCATTGTCAATCTTGACGCGATCCATGGTGGCTCTCCTCTGAGCGTTTTAGTCATATCTTTCGAACCTATGCCTCGCAGCCGGGTTCCGCTTACAATCAACTCCGCACAATCAGCTCATACAAACCGATCACGAGGACAGCGCCGACGAGTGCTCCGATCACCGACAGCACATGTGGCAGCCGCAGGGCAAAAAATGCATCGTCAATCCATGATGTGAACTTGAGCGCGAGAGGCTTGTGCTGCGGCTTAACGACTACTTCAGGCTCGAAGATTTTCGCCGCGCGGCGACCGCTTTCGACCGCTCCCTCGATGCTCCAGATATCCGCCTCGGTGTCCGTATGGGCACCCGCCAGGACGAGGTTTGGTATCGATGTCGCCTGACAGGGCCGATGGTCGCGGGTGTTCGTGGTGGTCACCCATTTGGGCTGCTCTGGCCTGATGCCGGAAGGGTCGAATTCCCATTCGTCCCAGACTTCGGTCTTGAGGATTGCAAACTCCTCCATTCCGCGACCGCCATTCGTCCTTCGAATCATTCCGTCCAGCACTTCCGATGCGCGTATCTGGGCGAGAACTTCGTCGATAAATTCGCTTTTGGTACAATTGCGAAGCGGCTTGCCGTGGATTATTCCCGGAACGGTCGCAACGCATGCGGTACACGTCCAGAGCGATTGCACCTCCTCGCCTAGATCGATGTGGGAAGGCCACGATTGCTCATTTGCGAACAGCGTGATGTTGAAGGGAGAATCAGTCAGCGCGATCGCGGTGCGTTCGCGCGGCCAGGCCATGCGTTCAGCGAAGGCGATACGAAAGGAAACCTGAGTGTGCGGGCCGTCCTCGATTAGCGGCCTCAGTTTCGCCAACTGGGGGTCAACCAACAAAGCGGGCGTTCGCTCTACGATTTCGGCAGACGAGAACGGAGTGCTGGCCAAGACGTATATATCCGCACGCACTCCATTGCCTGAAGATAGGCTTGCGCCGGTGATCCGCGCTCCATCAAACTGAAGCGCTTCGAGGGGTGCCCGCCAGTGAAACGCTACGCCGCTTTCTTCCAGATGCTCGACCCAATTGTCGAACCACACTTCATTGCTCGGCCCCTTGAGGAGCGACCATCCCCCATCGATCGGTGTTCCCAGGCCGCGCCGTTTTCATCGGCGGGATGCTTGTGCGCAGGACCCGACCTGATGTTGCGCCCGAAAAATAGACCGACATGGTGCAGGGACGCGTAAGGCCAATCTGCACCGATCCACGGCCCGAACAGAGCCTTCCAAGTTTTATGACCTGTCAAGGTCATGCGTGGCTGCCAGTAGGCTGCCGCATTCGTCTGAGCATACCGGTGTTTTGACCGCTTGTTAACGGACCAGGCCTTGAGGATGCCCCAGGCGAGAGAAACCTTGTCTGATAGCGACATGCGAAATGCGCCCGGCTTTTCAAAGAAAGCGGCTATTTTCTGGTCGTCATTAAACCTGTTCGGGACAACCGCATATTCCATCGGCCTCGACAGAACGCGGTCATACAGTGATGCCTCGTCATCAAAGGGTATCTGGCGAAGAACGTCGAAGGTGTTGTGATACCAAGGACCAAAGCCATGCCACGAATATTCGGTCGGCAAGTTGTCGGTTTCACGGCGGGTACTGCGAAAAAAACCACCGGCGGTGTCGTTGCGTTCGTACACCGACACCTCGTATCCGCGCCGGACAAACTCATGAGCTGCTGTCAGGCCGCCAACACCAGCGCCAAAAATTGCTACCTTCCTGGCCATTATATTTTCCCTTTTGCCGGTAAATTTCTTTTTGCGAGCATTAATAGTCTTTGGAAAAGCGGTGGCTGCGTTTGTCTCCTTGTCACTTTTGGATGCTACTGCATGTTGCATGGCCAACAGCCGGGATCCTCTGGCCGATTGCGCTTCGGTTACTGGTGGGCTGTTCAATCCAACTCGAGTTCTACTTTGAGGGCACTCATCTCCTCAAACCGCTCCGCTTCGGGTCGGCCGATTGCGGGCTTCGCCTTCAGCCAGGTTCCCTCGGCTACGAATTCGATGAGGCTTTCAGCAAGGTCGCCGTGGCGGCACCGGAAACAACGTTCCGCCAAGCGCTCGTCCGTTATGATTGCTTCACCCGTATAGGGTTCATCAAGCAGCCAGCCGGGGCGCGCGGAGGTCCAATCGAGGCCGACTTCCTGCTCGAGCATGTCTTCCATGGCTCCCATCTGTTCGAGTATGTTGAACAGGGCGGAGCGCGCGGTGAGCTCAAACCATGCTGGTATGCTCGGCTGGTGTACGACAAACGCAGCCGAGATCACGACAATCCGTGTGATGTCGGTCTCTCGCATGGCCTCCAAAAGATGGCGCGTGCCATCGGTGTAAAGAGGTGGCGGATCTATGGCGGTTGAGGGACTGAACCCGATCCCCAGCGCGGATATCACTGCGCCGCAACCCCGAAGCTGGTCGGCGAAGGAATCCTTGAGCACATCGCACTGGACGTATTCCACCCCTTCTACGCGATCACCTGGCTCGGGTAGATTGTGCTCGAAGGCGCGGACTGCGAGCCCGCCCTGCCGGGCGCGGTGCAAGACTTCGGTTCCGGCTTTGCCGCCGGCTCCGAAGACGGCGATGGGTGACGAAATGCTCATGAGCTCATGTCCGCGGTTTGAAGTTGATTGATCCAATCCGTGCAGCACTAGAATGAGTTTCTGCACGTCCTTGCCGGACAGCGGACACCGGACGTGACCGGTGTCCGCCTATCCGTTTGTCAGGCGGGATCGCCGCTGCAGGTCGTGTAGCCCCAGAATCCGAGCTCGTCTTTGGCTCTTGGGGCCGCGACGATCAGCTCCTGCATCTGCAGTCCGGCAGTGCCCTCGTCGTCTAGCACGCGGATCTGGATACGCAGCTCCCCGCTTGCATAGCTGTCGGGACCGCTCGCGGTGACCGGAATGAGCTTTCCGTTAATCTTGATTGCGCCCCGTCCGTTGCCATCGTAAACGAAAGATGGGAACGCCACTTCGGTCAGCCGGAACTGGCACGAATTTTCCGCGCCGAGCGCAGAAAGGTCAGCATCGGTCATCGTCTCGGGAAGCATCAGGCCGGGACTCAGATTGGCAAGAGCGCTGGCCGCGCTCTCGATCGGGGCCGCGGTTGCAGGCGGGTCCAGCTGCGCTTCACGGTCGTTTCCAGGTGCGGTGTTCGAATTGCAGGCGGCGAGCGGCAGCGCGAGCACTGTCATGTATGCGAACTTGTTCATTGTTGCATCTCCTCTGGCAGGCGTTCTTCGGTCCTTGGGCCGTTCTCCTCGATATCATCGATCAGATATTTCATTTCAGCGATCTCACGGCGCTGCGCGACGATGATTGCCTGCGCGAGTTCGCGCACCCGGGGATCCTTCAGACTGGCGCGCTCGCTGGTCATGATGGCGATCGAGTGGTGCGGGATCATTGCGGCCATGTATTCGGTATCATCGACCGTCGTCTGGCTGCGGACCAGCCACAGCGCCAGGGCCATGGTGATCGCGCCGACACCCAGAATGATGAAGTTCTTAGTCCGGTCCTTGTACATGCCCCACATGAAAAGGAGCATCACGATCATCATCGCGCCGCCCATGACGAACATCATCCAGAAACGCGTTTCGCTCCAGAACAGGTCGTCGGCATCGAAGCTGTTGGTGTACATCAAGAAAAACATGATGACGGTCGAGGTCGAGACCATCGCCATGAAGCGCCAGTAATTGCCGCCCCCTCCCTTGTCCGAATGTGAATCTTGGCTCATTTACCTTCTCCTTCCTTCATCATTTTCCAGAAAAGCTGCGCCGAGCAGCTGATAAGCGCGAACCCGGTCAGGGCTTCGATCCCTGCGATCACCCGCAGGTGATCAGTTGGATAAATGTCGCCCAGTCCGAGTGTCGTCAGATTGATCAGCGAGAAATAGAAATAGTCCATCCAGTTCATGCTGGAGGTTTCGTCGAAACTCCCCAGACCCCATTCGGCGCCCAACCAGAAGCCTACTGCAAACAGGACAGCGACGAGCAGGTGCGAAAACAGCACCAGGAGGGATATGGTGAGCTTTGCCAAGAGATCCTGACGCTCGCTCGCAAGAGAATGACCGACACCCAGGATCGAAAGGTGCGCGTAAATGGCGACCAAAAACAACACGATACCAAGGAGTAAGGCGGCTATGATGTGAACACCTTGATGCTGATCCAGAGGCCCATTGTGCTCATGTGTCTTTCCCGGAGCTTTTGCTGCTATCGCGAGGCGTGTTTGCGTTTTTCGCTAGGTAGATCCACTCGGCCAGAAAGACGGCTGCAATCCCCAGCACTGCGTAGGCAACGACCGCCGGATCGCTCTTTAGTTTCACCCAGGTAAATGCGACCAGCACGACCGCATCGGCCGCGAGTGCCGCGAGCAGGATCGATGCACGTGCGCCGACTTCACCGCGCAGACGGCGAAACACGCCCCAGTGAACGAGCATGTCCATAATCAGGTAGAAAAACGCCCCCAGCGAAGCGATCCGGGACAGGTCGAATAGAACCGCAAGCGTGCCTGCGATAACCACGGTGTAGACCAGCATGTGGCTGCGGATCCCGCCGCTCATGCCAAAATGACTGTGCGGGATCATCTTCATCTCGGTCAGCATGGTGAGCATCCGTGAGACGGCAAAAACGCTTGCAATCACGCCCGACGTGGTCGCGGCAATTGCAATCGCAACAGTGAAATAGAAGCCCAGCTCCCCCAGTGCCGGACGCGCCGCCGCCGCGAGCGAGTAGTCGCGTGCTTCGGCGATCTGTGGGATCGTGAGGCTTGACCCGACAGCCACAGCGACAAGCAGATAGACCACGATGCATACGGCGATCGAGATGATAATCGTACGTCCGACATTCCTGTGCGGATCCACGATCTCACCGCCGCTATTGGTGATCGTGGTGAATCCCTTGAAGGCAAGGATCGAGAAGGCGACGGAGGCGAGCAACGCCTCGAAATTCGTAAGTGCGGCAGGCTGCGTAAATGAGCCGCCACTGATGCCGCTGGCCCAGATCGCGGCTACAGCGAACAGCGCGATACCGCCGATCTTGATCGCCGACATGACTACCGAGAAACCGCTTACCGACTTGTTTCCTGCGGCATTGACGAGGTAGGCAAAGACGATAAGGGCGAGCGCGGCGGCGGAAACGAGCCAGCCGGTGCTTTCCAGACCGAACGGGCGAAGCGCATAGGTGGCGAAAGTACGCGCAACCAGGCTTTCATTGATGACCATCGAGAGCGCCATCAAGAGCGATGCCGAGGCTGCCACTACGCCTGGACCATAGGCTTTTTGCAGGATCATCGCGATACCGCCCGAGGATGGCCAGCGGTTCGACATCTTGATGTAACTATAGGCCGCAAGCGATGTAACGAGGGCACCGGCGATGAACGAAAGTGGAAAAAGCGGGCCGGCAAGCTCGGCGATCTGTCCCGTAAGCGCGAATATTCCTGCGCCGATCATGACGCCGGTTCCCATCGCGATACCGCCCAGCAGCGTTATGGATCCGGCGGTATTGCCCGTTCGATGGTGACCATGGTCTTGCAATACATCCCCCTATGGATGTCCTCCCGTCCGAGAAACATCATTGCCGAACCGTACGTTCGGCAGGGCTTCACCCCTCAAAAAAGATTCTGTGAAACTCCAGGCACCTGCGTGCGACCGGGTTATAGTCACATCGGCCCGGCTTCTCTTCGTTGAAGGTGCGCCTGAGCTTCGCGAACATCCAGCTCCCGGGTACTGTTTCCGGTGCGCAGCATGAGATGAGCGACACCCCCTTCGGTGTAGTAGACCGGATGCACGCTTTTCTCGACGATCACCCTGCAAACGGTCAGCCCGCCAAGCCCATGAAAACGACTATGGACCAGGGCACAAGCATCCCCGCCCAGGGCGTCTCTTGCAGTGTCCATCAAAAGTCGTTCGAATCCATCCTGGTTCGCGTGCTTGAGCGTTCGCATATCCGCTTCAATTCCCGCAACAGTCCCGTCATCTTCCACGCCGATCAAAAGCGTGCCACCTTCATGGTTGAGAAAACCCGCTATCGTCTTCACGACAACCTGCTGCAGGCGCCGGTTTACGCGCTCTTCGCGTCTGTCCCAACGCATAGACGACTTGAACTCGACATGCTCTCCTTCGCCCCGGGCAATGAGCAAGGGTAGTTCTTCTTCGAGCTCGCGTTCGAGGAAACGAACTTTCGAGCGTTCATCCAAAAGGCGGCTGTGATAAATACCAAATCCGAGCCCAATCGCAGCGCCCAACGCCACATACACAGCGCTCATCGTTAGCATTTCGAACGCGAATGCCGAAGACAGGCGGTCAAGCAGAAAAGCGAGCGCGTTGCTTTGGGCAGCAGTGTTCGAAGCGCCGAATTCGTACCAGTAGACAAGTGTCGTCGCCGGATGAAGGATCGCGAAACCCATGACTGCGCCTATGGCAGTGTGCAGGAGCAGACCCTGTATATCGTCGCTGGATCGATGTCGCGAAATTGTTCCTCTCCTGTTGGGGGCGTCTTTACTGGCTGGTGCCGCCGGCCTGCTTTTGACGCATCAGACATCCGCGCGAAATCGAGTGCTCGATCCGATCGAGAGAGCGCCGTTTCAAGCCAGTTTGATTTCCTCAAGCGTTATCTGAAGTACCGGTACAAAGGCACCACGATCACGGCGATGTACCACCCATATAAGAAGCTGCCGATTGCGCCTGCGAGAAATCCAGGGAGTGTCAGCCATTCGAATCCGGGAAGCAGCGGTTCCCAGGCCTCATGCATATGGAACCGTTCGGGCGCGAGCAGGCCGAAAGCTATGCAGATCAAGTAGCTGAGGAGCAGAAACAGGCTGAGTGTCCAGCCCCAGGCGAGGATCGACGATTTGAGCGAGCGGTCTTGCATGAGTGATCTCCTATTGCATTGCGATTATACAGATCGGGTGGCGGTCACGGATAGGATGCAAAGACTTTGTGGCCGTCCGGACCAAAAGCGATGACCTCATAGGGCTGCACTCGATCGCCCATTTCCATGCCGGGGGAGCCTAGCGGCATTCCGGGAACGGCGAGGCCGGTTACGCCCGCGGGCCGTTCACGCAGGAGCCGCGCGATCGCTTCGGCGGGCACGTGACCTTCGATGATATAGCCCTCGACTTCCATTGTGTGGCACGACCACAGATCCTGCGGTACGCCCTTGGCTGCCTTGAGCGCACTCATATCGTCAGTATCGACCGAAGCCACTTCTGCTTCCATGCCGCCCTCGACATGTCCTGCCCAGCTCAGGCAGCAACCACATCCCGGATCCCGGAACATCGTGTAGGTGGCGGCCTGTGCGGCATTCGAGCACGCCGCAAGCGTGAGAAGAACCGATGCCGTCAGCGAACGGCGCAGCGGCTTCGATGGGTTGTCTTTGATCATGTTACATTGCCTTTCCTGGAGCCGCGCCAGAGCGAAATGGTTCCGGTTGCGGTGTGGATCTGAGCGAACAGCTCTGCGCTTGCAAAAATTTCGCCGAGCAGTTTCTCGACTGCTCCGTCAGCGCTCGGCTGGGTATCCTCGACGCCGTCGAGGAATTGGACGGTTGCCCGGAACAGGGCGCGCATCAGCGGATGGTCCTGCCGCATATAGTCCGCGACCAGTGCTACACCGTTCGCCGAGAGCAACCTCTCGATCTCTTCGAGAATCGCGCGTTTTTCCGGCAATGGAACCTGGTGCAGGACGAGGCTGCTGACTATTATGTTGGGCCGCCAATCATCGGCAAGCACGAGGCTGTCGAGAAAGCCGTTGTGCCACCGTACCATATCGGCACCCTGACCGAACTTGCTGCGGGCTATGGCCAGCGCGGCAGGGTCGGGTTCGACGCCGACCAGGCCCGCTTCGGGACAGTCTGCCATCAAGGCCCGCAGTAACGTACCTGTGCCACACCCGACATCGATGACGCGGTCGCCAGGTTGAAGCCGAGCCTGACTGACGATCTCCCGGCGCCATTTCGCCTCACGGGTGAATATACCAATTGCACGATCATAGAACGGTGTAAGCCAGCTCTTGCCAAGCAGCGGAGTGAACTCCCGTTCCGCTTCTGTGAGGCGTGCATTTTTCACCAGATGATTCCCGATCTATTCAGACAGACTTCGCTATTGTCCGTTGCACGTTCTGATACGCACAGCCGGGCCCCAGCCCTCAAAAAAGAAACTTAAGGGTTCGGGTATTCTATCGCGTATAGGATGCGGGCAACCGACAGGAGCAATGGATGCGTGACAATCAGACACTCGATGCGATGCTTGGGACGCTGGGCACACAGGACTCCTTCGAAGTCCCGGACGATTTCATGACCGGCGTATGGCAACGGGCAGGCCAGCTTGGCGAAATCGTTGAAAGACGCCGCAGGATGGCCTTGTTCGCGGGCCTGTTCGTCGTCGGTCTGGGAGCCGGCGCAGGCACCAGCGGGTGGCCCGCACAATTTGCTGGTTCGCAACCTGGCATAGCAGATAGTATCATTGTCGGAGAGCGGCTCTCGCCCTCCGCGCTGCTGCATGTGGAGCGCTAGACATTGAAGAAATTGCATATTGCCCTCGCGGTGCTGCTCGCGGCGCTCGCCGGTAGTCTCGGTGCGCTCGGCGCGGATCGCTGGGCCAATCACGATGCTGATACGGGCCTGCATGCGTTCGTGCATGATGAACTCACGCTAACCAACGAGCAGAAGCAACGCCTTGAGGCACTCGAAGCGCGCTTCGCTGTGGAACGGGCCAGGCTCGAGGCCTCTGCGCGCGCTGCCAACGCCCAACTCGCGCAGGCGATGGAAGCCGAGCACGAATACGGCCCGGAGGTGGGGGCGGCCATCGACGAGGTTCATGCCCGCATGGGCGATCTCCAAAAAGCAACGGTTCGCCATGTCTTCGACATGCGTGAAATTCTCGACCCCGATCAGCAAAGACGATTTGACCAGCAAGTGTCCAAAGCTCTTACCGACAGCCCGCGCAGCTGACCCCGCATGCCGGCAAAAAAGGGGGGCAATTCAGAACAAACACTTGTCGCGCAGGTAGTGGCCGGCAGCAGGCAGGCGTTTTCGTCTCTTGTCGAAGCGCACATCGCGCGGCTGATTGCGTTGGCGACGCGCATGCTGGGGTCTTCCTCGTCCGCTCAGGACGTGGTCCAGGACAGCCTCGCATCGGTCTGGCTCACTCGGCATCGTCTCGATGCCTCCAAGCCCATCGGCCCTTATCTTACAACCATTGTCCTGAACCGGTGTCGCGACCGAGTTCGCCGAAGGAAGATCGTCGGTTTCTTCGGTTTTTCGGGTTCCGGCGAGGTACAGGCGGTGGCCGACGATACGCCCGATCCCGAAAACCTTGCAGCCAGCCGTGAGCAACTCAGGCTCGTCGAGGCGGAGATCAGGCAGTTACCCATACGCCTGCGCGAAGCGCTCGTGCTCGTCAGTGTCGAGGGCCGAAGCCAGGCCGAGGCCGCCGCGCTGCTCGGGACGACCGAGAAGGCGATCGAGACCCGCATCTATCGCGCCCGGAATCGTTTGAGAGAACGGGTTAAAAACTTTGAGGGGTTCAGCTGACGGGCGCGTAAGGGTCGGTGTATGTCACATCAGGAGCCGCACGTATGATCTCCGTCAATCGACGAAAATTTCTTGGCGCAGGAGCGGGCGGCATGGGCCTGCTTGGTCTGGCCGGCGCTGTTCCGGCCTGGGCGCGCGGAGCCGATCTGCTGACCGGCGCGGCCCGCAAGGGTATCGACGAGGCAACTGGCCCCAATATCGATCTGACGGTGGCGCGATCGGCGTTTTCAACCGGCAACCGCCGCGGCGGTGCTATCGCTGTCAATGGCAGCATTCCCGGACCCCTCCTGCGCCTGAAGGAAGGGACGACAGTCCGGCTCAACGTTCACAACCAGCTTGAGGAAGATACGTCCATTCACTGGCACGGTCTCCTTGTGCCGTTCGAGCTCGATGGCGTCCCGGGTGTGAGCTTCCCGGGCGTCAAGCCAGGCGAGACCTTCACGGCCGAATTTCCCGTGCGGCAATCGGGAACGTACTGGTGGCATTCGCACAGCGGCCTTCAGGAACAGGCGGGCCATTATGGGCCGATCGTGGTCGATCCGGCGGGTGCCGATCCGGTTCAGGCGGACCGCGAATATATCGTCGTGCTGAGCGAATTCAGCGAGATGTCGCCGCACACGATCTTCGACAAGCTCAAGAAGGGCGAAGGCTACTTCAACTACAACCAGAACACCTGGACGGATGATTATCCGCTGTCGGGTGAGGACCGGCGGATGTGGGCGAAGATGCGCATGATGCCGACTGACATCCTCGATGTATCGAGCGCGGCCTACACTTATCTGCTCAACGGTCATGGGCCGCTCGACGGGCTGGAATATCTGTTCCGGCCCGGCGAACGCGTGCGTCTGCGCTTTATCAATGCAGGGGCAATGACGTTCTTCAATATCCGCATTCCCGGCCTGCCGATGACCGTGGTTCAGGCAGACGGGCAGAATGTCGAGCCGGTCGAGGTCGACGAGTTCCAGATCAGCGTGGCCGAGACATATGATGTCGTCGTGACCCCCGGTGAGCAGGCTGCATATACGCTAGTGGCAGAATCGATGGACCGCTCCGGCATGGGCATCGCGACGCTGGCGTCTGCGCCAGGTGCGCGCGCCGCCATTCCTCCGCTGCGTGATCCGCCGCTGCTGACCATGGCCGACATGGGCATGAGCGGTATGGATCATGGCAGCGGCGACAGTGCCACGGCGGGCATGGATCACGGCGATGGCGATATGGCCGGTATGGATCATGGCTCGGGCGACACCTCTGGTACGGAAGGTATGTCGGGAATGTCCGGTATGCAGATGCGTGACACGTCGCGCCTGCCTGCCGACGTGGAAGTCGGACCGGGCCTTGATATGGTCGCCATGAACCCGGTCGACCGGATGGGCGATCCCGGAATTGGCCTTGATGATGTTCTGCACCGCACACTCGATTACCGCAAGCTGCGCGCTCTGACGCCGCATCAGGAGGGCAGAACGCCTTCGCGCCGGATGGAGCTTCACCTGACCGGAAATATGGAACGCTATATGTGGTCGTTCGACGGGAAGAAATTTTCGGCGGTAGCGGACGAGCCGATCCGCTTTGCCTACAACGAACGCGTGCGGGTTAAGCTGGTCAACGACACCATGATGGCGCACCCGATCCATCTGCACGGGCACTTCTTCGAGCTGGTCAATGGCGCACCTGACAACCGCCAGCCATTGAAGCATACGGTGATAGTGCAGCCCGGTGGCAGCGCGCAGTTCGATCTGACCGCCGATGAGCCGGGCGACTGGGCGTTCCATTGTCACCTGCTTTACCACATGCATGCCGGGATGTTTCAGATCGTCACCGTCGCCAATCCGGCTGGAGGCGAAGCATGAAGAAAGTCGCCATAAGTCTGATCGCCTCCCTCGCCGCCGGAACCGCGGCCACGCCCGCTCTGGCGCAGCACGCTGGCCATACCACCAGCGAGCCGCAGCAAAGCGCCGAACAGGCGGCAGCCGACGAAGCTGCCGCGCAATGCGCACTGGAAGCACAGCGCCACCGCGCAATGGGCCACCAGGTCCCGGAAGGCGCGTGCGAACCGGAATCCGCCACGCCCGGTTCGATGGATCACGGCGCTATGGATCACACCGAGATGAACCACGGGGCAATGGCTGCAGACGCGGCAGAGACTGGCATGACCATGCCGATGGATCAGCCTGAAATGGATCATAGCCAAATGGATCAGGGCCAAATGGATCAGGGCTCGATGGCGACCGGCAGCATGGAGGGAATGGATCATTCCGCGATGCAGGACAGTTCCAACTCCGATGCCGCGATCCCGCTACTGCCTGCGCCGCCAGAAGCCGGTAGCGGGCCCGCCCGCGCGGCAATCGCGATCTGGGGGGCAGAAGCTATGGAAGAGGCTCGCGAAGCCTTGATCAGGGACACCGACGGCGGCATGCGCCTGTGGTTCCAGGGAGACCGTCTCGAATATCGTGTGCGCGCGGGCGAGGATGGTTATCTGTGGGATGTGCAGGGCTATTACGGCGGTGACATCAACAAGTTCTGGTTCAAATCCGAGGGCGAAGGCAGTTTCGGCGAGCCGGTTGAGGGAGCCGAGGTCCAGGCGCTTTGGAGCCGGGCCATAGCCCCCTTTTTCGATCTGCAGGGCGGTATCCGGCAGGATCTGACCGGACCGGAACGCACGCATGCAGTCATCGGCATTCAGGGCCTGGTCCCATACCAGTTCGAAGTCGATGCCGCAGCGTTTGTGTCGAACAAGGGCGATGTTACCGCAAGGATCGAAGCCGAAGTCGATCAGCGGATCACCCAGCGATTGATCCTTCAACCTCGCGCCGAAATCGCTCTGTCCGCTCAGGATATACCTGAGCTTGGAGTGGGTGCAGGCCTCGATACGATCGAGGCGGGCTTGCGCCTGCGCTATGAATTCGCGCGCGAGTTCGCGCCATATATCGGCATCTCTCAGGAATGGCGGATTGGCGACAGCGCCGATTTTGCGCGCGCTGAGGGCGAAGATCCCAGCGTGACGAACTACGTCGTCGGCCTCCGGTTCTGGTTCTAGAAAAGGAAAGACCAATGAAGAATTCGATGATCATTCACGGTTTGATGGCTTCGGCCCTCGCAGTTTCCGCAGTACCGGCGATGGCGCAGACCATGGATCATTCGGCGCATCAGGAACAAGCTGAAGCGATGGAGATGGACCATTCGGCGCAAGGCATGAACCATGCCGATCACATGGCGGCCATGAACGACGATGTCGCCGGTGCAGAAGCGGTTCTGGTCGCCTACCGTGAGGCATTGGTTGCCCGCGACGCTGACGCAATGGATGCTCTTTTTGCCGACGAATCTTTCGTTTACGAGAACGGCAAGGACGAAGGCAGCTTCACGCATTATATGGAGCATCATCTCGGGCCCGAACTGGGTGCAATTACAAGTTTCACCTTCGGTGATCCGACCGTTGCGGTCACCCGCATGGGACATCACGCTTACGGGCGCGAGACCTATACCTACCGGATCGAACTGACGGATGGGCGGGTGATCGACCGCGAGGGCGTGGCAACATCCGTACTTGCCCATGACGCCGATGGCTGGAAGATCGTGCAATACCATTCTTCGTCGCGCGCGCCGCGCAACCGCTGATCGGAGTGCGAGGGGCCAACCGGGTGGCGAAGCGCTCGTTCAAGCTGCGCCTGCATATCCTGGGCAGCAAGCTGCACAAATGGCTGGCGATCTTCGTCGGCCTTCAGGTGCTTCTGTGGATGGCCACCGGAGCTCTGATGTCCTTTCTCGATCTGGAGGAAGTACGATCCGAACACGTCATCTCGCGTGCAGCACAGACGCTTCCCGCCGATGCCGCCATCCCGCGATGGCTGTCCGACAGCGATGACATTACCGCAATCACGACCCGGGCCCTTGATGGCGAGACTGTTACTGAAGTGCGGCGAGCCGATGGCGCCGTGAGCCTGCATGAGCCACAAAGCGGTCGGATATTATCTCCCATTCCCGCAGCCACGGCACGTTCAATTGCGCGGCGCGCCTGGGTCGGTCCGCAAACATCCATCCATGCGGCGCGCCTGGTCGACGAAAGCGTCGGCACCGAATTCAGAGGTCCGTTTCCTGCATGGCAAATCACCTATAATGACGTGGCTAACACGCGCGTCTATGTCGATGCATCGAGCGGTGCGGTCCTTTCCGCGCGAAGCGACACGTGGCGGTTCTTCGATTTCATCTGGGGGCTGCACATCATGGACTGGACACAGCGCGACCGGATCAACAGCTGGTGGCTTTTGCTGTTCGGCATCGGCGGGACAATTATAGCGATCTCGGGCTTCGTCTTGCTGGCCAACAGGTTCCCGAGGATTAAGCGCCGGGCGAGACATGGCCAAGTCGCTCGTTGAGACTGCTTTCAGTTCAGTTGCGCGCGTTTTGAGCAAACCGAACCAGAAGGATCGTCAGCGCAGGCACGATCGTCCACATCGCGATCGGGATCAGCGCCATGCCGGTCAATGGATCATGGGGCATCAGATCGCTATAGCGCCAGCTCAGCAGGCTGTCTGACGGTAGCGACGTCGCCATGATTTCGACAGCGATTGCAATGACAAGGCCGAAACCGAAGTAAATTGCATAAGATATCTTGGCGCCTTGGCGAAACCAGGCGCGCCCGCCCTTCAGGGCTGCGAGCGAGTACGCTGCGAGCAGGATAAGTCCATCGCCCAAGCTCGCAATGCCGCAGCGAATGGTCTGTTCATAGGGTTCGAGATTGCCCGGAACGAAAAACGGCATCTGGTAGATTTCCCAGACGAACGCGATCAAGCTTCCGCAAATATAGACAAGCCAATGGGTTCTGGTCACCTTGCCAGGACACCGCAGATTTGTGCATCACAAAGCCGCGCCCGGCCTGCATTCTCGGCCCTCAATCGCGTCTCCATTGCCAGATTACTCAGCCTCTCCATGATCCGCGCTGTCGGTAAGCCGAGCAGCACGGTCAAGAAATTTGCGCATGTCATTGGCTGCCAGTTCGGTGAGGGGGTGCCTGCTCGCCCCGGGGCGCGGTTCAATCATGTCCGCGCGCTTTCTGATCTGTTCGATCTGCTCACTGCTCGCTCGGGACAGCAGGCCAAGAACGATGTTTTCGAGCGTTATGAGACGAATGCGCATCTGCACCAGTTCGGCCTTGTCCGGTTCCGGGACTTGCCAGCTGCCATCCTTATTGACCGCGCTCATGGCAGCATTCCCGGCGCCTTTTCCGATGTCATGACGTTACCTCTCTTTTTTCTCCCGGCTTCTGCCGAAAACTTGGCTGAAAATCAGCAATGCTGCAACCGGTCGGCTGTTGGCCTAGCCTTCGCCATGGCCATCTTTTGCGTGATTGTTTGAGGGGAAGGCGCGTCCGCTGCGTAAGATTTATGAATGCACAAGGCATCCACCACATGCCCATAGAAGGGAATTCGACGATGAACCGCACAGCCCTGGCCCTCTTGCTCGCAACGGGCCTGACAGCCTCCCCGGTAATGGCACAGCAGCAGCACGACCACACAAATCAAGCTGCAGCACAGCAGCAGGATCACAGTGGCCACATGATGCAGGATTCCGAGGCCATGACGGCCCATCGTGAGAAGATGGCTCAAATGCGCGCACTGATGCAGCAGGCCCGCGCGGCGAGCGATCCTGCCGAACGCCAAAGGCTGATGGCCGAGCACCGCGAAAAGATGCAGGAGCACATGGCGGGCATGATGCAGGGGGACAACGCCGGCATGATGGCGGCCTGTCACCAGCGCATGACGATGATGCACGATATGATGGAGCAGATGGCTGCGCAGCAGGATATGGCGCAGCAAGACTAGGAACCGGCGACCCGGGTCGGTGCTGACGCTCCTCCGGGCTGCGATCGCTGCAATGGGACGCAATTCGGGCAGACGTTCCATTGCCCGAGCACACAAAATTCGAATGCATCCCGCGCTAGCGCACCCTCAATAAATTGTTCTGAGGGGTGAGAGCTCCAGATGCGTAGTAATCTGCATGGGCAGCGGTAAGCCGCCATGAAAGGGCACCCGTCAGTATGAAACCAATCCAACTGCTGGCGCTTGTTTGCGCAAGTCTTCTTTGGGTCAGCCCGGTGCACGCGCATGGCGACGAAGCGCATGGCGGGGCCGAGAGCGCAGCTGCGCCTGCGACAGGCAGTCCAGCAGACAACTCCGGTGAAGCCCAGGAATTATCGAATGGAGCATCGGGCGACGCCCATGCTTCCGGCGGGCACGACGAAGCATCGGGAGAGACCGCCAATGTGAACCAGGAGGGCTTCGTTGGTGTGCTCAAGAGATTGCATCCCGCCACGATACATTTCCCGATAGCTCTGTTTCTGATGGCAGCGCTGACCGAGCTCTTCGTCGGTAAGCGAAGAGAAGCCGGCTTGGAGCCCGCCGTACGCGTGCTCATTTACGGCGGTGCGGGCGGCGCCGTCATTGCGGCCATATTCGGGTGGATACACACCGGCCTGTGGTTTGGCGGTGATACGGCTATGCAGCTCCATCGCTGGAACGGCATGCTCATTGCCGTTCTGGGTGTTGTACTCGCCATGCTGGCGCACCGCCGCCCGGAGAGTAGGACGGTGCTGCGCATTGCGCTTGTTTCGATGGCTGGGCTCATTCTCGCCCAGGGGTTCCTCGGAGGCGAACTGGCGCACGGCCAGAACCATCTCGGCATTTCCTGGCTGTAGGGAATCGTATGATACGCAAAAGCAAATCGAAGATGATAGCCGCCGGTCGCGCTCCAGCTGTGGCTGCTCTGTTTTTCCTCGCCGGGTGTGACGAGTCGCAGGTTTCGGCACCTGACGCGCAGACGCCAATTGCCATCGGAACTGCGCCATCGGCTGCCACAGCTTCCCTCGCTGTTGATGGCACGGAAAATTCCTCGGATGCTAACGGCGAGGCGCAGCCGGTGACTGCAGGAACTTCCCCTGAGAGCATGGACGAGGTCTCAAACAGGCCGCGCTCCGGCAACTCGCGCGCGGCACCAGTGCCGCCTGTTCAGCCGACAGATGCCAGCGCGGTCACGCCGACGGCCGAGCCCGCCGACCCGCATGCAGGTCACGATATGCGGACGATGCCGGATCACGACATGAAAGACATGTGACGCGAGCGGGAAAGAACATCGAGCGTCTTTTGCATCGCTCACCGAACAGGCGGTCCCGACGTCCCCCCGGAGCCCTGCGGGTCGCAGGTGCAATGGGGCCGCTTTGAAACCCCGCGTATGACACGCTCATGCGCGGGGTTTCTTCTGCACAAGGTAATTTTCAGGAGAGCCGCGATCTGAAATGAATATTGTGTCGTGCAAGTGCCATCCCTGTCCCGAACAGGCGACCGGAACAGTGCTATCGGCGCTGTGATACTAACGGTTCTGTAGACGCTGGGCCTCTGCCCGATACGATGATTGACTGCTGGGTCGCCGCTTCAATTTGGAGAATTCCATATGGTGATCGAGAAGAAGGATAGAGACATTTTGCGATGGGAAGAAGAAGGCGGCGCGCTGCCTTGTGGACCGCAAGAAGCTGTGGGAGCTGCATGTGACAAACGCGATAGTCCCGAACGCTCTGATGCAAGCAACGTAACGCCTGATGGCGCAGAAATGAAAATCGGCTAGCTTGTCACCGTAACTGCCAGTGATTTCCTTTTACGCTATGTCCTTGGCAACCGATGTGTCGCCGGTTAGCCCCGATATGATGGCCTCGGGTGTCGAGCGCTGTCGGATCAATTTCGGCCTTGAGCATGGCCGGGAGAAGCGCTTCGCTTGGTAGCGGTTGACGCATTGGCTTGGGTCTGCGCCCGAATTTGAGCCGTGTTGGAGTCTCCTGATGATTGCGGCGCTGCCCGCGATTTCATGGACCTTCTTGCTGCAAGCGGAGGCACCGCGGCCTGCGAATAAAGCGTTGGACCATGGCGCTGCCTTCATGCCCACTCCGAACCCAGTCCGGCTTTTCATGCGAACCTGTCTGAACCAGGTCAGCTGAGCCCGGCAACCCATTTTCTTTCCGGCCGTGTTGCCCGCTGCGCGGGCTGCCCGCACCACCCGGCGTAAACGGGTTTCCCTTGGCGCTGCGCGCCTGCGGTGCAGTCCTCCCATGCCCTGTTTCTCATCGACGGTCGCAAGCCGGAAATGGTTTCCGGGTTGAGAGCTGAAGGAGAATTTATCATGACCAATATCGTTATCCTCACCGGCCGCATTGCCCGCGATCCCGAAACACGGGAAACCAAGAGCGGGACCAGCGTCACCGGGATCACCGTCGTCACCGATCGCCCCGCACGCGACAAGGACGGCAAGACCTACAAGGATGACAACGGCTACACCGCCAAGGACAGCGAATTTCACCGCGTGACCTGTTTCAACGGCCTCGCCAAGACTGTCGGCCAGTATTGCTCGAAAGGCCAGCTGGTGTCGGTACAGGGCCGCCTGCACTACACCCAGTGGGACGATCAGGACGGCGTGAAGCGGTACGGCTGCGAGATTCTCGCCGACAAGGTCGACTTTCTCTCGCGCGGCAACCCTCAGAGCGGTGAATCTGGCGGCGAAAGCGACAATCGCGACGCTCCCGAAATCGACTGATCTCTCCCAGTCGATCTCTCCCGAAGGGGTCCTGTCCTCACCGGACAGGGCCCCTTCTTGTGTTGTTCAGGAGCGTAAGAGCGGGGAGGGGCTGACCCACGGAAATCTGATCATGACGGGCGTGCAGCCACCGCATCAAGGACGGCGGGGCCCCACCATTTTGTCTTCTTTCGCTGCGCTGCAGTTCGACAAAATCGTTCCCCCCACCGCCACTTCGTGGTCGCCCGTGCGGGCGATCCTGTGACCCGGTACCTGCACGCCCGTCTGCCGGTCCTCCTGCCGTTTCAAGGCAGACATCAGGAGGATATCATGGCTACACTCACTCAATCTGTACCGAGCTCGGACAGCTATTTCGCAGCTCTGGCTGTTGCCGAACGGCGTGCTTTGCACAGCTTCTTTGACCAGCACGTCGTCGAGGATGACGATCTCGGTCACTTCGCCTTCGATGAGGGCGACTACAATGCGCTGCCGGCGCATCTGGCAAGCCGCATAGTGCATACTGTGCCCGGTGCGATGCTCGAGTTCTGACGCGCGATTGGGCAGGAGCCCTCTCCGGTTCCTGCCTTTTTGCGTGTCCGCATGCATGAGGGATGGCTGTGAAAAGCGGAGCGGGGCTGGGGACGCGCTCTGTCCCGCGCTGCCTCTAGCAGCGCTCCTGAGGGCGCGGCATATTCGTTTTGGGCCCCGCGTGCACTGCGAACCGGCAGCGGGTCGGACCGGCGCGAAGCTGGCGGGACCGACAAGTCCCGGTCCCTGGCTCCGCACGCAATCCTTTGCCGCCGCCTTGTTCGCGGTGCGGAGCTTGTTGGGGGCATCGCTCATGATCGGGTGGGCGGATAGACTCTCGTGCGTCCGCACGGCCAGCGACACATATTTGGCGGCAGGGCAGCAAGGCACGGGCGACAATTGTTCTCGCGTAGTTCTGTCGCTCCCCCATGGGACCAATTGCCCGCCATCACTCTCTGCAACAAGCGGCAGCTCGCCGCACCATCCACCCCATGTTTTGCGGAGATTACCCATGACCGCCGTTCCAGAACCAGTTCGCCCCCGTTTCCTGCGAACGCCCGACGCCGCTGTGCATCTGGGCCTCTCACCCAGAACGCTTGAGAAACACCGCTGCTACGGGACCGGTCCCGTTTACCACAAGCTGGGCGGGCGGATCGTCTACCGGCGCGAGGATCTCGATGCCTGGGCTGAGCAAGGGGTGCGCCGCTCTACCAGCGATCCGGGCAAGGGCGTGGTCCATCCGGCCAAAAGGATTGACGGCTACACCGGCCCAGTTCGGCGCTGAGGGCCTGTTCCATGACGGCCCGCACGACCTTTGCCAGCGCAGCACAGCAGCTCGATCTGTTCGTCGGAACCAGCGCAGCAATCGCGGCGCGCGATGCGCAGGATCTGATGGCATGGCCCTTTTTCAGCCTCGCCAAATCGAAGCGGGTGAAGCCCATCGACTTTCGCATGGGCGACATCTCAATTCTTGTCGAGGCAACTGCCGAACATGGCATGGCAACCATATGGGACGCCGATGTGCTGATCTGGGTGGCCAGCCAGATCGTCGAGGCGCGCGATGCCGGAAAGCCGACGTCGCGGCTCATTTCCGCCACGCCGCATGAAATTCTCGCCTTTACCCGCCGCGGTACCGGCAAGGCCGCCTATGAGCGACTGAAAGCCGCGCTCGACAGGCTGCAATCAACCAGCATCGCGACATCGATCCGCCAGCTGGGCGCACGCCGTCGCCACCGCTTTTCCTGGATCAACGAATGGCGCGAATGCCTCGATGGCAATGGCCGCGCGCTCGGCATCGAGATGATCGTGCCGGACTGGCTCTATGAAGCGGTCATCGACCGAGCGCTCGTACTCACGATCGACCCGGCCTATTTCACGCTGACCGGGGGCCTGGAGCGCTGGCTATACCGGATCGTGCGCAAACATGGCGGCAAACAAAAGGGCGGATGGAGCTTCGACATTGCCCATCTTCACCTCAAATCTGGTGCGCTTTCACCGCTCAAACGGTTCGCTTTCGAGATGCGCGCAATCGTCCGGCGCCAACCGATCCCGGGCTATACCCTCTCGCTCGACCACCAGCTGGGCCTTGAGCGGCTCAGCTTCGTGGCAATTCCCGTCGATCCCTTCGATATCGCCCGTCGGCGGATCGGCATGCCCCCTGTGGACAAGTCGGTGTGATGTTCGGACTATCAGGAACCGCCGCGCACGGACTATCAGGAACCGGAAGTTCGGACTATCGGGAACCGAAATCGACCGCAAACCCGCAGAAATGCTGGCCTTGCGAGCTCCTTAACTATCCTAACAAGGAATCTTATCGATTCCTGCTAACGTCGCCGCGCCTGTGTACGGTCGGCCGACTGACACCGCCGCGCAGCAGCGCCGGGCGATGCGGCGGCGATCCGCCGCTGACCCACGTCACACTGGTGTGGCAGGAAGGCCTGCGCGAAGACTGGCTGCGTTTCGGCAAGCCGGTCGGTCAGCGCATTATTGATCGCAGGACACGGGTCGAAAGCTATAAGCCGGGGCAGCTCTTCGCTTTCGTGCGCTGGGCATCCAACGAATATGGCACCATCCGTTCGGCTCTCGCCATTGCGCGCGCGGTCGCAGCTGGCGACACCTATTCCACTGTGCCGCAAGTCGATCCGGGTGCAGAGATACTGCTCTCGGTCCGGGGCTGGCCGAAAGTGCGCCGGGTTCTTGGCCTGATCGATGGAATCGAGCAAGGCGGCACCGATCCGTGCGATGTCGCGCCCGAGCACTGGCGGCATATGCACAACCGGCTTGCGGCTGGAATGCAGCCGCGCGCCTATCATCCAGACCGGCACGGCGTCTGGCTGCGCTATCGGAATCTTCGGCCATGAAGCGCCGCACTCTCATCATCGCATGCACTGTCTGTGCCGCCGCTTTGGTCAGCGCCGCGCTACCCCTCTCGCGCATTCTGATCTGGAATACGACCGCCAGTGTGCCGACGGGGCTGTATCATGTCCGCGGCACGGCAGGTCTGCAGATTGGCGAGCGCGTGGCGATCGATCCGCCGCCTCGGCTGCGCGATTACCTTGCGACACGCGGCTATCTGCCGACGGGAATTCCGCTGCTGAAGGAAGTCGCGGCGCGTCCCGGCGACACTGTCTGCAGGCAGGGTCTGGCCATCACCATCAATGGTGCACGCGCCGCTGTGGCGCGCTCGGCAGACAGCATCGGGCGCGCTCTGCCGGTCTGGCAAGGCTGCCGGACCATCGCAGCAGGCGAGATATTCGTCATGAACCGGCGCGCGTCAGGCAGCTTCGACGGGCGCTATTTCGGACCCATCGCGCGCGACCGCGTGCTTGGCCGGGCCAGTCCTGTCTGGACCGACGAGCACGGTGATGGCGCGCATATCTGGTTCGCGCAGCCAGGCAATGTTGCAACCTCAATCAACAACCAAGGAGACGATCAATGACTTATATCGGCACATTCACAGCGACGCGCGATGGCTTCGAAGGGCGTTTGCAGACGCTCACACTCGATACAAGGCTCGCCCTCATTCCTGCAGAACCGTCCGAAACCGAAAATGCGCCGGACTACCGGATCATGGTGGGTGACGATGACGCCGTCTACGAAGTCGGTGCGGGCTGGAAGCGCGTTGGCGACAAGGCCGGCGACTTTATCGCGGTGCTGATCGACGATCCGGCGTTCGCCCGGCCGATACGCGCCAATCTGTTCGCATCCGATGACGGCTCCCACGTTCTGACGTGGTCGCGCCCTGCGCGGCGCGCCAGCAAGGCTTGAGCCGTGCGCCACGGTATCGCGCTAACCGCGCTTCTCGCCGCACTGGCGCTTGCGTACCCGCTGCACGCGAGCGGGCAATCGCGCGCAGTGCAAACGCCCGCAGCTTCGATTGATATCGCAGCGCATGTGCGCGAGGCCTCGCAGCGCTTCGGCATTCCCGAGCACTGGATCTATGCTGTGATCCGCATTGAAAGTGCGGGCCGGACGCGCGCAGTATCGTCGGCAGGCGCGATGGGATTGATGCAGCTCATGCCCGGCACCTGGGCGCGCCAGCGCGATCGGTACTCGCTCGGCAGCGATCCTTTCGACCCGCGCGACAATATCCTCGCGGGCACATCGTACTTGCGAGAAATGTATGACCGCTACGGCGTAGCTGGCTTTCTTGCAGCCTATAATGCGGGGCCGGGACGCTACGAGGCCTGGCTTGCCGGACGGCGCTCGCTTCCCCTCGAAACCCGCCGTTATGTCGCGAAGATTGCGCCCCTGCTGCAGATCGAGCGCATCTTCGTCGCGGCGGGTTCACACTCTGCGGACGCTCCGGGCGCGCCCGATGCACCTGTTTCCACTTCGGATTATGCCCCCGGCGATCGGGGTCTCCCGGAGGCCTCGGGCACCGCTTTTGTCCGCCCGGTACGGCCCGCGCATGATCTTTTCGCGCCCATATCGACAGTTGCCGACCAATGACAGCCAGGCGGGCATCCCTGCGTTCTGCGTCGTCCGCTAGCGAAGTTTTGCGAACGGGTTGCGGGCTGGTCAGAAAGGGTACGAGAGGATGGCGAGATAAAAGCAGCGCCGTCGGCCGGGCTGCATGTGGTTGGTTTTCTTGGAAAGTTTGCGCCGTCTTTTTTAACGTCCTGCCGTCGCTTCTGGCAAATTCTGCATATTATTCAGCGCTAAATGCGCCGTCGCTCGTCAATTTTGAGCATGGTTGACGAGGATTTCAACGTCAGGCCGGGTCGCTCGGGCGACAGCGGGGAGCGCCAATATCGCAAAGCCAGTACGCTGGTCGGCCGCGTTCTTCAATCATCTCGACGGGCCGGCCACACACCGCTTCACCAAGGCAAGGGTCGGACGGGAACGGGCCATTTCGGTCGGGGCAGACACGCGGCACTCGGACTCCGCCGAAGTCCCGTCCAGCGCCGTGTGGTGATCAAGGCGCGCGTTGTGCGGCATGGGGGTGCCCGTTTCCGGTCGGCGCCGCTCGCACGTCATGTCTCCTATCTTGAGCGCGATGGTGTCACGAAGGACGGATCGCATGGCCGGATGTTCGATGCCGCTTCCGACCAAGCCGATGGGGACAGCTTTGCCGAGCGCTGCGAGGACGACCGGCACCACTTCCGCTTCATCGTCTCTCCTGAGGATGCTAACGAGATGGGCGACCTGCGCGCCTTCACTCGCGAGATGATGAACGACATGGCGAGCGATCTGGACACCAGGCTCGAATGGGTCGCGGTCGATCACTGGAACACCGACAATCCGCATATCCATGTGCTGGTGCGCGGCGTCGCAACAGGCGGTGAGGACCTCGTGATCGACCGCGCCTATATCAGCGAGGGGATGCGCGCCCGCGCCGAGGAACGCGTGACCATCGAGCTGGGACCGCGCAGCGAGCGTGATATCCGCAAGGCTCTGGCGCGCGAGGTTGACGCTGAACGCTGGACCAGTCTCGATCGCCGCCTGCACAAGCAACGCGGCGCGTTTGGCGAGATCGATCTGCGGCCCGAAGCCGGTTCGGCAGCACGTAAGGATCGCTCGATCTTGATTGGACGCGCCAAGGTCCTCGAACGCATGGGACTGGCTGAGCAGGTGGGACCAGCAAGCTGGACGCTGGCATCCGATATCGAGCCCACGCTTCGGGCACTTGGAGAACGCGGCGACATCATCAAAACGATGCACCGGGCCATGACCGGGAAAGGCTTGGATGCGCACCCGGCGCGGCTGGCTTTGCATGACGATGCGAACGGCGGGCGTGTGATTGGCAGGCTCGTCGAGCGCGGGCTGCATGACGAGCTGTCTGGCAAGGCCTATGCCATCGTCGACGGGACCGATGGGCGCATTCATCACCTGCGTTTTCCCGACCTCGAGCGGACAGGTGATGCCGCGCCGGGCGCCATCGTGGAGACGAGCGCATGGACCAATCGGAAAGGACGGCAACAAATGAGCCTGCTTGTTCGCTCCGACTTCACTCTCGAAAGACAGATCGGTGCAGGCGGTGCGACCTGGCTTGATCGGCAACTCGTATCGCCCCGCCTCAAGACCGTGGCAGGCGGGTTCGGGTCGGAGGTGCGCGAGGCATTGGGCAGGCGGGCCGATGTCCTCCTGGAGCAAGGTCTTGCCAAGCGTCAGGGGCAAAAGATCGTCTATGCTCGCAATCTGCTTGGTACTCTGCGCGGACGGGACCTGGCCAATGCGAGCGATGCGCTCGCCGCGCGTTACGGAAGCACCATGCAGAGCGCGAGTACCGGGGATCATGTCGCAGGCGTTTATCGGCAACGCGTCACACTCGCTTCGGGCCGGTTTGCGATGATCGACAACGGTGTGGGTTTCCAGCTCGTCCCCTGGCGGCAGGATCTGGAGCGCCATCTGGGCCAGACGGTAACTGGCAGGGTCAACGAACGCGGCGGTGTCGACTGGAGCTTCACACGTTCCCGGGGGCCTTCTGTCTGACGGGGCTGTGCAGACAAATCTGTCCTTGACGAAACACCATGTGAGGCGTATATAAGCGTCAGGAGATGCGATATGGCAAGTATAGCATTAGAGCAAGCCGAAGCACCGCGAGGCATTCAGACCTTCGCGGCCAGTGATGATCGTGACCGCCTGACGGGCGCGGCGGTCAAAGCCGTTCTGCGGCTTGTCGACGCCTGGGGTGGCAGTAATGCCGAGGGCGCTGCGCTGCTCGGTGTCTCTGAAAGTACCTGGGACCGGATGAAGGCCGGAACTTGGGAGGGCGCGCTTAGCCAGGACCAGTTGACGCGCGCTTCGGCGTTGATCGGCTTGTTCAAGGGGCTGCATCTGCTGTTTGCCGACGACATGGCCGATCGCTGGCCCAGGCTCGTCAATACGGCACCCGTGTTCGACCGGCTTTCGCCAGTCCAGGCGATGATCGAAGGCGGTATCCCGCGTATGCTTGAAACCCGCCAGTATATTGACGCGCTTCGTGGCGGGCTCTGAGAGCGATCCCGAATTGCCGTCGGCCGATCTGGCTACCAAACGAGAAGCGTTCGAGCGCACCATCCGGCTGGTTTCGAGTGCGCGCCTGCGCGATGCGGTGATGGCGCCGCTCGCTGACGATGACGATGAACTTGCGCTGCTTGCGGAGATCGAAGGAGCGACTAGCTCGCGCCTGATAGCCGAGGAGCGCGGCCATGGCGGCCTTAGCGCCGAAGAATTGGTGCACGGCGTGCCGCATGCCAAGTTCATCAATGCGAGTTTCGCTTACGCCAAACCTCGCGAGCCGGGGCGATTTAACCCCGCAGATCGCGGGGCTTGGTACGCGGCCCTGGCAGTCGAAACCTGCCTGGCCGAGGTCGGACATCACCTGACCCAGGCGTTGGCGGATGCAGGCGATTTCAATGCCGTGGTGGAATATGGCGAGATGATTGCAAGTATGTCCGGCATCTTTCTCGATCTGCGCGAAACGCCCGGCCACCCGTCGCTCGATCCGGAAAAGAGCAAGGGCTATCCCGTCGGTAATGCCCTGGCAGCGCAAGCCCGCGCCGAAGGTCATAACGGCATCATCTATTCCTCGGTTCGCCATCCGGACGGGACCTGCATCGCGGCGCTATGGCCCAATGTCGTGCAGTCGGTGACGCAGGGTGCCCTGTACCGTCTGACCTGGTCGGGTAGTCCTGAATTTACATGGGAGGCCGCGTAGGTTCTAGACGCTCACTCTGTCTCAGCGGTTGGGCGGGACGGACATCTCATTCTCACTAATCTGCCGATTTCGCATGCTCGACTATCATCAGGACAAGCCCTGCGAAAACCAACCCGAAGCCCAAAAGGTGAGACCAGCGAAATGATTCGCCAAGTAGGACGTAAGATAGGACAAGCGCGCTAAGGGGCATGACTGCCATCGCACCTGCCGTGAGTGCTCCTGGCGCTTTGCGGGCACCATTATACCATAGAACAGGAGCGAGCCCTCCTGTGGCCGCACCCCAAAAGGCGAGCGCGAAATAACCATCCCGACCTACGCCGGAAAAATCGAACGGTCGGGAATCGAAAACAAAAGCCAGAACGACAAAGAGCAAAGCGGCAATGAGCGATGCGGCCAGTGTTGCTTCCAGCGAGCTGATCCCGTCGGACAGTTTACGTGCAAGCAGGGTGTAGGCTGCCTCGAAGCACACGGCCATTGCGACAAGCGCTGCGCCAAGAATCGGCGCTTCGGTGGCTCCGCTTCCCCCGGTTCGCAGCAGATTGATCATCACTATCCCCGCGACCGCAAGGGCCAATGCTCCTGATGTGCGCCAGTTCATTGCGGCACCGAAGAAAACTACGGCCGCGGCGGCAGTCACTGCCGGTGTCGCGCTCATGATCGTGGAGCCAATCACGCCTGTGGTGAGACGCATGCCAAAAAGCATGGCTGCGGTGAAACCGACCATCCCGAATAATGAGATCGCGACAATCACCCACCAGTCCGACCGCTTCGCATGAGCAAACCTTTTCGTCAGCAACCATGTGAATGGAGCAAGGACCAGACAAGCGATCAGCATGCGCATGCATGACGCTGTGAAGACCGAGAACTGCTGCCCGATTAACTTGCTGAGCGGCGTTGCACTGCCAAAGAGTGCCATGCCCAGCAAGAGCTGCACGACAATCGCAGGAGTGGTCAAGCGTCTCTCGTATACCATGATACTGCAAAGACTTAACACGCGGGGCTCTGTTCGGAAACATGGTCGTGTTTGTATGCGAAAGTTGCTGGCGCAAGTTTTACTATTGATTGCTTTCGGCCGTACCCGGCCTGCGGCGCGACAAGGCGACGTTCCGCATGGGCTACTATTCCATCGCCGTGCTAATGGCTTATGACGCGGGGATGGCGGTAATCCTGGGCGGAGTTTTCGCCGAATAGCTAGCCGACGATTGCGGGGAGCAGACTGAACAGGATTCCGGTGGCAGAAATGGCTATGCCAAGGCCAGGGATGGACGCCCACGAGGCGACGGCTCCGCGCCGCCACAGCCACCACAATGTTCCCAACGCGGGCAGGGTGAGGATCGCCGCGATCCAGCGGGCCGCCGGTTGGTCTGGCAGCACGCTACTCGCCGCCCAGAGGAGCAAGAAGTGCGCGGCCCATGCGCACAGGGCCAGCGTCGGCGTCAGCCAGTCGATGTCGTTGCGGTATTCGCGCATCGTCTCAACCTCCCGGAAACAGCCGGACCACGAGCGCAACGGCGAGGCCCTGTAGCGCAGCATAGCCGATGAAGCGCACCACAATGTCGAGCGTGACGCTGGCAGGTGCCACCAGCAAGCCCCTGCCGCTGCGATAGCCAAGATAGAGCGCCATGATGGCGGCGATCACAGCGGTGCAAGCCTGGAAAGCAAGCAGCGCGAAAACCGTAGCGCCCTGTCCGCTGGCGGTCGGGTCGAGCCCCGCGCCGCTCCAGCCCCTCCAGTCCCACCAGATCGCTCCGCCGAGCAGGCAAGCGCCGACCGCCGCCATCAGCCAAGGACCCTGTCCGGGGAATGTCGCCTTGGGCTTGGATGCGAGGATCCGGCGGGAGAGCCATGCCGAACCCAGCGCCAGTAACAGACACATAACGATCCCGGCGGTCTGCGCGAGACCGGGAGGGGCAATCCAGACATCCGGATTGATGCCGTAGAGGTAGAGATAGCTGAAGATCGCCATGAAGACGATCATGCCCATGACCACAATCAATGTATTGAGCGCCCACCACCCGTGGCCGGAGGGTCCGGTAATGCCGATGGGCACCACGATTCCCGCGCCGATATCGGCCGTCTGTTGCTGGATCGGGCGGTCGGTCTCCCACAGCCAGCGCAACACGCAGGCGAGTGCCACGACGCCGGCGAAGGCGGAAAAGGCATAGGCCTGCACGGTCAGCGCAAGGAAGAAAGCCGCAGTGAAGACGGCCGCACTCACCGGCCAGGGCGAAGGGCCGGGCATCAGCTGGAGATATTGCGGCTCTGCATTGATTGGCGAGGTGATAATCGTTTCGCGCAGGCCCGTGGCGCTGTTCGGGAGGAAATAGCGGCCTTCCTTCACATCGTCGCAGATATGCGGATCGTCCCAAAGTGGCTCGCGGCTCTTCACCAATGGGATCGAACGGGTCGAATACATCCCAGTGGGGAGCCATTCGAGCGTCCCGCCGCCATAGGTGTTGCCCGCGTCCTGATCGGTCGTGAACCGGAACCTGCGCGCCAGGTCGATCAGGAACAGCAGCACGCCCGCCGCGATCACGAAAGCACCGATCGTCGAGACGAGGTTGAGCAGGTCCAGCCCGCGATCGGGAAGATAGGTGTATACCCGCCGCGGCATGCCCATAAGGCCGGTCAGATGCATCGGCAGGAAGGTGATGTGCAGGCCGGTGAACATCAGCCAGAACACCCATTTGCCTAAACGTTCGGACAAGGCGTTCCGGCTGGTCATTCCGTTCCAGTAATAGAACGCGGCGAACATTGGGAAAACCATCCCGCCCAGCAGCACGTAATGGAGGTGCGCGACGATGAAATAGGTGTCGTGTGCCTGCCAGTCGAAGGGCACCATGCCGACCATCACGCCGCTCAGTCCGCCCATGACGAAAATCATAATGCTGCCGACCACGAACAGGGCGGGCGTCGACCAGCGGATTTTCCCTGCCGCCAGTGTGGCGATCCAGCAGAACACCTGGATTCCTGCCGGGAGGCTCACCGCCATGCTCGCGGCGCTGAAATAGCCGGTGGAGACGCGCGGCATGCCGGTGGCGAACATGTGGTGCGCCCAGACGCCGAAGCTGATGAAGCCGGTCGCCACCAGCGCCAGGACGTTGAGGCGGTAGCCGACCAGTTCGGTGCGCGCGATGGTCGCGACCATCATGCTCATCAGGCCTGCGGCGGGAAGGAAGATGATGTAAACTTCGGGATGGCCGAAGAACCAGAACAGGTGCTGCCACAACAAAGGGTCGCCGCCTCGGGTCGGATCGAAGAACGGCCAGTTGAAGGCGCGCTCCAGTTCCAGCAGCAGCGTGCCCAGGATAATGCTGGGAAAGGCGATCACAATCATTACCGCGAAGACCAGCATGGCCCAAGCGAACATCGGCATGCGGTCGAGCGTCATCCCTGGCGCGCGGGTGCGCAATACACCAACGATGATCTCGATCGCCCCGGCGATGGCGCTGATCTCGATGAAGCCGATCCCGAGCAAATAGAAATCCGTATTGATTTCGGGACTGTAGGCGATGGAGGTAAGCGGCGGGTACATGAACCAACCGCCATCGGGCGCGAGACCGACGAAAATGCTTGCGAAGAAACACAGTCCGCCCACGAAATAGGCCCAGAAGGCGAAAGCGGAGAGGCGCGGGAAGGGCAGGTCGCGCGCGGCCAGCATCTGCGGCAACAGCATGATGCCGATTGCTTCCACCATCGGCACTGCGAACAGGAACATCATCACCGTGCCGTGCATCGTGAAGAACTGGTTGTAAGTATCCGGCGGCAGGAATTCCTGCATCGGCGCGGCGAGCTGCACCCGCATGCCGAGCGCGAGAATACCCGCCAGCAGGAAGAACAGGAAAGCGGCCGCGACGTAGAAGAAGCCGATGTAATTGTTGTTGACGACCGTCAGCAGTCCCCAACCCTTGGGGTTGTCCCATATCTTCTCCAGTTCCTCCACCTCGCCTTCGGGGCGGGGCCGGTGCGTGGGAAAGAGCCGGTAGAGTTCGTGATCGAAGCCAGTTTCGGACGTGCGCCCTTCCATGGCGCCCTGCGTCCTGTCCAGCGGACCTGTGCTCATCGCTGTTGCTCGAGCCAGATTGCGATGGCTTCCAGTTCCTCGGCCGAGAGCATGTCGTAGCTCGGCATGCGATTGCCCGGTTTGATCGACTGGCTGTCGCCGATCCACCCGATCATCGTGCCGCGATTGTTGGGCAGGATGCCAGCACCAAGCGTCAGGCGGCTGCCGACATGCGTGAGGTCGGGACCGATCAGACCGTTCGCTTCGGTCCCGGCTACACGGTGGCATGCAGCGCATCCGCTATCCATGAACAGCTGGCGTCCACTCAGGGCATTGGTCGCAGAATGCGCGACAGCAGAGGTGATGGCCGGCACCTCTCCCGGTACGTCCTGGTCAGCGACACGAGGCCGTGAGCGGCTCCGCCCCGCGATCCAGTCGTTCCAATCCGCACGGTCATGCGCCACGGTGACGAAACCCATCAACGCATGCTGGCCACCGCAATATTCGGCGCACACGCCCCCATACCGGCCCGCGCCATCGGCCTGGATCACGAGTTCGTTCAAGCGGCCGGGAATCATATCCTCCTTCCCGGACAGATTGGGCACCCAAAAGCTATGGATCACATCCTCGCTGGCAAGTTCGACCACCACGGGCTCACCGACCGGCAGGTGCAGCTCGTTGGCATCGCGCATGATCACATTGCCTTGCTCGTCGAGATATTCGACGTCAAACCACCACATATACCCCGTCACGCGGATGCGCATCGCGTCCTCGGGTACGGGCTCTGTCAGCGAAGCGGTCAGCGTGAGCCCCCAGACCAGCAGGCCGGTGAGGACCACGCCGGGAAAGGCGATGCCGCCTATCCAGATCGCCTTTTCACCACCCAGCTTCGCTTTCCAGCGGTCGGGCCCCTTGATCGCGACATAGACCGCGGCGACCACGATAGCGGTCACCGCGACGCCCATGCCGATCAGCGCCCAGGCCAGCACCACTACGCTGTCCGCATAGGGACCGGCCGGGTCGAGAACGGGTGGCGGCCAGCCCCACCAGGCATCGAAAATGTCGGAAGACCCACTAGTCATCGTCGAGACCATAGAGATACTCCGCGACATCGCGAGCCTCTTCTTCGCTCAGCGGCATGGCAGGCATGGCGGAGCCGGGCTTGGCCGCAGGCGCGTTGCGGACGAAGGCGGCGAGGTTTTCGGGCGTGTTCGGCAGCGCACCGGCGATTAGGCCGATGTCGTCGAAGCCGACCAGCGAGGGACCGGTGCGACCTTCCGGCCAATCGATCCCGGGAATCTCGTGACAGGCGGCGCAGCCCACGCGCTCGATAGCCTCCAGCCCGCGCTCCGCCGTCTCCCTATCGGGCCCGTACCGCGACCCGGGAGGCTGCTTGCAGGCCGCCAGGCCCGCACATAGAGCAACGAACAAACTGATGGACAGATACGCGCGCAAGATGCTCCCCCAGGTCAAAACGGGAACCAGCCCGTCGCGCCGGAGGTTCCCGAAAGGATGCACAAATCATCCGCGATATCCATGAGCATTGCCATGCTGGCGTTGATCGCAGCGTGCAATGAGGCCGAACCGACTATCGACAGGTACGAGATCTCCGGCGAGGTTATCGCATTGAGCGGAGGGGATGCGGGTGCGCGTGGGGCCTGCGTCACCTGTCACGGCCTCGAAGGGGAAGGGGACGGTAATCTGGTCCCCCGCCTCGCGGGCCTCGACCCCGGATACCAGCTTCGCCAGCTCGCAAATTTTGCCGAGGGCCAGCGCCGGCATCCGCAGATGGTCTGGATCGCCGACCACCTCGACCGGCCCGCCCGCGAGAAGGTTGCAAATTACTACGCCGGTTTGCCGGTGCCCGAAGGTTCCGCGAGCGCGCCGGACGCGGGCGATTGCGCGGCGGCGGAGCTTTATCTGCGCGGCGATCGCGAACGCGGGCTTGCGGCTTGCGCCAGCTGTCACGGTCCGGACGGCGCGGGGGTCGGTTTGGGCAATCCGCCGCTTGCTGCGCAACCCGCGCCTTACCTGCAAGCGCAGTTGAAAGCCTGGGCGAATGGCGAACGCTATGGCGGCGACAACACCATGACGCGGATCAGCCAGCTTCTGACGGAGGCCGAGATGGCTCGCCTGGCTGGCTATAGTTCGGCCCTCCCGGGTGCCCGTGGGTATCCGGAACCTCCGGAAACATGCCCTCGAACACGTCGTCCCGATCCCAATAATGATGCTTGATGGCCGCAAAGGCATGGGCCGGGATCAGTGCGGCCAAAAGCACGACGCAGAAGACATGGATATCCTCTGCCACATCGAGGATCCAGAACTGCCATTCGGGCGACATGTCCTGGAACGGCATGGCCGGAACCGGAACGATACCCGCCAGGCGAAGCTCGCGAGCCGGCTGGATCGCCGACCACATCGCCCATCCGGACAGCGGCAAAAGCGTAAAGAGTGCATAAAAGATCGCGTGGGTCGCATGCGCGACGGTCGTTCGCCAGCCCTGCTTGTCTGCATCGTTGATCGGCCCGGGAACGATCAGCCGCCAGAGCAGGCGCAATGCCCCGAGCACCAGCAGCGTCAGCCCGACTTCGGAATGCACTGCGTAGGCTTCCAGCTTGTCCGGTCCAACGAGATAGCGCTGCATCCTCCAACCGGTGACCAGTTGCCACATCACCACGGCGGCCATGATCCAATGAAAGGCCACGCCGACCGGTGTGTATTTTCCCCGCTCGCGATAGCTGACCGACCACTCCCGCCATTGCTGGACCCAAGGCTTCATCGCGCGTAGGCTGGTTGCATCGATCGATAGAGAATGGCGAGCGCGATCAGCAGATAGGCCGCCGATGCAGGCGCCCACATGATGAGGCCCGCGATTTGCTGATCTTCCAGCGGTGTCCAGCCCCATGCCTGCGTCGTCGCAAAATGTGGAGCGTAGAAGGCCCGCCCGGCGAACGTCAGGAGAGCGCCGAGCGCACCCATTTGCACCATGGTAGCCAGGGTCGCCGCAACGGCTGCGGGAACCTGCGCCTGGCGCATCGAAGCCCACCAAAACGCCGCGGCCCCCGTCAGACTCAACTGCATTACCCAGAAAACGATGTCGCTGGATAGCGCGGCGGAATACACCGGCGGTGCGTGCCAAAACCAGAAGATGATCGCCTGGATACCGGTCAAGGCACCCAGCGCCCTTGGGCCGACAAATCTTCTGAGATCAAGAGATCTCGCCAATAGCGGGGCCAGAATCAGCGCCAACGCGACATGATGGATTGTGCGTATCGAAAAAAGCGCGGATCCCAGGGCACAAAGCGGTGTAACGAACAGGATTAAAGCGACACCGGATGCGGCGAAGTGATACTTTTTTGTTTGCGGAGCATACCTGAGACCCAATCCGAGGCAGAGAGTGATCATGAGAATCAGAATAGGATCACCATTCCAAGCTCCTAGCCAGTCAGCGGGAACAGGTGCAACGCCGCAATATGGCGTCCAGGAATGGGAGCTTCCGTGCATTAAGAAGACTCTACCTCATTTGGTTCCGTCCTGTCACGAGGGTAAACCTAGCGTTTGTTACGTTCTGCCCGAAGCAGTAAAAATCCTCGCAGAGAACGAAACAAATCTACAAGAATCGCCTGACGACCGCATGCGCGCCTTGCGGCGCTATCATCGCAGATGCGAGGAGTTGGTTTCGCAATTGCTCGGTCGGCTCTCGGACAGGTTCCGACGATCAATCCTGCGCCGCTTTCCACGCGCCCATCGAACCCAGGTACACATCCACATCGTCAAAGCCGTGCGCATCGAGCCAACCCGCCGCCACTGTCGCCCGCATTCCGCTTGCGCACATGAGGGTGTAGCTTCGGGCCGGGTCCAGATCCTGCCAGCGCTTGGACAGTTCGCCGACATAGATATGCTTTGAGCCGTCGATCGCGGCTGCCGCCCGTTCATCGGCATCACGCACATCGAGCAGCGTCCATTTGTCGTGTTCGTCAGTCAGTCTCTGCTTGACTGTCTCGGTATCCACCATTGGAATGGATTGCATCGTCTTGCCCGAAGCGGCCGCGGGCACCACGCCGACGTAACCACCGAGGACGTTGTCCAGTGCGATGCGAACCAGATGTTCCATGGCAGCATTCAGCTGATCCTGCGACGACGCGACCAGGGCGACACTCTCCCCTTCGCCGATAAACCACCCGGCAAAAGCGGGGATCATCCCAACCGGCAGATTGATACTGCCGGGCAGATGGCCCGACGCATAGGCGAGCGGCTCGCGGATATCGATGAGGTGATCCGCGCCGCACTCGCCCAGCTCCCGTAGCGATATTGGTTTCGGCTGCATGACCTGCGGAGCGGGATCGCCGCCCTCTAGGTTCAGCCGTTCCATCAGTCTGAAATAGGGAGGCTGGTAGTGGTTCTCCCCAACCTTGTAGTCGATGAAGGCTTCTCGGTCCTGAATTTGCAGACCCGGGTTATTGCACCGCTCGTGTCCGACGGTCGAGAACTCGCGCTCGGCCATGCCCGACCCGCAGACCGAACCGGCACCGTGGGCCGGATAAATGATCGCCTGATCGCCCAGGTCGCAGATCTTGCGCAGCGAATCATAGAGCAGGCCTGCGACCTCGCGTTTGCGATCGGGATAGAAGTCGGTGCGTCCCACATCTCCGACGAACAAGGCATCGCCCGTAAACACCCCAACGGCTTTTTCGGGATATTCGCTGTCAAACAATGCGTAGACGACATGATCGAACGTATGGCCTGGCGTCTCCAATACACGGATTTCTAGCTGGCCGATCCGGTAGTTGTCGCCTTCGTACGCCGTTTGCGCATAAGCGACTTCGCCATCGGCGTTCGGTCCGTGCAGCACCTTTGCCCCGGTCATTTTGGCCAGGACCGGCGCGCCGGAAACAAGGTCCTCATTGCGATGCGTCTCGAAAATATGCGTGATGGCTAACCCTTCTGCGCGAGCCTTCTCGGCATAGATGTCGCAATCGCGGCGGGGATCGATCACCGCCGCCTGCCCGCCGGACCCGACGAGATAGGAGAGGTGAGACAGGCCGGGCGTCTTGATTTTTTCGAGAAGCATGTTGGTTTCCTTCTGGTCGGTTTACGAGGGTATATGGGCTGGGCCGAAAGCAGGATTCTGAATAAACCGGTTGGCACCTGTAAAGGGATGCGGGTTCATGGGAAAAGTGCCGCCTCTGCGCACGATGAGAAAAGCGGGCGCGGCCGAAACGCCTATGCCGATTGATGGCATCAGATATGACAATCTCGATTTCCTCTTTCGATATTTATTCAAATCAAGCCTCGGGCGATATCGTCGGGCGGAGGCGGGCCCCCGTTGTTTCGTGACAATTCGTGAAAGGCGCGGTTCTGCGACAGGAACACACGCCCGCCGAGCTCCTGAAGAAAATCGGTTCGCTTGAGACGATCCATCACTGGCCCCTTAACTTCCGACAAATGGAGGTCGATCCCGGCATCTGCGAGCCGGTGATTGATCGCCTCGAGGCTTTCTAACCCCGATGCATCCACTTCGTTCACTGCACTGCACATCAGGACGACGTGGCGTACTTCTGGCTGGTCCGCGACGCGTTCGAGCACATATTCCTCTAGCCAGCGAGCGTTGAGATAGGTCAGGCTTTCGTCGATGCGGATCGACAGGACATGCGGAACGGTGAAGACCTTATGCCGCTCGACATTGCGGAAATGTTCCGTCTCCGGGACACGCCCGACGATTGCCGCATGCGGCCGCGATGCGCGCCAGAGATACAGCAGCAGACCAACCGCGACGCCGGCAATGACGCCCAGTTCTACGCCAGCCAGCAGAGTGATGACGATGGTAGACAGATGCGCCGCGAAATCCGCTTTCGAATAGCGCCACAGCTGACCGGGTGTCTTTAGATCGACCAGGCTGAGCACCGCGACGATGATCGTTGCAGCGAGCGTCGCGATCGGGAGGCTGAAGAGGAGCGGTGTGAGAAAGACCGACGCCAGGGCAATCCCGATGGCCGTATAGGCGCCTGCGGCCGGCGTTTGCGCGCCTGCATCGAAATTGACCGCAGACCGGGCGAATCCGCCCGTCACCGGATAGGCGCCCGAAAAAGCGCTCGCAATATTCGATGCGCCCAGCCCGATGAGTTCCTGGTCTGGCGAGATACGCTGACGTCTCTTGGCGGCCAATGTCTGCGCAACCGAGACGCTTTCCACGAAACCGATAATTGAGATCAGAAGCGCAGGCACCCATAGCCGCGCGATCAGGTCCATATCGGTCGACGGGGTCGCAAAAGGGGGCAAACCCTGCGGAATGGCCCCGACCAGGTCGACGCCTTTCTCGCCAAGATCGAGGACAAAAGCCGCCAGAATAGCGAGCGCCACCGCGATTACCGGGCCAGCTTTTGCGGCGATATCGGCAGCGCGCGGCCTCAGGCCGATGCGGATCAACGCCGGTTGGAGCCCACCCCTGACCCAGAACAGGAACAGCGTGGCCGGGATACCGATGGTCAGCGCCCAGGGATTGGTGAGGCCAATATTGGACGCGAGCGATCCGAGCATTTCCGGCCAAGTGTCGCCGCCGCCCGAAATTCCGAGAATGTGCTTGATCTGGCTGGTGGCGATCAGGACGCCGCTGGCCGTGATGAAGCCGCTGATCACCGGATGCGAGAGCAGGTTGGCGAGGAAGCCAAGCCGAAGAAAGCCCAGCACTGCCAGCATGATGCCCGACAAAGCAGCCAGCGTGATCGCCGCTTCAAGATATTCGGCCGTGCCCTGGGCAGCAACAGCCCCTGCCGCCGAAGCCGTCATCAGCGACAACACTGCGACCGGACCCACCGCTAGTGTACGGCTCGTTCCAAACAGCGCGTAGGCCACCAATGGCAGGATCGAGGCGTAGAGTCCAACGACCGGCGGCAGTCCGGCCAGCAAGGCGTAAGCGAGACTTTGCGGGATGAGCATGATCGTGACGATCACCGCCGCCACCAGATCGTTCGTCAGAACCGCGCCATTATAGGTTCGGCCCCATTGGAGAATGGGAAAGTAGCGTGCCAGCAAGGGGGGTTCAGCCATGGCTTCGACTACTCCGGCAACACTTTATGACTGCCGCTCAATCAGGCGAACGATCATCATCCCGGCCAGCATCGCCGCGACGAAAGCCGCCGCCTTTGCCGGCACGATCACAAGCGCGGCGAAGCCTGGACCGGGACAAAGGCCTGCTATCCCCCAACCGGTGCCGAACAGCGCCGCGCCGCCGATCAGGCGAGGGGTGAGATCGCTCCGGTCGGGCAGGGCAAATTTCGCAGCGAGCAAGGGCTGCGCCATGCGTGCCTGAATCCGCCAGGCAATCGCCATCACTATCACCGCTCCGCCCATCACGAAGGCCAGCGTAGGATCCCAGTCCCCAAATATGTCGAGAAAGCCGCGCACACGCGCCGGGTCGACCATTCCGCCCAGCGCCAGCCCGGCACCGAACAGGCTGCCCGAAAGCAGAGCCACCAGCCAGGAGCGCGTCATGACAGCACCTCCAGCCCTAGGGCGTTCATGATGGCGACGGTCGCGATACCGGCCGCCATGAACGTCGCCGTGGCGACGAGTGAGCGCTGCGACAACCGGCTGACGCCGCATACGCCGTGGCCGCTGGTGCAGCCGCTGCCGATGCGCGTTCCGATTCCGACCAAAAGACCCGCCGCAACGAGTGGGAGGTATCCGGCAAAGCTTGCCTCGATACTGCCGCTGATCCACGCAACCAGCAAGGCGCCGAACGGCAGGCCCAGAACGAACGCCCACGCGCCGGTCTGCGGCATTCCGTCCCCGCTGACACCGAAGGCGCGTGCGGCGATACCGGACACGCCGGCAATCCGCCCTGCACCCAGCAGCATCAGCGCGGCGGCCAGGCCGATGAGCACACCGCCGAGCAATCCTGCGAGCGGGGCGGCATCGGGAAATCCAAGCACCATCACAGCTTGTTCACGGGCACCTTGAGGTAGGATGTGCCGTCGCTTTCGGGCGGCGGCAGGTGGCCGCCGCGCATGTTCACCTGAATGGCGGGCAGAATCAGGCGCGGCATTTCCAGCGTCGCATCGCGCTGCGTGCGCATTTCGACGAACTGATCCTCATCCACGTCTTCGTGAAGATGCACATTGGCTGTGCGCTGTGCGAGCATGGTGGTCTCCCACACGAACTCGGTGCGATTGGGCGCCTTGTAATCATGGCACAGGAACACCCGCGTCTTGTCCGGCAGGCGCATCAGTCGCCTGACCGAGTGGTACAGCTTGCGAGCATCGCCGCCGGGGAAGTCAGCCCGGGCAGACCCATAATCCGGCATGAACATCGTATCGCCGATAAAGGCCGCATCGCCGATAATATACGCCATGTCAGCGGGGGTGTGACCGGGAACGTGCAGAGCGATCAGCGGAATATCGCCGATCATCAACTCGTCACCATCTTCCAGCAGGCGGTCGAACTGCGAGCCGTCGCGCTCGAATTCGGTACCTTCGTTGAATACCTTCCCGAACACGCCCTGCACGGTCACGATCTCGCGACCGATGACGAGTTCGCCGCCGAGCTGTTCCTGTAGATACGGCGCAGCGGATAGATGATCGGCATGCGCGTGGGTTTCGAGGATCCAATCGACGTTAAGACCTGCCTCGCGTACATAGCCGATGAGTTCGTCAGCGGCTTCAAAACTGGTACGACCCGAAGGCTGATCGAAATCCCAGACGCTGTCGATGATGGCCGCGCGCTTGGTCTGATCGTCGCTGACCACATAGGTCGCGGTAAAGGTCGGCTCGTGAAAGAATGCCTTGACGTGAGGCGCCCGCGGATCGCCCGCAAGGACGCCGTTCACCTGCTTGCAAGCCTTTTCGATATTCGTGTCTTCACTCATGTGTTGTCTCCGCTATCATCGCTCGGCTGAGGGGATTGACCAAGCTCGGGGCAAAAGATCTCGTGCAACAATTCGAGAACCCGCTGCGCATTGGGATCGCGGACCCTGTAGAATACCGACTGGGCTTCCTTGCGCGTCGCGACCAACTTGTCTTCGCGGAGTTTCGCAAGGTGCTGCGACAATGCGGACTGGCTCAGCCCGACGCGCCCCGCCAGATCGCCCACGGAAAGCTCGCCGGCTTCGGCCAGAAAGCATAGAACGAGCAGGCGCGATTCATTGCCCATCATTTTCAGCAGGCGGCTGGCCTCGCTGGCCTGGCGCGTGAAATCGGTGGGAGAATCGGTGGTGCTCATCGCTGCCTCTTTTAGGAATTCCTAATTTAGGAAAGCCTAATGGTTCGTCAAGGATGCAATTGCCTTATTCGGATGGATCGTCGACTTCTTCGTGCACGGCCTCGGAGTTTAAATTGTCCCATGATTCGTGCACTGACGTGAGGCTTGAGTAACCATGATTGACGCCCGCCTCTTGCTTGGTTGTCGATAAAGCAAATGGCGAAGAGTCTCGCAGGCCAAGGCTAGTTTCGTGCCCAGAGCGCATCGATTATCGGACATTCGGGCACATCGGAACCATCGCATTGCGCCGCCACTTCCGAGAGGGTCTGCTCAAGCTTCATCAGATCGGCAATCTTGCTTTTCACACCTGCGATATGGTGCCGTGTCAGCTCCAGCACCTCGCCGCAGGTATAGCCGTGAGAATCGACGAGACTCAGCAAGCTGCGCAATTCGTCGATTGAAAACCCCAGTTCTCGACCGCGCAGGATGAACCCTAGCCGTGCCTGATCTTCGGGAGAATACACTCGGTGGCCGCTCGTCGTCCGTTCGGACTGATTGAGTAACCCGATGTTCTCGTAATAACGGATCGTTTCGATATTGCAGCCTGCGCTTTTGGCTAATGCACCTCGCTTGATCGGTCGATGATCGGTCAAAAACCTCACGCCCCAAAAAAAACTGCTTGAACCTGCAGTTACTACAGACCCTATATTCAAGGTCACTGAGTAGCAATAGAACCAGGCAGGCCGAAAACGCAATGGACGCCAATTTGAGAAATGTTGCCCGGGCTCAGGACGATCGTCGCCAGCGGTGGTTCGCCACCGGTGGCATTGTCGGAGCCATACTGGCTTCGACCTGCTGCATCGTGCCGCTGGTCCTGGTCGTGCTGGGCAGCGGCGGTGCCTGGGTAGGAACCCTTACCAGTCTTGAGCCATACCAACCCTATTTTCTCGCCCTGGCGGCGGTGTTTCTAGGTCTGGGATTTTGGCACGTCTATTTTCGCAAGGCGCCCGCCTGCGAAGACGACTCGTACTGTGCGCGACCATCATCATTGATCGTCACCAAGACGGTGCTCTGGAGCGCCACCGTGCTTATCATTTTGACGGCGACCATGGGGTGGTGGGCCCCGCTATTTTATTAGGAGAAATGTCATGAACCGTACCGCGATTGCATTAGTTGCTACAGCCACGCTCGGATTGGGAGGCCTTGGGGCGGTCACCCTTTTGCCCGAGACCGCCGCGCAAGCCGAGGCGTCCTCGACACTGCGCACGCAGGTGTTCTCGATCGAGAAGATGACCTGCGCAACATGCCCGATCACAGTCAAAACCGCGATGGAGCGCGTGAAAGGCGTGCGTTCCGCAAACGTCGACTTCGATACGAAGACCGCAACGGTAGTCTATGATCCGCGCGTCACCAATCTTGGAGCAATTGCCGCAGCCTCTACCAATGCTGGTTATCCTGCACGCGCAGCGGGCGGATAAGGCTGCGGACGATCGGACAATCCTGCGCCTTGGTGTAATCGGCACCATCATCATTGCACTCTGCTGCTTTACCCCGATCCTTCCTATTGGTCGCTGTGGTAGGTTTGTCCGCAATCTCGGGCTATCTCGACTACGTGTTGGTGCCCGCGTTACTATTTTTCGTCGCCCTTACGATCTTTGCCGTCCGGCGGCGTAACCGCGACACCAATCACAGCTAATCGGAAATAATTATGACTGAGAAACGCGCGTCGGGCACCGGCGAACACTACGACCTTGCCGTCATCGGGGCTGGATCGGCAGGCTTTTCTGCCGCAATTACCGCTTCCAACGAAGGAGCAAAGGTTGCGCTTATCGGCCACGGCACAATTGGCGGGACGTGTGTGAACGTCGGATGTGTGCCATCCAAAACGATGATCCGTGCCGCCGAGGCGCTGCATCACTCCAAATCGGCTAGTCGGTTCCCCGGGCTTTCAGGCGAGGCTTCTGTCACCGACTGGAAATCCCTGATCGCGGCCAAAGATGACCTCGTTACGACCTTGAGGCAGAAGAAGTATATCGATTTGCTGCCAGATTATCCGGGGATCACATATCTGGCAGGCGCTGCACGGCTGGTCGATGGCGGCGTCAGCGTGGACGATGAACTCGTCAAGGCCACAAAAATCATCATTGCGACTGGCGGTCGCCCAGCGGTGCCGGCCATTCCGGGGATCGAGAAGGTTCAGTATCTCACCAGCACCACCGCGCTGGAACTTACCGAGCAACCGCGATCGCTTATGGTAATCGGGGGCGGCTATATTGGCTGCGAACTGGCTCAAATGTTTGCCCGAACCGGGACCAAGGTGACAATGGTTACCCGGTCGCATCTTCTTCCCGGGGCTGAACCGGAGATTTCCGATGCCTTAGCCCGCTTCCTGGCCGATGAGGGCATCGTTGTTCGCACCGGCCTGGACTATCGCGAAATCCGACAGTCCGATGACGGGGTTTTGCTGACCGTCGAGACTGCCAATGGTATCGAGACACTGCCTGCCAAACGGGTTCTGTTGACGACGGGGCGCACACCCAACACCGCCGGTCTTGGGCTGGAGGAAACCGGCATTGCCACGGCGCGCCGTGGGGGCATCGAGGTCGATAAATACTTGCGCACTTCGACGGCGGATATCTACGCAGCAGGCGATGTTACGGGACGAGACCAGTTCGTTTACATGGCCGCCTACGGCGCCAAGCTAGCGGCGCTCAACGCGCTAAATGGCGACAGTCATGTGTACGACAATGCGGAGATGCCTTGGGTAACCTTCACCGATCCGCAGGTTGCAGCTGTCGGCTTGTCCGAGGCTGCCGCTACGCAAGCGGGGTTCGACGTCAAGATCTCGATTGTCCCGCTCGATCAAGTGCCGCGAGCGCTCGCGGCCCGCGACACGCGCGGGTTGATCAAACTGGTCGCGGATGCCGAAACCGACAGGCTCCTTGGCGGCCAGATACTTGCGCCCGAAGGTGCGGACAGCATTCAGACTCTCGTTCTGGCGATCAAATTCGGAATGACCGTTCAGGCGCTGGGGGAGACAATTTTCCCTTATCTGACGACGGTCGAGGGGCTGAAGCTGGCCGCGCAGGGGTTCGGCAGAGATGTGACAAAACTCTCCTGCTGCGCAGGCTAAAGACTCCGCGCTGACCGGTGTCTCGCTATCTGAGCGCAGTGGTTGGGAAACTTCCCTAAAGCATAACCAACAATAAAGAGAACTCTATGATCGACGCCAGGCAATCGAATGACGACAACCCAACCCGCCTTGATGTCGTTTACGATCATCTCAACACATCGGATGATGCACGCGAGAGGTTGGCAAAAGCGAAATTGGCCTTCCATGTGAACATTCCGGTTCGTATGGATGACGGGTCGCTGCGGACCTTCGAAGGCTGGCGAGTCCAGTATGACGATACCCGCGGTCCAACTAAGGGCGGGATTCGATTTCACCCTCAGGTGACTGCTGAGGAAGTGACTTCGCTTAGTTTCTGGATGACCATCAAATGCGCGGTTGTCGATCTGCCTTTCGGCGGAGCGAAGGGCGGCGTAAATGTCGATCCAAAAAGTCTCTCCCGGCTCGAACTGGAGCGTCTTTCTCGCGGATATATTCGCGCGGTCTATGACGTCGTCGGTCCCGATCGCGACATCCCGGCGCCCGATGTCAATACGAACGCCACAATCATGGGCTGGATGGCAGATGAGTATGCTCAGATCGAACGCCGCCAGGTCCCGGCGGTCATCACCGGCAAGCCGCTAGGCCTCGGCGGGTCCGAGGGCCGTGTAGCTGCTACGGGGCGCGGTGCGCTTCAGGTTCTGAATATCTGGGCCAAGCGCGAAGGCAAATCTCCCGAAGATCTGACTGTCGCAGTGCAGGGCTTTGGCAATGCAGGTTATCACTTCGCACGTCTTGCGCATGAGGCGGGATACAAGATCGTTGCCGTCTCTGACTCCAAAGGGGCAATTTACTCGGATGAAGGCCTCGATCCCGAACCGATCTGGCGCCACAAGCACAAGACCCGCAAGCTCAAGGGAATGGTTTATTGCGATGCTTCGGTCTGCGAGGAGGCCGCATTCGACACCCTTACAAACGATGAGCTTCTCGAGCTCGATGTCGACATTTTGGTTCTGGCCGCTTTGGAGAACGTGATCACCAAAGACAATGCGAGCAAGCTAAAGGCGGCCGCGATTCTGGAGATTGCGAACGGCCCGGTAAATTTCGAAGCCGATGAGACCTTGGAGGACAAGGGAATTGCGGTACTCCCTGACGTGCTGGTCAATTCCGGTGGTGTAATCGTAAGCTATTTGGAATGGGTCCAGAACCGCAGCGGCGATTACTGGCCACAAGACGTTGTTGAAAAGCGGTTGGCCGAACGTCTCGACCGCGAAGCCGAGGCCTGTTTTCAGCTGGCTGCCGACAAAAAAGTGTCCTTCCGAACCGCCGCTTACATTCAGGGCATTGGTCGCATCGCCGAGGCCATGGGCCAACGCGGAACTGCGAGCTACTTTGGCGAACAAGACGGAAGAAAGTCAGCGTGATCGTCCCTAATTTGGGGACCTATATACGTTTGTGACCACTAGGCTGGGCGCGGGCCGAATAGAATGATCGCCGCGCCACCTAGGCAGACCGCCGCTCCAATCACATCCCAACGATCCGGTCTCCCGCCTTCGATCACCCACAGCCAAAGCACAGCTGAAACGATATAGACCCCGCCATAAGCAGCGTAGGTCCGTCCTGCGTGCTCTGCTTCAATAAGGGTCAGTAGATAAGCGAATAGCGCCAGCGAAAGAACGCCGGGCGCGATCCACCACGGCGATTTGTCCATGCGCAGCCAAGCCCAGAATGCGAAGCACCCGGCGATTTCGGCAATGGCTGCGCCAATATAGGCGAAGGCAGTCACTTGCATTAGCTCTTGAAATACTCACCGACGAAATCCAGCCACTTGCGGGTGATTTTGAACCTGCCTCGGATATCCTGCGCGTAGGCTTGGTAGATGGAGTTTGATTTGCTGTTTTGTGCGATTTCAGGTTGCGCCCGATTTGGGAGAACTTTGAGTCTTTTTCGGTTTTCATTAACCGCAAGGTGCTCATCAGACAGAGCGATGTAGTCCGGCAGTGCCTCAATCATCGCGGAAGTTTTCATTTCACTGTCAGATTGCACAGAAAGCACCAGAAGTCCACATTTCCAGAGGTCCATCGTAAGGTCGATTTCGATTGGCGTTGCCTCACTCGGGCGCTCAAAGGCTGCGAGTAAGTGCAAGCGTTTCCTCTAAAGCAATCTCCCTGTGGCGTCCTGCGCGTCCTCTGTCTTGGCCATCGGGCCGGCCGCAACGCGTCGCGGCACCGTAGTCACGCCAAAGGACTCTTTAACTCGCTAGCGACGCCACAGCTTAAGGGTCATAGCATGTAACCAATATCCGATGCCCCGGTCGGGTACGCGAACATTGTCGTCTTGATCTGCTCTGCCGTGATTCCGTTGCGGATGGCGAGCGCGAAAAGGTTTATGACCTCCTCGGCGTGCGGGCCGACCAAGTGCGCGCCTAGTATGAGGTCGGATTCATCGTCCACCAGCACCTTAAATCCGTAGACTTTCTCGGCCGCCTGACGGGCCGTAAACCAGTTCTCGGCACGTTCGCTTTTCAGTTGAAACTTGAGGCCTTTGTCTTTCGCCTCGGCTTCGGTGAGCCCCACCGCCGCTATCGGCGGAATGGTGAAGGCGACGCTTGGAACTCCTTTATAGTTAGGCGTTTCAGTATTTCCATTAAGCAGGTTGGTTGCAACCACCTTGGCATCGTGGCTGGAGACAGGGGTAAGGGGCGGACCCATTTGAGCGGCATCGCCGGCGGCGTAGACGGCGGGGTTCGAAACACTTTGCAGGTGCTCATTCAGCACGAGCCTCCCTTTCTCGTGCCTTATTTCCGCGGCATCGAGATCCAGCGAAGCAAGGGCCGGCTTGCGGCCAGCCGCATGAACTACGAGGTCGGCGTCCACTGTGGTTTCGCCGTTCGCGCCCTTCGCCGTGACCCGATAGCCGTCTTGCGTTTTCTCGATCGAGGTCACCTCCATTTCGGTTCGAACGTCGATCCCCAGTTCATCGAACTTTGTCATGAGCCATCCGACGAGATCGGGATCGAACTGCTTCAGCATCCGCTCGCCGTGCTGGAGGATCGTGACCTTTGCGCCGGCGCGAGCGGCAATGTGCGAAAATTCCGAGGCGATGTAACCCCCGCCGACCAGCACAATCCGCTTCGGTAGGCGCTCGAGTTCGAGGAACCCCTCGTTGTCGACCAGATGCTCCTCGCCCGGGATTTCAAGCGGTATCGGCTTGGCTCCGGCGGCAATCAGAATGTGCTTTGCTTCGACAACCGCGCCTTCGATGTCGAGCGTGTTCGGTCCGGTAAACCGCGCCCGCCCATGGTACGTATCGATGCCCTTGTCCTTGTAACGCTGCTCGTGTTTTCCGGGGACCGGATCGGTAAAGCTGCGCTTGAAGGACAGGAGACCCGGCCACTCGAGACGGGTATCGCCTTCCACGCCTTTGTCTTCCATGCGCCACGCGTGGTCCACCGCCTCCGCGCCTCCAATCATCATCTTCTTCGGGTCACACCCTCTTAGCGCGCAGGTTCCCCCGAAGGGTCGGAAATCCACTACCGCGACGCTCCATCCCTCGGCGCGCACGCGCATGGCAGCGACCATTGCCGCAGTTCCGGTTCCGATGATCAGAAGGTCATAATTCGTGGCCATGTTCATTCCTTTGGGTGAAATTTGCGGCACTGGGGGTGTTATTCGGCCTGACCCGATGTGTTGTCGGACATACCGGCGCTGGGTCGGCAGAAATTAGATAACGCAAGTACGGACGCCTGCGTTCCGCGATGTGAGCCCTTCCGGCGGAGGGGCTTGTGCTCAGCAGCGCGCTTCGACCGATCGGCATTCGTGCCGGTAAGAGCTTCAGCACCCCCCCGTTCGTGAAGCTCAAGATGAATGGCGCTGTTGATGAGAGCGAGGTGGGTGAAGCCCTGCGGAAAGTTCCCGAGAAAGGAGCCACTGGCAGGCGCAATTTCTTCGGCGTAAAGGCCAAGATCATTGGCCTTCGCCGACAGGCGTTCAAACAAGCTTCTGGCCTCGTCAGCGCGCCCGATCGCCAGCAGAGCATCGACAAGCCAGAAGCTGCATATCAGAAAGGCACCCTCTCCGCCGGGAACGCCGTCCGGAGTCCGGTACCGGAGGACGTAATCTCCTTTGCGCAGTTGCTCTTCGACCGACTCGATCGTGCGTGCGATAAGGCTTTGGTCGATCGGCGCACCAAATTGCGGCGTGAGCAGAAGCGCCGCATCAGCCTCGCGATAGCCGAAAGCCTGAGTCAGCCCCTGATCGGGATCGACTCCTTCTTTCAGGATCGCTTGCAGCAAAGCGTCTTTCTCCGTCTCCCACCTGTCGTTGGGCCCAAGGAGCCGGAGCGCCCTGTCAAGCGCCACCCAGCCCATCAGTTTGCCATGTACGTGATGGCGCGGCTCGCCGCGCATCTCCCAGATCCCCTGGTCTGGCTCCTGCCAGCTTGCAGCGACATGGTCCGCTGCGCAACGAACCATAGTCTTCAGAGTGTCGTCCAGCGGTCCGCCGAGCGCATGATACATAAGCGCCCAATCGGCGATCTCACCATAAATGTCGGCCTGCCGCTGGTTGTAAGCGGCATTTCCGACGCGGACCGGCCTACTCCCGCCGTAGCCGTCGAGGTGCTCAAGCGTGCGCTCGGGAAGTTCTGTTTCTCCGCGGACACCATACATAATCCGCAGATGGGGCAGTGTCTGCACACAGCAAAGGCGCAGAAACTCGCAATAGCGGCGCGCCTCGCCGACGAAGCCAAGAGCGGCCAACGCCTGCAGGATGAACGCCGAATCGCGCAGCCAGCTGTACCGGTAATCCCAGTTACGCACACCACCGGGTTCTTCGGGCAGAGACGACGTGGGCGCTGCGACAATCGCTCCGGTGGGTGCGAAGGTAAGAAGCTTGAGTGTTAGAGCGCTTCGCAGCACCTTCGATTGATATTGGCCTCCGTATTGGCAACCCTCGCACCACTCTCGCCAGAAGGTCCGGGTAACATGCAAGAGCTGCTCCGCCACGCCGACTGGATCTGCATCGGCAGCCGCCGAAGGGGCCAGCACAAAGATATGCCGCTCTCCGGGCGCAAGTCTGATTGTTTGGTCGACCTCTCCCGGCGATCCGAGACAAGCGCTCGATGTGTAAAGCTGGAAGGTTTGGTCGTTCGTATGGGTGCCCTCGGCGGAAGGCGCTTGCTCGAAGGGTTCCGCCGCTTCCTGTAGCCTGATCCTCGCCCTCGGCTGCCCCTCTTGTCCTTCGACAATCCTTACGAGCCAGCCCGGCGCGGACAATGTGACGAAGTCGTCCGGCTCTGCATTCGGCGCACGCCCGACCGGGAGGAAATCCGTGACGGTGAAGCGCCCATCTTGCACCGTCCAGTCCGTCCGCAGGATGTTGGTGTCGGGCAAATAGGCCCGCCGGGCCTTGCCCCCTTCGGCGGGTGCGATTCCGAAGCAGGGTCCCTTGCGCTTGTCGAGGAGGCGCCAGAGTGTCGGCTCTTCGTCGAAGCGCTCCCGGCACCACCAATCCACACTGCCGTCATAGCCTACGAGCGCAGCGCCATGACAGTCTCCGATCAGGGCATAATCCTCGATCGGCAGATAGCCACTTCTAGGTTCAGAGCTGAACAGCCGTTCGCCGATGCCATCGCGAGGCACCGATCAGCCCCCTTTCCGGAAGCCAGGGTAAAGCATCATGCCGCCGTCGACAAAGAGCGTCGTTCCGACAACATAGTCCGACGCGTCCGAGGCGAGCCAGACGGCGGCTTGGCCAACGTCCTCTGGTTCGCCGATGCGTTGATAGGGGATCAGCTCCAGCAGCTTTCTGCGCGCCTCCTCGTCTTCCCAAGCATCCCGGTTGATATCGGTCTTGATGGCGCCTGGAGCGATGGCGTTGACACGGATCTTCTCACAGGCGAGCTCCTGCGCCATGGTTTCCATCAATAATTTGAGACCGCCCTTGGCTGTCGCATAGTTCGCGTGTCCCGCCCACGGGATCTCCTGGTGTACGGAGTTCGTGAAGATGACCTTCCCGAGCGCAGGGGATCGATCTCGATCAATCCCCTGTTGACGGAAGCGACGTATCGCTTCCTGGGCGCATAGAAACTGCCCGGTGAGATTGACGTCTATCACCTTGCGCCAGTCCTCCAAGCTGAGATCGGTAAAGGCGGCATCGCGCTGTATCCCGGCGTTTGCGACCACGATGTCGACTCCGCCGAACAGCCGGTCCGCCGCATCGAAGAGTTTCTCACAATCCTCCGGCTTCGAGACGTCCGCTTGGACCGGTTCGGCTCGACCGCCGGTCTCCCGGATTTCACTGGCGATCCGCTCGGCAGATTCCCTATCGGAGCGGTAGTTGACGATGATAGAAGCTCCCGCCGCGGCGAGAGCCCGGGCGATGCCTTCGCCGATGCCGGAACTGGCACCCGTTACGATGGCACGATTTTTCTCAAGTGATAGCTGCAAGATTCCCGACCTCCGTTAGTTCAAGCGATTTTGTCCAGCGAGAGCTGGCGTGAGGCGGTAAAGCCCTTCGGCCGTGCCCGCGACCGCAAGGCCGTAGACGAGGTGACCCAGCAGCCCTCGGACATGGGCTGCGGCGGGATAGTCCTCGTCCGGCGCGCTGAAGCCTAGCGCCGGCGTCAGGAATTCGTCGAGGATGAGCGACATACTCATACCCGTCGCCACTCCCGCCCCTAGGGGCTTTATGCCGAAAGTCCTGCGCAGCAGGCAGTAGACAGGACCCCATCCGATGCCGGAGGCATAATGAAAGGCCTTCCCGAGACGCTTCGTATCCTGTTTGTCGAGCTCAAGATTTGCAAGACTTGCCGACTTTTCCGCCGCCACGCGGTAGGGCGGCCCAGGACGAACGCGCTGTTCCCTTTGTCTCGTTTTCTCGGGCGTAGCGGCCCAAAGCGCCTTCTGGGCATATTCTGTCACCTTTGTGGCCAGTAAACCGGCGACCAGGCCAATGCCAATGTCGAGAATAAGGTTACTCTTCATGATCCGCTCCGTTGCGCATAGGACATGAACGTGCCGGTCGCCGTTGGTTTCCAAATTTGTTCTGCCGTTCTCCTGCGATGTTCCAGCCTGACTGGTCAGACTCAGTTACAGCTTGTGTGTTGCGAGCATCCTGCCAGAGGCGTAGGATCTGTAGGGAATACAGGATTGAGGGCGAACTCGATGGTGGACAGAGGCATTTTTCAGGATCTGGTGCCCAGAATCGGCGTGATGGCGCGGAAAACTGGCTGCAACATCGAAACCATTCACTACTACGAAAAGGCTGGTGTTATCCCTCATCCAGCTCAATCGGCGAGTGGTCATGGTCGATATGGCAGCATCTGAAGCGGCTGGCCTTTGCCATGAAAGCCCGCGTGCTTAGCTTCACGCTTTCGGAAGTGAAAGCGTTGCTGCGGCTGATCGACGAGCGGGACTGCTCTTGTGCTGAAGTCCGCGATGTGACGGCTTCGCATCTTCAAGATGTTCAAGCAAAGCTTGCGGATCTCCGTCTCATGGCGTCAGTGCTAAGGAGCTGGTGGTCAGCTGCGACAAAGAGAAATCCACCGACTGCCCCTTAATCGAGCGCATGTCCGATGAGCCCGAGATACTGCAAAGTGCCGAAGGACGCGCGTGCCAGGGTCGCAAGGCCGCCAACATCCGCTCCGCGCCGACCTCCCCGCATCTTCCATCCTAGCCGGGCCACGATGGTTACTTAACGCGATATCAAAGCTCGGGGCTCGCTCAGAAGCATGGCATAACTCGGACCTTAGCTACCAAGCTGACGGCCATTCGGGCCTGTAACTTCCGCACAGATCTGAAATTTAGGCCTTGCATCTGTAGCCGCTACAGGACCTATTAAGGATCTGCCGAGAATCGAAACCAAAGCTCCTGGTGCATACAAATCATTGAGCCATACACTGCGCCTGTTGCATCCAAGTACAACCATGTCGGGAGCCTAGGCTCAGGACCCATTGAAGGGATTCCCCAGGGCTCGCTAATCTGATTGTGCTCCGCACGCCTTCGGCTCCACCGGCAACCCTAAGGAGGCGTTGTTGTGAGTGATCTGTTCTGGTTGTCGGAGGCGCAGATGCGCCGGATCGAGCCGTATTTCCCGCTGGCGCATGGAGTGCCGCGGGTCGATGATCGTCGGATCATTAGCGGGATCATCTTCGTAATCAGGAATGGGTTGCGCTGGCGGGATGCGCCGCGCGAGTATGGTCCGCACAAGACGATCTACAACCGGTTCATCCGCTGGAGCCGGCTGGGCGTGTTCAACAAGATCTTTGCCGCGCTCGCCGCCAAGGGCGGCAAGCCGGATCAGCTGATGATCGATGCCACGCATCTCAAAGCTCACCGAACAGCTGCCAGCTTCTTAAAAAAGGGGCTCTTCCCAGACGTATCGGACGCACCAAAGGCGGCCTGAACTCCAACCTTCATGCGGTCTGCGATGGCCAGGGGCGGCCTCTCGTCATGCTGCTCAGCGAAGGCCAGATGAGCGACTTCAAGGGCGCGGCGCTGATGCTCGACGCGCTTTCCAAGGCCAGCGCACTGCTTGGCGACAAGGGCTATGATGCCGACTGGTTCCGCGCCGCTCTGGCCGACCGCGGGATCACAGCCTGTATCCCGTCAAAGGCCAATCGAAGGGTCCAGATTCCGCACGACAGGACCCTCTATCGCCAGCGCCACAGGGTCGAAAACATGTTCGGCAAACTCAAGGACTGGCGCCGCATCCATACCCGCTACGACCGCTGCGCCCACACCTTCATGTCCGCCATCTGCATCGCCGCAACCGTCATCTTCTGGCTCGATCAACGAGTCCTGAGCCTAGAATGAACTCATCACGCAACGAGATTGATACGTCCGATACGACGGATCACAGTGCGAAGCCACCCATGGGCTTCACCATCGTGGCACTGAGCGCACTTCACGTTCTATGCTGTGGGCTGCCACTGCTGTTGCTGTCGGGCGTGTCCTTGGCCACCGTCTTTCCAACCTGGCCCGCCATCGGTGGCGCTCTCGTGATTCTCGGGCTCGTGGGGTTCGCCTGGTACCTGAAGAAGGGCTGCGCGACCTGTCCGGGTTCGCGCAGTTGCCGAGCACAAAACCAGCAAAAAAGGAAACCCGATTAGGAGAGGTCCATTGCAAGATGAATTTGACGAAATAGAGCTGCTGAAATCGGTCGTCCGGAAGGTAAGGCACCCGACAGTGGCTACGCGGAAGAGTGCTATGATAAGATCAGAAACAAGCGCGACGCTTTAAGCACGAGCGAAGTGATACTGGTAAATGCTCTTCGTTCGGATATGCCACTGAACATAAATGGCGACCGGCTGGTCGCCCCTTTTCGGCGGCGCCGATGACCTATGTAGTGACCGAGAACTGCATCAGATGCCAATACATGGATTGTGTCGAGGTTTGCCCGGTCGATTGTTTCTACGCCGGCGAGACGATGCTGGTGATCAATCCGGACGAATGCATTGATTGCGGTGTATGTGAGCCGGAATGCCCCGCCGAAGCCATTCTCCCGGATACCGAGTCGGGGCCGCAAAAGTGGCTGGAGCTGAACGCCACTTTTGCTCCCAGATGGCCAAACATCACCGGTAAAGGCGTTCCGCCGGCCGACGCTGACGAGCACAACGGAGAGCCAGATAAATACCAGAAGTATTTTTCGCCCGCGCCCGCTTCGGGGGCAGGGTAGGTCGTGGAGGCGCTAATGGCAGCAGAGCATCGGGGCGGCACTATAGGAGCGCTCGCTATCGGCACCCTTTCCCTCGCGTAACTACGCTTCAGTTCCCGCAGAGTGGAAGACGATCCTGCTTCATACCGCTCGCTCAAGCGGCGCTCACAACATAACCGGGTTCTGCATCAGAAAATCGCACCACGCATGTCTGACGGAGATCCACCTCGCCGCAGTCTTGCAAATTGCTCAAGCTGCAGTCCGGAACTCGCCCAAATAACAAGGAAAGCCGCAGCATGATCGAGAAGCTTCTCGGTACTGTAACTTGACGTCTGGAAATTCGTTTGAGGCGGGTGCGATGCGCCTCTGCTGGGGCGAGCCCCAGCAGAGGCGGTCCAATCTGGTATTCCATGGAGTTGGAACACAACCATGGAGCAGAAAGAATGGACAGACAGAAGGATACGGCCTTTGAGGCAGTCTTGGAACAGTTGATTGAGCATGGGCCAGGCGACATCGCCTCGGTGTTTGCCCGGGCCTTCGAGCTGGCGATGCAGATCGAGCGCGAGCGCTTTCTCGGCGCGGGCCTTTACGAGCGCACAGCGGAGCGTCAGGGCTATGCCAACGGCTACAAGCCCAAGCGGATCGATACGCCCGTAGGCACGGTCCACGTGCAGGTGCCCAAGACGGCCGGGCATGACGGGGAGCCGTTCTACCCGCAATCGCTGGAGCGCGGGCGCCGCTCGGTCCGGGCCGTCATGCTGGCGGTGGCCGAGATGTACATCAAGGGCGTCTCCACCCGCGAGGTCGAGGCGGTAATGCGCGAGTTCGGGATCGAAAGCCTGTCGTCCTCGCAGGTCAGCCGCGCCACCAAGATGCTCGACGAGGAATTGCAGGCCTGGCGCGACCGCCCGCTCGGCGAGATCAAATACCTCATCCTCGATGCGCGCTATGAGAAGATGCGCCATGGCGGGATTGTGCGCGATGTCGCCGTGCTCTCGGCCATCGGCATCGGCCCTGACGAGCGCCGGCGCGTTCTGGGCGTCTCGGTTGCCCTGGCGGAGGCCGAGGTCCACTGGCGGGCCTTCCTCGAAAGCCTGGTCGCGCGTGGGCTGCGCGGGGTCGAATTCATCGTCTCGGACGACCACAGCGGTCTGCGCGCCGCCCGTCGTGCCGTGCTCGGCGGCGCGACATGGCAGCGCTGCCAGTTTCACCTCGCCCGGAACGCCATCCACCACGCGCCAAACGTCGAGATCCGCAAACGCATCGGCAGACAGCTGAAATCGATCTGGACGGCGGACGACCTCGCCAAGGCCGAAACCGCCTTGGCCGAGCTGGTCGCCAGCTATCGCGACACCGCGTCGAAGCTGGCCGATTGGCTTGAGAAAAACGTCCCCGAAGCCCTCGCTGTCTTCACCCTAGCCGAACACCATCGCAAACGGTTGCGGACCTCAAACCCGATCGAGCGGTCCGTCCAGCAGGAGCTGAAACGGCGCACCGTCAAGGTCAGGGTCTTTCCAAGCGAAGACGCCCTCCTGCGGCTGGTCAGCGCCGTGCTGGTCGAGATCGACGAGAAATGGGCCTCCGACACAAAGGCCTACATCAAATGGGAATGCCAGGATGCATGACCCCCTCTCAGCAGAATTTCCAGACAACAGGTTGCTCAATCCTCTCGTTGCGCCAGCGCTGCGCAACTCCGACGACCTCCAGCGCGCGGTCCATGAAGCCCAGCGCATGGTAATGGCTGTGAAAAGCCTGTCCATAACGGCGCTACGCGACTGGTGTTGCTGATTGCCACGACGATGATCGGCCTGTCCGCGCTATGGAGCTTTATTGAACAACCGCTAATGCGCGCTCGGAGGAGCGTGATGCAGACTGTTTCCACGATCACGTGCCCCTGTTGCGTAGCGCTCACGACCGAAACCATGCCGACAAACGCATGCTGGTTTTTCTACAAGTGCCCGCATTGCCACAAAAGGCTGAAGCCGCTGGCCGGAGACTGCTGCGTCTTCTGCTCTTATGGGGATGTGCCATGCCCGCCCATTCAGGAGGCGCGGGAAAATGGCAGCGGTTCTACGTGCTGCACGTCGCAGTAGAGACTCACATCGTCCACGATGCCTACGAGACGGCTGTTTGATCGCCGAGAGCTTGGCGCTTTTCGTCTTTCCGCTCTTGGCGCTGGTCGATGCCCGCAACGCCTGCTTGCAAACCTCTCACATGGTTCGCCCCCGTCCCCCCAGCTTAGGGTCAGGATTTGAAAGAGTTGAAATGCAGGCCACAGGCCCCAACAATGACGGATGAGGTTTGCCAAATGGCACTATATGCGCTATATGATGCCATATAGGAGCATCACGATGACTGCATTTCAACCGGTCGACACCACGATCCGTGATTTCCGGCCCGTGCCGATTACCGATGACGAGGCCGCGGCGATGTTTCGTGCGGTGGTAAACCTGTTCGAAAAATGGGACGTGACCGACGAACAAGCGTCCACACTGCTCGACGTCACCGTGCGGTCTTACCGCCGCTGGAAAGCCGACGGTCAGCCTGGCCGGATCGACCGCGACAGCAAGGCGCGATTGTCCAACCTGATCGGTATCCACAAGGTGCTGCGCTATATGTTTCGTGAGACACGGCGCGCGTATGACTGGATCAAGGCACCCAATAGCGCTTTTCAGGGTCGCTCCGCGCTCGATATCATGCTGGGCGGCGAACTGACCGATCTGATGCGGGTGCGCCGCTATCTCGACGCCGAGCGTGGCGGCTGGTGATCGATCCCGACACGGTCCCGGTTTCCACCATCGAATGGCAAGGCGCGGTCCGTATCATCCGCAGCATTCACCCGCCGATCGATCTGTTCGAGGATATTGCCGATCCCGCCGACTGGCCGCTGCTCATATCTGCAGAGCAAAAGACCAATCCGAGATTAATGGAAAATATCGGCAATCTCGACCTCGTGCCGCAAGAGCGCCGTGTCGGCGGACCGGGAGCGACGTATCTCATGGCGCCGTTCACGCATGTCAGCCAAGACCGGCCCACGCGATTCAGTGATGGCAGCTATGGCGTGCTCTATGCGGGCAATAGCTTCGAGGTCGCGCTGCTCGAAACCATCCATCATCATAGCCGCTTCATGGCGCGCACGAACGAAGCTGCGGGCTGGACATCGCAATTCCGCGAGATCGTGATGGACATAGATGCGCGGCTGCATGATCTCCGCGCGGGTGACGGACGGTTTAAGGAAGCCGTCGATCCGAACGACTATTCGGCAAGCCAAACGCTGGGAGGGCGATTACGGGCAGGCGGATCGAACGGCGTGGCCTATCCGAGTGTGCGTCGCGATGGCGGCGAATGCGCGGGCCTGTTCTATCCCGACCTCGTCGCACATGCGATCCAGGGTCGGCATCTCGATTATCATTGGGATGGGGAGCGAGTTGATCTCTACCGCGATACCGGCACGGGAGAAGTGTTCCGGATCGTGTGACATGTGAGATGCAAATTTTCGGCGGAAATTTTGGAAGGGACGCGGCGCTGACCATACGCCCACAGCTCTGGTTTAATATTGCTGTGGGCGGCCTGTCGATATCCCCGCGACTGCCTGCTCCATCATCAATCGTGTCGAACGCAAAGCGCAATTCAACAAAATGCGATCTTCTTGAGTGCGGCCGATATAAATTCGCGCGTCTTCGGGATCGACAAGCATATCGATCAGAGCGGTTTCGTCGACGCTTCGATCGCCATCTTCGCCAGCAACAATGGATCGTTTCATAGTCGCTTCGCAAAGAGTCATCAGGCTATCAAAAACCGGGACGAGAATTTCAAGCCGATGCCGCGCCAGTGTCTCGTATATGTAGGGCTGAACCGCTTCGCCATGATCCTTGGCATCGCGCCAGCATCGCATGACGTCCAGAATTATGCCTTCCGGCATATCCAATGCTTCATCGAAGCGGACCGCGTGAGCCTCCGCCATTGTTTAAAGCCTCTCTAGTCTCTCGAACAGAGTCTTGGGTCAGGACGCGCGGAACCAATTCCTTGTATCACATACCGAGCGTTCGCCTAATCGACAAAGCTCCAGTACGGCGATACCGACAATCAATCATCCTTGTCGGCATGCTCGGGTTTCCCTTGGCGCTCGCCCTTGGCGAAATCCTCAAGTTCGTCCTCGCTCATCGAGTCGTACATGTCTTTCGAAGCGCCTTGCAGATCGCTCACCTTGGTATCGCCGCGCTTTGCGGACAGAGCTGCTCCTGCGGCTTTTTGCTGGGCTTTCGATTTTGCCGGAATGGTATCTGCTCCTTGTCTCCACTCAATATGCTTCTCGGCACTTCGTACGCGCGAAGTGCGTGGCTTTCGTCACCAGTAAGGTGTGACCGCCCAATAGTCGTACGACCGCGTCTGGTAATCGCGGTCATAAGCGGTGTCGCGCTCGCTTTCCTTATAGGTTGGCGCGCCCTTCAACTGATCCTCGGTCACGTCAAGCTGATAGCCACCCAGATCGGTATTGTAGTCGAACTTCTCCCAAGGAAGGCTGTGCAACTCGCCGCCCATACCAAGGAAGCTGCCCACCGAAATCTCGACGTCACGGGCCTGACCACTGCGTTTTTCGATCAGGACACTTTCGACAGTACCAATCTTGTCGCCATCGGATCCATAGACTGCCGTTCCTTCGACGCGGTCGCTGCCAATCAGATCGCTGCTCCTTACGTTTTCATGCGACATCGTGATAACTCCTTTCCGACTGAAATTGACCAAGAGAGACTTGATCACAGCGGAGTAACGCTCGCACCGCGATGATAGTTTCTCCGGTCGTCGCAAAAATCCTCTATGATAACAAAGGTTAGACACTGAAGCAGTAGGCTGATCGCCATTTAATATGAGCAAGGCGCTCGAACGGCGCGGCGGTTTTCTCGTCGAGAATGGTCTGGCAGCACGGCAGGAAAGCGCGTCAAGTTTGCGCGCAACTTGCTGGGGGCGCGCCGCGCGATCACATTAAGGCGGCTCTGAGAATCCCTTTATCGGTCCGGAGCCTAATCTGCCGACTTCGAATGCTCGACTATCATCAGAACAAGCCCTGAGAAAACCAACCCAAAGCCCAAGAGGTGAGACCAGCGAAAGGGCTCGCCGAGCAACAAATAAGATAGCATAAGTGCGCTAAGGGGCATGACCGCCATAGCACCTGCCGTGTGTGCTCCCGGCGCTTTGCGGGCACCATTATACCATAAAACAGGAGCAAGCCCCGCTGTAGCCGCGCCCCAGAATGCTACCGCAAACCACCCCGTCTGACCTACGTCGGAAAAATCGAACGGTTGGGGGTCGAAAACAATAGCCAGAACAACAAAAACCAACGCAGCAATCAACGAGGCTGCCAGCGTAGCTTCCAGGGAGCTTATTCCGTCGGACAGTTTCCGAGAAAGCAAGGTGTAGGCAGCTTCAAAACACACGGCCATTGCGACAAGCGCTGCCCCAAGGATCGGAGCTTCCGTAGCGCCGCCTCCTTCGGTTCGCAGCAGATTGATTGCTACTATCCCCGCGACCGCAAGGGCCAGTGCTCCCGACGTCCGCCAGTTCATTGCGGCACCGAAGAAAACTACGGCCGCGGCGGCAGTCACTGCCGGTGTTGCGCTCATGATCGTGGAGCCGATCACGCCTGTGGTGAGACGCATGCCGAAAAGCATGGCTGCGGTGAAACCGACCATCCCGAATAATGAGATCGCGACAATCACCCACCAGTCCGACCGCTGCGCGTTGCCAAACCTTTTCGTCAGCAGCCACGTGAATGGGGCAAGGACCAGGCAAGCGATCATCATTCGCATGCATGATGCCGTGAAGACCGAAAACTGCTGCCCGATTAACTTGCTGAGCGGCGTTGCACTGCCAAAGAGTGCCATGCCCAGCAAGAGCTGCACGACAATCGCAGGAGTGGTCGATGGTCTCTCGGATACCATGATACTGGAAAGATTTAACATGTCGGGTTTTATTGGCAAATCATAGCCTTGTTCTCTTATCCGGCACAGGGTCCAGCAAGTGGGTTCCGTGCTAGCCGCGCTGGATTGATCCGTGTTGCAACGACCCCTCCTCCTGCTTCTTTTGCTACGCTGGACCCCGATCACACGCATTCGAACTTGATACCGGCGTTACAACTGCCTCCAGTTATTGAACGAAAGGAGGCGACTGTGTCGGCAACCAAGATCCTGTGGGGCCAGATCCTGGCTGTATTTGCGCTTACGCTCGCTGGAATATGGGCGGCCACCCAATGGACTGCTGCAACGCTCGGCTACCAGCAAGAGCTCGGTCCAGCATGGTTCACCGCGTTTGGTCACCCGGTCTATCCGCCATATTCGATCTTATGGTGGTGGTTCAGCTACGAGGCCTATGCTCCGCGAATATTCGAAACCGGCGGGATGATCGCCGCATCGGGCGGTCTGATTGCGGTGGTTGTGGCAATCGCCATGTCGGTCTGGCGTGCCCGGGAGGCCCGGACCAGCGCAACCTATGGCTCCGCGCGCTGGGCAACCCGCTCCGAGATCGCCCGCGAAGGGCTACTCAGCGGCAAAGGCGCAGTGATTGGTCGCCATGCCAATCTCTATTTACGGCATGACGGACCCGAGCATGTGCTGTGTTTCGCCCCAACCCGCAGCGGCAAGGGCGTGGGGCTCGTTGTCCCGACGCTGCTGACCTGGCCGCATTCGGCCATCGTTCACGACATCAAAGGCGAAAACTGGGACCTCACCGCAGGCTTTCGTTCGCGTTTCAGCCGCGTGCTGCTGTTCGATCCGACCAATGAAGCCTCGGCGCCATACAATCCGCTGATGGAAGTGCGGCGGGGAATTAACGAAGTGCGCGACGTGCAGAACATCGCCGACGTGCTGGTCGATCCCGAAGGCTCACTCGAACGGCGCAACCATTGGGAAAAGACCAGCCATGCCTTGCTGGTCGGAGCGATCCTCCATGTCCTCTATGCCGAGCCCGACAAGACCCTGGCCGGAGTGGCGTCGTTCCTGTCCGACCCGAAACGCTCGATCGAGACGACGCTCACTGCAATGATGGCTACGCAGCATCTGGGAGAGGAAGGCGTCCATCCGGTCGTGGCGAGCGCCGCGCGCGAACTGCTCAACAAGTCGGAAAACGAGCGATCAGGCGTGCTCTCAACCGCCATGTCCTTCCTCGGCCTCTACCGCGATCCGGTGATCGCGAAAGTCACGCGGCAATGCGACTGGCGGATCGCCGATCTCGTCGATCCGGCGCGCCCCGTCACACTCTATCTCGTCGTGCCGCCGTCCGACATCAGCCGCACCAAGCCGCTCATCCGGCTCATTCTCAACCAGCTGGGCCGCCGCCTGACCGAAGACCTGAACGAAGGATCGGACCGCAACCGATTGCTGCTGATGCTTGACGAGTTTCCGGCGCTCGGCCGTCTCGACTTCTTCGAAAGCGCGCTTGCCTTCATGGCAGGCTACGGCATCAAGGCATTCCTGATCGCGCAATCGCTCAACCAGATCGAGAAGGCTTACGGTCAGAACAATGCGATCCTCGACAATTGTCATGTCCGGGTCTGTTTTGCGACCAATGACGAGCGCACGGCGAAGCGCATTTCTGAATCGCTTGGCACCGCTACCGAACTGCGCGCGATGAAGAATTACGCCGGGCACAGGCTCTCGCCATGGCTTGGTCATCTGATGGTCTCGCGCAGCGAAACCGCCCGGGCCTTGCTTACCCAGGGCGAGATCATGCAGTTGCCCGATACCGACGAGATTGTGATGCTTGCAGGCGCGCATCCGATCCGGGCGAAGAAGGCGCGCTATTATGCCGATCCCAGATTGGCGAAACGGGTCAAGCCGCCGCCGGTGGCCAAACAATCGCCCAGTCAGCCCGGCGCCGGAGAATGGGAAGGGGTGATTGCGCGCGCACCCAAGCAACCGCTTGTCGCGTCGGATGCCGCTGAGCCGGAAGATCGCGACACGGTTGCCGATGGCGGTGTCCGGCGCGAGCCCGAACTACCCCAGCATGAGGATATAGCGCCCGCGCCACCGCCACCGCGCAATGAATTCGACTTCGACGACCGGCGCGATGACGAAGAGGCGGGTAGAAACCGCCGGATCGCCGACCAGATGCGCGCGAATGCACAGCGGGCGGCGCTCGATCCCGATGACGGGATCGAATTGTGAGCAAGGGCAACCGCATCAAGCACACTTTCCGCCTGCCGCCCGCTCTCTCGCGGCAACTCGCCGACTTTGCTGGGCGCAAGCGGGTATCGCAGGCTTCGTTGGTGGAAGCGGCGATCGCTTCGTTCCTGTCGCCCGACGGGTCTGAGAGACTCGAGGCGGCATTCAGTCGGCGCCTCGACCGGATTTCGCGGCAGATCGACAAGCTCGACTATCACGTCGAGGTCGGCAACGAGGCGTTTGCTCTGTACCTGAGGCGCTGGCTTGAAGTCACGCCTGCACTCGGCGCCGGTGCCTCTGCGGCAGCACGCGCCGACGCCGAGAAACGCTTCAGTCATCTCGTCGAGGCGCTGGCACGCAGAATGGAAACGGGAAAGCACCTGTCCGATGAGCTCATTCGTCTGGAGCCAGCACATGATGAAGAGGGAAATGGGCAATAGTCCATTGGAAGCGCGCTTCGATGTATTCACGGCAACTTCGCGCGCGAAGACGCGCAGACCTTAGTCAAATGTTTCGGTTGGGTGAGAGCAGAGGTGCGCTCTGGAGCAGGGCGAAATGCCGCTGCGCCAGTCTATAGGTGCAACTATTCCAACTGCTTGCTAGAGGTTGTGTCATGCGCACCGAACTCAATCATCTGCCACCGCAAAAACAGCGCGAGCTTGAGCGCGTGGTGCAGCTGATCTTCGAAGAATTCGATGACGCCTTCGCGCTGGCCAAGCATGACTGGAAGAAGGCCGGGCGCATTCTGAAGGTCATTCTCTACGGCAGCTACGCGCGCGGAACATGGGTCGATGAACCCCATACTGCCAAGGGCTACCAATCCGATTACGATCTGCTCGTCATCGTCAACGACAAGCGCCTGGTCGATCGCATCAAGTACTGGTCCAAGCTCGATGACCGGCTGATGCGCGAATACGGCGTCACCAAAACGCTCAACACGCCAGTCAATTTTATCGTCCACACTCTGCAGGAAGTGAACGACGGGCTCGCGCACGGGCGGTATTTCTTCATGGACGTCGCGAAGGACGGGGTGGCGCTCTACCAGGCGGACGACACCGAACTGCATAAGCCTAAGCCAAAGACGTCTGAGCAAGCACTCGCGATGGCGCAAGAGTATTTCGATGAGTGGTATCCAAGTGCACTCGTCTATCTCAAGACCGCGCGTGGCCTTTGGGAAGAGGGGCGTACAAAAGAAGCAGCCTTCATCCTCCACCAGTCGTGTGAGAGGCTGTATCATACGGTCCTGCTGGTCTGCACTTTCTACACACCCCACGTACACAACCTTGGCTTTCTCCGCACCCAGGCCGAGCGGATCGATCCGCGACTGACGTATGTCTGGCCCCGCGACACCCGCCGGGATCGAGCGCGGTTCGAGAAGCTCAAAGAGGCCTACGTCAAGGCCCGCTATTCAAAGCACTACCGCATAACGAAGGAAGAGCTCGAATGGCTTGGTGAGCAGGTCGAGGAACTTGGTAGAGTGGTGCACGAGATATGTTCTGAGCGGCTCGCCACATTGCGAAGCGAGATCTTGTAGACTTCTGCCATGGACCGATGGGAGCGCGCGATCCCGACCCTGCGGTGGTAATTACCGGCGCTTAGAGGTTGGTCCAGCGTACTTCTCTAGAATTAAGGCGGAGCTTCTATCGTTGCGCTATGACGCTCTAAAAAATCGGCGCACAGCAAATGATAATGCCACACAAGGTTCAAAAGCCACTTTCTCGTGATCCAACTGTCAAGACAAGCCCCTTGGCGAGCGCATCGTTCTTAGTAACGTTTGCTGGCAATGGCTCGCCATTCCAGACTACCGTGACCAGAGGTAATTCTCCATGCTTGGTGTTCACCTTACAGGGCTCCTTGTGTCCTGGCTTCAGTCCTTTTAATTCAATCCCGTGCTCGAGTATTTCATATAAACTGTTGGTTGATTTAAGAACTTCGATTGAATTTTTTGCGTTGGGCGCAACTAAGTTTTGATCGACGTTGTCAAGCTGGCCAATGAGCTGGTCGCACCCCGTCTCGGACAAGACGACCCTCGCGACTTGGTTCGATTTGGCATCTCGTCCGACAAAGCACATACTCTCACTCTGTATGTCCGGCGTATCGAGAGGCGTGAGCTCTAACTTGTCCGAGTAGTAGAATGCCCGGACATCAAGCGGGAGGACGGCTGGAAGATGCGCCGGGAGGCCAACCCGTCCCAATGACGACAATAGCTTCTGCTGAATCTCTAGTGCATGCTGTTCGCGCAATCGGGCAATCCGAATAAGCGATTCCTCGCGATAGAGAGTTGTCGCCGCGGCAAGCGGCATCGTTTCGTATTGGAGTAGATTCCAATCTACTCGATAAAGATTACCACCAATATCGAGCGCAGGGCTTCTGACGCCTTTATAGAGCCAATTATCCTCGGATATCGGTTTTGCCTTACCTTTAAGTAGTAAAATGGATTCTGCATCGCCGCGAGCTAGATCGCAGGCCGCGGTAACTACTAGAAGCAGATCGCCAGTCTCAACCTGTGCAACGGTTGGATACGACGACTCTGCATCGAGCGTTAACGTGCCTCCAGAAACACCGCTTTCGGCTTCTTCCAACGCAGCGTCCGCCAACGCGTCCTGCATTTCGTTTGCGGCCCGAAACAGAACATCGCCAAAAGTCAAAGGGAAATCCCCGCTACCTCCAAGCGGTAGTCGTTCCGGAGCCTGCGCAGTCATTCGTTTGACGACTTCCTGGAACCGCATTGGGCTGGCGATATATGGGGGCCCCGAGTTTGCTCTATCGAACCTATTAAGCTCAATCGCTGCGTCAATGATTTCGCTTTGCGATTCAATTTCATGCTGCAAGACGCGGTCAAACACGTCGACCAAATAACCACCCATCGGACGCCCTTCAAACTCTAACAGTAGTTGGCGAATTTGCGCCAGATCGGACAGTCCAAGTCCGCGCATCTTTGTGAGCGTATCTTGTGCTGCCTGCTCCATGCTTCGATTGAGAGCGTAAAAGAAGCGCGCGAGGAGCTTTGTTTCGTCTTGTCTTTCAGCTAGTCTCTCCAACTGCCGAAGGAGAGGAGCAGGGGTTTCGAGCTCGTCCTTTCTGAGAATACGAAATCCAGATTCGAGCAGTTGGGCTTCGTCTCGATAGACGCCCCGATTTTCAGTCAGACGGCTACTGTTGGAAAATAGCAGGACCGGAGGCATATCTGCCTGCCTTTGCTCAACGGTTTCTCTTAATCTATCTTTTGACAATTTGGACGCGTCGTCATCTTGAGCAGCGCCGAGAAACAAATCTATGACGATCAAATCGGCTTCTAGAGCAGCATCAACAAAATCGCGTCCGCGTCGCTCGCTCGTTAGTCCTAAATCTGCGAGGTAGCCTTCAAGTGCGTTGACAGACTTCAAGTCGTGCCGTTGTTTTGAATTGTAGTCCTCGAATAGCGGGCGAATGTTTTCGCCCAGTTCATCTTGCTTCATCCAGAGAGCGGCAATGTAAGTGTCGTCTTGGCGGAGCTGAAAGGGTTCTTCGAGATCTCCAAAATACGCGCTGCTTATGACGGCCTCGATGTCTTCGTTCCAGTCATCGTGAAAATTCGCCCACGCGTCTTCGACTCCGACGAGGTCATTAGCTAGTGGAATTTCATCAATACAGTCATCGACCACTAGAACCTTCTTTATGCCCCTTGCATTAAGCACTTCTTGAAGGTTCATCATCGAGCTGCCTCTTCGGGTAGTTCCAATATAAAGCGATGCAATCGGCCGGTGCCTTCGTCAATGTGGTCGGACAAAGTTAGATCACCCTTATGATATTTCGCAATTTCGCGGGCGATGAAGAGACCGAGCCCGCGCCTTCTGCGCTTGTCCTTTAATGAGAAAAACGGGTGGAAGACCTTTTCCGCGTTCTCCAGACTAATACCCTGTCCGTTATCCTCAAATACGATGGCCGGTGGATGGGAGACGACCGAAATCCGTATTTCTGGTTCAAGGCTGGCATCGCGTTTGGCGCGCACATCGAGCCAATGTACGGAATTTGAAATCAGATTTTCAAGGACTTGGATAATCATTCCGCGAACGGCATGAACACGCACTGCCCCTTTGTCGCCGTTGTGAACGACCGTGATTTTATGGCGTGAGAATTGTGTGAAGTGGGCTTCCTCGATTTCTGAAACAAGCGCCTTCAGATCGAATGTTTCACGAGTTTGGCGGCCGGACACGCTCATTGGATCGAGAATTCGAATGCGTTTGCCAAGCGATTTTAACGCCGATTGCAGCGTGGAAAGCTGCGCTTGAACATCGTCGGGCATACCTTCGTCGTCTAGCCCCTTGAGAACGCTCAGAGCATTTTCCGATGACCGGGCGAGCTCGTGCGCAACCACTTCCACCATCAGTCCCACGCCTGCCATATCAAGAAGGCGCCGCCCTTCCTTTTCCGCTTCATCAATGCGGGAGCGGAGCAATGCTGCAAAGGCGAGAAGCTCTCGAAGCGTATGCTGGACCTCGTCGACGCTATCCATCTCGTCAATTGGTACGACCCGCTTCAAACCGCTTACTGCATTCTTAACACGGCTTTCGAGTTCCTTCAGGCGGTCGGCAGCGCCCACTATCTCGGTTTTATCGATCTTGTATTCGCGCTCAGTCGTAGCGATTGCATCACCAAGCGCGTCTTGGATAACCCAACGGAGCATTTCTAGAAATATTTGCTGCTCGTTATTCTCACGGAGCCCTTCTCTGTTGGTTTGGTCTATGAGCTTTGAGTTGCGAGTCCGTGATATAGAAACACGACCGATGAACTGGGTTTTGTTGAGCAAGTAGCCGCTACGTCGCAGGGCTTTTCGATCGAGATCGAGCCAGTCGTCCCGATCCTCGCCGTATGGGAAAACGCGAAATCCATTGCGGAAGAGCATGATGCCGGACCAACGGTTTTGCTGATCGCGCAACGACATCGTGGTTCCGGTGCTATCCGCGCGGCTGAGTCGGCGCCGATTGTACCAGTTCATATCGAACTTAAACGGCCCAAGACCGTGCAACGCTTCATCGAAGGTCTCACCGAGCTCTTCACCGAACGTACTTTCCATTTCTTTCAAGCCCAAGACATAAGTCTCGGTGTAGACAGGGTGCTCAAAGCCCAGATCGCGTATTTCCGCAGTACAGGTCAATATCGGTTCGCCATCTTGGTATTCGAGGCGACCCTCAATACGGGCGTGCGCAGCGTCGAGAATAGATTTTGGCATCCTTGGAATACTTACCCGCTCACCGTTGAAGAACACGGTGACCTTTGGTCGCTTTTTCTGCGGCATCCGCGGATCAATAAGCCGCGCAAAATCATATTGGCAAAGCTCATAGACCTTTTCGAATGACCAGGACGCCTGCAGTTTGCCGATCACGAGCTTAGTCCCGTGATAAATCTCGTCGTCCTTTTCGTCCCCCTGCTCAGGTTCAATGTCGATTTCGCTGAGCATAGCCTCAGGCTTCGCAAAATCGTTCCAATCGATCTGCAGAAGATTGTAGTGCGTATCATCTTTGGTCGCACTGATGACCGCTAGTGTATCGCCCAACCGCATGGCAGAGAGACGGCCAATTCCTTTTTCACCAAGGTAGGGAGCATCGTCCGCCCCCGTCTTGATAGCAGCTTCTACGTCCGTTCTGCGCGATGAAGTGCCAATTACGAGAAAGGCATCTTGGAGATCGCCTGCTGACATTCCGCTCCCGGTGTCCTCCACAATGACGCGATTGTACTTGGAAGGTGCCCGTGACACGATTGCTTGCGCCGCTGAAAGCGTTTTTGCCTTCGCAAGTTCGCCGGTGAAAGCCTCGACGAGGGCTTTAGGAGCATTATGTTCTAGAGCTTCTTCAACATTCTCTTTTAATACTGCGACACTATCAACTTTTATTCGCAAGGCAGCCTGCGCCGCCTTTTGAGTGAGTAAAGTCTCGAAGCGAATCGCCACGCCATTTTTGGACCCAGCGTCGAAGCCGTTTTTGATCAGCTCGTAAAAGGCGATAACGTCAGATGAGATCAGTTCAGCACCAAGTTCGAGGACGGTCCTGGCAGTTACTGTGAACATTCTACCTCAACTAGTTACTGAATCATTTTCGTGAGCGCATTTTCGAGCCATTGTAAATAACGTATTACCCCAAGAGGCGCGGCACCGAGAATTTAGAACGCAAAGAAAGCGGCTATTTGTGACAAACGAGGCAGCCGCTTTCGTCTTCCTCCAGGGCCTCGTCGATACCCGCATCGGCAAGGCGCGCTCGTAAGAGGTTCGGCATACGTCGCGCACGAGCTTGCGCCCTGCGTTGTTCATGTTGACGCTCGATCTCCGACACTCTTTCGGGCCGGGAAAGTTCGTCCAAGCTTTCATTGGCTGTCCATGTGAACGGCGATCCGTGCTCGATCGCCGACTTCTCGTAGCGCTTGGCTTCTTCAAAAGCATCTGGGTGCTCACGCATCAAGCGGACCCATTCGATCTTCTGCTGGTAGAAACAGAACGTGCAGCCGCTGCGCGAGCGCCAGCGGTAGTAGTCCGGAAGACCCAAACCGGAGTTCTCCAGCAATCCGATGACCGATGCTTTGTCGAGCCCGGCTTCTCTGAGAGGGAAGTGGACGTGCATGTTGGGGTGCGTGGCGATCATACCTGACCGGCTCGGTTCGTCCGCCCGGATGGCAACGTAGGAATGCACCTCGACCCCTGCATCGAGATGGGGCTTGAGCCACTTCTGGAATGGCTGGATCTTGAGCTGCCGGGTGCACCAGCGGGTGCGCGGGGAGGGCAGAAAATGACCGTACTCGGTCAGCCAGAAATCGAAATCCCGCCCCGGGTTGAGCATCTCGATGGTTTTGCCGAGGAACCCTTCGAGACGTCCCAGATAATCGTAGACTTCAGGAAGTTCCTTGCCGGTGTCGGTGAAGAAATACTGCACGTCGAGTTCGGGCCGGTGATCGCGCATCCAAACGGCAAGCGCAGCGCTGTCCCGCCCGCCGGAAAGTCCCAACACATGCATCGCCTGCTCCGTCATGCCTCCTTCTCCTTACTGAGGGTGGCCGTAACGTCGCGCTCCCCATCATCCTGGATGTGGCGCTGGGCGAGTTCCGCGATCACGGCGAGCACCATGTCGGGTTCAAGCTGTGCGGTGTCCAGCGTCTTGCCGATCTCGTCGAGGAGAGGCTCGAGCCGCTTCTGCGCTTCGGTCGCGATTTGTGCTCGGCGCACAACGCTTCTCTCGGTCGACCCGACCCCCGCCATCACCATTACTGCGGTCTGGGTGGGTTGCTGACCGTTGTTGCCAAACAGCTCCACGCGGCGGAACCGGTAGGCATATTCCGAAAGCTGCATGGCTGCGCGGCTCGGTTCAAGATCGTGCCAGGTCGTGACGGGCTTGCCCATCACGAGCCCGCATATGTCTGCCATGCCCTCGAGCGACCCATCGAACTCGGCAAGCCTCGTAATGAAGCCCCGGAGCTTGAGGTCGTCTCCGCCATGTCCTGCAATTCGCGTGGCCCGTTCCACCAACTCACCGAGATTTGCTGCATCGCCGTGCTTCAAGCGCTCCAACATTCGGCCTTTAAGGTCATCAATCATGGCCGGGTAAGCGCGATCGAGTTCCCCCAATACCGTGCGCAGCGCTGGCGCGATGTCATTGCCCGAAACATCCAGGACTTGGGGAATATCGACAAACAGCAGCTGGTAGGGATCGTCTGCATCAAGCAGCAAGCGGCGTACGTCGATCGCCTGCCTAGAGAGCGTGGCCTGCGCTTTACGCGACCAGTTAGGAAGCGTGTAGGCAAATTGTACGAGGGCCTGCGCTATTTCGAGCGGCTCCTGCGACGGCGGATCATCGACGAACTCGGCCGCAACGGCTGCATATTGTTTCAGCACGGCCGAGTTCGCGGCATCGCTCGGAACAGATCGCAGCGCGATCTGCTCGGGGTCCTGCAAGAGCAGGTCCATGACCAGATCGGAAATGGCTGGCTGGAAGGCCTCCTTCGCATAGACAGCCGTGCTGGTGCGGCGCGAGAAAAGAAAGGTTACGAGCAGAAGCGGCATCACGCCCTGTTGGACGCCGTAAGGCGGCTCACTCCACCTTTGGTAGATGTCGGCAACGCAAACCTGCTTGCCTGCTTCAAGCAGCCTGTCGGTCAGCGACCAAAGAGGGGCAAACGTACTGTCGTCGCTGGGCGGAACGAAGTCCCATCGGTCGCCTTGCCGTGCATACAGACCTGATCGTTCCAGAACGGTGACCGCTAGACCCTTTTCCGCGGGATATCCCTTGATCCCGAAATGCTGCTCGCCGCGGGCGACCGCCATAGCGTGGAGCAGCGCTCGCAGGGCCGCATTCGTGTTGCTAGACGGCCGCCGCCTATTGATTAGCTCGGAATGCACAATCGGTGCCTGCCCAAAAGTCCGCCGGGCAATGTCGCTCGCCGCCTGCGACAGTCCGTAGGAGAGTGATTTGATATCGAGCGGTTCACCGTTGTCGAACCAGTCCGCGCGCTCGAATCCTTCTCTCAGTAAACCTTCCAGTCGTGCGGACAGATAGGCTATTCGAGCATCAATTTCGCGTCGGGCAGCCGCATCGCCTGCAAGTTCCGGACTCTCATTGCGTACGTCACGTGCCGCCTCGAGCTCGATAGCGGTTTTGCGTATATCCTTGCTGTTCGAAGCAAGACCGACAATCACGGGCAGGCCGTGCCGATGCTCCGCCTGTGAGGCCTCAATGACACTCGTCTGTGCCTTTTCCAATTCGACCTCGACCCCAGGCAGAAGCAGCAGAAACTTGCCGGCCGCTCCGGCGCTGATCCGACCGTCTTTCGGGCTAAGTCCTTGCTGCGGCAGCTCGGCTATCTGGGCATCGAACCAGCGGGGCGTGCCGTATTCGGCGTAATGTCGCTTTGCCAAGATCGGCTGTAGCGAAGCGAGGTCGTTCACCGCCGCTATCTCGAGCCGTCCACGCTCGGCAATACGAGCCTCGATTTCCCCTTCGATGTCGAAATCACTTCCGGCATATATCGCGTAGGCCCCGAGATGGCGGCGATAAACCAGTGCCGAAATTTTGACGAGCTCGGTGAGCTGCTTTTCGGTCTCGGCATGAGGCTGGTCGAAACTTGCCGCAATCGTTTCAAAGGAGGCTGCCAATCCAGATCCATTGCTGAAAAGATCGATAACCGCGACGGTCTTCGCGATCTGCAACCGCAGACCATTACCGTCACGGCCAGCCCTCGCGATCGCCTCCGCGGCCTGTGCCCAGCGATGGCCGTCGGGCGACGCCATGATCGCCGGCTCGAGATTGACCTGGAGATAATCCCACAGCTCGGCTGGTCCGAACGTTTCCCCCGAGGCGATCGTCGTGCGCTGGAGGAATTCGGTGAGGCCATTCGGCTCGGCCGAGGCCAAAAACCCGAACAGGCTGCGCTCGTTCTGGCTGAATCGCCGGCGGGTAATTGGGCCCAGGAGCGCTGCTGCGACAGGATGTATCGGCCAACAATCGTCGAGCCTTTCTGCAAGGTCCTGCGGAACGCCCGGACGACGTCCTGCAATCTCTCTGGCGACGACGGCAGCTACTTCGTGCGACTGGGCGTGCGCGCACTCTGTCGCGACGGCACGGCCCACAAGTTCGATAACCTCGTCGACCGCCGTGATAATCGGCACATCCGCAAAGCGGCCCTGGATCTTGCGCCATTCATCCTGGACGCCCTGGCCGAGACGATCCGCATATCGCTCGAAAGCCTGGTGCAGCACGCCGACCACGATCAACTGTCCGTCGCTACGATTAGCGGCCTCTGCGAGGTCCTGGAAGAAGTGAATATCAATGGCGTGATCGGCAGCGCCATCCAGGTATTTGCCAAGCTCGTCGATAATAACGAGTACGCCGCCCTTGGGACGGGCCTCGACCTCGCGCTGCAAGCGCTCGACGATATCGCGCCCGTCGGCAGCTTCCGTCTTCGACCTCTTGGTCCGAGCGCGGCCCGGGTCGCTACTGATCGCGACTGCGAGCGCTTCGCGTAGATCGAAGACCGGATCACCCCGGCGCCCGCTCAGCGGCACGCAAAGCCAGTCCTTGGGGGCGCTCCCAAAGACGTCTGTTACCTCGGGCACATTGCCAAGAAGTTTTTTGGCTTCCTTGTAGGCAGGTCCGCGTCCAAGCGAGTAGGAGGCAAGAGCGAGCGCGAGGCTCGACTTGCCCCCGCCATAAGGACCTGTCCAGGTAAACGCGCCCTGGCCATTCGCCGCCAGACGCAGCGTCGTGGCCAAAGCATCACGCGCTGATCCTTGCAGAACATAGCCGGAAAGAGGGTCGGCCTGGCCGAAATCGGCATCAATCCTGACAGATCTCTGGTAGCGCGCGGCGACCGAAACATGGTCTGCGAGATAGGCCTGGCTCATGCCGCTAACGCCTTGATGCGCGGGTATGCGCTGGCGAGAAATGAGGCCGGATCGGGCAAGTGCTCGTTCCGTCTGGCAATCGATCGCACGCCTGCGCTATCGGTCCACAGAAATGTGCCCTTGGCGGTCCTTTCGATGTCGACAAGCCGGTCGATCAGCGCGTCTTCATCAAGCTTGAAGATCCGGCCCGGCGAACCCGGCTCGTACACAAGCGTATCGATGGCGAGCGTCGCCTGCTCGGGCGCACGCCTTTTCCAGAAATCGGCAAGAGCGAACAGGAAGATGCCGTCGGGCAGGCCGGGCTTGGGGCCGTGCCGAAAAGCGAAGGAGCGCGATGACACTTCGCGCATGAGGCCAAGCTCGCCGAGCACGGTCTCTACCTGATCGTCGACAGCCCCTGCGCCGACCTTGGCGACATACGACCTGACGAAGCATTCGACATCGCGCTTGATCGTCGTCGAGGACGCTCGAGACCGGTCGAGCTGCGCACACAGTACTCTGATCGGTTCGGCGATGCCATCACGGTCAAACCCGTGTGCATTCAAATGATTGAAGGCATAATACCAAGTCGTGGCGCGTTCGAAATTGCTGGCGATCTGCCAATGGAATAGCCATGTCGTAGCGAGGCTCTCCATGAATGGATCGAGCCCAGCATTTCTGTCGAAGATGAGATCGCCGAGGTGCGTAGTCGCAAACGCACCGGCGCCTCGCTCAGGGTTTTCTTCGACGATCCTGCATGAAAGGGCCCAATGCTTGATAGCAGCGACCATATTCTTGCCGACCCCGAACCGGATGATCCCCTCGTCCTTGTCGAATGTATTGGGCGTCGGATCGCCTGCGTCCTCGCACACGGCGTCATAAGCCTTACGTAACCACAGCCGACGGAGCGGGAAAGTTTCATGTCCCGCGAAGCGCGTCTTGACGCCGGGTTGTCCAAGAGGTCCTCTGAGCATGATTTGTTCCTACTGGTGATTTCCCCCAGTTGGCAACCCTATCGCGCCTCTTGTTCGAAATTTAGCGCCTCATGCAGCAGCGCGGTAGGCTGTCTCGTGCGCGGCAAACAAGGCGAGGACGGCCCGGTCGATGTCAGCTTCGGTGGTAGTGCGGCCAATCCCGATGCGCATGGAAGCCGAGGCCTCCTCGAAAGTAAGGCCTTGAGCCATGAGAACGTAGGAAGGCTCGATGCTGCCTGAGTTGCAGGCCGAACCTGTCGATGCCGAAATCTCGGAGCGAGCATGAAGGAGAATGTCTTCGGCATTAACTCCGTCGGCGCGCAGACTCGTGCAGCCGGGGATCCGTTCGGCATGCGAATTGATGATGAATGGCCCGCTGTCACGTGCCATCCGATCTTCGAAAAGTCTTTGTAATGATTGAATATGTGCGCCGGCGGACTGTCCGTGACGCTCATATAGGCGGGTCGCCGCAGCAAGCCCGGCGCAAAGCGGGGCCGGTACCGTGCCGCTGCGGCCGAGAGGTTGCTGGCCGCCGCCGTCAAGCTGCGGTACGAGCTGAAACGGTGCCGCGCGCGAGACGATTAGGCCGCCGATACCTTTCGGACCGTAGAACTTGTGACCCGAGAAACTCAGCAGATCGGCATCGATATCGTCGAAATCAACATCGATCTTGCCGACGGTCTGCGCAGCGTCTGTGTGAAAGAGAATGCCATATTGGTGGCAAATTTCGGCGATTTCGCGCACGGGCTGGAGCACGCCGGTTTCATTGTTCGCATGCATGACCGAAACGAGAGCTGTATCGGGTCTTAGAGCCTGCGCGACCGCTTCCGCGCTCACGAGGCCATCGGTGTCTGGCTGGACTTCGGTCACCTCGACACCGCTCTGGCTGAGCGAATACGCTGCTTCCAAGACACATTTGTGCTCGATCGATGTCACTACCAGATGGTTTCCGCGTCGTGCGGCGGAGGTCATGACCCCCTTGACGGCGAGATTGTTCGCCTCCGTCGCTCCGCTGGTGAAAAGGATCTCGTCCGGGTCGGCACCGAGCAGCGCGGCAATTGCTTCCTTGGATTGGTCAACAATTTTCGAGGCCTGAAAGCCATGCGCGTGATCCGAGTGAGGATTGCCCCAGGTCTCGCGCATAGCTTCGGCCATGACATCGATCACGGACGCATCGACGGGCGTCGAAGCCATGAAATCGAGATAGACGGGATCGGAACGGCGCAAAGCAAAACCTCTTTCGTAAACGCGGCGATATCACCAAATCTTGAGTGTCAACGCAACCAAGATCGGTCTTATTGCGGTGCGATGGTATCGAGCAAGGCTAGATAGGCTCGCCAATTACTTTTTCCTTTTCGCAACATCGCGATCAATAGGCTTCGTTTTCTCCAGTTGCGGTCCTTCTGGCATTATAACCCAACAGACAGGAAACAGCCCGTAGCTGAAAAACCATACAAGCTACTTCGATTGCGAGATCCGCTTGCAAGCGGGTCCGACCATCGACCAGATGGTTTCGATCACTTCCTCGAGGCTGACTTTTTCCAGGTCGATTGACTCGGCGTATGCGGCCCATTGGCTTTGCTTGGTTCCATCCTGCGTCATCTCTTCCGACAGGCCGGGTGGGCGATCGGTTGGGATTGCGGTCCCTCTGCGTGCGAATGTCGCCGCTATGGCAGCGTCGAGCTCGTCGTCCGAGATGTCGAGGGCCTGGGGCATCGCCCAGAGGTCGTAATAATCCTTCATACGTCCGTTCGCGATGCCCAGCTGAACCATCGCCTGAAATTTCTCGGCTATCACTGTGGCAGGCGGATAGGCGCGAATGTCGGGCGGTGGAAGATCGAGCAATGTCGGGTAGGCGAGTTCATGGGATGGGTCGGCAAGGGCGTCACCAAATCCGATGTCGATGGTCACCGGGATCCTCGTTCGCTCGAGATAGGCGAAGGTCTTGAGCCTCGTCCCGCCATATTCCATCTCTTCTCTGATGGGATTGGCTTTCAGAGCGTCGAGATCGAATTCTATGCCGTCATCAACCGCGATGCTCATGATCTCCCGAAAGTCCGCAACGAGTTGCTCGGGGCCTTCATCGCCATGACCCAGGAAGTCGGCATCGCGCGTTTCGCGGCTTTCGCTTTCCAGCCAGACGGTAACCAGCATTCCGCCCTTGAGGACGAAGCGTTCGCGATGGGCGGACTGCGACAGGCGATAAAGCAGGCGTTCGAGCGCAAAGCGAACGAGGACAACGTCAAACACCCGGCCGTTCGCACGTGCGATGTTGAGCAGCCGGTCTTTGACCGATTTTGCCAGATTGATGGGCTTCTCAGCCATTCGAGGTCAGCGCCTCGAGATAAGGCTTCATCGTGCTCCAGGCTCCGCCTTCAATCGCGGCCTGAGAGATTTCAGCCGGTGTGGCCTTGCGCTGTTCAAGCGCGGCCTTCAGTCCCTCAATTGCGACTGATCGATCGACGAGCTTTGGGTTTCGAAACATATCGGCAAGCGTCTTCGGCACAGAATATATCGGAACGGATACGCCGGAGACCTTGTGATGCTCGATCCCTTGCTGGTGATAGGAATCGCTAAATCGAACAGTGCGTGTAGGGGGATAGGAGGGGGCGGGAGACCAGTCGCTGCTGCCGATAGCAACCCACACTTTGCGCGGCATCTGATCGGTCAGTTCATGAAAGGCGAGCGCTGAGACCATGGCGATCACGCCATTGGGGATGCGTTTTGCAATTTCAGCGAGCGATTGGTCGGCATCGATGTCTGCGTCGGCGGTCTGGTAGAGCCCGCGCGAGATGCGGTTGATCTCTCCATCGTCGACCGCCCGGGCTATGGTTTTTCCATCGACACCCGCTTCGCGCAGCTCGCGCGCGCGCAGGATCGGTTGCTGCGCAAAGAGCCCGCGCATGATCTCACGTTGTGTGGGTTGGGTCGCCGCCTTCATGTCACAAATCCTTACACTCGACATGCCCCTATCAGAGGTTTTGTGACAAGTCACGGTGAAGGGTTTTCGAAAATCGGGAACGCCTAAGATACCATGAGCAGGCGCCATTGGGGGCAAACACGAGAAATTCACAACCCAGCAAGCGAGGGCGGCATCGACACGAGAACCGTACCTGCTGGATGTCGCACCGCCCTTTCCGGCCAATTTCACTCTACTCTACGCTTCGCGCAAATTCCTGTTGCCTGACAGCATTTTGATGTCCTTTTGATCTGCCTCGCGAGTGCAGCCGGTGGTCGGTTGCCGCAATTCGAGGCAATTCATGAGCGTTATTCCGATCCGGTCCGAGGCATTGTCGCGCGGCGCGCGCATGCTGCGCACGGCGCTTGGCTGCGAGATCGCACGCTGGCTTGAAGAGCCTGCGGTGATCGAAGTGATGCTCAATCCCGATGGCCGTCTGTGGGTCGACCGGCTGGGCGAAGGCCTTGCCGCGACCGACTGCCTGATGAGCGCCGCCGACGGAGAGCGGATCATCCGGCTCGTTGCCCATCATGTCGGCGCCGAGGTGCATACTGGAGCTCCGCGCGTCTCGGCAGAGCTTCCCGATGGCGGCGAACGCTTTGAAGGTCTTCTGCCACCGGTGGTCGCCGCGCCGAGCTTTGCCATCCGCAAGCCTGCTGTCGCCGTCTTCACGCTCGCCGACTATGTCTCGGCGGGAATCATGGATGCATGGCAGGCCGAGGCGCTTGGCGCTGCGGTTGCGGAGCGAAAGAACATCCTGGTCGCGGGCGGCACGTCGACCGGCAAGACGACGCTTACCAATGCTTTGCTCGCCGAGGTCTCATCGAGTCCCGACCGGGTTGTCTTGATCGAGGACACGCGCGAACTGCAATGTGCCGCGCCCAATCTCGTCTCGCTGCGGACCAAGGATGGCGTTGCAACTCTGTCCGATCTGGTCCGCTCGGCGCTGCGTCTGCGCCCCGATCGCATTCCCATTGGTGAAGTGCGCGGCGCTGAAGCGCTCGATCTGCTCAAGGCCTGGGGAACGGGTCATCCAGGCGGGATCGGCACAATCCACGCAGGCTCTGCGCTCGGTACGCTGCGGCGGCTCGAACAGCTCATTCAGGAAAGCGTGGTGACCGTACCGCGCGCGCTCATCGCCGAGACCATCGACGTCATCGCTGTGCTGGTGCGCGATGGCGCCGGACGGCGGCTCGCCGAACTGGCCGAGGTCCGCGCTCTCGATGCTTCGGGCGAATACGTCCTCGTCCCTCTTCCCAATACCCAAGGAGACCCTTCATGATGATTATTCTGTCGCGGGCGCGATCGCGCCTTTCCGCTATCGCTCTTGCCGGTGTTGTCGCACTTACGCTTGCCGCGCCGGCCCATGCCGCCGGCTCGTCGATGCCATGGGAAGCACCGCTGCAGGCGATCCTGGAATCGATCCAGGGGCCGGTCGCCAAGATCGTTGCGGTGATCATCATCATTGCGACCGGTCTCGCTCTCGCTTTCGGCGATACATCGGGCGGCTTCCGGCGCTTGGTGCAGATTGTCTTCGGCCTGTCGATTGCCTTTGCAGCTTCCTCGTTTTTCCTCTCCTTCTTTTCGTTCGGCGGCGGAGCGCTCGTCTGATGGGCGCCGGTTCAACTGGATTGCCGCCAGGCTTCGCCGTTCCCGTCCACCGGGCACTGACCGAGCATATCCTGCTGGGCGGTGCGCCGCGCGGGCTCGCGATTGCCAATGCGACACTTGCAGGAGCTATCGGGCTCGGTCTGCAATTGTGGATCGCAGGGATAGCCTTCCTCGCGCTGGGCCATATGGCCGCGATGTGGGCGGCGCGGCGCGACCCGCAATTCGTGGATGTCGCCCGGCGGCACTTGCGCTTCCCCGCGCATCTGCAGGTCTAAGCCATGCTGAGCTTGCGCGAATATAGAAACAAGGCCGAACGGCTGGCGGACTTCCTGCCCTGGGCGGCCCTGATCGGTCCCGGCGTGCTGCTCAACAAGGATGGCAGTTTCCAGCGCACCGCGCGTTTCCGGGGACCTGATCTCGATAGCGCAACGCCTGCTGAGCTGGTTGCAACGACCGCGCGGCTCAACAGTGTGCTGCGCCGCCTTGGCTCGGGCTGGGCGCTGTTCGCGGAAGCAGTCCGCCGACCTGCGCAGGAATATCCTGCATGCAATTTTCCCGATCCTGCTTCTGCGCTGGTCGAGCGCGAACGCGCGGCCCAGTTTGCCGAAGAAGGCGCGCATTTCGAAAGTCGCTATTTTCTGACGCTGCTCTGGATGCCGCCTGCCGAGGATGCCGCGCGCGCCGAAAGCTGGATGTATGAAGGCAAGGCCCAGAAAGGCGTCGATCCCCGTGAATTGCTCGATGGCTTCATCGACCGGACGGACCGTTTGCTGCGCCTGTTCGAAGGCTTCTTTCCTGAAGTCCAATGGCTCGATGATGGAGCAACGCTGACATACCTTCACAGCTGCATTTCCACGCGCATGCAGCAAGTTCGCGTACCCGAAACGCCGATGCATCTCGATGCGCTGCTCGCCGATGAACCGCTCTGCGGAGGGCTCGAACCGCGGCTTGGCGCAGCGCATCTGCGCACGCTGACTGTAGTCGGGTTTCCAAGCGCGACATTTCCGGGACTGCTCGACGACCTCAACGCGCAGGGCTTCGCCTATCGCTGGTCGACCCGCGCGATCATGCTCGACAAGAGCGACGCGGCCAAACTGCTCGGAAAAATCAGGCGGCAATGGTTCGCCAAGCGCAAGTCGGTCGCCGCGATCCTCAAGGAGGTGATGACCAATGAGGCCTCGGTGCTTGTCGACAACGATGCAGCCAACAAGGCCGAAGGTGCCGATGCAGCGCTGCAGGAACTGGGGTCGGACCATGTCGGGCTGGCATTGGTCACGGCAACCGTCACTGTCTGGGATGAAGACGCATCACTCGCAGCCGAAAAGCTGCGGCTCGCCGAAAAAGTCATCCAGGGCCGCGACTTTACCTGTGTGACGGAAGGCATGAACGCGATCGAAGCCTGGCTTGGCTCGCTGCCGGGCCATGTCTACGCCAATGTTCGTCAGCCACCGATCTCGACGCTCAACCTCGCGCACATGCTGCCGCTTTCGGCAGTCTGGGCAGGGCCGGAGCACGACGAGCATCTCGATGCGCCGCCGCTGTTCTACGCGCAGACCGAAGGCTCCACCCCGTTTCGATTTTCGCTTCATGTCGGCGATGTCGGTCACAGCCTGGTGGTCGGCCCAACCGGCGCCGGCAAGTCTGTCCTGCTGGCCTTCATGGCGATGCAGTTTCGCCGCTATGCCGGCGCGCAGATATTCGCCTTCGACTACGGCGGGTCGATCCGCGCCGCGGCGCTTGCATGCCGCAGCGACTGGCAGGATCTCGGTTCAAGCCTTTCGCAAGACAGCGACGATGCCGTCCTCCTGCAGCCGCTTGCGCGCATCGACGAACCGGCCGAACGAAACTGGGCCGCCGAATGGCTGCAGGCTATCCTTACCTCGGAAGGTGTCGCGGTCGATCCGGCCACCAAGGACCATCTGTGGACTGCATTGACCTCGCTCGCCACAGCGCCTGTTGCAGAGCGAACGCTTACCGGCCTCGCGGTCCTGCTCCAGTCGCAGGCATTGAAGCAGGCGCTCGCGCCCTATTGCATCGGCGGCCCGTTCGGACGGCTGCTCGATGCCGAAAGCGAACGGCTCGGTGAGGCGCGCTTCCAGGCGTTCGAGACAGAAGGGCTGACCGGCTCTGCGGCAGCGCCTGCGGTCCTTTCCTATCTCTTTCACCGGATCGAAGGGCGGCTAGACGGATCGCCTACCCTCCTTATCGTCGATGAGGGCTGGCTGGTGCTCGACAGCCCTGCCTTCGCTGCGCAACTGCGCGAATGGCTCAAGACGCTGCGCAAGAAGAATGCGAGCGTGGTTTTCGCGACCCAGAGCCTCGCTGATATCGAAACATCGGCGATTGCGCCCGCCATTATCGAAAGCTGCCCGACCCGCATCTTTCTGCCCAATGAGCGCGCGATGGAGCCGCAGATACAGGCGATCTATCGCCGCTTCGGGCTCAATGACCGGCAGATCGAAATCCTTAGCCAGGCCGCGCCAAAGCGCGACTATTATTGCCAGTCGGCACGCGGCAATCGCCTGTTCGAACTCGGGCTTGGAGAGGTGGCGCTCGCTTTCACGGCTGCCTCTTCGAAAAGCGATCAGCTCGCCATTGCCCGGATTGCCGAAAACGAAAGGCTCGCAGGTTTTCCCGAAGCCTGGCTGAGGCATCGCGGCCTCGACTGGGCCGCAGAGCTGCTCGCTATTCCCGAGCCGAATTCGGCTTTTTCAACCCCCCAGAAAGAAGGAGACTTCCAATGATCTTTCATAAGAATTTGAACGGACTGGCTACCGGCCTTGCGCTTGCTGTCGCCGGCGTGGTTGCCACAGCACCGATGCCTGCTCATGCGCAGTTCGGCGGTATCGTCTACGACCCGTCCAACTATGCCCAGAACGTGCTGACCGCGGCGCGGACCCTCGAGCAAATCAACAACGAAATCCGCATGCTGCAGAACCAGGCGACTTCGCTCGTCAACGAAGCGAGGAACCTGCAGAGCCTGCCGCTCAATATCGTCCAGCCCCTGCGGGAGCAAATCCAGCAGACCCAGCAATTGCTGCAGCAGGCCCAGCGCATCGCTTACGATGTGCGCGAGATCGAGACGACGTTCGAGGCGCAATACAAGAACATCCCGCTCGGTGCTTCGCAGCAGGCCTTGGTGACAAGCGCCGAGGCGCGCTGGCAAAATAGTGTCGCCGCTTTCGAGGATGCGCTCAAGGTGCAAGCGGGAGCGGTTGCCAATATCGAAGGCTCGCGCGAAGCGGTTAATAGCCTGCTGGGCGCGAGCCAGTCGGCCGCCGGTGCCTTGCAAGCTGCGCAGGCCGGGAACCAGCTGCTCGCGCTGCAAACACGCCAGCTCGCCGATCTTACCGCGACCTTGGCGGCCATGGGACGAGCGCAAGCACTCGACGCTGCCGAACGTGCGGCGGCGAAGGCTCAGGCGCGCGAGCAGTTACGGCGCTTTCTGGCGACCCGCCCGCGCGATCTTCCGACCAAATCGGACTGACCCACCATGGACAGCAAACTCCTCGCGCGCACCGGTGCAGCCGTTTTTGTCGGCCTCGCTATCGCCATGACGCTCGTGCAATTGCGCGAGGAGCCTGCAGCGCGCCCTGAAGCTGCCCCGACCATTTGGGAGCCCGACGGCGATCCGCTGCCCGCGCAGCTCAGGGCCTGCGCGCAAATGGGCGAGCTCGCGCTGTCCTCGCCCGACTGCCGTGCGGCCTGGGCCGAGAAACGCCGCCGCTTTTTCGGGGTTGAGCACCCCGACGCTTACGTCCCAGTTGGTGAGAATTCCGTGACGAGCGCTCCTGCGCCTCAGTCTCCTACGCCTCAATCGCGCGGGGAGAATTGACATGGGAGGCACCGGCGTCGTCGACCGTTTTCTGGCGATTTTCTCGCAATATATCGACAGCGGGTTCGGCCTGCTTTCGGGCGAGGTTGCCTTCATCGCGACGACGCTGATCGTTATCGATGTCACGCTCGCTGCGCTGTTCTGGAGCTGGGGCGAGAATGACGACATTATCGCGCGCCTCGTCAAGAAGACGCTCTTCGTCGGAATCTTCGCCTATATCATCGGCAATTGGAGCGCGCTGGCCAATATCATATTCCAAAGCTTTGCCGGACTTGGCCTCAAGGCCAGCGGTTCTGGCCTTGGCGCTAGTGATCTGCTGCAGCCGGGATGGGTCGCGCAGGTGGGGATCGATGCTGCCGCGCCTTTGCTTGCGTCGATGGCCGATCTGCTCGGCTATATAAGTTTCTTCGAGAACTTCCTGCAGATCATCATCCTGCTGGTGGCCTGGGCCTTGGTGGTCATCGCCTTCTTCATTCTGTCGATCCAGCTCTTCGTGACGCTCATCGAATTCAAGCTGACGACGCTTGCAGGCTTCGTGCTCATCCCTTTCGGCCTGTTCGGCAAGACCGCTTTCATGGCCGAGCGCGTGCTTGGGAACGTCGTCTCTTCAGGGATCAAGGTGCTCGTGCTCGCCGTGATTATCGGGATCGGCTCGACGCTTTTCGCTGAGTTTACCAGTGCCATTCCGGGCGAGCCGACCATTGAAGATGCGCTGGCGATCGTGCTCGCCAGTCTTACCCTGCTCGGGCTCGGCATATTCGGTCCCGGTATTGCCAACGGCATCGTCGCAGGCGGCCCGCAGCTCGGCGCAGGGGCCGCGGCAGGCACCGCTGTGCTGGCCGGCGGGGCAGCCGTCGGCGGCATTGCCGGCGGCAAGCTTGCGGGCGGCGCTGTAGCCAGCGCAGCATCCTCGGTCGCCAGTGGCGCATCGCGCGCTGCAGGAGGCGCCACCATGGCCTATGCGACAGGTTCGGCAGGCAAGAGCGGCGGCGCCGCTCTTGCAGGCGGCATGGCCGGTGTCGGACGCGCCGCAGGCGGTGCTGCCCTCTCGCCTCTGCGTAGGGCGGCGGATAGCGCCAAAGGAAATTTCCGCGAAGGAGCGCGTGCAGCAGCCAGCAATATGGGTGGCCGGGTCGCCTCCTCGCCGCCGTCTTCGCCAGCGTCCAAAAACGGCCCGCCGAACTGGGCGAAATCCATGAAGCAGCGCCAGTCTCTGGGACATTCCGCGTCGCTCGCCGCGCACACCGTTCGCTCTGGCGACGGGCACGGCGCAGGCGCTTCCATCGACACTCAGGAAAAGGACTGACGCCTCATGTTTAAACGCCCTTCGATCCGATACGGCAAGACACCGCAAGCCGAGACACCTTACCAGCGCGCGGCCCAGGTCTGGGACGAGCGCATCGGTTCCGCGCGGGTGCAGGCGAGAAGCTGGCGCTATGCTTTTTTCTGTGCGCTTGGATTATCGGCAATCCTGACTGGCAGTCTCGTCTGGCAGAACGCGCGGGGAACCATCGTTCCCTGGGTGGTCGAAGTGAACAAACTCGGCGAAGCGCGCAGCGTTGCGCCCGCCAATGCCGCATTCGACCCAAGCGATCCCCAGATTGCGTTTCATCTTGCCCGGTTTATCGAAAACGTGCGCGCCATTCCCGACGATCCGATCGTGGTGCGCGAGAACTGGCTGTCAGCCTATGATTTCGCCAGCGACAAAGGTGCGCTTGCGCTCAACGACTATGCGAGGGCCAACGATCCGTTCGCCGCGATCGGCCGCGAACAGGTTGCGGTCGATGTCACAAGCGTAATCCGCGCTTCGCCAAGGAGCTTCCGCGTTGCCTGGATCGAGCGCCGCTACCGTGACGGCTCGCTCGCCGAGACGAGCCGCTGGACCGCGATTCTGGGCATCGCCGTCCAGCCACCCACCAACGCGGATGCGCTTCGCAAAAACCCGCTCGGAATTTTCGTCACTTCCATCAACTGGTCAAAGGAGCTCGGCTGATGTCCCGCTCGCATACAATTCCCGCAGTCGGCCTTTTCGGCCTTGTCTCCCTCGCTCTTGCCTCGCCTGTCGCGGCGACACCTGCCCCGCAAGCGGCGGCGTCAATCGAAGCATTGGGCGCGCTCGCAAGGGCTTTCCCGGTCCTGCAAGACAACATCGGAATTCCTCACCTTTTCAGTTCGCGGCAGTCCTCCCCCACTGCCGCGCGCCGCTCCCCTGGCTCTGGCCCCGCCCCTGACCCCCAAAGCCAAGTGGGAGCGGCGAACGATGCCGCACGGGTCGAGCCCGACGATGTCGGATTCGACAATGCGATCCAGCGCTATCCCTATACCGAGGGCGCGCTGTTTCAGATCTATACCAAGCCGGGCCAGGTGACCGATATCGCATTGCAGGAAGGCGAAAAGCTCGTCGGTCCCGGACCGGTTGCTGCCGGCGATACGGTGCGCTGGATGATCGGCGATACGCTGAGCGGGACCGGCGCTACCGCGCGCGTCCACATCCTCGTCAAACCCACCCGGCCCGATATTGCGACCAATCTCGTGATCAACACCGATCGGCGAACCTATCATGTCGAACTGCGGGCCAACCCCAGTGTCTATATGGCGTCGGTCAGCTGGAGCTATCCGGCAGACGAATTGATCGCTCTTCGCCGGGCCGAAGAGGACGCAGCGCGCGCCGCGCCGGTTGCAAGCGGATTTGCGCTCGAGAATCTCAATTTCGACTACCGGATTTCGGGCGATAGGCCCGACTGGCGACCGGTGCGGATATTCGATGACGGGCAGCGCACCCTGATCGAGTTTCCGCCCGATATTGCGCAAGGCGAGATGCCGCCGTTCTTCGTTATCGGCGAGGATGGGCAGGCGGAGCTGGTCAATTACCGCGTTTCGGGCCGCTACCTGATTGTAGACCGCCTGTTCGAGAAGGCCGAACTGCGGCTCGGCGCCAAGCGCAGGCAGGTTCGGGTCAAAATCACCAATCGGGCGTGGGGCCGGTCATGAACAGTGAAGCCGAACCGGACCGGCCTAGTGATGCTGAATCCATCGTTCGTTTACGCGGAGAGGGACCGCGCGTCGTCCGCCTCTCGCGCAAAGCCATCGGCATCGCCAGCGCCGCTGCTCTGACACTGGTTGGCGGCGCGTTGATTTACGCCCTGCAACCGGTCTCGGAGGCAGGGCCGGATGAGCTGTTTGGAACCGAAACAGTGGCGGTCGCCGACGGTCTTGCATCGGGCCCGAGCGACTATTCGCAGGTACCGCGTCTCGGCCCGCCGCTTCCCGGCGATCTCGGCGAGCCCATCCTCAATGCTCAGGACCGCGGAGCTGTCGCTGCGCTTCCACCAGTCGGAGCGCAGCCCGCCCCGCCGCAGACGCAGGGAATAAGCCCTGCAGAGGCAGCGCGCCAGCGCATCGAGCAGGAGCGCGAAGTGGCGCGGGGCAGCGAGCTGTTCTTTGCGGGCGCTACGGCGGTTTCAAGCACCGATGCATCGCCCACAGCCAATTCGAACGCATCGCAGCTTGTGAGCCGGGCCGATGCCGTGGGATCTGCGCCCGCTTTCCTCGACCGCCCGGCCGATCGGCGCACCTCTGCATTGCAGCAGCTCGCCGCGGCGCCGACGGATGCAGTGCTTCAGGCAGGCTCGGTCATTCCTGCAGCGCTTATCACCGGCGTCCGGTCAGACCAGCCCGGCCTTGTGACCGCGCAAGTCACGCAAAATGTCTATGACAGCCTCACAGGGCGGATTCTGCTTATTCCTCAGGGCACACGCCTGATCGGCGACTATGCGTCCGATGTCGGCTTCGGGCAGCGCCGCGTGCTTCTGGCATGGAATCGCCTGATCCTGCCTGACGGGCGCTCGCTCGTTCTCGAACGCCAGCCCGCCACCGACCCTTCAGGCTATGCCGGGCTCGAGGACGGCGTCGACTATCACTGGGGCGGGGTGGTCAAGGCTACTCTTGTCTCAACCCTGCTCGGCATCGGCAGCGAACTCGGATTGGGCGGTGACAGCGATCTCGTTCGCGCGCTTCGCCGGGGCAGCCAGGACACCGTCAACCGTGCAGGGGAGCAGATCGTCTCGCGCGAGCTCGATATTCGTCCGACGCTCACCATCCGCCCGGGCTACCCGGTACGGGTGCTGGTGACGCGTGATATTATCATGGAGTAGGTACGGTGACCCGGCTCAAACTCTCCGACATTACCGACGTCAAACCAGTCAAACTGTCGATCGAGATTTCTGCGCGCTTGCATAGTGACCTTGTCGCGTATGGTGTCGTGTTGAATGGGGGGAACGAAAGGGATGCTCCTCCACCGGAGCAACTCATTGCGCCCATGCTCGAGCGTTTCGTGGCTACCGACCGTGACTTTGCGAAGGCACGTCGTGCCGCAAAGCGAGCAGAGGTTTAGCAGTAGTCTCGCGTCGAGATTTTCGGTGGGTGGGCTGTCTCTCTGCGACTCAAATCGGGCCACTCAATTGCGAAGAGCAAATGCTCAGCCAATTGTCTTTGGCGATCATTCGCTGGCGGGCTCCACTGATCTGCCCAGCGCCGCTGAGAGAGTAGCGCCTACCCGGTCGGCGGCCTCTTTGGCCGGATCATAATCGATGTGGGCATAAATCATGGTCGAGCGCATATTGGCGTGGCCGAGGATAGCGCCAGTCATAGCGAGGGCTTCGCCACTCGAAGTGGCGATCGCACCCATGGTATGGCGCAGTGTGTGCGGCGTCACGTTCTTGAGACCGGCCTTGGCAACGATCTTTGGCCATAGTTTCTTGGTTCCCTGGAAGTAGCCTTCCCCGGAGTCCGCTGGGAATACATATTCGCTGTCGTCGTTTCTTGAGATCGTCCTGATCAATCCGAGCGCCGCCCCTGAAAGTGGCCGAGTCGATTGCCCGGTCTTGCTGTCGGCCAAGACCAGCAATCCACGCTCGAAGTCTACTTCGTCCCATTTAAGCTCGACGATCTCCTGGCGTCGACAGCCGGTCAGGATCCACATGCGGGTGATGTTGAGAGCCTTCGGATTAAAGCCCTCTCCCTCTAGCTTGTCACAAGCTTCGCCGAGCTTCCTGATTTCGGCGAGTGACAGAAAACGCGTCCTTCGACCGTCGGTTTTCTTGACCACGGCTTTCTCGCAAGGGTTCGAATCGACCAGTCCTCGTCGGACTGCGAAGCTGTACATGGCAGAAAGGTCCCGAAATGCTTTTCGGGCAGCACCGGGACCGCCTCGCACGACAATACGTTTTCGGTGGCCGATCTTCTGGTCCTTACGTGACTTGCCCTGCTCGACATCGCGGAAGAAACGTTCGATATCGCCAGCGGTCAGTTCGTTGATCCGCTTATGACCGAGCAGGCGAACCACGTGATGACGCAAGCGACCAATCGTGTGTTTCTTGGTCAAAGGTTTCATCGGCTCGCCCTGCCGTAGACCGCGCTGGATATAGCATCCTTCTTCTTCATAGAGATCGACCAGCCCGGCGATCTTCAGTTCAAGGCGCTTGGCATTGCGTTCGGCCGCAGGGTCGGCACCAAGAGCTGCTGCTGCAAGAACCTCCTTCGCGCGCTTTCGTGCCTGCTCGACAGTCAGCGCACCAAATCGACCGATCGACACGAAGCGTTTGGGTGCCGAGCGACCGCCGCCTTCGGCCCGGTAGCGAACAACGAAAGTCTTGATCCCGCTTGGGCCTACTCGCACTCCGAAACCCGAAATCTGACTGTCCCAGATCTCATAGCGCCTAGATCTTGGCGCCGTCGCATCAAGCAAACGCTTTGTGATCAAAATCGACTTGGGACTCGCCATTTTATGCTCCGTCAAGCGACCCCAACCTTGGGTGTCGGGGTGACCACCGGGTGACCACGGGAACGGAAATCGCCGGTCACCTCTGGAAAAGCCTAGCGTAGGCGAACTCAAAAAATAATCAAGATATCAGACATTTGATGGCATTTTGGCGTAGAATCGAAAAGCATAGAAAAGGCGACTGGAAAGTTTGCCAAGGTTGGGGTCGGGCGTTCGAATCGCCTCGCCCGCTCCATTTTTCTTTAGAAAATTGAACCGCTTAAGCGGATCGCAAGTTGGCGAATTCTGCTTCCCCGCTCTGTCGGTTGCTCCGGGGAAGCGCGGGGGAAGCACAAATCGGAGTTTCGTGGCGCACTCTGGCGTTTGCATTGCGACACACTGAACCTCCCGATTCCAAGGTGCAAGGATTGGTTTGGCGTGTGTCCAGCTTGGAGTGCGATCAGTGAAGGTGTCCAATCTGATTGCCCAATTCGCTTGTAATTTGAAGCGGCGGAATTTGGGCCGGTTGAAGACGGTCCGCTTTTAGGTGGCTGAGTGCTGAATGCTGCTGGTGCATCTTCGTTCTAAATTGTCTTGGATCAATTACGCCTTCGTCGACCCGTCCTATCCTTAAGGGAGTTCGGACGGAACTCTCCGTCCGTGTTGGAGGGCAAATGATGAAAACGATCCTATTCAATGCCTATAACGACGAAGATTACCCACGGCGCTTGGATCTGGTTCTCGATCTGGCCCGATATCTTGATGGCCATCTCACCCTTCTGAACTCGATGCCGTTCGAAACGACTGTTTCAGCCGGTCCCTATGGCGCGGCGTTCGCAGCTATGGTGCCAATTTGGCGTGAGGAAGCACGCAACCTTCGCAAGAAGTCCGAAGTCGATCTCGCAAACGAGAATGTGCCTTGGGACTGGATAGAGGATAGCGGCCCAGTTTCGCATGCCATGCTTCGCCGTTCGGCTTTGACGGATATAATAGTTCTAGGTGCTCGAGAGCCTAGGGTTGGTGGATCGCTACCGTCATACACGGCGGGTGAAATCGCACTGACAGCTGATTGTCCAGTGCTTGTCCTGCCGGAGAACATCGAACGGCTTGAGTTAGACCAGCCAGCCCTTGTCGCTTGGGACGGGTCGGCGGAGGCATCCCACGCGCTGCGTGCAGCCACCCCACTGCTAAAGCGTTCGAAAAGTGTATTCCTGGTCACCGTCGCGATGAAAAAGAAGAAAGGGGCGCAATTCGATTTTCCCCCGATCGCCGGGGCAGAGTACCTCTCTCGGCACGGTATCGAATGCGATATGGTTGAACTTCAATTCGATGGCATGCCAGTGGCGCAGACGATAACAGAAGCCGCGGCCGCGAGAAGATGCGGGCTAATCGTGTTGGGCGCTTATGGCCGCATGCGGATCACTGAACGCATTTTTGGTGGTGTCACCCATGACATGCTTTCGAACTTAAGCATTCCTCTTCTTCTGCGGCATTAACAACAACACGCGTTTTCCTGGGAAGAGTACCAGCGATAATGCAAACGCGGCGCTGGGCGTTTCATTCGGTGGGTTAAGCGCAGTAAACTGGCGCAATGATAGCCAATCTTGAAGCCATGGCTCTGAGACTATTTGCGCTCCGGTCTGGACGCGACCTCCGCTAAAGATGCTGATGGCGGTAGCTTGCAAAAACGTAGTTCACTAGACGCAATCAGCGCGTTTTAGCTGTCAGCGGGAGCCCACAGGCGAGCGAATACAAACCGGTAATGCCACGCCACTACGCCCCACCAAATGGGTTCATGAAACCTGACCGGTTGAGTGCGCCCGTGAAATCTCCCGCGGCTTCGACTTGCTCCGATGGATGGTTGCCGCCAAATTGGATCACAACAATTAGCGTCAGGCCTATAAGGGAAAGACCGAATAAAACGCGAGTGAGGTTCGAGCCGATCCATTTCCATCGCATTGCTGCAGTCCCCTACGATGCCACAAAGGGTAAATAGAAGCATATCAGTTCTAACAAAAGTCTGAGCAGGGTTGCCATACCGGGAGCGGACAAATGCGTTCACCAAGCAAGTTCAATGTGATTGCTCATCGTGGGATTGAATAACGAACGCGCTGCTGTTTCCTCACCAGTGCATGTCGCACATGACTGTTTAAATTCGGCGGTAATGTGCGACCCCGCGGAACGCCGTCCGTTGCGCGTATCCTTCTATGTCATACGTATTGTGGGAACTTTCATTGCCCCCGGCGGCTTTGAGAATTCGCGGACCGGGCCCCTCTAACGATGTAATACAATCGTGATGTCGGACCGCATCGGTTTATCCGGTGTCGGGGTGCAGGCTTGGGCTATTCGCCACGCCGTTCGATGCCGATCGTGCAGGTCAATCCTACCCATCCGGTTCGGCGCGACCGATACCTGCGATCTAAATCGGGCCAACGCTAGCCCCACGCTGATGAGGATAATATGGACGAAGATGCTATGTCGGTTTGGTCTGGTTTCAAGCTGGTTCTCGGTAAGGCAGCTGGTTAGCGAATGGAGAAGCTTTCCGCCCTGCTCGAAAATACCGCTGAGACCATCGAAGATGCAGATGCGGCTCTTGTCGAGAAAGTAGCGCCGTCGGACAAAGCTGCTGTCCAAGCGCTCTCCCTGATTGGTGAGATCGGCGATCAGCCGCCCATGCGCGCCCTGTGCGCTTCAATTATCATCTTTGGGCTGATCAGGCGCGATGCGAAGCTGACGCTGGCCGGAGTACGTATGCTTACCGCCCATACGATTGCGACCAAGGCCAAGAATGTTCTGAAGAAGCGCGTCGACCGGGTGCGCCCGGACGCGCGCGAAGGCGAAGACGATCATCGCGTGAAAGCAGGCGTTTCCGCCAGTCATGACGAGACCAGTTTTCCATCGGGGCACTCGGCGGGCGCACTGGCCGTGGGCGCAGCGTTCGGGCGCGCTTTCCCCGAGCATAAGGCTGTCGCCGTGGGATCCGCCACCGCTATAGCGCTCCTACAAGTGCCGCGCCGCTCTCATTATCTCAGCGATGTGATCGTGGGCTCGGCGATCGGCTTGGTATGCGAAGGTGTAGTAGACCGGCTGATACGCGGCTTTGGCTTATCCGGCAGGCGCCGGCGCGCCTAATGAAGGGACCAGGCGGTTAGCGGCTTGGTCCAAGCAATCAGCTGCGGCTTGCGGGGGCATTCGTCAGGCGCCGGTTACATTTGCGCGAACGTGAGCGCTGCCGGTCTTTTTGATTTATTCTGTAGAGGAAGAAGTCCGTTGAGACTCAATGAAGGCGCCGACTGCACAGGCGACCGCGTTCTCTGCGCGACGCGGCTCTCGAGCTCCGAGGAGCGTGATTCGAAGACGATATTTTCCAATCTCGCTGGTGCCAAGTTCAATGTCGCAGCGTTCAGCCTCCACTTGGCTCGAAGAGCTATTACCCTCGGCTGCGACGGTTTTAGCGAGGGCCTCAACTGCAATAGCACGAAGTTCGTGAACCCTCGAAAATAGATTGACGTCGGGTTCGAAGGTCATGGTGAATGCATGCTCTATGCGTGCGCGAGAGTGGGGCAGGACTTTTGCCGGGGACGAAAACAGAAGACTGTACGGTAGGGTCACAATACGGCCGGTTGGCACAACTGAACCATCGATGCCTTCGAACTCTCTCAGCTGGGTTGCAAGCAGGTTTAGATCGAGCACCTCGCCTTTCGTTGTGCCGACCTCAATTATGTCTCCGACCGAGAATGCTCTCGTGAATGTCCGAAGGGCAGCGCCGGAAAGGCACAAGATCAGTTCCTTGGTCGCCACAACGATCGCGACTGCCACCGCTGTCAGGGATAGGGCGAAAGTTCGTAGCTGCGGCGCCCAGATCATGATCAAGCCGACCACGGCGACGAGGATGAGAACGTTGCGCACGTTTGCGGTCCACCGCCGGGCGACCTTTTCCGTTATATCGTCGCGCCTCAGCAAGGCGCGGCCAGCGATCATGCGTGAGGCGAGGAGACCCAAGAGCAGACAGGCAGACGCCAGCACATCGGAGTTGAAAAATGTCGAGGGCAACTCAAAGCTCATTTGTTTCCATCCGCTACGCGAGGCTGCCTTCTATAGAGGCACCCGAGAACTGCTCAACGCGGTATGGCTTGGAAATGAGGACGGCCCCGGATATTGGGCGATGATCATCGGCTAATTTGGCTTCTCCAAATGTACTTCAACTGAGTCTAGTGGCGGCTAAAGATGCAAGCCTGTCCTATGCACAATCCAACATGCGAGCACGGCGCTGCATTGATGGTTTCGGGCATGGCGCTCAAGCGGATCTAGCAGCGGCGGTACGCGTACACTACCGCATTCGCATCGTTGCGGCACTCGCCGCAACGGCTCTGACACGCTAAGCGCGCGCATCGGTACGGACCTTAAGCCATGACTTACTTACTGCTTTTACTTGGTCTCGTTCTGCTCATCGGAGGAGGTGAGCTACTTGTGCGAAGCGCCGTTCGCATCGCGGAACATCTCGGCCTCTCACCGATGCTCATCGGCCTGACGATTGTCGGCATGGGAACATCCATGCCTGAATTGGCGGCGAGTATACAGGCAGCCTTGGCTGGCTCGCCTGGGCTGGCCCTTGGCAACATCGTCGGCTCGAACATAGCAAATCTTCTGCTCATCCTCGGTGTAGCAGCTGTGATCGCGCCATTTGCAGTGCCGCGAAGGGTTCTCTGGCGTGATGGCGGAATGGGATTGCTTTGCATCGGCATGCTGATCATTGCTGGCCATACGGTCGGTCTGACCCGAGCCGTCGGAATGTTCTTCGTCTTCGGTATAGTTGGATATATCTATCTTGCCATTCGTCAGGAGCTCGCAGGTGGTGAACACGGAGCTGTCTTCGATAAGGCCATGGCGCTTGAAGAGGTTGACCCCGCGCTTGTCCCGAGGGCGGAATCGCGCGGCTCGGTAGTCCTGGCAATCGTTTTCCTGCTCGCAGGAATGGCTCTGATCATCTGGGGCGGCAGCATGCTCGTCGATGCAGCGATTACCATCTCGGCCAGTTTGGGCGTATCGGACGAAGTGATCGGCCTGACAGTAGTGGCAGTCGGTACATCACTGCCGGAATTGGTGACGTCGGCGATCGCAGCGCTCAAACGCGAAGGCGAGATCGCTCTCGGCAACGTATTGGGTTCGAACATCTACAACGTTCTTTTTATCGGGGGCATAACCGGGATGGTATCGCCGACGCGAATACCTGCGAGCATTTTGCAGTTCGATCTTTGGGTCCTGCTATGTGTATCCGCGCTGGTGATGGCCTTCGCTTTCACAGGCAAACGGCTGTCCAGACTGGAGGGTGGTTTTCTGGTGGCGGGATACGCGGGGTATACTGCATTGACAGCTGGGCTTTGGGGATAGGAACGGGGCGGTCGGGATCACTTGTGAAGGGAGATGCGTTCTCTCGCGCGCACGGAGGCTTACTTCGTAGAGGCCCTTCTAGAAAACCAAGAAAGCTAGGGGGAATTAGTGAGGCTGGAGCGAATGCAGCCGTATCAGAAACGTCCTGTCCTGTCCTGTCGAACGAGAGACGAACTTCACAATCTGACAATTCTGAATGGCCTACGCCCAAGCGCCCGGTCGGGGATGCAATGCGTACCCATGCCGGCGTACAGCTGAAAATACACTTTGACAGGTGTGACGAAATTTGGCGCTTGGGAGTTGGCTACAGGATGTTCAGTCGAACAGTTCCTCAAGGAAGCTCTTCTTGCGCTTGCGCCCTGAATGACCGTGCGAGGAATAACTTCCGCGATTTCCAAAGTCGTGCGAAGGAGATGTAGGCTGTGCCGGTGCCCGCGAGGGGGCGGGCTGCGCACTACGTTCGATGATCTTGTCCAGCTCCCCGCGGTCGAGCCAGACGCCCCGACATGTGGGGCAATAGTCGATCTCGATGCTCGAACGTTCGCTCATAACCAAGGTGGTTCCATCCACTGGGCAGGTCATCCGGCCATTTGCTGCACTCATCTTTTGTGTCCTTTCACGGGCTCTCGGCCTGTGAAATGGTAACTGGATATGGAATTCCAACTGCTACCGGAGACCCGGCACACAAGATCGGTACCGATCGATCATCCGCACAAACGGCGTAAAGGGGCATCAAGCAATGTGTAAGCAGCCCTTGGCAGAACTGTGCGTGAAGCAGCCCAGATAAATTATCTGAGATCTAATTTTCGTAGTTTCGCTCAAGCTTTCGGCCGGACGTTTGTGCCGTACTGAACGTAATCGGTATCCTCTTAAAAAGCGGAGGTTCTGCTTTCGAGCGTCTTTACTCTTCATCCGGATGTCCGGAATGAGGGCGCATAGCTGTCCGAGGGCCTCTGGGCCGTGAGCTGCCGTATAGCTATAGGCGGCTCGAATGGGTTAACTGCTAGTAGACTCTGGCGGAAAAACACGAGATTTTGAACGAAAGTGCTTTGGTCGCAGATGAGGCTCAAAGGATTGAACCGGCGATCCGCAAAAAAAGCACACTTGTGAGCGTAGCGCCGCAGCTCGCCGCGCTGCGCGGAGTATTTGTGCCAAAGGCGTCCGGCAGGAGAGGCGAGAGGTTTTGCGGGCGTCTCTAGAACACTGCGCCTTCAGTTGCGCACAGCAATACCCACTGCGTTCACCAGCTTTCGGGTTTTCCAATGGCGATCGCCAATGGCATGGCCGTCGCAGGAATTAAGGAGTTGATCCGGACGAATAGAGCTCAAAAGGGAAGAGTGCAGGCCATTATAGCGATTTAAATCGCTGCTCCCGCTGTAGCCGAAACTACTATAGCCGGGAGTACGCCCATGAATGTGCTGAACACGTATTTTGATCGACCAAGTGAGCCCAACGCACATAACGCCGTAATGATAACGTGGGGGATGCCAATGATGCGTGCGCCGATGATCGGGAGAATACCTGCTTTTGAAGTGAACTGTTCTGCGCGCGCCAGCCTGTCAGCGTAACGCTCTAGCAACGCAGCTTGCGAGCCGCGCTCAAAAAGCAGGTACAACACTAGAGAACCTACGGTCGCGCCCAATGCCACGACCAGGATGGCCAGCCATCCACCTAGCAGAGCTCCTGACGAGAATGAGATCGGAAGAAGTGTGCCGGGTATTCCAGAGGCAAAGGCTGAAGCGGTCACGCCAACAATTGCGGCAGCCAACCAAACTTCAGCAAACGGTAATGTACCTGCCAACAAAACATCAAATGAGAGAGAAGTGGCAAGCGATGGATCCATAACGCATAAGCGTATGGATCAAGCGGGCGGTTCCCGCAACTAAGGCGTTTTCGCGCCACATCGTGCGCAATTTCCGCCCACTTGGTTTTAATGAAACATCACTAAACTTGGCCGAGAGTGATAACCCCTTCGAGATTGCAAAATAATGTCTCCGCATCCAATCAAGCGTGTACTGTGCCTTCACAATCCGAAGGCGCGACAAGGCGTCAGGGCGCTCCAGCCAGTGTGCGACCGACTCGAAGCTGGAGGTTTGACTCTCACAGTAGAGCCGTTTCAAAATCTCCCGGAAATTGCTCGAGACATTGCGCGGCTTCATCAGACCGCTGACGCGGTAGTTGTTTGCGGGGGAGATGGGTCGATTTCGTCTGCAGCCCCAGCAATAATGGAAAGCGGATTGCCGCTCGGGATCATTCCGGCAGGCACTGCGAACGATCTGGCAAGAACTCTTTCCATTCCGCTAGATCACGCAGCGGCTGCCGACTTGATCGTAAGGGGGTATACCCGTCGAATTGATGTCGGCTTGGTCAATGGCCATGCGTTTTTTAATGTCGCAAGTATCGGACTTAGCAGCGAGTTAGCCGAAAAACTCGATCCCCAAACCAAGAAACGTTATGGGCGGGTTGGCTATGCAGTTGCAGCCTTTCGTGTGCTGAGCCGTGCAAAGCGCTTCAGCGCCCGAATTGTTGAAAAGGGCCAAGAAACTAACGTTAAAACCTATCAAATCGCGATTGGGAATGGCCGTCTCTACGGAGGGGGTAATGTCATAGCGGACACTGCAGCGATCGACGATGGTAGATTGGATCTCTATAGCCTCGAGATGTCCAACCTATGGAAGTCGGTACTGATGGCGCGGGCTTTTCGCGCTGGAACGCATGGTGCATGGCAAGAGGTTCGAACTGCGCGGTGTGTCGAATTCAAAGTGGAAACGCGGCGCACGATGCCGATAAACACCGACGGTGAGATCGTTACTGCTACCCCAGCCCATTTTCGAGTCCTGCCTGGCGCGATTAGTGTCTTTACCTCACCACAGCTTGATCAAGGATCCCGAACTCTTCCGCTGCATCATCGTTGATGCGAAAGGAGTTGAAGGAGAGGGCGCCGGAGCAATAGTTCGAAGGATTAACTGCCATACCGTATCCTATGACGGATCTCGACGATGATAGTCCTGTGCCGTAAGGATCGATCACATCGATGTTTTCCCAAAGAAGTGATCCGATCCATCGAACTAGCCCAATGAGCAGGCTGCTATGACGACCAAGTATCTCACGGGCATGTTGGCCAAGAACGATCGTTCAAATTTGGAAGAGCGCACCACTCGCGAGCATCTTTTCCAATTAGCTTATGGGGCGCTGCAGTGGCCGTGGCTGCTCAAAAGTCTTTACGGAGGCACTCAGGCCGAGAAAATCAGGTTGTTGGATCGGTTGGAGCTCGGTCGCGATGCTCTTCCGCATTTGGGGAGCTGGAAAGCAGATACATACTTCCTGAACCGGATCGTAGATACGATAGAGGAAATGAAGCCCGCAATAACGGTGGAGCTTGGTGCGGGTGCCAGTTCACTCGTAATTGCAAAGGCGCTCCAACAACACGGTGGAGGCCGGCTTCTCAGCTATGATCAACATTTGCCATTTGTCGAAAAAATGGAGGCTTGGCTGGCCGAACACCATTTGAGAGCGGATTTTGAACACGCTCCCTTGACCCAGCGCGATCCGCGCTGGCCTGGCTTATGGTATGATCTTCCTGAAATGCCAGCGAGCATCGATTTGCTCATCATCGATGGGCCACCTTGGGCGGTGCATCCGTACTGCCGGGGAATTGCCGAACGCCTTTTCCCCCTGATCCCGCCAGGCGGCGCAATAATGCTGGACGATGCAGCTCGGCCGGGCGAGCGTTACGTAGCACGAAGATGGCACCGGAACTGGCCAAATTTCGATTTCATCTACGAGGGTGAAGGAGTGAAAGGTCTTCTCATAGGTCGGAGGGACAAGATTTAACGGGAAGGGCAAAAGCCAAACCGGAAGGCAATACGGACATAACGGCGAATAGATTTGCTGAATGCCCAGCTTTTAAAGAACTTACGATCACTCCTAAAGTAGGACGTGATCAGGGGTAATAGCCAGTCTCGTACAGGGGCCTAGGATGCGGAGCATGTCATTGCGCGTGGCAATTGGCGGACACAACGCCCGAGCCGGCGCGCATGCGGCTGAAACTGGAAATGAGAACTGGCAATTGTTGCTCTGGCAGCTTTCGCTCGAGCCTAATGGTCTGGGATATGCAGGGTGACGATGCGAACGGTGATGGGCATCCAAACATCGAAGAATATCTGAACATGCTGGCAAAGGACGATTTCCATTGCGAAACGCGGTTCGACAGTTCCCGGCAATTGCCAGCACCAGACTGTGGTCGGGGTTGAACGGGAAAGCCAACTCCTCCCTCGGCACTAGGCGGGATGCATTTCCCAGCTCTGGCAAATCAGGTGGAGGGTATACCAAAGAGAATTTGAGTTTGCGGCTGGCGGCGAGCAAATGACGCTGATCTACCGGGCACTGGTAAAAGAAGCGCAGCCTGCCGTGAACATAACAGACAGGAGTAGCCTCTCGTCTCAATAGCGGGCGCGCTTCGGCGTGATCGCCTTTCAGAGGAGATCATTCTCATGCTTGCTTCGATCCAAGACCTCGACGGTGCGCTCCAAAGTCCCATCACTGGAGAGGCGCTTAAATTCGAAAACGGACGCGTGAGCCGCCGGACCTCGGTCGGCGGAAGCGAGCCCTGCGACTTTCCAGTAACCCGTGGAAAACCCGTGCTTATCGATTTTGCGAATTCGGTAATCCGCCGCGAAGATCTTGAAACAACGAATGCAGAAAGCGCGATCGCGCGGCCACGATATTCCTTCGCCACGAGACTGATCAAATCCCTGCTGTCGCCCGAAAAGAAATCGACGCGCAGAAATGTCTGTCGTCTGATTTCCGAACTCAAGCGCCGGTCCGATCGTCCCAGGGTTCTCGTGATCGGTGGCGGGAGCGAGGGACAGGGAATGAAGGCGCTCTATGCCGACCCCGATGTGAAAATTTTTGCCTTCGACATCTATTCGACGCCGCAGGTGCAGTTCGTCGCCGATGCGCACGATATTCCGATCATCGATGGCTATTTCGATGGGGTCGTGGTGCAGGCTGTGCTCGAACACGTCCTGGAGCCGCAGCGAGTGGCAGACGAAATCTGGCGGGTGCTGAAGCCCGGAGGCCTGGTTTATGCCGAGACCCCCTTCATGCAGCAGGTCCACGAAGGGGCTTACGATTTCACCAGATTTACCGAGAGCGGTCACCGCTATCTGTTCCGCCGATTTGCCCTGATCGATTCAGGCGCATCCGGCGGACCGGGAAGACAGTTGATGTGGGCAGTCGATTATTTCGTGCGCAGCGTTTTTCGCTCACGCGCCGCCGGCAAGATCGCCAAGCTGGCCTTTTTCTGGGCAGTCTATTTCGACGCGATCATCCCTGGCGACTATGCCATCGACGGTGCCAGCGGAGTTTATTTCCTGGGCACGAAATCTGACCAGACGGTCGGTCCGGATGCCATCATCGCGCATTATGGTGGGGCGCAATAGCTGTTTCACCCGAGTGAACATCATACAGCGCCACATCCAGGCACGATGCATGTAGTTCCTCATAAGCAGCGCCGAACTTTTCGAGCGCGTAATCTCTCGCCACGGTGGATGGCGGGTCATTTGCAGCAATGGAATGAGGGCGCAAATGCGATCGTGGTACCTTGTTCAAACATCCCAGGACCCGATGGATGCCTTTCTGATCCAACCACGAACAGGACAACACAAATGCGTTGGTCCAGAAAGCCCAACAAATGCTCGAAGGTTTCTCTGCTAAAGGCTTCACGGATGACTGTGAGCAATCGAAGACGGGTGCCGCAGAAAGCGTACCCTTTGCTGGCAGCAAAAAGGCCGCTTCCGGACAGTCCGCTTTTGGGTTCGCTAATGCAGGAAGCGGACTTTCGGGTAACGACCCCATTACGGACATTCACTGGACGGGTGATGGCCAGCATTCAAGACGCGTGTTGTCGGTCGAGTTCATTCCCCGTATTACGAAATCAGGCAGTTGTTGCAGTCGAGCCAGGACCTCAGTCTCGCCGGTCGCCATCTGAGGAAAGGCGACCTTTGTTTGGCCGGTGTTGTCGTTGAGAAGCCACCAAACGTCTGCTCCCCAAGGGCCATCATCTTTGGTCTCTACATAAACAGCAGCAAGGTCTGTCATCTTGATGCGCTGCTCGGCCTGCTTGGGCGCTCGACAGACAATCTCATCGTCCGCTGTCAGTTCGACCACGAATTGCGCTTCAGGATGCTTCATCCGAGCATGATGCCTTCAGGAAGGGTCTGGCGCAATGTCCGCTTCCCACCCCAGTTCTTGCCGTCTCCGCCCAGTGCGGTGCTAATCAAAAGCAGACATTTTGCTAAAAAGGCCGTTGCTGCCCGTCAGCTTTTGGAGCAGTTACTTATTAATGCCATTTTCGATACGCCTGCCAACCACACTTCTCAGCCTTGTTCTAATCGGCTGCGTGGCGGGGGAAGCTGAGGATCAACCCGAGATGGCAGCGTTCGAGATGGCCTACGCCGATGCGCCATTAACTCCACGGCCGGATGACGTGCGATTTTTCGAAAGACCAAATCTTCTTTCGGAGATGCGAAATGGGCAATCACCCATGGCTGAAGTCGTCTTGGTAGAGCGTGATCCATGGAAACAGGTGATTGGGTCCGACTCACCTAGGTTCGCCCTCTATGAAGATGGCCGGGTCATTTATCGTGAAGGTGATGAATATCGCTCCGTGGAACTGAGCGCAGCAGAATTAGAGTCATTCCGCAAATCATTCGCGACTGCGCATAATTCGGCCCTTTCGGGTGGCTATGACGTTGCCTTGGCGACCGACCAGCCTGACAATTCGCTGCTGCTATATCGCGGCGAACCAGTTTATCTCAATGTGTATGGCTCGCTCGACGACGAACAAGTGATTGCTCGCCTACCTCGTTCCGTGCGCGATGCGTATGAAACCGTGCGCACATTTAGCCACACCCGCTCTGAACCATGGATGCCCGAAAAGATTGAGGTCATGGTCCAGCCATACGAGTATGCGCCGGAGCCATCGATAAAATGGAACGAGGATTGGCCGGGACTCTCTCACCCGACTACGGTTCAACGGGGCGAAAGCTACAGCTTGTTCTTGCCCACTTCCGAGCGGAAGAACCTGCAACAGTTTCTTGCCGCTAGGAACGAAAGGGGGGCTATCGAGATCGATGGCCGCAAATGGGCGGCCTCAACTAGAATACCTTTCCCCCGCGAAGAGCTTTGGATGGCCCCCAACCAGGAAGTTGACGGCACGCCGAACTAAGTCCGACTGTCCGCTTCCCACCCTATAATCGGACGTTTGCGTTGCTCAGTGCCGAAGCAAAGCTGTCGGTCCGCTTTTAGGTGTTCTCAAGAAGAGCCTGAACGTCCGGAATTGGGGCGCGTAGCTGCCATAGCCAGAGAGCCTAGGATCGCTGCGAAAGCGCAATCACCAATCTGGCGGCCAGCGCTTCTTCTGCGTTTGCACGCCGCGCTTTGATCTTCGAGACCAGCTGACGTTTGGAATGATCTGGCATGCTCACGATTGCGGCAAGCACCACAGCTTTCAGCAAGTCAGGATGCGCCGTAATCATATAGCGGTCCCCGGTACCTGATCGGCAGGACGACGTAGCCGCTCAACCAGCGAGCGCAGGCTGGCTGTGAGCACGAGGGTTGCGCTCCCCATCTTGATGATCTCGATCTCGTCTCTGGAAATGAGCACATAGAGTGTGCTGCGTCCGATCCCGAGATAGCGACAGGCTTCGGGTACGCGCATGGCGATCGGTTCGATGGCCTGGGGCCCGCATTGCTCGCAAGGATGCTCTGTCGTGCTCGCAGATGGCATAGCCGTCGATCCTTTCATCTTTCGGGTGATGACGGACCGACCTTGGGAAGCATGGAGGGAACAGGCCGGCCCGCCATCAGCACTGAGTATCGATCGATTAGGGCACCCTGCGCCACATGACGTTCCTACGCCGCAGCTGTCGTTCTTTCGCCGCAGCGCAGAGGCGTGGGGGCAAGCACTCCAGTCAAATGCACCGATGCTCATCGGGACGGCGAAGGACGTCCGGGCGAAAGCGGGTTACCGAACGAAAACAGCGCAGAACGCCAAGCGCCGTCGCCAATCTGTTTGATAGCAAAGAACTTTTTGAAATTAGCGCCGCAGGGGCAATATGGGTGCCGTCGCATATTACTGAACGAAACCAACCACCTGCGCCCCGACCGACGGCGGCGCTTTTATCTCGCCCTCATTTTCTTTCTTCAAATCAGACGCTTACGGACAAATACCCCACGCCGATTACGCCTGCAAGCGGAGTGCATCGCGACTGTATCCGGCGCTGCCAGCGACCTGCAGTGATAGCGTTGCGAGTGTGCTTCTGATTAGCAACCAAGCTGCAAAGTTTCTGTAGCGGCAGTGTCTAAGAGCGTCGCTAAATGATGCAACGCCAAGGCAGCGCAACGACGCGATCATCGCACACCAAGCGCCAGATATTCGGATTACGAGCGCACACGGGATACTCGACGATTGGTTGCAGCCACGCTCGTGGACGGCCTATGTGTCAGCTTCTGGGTCAATAATGTTGACGCTTTAATGTCGTGGTTTAGGGTGGGTGTGCGACGGTCGGCTTTTAGGCCGCGCATTCAATATAGAGGACATTGAACCGGCGACGAAGTTGGACCGTATGCGATCTGTCCGGCTTGCGCATTAGAAACTAAAATGCTGCCGTACGGCTTCCGACACCATTCGCGATATTTAAGAAAGGGTTGAGAATCGATCTCAGACGAAAGCGAAAGCTGGTGCCAATCCAAAGGTCGACGGATCAACATCTGGGCATTTCAGTTGGTGACCTAAACAGATACGATGGATTAAGTCCACCTACCCCCTAAAACGGCGACCATCGTCTTGCTGCGTTGCTCTGGAACTGCGCGCTTGCCGCTCATTCGACCAAAGTCTATGAGACGAGCGTCGGCAGAATCAAATGTCGATAAAGCGTGCCGGTAACGGGAACGCAGTGAGGTCTCGATAGGCCAATTCTGCGGCTGTCCCTGCAACTGTAAGCGGCGAGCGCGTAACATGGGTGGGGTTGGCTCCACAACCACTGGGCGGCAATTGTCGTCTGGGAAGGTATGTTTCGTGCGACAACCCGTGAGCCAGGAGACCGACCGGCGCGTGTCGCTCTTGCCGGGCTCATGGGATTGGCCAGGCGCGAAACGAATTTCGTCCGGGCGACGAGTAGCGGTTGGAGCCGCATCGGCAGGACTGCCGGGGGATGCACGCGTCCGTCCCTAGCAGTCTCGTCGACCGCACTCGTGCGGACGCTCCGGCCAAGTCGCCCGGCGCCCCGGAAATTCGTTCTCATGAAATACATTCACCTGTCGCTTCTGTCTTCCGTGCTTCTGCCGGCTCCATCGCTCGCTCAGACCATCGATCCCGCTGCCGATCCAGAGACATCCAACACCTCGATCGTCGTCACCGGGAACCGCGCCACCGATCCCATGCCGCTCGACCGGATCGGCGGATCGGTCACCGTCCTCGACGAGCAAATCCTCGACCGGAGGCAAGTCCGCGAGGTGTCCGACGTGCTCCGCGACGTCCCAGGGGTCGCGGTCGGACGGGTTCCCGGTCAGACACAGCTTCGGTTGCGCGGTGCTGAAGCCAACCATACGCTCGTCCTCGTTGACGGGATCGAGGTGTCGGATCCCTATGCCGGCGAGTTCGATTTCGGAACGCTTATCGCCGACGAGGCTTCGCGGATCGAGGTGCTGCGCGGACAGCAGAGCGCGATCTACGGGTCGGACGCGATCGGCGGCGTCATCCAGTACATCACTCTCGACGGCCGCGATGCGCCCGGGGCGGTCGCGCGGATCGAAGCCGGTTCGTTCGGCATGGTGAACGGTGCTGCCCGGATCGCTGGATATAGTGGCGATCTCGACTACGCGCTGTCCGCCACACTCAATACCACCGATGGCACGCCAGGCGCCCGGAACGGCACGCGCGATCTTGCGAACGACAGTGGTGCGGTCTCGCTGAAGACGACGTTCGCGCCATCAACCAATGCACGCCTCACTGGTGTATTACGCTACGCGCGCACCAATGCCGAATTCAACGACAGCGATTCCGATCCGGGAAGTCCGACCTTCGGATTCCAGGTCGATAGCCCCGGCAACCGCTTCGAGAACGAGGCTATCTATGTGCTCATCAGGGGCGAGCTAGACTTGCTCGACGATCGCTGGACCCAAGCGTTTTCGGCCCAGATCGCGGATACCCGGCGCGACGGTTTCGCTTCGACTGGACGCAGCTATGGCAGCGAGGGCCAGAGGTTGAAAGGGTCCTACGATACGACGTTGCGTATCGAGGCTGGCGGTCTGACCCACCGGGTCACGGCGGCTCTCGATGTCGAACGCGAACGCTTCCGTAACACCGATCCGACCGGCTTCGCATTCACCGGTCGCCGACAGATCGACAATGTCGGTCTCGTCGGCCAGTATGCGATCGATCTCGGAGACCGAGCGAGCGCGTCCGCATCCATCCGCAGGGACTGGAACGACCAGTTCGCCGATACAACCACGTACAGGCTTCAGGCGAGCTATCGGATCGCTGCGGCTACGCGAGTGCGCGGGGCCGTCGGATCGGGGGTGAAGAACCCCTCGTTCTACGAACTATATGGGTTCGTGGACGGCCGTTTCATCGGCAATCCCGACCTCAGGCCCGAGAAGTCGAGCGGATGGGAGATCGGGATCGACCAGTCGCTGTTCGGTGAGCGCGCTTCAATCGGGGTCACCTATTTCGAGAGCGAACTGGACGAAGAGATCTTCACTTCTTTTCCGCCCCCGAACTTCGTCGCCAGCCCTGGCAATCGCGATACCGTATCCAAGAGAAACGGCGTCGAAGTGTTCGGCGAGGCGCGCTTCGCGGAAGCTTGGCGCGTCAATGGAGCCTACACCTATCTGCGTTCCCACGAGGATGGCGCGCGCGAAGTGCGGCGGCCCTCCCATACCGCCAGCCTGGCTGTCGACTGGCGCGCTCCCAAGGATGCCGGAGGGGTCACGCTCGTTGCGCGCTACAATGGAGAGACGATCGACAGCGCTTTCATCGATCCCTCGTTCGTGCCGGTTCGCGTGCAACTGGACGACTACTTTCTGCTGAACGTCAACGCCGACGTGAGGGTGATGGATAATGTCGAGCTGTTCGGCCGAGTCGAGAATTTGACGGCCGCCGATTACGAGGATGTCTTCAGTTTCGCGACGCCCGGACGCTCGTTCGCCATTGGCGCGCGCGCGCGTTTCTAAGGAGAATTTCGATGACGGATGAAATGATAGCAAAGTCCGACATTGCGAGGTTCGCATGGCCTGTCACACTTGCCTTGGCGACGGTGGGCGGATCGCTGGTTGCCGCCTGCATGATGCCGTTCGTGGCTGTTACGATCGTGACCGCCGCGACCATGCGCCGCTCGCTCGCGTTAACGACGATCCTCGCGATCTGGGCGACCAACCAGTTGCTGGGGTTCACCGTCCTCGGCTACCCGCACACGGGATATGCGTTCGCCTGGGGCGGTGCGCTGGGCATCGCATCTATTCTCGCCATGCTCGCCGGTGCCATCATCATGGGAGAACAAAACGAGCTGAGCACCCTTCGGACATTTGGCGCCTTTCTGATCGGCTTCGCTGTTTACGAGGCTGCGCTATTCGGGTTTGCTTTGGTGGTAGGCGGGACAGAGACTTTCACGATGGCGATCGTGGGACAGATCTTCGCGAACGATGCATTATGGTTCGCAGGACTGTTGTTGGCGTCCTGGCTCCTCGCCAGAGCCGCTCCCACGCTATTCGGACCTTCTCCGCGAATACGGTTCGCCTGACATGGCGCAGCCGCGCATCGTGTCCCTCCTGCCGAGCGCGACCGAAATCGCCGTCGCACTCGGATTGGGAGAGAGCCTCGTCGGTCGCTCGCACGAATGCGATTATCCGCTTTTCGTAAAGGCATTGCCGGTCGTCACGTCGACCAGACTCGAGAAAGGACTGACGTCGCGGCAGATCGACGACCGGATCCAGGAAATCGTGAGGCAAGGACTGTCGGTATACGAAGTCGATACCGCGCTTCTGCGGGACTTGCGGCCCGACCTCATCTTGACCCAATCGCAATGCGCGGTCTGCGCGGTCACCCCTGCCGATCTGGAAGAAGCACTCGGCGACTGGATCGGAACCGCCCCGACGCTGCTGTCGCTGGCACCCGATACATTGGAAGATGTATGGAGCGATTTCGCTAAGGTCGCCGAAGCGGCGGGAATTCCCGAGCGTGCATCATCGGTCGTCGGTGACTTGAAGGAGCGGATGTCAGGGCTATCCCGAAGTAGCGCGGAGAGGATGGATCGCCCGCGTGTCGCCGCGATCGAATGGATCGATCCGCTGATGGCCGCAGGAAACTGGGTACCCGAACTAATCGAGGCGGCCGGCGGTCACCCATTGTTCGCGCGAGCCGGAGAACATTCCTCGTGGCTGAATTGGGACGACTTGATTGCCGCCGATCCCGATCTGATCGTTGCGATGCCCTGCGGATATCTGTTGCCACAAACGCTCGCCGATCTGGGGTCGCTCGTCGACCACTTCGGTTGGAAAGACCTTACCGCGGTTCGCAAAGGGAAGGTCTTTGCCGTTGATGGCCACCATCTTTTCAATCGTCCTGGCCCACGACTCGTCGAGTCGGCTGAACTGATCGCGCAGTTGGTTGGGGCGACGCCAACACAGGCATTGGAGATGGGACGGGATTGGATCTCCATCGATGGGGTTTGACGATGTTTTTCGCGCTATTCGACGCGAAACGAGCGCATCAGCCCTTGTTTTCAAAGCTGCGTACCGATACTCAAAATCAGCTGCATGCAAAGTTGCGCGCATTCAGCTTCAAGTTCGCACCGGTAACGGGAACACAGTGAGGCCCTCCAAGGTCAAATCTGCGGCTGTCCCTGCAACTGTAAGCGGCGAGCGAGAAATACTGGCGGGTCACTCCGCAACCACTGGACTGATTGTTTGGTTCGGGAAGGTGTATTTCAAGTGATGACCCGCGAGCCAGGAGACCGACCGGAGCGAGTCGCTCTTGCCTGATTCATGGGATTGGTCAGGCGCGGAATCATTTTCGTCGGAGCGACGATAAGCGGCTTGGATTGCTCCGAGCACGCCCGGTCGGCGTATCGCGTCCGTTGACCAGGCTGCTCGGCCGAGGTCCGGAGATCCAAGCCACTATATCGGCGTGAAGGGCTCAGAGCCCACGGAGAAAATACCATGTTCAAAACTAAAACGAGGGTTCTGGCACTCTCGGCTGCAATCGCATTTGGCTCTTCTGCCGCGGTTGCTCAGCAAACGGATATCGGGCCATTTCTACCCGAAGTGGGACAGGCCATAGCTGCGGCCGAGCAAGGTGCGCAAAACATCTGTGCTTCGAATGGCGGTCTGGCATCTTTCAACGTCATTCGCATAATCCAGAACGCCGGTTATTTTGCGGCGCAATTTGAGTATTCATGCAACGGTTGATTCTCAGGCCACTTCGCATTGAATGAGAACGATGAACGGCGCTGGCTTAAACCCGGCGCCGTTTTCGACTGCGGTTCGCGACCGCCCTTTTGTCGACCGCTGACATTCTGAATTTTTCGCGACGATTTGTTGTGTCTCGGAGAGTGTAGCGCGTAGCTGCCGCTATACGATCAACTGTTTTTGGGCGTTCAGATCTCGTACCAGAATGGCTGGGATTGAGGCGCGTTACCAACGACAACCGGTTCTTCATGAACGACCGCTTTTGGCGATAGGTCGAATGCGCTGCTACCACCGAAATGGGGTCGATAGCCGAAGGTCTGCTTCCGGCAAGCCAGATCGATAAGCTGCCGGCCAATCAAATCGGCGTCTACTGCTTATCCGGGCACGATTTGGCATCGGCTTGAAGCTTTTCGAGGCGTTCTGTGCATACATCGTGGACGACGCGACCCAGCTCTTCGACTTGCTCACCGAGCCAATCGAGTTCTTCCTTGTTGATGCGGTAGTGCTTCGAGTAGCGCGCCTTCACGTAAGCTTCCTTGAGCTTCTCGAAGCGTGCGCGATCACGCTTCGTTTCACGCGGCCAGACGTAAGTAAGACGCGGGTCGATCCGTTCAGCCTGGGTGCGCAGGAATGCAAGATTGTGGTTATGCGGCGTATAGAAGGTGCAAACGAGCAGAACGCAGTGATAAAGGCGCTCAGCCGCTTGGTGCAGTTCAAACGCTGCTTTCTTGTTCCAGCCTCTTTTCGTGGCCTCGTTCCCCTGGATGAGAAACTGCTCGGCTGACGGCATCCACTCGTCAAAATACTCCTGAGCCATCGCCAGCGCCTGTTCCAGCGTCTTCGGCTTGGGCGTATGCAGGTCGGTGTCGTCGGATTGGTAGAGCGCAACCCCGTCCTCCTTCACATCCATGAAGAAGTAGCGCCCATGTGCCAGCCCGTTATTCACCTCTTGCAGGGTATGCACGATAAAATTGACCGGCGTCTGGAGCGTACCGGTAACGCCATATTCGCGCATTAGCCGGTCATCGAGCTTCGCCCAGTACTTCACCCTGTCAGTGAGTCGCTTGTCGTTGACGATGATCAGAAGATCAAAGTCGGAGCGGTATCCCTTGGCCGTGTGAGGCTCGTCGACCCAGGTCCCGCGAGCATAGCTGCCGTAAAGAATGACCTTAAGTATCCGCCCGGCCTTCTTCCACTCATGCTTAGCGAGCGCGAAGGCATCGTCGAATTCTTCGAAGATAAGCTGCACGACGCGCTCGATCTCGCGCTGCTTTTGCGGGGGAAGATGATCGAGGTCGGTCTTCATCGTTTAATCTCTAGCAAGCAGCCGCGAAGCTTGCACCTGCCGAGTGCATAAGGCGCGCAGTGACGGCGCACCCCAAAGCGCTGAGGAGCCGCGCGCCGCTGTGCCTAGTGTTAGCAACAATCCGAGAAGGATTGTCGTTAGCATTGTTAAGGGATGCTGGAGCCAAGCATTTCTGCGGGTTTGAGGCCTGTTTCGGTTCCTGATCGTCCGAGCTTTGGGTTCCTGATAGTCCGTGAATCCCGGTTCCTGATAGTCCGAACAGACCACAAGCTTATCCACAAGGCCCATCCCCATTTCTGGAGACGGGCTTTGATTTGGAGCGCTATCCACGAGCTACCGCAGTTTTTCAATCTGACTTTTGGGCAATCTTAGCCAAGTAGGCGTCATGCAACTGCACGCAAAGCTGCCAGTGTGCGCGCTTGCTTGATCTCCCGCACGCTCCGCAACTCGCCACCGTCCAATAGTCGCGCAATCTCTGCCGCCACTTGATCCGCCGCGATGATGAGCGCGGTATCCAGGTGCACATAGCGCTGGGTTACGCCGCGCGGGGCGTGACCGAGTAGGCCCGAGATGGTCAGTTCACTGAAACCTTGCGCCGCTGCCATGCTGGCAAAGCTGTGGCGCAGGGTGTGCGGTGTCACTTTGTCCAGGCCTGCACGCGCGCAGACTCGGCCCAGCACCCGAACGACGCCTACGAAATGCCCATCGCCCCAATCCGCCGGGAAGATGAAGGGCGAATGACTGGACAAAGCCTGAGCCTCCAGCACGTGCATTGCTGAGTCTCCGGCCACGCGGATCTGCGGACCGGACTTGGTATCCGGAAAACGGACGAGATTGTCGTCGGGCTGAACCCATGCCTTGTGCATTGCCAGCACTTCCATGCGGCGAAAACCGGTGAGAAGCATGACGCGGATCGCAGCGAGGCCGGCCGGGTGTTCGCCCTCGCGTTCCATCTGCGTCATCACCTTGCCAAGGTGACGGATTTCGCCAGCGCTCAGATATCGCTTCACCTTCTGCGAGGCCATGATGCGCACGCCTGTTGCCGGACTAACCTCAATAATGCCGAGGCGGCGGGCGTGATTGAGTAGAGCGCGAAGCGTGCTGATGGCGCGGGCAGCAACGCCTGAGCCGCCAGCCGTTTGCCCACCTCGGCTTGTGCGCCTCGCTCGGGCGGTTCGACCAGCCGCAATATCACCTTGCAAGCGTTCAATATCTGCCAATTTCAATTGGCTGACCACGCGATTGCCGATCAGCGGCTTAATGTGGAGTTCAATACGGCTTCGATCACCTGCGACCGATGACGCCTTGATGGGGCGGCGGTTTCGTCCGATCAGCCGACCGGCTTCGGCCTCGGCAAGATACCAATCGCAAACTGCTGCGATTGTCAGCCCCGTACGGACCGAGTGCCGTTCGGCGGATGGGTCGGCCCCGTCGATCACAGCGGCGAGCTTCTTTTGGGCGAGGTCGCGGGCTTGCTCGACAGTCAGAACACCATATTGGCCTATAACACAGCGACGGGTCCTCGCCTCTTGGTTTCGATATTGGATGATAAATGTTTTGGTGCCGCTGGGTTTAACGCGAACGCCAAAACCGCGCAGTTCGCTGTCCCAAAGAAAGGTGTCGCGCTCTCGGTTGGATTTGAGCGCCTCGACGGTGCGTTTAGTTAGTCTGGTCATGCGATTTGTCCTTGATTTGAGTTGTCATTCCTTTCGAAGTTGCTCCTGCGCTCCGGTGGCCCACGCGCTTGATATTTGCTTCCCCACACAGGTGCAGCATGGCCGGGGAAGCAGGGGGGAAGCAGTAGGAGGGAAACCGCCGGAAATCGCAGCGTACCAATGGGGACTCGATGTGAGAAACAAGCAATTGATATTGCCTGGAATATCGTAGATTTTACTGAATACGAAAACGATAGCGAAAATGCCGAGAGGCAGTTGCCAAGGTTGGGGTCGGGCGTTCGAATCGCCTCGCCCGCTCCATTTTCTCCGGATATTCGAGACATAACTCATGCGCGTGCGCGTTTGACGCAGTGCTATGCCGGCGGTGGTGAGCCGCCGACGTTACGTTCGCGCACTTCAATCTGGATCAGGCTGGACGTGTGGGACGATCATCGTGGACTACGGTGGTCGTAGCCTCGGCCTTTCCTTCTGCTCGCGCCGCTTTGATTTCGGCATCATGAGCACGGTCCCGTTCTCGCCATACGCCGACCTGGCCACGAACCTGACCATAAGCAAAAACCATGAGCAACCCGCCGATCACGGCCAGGTTCTTAAGTGCCATTGCCGCCTGTGCCTGATCGGTGACCCGTTCGTGGAAGAACAAAGTGGCCAGTGCCGTGAAAACAATCAATGCGACGCTGGCGATACGGGTCATGAAGCCGCTTGCCAGAACCAGGCCGGCAACGATCTCGAACACGCCGACGGCGAGCGCCAAGCTGCCGGGGAAGGGCGATTCCGCTTCCATGTAGGCTGCCGTGCCTGCCGGATCCATAACCTTGCCGAGCCCGGCGAAGACGAACAGTGCGCCGAGCAGTATGCGCCCGATGAGCGCCGCGATGGTAGCCATTGATGCTTCTCCCCTTGGATATGGTTTGAAAGCACCTGAGGGTATGTAGTTCCCTACTCTTCTACCGCAAAGGTCAGTGCGGCGTGCTCCCGAAGGCGTTCGACCAGTGCTTCGCCCAGGAATGCCCCCGGCGTGCCCACACCCCCTTCGGCGTCGCTTTTAAGCAGTGCGATCCCGGTTTCGGCGAGCATTCGGCTGGTTGAACCATAGCCGGGATCGTATCGGCCTTTCACGCCATAGTGCAGGCGCTGCCCATCCGGCCATTCGCCGATGAACACTACGTCGTAATGACCGTTCTCGCGTTCTTCCTTGCTCGGACCTTCGCCAGGTTTGGGGGGCTTGGCGCCGAACGGGTTCTTGAGCATGTCTACCACAGCATTGGCAGCGGCCTTGCCGGCGTCGCCAGGACTTGTGAGCATCATTTCGTCGTAACGAAAATCTTTGCCATAGGGGTGGCCGAGTAGGAAGTTGGTGCGGTGGACGTTCTTGGTATTGATCGTCGCCATGATGAAGGGAGCGGCCCATTTGCCCAGATCGTCTTCGTAATGAGGGATCATTCCGCCGGGCTGGTCAGGGCCATCGAAGTCCGGCGTCAGGCCGAAGGGATTATTGAGTACCTTGATGATTCCCGGGTTTCTTGCGGCGGCCTTCATTGTCGCAGTCAGGCTGGCTGCGGTTCCGCCGGAAAAGGTGCCTTGCATGCTGCGTACGCGGCCGCGAACGCGCGGGGCCGGCGAGCCATGGCGGGAGATACCTTCCTTTTGCAGCATGAGAACACCCAGGTCGAAGGGTATGGAATCGAAGCCGGACGAGAAGGTAATCCTCGAACCGGATTTCCCGGCTGCCGCATGATGAAGGTCGATCTGCTCACGCATCCAGGCCGGTTCGCCGCAGAGATCGGCATAATCCGTGCCCGTCGCCACACAGGCTGCCACCAGTCTGTCGCCATATAATTGATAAGGGCCAACGGTCGTCAGGATGACCTTGACCCTTTTGCACATCGCTTCGAGACTGGTTTTGTCATCGGCGTCGGCAACGACCAGCGGGATGGTTTCTGGTGCCCCGATCTCGTCGCGGACAGCCTCCAGCTTGCTCAAGCTGCGGCCGGCCATCGCCCACTTGGGGCCATCGACGGTCGAGCCGTATTCGCGCAAGAAATGCTCTGCCACCAGGCGTCCCGTATAGCCCGTGGCGCCATAGACGATGATGTCGAATTCACGATCTGCCATAACACTTCTCTCCTCGGCCGGCATGATTGCGCGTGCCCGAAGGGAGAGTCAAAGACGCAGCGTCAGGGCCGCTTTGCCTAAAGCCTAGGCAGCGTCACCCCGCGCTGGCCCATGTATTTGCCAGCACGATCCTTATAGCTCGTTTCGCAGCGTTCATTCCCTTTAAGGAACAGGAACTGGCACGCCCCTTCGTTCGCGTAGATTTTTGCTGGCAGAGGCGTGGTGTTCGAGAACTCCAGGGTCACATGGCCTTCCCAGCCCGGTTCCAGCGGTGTCACGTTCACGATGATCCCGCACCGGGCATAGGTGCTCTTGCCGAGACAGATGACGAGAACATCCTCCGGCACGCGAAAATATTCGACCGTCCGGGCGAGCGCGAAACTGTTGGGCGGGATCACGCAGATGTCGGTTTCGCGATCGACGAAGCTGTTGCTCGCGAAATCCTTGGGATCGACCACCGCAGAATCGACATTGGTGAAAATCTTGAATTCGGGAGCAACGCGCGCATCGTAGCCGTAGCTCGAGAGGCCGTAACTGATCACGCCTTCGCGACGCTGCGCTTCGACGAAAGGCTCGATCATGCCTTCGTTCTGCGCTTTGTCGCGGATCCACTTATCGGAAAGAATCGCCATAAAGGGACGATTCCCCAGCCGCCGCCATTGGGCAAGCGGCCGGGGCGATTTATCCGCCTTTAGCTGGCAAGAAGGGTGGCGTTTCCGCCCGCCGCCGTCGTGTCGACGCACACGACGCGTTCCGTCGCGAAGCGTTGGACATAATGCGGGCCACCGGCCTTCGGACCCGTGCCGGACAGTCCTTCGCCGCCGAAAGGCTGACTTTCGACGACCGCGCCGATCTGGTTGCGGTTCACATAGAAATTGCCGACCTTGACCCGCGCTTCGACAAAGGCACGCGTGTCGTCGTTGCGGCTATGAAGACCCATCGTCAGACCGAAACCGGTAGAATTGATATCTTCGATCACACGCTCCAGATCGGCCGCACGGTATCGCACGACGTGGAGAATCGGTCCGAAATTTTCTCGCTTCAGGTCGAGGATCGAATCCATCTCGATGATCGTGGGGGCCACAAAGCAGCCGGCGTTGGCACCGCGATGCAGGCGGCGACGCCACACCGGACGGCCACCCTTCTTGCGCCGGGCGATATGACGTTCGAGCGAAGACTTAGCATCCGGATCGATTACAGGGCCAACATCGGTGGCCAGATGTTCTGGGTTGCCGATCGTCAGAGCTTCGAAACCGCCGCGGATCATACGCAGCATTTCGTCGTACACATCGTCTTGAATGTACAGAACACGCAGTGCCGAACAGCGCTGTCCGGCGCTTTGGAAGGCCGACGCGACGACATCGCGCGTGACCTGTTCGGGCAAAGCCGTGGAATCGACGATCATGGCATTCTGACCGCCAGTTTCGGCAATCAAGGTCGCGATGGGCCCATCACGCGAAGCGAGGCTGCGATTGATGGCCTGTGCCGTCTGGGTCGAGCCGGTAAAGGCAACGCCCGCAATGCGTGGATCCGACGTGATCATCTCGCCGACCTCGCCCGCTCCGGGGAGAAGCTGGAATGCTTCCTCAGGGATGCCGGCCTCGTGACAAAGGCGCACGGCCAGTGCGGCAATCAAAGGGGTCTGTTCGGCAGGCTTGGCGACGACCGTATTGCCTGCTGCCAGCGCAGCCGCAGGTGTGCCGATGAAAATGGCGAGCGGGAAGTTCCATGGACTGATGCAGGAAAAAACGCCGCGACCATGCAGGCTCAGCCGGTTTTCTTCGCCGGTGGGTCCGGGAAGAATGATGGGGCGGGTGAACTGACGCCGCGCTTCGTTGGCGTAAAACCGCAGGAAGTCGACTGCTTCGCGCAGTTCCAGAACGGCATCCATCAGTGTCTTGCCAGCCTCACGCTGACACAGGCTGAGGAAATCGTCGGTGTGCTCTTCGAACAGGTCTGCTGCCGCTTCGAGCAGGACGGCGCGCTTTTCGCCGCCGAGCCGGTCCCAGCCGGGCTGGATCGCCTGGGCACGTGTGATTGCTTCTTCCACTTCGAAGTCGAGCGTGTCGCGCCGCGTTCCGACTTCCGCAGTCAGATCGTGCGGCTTGTTGATAGGCGCGATTTCCGCTTCGGAACCCGACTTGAACGTCGGCTCTGCAACCCAGTGCTTGTTTTCGAGTTCGGCCAAGCGTTCCTGCAAAGGCTCGAGTACGAGAGGATCGGACAGGTCGATCCCTGCCGAATTGCGACGGTCCGCGAAGATGTCGGCTGGCAGGGGGATGGTCGGATTACGGTATGGTTCGAGTGCCGCCATGTCGGCCATGGGATCGGTAGCCAAGTCGCTTGCCGGAACTTCGGCATCCGCCATCCGGTTGACGAACGAGCTGTTGGCGCCGTTTTCGAGCAATCGCCGTACGAGATAGGCGAGCAGGTCCTTATGCGTCCCGGTCGGCGCATAAATTCGAACGCTCGTGCGTTTGTTGCCTTCCATCTGCGCCAATGCACCGTACACATCCTCGCCCATGCCATGCAGGCGCTGGAATTCGAGGGGCTTTTCGCCTGCAAGCGCCTTGATTGCGCCGATGGTGTAGGCGTTATGCGTTGCAAACGCCGGATACATTGCATCGTCGGCCGCGAGCATTTTCTCTGCGCACGCAAGGTAGCTGACATCCGTGCCCAGTTTGCGGGTAAACACCGGAAAATCCTTGAAGCCGCCAACATGGCTAAGCTTGATCTCGGTGTCCCAATAGGCCCCTTTCACAAGCCGGACGAAGAATTTGCGGTCATGCTTTCGAGCAAGGCGGGCAACCCAGTCGACCATCGGCACGCCGCGTTTCTGATAGGCCTGGATAGCGAGGCCGAAACCTTCCCAACGGCTGCCGTCCGGCCGGGTGAAGAGACTGTCATCACGTGCCAAAGCTTCGATGAGATCCATCGAAAGTTCGAGCCGGTCAGCTTCTTCTGCGTCGATCGTGAAATGGATGTTCGCATCGCGCGCGGCCGTGGCCAGATCGCGTACGATCGGCAGCAAATCGGCAATCGCGAGATCTGCGTGGAGGAAGGTGTACTTCGGGTGCAGTGCCGAAAGCTTGACCGAGATACCAGGCGACGTGCGGACATCTCCTGTCGCTTCGCGGACCAGCCGGTCGATCGCCTTGTGGTAATTGACGCGATAGCGTTCGGCATCGTCATAGGTCATCGCCGCTTCGCCAAGCATATCGAAGCTGTGCGTCAGGCCCTTTGCACGTTCTGGCTTGGCACGCTTGAGCGCTTCGTCGATCGTGCGACCATAGACAAACTGCCCGCCGAGAATGCGCATGGCCTGCAAAGTGGCCGTGCGGATCACGGGTTCGCCAAGCCGATTGACCGCACGCTTGAGCGTCTTGCCCATCCCCCTCTGCGCTTCTTCGGGGCGCTCGAGAACCTCTCCCGTCAGCATCAGCGAGAATGTCGCTGCGTTAACGAAGGTGGACGAACTTTCGCCCATGTGCTCCGCCCAATCGATGTGCCCTATCTTGTCCCGGATCAAAGCATCTGCCGTCGCAGCATCCGGCACACGCAGCAGAGCTTCGGCGAGGCACATCAGCGCTACGCCTTCTTCCGTCGCAAGACCGTATTGCTGCAGGAATGCATCGATCCCACTGGCTTTGCGCTTGCGCGCGTCCTCGATCAGCCGGATGGCTATCTGCGCTGCTTCCGCGTGTTTGGCGCTTGCGCCGGATGCCTGTGCCATGCGTTCCGCGACACAGGTATTTTCTTCCGCTCGGTAAGCTTCGCGAACGGACTGACGGGAGATGGGGGACAGGCGGACAGGATCGTGCAGGGCCATACGACTCCGAAAGGAAAGGAGGATTAAAGCAAGCCCCTTGGACCCGCCGTGTTTCCCTTACAAGCTTTGTGAAACGTCCTTGTTCCGTAGCGGCTTATGAGGTTTGGGCCGCAAACCAGTCTGCGACCGCCTGCTGGGCGGCAACAGGCAGATGAAGACCGAGTTTGCTGCGTCTCCACAATACGTCCTGCGCCGTACGCGCGTATTCGGCGTCCACAAGGTAGTGCAATTCGGCCTCATAGAGATTTCCGCCCATGTGCGCTCCAAGCTCCCCAAGTGAGCCAGCCGAGCCGATGACGGCTTCAATCCGCGTACCGTAGGCGCGTGCAAGGCGAAGGAGCATTTCCGGCGGCAGCCATTTATAGCGCTCGCTAATGCGCCACAGGAAGGCTGCAAAATCGCCATCCGGCATGTCACCACCAGGTAGCGGGGCGTTAGCGGTCCAGGCTTTTCCGGGCAAAGCCAGCACTCTCCCAAGCTTTTCCAGCGCATGTTCTGCAAGCTTGCGGTACGTTGTGATCTTGCCGCCGTATACCGACAGGATCGGTGCGCCGCCCTCGTTATCGAGTTCGAAGACGTAATCACGGGTTACGGTGGAGTTGCTGGCGGCATGATCTTCGTAGAGCGGACGTACGCCAGAGTAGGACGAGACAATCTCGTCTTCGGTAATTGCACTGGAAAAATATCGGGAAGCCGCCTCGATTAGATACGCGATTTCCTTTGGAGAAATGACCACGTCATCGAGATCGCCTTCGTACAGGAGATCGGTGGTGCCGATCAGTGTGAAATCCCGTTCGTAGGGTATGGCGAAGACGATCCGCCCGTCCGTTTGCTGGAAGATATAGGCATGATCTCCGGCAAACCGACGCGAAAGGATTATGTGGCTACCTTTCACCAGTCGCAAATGCGCTGGCGTTCCTTGCCCGAGTGCGGTCACGGCTACGCGGTCGACAAAGGGGCCGGCCGCATTGACGACAGCCTGCGCAGTTATGCTGCGTACCCCCGCCCCGCCTCGCAGATGCGCAGTCCAGTTGCTCGCATTACGTTCCAGACCGGTGCATTGGGTACGAACCCGGATTTCGGCGCCGCGCTCCTCCGCATCCTTCGCCGTCAGCACGACAAGGCGGGAATCTTCCACCCAGCAATCCGAATATTCGAAACCGGACTTCAGCCGCCCCTGGAGGGTGTTGCGGTGGGGAGCGATACGCAAATCGACGCTCTTGCTCTTGGGCAGGCTCGTTCGGCCGCCGATCCGATCGTAAAGGGCGAGGCCAAGGCGCAGCATCCATTTCGGGCGCATGCTGGGGTCGTGCGGCATCACGAAACGCAGGGGCCAGATGATATGCGGCGCATTGCGAAGCAGCACTTCGCGTTCGCGCAGGGATTCCGCGACCAGTCGGAATTCGTAGTGTTCGAGATAGCGCAAGCCGCCATGCACCAGCTTGGTGCTGGCGGAAGATGTATGCGAAGCCAGATCGTCCTTCTCGACAAGTAGAACCTTCAGGCCCCGCCCTGCAGCATCCCGCGCGATCCCGGCGCCGTTGATCCCGCCGCCGATGACGAGGAGGTCGTAGCTATCGGTCATCCTTGCCGAAACAACCGCCCTGCAACCGCGTCGAGCTTGGCAAGTACCGCCTTGTCATGTCTTTCGGGCGCGGTGATGACGGCGTCGGTCAGGGCATGATCGATGGGGGACGGGCTGCGTTTCTTCGGCAGGCCCTTGCAGAAAGCTTCGATCGCTTTCCTTGCCAGTTTCGCGTTGCCGCGCATCTGTTCGACCACTTGCGCAACGTCCACCGTATCGGCATCGTCCTTCCAGCTGTCGTAGTCGGTAACCATAGCCAGAAGGGCATAGGGCAGTTCCGCTTCGCGAGCGAGCCGGGCTTCGGGCATGGCCGTCATTCCGATCACTTCGGCACCCCAATGCCGGTACAGGCGGCTTTCGGCACGAGTTGAAAACTGCGGGCCCTCGATAGCGACATAAGTCGCGCCCTGCGCACATTCACCGCCAGCGGTGGCAACGGCCTTTGCAGCGTGTTTCGACAGCCGTGGGCACACCGGGTCGGCCATCGACACATGGGCAACGAATCCATCTCCGAAGAAGCTCGATGGGCGCCCGCAGGTGTTGTCGATAAACTGATCGATGGTGACGAACCTGCCCGGAGAAAGTTCTTCCGAAAGCGATCCGACTGCGCTCACGGCAAGGATGTCGGTGCAGCCCGCGCGTTTTAGCGCATCGATGTTCGCCTGTGCATTGACGGTAGAAGGGGCCAGACGGTGGCCACGTCCGTGCCGCGGCAGAAAGCGGACGCGAACATGCCCGATTTTGCCGCACAGGATTTCGTCGGAGGGCTCGCCCCAAGGCGATTGAACCGGGATCCATTGCGCATCTTCGAGGGCATCCATGGCATAGAGCCCAGATCCCCCGATGATGCCGATCGTCCAATCGCTCATGAGTTTTCTTCGTCTCGCATAATCCCGGTCATCGGTAACGGGTGGGCCTTGCGACCTTTTGTGTCCAGCCCTTTAGCGGTTGATGACGTCCCTGCTCATCGGTGCCAGCTTGGACAGGAAACGGTTCTGGGCAGCGAACGGCACATCCTGTTCCCGCATCGCCTGCTGGAGGTTCTCGACTATGGCATTGAGGTCGGCCTTGCGCGAGCCAAGCCCTTCGTGAGAGCTTTTCATATCGCGTCCGGTATAGTCGCAGCCAGCGTTCAGGATGTAACAGAACTGTTCGAAAATCGTGCGCCGCAATCGGACTTCGTCGTGGCCGGCGAATATGCCCTGAATGCGCGGATCGGCGAAATTGATCTCGACGAACCTTTCGGCGATCTGGCGGATGCCGTCACGGCCGCCGAACGTTTCAGCCATGTCATCGCCGGTGAATGGCTTGGCGCCGGCGTTTTCGTTATTTTGCTCGTAAGGTTCGACGGGAATTTCCCTGGTTGCAGGATCGCGTTCGACTTCTTCGACGCCGAATTCGGCATCCCAGTCGACATTTTCTGCAGGAGCTTGCTGCATGAGCAAGAGCGAGAGGGTGGCAGTGAGCAACATGGGCATAACTCCTAGAATGCGACCTGCGCCTGCAGGAATGCGCCGCGCTGACCCGTGAATGTCGCGATCGAGCCAAGATCGGCATATGCTGCGGTCACGGTCAGATTGTCGCTGGGCGCATAGGCGGCAAAGACATCGAACCAGTCGCCTTCGCCAAGGCCGAGATTGTCCGGCTTGGTGCGGAACTCGGTCCCCAGAACGAAGCGACGGGAAAACTGATAAGCGACAGCGCCCTCGAACTGGACCGCGTAACTGTCGTCTGAAACGCTGCCGAACCCCAGCAAGCCGTTCTGATTGGCCTTTGTCAGCCGCGCCGTCGTATTGACCAGCACGCTGTGGCTGAGAAAAAGCTTGGTCGCGCTCAACGTAACATCGACACCTTCGTCATGCGCTGCCCCCACCGCGCTGCCGACGGCGCCGTCGAGACTGCGTTTATACTGTGCGCCCACAGCGACCTGAGGGACCATTGTATTGCCGTAGACGACGTCACCGAACAGTCTGACCTTGGCGCCGAATACATCCTGATTGAGCATATAGCCCTGTCCAATGCCGAGCGCGGCACCGACATCCTGCGTGTCGAAATTCTGTCGTGCGTAGCTCAGCTCGATCCTGTCGGCGATTCCCAGCGCCACCCCATGCGACTGATAGAAGAAGTCCGGCAGAAGCACTGCCGTCAAATGAGCCTGAACGCCCACGCCGCGTGTTTCCTGCCGTCCTGCGATGGTCGCCCAGTTCGAAATGCCGCCACCGCTCGCACCATCGACGGCGCTGACCGCGTTGGTTAGCAGTAGTTTGGCATTGTATTCCGGGAAGGTTCCGGCCTGGTCGACAGTTTGCGTATCCGAAGGAACTTCCTGAGCGCAGAGCGACATCGGCAGCAGAGCGAGAGGCGCCACGATCAAGCAGGTGGCAAAGTGATTGAAAACAGGGGTCATGCGCAATTGATGGCAGGATGTGGTGCAAAAGTTATTAACCGTATGCGGACACTTTCTTAACTCCTGACCCCGTACGATACCGGGGATGTGGACGCGTTTTGCCTTTCTCGCAGCCCTTGTGGCGATACCGGCTTCCTTTGCATGGGCGGCCTCTGTCGGCCCGGTCCGGGTCCAGGTGGTCGATGAACGCGGTGTCCCGGTGCGCGATGCCGTGGTCGAACTGGACGCTGCGGGCGGACGCGCAGGGCGCATCACCTTCCCCTGGCGGATGGCGATGGCGCAGCGGAACGAGCAATTCGCGCCCGGTACACTGGTGGTCGCACGTGGCAGCACCGTGGCCTTTCCCAACCTCGATAAGGTGCGCCATTCGATCTACAGCTTTTCGAAGCCTGCACGCTTCGAGATCGACCTCTATGGCCGGGACCAGACCCGAACCCATACCTTTCCCATTGCCGGCGCCGTGGCGCTCGGGTGCAATATTCACGATGAGATGCGCGGTTATATCCGCGTGGTCGATACGCCCTTTGCAGGCAAAACCGATGCCAATGGCTACGTGACCCTGGCCAATGTGCCCTCGGGATCGGCCAAGCTGACCGTCTGGCATCCCCGACTGCGCGGTCCGGGCGGTGAAATGTCGAAGCAGATTTCCGCATCGGGTAATCACAAGGTGGCGGTGCAGCTGCGGTGATGGCCATGCTCGCGACGATCAAGTTGCCGCGCTTCGCTTCACTGAAGCTGCGGATTGCCATACTTTACGCAGGCCTTTTCGCGGCAGTGCTGGCGGTGGTGCTGGCGCTGGTCAACGTCAGCATCGAGCGTTTCGGGGAGAACAGCGCGAGCCGCGATCTCGCCGCCAGTGCGCGCGTTTTCGACGAGATTATCGAACTGCGCGCGCGGCAGATGCGCGGTGCGACAGATGTCCTGGCGCGCGATTATGGGTTTCGCGAAGCCCTGGCGACGGAGGATGAGGCCACACTCGCCAGCGCCTTGCGTAATGTGCGTGACCGGACGAACGCCAGCTCCGCTTTCGTCGTTGGGCTCGACGGGGACATCATCGGTGATGGCTCGGGCGCACTTCCTCCGGCAGAACCGATCTGGTTCGCTTTGGATTCTGGCGAAAACAAAGGGGTGATCCAGCTCGGCGACACGCTTGCGCTTGCCGCTGCGTCGCCGATCGAGGTGCCGGATCTGATGGGCTGGCTGGTCCTGGCATCGCCGCTCGACAAGGCGGAAATGGCACGCCTGGGCGAATTGGCGGCGGTCGATTTCCACTCGGAGGTCCTGCTCCACGATGACTTGCCGGACATAGCAGCCTCACAGCCGCCGGGGACCGTGATTGAAGCTCACGACGAAGCCCGAAATCTTTTCCGCGTCAGCGTTCTTCCAAGCCTGCAGGATGGGCTGGATCCTCGCCTCGTTCTGCGCCACTCGCTGGCATCGGCGATGGCGGAATATGCCGTTCTGAAATATCTGATCGTGCTGGTCGGTACATTGGGACTGGCGCTGGTCGTGGCACTCGGGTGGCGGATCGCACGCGGCATTACCAAACCGCTGTCCGCGCTTGACGATGCCGTCCGGCAGTTCGGCCGCGGCGAAGAAGCCGTATTGCAGGCCGAAACCGACGACGAGGTCGGCCGGCTTGCGACAAGTTTCAATTCCATGGTCGAGGCAATTGCGGAACGCGAACGCGAGATCATTCATATCGGTTTGCACGACGGGCTCACGAACCTGCCCAACCGCAAGCTGTTCGTCGAACAGCTGGGGCAGGCTTTGGCGCGGCGCAAGGAGGGCGAACGAGTCCTTGTCGCATATTGCGATCTCGACGATTTCAAGGTGGTCAACGACACGCTGGGCCATCCAGCAGGCGATACCCTGCTTCGGCAGATTGCCGCGCGTCTCAACTCCGAACTCGGCAATGCGCGGATTGCGCGGCTGGGCGGGGACGAGTTTGCCGTTCTTACGGTGGTCGAGAACGAGAACGAAAGTCTGCTCCCCATCGCTCAGCATATCCAGAACTGCTTCGCCCAACAGGTAGAGATCGGCGGCCATACGGTCGATTGTTCAGCCAGCGTGGGCGTCGCGGTTGCGCCGATAGACGGCGAAACCGGCGTCGACCTTCTGAAGCATGCCGACCTTGCGCTCTATCGGGCCAAGCGTGGGGGCAAATCGGACTTCCATTTCTTCGAGCCTTCGCTCGATGAACAAGCCCGTGTCCGCCGTGAGATGGAGCTTGATCTCCGCCTGGCCATAAAAGACGGCGGCTTCGAGCTCTATTTCCAGCCGCTTTACAGTCTCGCGCGGGAAGAACTGGAAGGGTTCGAGGCTCTGATCCGCTGGAACCACCCCAAGCGCGGCATGATCAGCCCGGCAGAATTTATACCGCTGGCCGAGGAGACCGGCCTCATTCTGCAAATAGGCGAATGGGTCGTGCGCGAAGCATGCCGATCGGCGCGCGAATGGCCGGAGCATCTGTCGGTCTCCGTCAATGTTTCGGCGAAACAGTTCTCGACACCCGGCCTCACGACGACGATCTTGCAGGCCCTCACCCAATCGGGCCTCAGACCGAACCGGTTGGAGCTGGAAATTACCGAGAGCATATTCATTGCCGATGTCGAAAAGACATTGAGTACGCTTCACAAATTGCGGGATCTCGGGGTCCGCATCGCCTTGGATGATTTCGGCACCGGGTATTCCTCACTCAGCTATCTGCGCAGTTTCCCGTTCGACAAGGTCAAGATCGACCAGAGCTTCGTGCGCGATCTGAACGTGGAGGGGAACAATGCCCACGCGGTCATTCGGGCGATCACCACGCTTGCGTCAGCGCTGGGCATGCGCACGCTGGCTGAGGGCGTGGAGTATGCCGAGCAACGTGAAATCCTGAGGCGAGAAGGGTGCGAATATATCCAGGGCTTTCTGCTCAGCAGGCCGGTGCCTGCGAGCGATGTGGCTGCGCTCATCAACTGCCGGGATGTCGGGGGATTGATCCGCGCGGTCGGATAATGTCACCTGCATCCGTATTCATGCGGCTCGCGAAGCTCGTATCTTGACACAAAGGCAGCGTTGCCGCGGAACTCGCACCCGGATCCAGGGGTAGAGTAGAGCAATGGCAGAAACGACAATCGAACCGACCCTCGCAAGTCTGAGCGATCGCCTCAGGGTGCTTCATCGCCAAACTCGCGAGACTCCGCTCTTCAATCCGGTTTTCCAGCTTTCGCTCGATATCTCGCGAAAGCTGGAGAATGGCGAACTGGATATCGGACAGCTTGCCGGGTTGGTCGATGAACTCGAAGCGCAGTCGCTCGATGCTCGGGCGTCACGGCTGAAGAAGCTCCTTCGGCCCGACCGCGCAGGCGAAAGGCTTTCGCAGCTCTCGGCCCCGAAAGGCGATTTCGAAGCATTCAGAGCGTTCTGGGAACGCCCGCACATGCATGCGGTCTTCACCGCTCACCCGACCTTCCTGTTATCGCCGCAGCAGAGCGATGCGGTCGCCGCCGCGGTCGGCAACGGGGGCAAGGCGACGGTGCGCGATGGCGAAAGGCCGGAAATCACCCTGCGGTACGAGCACGGGTGCGCGATGTCAGCGATGGCCAATGCGCAGGATGCCCGCGACAAGTTAATCGCCACAATACTACGTCAGGCGGGGGAGGCATTCCCCGACCGGTGGACCGAACTGCAACCGCTGCCGTTCCGGTTCGCCACCTGGGTTGGCTACGACATGGACGGGCGTACCGACATCAAATGGTACACCTCCATCGCTTTCCGCCTCGCTGAAAAGGCCGAGCGGCTGGAGCGTTACGCTGCCAGCCTGGAGGCGATCGATCCCTCGCACGAACTGATCGCCACATTGCGCTCGGCGCAGGAGCGGGCGCAGACCAGCGCGGACGAATTCGCGGGCGACCTTTCTGCCCCCGAAAACATGTCGGCCGCGGCCAATCGCCTTACTCAGGATCACCCCGACAAACTGCTTTCCCTGGCTCCGCTTATCGAGCGCCTGGAAGGCGAGGCGGACGATCAAGGTGTCGATACGGCGGTGGCGCTTCGCACGCTTGCGGCTGCCATGCGGGCCGATGGCTTGGGGATGGGTTGGATCCATTTCCGGGTGAATGCCAAGCAATTGCACAATGCCATCCGTACACGGCTCGGCGATGCGGCGGATATCGACCTTTCCAGCCGCGGGGCAGTCGCGGCGCTGCGAGAATTGCTCGCCGAGGTCGAACCGCAGAGCGCCAATTTCGCCAGCCTTGCGGTAGAAAGCTCTACTGCGATCAGGCAATTTCTCGTCATGACGCAGATACTGAAGCACGTCGATGCGGATGCGCCGATCCGCATGCTCGTGGCAGAATGCGAACAGCCGTCGACCGTGCTCGCCGCACTGTATTTCGCCAGGCTCTTCGGCATCGCGGACAGGGTCGATGTCTCGCCGCTGTTCGAGACCGAAACCGCGCTGGAACATGGGGGGCGTTTTCTCGACCTGCTGCTCTCCGAACCTGACTATCAGGCCTATGCGAAGACGCGTGGGCGGATTGCCATCCAGACCGGTTTTTCGGATGCGGGTCGGTTCGTTGGCCAGATCCCTGCAAGCCTCGCGATCGAGCGGCTGCAGGGTCGGCTGGCGGAAGCGATGGCGGCGAACGGTCTCACCGATGTAGCCGCACTGATCTTCGACACACATGGCGAAGGTATGGGCCGCGGGGCGCATCCTTCCAGCTTCGAAGATCGCATCGAATGGGCACTAAGCCCTTGGGCACAAAGGCGTTTCACGCGCGCCGGGATCGCGCTCGAGCCCGAGGCGAGCTTTCAGGGCGGGGACGGCTATCTGCTCTTCGCGACCCCCGAAATCGCGCTGGCGACGCTTACGCAGGTGGTTGCGCATAGTCCGGCGCATACGGATCCGGATGTGCCGACGGACCCGTTCTATCGCCGGACCGATCTCAGCCTGGATTTCTATCGGGCGATCAAGGAGCACCAGCGCGACCATCTGGAAAGCCGGACCTACAGCCGCGCGATCACCGCGTTCGGGCTGGGCCTGCTGAACGAGACGGGCAGCAGAAAATCACGCCGCCAGAGCGACTTATCCGCCGATCGCGAGATGAGTCTGCGGCAGATCCGCGCCATCCCGCACAATGCCATTCTGCAGCAGCTGGGCTATCCGGTGAACATCATAGCCGGGGTCGGTAGCGCGGCCGAAAGCCAGATCGAGGAGATGGGCGCCCTGCTTGCCGACAGCCCGAGAGGCATGCAGATCATACGTTTGATCAGGGCATCGAACGCCCTTGCAAGCATCAAGACAGTGGCGGCGTTCGGCGAATTGTTCAATTCGGCCTATTGGGCTAGCCGCCCCTATCGTGGGACCGAGCCGCATCTGGCGGAAGCCTGCGAAGCGCTGGCCGAATATCTCATCAAGGACGATCGCAACGGCGTGTTCCGCCGCCTGTCGTCCCGCCTGCGCGTCGATGCGCTCAAGCTGCACCGGCTGCTGGACCTCGTGCCGGACGACGATCCGCATCCCGAACGGGAAAGCGTGCGCCGCGCAATCGGCGTCTTGCAGGCCGTGCGGCTGGCGCTGCTCCAGCACATGTTCTTAAAGGTGGTGTCGGTGCCGGCCTTCAGCCGGGCCAACGACATCAGCCGGACGGATGTGCTGGAAATGGTCTTCACACTGCGGATCGACGATGCGCTGGCACAGCTGCGCCGCGCCTTCCCGACCAGTTTCCCGCGTAAGGACGACTTCGCGCTGGAGGAGCCCGGACAGTATCCGATCGGCGCGGGCGAAGGCTATGCGGCTATCCGCGAGAAGTACATCGACCCGATCGAGCAGGCCTATGCACTGTGCCTGCGCATCTCGACTGCCATTGCAAATGAGTTCGGCGCGCACGGGTGATTGCCGGGTTTATTTGCGCACTACGATTCTTCGCGGAACGTCCATCGGCAGCGCCGGTTCTGGAAGGGTACGCAAACGCGAAGGATTCCTGCCATGGCCGATACCCCCAAATGCCCATTCACCACGACCGACGCCGGCATTCCGGTTCAGAGCGACGAACATTCGCTGACGGTCGGGCGCGACGGCCCCATTGTCCTCAACGATCATTACCTGATCGAGCAGATGGCGAACTTCAATCGGGAGCGCATTCCGGAGCGCCAGCCCCACGCGAAAGGCTCGGGCGCATTCGGCACGTATGAAACCACGGCGGACGTGTCGAAATACACCAAGGCGAAGATTTTTCAGAAGGGCGCGAAGGCCGAAGCGGCAGCGCGCTTCAGCACGGTTGCCGGTGAGCGCGGCAGCCCGGACACCTGGCGCGATCCGCGCGGCTTTTCGGTCAAGATCTATACCGAGGACGGCAATTTCGACATGGTCGGCAACAACACGCCGATCTTCTTCATTCGCGATCCGCTGAAATTCCAGCATTTCATCCGCAGCCAGAAGCGCCGGGCCGACAATGGTCTGCGCGATCATGACATGCAGTGGGATTTCTGGACCCTGAGCCCCGAAAGCGCGCATCAGGTCACCTATCTGATGGGCGACCGCGGCATTCCGAAGAACTGGCGCGAGATGAACGGCTATTCCAGCCACACCTACATGCTGGTCAATGAGGAAGGCGAGAAATTCTGGGTCAAGTTCCACTGGCACAGCGATCAGGGCGACGGGAATGCGCATCTGACGCAGGATGAAGCCGACAAGATGGCCGGGCAGGATGGCGATTATCACCGCCGCGACCTGTTCGATGCCATCGCGAAGGGCGATCATCCCAGCTGGACCCTGAAATGGCAGATCATGCCGTTCGAGGATGCCAAGACCTACCGCATCAATCCGTTCGACCTGACCAAGGTCTGGCCGCACAAGGATTACCCGCTGATGGAAGTCGGCAAGCTGACGCTGACCGAAAATCCGGTCGACTGGGACACCCAGATCGAACAGCTCGCCTTCGAGCCCAACAACATGGTCCCCGGCATCGGCCTGTCGCCCGACAAGATGCTGCTGGCCCGCGGATTTTCCTATGCCGATGCGCACCGCGCCCGGCTGGGGGTCAATTACAAGCAGATCCCGGTCAATCAGGCGAAGAATGCCGAGGTTCACAGCTATTCCCGCGCGGGACAGGGGCGCACGGTCAATGCCGTCGACCCGGTCTATGCACCCAATTCCTATGGCGGCGCCGGCGCGCAGCCGCAGGTTGGCGGCGAAGCGACCTGGATGTCCGATGGCGACATGGTACGCCAGGCATATACGCTGCGCGAGGACGACGACGACTGGAGCCAGGCCGGTGCGCTGGTGCGCGAAGTCATGGACGACGCGCAGCGCGACCGGTTCGTCGACAATGTCGCCGGGCACCTTGCCGATGGGGTCAGCGAGCCGATCCTCGTGCGTGCGTTCGATTACTGGCGCAATGTGGACAAGGCCATCGGCGATCGCATCGAAAAGGCAACGCGCGATCTGGTCGGCGGCAAGTCCAAGGCCCCCGGCATGGCAAGCGCAGAGTCCATCAAGGGCTATGCGGGCGTGCCGGCGACGTCGGATCTCGCCAAGGGCGAAGGCGACAAGAACGCAGCGAAGAACCTGCGCGAGCCGGCCCCTGCCAACTAACGACATATAACCCGTCGATATCGACGCGGTGACAGATCGCCAGGTCCGGCAATGTCCGGGTCTGGCGATCATCGTATTGGAACAAGATAGATGCCTGAGCGGATTAGGGCTTTTGCTATGTGTCCGCATTGGTTACGCCACGCGGCATGGGTTCCATAATTCGACCGCTCGGCCTTTTGGGCGGGATACTTCTTGCAGGCTGTTCGCCAGAGGGCGCAGAACGTGCGGAAGAGGCGATCCCGGTGGTGGCCGAAACAATTCGCCTGTTGCCGGAACAGACCCGGATCGAGGCAATCGGCACTGCGCGGGCCGTTACATCCGCCCAACTGTTTCCCGAAACGGCAGGCCGCGTAACCCGCGTGATGTTTTCCGCCGGCGACTATGTGCAATCGGGCCAGCCGCTGCTGGAACTGGATGCGCGGCAGGAACGGCTCGCCGTGGATGCCGCGCGCGTCCAGGTACGCGAAGCGGAGCAATTGCTCGGGCGATACCGGCGGATCGAAGATACAGGCGCAATATCCGAAAGCCAGATCGAAGCGGGAGAGACCGCACTCGATTCTGCGCGAGTGGCATTGCAGCAGGCACAGGTCGCGCTGGCGGACCGGACCATCCGGGCGCCGTTTTCGGGCCATATCGGGCTGACCGATGTCGATCCGGGCGACCGGGTGAGCGACGCGACCGCCATTGCACAGCTCGACCAGCGTAGCCGCCTCTATATCGACTTCCCGGCACCCGAAGAGGTGTTCGCCTCGCTCCGCGAAGGGCAAGTGGTCGAGGCAGTGGCATTTTCCGAACCCGGAACAACGCGCGATGCACGCATCATCTCGACCGACAGCAGCATCACGAACGACAGCCGCAATTTCACCGCGCGGGCAGAAATTTCGAATTCGGACGATCGCCTGCGCCCAGGAATGAGTTTTCGCGTGACCTTCACGCGCAACAACACCAGCCGCCCTTCCGTCCCCGAAGAAGCCATAGTCTGGGGCGGCGAGGGATCACATATCTTCGTGGTCCGCGACGGCAAGGCCGTACGCGTTCCGGTCACCATAACCTCGCGCCGCGACGGTCAGGTGCTGGTCGACGGCAAGGTCAATGCCCGGGACCGGGTCATCGTGAAGGGTGTGCAGAAGGTCCGCGACGGGCAGGCCATCCGCCTGGTGCGGCCGACCCGTGTGCCGGCCGAAGATGTCGAACTGCGGCCCAGCGGCCAGTCCGAAGCCGGTAACGATGGCGGATAGATCCGACCTGCCGATGCTGGCGGTCAAGCGGCCGCTGCTGGTGGGCGTCCTCAATCTGCTTATCGTCATTGCCGGGCTTGCCGCCTTCGCCGGGATCGAAGTGCGCGAATTGCCCAATGTCGACCGGCCCATCGTGTCGGTTTCCGCGACCTTTCCCGGCGCTGCCCCCGAAACGATGGACCGGGAGGTGACCAGCATTCTCGAAGACGCGATCGCGCGCGTAACGGGCGTGAGGCAGATCCGGTCTTCCAGCGAGGAAAACAACAGCCGCATTCGCGCCGAATTCAATCCCGGGGTGGATCTGGACACGGCAGCATCCGATGTCCGCGAGGCGGTCAGCCGCGTGACGCGCGATCTTCCCGACCGGGTGGAACAGGTCAATATCGTCAAGGCGGATGCCGATGCGCAGCCGATCATGACGCTGGCCGTGTCGAGCGAACGCTATGGCGAGGCCGAGCTCACCCAGCTGGTCGAAAACGATGTCGTGCCGGAACTGCTTACCGCCGACGGCGTGGCGAGCATCGACGAGTTCGGCACGCGCGCCCTGCAGATGCGCGTTTCGGTAGACCCCGCGCGGCTCAACCGTTTCGGCCTGACCATGAGCGACGTTTCCACGGCGCTGGAAGGCGCGCCGTACGACGTGCCGGTAGGATCTTTCCGGTCCAACGCGCAGGAACTGGTCGTGCGCGCCGATGCCAGTGCGACCGATCCGGGCCTTGTCCGCGACGTCATCGTGGCGGGCAACACGCGCATCGGCGATGTCGCGGACGTAACGCTGGCCCCTGCCGATGCGACCAATTTCGTGCGGCTGGACGGGCGCCCTATCGTGGGACTTGGCGTGGTGCGGCAGGCCAGTTCGAACACGATCCAGATTTCCGATTCCATCCGCGCGTCGGTCGACCGGATCAATGCGCGTTACGAGGACATAACCATCAGCATCGTGTCCGACGATGCCGATTTCATCAAGATTTCGGTGCGCGAGGTGCTGATCACGCTGAGTTTCACCGTGCTGGTCGTCGTGGGCACGATGCTGCTGTTCTTCCGCGCATGGCGGCCGACCGTGATACCGAGCACGACCATCCCCGTGGCACTGATCGGCGTGCTGGCGGGTATCTGGGCGCTGGGATTTTCGGTCAATCTGGTGACGCTGCTGGCGCTGGTGCTGGCAACGGGGCTGATCGTCGACGATGCCATCGTGGTGCTGGAGAATACCCAGCGCCTGCAGGACAAGGGACTGGGACGGCGAGCGGCCGCGGTTGTCGGGACCCGGCAGGTCTTCTTTGCCGTCGTGGCCACGACGGCGGTACTGGTATCGGTATTCCTGCCCATCAGTTTCCTGCCATCGGAAGCGGGCCGGCTGTTCCGCGAATTCGGTTTCGTGCTGTCTTTCGCGGTGATCATTTCATCCTTCGTCGCCCTGTCGCTGGTACCCGCGCTGGCGGCCAAGTTCGACCTGCGCACGAGCGGCGATCGATCCGACCGCCTGTCGCGCTGGGGATCGCGAATGCGCGACCGCTACATCGCCGCACTCGCTTGGTGCCTCGACCGCGGGAAAGCCGTGGTGGGCGGCGCGGTGCTGGTCACGGGCCTGACCGCGCTGCTGTTCACGCAGCTCGACAGCGAACTGGTACCCGATGAAGATCGCGGCGTGATCGAGGTCGATGCGACCGGCCCCGACGGCGTGGGACTGGACTTCATGGATCGCGAACTCGACGAGATCGAAATGGTCCTCCAGCCCTATCTGGACAGCGGCGAAATCGAGAGCACCTTTTCCATCGTGGGCAGGTACGATCCCAACCGGGTGCGCGTGACCGCGCAGCTTGCCGATTGGGGCGAGCGCGATCGCGGCCAGTCGGACATCGTCGAGGAGCTGAACGGACCGCTGCGTGAAATTCCCGGATCGCGGACCAATGCGCGCGGGCGCGGCACACTGAGTTTCGGTGGTGGAGGCGGCGGAAACATCGAAGTCGCCCTGACCGGCGCGGAATATGACCAGATCTACGCCTCTGCCCTGAAGCTGAGCGAGGCGATCGACACGCAATCCACCATATTGTCGAACCCCGACATCTCCTATCAGCCGACCCAGCCGCAGCTTTCGATCCGCATCGATCGCCAGCGGGCGTCGGATCTGGGCGTGGACCTCGACGATGTCGCCCAGACGTTGCGGGCGATGGTCGGCGGGGACGAGATCGTCGATCTGAACGTCGGCGATCAGGCCGTGCCGATCTTCCTGACATCGCAGGCGACGACGATCACCAATCCCTCCGATCTGCGCAACCTCTATGTCCGAACCGAAGGCGATGCGCTGGTGCCGATGTCGAGCATCACGCAGATCGTGGAACAGGGGGTCGCTGCCGAACTGAATCGCACCGCTCAGCGCCGCGCGATCGAGGTGGAGGCCGATATTGCCGAGGGAACACCCCTGCAGGACGCCATCGACGAGATCGAACGGCTGGCGGCAGAAACGGTCGCGGACGATACCGACATGATCCTGCAGGGCGATGCGGAAAGCCTCGAGGAAACGTCGAACGACGTCCTGCTGACCTATCTGTTCGCGCTGGTGATCGTGTTCCTGGTGCTGGTCGCACAGTTCGAAAGCCTGACGAGCGCGCTCGTCGTGCTGCTGACCGTTCCCTTCGCGCTCGTCGCGGCCATCCTGGCGCTGTTCCTGTCGGGCATCTCGCTCAACATCTATTCGCAGATCGGCCTGGTGATGCTGATCGGCCTGATGGCGAAGAACGGCATCCTGATCGTGGAATTCGCCGACCAGTTGCGCCATCAGGGCCGCACTATCCGCGAGGCCGTGGAAGAGGCGACGGCCATTCGCCTGCGGCCGATCGCGATGACGCTGATTTCGACCGTGGTCGGGGCAGTTCCGCTGATCCTCGCGTCCGGCGCCGGTGCCGAGGCGCGCCAGTCGATCGGCTGGGTGATCTTCGGCGGCCTGGGCATTGCCGGGGTCTTCACCCTGTTCCTGACGCCGGTGATCTATCTGGGCGTGGCGCGCTTCGGCAAGCCGCGCAGTGTCGACCTCGCCAAACTGCAGGAAGAGATCGACGACATCGACGAAGACATGACGATGGCGCCTGCATGATCGCTGCGCGTTTCCATCTGTGCGCGCTCGCGCTTGTGCTCGGCGGATGTGCCGCGGTTCCGACCGACTTGCCCGAGGCGCAGATCGCTCCGCCGGAAAGCTACCGGGCGGACTTGCCGCCTGCCGGCATGGACGGCGTGTGGTGGCGTGCCTTTTCCGATCCGGTGCTGGATGCGCTGGTCGATCGCGGCCTTGCGGCGAACCTCGATATTGCAGCGGCGGAGGGACGGCTGGCAGCCGCCGAAGCCCTGCTGCGGGCAGAGCGCGCGGACCGGCTTCCCACGATCGACGGGTCGGCCGAGGCAAGCGTCGATGTGGGCGAGGGGACTTCGCGAACGGGTGCAAGTGCCGGGCTGTTCGGCACGTTCGACCCCGATTTTTCCGGGCGGCTGCGCGCGGAAGTGCGCGCGGCGGCTGCGCGCTATGCCGAGGCGGGATATATTCGTGCCGATCAGCGCCGCCTGATCGCCGCCGCCATCGCCGCGCAATATGTGGAATACCGCCGGACGGGGGCGCAGCTGGAATTGCTGGCCGAATCGACCGATCTCCAGCGGCAGACGCTGCGGATCGTGACCCTGCGCTTCGAAGCCGGGCTGTCGGCCAATCTCGACGTGCGCCGCGCTGCAGCCGATCTGGCACAGACGGAAGCGCGGCTGGGCCTGATCGAAATCGCCCGGGCGCAGGCAGCCCATGCGCTCGCGATACTGGTAGGCGAGGCGCCGGGGACGCTGGTGATTGCGGAGCCCGAAAGCGAGACGACCATACCCAATTACGGCGATGGACCACCGCTCGGCGGACCAGCCAATCTGCTGCGGCGGCGCGGCGATGTGCTGGCGGCCGAGGCGAGGCTGGCTGCCGCGGCGGCGCAGGTCGGGATCGAGCAGTCGGATCTCAGGCCTTCGCTCGTCGTGCCGGGATCGATCATCATCGGCGACGGCTCGATCGATGGCCTGTTCTCGGAATTTCTCGCAACGCTCGGCGCAGCGCTGGATCTACCGCTGTTCGACGGTGGGCGGCGGCGGGCCGAAGTTGCGGCGGCGCGGGCGGAACTGGATGCGAGCCTGGCCGAATATCGCCAGGCCTTCCTGGAGGCGCTGGGCGAGGCCGAAACGGCGCTGGTCGCAATCACCGCCTACCGCGCCCGTGCCGGATCGCTATCCGAGGCGATCGAGCAGAGCGAGACCGCGCTCGGCCAGTCCAACGCCTTGTACCGCGAAGGGCTCGCCTCGCTGTTCGATGTGCTCGATGCGCAGCGCCAGCTGATCTCGAGCCGGGAATCGCTGCTCGACAACGAGGCGGCGCTCGCGAATGCGTTCATCGCACTCCACTCGGCAGCGGCCAGCCCGGATGACGAAGCGGTGGCGGCTAGCGCTGGCGGCGCCCCTCCTCCGCAATGACGGCTGCCACTTCGGCATAGAGATCCGAAAAGGCTGCACTCGCGCGCCATGCGGCGGCAATGCTGCGATGCTGTTCCCACCCCGCCGGTTCGGCGATGCGCACGACATCGAGGCCGCCCGCTTCCGAGCGGATGTAGAAATGCGGGAGGATGGCCAGACCCAGACCTGACCCGACCATCTGTTGCAGGGCATCGAGGCTGGTGCCTTCGTAATCGGCCAGAATGGTGGCGCCGAGATTCTTGCAGATATCTTCGAGCTGGCGGTGGTAATGATGGCGATGGTCGAGCGAGAGGAACATGCGGCCTGCGAAATCTTCCTTCCGAAGTTCCGGCAGGGACACCAGCGGATCGTCGGGCGGAGCGATGATCCGCAAGCGTTCGCGGAACAGCGGTTCCACCCTGAGGCCCTTGCCTTCGATGGGCATGGGCGAAAGCAGCATGTCCAGTTGACCCGCGGCCAGATCCGCCTGCTGCTTCGACGGAATGCCTTCGCGGATGAAGAGGCGCAGATCGGGATAGCGTTCGTGGAGGATCTTGATGACGCGCGGCATGAGATAGGGGCCGAGCGTAGGGCTGACGCCAAATCGTATCGTGCCGGCGGGGCGAGCGGCAATGTGATCGGCCGCATCGGTGAAGTCGCGCGTACTGGCAATGACAGTGCGGGCCTGCGCGAGCAGCTTGCGCCCGCTGGGTGTGAGTTGCATGCCCTTGGGCACGCGTTCGAACAACTGCAGGTCGAGCTTTCTTTCGAGCGCGCGCAACTGCTGGCTGAGAGCGGGCTGGGTCATGCCCAGCGCGGTGGCGGCTTCGCCCATATTGCCGATGGCGGCGAGCCTTACGAAGATATCGATCTGTTTGAGCGTCACCATGGTCGACGTCATTAGTAAAACTTATCGATAGATGGCAAGTTTTCGAATTGGATTATCGCCCGCGAAGCACGCATATGTACCCTACCAAACGAAGGAGAGCGCGATGAGCAAGACGCCCGACGAGAAGATCATGATCCCGTATCTGCGCAAGCTGGTGCGCGAGCATCGCGCCCTCAACCGACTGATCGACACGACCAAGGCGATCGGCGCGCGCGACGATTTGAAATCGCTGAAGCGCCTGCGCCTGCGCCTCAAGGACAAGATCGTCGCACTACAGCGCCATTATTACGGTCGCAGCTTCGCTTAGCTGCGGCATAGGGCGGCGGTCCGTTCCCTCCCCCCCACACTTGACGGATCGTCGCCCGCTTTGATCATATGACCAGACAGACCCCCACGCAGCGCCTTCGCGCTTTCATCGCCAGCGAGAGTGCAGGCGGCATCGTGTTGATCGTTGCCGCCGCAATTGCGCTTGTCATCGCCAATTCAGCGCTGCTTGCCGGCTATCAGAGCCTGCTTGCCACGCCGGTGAATTTCACGGCGGGCGAACTCGTTTCTATCGACAAGCCATTGCTGCTGTGGATCAACGACGGCTTGATGGCGCTGTTCTTCTTCCTGATCGGCTTGGAAGTGAAGCGCGAGATCGTGACCGGTCAGTTGTAAAGCTGGAAGCAGGCATCGCTTCCGGTTTTTGCCGCGGTTGGCGGTATGGTCATTCCTGCGCTGGTATTCGTGGCCATCAACGCCGGTTCGCCGGACAATATTCGCGGCTGGGCCATTCCCGCCGCAACCGACATTGCCTTTGCGCTTGGTCTCCTCGCTCTGCTGGGCAGCAGGGTACCGGTCGCGCTGAAGGCGCTGCTGCTGGCCATCGCCATCATCGACGACATCGGTGCGATCGCCATCATCGCGCTGTTCTATACCGAAAACATGAACGTGGGCGCACTGGCGCTTGCACTGGTCCCGGCGGCGGGCATGCTGTTGCTCAACCGCGCCGGAGTGGCGCGAACCATTCCCTATTTCCTCCTCGGCGCCTTTCTGTGGGTTTGCGTGCTGAAGTCCGGCGTGCATGCTACTCTGGCGGGTGTCGTGACGGCCATGTTCGTCCCCATCGCGACAGGTGACGAACAGCCGCTCGAACGGCTGGAACACGCACTGCATCCCTGGGTCGCTTTCATGATCCTGCCGATCTTCGCCTTTGCCAATGCCGGCGTCTCTTTCGCTGGAGCCGGGCTGGAGGCGCTGTTTGCGCCGCTATCGCTCGGCATTGCGGCAGGCCTTGTGGTCGGCAAGCAGATCGGCGTGTTCGGCGCATGCTGGCTGGCAGCGAAAACCAAGCTTGCATCCATGCCGCCCGAAGTGACCTGGCGCCATATCTATGGCCTGTCCTGTCTGGCTGGTATCGGCTTTACCATGAGCCTGTTCATCGGCGGCCTGGCCTTCATCGATCCGGACCAGATCGATGCGGTGAAGATGGGCGTTCTGGTCGGTTCCCTGATTTCGGCGGTGATCGGCATGACAGTGCTCGCCACCGCTCCGCGCGCCGCGACCAGACCTCTAAACGAGGTGCCGAGTGCCTGATTTCCTGCTGGCGTCATGGCTTGGTACCCCGGTCTGGTTCTGGGGTGCCTTTCTTGCAATCGTCGTCGTACTGACGGCCTTCGATCTCGGCTTCCTGCATAAGGAAGACCGGGAACTGGGCATTGCAGAAAGCCTGAAGCTGTCGGTCTTCTACATCACCGTGGCGCTGCTGTTCGGCGTGTGGGTGTGGTTTGAGCGCGGCGAGACCGCGGGCATGCAATATTTCACAGGCTTCTTCATCGAGAAGGCACTGTCGATCGACAACGTCTTCGTGATCAGCCTGATCTTCACCTATTTCGCCATCCCGGCGAAGTATCAGTACCGGGCGTTATTGTGGGGCATCATCGCGGTCATCATCCTGCGCGGCCTGATGATCGCCGGGGGCGCGGCCCTGCTGGCCGAAGCCTATTGGGTGCTGTACCTTTTCGCCGCCTTCCTGGTGTTCACCGGGATCAAGATGTTCTTCGCCGGCGACGAGCCGATGGATGTCGGAAGCAACCCCGTCGTCCTCTGGATCAGCCGTCACATGCGGGTGACGCCGGATCTGCACGGACAGAAGTTCCTGGTGAAGGTGCAGGACGAGAAGACGGGCAAGATGGTCCGCGCGGCCACACCGCTGCTGCTGGCGCTGGTCGTCATCAATCTGGCCGATCTCGTGTTCGCCGTGGACAGCGTGCCGGCGATCTTCGCGATCACGACCGACACGTTCATCGTCTATACCAGCAACATTTTCGCCATTCTGGGGCTGCGCGCTCTCTATTTCGCTCTCGCCGCCATGATCCACCGCTTCCACTATCTGAAGTATGCGCTGGCAGCGATCCTGGTGTTCATCGGCAGCAAGATCTTCGTCACGGACTTCCTGATGGACGGTGAGAAATTCCCGGCCTGGATCAGCCTCGGCGTGACGTTCGTGCTGATCGCAGCGGGCGTGCTCTATTCGCTATGGAAAACGCGCGGGCACGAGGAAGCGGACTGGCCAGCAGAACCGGAAGACGAACCGCTCGCCTAGGTCGGGTGGCAGGCGTCACGGGCGTCAGCCCCTTAGACCATCGCATTGATCGCAAGACAGGTCGCCAGACCTACCACGACATTCATGGGCGCACCGATCTTCAAGAAGTCGGCGAAGCGGTAATTGCCGGCGGCATAGACGATGGTGTTGGTCTGATAGCCGACGGGCGTTGCGAAGCTGGCCGATGCGGCGAACATCACGGCGAAGAGCAGCGGGCGCGGTTCGACCCCGAGATCGGTGGCGAGCGCCAGCACGATCGGGGTCATGATGACCGCGACAGCATTGTTGGTAACCGTTTCGGTCAGCACGGACGTCAGCAGGTAGACCGCAAGCAACAGGTAAAGCGGCGACAGATTTGCGAGTAGCGGCAGGGCGGCATCGACGATCAGGTCGACGGTCCCCGCGCTTTCCAGACCCAGACCGACGGCAAGCATGCCGAAGATCAGCACGATGACATTGCCATCGATGCTGCGCCAGGCTTCTTCCGGATCGATGCAGCGCGAGAGCAGCACGATAGCCACGCCCGTTATGGCCAGAAGTTCGATCGTCCATACGCCGAGCGCGGCGAGCACGATGATGCCCATCATCGTCACAACCGCGATCGGTGCACGCAGGCGCCGGAACGGGCGCGTGTCCGGCGTGGAGATGTTGATCAGATTGATATTGTTTTCGATCGCGGCGATGCTAGCGGGACTGCCTTCGATCAGCAGATGATCGGCTGCGCGGATCCGCGCATCGGACAGGGTGGGGCCGGGGAAGTGCCGCGCGCGCGACAGGCCGAGAATGCGGGCGCCCGTCTTGGTGAGGAAGGGTACTTCCGAAAGCTTGCGACCGAGGGTCGGATGGCTGGGCGAAATCGCGGCTTCGACGATACGGTTTTCATCGGATGCGGGTGCGGCACGTGCAGAAAGGCCGAGTTCCGACCCGCGCCCGGCGGCTAGCGACAGCATTTCGGCCTGATCGGCGGCGATCTGCATGATGTCGCCTTCCTCCACAATCAGCTCGTCGAGGTCGCTGCGCAGGATGGCACCGCCGCGTTCCAGACCGACGAGGCGCAGCCCGGAGCGACCGAACTGGGAAAGGTCGCCATAGGCCTTGCCGATATCCTTATCGTCTTGCGTCACGCGCAACTGCGTAAGGTAGCGTTCCTCCAGCGGTCGGCCGCTGTCGCGATCCGCGGCATCTGGCCGGTTGGGCAGAAGAAACCGCCCGCTGACGAGAAGAAAGATGGTGCCGGTCAGTGCCGCGACCAGGCCCACGCCGGTTAGTTCGAATATGCCGAAGGGCGGCTGGCCGGAGCGCTGGGCCACGCCATCGACGAGAAGGTTCGTCGACGTGCCGATGAGCGTGAGCGTGCCGCCGAGGATCGAGAGATAGGATAGCGGGATGAGGAGGCGGCTGGCCGTACTGCCCGCCAGTCCTGCGATCTTGCGAATGACCGGGACCAGAATGATCACCACCGGCGTATTGTTGACCAGCGAGGAGGCGAGGAACGTGCCGCCGAAGAGTTCCGTAATCGACCGGCGCGGATGGCGTTCGGTCCGGCGCTCGGCGATGCTGGCCAGCGCTTCGACAACGCCGGTACGGATCAATGCACCCGAGAGGATGAACATGGCCGCGATGGTGATGGGGGCGGGATTGGCGAAAACCTGTTCCATCTCGCTGCGCGGAAGATAGCCCAGCACCAGCATGACGGCCGCGCCGCCCACGGCGACGGTCACCGGCGGAAACCGTTCCGTGGCGAACAGAATGAACAGCCCGACCAACAGGCCGAGGCCGATCCAGGCCGAATAATCGGTAAGGAACGTTCCTAGCATCGGCGCCCCCTAGCAGGTCTTTGTCAGGGAGCCGAGTTGGAAAAGTCCCGGATTATGAAGGCGTTTCCACGGCCAGGCCGCCGCCCAGCGCCACGAACAGCGACGTGCCGTTCTGCAGAAATGCGCGCTGGGTGGTGAGCAATTGCTGCTGCGCGGTGAAAAGATTGCGTTCGGCATCCAGCACTTCGAGATAATCCGCCACACCTTCGCGGTAGCGCAGGCGCGCAAGCCGCGTAATGCGTTCCTGCGCGGCGACACCCTGCGTCAGCGCAGCCACCTGTTCGGCCAGCCAGCGCCGCCCGGCAAGGGCGTCGGATACCTCTCGGAAAGCTTCCTGCACGGTCTTTTCATAAACGGCGACCTGTTCCACTTCGCGCGCCTTGGCCAGATCCAGATCGGCTTCGCGGGCGCCCCAGTCGAAAATCGGCAGGGAGATCGATGGGCCGAACGACCAGGACAGCCCGTCGGAAGAAAAGAGATTGTCGAGATCGTTGGACGAGAAGCCGGCGTTTCCAGTCAGGGAAATGGTCGGGAAGAAAGCTGCACGCGCCGCGCCGATATTGGCGCGGGCCGCGCGAAGCTGCTCTTCCGCAGCGACGATGTCCGGACGGACCAGCAGAAGGTCGGATGGCGTCCCGGGATCGAGCTCCATGCCGTTTTCCTGACCGCTCATCGGAAGGGCAACGGGGAGGTTCTCCGGCGTGGTTCCGCCGACGAGCACCGAGAGCTGGTTGCGCTGCTGGGCCTGCGACAGGCGCTGTGCGGCAAGTTGCTGTTCGGCCGTCGTCAGCAGCGTTTCGGACTGCCGGAAGGGCAGCGCGGAGGTGACGCCCGCATCGAGCCGGAGCCGGGCAATCCGGAGACCCTCCTGGCGGCTCTCGAGGGTGGCCTGCGCCAGATCGATCTGCGCTTCGCTTTCGAGCAGGGCGAAATAGGTCGTCGCGACATCGGCGATGAGCGAGAGGTAGAACGCGCGCTGGTTGGCCTCGGCAGCCAGGTACTGGGCGCGGGCAGCCTCCGACAGATTGGCGATGCGGCCCCAGAAATCGAGTTCGAAGGACGAAACGCCGACGCCCACGTCGTAGCGGTTGATAGTTACCGAGCCGGGCGTACCGGGCGCGATCGAGCCAAGCGGGATGCGGCTGCGCGTTGCCGCGGCATCCGCCACGGCGGTGGGCAGGCGGCGGCTGTCCTGAATGCGGTACTGCGCCCGGGCCTGCTCGATCCGCGCGGTGGCGGCGACGAGATCGCGATTGTTCGCCACTGCGGTATCGATGAGCGAGACGAGCCGCGGGTCGCTGAACCATTCCCGATAGGACAGGGTCGAGGCGACCACCGTGCCATCCGGCCGGAATTCCGGATCATAGGCGGGCGCGCTGGCGAGGGCAGGCCGTTCGTGATCGGGGGCAAGGTTCACACACCCCGCCAGTGCGAGCGCCATCAGGCTGGCAGATAGCTTGCGGATCATGCGCCATCTCCTTCGAGTGTGCCGGCCGGCTTGGGCTGTCTCCCGCCGATCCGCGTGCGGATGAGCATGTAGAGGAGCGGGATGACGAAGATGCCGATCGCGGTCGCGGCGATCATTCCGCCCATCACGCCCGTGCCGACGGCGATGCGGCTGGCAGCGCCCGCGCCGGTGGAGATCACCAGCGGGACCATGCCGAGAATGAAGGCGAGCGAGGTCATGATGATAGGGCGCAGGCGCAATCTGGCAGCTGCCTTTACCGCTTCCATCGGGCTCTTGCCTTCGGCCTCTTCCTCGATCGCGAATTCGACGATCAGGATGGCGTTCTTCGCGGCAAGCCCGATGATCGTGATCAGCCCGACGTTGAAGTAAATGTCTGCCGACAGCCCCCGCAGCATGGTGAAGAGGACTGCGCCGAGAACCCCCATAGGCACGATCAGCAGCACCGCAAAGGGGACCGCCCAGCTTTCATAAAGCGCCGCAAGGACAAGGAAGACGATGATGACCGACAGTCCGAGCAGCAGGCCGATCTGGCCGCCGGCCTGTTTTTCCTCGTAACTGATGCCGGTCCATTCGAACCCGATGCCTTCCGGCAACTGGCTGGCAAGCTGTTCCATCTCGGCCAGCGCGGCGCCCGACGATTCGCCCGGCGCGGCGGTCCCGGAAATGGTCATGGCCGGATAACCGTTGTAGCGCGCAAGGCTGGGCGGGCCGGCCGTCCACTCCGCCATGGCGAAGGAACTGAACGGTACCAGTTCGCCCTGGGCATTCGGAATGCGCAGCGAAAGCACGTCTTCAGGCGTCATGCGGTGTTCGGCATCTGCCTGCACCAGCACCTGCAGCACGCGCCCGTCCCGGTTGAAATCGTTGGCGTAGGCCGAACCGAAATTGATCGACAGGGCATTGTTCACGTCGGTCATCGACAGGCCCATGGCACGGGCCTGAACCCGGTCCACTTCCACATGCAATTGCGGTGCAGGCGGCTGGTCTTCGGGGCGAAGATCGGCGAGCAGGCTGCTTTGCATCGCCATGCCGAGCATCTGATCGCGCGCTGCCGTCAGGGCTTCACGCCCTACACCGGCGCGGTCCTGCAGCTTCATGGTGAAGCCGCTGGCCTGTCCGAGCGACTGGATCGCGGGCGGCTGGATGGAGAAGACCATCGCATTGTCGATGCCCATGAAGGTGCCCATCGCACGGCCAACCAGCGCCTCCGCCGAACTTTCCGAGCCGCTGCGTTCGCTCCAATCCTTGAACGGGGTGAACATGATGGCATTGTTCTGACCCTGACCGAAGAAGCTGAAGCCGCGCACCACGACGACCCGTTCGACTTCTTCCTGCGAAGCCCAGAAGCTTTCGACCGGGGCGATGGCTTCATCGAGCCGTTCCCGCGTGGACCCTGTGGGGGACTGCACAATCGTAATGGCAAAGCCCTGGTCTTCGGTCGGGAGGAAGCCGCCCGGCAAGCGGAAGAACAGCAATGCCGTGACAAGTGCCAGCATGAGGAAGACGGCCAGGCCGCGCATGGGCCGACCGAGAATGCGTTCATTGGTCCGCCCGTATTTTTCGGTCATGCGCCCGAACCAGCGGTTGAACTTTCCGAAGAAGCCACTGCTGCGCCGCCGCAATTGTTCGACACGGCCGCGCCATCCTTCTGGAATCGGTTCCTGCTCGGCGTGGTCGTCGAACTCGTGGGCGTCGTGGGCTTGGATATCCTTGGTGCGCAGGAATGTGGCGCAGAGTGCCGGCGTCAGCGACAGCGCGAGGACCGCGGAGAAGAAGATGGAAATAGCCAGCGTGACCGAGAACTGGCGGTAAATGCCGCCTGTCGATCCGGGGAAGAAGGCCATCGGCACGAAGACTGCAACCAGTACCAGCGTGATCCCGATGATCGCACCTGTGATCTGATCCATCGCCTTGCGGGTCGCCTCGACAGGGTCGAGACCCTCTTCGCGCATGATGCGCTCTACGTTCTCGATCACGACGATGGCGTCGTCGACCAGAATACCGATCGCCAGCACCATGCCGAACAGGGACAGCACGTTGATCGAAAAGCCGAACAGCCACAGGCCCAGACAGGCGCCTGCAAGCGCAATGGGCACTACCAATGTCGGTATCAGCGTGGCGCGCCAGTTCTGCAGGAACAGGAACATGACCAGGAAGACGAGGACCATGGCCTCGACCAGCGTCTTGACGACCTCTTCGACCGAGATCTGGACGAAGGGCGTGGTGTCGTAGGGAATGGACCAGGAGATGTCCTGCGGCAGGCCGTTGCCCAGTTCTTCCATCCGCTCCTTCACGCCTTCGGCGGTGGCCAGGGCATTGGCGCCGGTAGCGAGCTGGACGGCCATGCCCGCCATGGGCTGGCCGTCGAGAGTGGTGGAGGTGGCGTAGCTCTGCGCGCCGATTTCCACGCTTGCGACATCGCCCAGGCGAACGCTGGCACCCCCGCTATCCGCCCGCAGGATAATGCTGCGGAACTGTTCTTCGGTCTGGAAGCGGCTTTCCGTGGTAATCGTCGCCGTGATCTGCTGCCCTTCCTGCAATGGCAGGTCGCCGATCGCACCACCGGCCGTCTGGGCGTTCTGTTCGCGAATTGCCGACACGACTGCGCTGGGCGAGAGATTGTAGGAAGCCAGCTTTTCCGGATCGAGCCAGATACGCATCGCGTAGGCAGAGCCAAACAGCGTGACATCCCCGACGCCGGCGACCCGGCGCAGTTCATCGATCACCTGATTGGAGGCGATATTGCCCAGATCGGTCGTGTCCAGAGCGCCGGATTTGGACGTCAGGGCGACGATCATCAGGAAGCCGGAATTCGCCTGACGGACGGTAATACCCTGTCGCCGGACCTCCTCGGGCAAACGCGCCTCGACTGTGCTCAGACGGTTCTGAACTTCGGTCTGGGCGATGTCGATATCAGTGCCGGCTTCGAAGGTTAGCGTGATCGAAGCCGTGCCGTTGGAGAGGCTGGACGAGGCCATGTAAAGGAAGCCTTCGACCCCGTTGAGCTGCTGCTCGATTACCTGCGTGACGTTCTGTTCAAGTGTGGATGCGTCGGCGCCCGGGTATACGACGTTGATCGCCAGAGACGGCGGCGCGACCTCGGGATATTGTTCGATCGGCAAGGCCCGCAGGGCGATGAATCCCGACAGGAGAATGGCCAGTGAGATGACCCACGCAAAGATGGGTCTGTCGATGAAATAGCGTGCCACGATCAGTCAGCCTTGGCCGTTGTTTTCGGGGTAGCCGCTGCGGGTTTGCGGCCGGTCGCGGCATTGGCGATCTGAACGGGCATGCCGGGCTGCAGTTTTTGCAGATTGGATACGATAACCCGATCGCCGGGCTTGAGCCCGCTTTTGATGACCCATTTTTCACCCACGAGTTCACCCAGTTTGACCGGGCGGACGGCAGCTTTGCCATCCTTGTCCACGATCATGACGGTGCCGCCATCGTCGGCCACGGTCACGGCGAGCTGGGGGATCGCGATGATGTTGGTCAACTTGCCTGCGAAGATACGCGCCTTCACGAACTCGCCCGACAGCAGCAATCCTTCAGGATTGGGGAATTCGGCGCGCAGCTGGACCGTGCCGGTGGCTTCGTCTACCGAGAAGTCGAGAAATTCGATCAGGCCCGGCGTGCCGTATTCGCTGCCATCGGGAAGGGTCAGACGCACTTCTACCGCATCGCCCGGCTGCAGGTCGAGCTCGCCGCTGGTTATGGCGCGCCTGATCTGGAGAACTTCCATGGCCGATTGCGAGAAGGAGACATAGATGGGGGAAATCTGTTCGACCCGCGTCATCAGAGTGCCTTCGGGCTGCGAAACCAGTGCGCCCTCCGTCACCACGGCGCGGCCGGCCCGGCCCGCAATAGGCGCACGCACGGTTGTGTACCCCAACTGGAGCGATGCAGCGCGAAGCTGAGCCTGGATCTGCGCGACATTGGCATTTGCTTCACGTGCAGCAGCCTGGGCCGCGTCGAATTCCTGCCCGCTGATGGCGTTTTCCGCCACAAGGGGCCGGTATCGCGTAACGACGGCGTTGGCGTTCGCGGCCGTGGCGCGTGCCCGATCGAGGCTAGCCTTGATCTGCGCGTAACTGGCCCTGAGCTCGGCCGGATCGATGCGGAACAGGGCCTGGCCCTCGCTGACATCCGTTCCTTCCTCATAGGTTCTTTGCTGCACGATGCCGGTGACACGGGCCCGCACTTCGGCAACCCGGACGGGCTGAACACGGCCGGGAAGTTCGATCACATTGTCGATATTCGTGGCGGATACCGTGATGGTCCGCACCGGAACGGCCTGTCCTTGCTGCGCAGTTTCCTGCGATCCGCAAGCGGCAGTCACGAGCCCTAGCACGAGCAGGAGCAGTGTCCGGTAAAACGACATGGAGTTCCCTCATAAAACGAATCACCGCCCCACCGACGGCTCGACAATTGCGCGCTTTGACATTTCCTATACAAATGTAAATTGACAATTTTGCATCATATGTCCATCTGCCTGCATGGAAGAGAGAGCATGCAAGATAGCAGCCGCTGGTTATGCGGTCATCAGCCAGTACGGCGTACGGCGCGCGACCATGAACGATATAGCCGAAGCGGCAGGCGTCTCGCGGCAGACCGTCTACAACATATTTCCCAATCGCGAGGCGCTGCTGACCGGGGTCGTGCGATTTCATTTCAACTCGAAATGGGACGCCATCCTCACGCGTTGCTCCTCCGAGCAGGACCGCAAGACCCGCTTTTCGATATTGCTCGACGAGATCGTGATCGAATCGTGGAAATCCATGCAGGCGATGCCGCATGCCGACGAGCTCGAGCTGGAACTCGCGACCACCATCAAGGAAGAACTCGCCGACATCCATGTCGAGGCGCGTCGCAATCTGTGCGAATTTCTCCTGCCGTACGAAGCCGCGCTCGAAAGCCGTGGCATCACGGCCAAGGGGATGGGCGAAATGCTCCATCATTCTATCATGGGGCTGAAGCTGAGCACGACGACGTCGGAAGAAATCGAATCCGCGACGGCAACCATGCTGGCGTGCCTTATGGCTGTTACGGACGCACCGGCGACGGTCCAGTAAGCCTCACGCCACCAAATGCGAATCGCCATATACGATCTCGACAATACGTTGACGCGGCGGGCGACCTTTACGCCTTTCCTGATCTTTGCGGCGCGGCGCATCACGCCATGGAGGCTAATGCTGCTTCCGGTCTGGGTCGCCATGATGATCGGCTATCGCGCCGGGCTGTACGATCGTACGACACTCAAGACCGGCGGGATGAAGCTGATGGTCGGCAAGGTCGGGATTGCGACGTTGCAGGATGTCGGACGAGAGTTCGCCGATCGGCGCGTTGCCGATGATGGCTTGATGCCGGCGACACTCGCTCTGCTGGAGGAAGACCGCCGGCAGGGCGCGCGCATCGCCATTGCGACCGCGGCGTTCGAATTTTACGCGGCGGCCTTCGCCAAGCATCTCGATATCGACACCGTGATCGGCACGCGCTGGGATGGTCGCTCCATCGTGGGCGGCAATTGTTATGGCGAGACCAAGCTGGCGCGGGTCCGGGCATGGGCGGCGGAGCAAAATCACCAGCTGGAAGACGCAGAGTTGCGCTTTGTGAGCGACAGTTTCGCGGACGCGCCGCTGCTCGATCTGGCCGATGAGGCGATCTTCATCAGCGCAAGTTCCCGCAAGCGGGAAAAGGCCAAAGCGCGGGGCTGGCGGATAATCAGCGCCGACTGACCAAGCCATCGAGGCGGCGAACGATCTCAGCCGCGTTCAACTCGAACCTCTCCTGCGAAAATCTGTTCAGCACCCGTTCGCGCGCCGCGCTTCCCATTGGGGCGAGGCTATGCGGAGTATTCAGCAATTCGCCCAGCGCCGCGGCCAGCGATTGCGCATCGGCAACCTCCACCACTCGCCCGATAGTGGGCGTGTCGACCGTAAGCGGCATTTCGCCGGTTTTCGAAACGATCACGGGCAGGCCCGCCTGCATGGCTTCATGCGCGGCGATACAGAAGCCTTCGCGGCGCGAGGGTTGAACATAGAGGTGCAACCCCGCCAGGAAATCAGCGCTCGTGTCGGAAAATCCCGCGAAGTCGAGCTGATCCACACCCCGGTCCGCCGCAAGGCTGCGCAGGCTAGCTTCGTCAGCCCCTTCCCCCGCGATCGCGACGCGGTAGGGCGGCATTGCTGGCGTGGCCGCCGCGTTCACCTTGGCAAGGGCCTCGATCAGAATGTCGTAGCCCTTGTTGGGGTGAAGCCTGCCGAGGCTCCCGATCAGCAACGTTTCTCCGGGCTGCCACGGCCTGGCCTGGGGCGCATCGGGATCGGCGGCGAAGATCGGCCAGGTGACCAGCTTTTCTGCAGCTACTCCGAGACGGTCGAGAGTGAGGGCCGCCACCTGCGCGCTGTCCGCCACCCACAGATCGGCCGCATCCGCACGCCAGCGCAGGAGCCGCTCGTTCCAGGGCTTGAGAAAGGCGTTATGCTGCCAGCTCACCACCGGGATTCCCAGCCGCCTGCCCGCGATCTGGCCCAGCAGCGTCGCCCGCGTCAGCGAGGTCCAGATCGCATCCGCCCCCCATTCCCGGGCCTGTTCGCAGATCCAGCGATAGGCAGCGATCTGGTCGCTTTCACCACCTTCGCGCACGAGCGGATCGATGCCAGCGGCTTGCAACCGTTCGATCGCGTGCCCGTTTCGCCGCGTCAGGGCGAGGACACGCACGCGTGCTCCCGCCTTTGCCAGTGCGGCGACGATCTTCGGCAGCGGGGTCTGCGCGCCGCCGCCCTCCATCGAATTGATGACGTAGGCTATCCGCATCACATAGCGCCGTTTCGCCGCGCAATGGCGGCGGCGATGGCATCGGCCGCGCGCTGGGATGCTGGCACTTCGGACAGCGCGAAAGTGTGTGCGATCAGTCGCTCCTGCTCGGCACGGTAACGCGGCCCGATCTCGTCCCACCCGCCGATCGCCGATCCCAGATCGTTTACGCTCTCCACCCTTGGCCCGGTGCGCAGGAAGGGCAGCACGTCCTCGCCCTGCGAGCCGAGCGCGGCGTTCGGATCGAGCAGGAATACCGGCCTTGGCCGCATGAGGAACTCGTAGATCTGGCTCGATGCATCGCCGATATAACCGTCTGCTGCGAGCATGTAGGACATGTCGAACAGGTGCGGGCCATCGGTGTCGATCAGAATATTGGGCGCTGCCCGCGCCTCGTCGGGGATGTCCGGGCGGACCCTGCCTACCTTGTATTCAGGGGAGATGTGGACCGACTTGCGGAACAGCATCACATGCGGTGCGAAGATCAGATTAAAGGCCTGCCCCGCCTCGCTGGCGAACCAGCGCAGCACGTCGGGCCCGGCATCGTACCAGCTCGACAGATGCGGATCGAAATGGGGGTTGTAGACGATGGTGGGGCGACCGTTGCCGAAGAAATCGGGCTGCGCATCGAAATCGATGCCCTCGAACTTGGAATAACCGGTGACCTCGATTTTCGCCGCATCGACGCCATTGGCGACGAGCTGTTCCTTCAACTTCGGTCCGGCCACGAGGCTGAGATCGAACTGGCGATGGTCGGGATGGAATGTGACGCTGCGATCCCCCGTCCCATGGGGCACCCTGATGAACAGCGGTGCGGTGCCGGGGCGCAGCCGGCGTTTTACCCTCAGGCAGGTCCGCTCGGTCGAAACGACCGCATCGCTCGCCCTGAACAGCGGCTGGTGCAGGCGAAGACGGGCGAGCCGCGTCACCGGGGCGATCTTGTCCAGCACACCGGTCGCGGCTGCGATGGGGCGGGGCAGGGCGAGTTCGTGCCAGCCCATGCGCGCGGCATCTTCTGGCCGGACAAGTCGTTCGATCTGCGCACGAACGGTCTGGCTGGCATAGGCGACCGTCGTCTCGACTTCGGGGTGATGCCGCGCCATAGCGCCGGCGATCGGCGCGAGGTGAGACACCTGATGCGCCGCATCGTGATTGAACAGGAAAACTGCCCGGGCCATAGGCGGCGCGGATAGGGCAACCGCCCGCCGATGCAAAGTGAATAGCCAGCGCCCGGCATTTGCGTAGAATGATCGCAGCCGCTACCGCATCGCCGACTATCGGCGCACATGCCGCATTAGGATTGAGAATGACACTTGCGGCAATGGAGGAAGATCGAACCGGTCCGCACCGGCGCGGCGGTCTGCTCAACATCTTCAAGAATGTCGCCTGGCTGATGGGGGGCAAGGGCTTCGGGGCGATCTGCTCCATCGCCTATCTCGCCATCCTGTCGCGCTCGCTCGGTCTCAAGGACTTCGGTCACTTCTCGCTCATATTCGCGACCGGCCTTGCGCTGGTCGCCGTGGCGAGCTTCCAGACCTGGCAGACCGTCGTGAAGTTCGGCGCCGAACCGTCGCGCCTCAAGGACTGGCGCAGTTTCGGGCGGATCGTGTGGCTGTGCGGCGCCATCGATGTGTCCGGCGCGATGCTCGGAACGATGGTCGCCTTCGTCGTCTATTACGGCTTCGGGGAAGCGCTTTCGCTCAATCCCGAATTCATCGACATGGCTTTCTGGTTCAACGTCGCCCTGCTGTGGTCGCGGATGACGACGCCCAATGGCATCGTTCGCGTGCTCGACCGGTTCGATCTGGGCACCTATGTCGAAGCCGTGGTTCCTGCGGGCCGATTGATCGCGTCGCTGATCATCATTCTGGTCGGGCCGACCGTGGGGCGCTTTCTGTTCGCCTGGGCCTTCTTCGATCTGCTCACGGGATTGCTCTACTGGATCGTCGCCTGGCGCCTGGTGCCCAAGGCGCTCAATCGCGAAAACTTCGGCCATTTCCGCGAAACCGTGTCGACGCACCCCGATCTGCCCAAATTCTTCGGCATAACTTACGGCAGTTCGACGCTCGATGCGATCTACAAGCAGGGGCCGGTGCTCGCCGTCGGTTTGCTCTTGGGTACGAGCGCGGCCGGTCTCTACCGCCTCGCCGACCAGCTGGGTCAGGGCATCGGCAAGCTGTCGGGCATACTGACGCGCGCGATCTTCCCCGAATTCGCGGTCGCACGCACCACGCAGGCCATCGACATGTTCCGCAAGCTGGTGCGCCAGGTGTCGCTGATTGCAGCGTTGAGCGGGGTCTGTGTCACTCTGGTCGCCATTTTCCTGGGCGAACCGCTGCTGATGCTGATCGGCGGCGATGCCTATATCGCCGGTGCGGCAGTGCTCATCCCGCTGGCGGTCGCGGCGTCGTTCGAACTCGCATCGGTCGCCTATGAGCCGATGCTCTATTCGACAGGGCATGCCCAATATCCGCTGATGATCCGGCTGGCGGCTGTCGCCGTTCTAGGGGTAGGGATCATGCTGCTGTCACCGATGGGACCGATCGGCGTCGGCATCGCGGTAGCTTTCGGCATGGCCGTATTGTGGGTGCTGATGAGCGCGACCGTGTGGCATGTGATGCGCAGTCTGGTGAAGGCGGAGCAGACCAAGTGACATCGGCACTGGTGCTGGCCGGCACGCGCGCAGGCGGCGATCCGCTTGCCGGACTGGAAGGCAAACCGCACAAGGCGCTCATAGAGATAGAGGGCAGGCCGCTGCTCGAGCGGGTCGTGGCGGCGCTGCGACTGGCCGGGATGGAGCGCATCGGCGTGTCATGCGACGAAGGACCTGTCGCAGACCTCGCCCGATTGCTGGAATGCGAGGTTGTGCCCACAGGGGCGGGGCCGAGTGAAAGTGCCGCAATCGGCTTTGTCCGGTTCGGCGCACCGCTCGTCCTGACCACCGCCGATCATGCCCTGCTGCGTCCGGAATGGGTCCGCGAACTGGTGGATGGGACCCCGGACGATGCCGATCTCGGCGTCGCGCTGGCGAAACGGGATGACATCGAACGCGCCTTGCCGGGAAGCCGGCGAACCTATCTGCGGTTTGCCGACGGGGAATGGTCGGGCTGCAATCTGTTCTACCTGCGAACCTCCCGGGCCCAGCACGCCCTTGCGACGTGGAACAATGTCGAAAAAGATCGCAAGCGGCCATGGCGGATAGTCGGCAAGCTTGGGGTGTCCACGCTTGTCTCATATGCCTTGGGCCGTCTCGGTCTGGGCGATGGCATTGCGCAACTGGGGCGGCGGATCGGTATCGAAGCGCGGTTGGTAAGGGCTTCCAACGGGCTTGCTGCCGTCGATGTCGACAAGCTCCAGGACCTCGAAGATATCCGCGGCTTGCTGGCGCGGTCCTCGGCCTAGTCGGATGGGGCGGGTCTGCCTGACCGCGGGCTACTGGATGCCCAGGATCAGGAAGGCGATCAGGATAAACCCGATCCCGATGAGCGCCACCGACAGCGCACGCCAGCGGCCCATGCCCTGCCACATGCCTGTAAAGCCCCGCCGGATCGCTACCCTGTCACCTCGCTCGCGTGCGATCCGCAACGAATAGATGGCGGCCCCCGAAACGGACAGCGCCGTCATCGCCAGACCGAACAGGAACCACACCAGCTTGGTCCAGTAGCCGCCGAAAGATCCGAAATGCAGCGGGTCTGCCATTTCGCCGATGCGCTGGTGAAGGCTGAGATCGCGTCCATCGGTCGTCAGCAGCACCTCGTTCGTGTTGGTGTCCACATAGACCGCGTTCGAACGTGGGCGGACCAGCACCGCTTCGAAAACGCCGTTGATCTGAAGTACCGCATCGTCGGTGGGCAAGGCTATCGCCTCCACGCGAAGGCCCGGATAGGCTGCGAGCGCGGCATCGATTGATGCACGCAAGTTTCCGCTGCCGGTCCGCTCGCCGGCGACGGCTTCGCGTTCTACCTTCGGTTGGGGAGGAGCCTGGCCACCCAGGCTTTCAATGAAATACCAAACGCCGGTCAACGAAATCAGCGCGACGAACCACAGCGACCACACCCCTGCCAGGCGGTGAAAGTCGCCCCACCACGTACGGGCGTCGCGTTTGCGCAGCGGCTTGGCAAAGCCCCTCCACCACTTCTTGTACACGAAGAAGGACGTGATCAGGGTGATCAGCAACAGGAAGGCGAGCGATGTGACGATCGGCACGCCAAGCCACGTGGGCAAGTTGAGATGGCGGTGCATGTTCCTGAGCACACGCTGCGCGCCTGCCCAAGGGCCGGTTCCCTGAATTTCGCCGGTCGTGGGATGCGCGTGCAGGAAGAACAGCTCGCCATTCTTGTTCTCGACCGTGACCTTCGCTGCAAAGGCCGAAGCGGTTGGCGCGTTGATATATGTGACCTTTGAAACCCCGGGATATTCGGACGCATTCTCGGCGATGTCCGCCCAGGCGACCGGGCCTTCGACAGTGGAGGGCGCAACCCGCAGGCTCGGCTGGAGGACCCAGTCGATTTCCGCGCTCAACACGGCCAGCGTCCCGGTAAAGAGAATGAAAGTCATGAACAGGCTGAGCTTCAGCCCCGTCCACTGATGCACGACCCACCATATGCGCGCAGCCTTGGGCCTGGGCTCGGATTTGTCGAGCGGGCGTACCCCGCTATCGAGCGTGCGCGCCATGTCCATCAAAAGCGGTAGCCGATTTCGAGAAAGGCCGAACGCGGCTCGCCGGGGAAGTGTCCGGTGCGCGAGATGAAACCCGAGGCGGCGTAAGTCTTGTCGAACAGATTGTCGACGCGCACCATCGCCCTGATCGGGCCGGTCTCGTAGATGAGCGAGGCGTCGAACACCATGTACGCATTGACCGGCTGGCCATCGATGCTCACCCGGCTCGATACGTAATCGCCGCCGACTGCCGCCGCCAGACCGAGCATGGGAAACTGATAGCGGGTCCAGAAGCCGAGCTGATGTTCCGGTGCGTTGGCGAAACGGTCGCCTACAGCGTTCGAAAAGCCGCCACCGCCATTGTCCGCAGTGATGCGGGTGTCGTTATAGCCATAGGCAACCGTGACTACCCAATCGGGCGTGATGTCCGCCGCCAGATCGAACTCGATCCCTTTGCTGGTGATTTCGCCAATCGACACGAGATCGTCGACCCCGTCATCGCCGATATCGCCCCGTGGGTCGGTCTGCAGGATATTCGTGCGCCGAATGCGATAGGCGGAAAGGGACGATTGTATGCGGCCGCCCATCAGCGCGGTTTTCAGCCCACCCTCGTAGATGTCGCCCTCGGTCGGTGCGAACGGGCCGCCGGCCAGCGGGTTCTGCGAACTCGCGCTCTGCGGCTCGAAACTGGTGGCATATTGCCCGAAGGCGGAAATATCGTCTGTGATCCGATAGACTGCACCTGCGCGATAGGTCGTTTCCTTGTCTTCGAACACCGTTCCGTCGGCATCGTCGCGGAAGCTGTCGCGGCGAATACCCCCTGTAAGTATGAGACTGCCGATCGTGAGTTCGTTCAACAGGTAATAACCGGTGCGCGTCCCTTCGGTCAGCGTCACATTGAACGGCCCCTGCTCGTAGGTTGCAGGGTCGGACAGGCCGTATTGCGGATCGAACAGGCTGATGGGGTTGGGGAGGCCGGGTGTGGCCTGCGTTGTCCCGCGCAGCGAGCGGCCCTGGAAATACTGGTCCGAAATGAAATGGTCGAACCCGGCAAGCACACGGTTTCCGATCGTGTCGGACAGTTGCGTTGCCCAGACCGCATTGCCCCCGAACGACCAGGTTTCCTGCGTGCGCATCTGGTCGCGAAATTCGCGGATCGACGCATCGATCACGCCGTCCCCGTCGGAATCGAACAGGCCGCGCGGCTCATGATAGTTCTGCACCTCGACCGCATTGTTGTAGCGTGCCGTCGCATCGAGCGAGAGACCATCGAACGGTTCGGCTTCGAGGCGCATCTGGAACACATCGGATTCGAGATTCAGGAAATCGCCCGGCTCGTTGTGATTCCACCGCCGATCGGTGAGGAACTTGCCGTTATTATCCACCGGCACACCGCGGATGCGGTTGGCGTCGAGCTCCTGGTCGTAGTGGGTCGCCTGGATGTCCACACGGATCGGACCGGGATCGAACGACACCCCGCCATCGGCAATCAGCGTGCGCGAAGCGGCATTGAACCGGAAGGTGCCGCGATCTTCGTAGAACAGGCCGCCGCGTGCAGCGAAGCCTCGACCAAGCGGCACGTTGAGTTCGGCCGAACCGCCCCAGCGATCTTCGGTGCCGGCGATCGCCTTGACCTGACCTTCGAACCTGTCGGCCTGCGCTTTCTTGGTGATGTAGTTGAACAGGCCGCCCGGAGCGCCGGGGCCATAGAGCATTCCGCTCGGTCCCTTCAGGAATTCGACCCGCTGCACGTTGAACAGCTGCGGAACGGAAAAACCGGCATAGGGGTCGCCGCGCAGCCCGTCATAGAAGATTTCCTCCTGCCGGAAGCCGCGCGCCGTCACCCCGGCGTAGGAGAAGAAACTCACGCCGGAAATGTTCCGATAGAGATCCTGTGCATCCCGCGCGCCCTGATCTTCGATCAATTGCTCCGTGATCGTTGTGATGACGAGGCTGGATTCGAGAGGCGGGGTGTCGAGCTTTCCCGAGCTGGTCTCTTCCACCCGGTACAGCTTCTGCGCGCGCCCGGTGACGACGATGGCATCCGCATCGTCATCGGAAATGGCGCCCACACCGTTCTGCGAGCCTGGGGCCGTTTGATGCTGTTCGACCGGCTCCGCTGCAGCCGGCGCATTACGCAGGGCTGCACCTGCCGCGCCGATCTGCGGGCCTTGACCCGCATCACGCTGTTTGACCTGTCCCGCTGCAGCCGGCGCATGAAGCAAAGCCACAGCCGCCGCACCGATCGATAGATAACCCCTCACGAACACCCTCCTGCGAATCGTTCGCAAGTCGCCTAGGTGGATCGCACGGTGCCGTCAATGATAATGGCTCTCAATAGCAGGGCCGCGCACTCGCTATGGCTGAGTTTGAATAGGATCAACGCCGCGCCAGCACCTCGATCGAAGCCGGCCGCACGCGATCGAGCGGCGCATCCGTGGTCAACGCGGCGCCGCGATCAACGCCATCCGATGGCTCCGTCGTCGGAGCCGATTGTCAGGGGGATGGACTGTTTGGTGCGGTCGAGAAGACTCGAACTTCCACGGCCTTGCGGCCACAACGACCTCAACGTTGCGCGTCTACCAGTTCCGCCACGACCGCACACAGTCTGCTCGGGAGCGAATCCGCTTGGCGTCGCCCCCGTCGGTAGGAGCGCGCCACTAGCAGCGGTGCATCGCCCCGGCAAGCATCTTTATTGCGTGAAATGGAAACCTAGCGCGGTGCCCAGCCCACATCGGCGAAAACCGCCGATTTGGGCACGTCGGTTACCGCTTCATTGATCGTCAGATCCTCGCCTGGCGCAAGGCTCGACTGCGGCGGCTGCACGACCCAGCTATAGACCTGCCGTTCGCGCTGATCGCGCAAAACGATCAGGATCGGCGGGATTGGCCGGGTTTCGCGCGCCGTGTTCTTGACGATGATCCGCGCCCCGAAAAACTCGGTGCCGTTGGGAAGCGTGCGTCGTTCCTGCTGCTCGACGGGGAACGATAGTTCGAGATCGGGTTGGGCAGCGCCGAACAGTGGACGCGTGACCGGCACCCATTCGGGCACGCCGACGTAATTGACCGCCACCACGGTCCCCAGGGCGATCACCGCAAAGATCGCTGCCGCCCAGGTCCACAGGCGATTGATGTTGAGCCGCCGCCTGAAGGGCGGGGCATGATCGAAGCGCGACGGCCCGCGCTCGTCTTCCGGCCTGGGGGGAGGAGGCAGATCGTCCTGCACATCGCCATAGGGCGGGGCAGTCTCGTCGAAATCCGGTCCATCCCGCGGCGGCATCTCTTCTGCTGCGGGAGCCCGATTTCCGCGATCCGCCACTGCGGGATCGGTGTAGACCGCTGCGCTGGTGCGGGGTGGCGAAGCCTTGGGCGGCGCCGGCGGCGGAGCGGGCGGTGCGGGTGACGGCGCAGGAATATCCTGAACTGCCGCGAGCCGATCCGCATCGGGCCCATCCTGGAACCAGCTGTGCTTGCATTTCGCACAGCGCACGGTCCGCCCTTCGATACCGATAGCGCTGTCGGGAACGACGTAGCGCGTGGCACAGGCAGGACAGGCAATGATCATGATGACCCAAGCCTTAAGGTGCCATGCGAATCACGACAAGCGACGGGCCTGTTCGCAAAGCGCAAGAACCGCTTTTTTCCACATGCAAGCGTGGTTATAGGCTGTTTGCGACGATGGCGGGTGCTCCTTTTCTCTTTATCCCACTGGCCGGGCAGTGAGCATGGCCGAAGATGAGATCGTGCAATTCGACAATGTCGGCTTGCGTTACGGTACTGATCGCGAAGTGCTGTCCAACGTATCGTTCACTCTGTTCCCGGGCCGTTTCTATTTTCTCACCGGAGCCAGCGGGGCCGGCAAGACGTCTTTGCTCAAGCTGCTCTATCTCGCCCAGCGTCCCTCGCGCGGGGCGATCCGGATGTTCGGCACTGACGTGATCACGCTGCCGCGCGATCGCCTGCCCGCCTATCGCAGGCGCATGGGCGTGGTGTTCCAGGACTTCCGCCTGGTCGACCATCTGTCTGCCTTCGACAATGTCGCCCTGCCCCTGCGCGTTGCCGGCGTGCGCGAAGCGGATTTGCAGGCGCCAGTTGCCGACATGCTGGAATGGGTCGGGCTCGCGCAGCGGGCCGATGCGCGGCCCGCCATTCTTTCGGGCGGCGAGCAGCAGCGTGTCGCCATTGCTCGCGCGGTAATCGGACGGCCCGACATGCTGGTGGCTGACGAGCCGACCGGAAACGTCGATCCCGAAATGGCGCTCAAGCTCATCCGCCTGTTCGAAGCGCTCAACCGGCTGGGCACCACCGTGGTGGTCGCGACCCACGATGTGCATTTGCTGCGCAAGGTTCCCGATTCGCTGATCATGCGGCTCGACAAGGGAATGCTGGCCGATCCGACCGGCGCCCTTCGCTATCCCCCGCGCCGGGTCGGGGCCGGTACATGACCAAGCCGCCGGCGCTCACCCGGGCTGTGGAACGCGGGCTCGCGCCCTTTCGGGGGCGCCGCGCTGCGCATCTGCTGCCCCGTGCACGACTGGGCGGACCGATGCCTTGGGTCATCGCGATCATGGTGGCGCTGACCGTGCTTGCCGCGGGCGGAGGGCTGGCGCTGGACAATCTATCCGATCGGGCACGCGGCGATCTGGCAGGCAGCGCAACAGTTCAGATCGTCGAAGCCGATCCGCGCCAGCGCGACCGACAGGCGCAGGAGGCCGCCGCCATTTTGTCGCAGGACGGCGCTGTCGAAGAACTCGAGATCGTGCCTCGGGAAACTGTCGAGCAATTGCTCGAACCCTGGCTGGGTACCGACAACCCACAGGATACCGTCCCTATCCCGGCATTGATCGATCTGCGGCTGACCGACGACGCCGACGAGGCGACACTCGAACGGCTGCGCGACCTGCTGGCCGAGCGTGCGCCCGCCGCGCGTATCGATGCACAGGCGCAATGGCTTGCGCCGGTTCTGTCTGCATTGTCGGCACTGGGCTGGGCGGCATTGGGGCTGATCGGCCTGCTGGCCTTCACCGGGGCAGCCGCCGTCTGGCTGGCAGCGCGCAATGCGCTCGGCACCAATCGCGACACGATCGAGATCGTTCACTTGCTTGGCGGTAACGACGACCAGATCGCGCGGATCTTCCAGCGATCCATCCTTGCCGATGCGGCAGTCGGCGGAACGCTCGGCTTCGTGATCGGCGCTGCAGCGGTCTGGCTGATGGGCCTGCAGTTCTCGGCGCTCGATTCCGGCCTGGTTGCAGGGGGCGGGCTGCAAATGTCGGACTGGCTGGTCTTGGCACTTGTCCCCGTGGGGGCGGTTGTTCTAGCGGTGCTGACGGCGCGGTTCACCGTGCTTGCCACGCTCAGGAAAATTCTGTGATCCTCCGTTTCTTTGCCGCCGCTTTGCTGGTTTACGCATTCGGCTTCCTCGGCTTTGCCGTTTCGCTGCCAAAGCCCCTCGCGGGCGAGCCGACCGATGCCGTCATCGTACTGACCGGTGGTCCAGGCCGGATTGCGCGCGGCCTGTCGGTTGTGGATCAGGGGCTCGCGAAGGAAATGTTCGTGTCCGGTGTCGATCCCGAGGTTCGTCCCGCCGAATTTGCAGCTGAATTCGACGTGTCGCGCGGCACGATGGAATGCTGCGTAAAGCTCGGCTACCTTGCCGTGGATACGCGCACCAATGCGGGTGAAGCCGCCCAGTGGCTGCGTGAAAACAAGTTTACCTCCGTCCGTCTGGTGACGACCGATTGGCACATGGCCCGCGCCAGTTCGGAATTCGAAGAAACGCTGCCACCCGATATCCGCGTAGTCGAGGATGCCGTCTCGTCCCACCCCAGCCTGGCGACGCTGTTTCTGGAATATAACAAGTTGCTCGCCGCAGTGGTGTCGCAAGGCTTGCCGAGCTGATCCGTGATGCGCCTCATCCGCAATATCGCCTTTTACTTCGCTTTTTACATCGGCAGCCTGCTGATCACCTCCGCATCGCTTATCGCCCTGACTTTCAGCGTCGAGGCCTTCCGTCGGCGCGTGCGCAACTGGGCGCAGTGGCAGCGCTGGTGTCTGGTCAATCTGCTCGGTTGCGAACTGGTATTGGAAGGCGCCCCGCTTGAAGAACCGGTGCTCTATGCGATCAAGCACGAGAGCTTCTTCGAGGCGATCGATGCGCCTGCCCTGTTCGACACGCCAAGCGTGTTCGCCAAGCAGGAACTCTTCAACATTCCGCTATGGGGCCGCGCCGCTGCGTCTTTCGGCCTTGTGCCTGTGGCCCGCGAGGCTGGCGCCAAAGCGCTAATGCAGATGATCCGATCGGCCAAGGCACTGGTTGCTGACGGACGCCCGCTGGTGATCTTCCCCGAAGGCACGCGCGTACCCCATGGCGAAGTACGCCCGCTGCAATCGGGCTTTGCCGGACTTTACAAGATGCTCGGTCTGCCAGTGGTCCCCGTCGCCGTGAATAGCGGGCCGGTCTACCATAAACGGCTGAAAAAGCCTGGCCGGATCATCTACCGCTTCGGTGAGCCGATCCCGCCGGGGCTGCCCCGTCCCGAGATCGAAAAACGCGTCCTCGCGGCAATCAACGCGCTCAATGAAGAGGGGCTCTGATATCGCGCCTCGATTATGATCTGCTGAGGCAGGGACTAGGATTCGCGATCGAGAGTAGTTGCAAGCTCCAGTAATCGGGTGCCCTCAATCTCGCCGACCAAGGCGAGCGCGGCCTCGCCATCTTCCCAGTACGCAACCGGAACACCGTTGTTCAGCTCCATCGAAGGGCTGTCGCCGATGGATGTGTCTTCTTCTGCTGCAAACAGGGATACTCGCTCGTCATCTGCCGTGACCATGGTCAGGACGACCGAATTTCCCAGATCGGAAGGGTAGAGCTGGGCATCGGTCACGACCCAGTCGACGGGAATTTCGGGCAGATCGACACCGGTGGCATCGAAAATCTCGCCTTTGTCGACGGCGCTGGTCTCTATTTGCGAAACCATTTTCGCGCGCACGCTGCTCGCGACATAGGCTTCCTGTGCTTCACTGATAAGCGATGCCGCGCTCGCGGGCGGTGCGAAATTCGCATCGAGCTCGTTGGCGATCCAACCGCTGGCGAACAAGGCGACTGCTGCGGCCAGCCGCATGAATCGCTCGCGGCGATGGTTGTCGTTGCTCGCACGCAATTCGGTGTTCTGCGCCAGTCCAATACTGGCGATGGTAGGTGCCTGGATCTGTCCTGTGGTGGGAGCAAGTTCCTTCCCGGAGAGCGCCACCTTCTCTTTGCTGTAATAACAGGCAAAGAACGGATGGAGGTGCCGGTCTATGTAGGCATCGACATAGGCGATGTCTTCGCTGGAAAGATAATCGACATAGCCGCCCACTTTCCCTCGGCGTACCTTGAAGCTTTCCGGATTATGCGGATCTGCCGGGCGTAGGCGTTCATGGCGGAAGCTGTCATGCAGCTCGGCCTTGCGCATGTTTCGGAACGATGCCTTTTCGACGATTTCCCGAAGCAGGGCTTCGTCCGGATCGGGAAGACCGAGAAATTTCGCCGTGCTGCGGATGACCTGCCGAGGATCTGCATGCATTTCCTCGTAAGAAACCCAGAGGAAATCACGCGGCACATAACGCGCATCGGCCCAGACATTATAGAACGCTACGATTGCGTCGATGCTGCCCTTTTCTTCGTGAATGAAGGTCGAGATGTCGCAATCGATCACCTTCATTCTGTTCTTGGCGTCGAAATAGTAGGATACCAGAACGTCACGCGGGTCGCGCGTGAGTAGCAGAACCCGCTTATTGCGATAGCGGGACTTGTCTTCTTCTACCTCGTGCCCGAACTTGAGGTTGGGGCTGTCGTCATGAGTGAAGCCGATATTCGGAATGTCTGACGAAAGTTTCCAGAAGTGCTGAAGCTCCATCGGGTTTTCGACCTTGAGCCCATATTGAGCGCACACCATGCTGCCGAGCATCGTTCGAAGCCAGGTTCTGCCGGACTTTGGATAGGACAGGACATAACCGTCTCTCGCCCACGCACTCGCTAGGCGCCTCATCGCGAGCAGCGCGCCTTTGTTCCGGATCGATTTGGGTAGAAGCAACTCGCCTGCCGAAAACGCGAAATCCCGGAAAAACATGCGAATCGCCATCAGACATGGCTCCGAGGTTGTTGATGTGCAAGCGAGCTCAGTCAGTCGACAATATAACGTCCCAGCCTTCTTACCAGACCCGCAAATGGGGGTATCATTATGGTTAATGGGCGCGCCGAGACGGTACAATTCCCCTGACGATGCAGCGCTTCAATGATCTCCGCGTCCGAAATCGGGTCTGGCATCGTCCTGGCCTTCCTCGATGATCGAGCGGCGGATGGTGCGGGTCTTGTCGAACAGGTCGAACAGCGTGTCGCCGTCGCCATTGCGGATGGCGCGCTGAAGGCGGCTGAGATCTTCGGTGAAGCGGCCCAGTACTTCGAGCACGGCATCGCGATTGGACAGGAAGACATCGCGCCACATGGTGGGGTTGCTGGCGGCGATACGCGTGAAATCGCGGAACCCGCCGGCCGAATATTTGATCACCTCGCCCCGCGTCACATCCTCCAGATCGCTGGCTGTGCCTACGATCGTATAGGCGATGAGGTGCGGAATATGGCTGGTCACCGCGAGCACGAGGTCGTGATGTTCGGCATCCATGATCTCCACCGTCGCCCCCAATCCTTCCCAGAACCGGGTGAGCGCGTCCACAGCGTCCGGCGGTGTATTCTTGTCGGGCGTGACGATGCACCAGCGATGCCGGAAAAGTTCGGGAAATCCGGCATCCGGCCCGCTATTCTCCGTCCCGGCAACGGGGTGCGCGGGAATGACGATGGCATTCGGAAGGGCAGCCGCAAGGGCGTCGCCAACGCTGCGCTTGGACGATCCGACGTCGCTGACGATCGTGCCGGGTTTGAGATGCGGTGCGATCGCTTCGGCAGCATAGCCCATCGCGCCGACGGGTACGCAAAGGATCACCAGATCCGCCCCGCGTACCGCCTCGGCAACCGTGTCGCAGACCTCGCCCACAAGCCGGCGCCCGGCTGCGCGCTGGCGCACATCGGCATCGGCATCCCATCCCGTCGTTGTCATGCCGGGTAGCATCTGCTGCACCGCCAGCCCGACCGATCCGCCGATCAGCCCGAGCCCGACGATGGCGACGCGTTCGATAGTCATGCCTGCGCTCCACAAAGACCGCGCAGCACGGCAGCGATCTCGTCCATCTGGGCCGATGTGCCGATGGTGATCCGCAGCGCCTGCGGCAGGCCCTGGCCGGGCAGATGGCGCACGGCGTAGCCGGCCGCGGCGATGGCTTGCAGCGCAGTTTCCGCCGCAAGCGCGCCCTCGAATACGACAAACACGAAATTGGCTTTGCTCGGCAGCGCGCGAAGGCCATGATTTCCCAGCGCCTCGATCTGTCCGACGAAGCGGGTGCGTGCCGCAATGTTCGCATCCCGCGACGCGGCGACGAAGCTCTGGTCGGACAGCGCCGCCAACGCTGCACGTTGCCCGCTCGCCGTGATATTGAACGCCCCGCGCAGCCGGTTCAGCCCATCGATCAGATGCGGCGCACCGGTCGCCCAGCCCACGCGTTCGCCCGCGATGCCATAGGCCTTGGCGAATGTTCGGGTAACGAGCACATTGTCGTTGTTCGCGGCCAGATCCATACCCCCATCGTCCTCGCCTTCGTCGAGGAATTCGGCATAGGCCTGGTCGATCACCAGCAGCACATTCGTCGGCAGCCCGGCATGCAGTCTGGCGACTTCGTCACGCGACAGCCATGTGCCGACCGGGTTGTTGGGATTGTCAAGCAGGACGACCCGTGTGCGCTCCGTCACCGCGGCGAGCAGCTTGTCCACGTCGGGCGCATAATCCGTGTCTTCAGCCAGCACGACCGTCGCGCCGACCTTGTGCGCAAGCAGGGGGTAGAGCGAAAAGGAATAGCGCGGGAACAGGACCTCGTCGCCGGGGCCCGCGAACGCCTGTACCGCGCCATGGAGGCATTCGCCAGAACCGGTGCCGCACACGATCCGCGCCGCATCGATGCCGTGAAGTGCGCCGATCGCTTCGCGCAGCGCCGTGGCGTCGGGGTCGGGGTAGAGGCTGGGTTCATGCCCCTGCGCCAGAGCGGCGAGCACAGCCGGGCTGCAACCCATCGGGTTCTCGTTGGCCGACAGCTTGATCAGCTTGCGCCCGTCCTCACCCCTGGACTTGCCCGGAACATAGGCATGGATGCCCTCGATCCAGGGTTTCATGTTGGGCCGGTCCATTTTCTCGCTCGCTGCCATGTCAGTTTCTTCGCATGAAAGAATATCGGCCCTTCGACAAGCGCAAGGCTAGGCGATAGAGACAGGGTTTGATTGTTTCACCCCAAGGTCCGATTTGAACGCCCACTCGCAAACACTGACGCTCCCCGGTTCGCTGCCGCTCGATGGCGGGGGCGAACTGACGCGCGTGGAACTGGCGTTTGAAACCTATGGCGAACTGAATGCGGACCGGTCGAACGCGATCCTTCTGTGCCATGCCCTCACGGGGGACCAGTATGTCGCCTCTCCGCATCCGATAACGGGCAAGCCCGGTTGGTGGGAACGGATGGTCGGGCCGGGCAAGCCGATCGACACGGACCGTTTTCATATCATCTGTGCCAATGTCATCGGCAGTTGCATGGGTTCTACGGGCCCGGCGAGCGAGGCGAGCGATGGCCATCCTTACGCCATGCGCTTTCCCGTCATCACCATCCGCGACATGGTCCGCGCGCATATCGGGTTGCTGGATATGCTCGATATAGAAACGCTCCACGCCGTGGTCGGCGGTTCGATGGGCGGGATGCAGGCCCTCAGCCTGGCGGCGAACTGGCCCGATCGGGCGCGCCGCGTGCTGGTGATTGCATCGACCAGCCGGCACTCGGCGCAGAATATCGCCTTTCACGAACTTGGCCGTCAGGCGATCATGGCCGATCCGCGCTGGCAGGACGGGAGTTATTACGGCGGCGATGGGCCGGACAACGGCCTGGCCGTTGCGCGCATGGCAGCGCATATCACCTATCTTTCCGAAGAGGCGCTGACGGGCAAGTTCGGCCGCAACCTTCAGGATCGTGAGGCCAAGAGCTTTGGCTTCGATGCCGATTTTCAGGTCGAAAGCTATCTGCGCTATCAGGGCAGCGGATTTACCCGCCGCTTCGATGCCAACAGCTATCTCTATATCACGCGGGCGATGGATTATTTCGATCTGGCCGAAGAACACGGCGGCAAACTGGCCGATGCTTTCGCCGGGACGGATGCGCGTTTCTGCCTCGTCAGCTTCGACAGCGACTGGCTCTACCCAACCAGCGAAAGTCGCCATGTGGTGCATGCGCTCAATGCTGCAGGGGCTGCGGTCAGCTTCGTCGAACTGTCTGCACCGCATGGGCATGACAGTTTCCTGCTCGATGTGCCGGCGCTTGACCGGGTGATCGGGGGGTTCCTGGGATGAGCGTGGCGGCAATCGATCAACGTCCCGATCTGGCAGCGATTGCCAGTCGGATCACGCCCGACAGCAGGGTTTTGGATATCGGTTGCGGGGACGGCGTGCTGATGATGGCTCTGCGCAACAAGGGCTGCGACGTGCGCGGGATCGAGATCGACGGCGCCTGTGTCGAGCGCTGCGTATCGCAGGGCCTTTCGGTGGTGCAGGGCGATGCGGACAGCGACCTCGGCGATTATCCCGACAAGGGCTTCGATTATGCGGTCCTCAGCCAGACGCTGCAGACCGCCTCGCGGCCCGACCGGATGCTCGACGAATTGCTCAGGGTGGGCACGCGGGCCTTCGTCAGCTTTCCCAATTTCGCCCACTGGCGCACGCGCGCGGCGCTGATGTTCGGCGGGCGGATGCCGGTGACGCGGAGCATTCCGGTAAGCTGGTATGAAACGCAGAACATCCACCACGTCACGGTCCACGATTTTCGCGAACTTGCGCGCGAAAAAGGCGCCACGATCGTGCGGGACTGGTATTTTGCCGGCAAGCGGCCGGTATCGCGGGCGGGCGCCAATATGCGCGCCGAATTCGCTGTCTTCGAACTTTCGCGCTGATCCTTCAGGCCGACTTCTTCGGTACGGCCGCCACCACCGGGTCGTGACCCCAGTGCCGCACCAGCGCGAGCACGTCGGCGCCAGCAAGGCCCAATGTCCCGGTATTGCGCAAGGGATGGACGTTCATCCGGTCGCTTCTGGCCAGTTCCTCGTCCACCACCACGGTGATGCTGCCCGGCTGCGCCTCGATCATCGCCAGCGGCGTCACAGATCCGGGCGCTACGCCCAGCAGGCGCTCCATATCGTCGGCCTTGCCGAAACTGACGCGTTTGCAGCCGATGGCATGGGGAAGGGCTTTCAGATCGACCCGGGCCTTTGCGGGAACAGTAACCAGCCAGAAAGCCCCGCCTGCATCCTTCAGGAATAGGTTCTTGGTGTGGGCGCCGGGAATATCCGCGTCGATCGACCGGCTCTCCTCGACGGTGAAAACCGCGGCATGCTCATGCGCGGCAAACGGGATCGCAAGCGTCGCCAGGTCGGCCAGCAATCCCGCTTCGCCTCTTTGCACGTGGTTTTACGATCCGATGCGGTGAAGGGCGCACAGCTTGTTGCCATCGGGATCGCGCAAATAGGCGAGATACATGCCCGAACCGGGGCGTTCGCCCGGCGGGTCCTCGATCGCGGTGCCGCCGTTCGCCACGCCAGCGGCGTGCCATGCATCCGCCTGCTCCGGCGTCATCGCAAACCCTACGGTGCTGCCGTTGCCGGGGGTGGCGTCCTTGCCGTCTATCGGCTTGGTGACCAGGAAAGCACCGCCGTTATGAAGATACATAAGGCGCCCTTTGTCGTCGACGATGGCTTCCTTTCCGCCGATCGCCTTGAAGGTCGCGTCGTAGAATGTTTTCGACCGATCGATGTCGTTCGAACCCACCATCATGTGACTGTACATCCGGTACTCTCTCCTTTGAGTTTCGATTCGCCACCTTAAGCGCTCGCCATAGGCTGGCAAGCCGCGATTGGCGCTGGTCGCTTGCGGTTCAGACTGGCAGGTCTAGAAGCGCGTCATGCTGACCTTTCTCGCCCCCATCGCCCTGACACTCGCCCAAGCGACGACCGGCGCGCCGCCGCTGCCGAAACTTACGCTCGAACAATCGAGCGCGCTGCGCTGTTCGGTCGCCTTCGGCATCGTTCATCGCCAGCAGGCTGATGGGGACGCTGCGGCAGCGCAGTATCCCGCCATGGCGCCCCGGGGGCAGGAATTCTTCGTCCGCGCCACTGCACGGCTGATGGACGATCTCGGCGCGGATCGCGAAACCATCATGGCGCTCGTGAAAAGGGAGAGCGCGGATCTGCTCGATACGCCCGAACGGATCGACGAGGTTATGCCCGCCTGCCTGATGATGCTGGACGCATCGGGGCTGTGAAGGTGCGTTCAGACAAAAGTCACCGCGCGCGGCCTAGATCGCTGACCGAATCGCAGATTTCGCCGGGGTCTTTCATGCGCAAACTCGTACTTCCCGTGATGCTCGGTGCGCTCGCGTTGCCCGCTCCTGCCATTGCGCAGGCTAATGTGGATGATGCAGTGGCGGCACTTGGCGATCTGAGCCACCAGTTGCGCGACCCGGAGCGCCAGCGCGAAATGAAGCTGATGATGCAGGCAATGACCGAAGTGCTGCTCGACATGCCGATCGCCCCGCTGGCGCAGGCTGCCGCCGATATGGCGGGTGAGAAAGCGCAGGATATCGATCCCGCTCTCACATTGCGGAAGATGGCACCCGAAGCAGGCCGTGTCGGCGGTGACATGATGCGCAGCCTGCTACGCGCTGTGGAAGCTAACGAAGAACGTCGCGAAGGCGGGAAATAAGCCCCCTCTTTTCGGGTTCGCGCAGCAAATCGACCAGAATGGCGGCATCGTAAGGCTTTTCCAGAACGCAGCCGAGCGCGGCGATATCTTCGGGAATGTCCTGCGGCGCACCGGTCGAAAAGATGATGCGCGGGCTGTCCGGCCCAAGGGTGCGGACCAGTTCGGCAATCGCCCAGCCGTCGTCTCGGTCGGCCAGATGAACGTCCAGCACGATCGCATCGGGGCGCTCGTCGCGAAGATGTTCCATCGCCTCTTCGGTAGAGGTCGACAAGGCGACCTGCTTCACGCCGGCATCCAGCAGCGCATTCTCTATCGTGAGGCCCAGCACCGCGTCATCTTCGACCACCAGCACAAAGGCAGGCAGCTTCTTACGCGCGGTCGTAACGGATTGCTGCTTCATCGGGTCTCTTGAAATTGGCGAGTGCCGCGCTTCATCCAACAACGGGATGGTGGCCGCCGGGGTTCCCGGCAGTTGCATTTCAGTTCCACGCCGTGGCACAAATACGACAGCCGATAACTCTCAGGAGTTCAGCGACTTTTCGAAAATGGCATATTCGCGATTGATGGTGCTCTGGATGGCATCGGCAATCGCCATCATCCCCTGATTGTCGTCGAGGATCCAACCAATTTCCGCCCGGCGGGTCTCGTATTTGTCTACCGCCACGTCGCGGATCTGGCTGATCATCATGAAGGCCAGCTGGCTGGCGAGCCGCGAATTGTGCAGCTCTCGAAGCACGCCCATGAGTGGTACACGCATGCCCATCCGCCGCGGCTTGCGTAACCAGCGAAGGATATGGAACCAGCCGAACGGAAACAGCTTGCCATCCACCTTGCGCAGCACGTCGTTCATATCCGGGAACGTCAGCATAAACGCGACCGGCTTGCCGTCCAGTTCGGCGATCAGATTGAGATCGGGGTGGATGATCGGCTTCAGTTTTTTGCCGGCATAGGCGATCTCGGCATTGGTGAAGGGCACGAAGCCCCAGTTGTTGGACCACGCATCGTTCAGGATGGCGAGGATAGTTTCCACTTCCTCGTCCCATCGGCTCACATCGACGGGCCGCAGGGTGATGCGGTCGTTACGCTGCCCCGACTGCACGATGCGGCGGATCAGCGGCGGAAATTCGCTGGTTACGTCCAGATCGTATGTCAGCAACGTCTTCGTACGCGAGTAGCCTGCACTTTCGATCCATTCGCGGTAGATGGCCGGGTGGTGCCCCATCATGATCATCGGATCGTGATCCTGCCCTTTGACCAGCAGACCCGGTTCTTCCCAGATCGACATCGATATCGGCCCGATGGCACGGTTCATGCCCTGGCTGGCGAGCCATTCTTCGGCGCGTTTCAGCAGAGCATGGGCGACGGTTTCGTCCTCGGCGTCGAAATAGCCGAACATGCCTGCACCCGGGCCAAATCCCTGCTCGCGCGGCAGTTCGAGCGCCAGGCGGTCGATATGCGCGGAAATGCGGCCTACCGGCTTGCCGCCGCGACGGGCCAGGAAAAGCTGGTGTGCGGCATGGCCGAAAAACGGGTTCTTTTCCGGATTGACCAGTTCTAGCTGTTCGGAGCGCAGTTGCGGGACCCAGTGTGGTTCACGCGCCGCAAAGTCGCGACCGGTGTCGACGAAGGCCGCCCGCCCCGCCTTGCCCTCGACCAGTTCAATCACCACATTTGCTTCGGACATTCGCGCAATACCTTCGTTCAGATTGCGTTAGCCCTGAGTGCGCTAGCTGATCTTTGTCAAGGAAACGCGGATGTGCGATCACTATGATCGACAGCGGGTGCTGTATCGCTCGCGTTATTTCGGCTAAGGCCTCCCGGGAAGCTTAATAATGAACGTGCAACAGACACAGATTTCGGCCGCCGATATCGTCTCGCGTCGTGACGCGGGATCGGGCTGGCACGCGCAAATTCCGGATGACAAGGCGATGCTCCGGGCCGCGCGCGACTTGACCAAGGACATCTCCGAACATCGGGCGGACATCTACTGGCCCGATATGATCGGATCGGCGCTGGTCGGCTATGGCCTGCTGGCGGGCGCGATTCTGGTCGAAAGCGTGCCTTTTGCCGTCGGTCTGGGCGTTCTGGCGGTGCTCGCGCTTTATCGTGCGCTGTTGTTCATCCACGAAATTTCGCATTTCAGAAACGGCGCCTTGCCGGGTTTCAGCACCGCATGGAACGCGCTTGTCGGTGTCCCGATGCTGACGCCTTCCTTCATGTACGAACAGGTGCACACGCTGCATCACAAGCGCACGCAATACGGGACCACCGCGGATCCCGAATATCTGCCGCTGGCGCTGATGAAGCCACTCAGCCTGCCAACCTTCGTGCTCGTCGCGCTTCTTGCGCCTGCTGCGCTGCTGTTCCGCTTCGCCATGCTGGTGCCGCTGGGCGCGCTTTTTCCGCCCGTGCGCCAGCTGACGTGGCAGCGTTTCAGTGCGCTGGCGATCAATCCCGAATTCCGCCGCCGCCCGCCCGAAGGCGATCTGCCGCGGCGGGTGTTCTGGCTCGAGCTGGGCGGTATGCTGTGGAGCTGGGTGCTGATCGGCAGCATCTTTGCCTTCGGCTGGAAGCCCTTGCTGGTGGCCCTGGCGATCTTCTCCGTGGTTGCCGTGCTCAACCAGTTGCGCACGCTGGTCGCGCATCTGTGGGAGAACGAAGGCGACGCGATGACTGTCACCGCGCAGTTCCTCGACAGCGTCAACGTGCCGCCGCCCGGACGCATCGCCGAACTGTGGGCCCCCGTGGGCCTGCGCTATCATGCGCTGCACCATCTCATGCCCTCGATGCCCTATCACTCCCTCCCCGAAGCGCACCGCCGGCTGGTGGCGGAGCTGGAGAATACTTCGAGCTATCACGGTGCGAACCATGCCGGGATGGGCGTGCTGGTCGCACGGATCGCGCGCAACACCATGCGCCCGCGCGGCTGACGGCGCGCTGCGCAGCAAAAAGGCCGCTCCCCTCGGTGGGTGGGAACGGCCTTCGCATTTCACCCTGCCATCGACAGGGTAAACCAAACTTTTTCCCGGCCTATTCTTCCGTGCGGATAAGCACGGTTTCCCCGATCAGCAGGAATAGCAGGAACGGCGACCAGGCTGCAAGGAAGGGCGGATAGCCGCCAAAACTGCCCATGGCCAGCGCTGCGTTGTCGACCACGAAATAGGCAAAGCCCAGCGCCATCCCGATCACCGCGCGCACGAACAGCTGGCCCGACCGCGCCAGTCCGAAAGCGGCGACAGCGCCCAGCAGCGGCATGAGGAAAGCCGAGAGCGGCCCGGAAATCTTGTGCCACCATTTCGCGCGCAGTTCGGACGTGCGGCGCCCGGCGCGTTCGAATTCCGCGATCGAGCTTCCCAGCGTCCAGAAGGGTTCGCCATCGGGGTCGATCTTCGCCAGGTCGATCTGTTCGGGCAGCAGGCCTTCGCCCACCACGACGCTGGCCGGATCGTCGGTCACGGCATTCTGGACGTTGAAACGGGTCAGTCCCCCTTCGAGCCGCCATCCCGGCCCGGCATAGCGTGCCCGGTCGGCATCGATCTGTTCCACGATCATCCCGTCGGGATTGCGCCGGTACCAGGTCACCTTGCGCATGGCGATCGCCTCGCCTGATCCGGCGACATAGGCGGCGGTCAGGATATTGTCGCCATCGGTCAGATAGACATTGGTCTTGACCCCGCTTTCCGTCGGGATCGGCCCGTATTCGACCGCCTCCCACGCCTTCAGCGTCTGGGTCGATTTCGTCACGACCTGTTCGTTGAAGACGAAGGTCGCCACCGACACGATGCCTGCCGTCAGCAATAGCGGCGCCAGCACCTGATGCGCCGACAGGCCGGCCGCCTTCATCGCGATCACCTCGCTGTTCTGGTTCAGCGTCACCAGCGTGATCAGCGTCGCCAGCAGCACGGAATAGGGCAGGAAGCGTGAGATAAGCTGCGGCACGCGCAATCCCGCATAGGTCAGCAATTCGCCTTGCCCGTTACCCGGTACGGCGAGGATTTCGCCGCTCTTCGACAGCAGGTCCAGCATCAGCAGCACCAGCACCAGCACGAACAGCATCGCCGCGATGCGGACGGTGAAGAGCTTTGCCAGATAGACGGTCAGCGTGCGCGAGGGGAAGAAGTCGAGTTGCATCGGATCCCGTTATTCGGCCGCAGCCAGATCGATCTTGACCGAACGGCGACGGAACAGCCTGCCGATCCGCTTGGTCATCTTCTCGAACCAGATTTCCAGCGCACCGATGGCCTGCCCGCCGGGTACATGCGCCACCCGCCAGTACATCCATATGATCAGTGCCGCGAACAGGAAGAATGGCCCCCACAATGCCAGGATCGGATCGACCCGGCCCAGCGCGGCGACATCTTCGCCGTACTGGTTCACCTTGTGATAGGCGACCACCATCACAATGGACAGGAAAACGCCCAGCGCGCTGGTAGATCGCTTGGGCGGTACGCCCAGCGCCACGGCCAGTAGCGGCATCAGCGCCATCATCACCACTTCCACCAGCCGGAAGTTGAAACTTGCCTGGCTAGCGTCGCGCTGCCCTTCCGGCAGCGATGAATTCCACCCGATCCGCAGCAGTTCGGGCAGGATATATTCGCGTTCGGCATCGCCGCGGGCACGGAACTGGTCGACCGTGGGCAGGTCGATCGGCAGATCGTGCCGGGTAAAGGTAAGGACGCGCGGCGTCTGGCTGCCGGTTTCCTGCACGATGGTACCATTGGTCAGGCGCAGGATGATCGTGTCGGGATTGTCGGACGTTGCCAGGAATGCGCCTTCCTTGGCGGAAATCGACAGCACCTGGTTCTTGTCGTTCGCCACGCGGGCGAAAATGCCCTGCAGCCGGCGTCCGTCGTCTTCGCTGCCGTCGATCCGCAGCGCCATCCGGTCGGCCAGCGTGGTGAATTCGCCCACCTTGATCGATGCGCCCAGCGCACCCGATCGCAGTTCGTATTCCATCTGCTCGTAATAATAACGGCTGACCGGCTGGATGAAGAACACCAGCGCCACATTGACGATCATCAGCACGGCCGTGATCGCAAACGGCACGCGCAGCAATCGCCCATAGCCGAGGCCGACGGCGCGAAACACGTCGAGTTCGCTGCTGGTCGCCAGCTTGCGGAAGGCGAGCAAAACGCCCAGCAGCAGTCCCAGCGGAATGGCCAGGCTGGCATATTCGGGCACCAGCGCGATCAGCATCTTGAACACGACGCCGACAGGACCGCCTTCGACCGCGACGAAATCGAACAGCCGCAGCATCTTGTCGAGCACCAGCAGCGATGCCGCGATGGCGAAGACCGACAGCATCGGCACGATGACGAGCCTGAAGATGTAACGGTCGATGCTGGGCAGGAACTTGAGCAAGATTTCGCCGGATCAGTTGTCTTGGACCACGGCCCTAGCGCGCTTTTGAGCGCAGGTCATGCCCTTCGTGGGTGTGGCCGGGCATTCAGGCCTTTTCGAGCGTGCATTGCAGCGGGTGCTGGTTCTGCCGCGCGAAATCCATCACCTGATGGACCTTGGTCTCGGCGACCTCGTACGGAAAGATCCCGCATACGCCCACGCCCTTCTGGTGAACATGCAGCATCACCCGGGTCGCTTCTTCCATGTCCATCTTGAAGAACCGCTTCAGCACGATGACGACGAATTCCATCGGCGTGTAATCGTCGTTCAGCAGCAAAACCTTGTACTGGCTCGGCTTCTTGGGCTTGGCCCGGGTCTTCGTGGCAATACCCAGCTGGCCTTCGCCGTCACGCGATTCGTCGTCGTTTCCGGCGGCGCGGACGGGCAGGCGGGGCGGGGAATAAAACATTACGTGACCCATTATCGTATCGGTTTGCCAAATCGCAAGGCGTCAGCGGCCAGCAAAGCCATTTGCAGGACAAGAAAGCACGGCTGCGCGGCGTAAACGACAAAAAATGGGCCGGATGGTTCGAAACCATCCGGCCCACGGTGTCCAATTCGCCGGGCTTTGGGAGAGAGGAGAGAGGGCCCGGCGCAATTGAATTCGGTCGAACGCGCTCAGGCGGCCTTCGAAACCTTGTCGACGGCCAGGCTCATGCGGTTCGAAACCGGTGCGAAGGCTTCGTTGGCCAGCTTCAGCATGGCTTCCGTGTTCTTCGACGTGGTCGAAACCATGGCGTCGAAATTGCGGCGGGCGATTTCGCCCTGCAGCTGGAACAGTTCGGTCGGCGATTTGATCGCAGCGAACTTCTTGACGTCGCCCTGGACGGTTTCGGCAGCCGACTTGGCTTCGTCCATATAGGTGCGGCCCATGTCCTGCATGCCGGCAGCCAGGATCTTGCCCGATTCGACCAGCGCTTCGATGTTGCCCTTCTGGAACTCGACGGCGTCCTTGGTCATTTCGGTGCCCTTTTCATAAGCGGCCTTGGCGCGGGTCTGCATGTCGGCAGCCATTTCTTTCGCCTTGGCGGTATATTCGATATTGGTGGTCTTGTTGGCAGTGGCCATGATCGTATCCTTCAACTGGGAAATCGAACTGCGCTTGGCGGGTGTCGCCTTGGCAGGAGCGCCCTTGGTCGAGGACGCCGGTGTAGTCTTGGCAGCAGCGGTTTTCGGTGCGGCCTTCTTCTTCTTTGCAAGTGCCTTCTTCGGCTTGGTCTTTCCTGCAGATGCCTTCGCCTTGGGGGCGGGCTCGGCAGCAACGGCCTTGGCGACGGCATCGGCCTTGACCGGAGCGGAAGCTCCGGCATCGACAGCCTTTTCGACTGCCTTGGCGTCTACCGGCTGCTTGGCCGAATCCGCGGTCTTTTTCTCGGCGGCGTCGGCAAATGCCTTTTCGGCGGCCGCATCGATTTTACTCTGGCTATCAGCCATGGGAGACCTCGCTTTGTTGCACTGCACAAAATAGGCATTGCACCCGCGAAGTCAAGGATTTTTTGTGCAGTGCACAATAATCCGGAAAGTCTATTCGCGTCCGCTACTTAGCGTGTCGAAACATACCGTCCCGGCGCATCTTCGATGACCGTGTCGCCCTTGCCGCCGGGCTTGCGCTTGCCCTTTGCGGGGACGGTCGCATCGTCCTGCTGACGCAGCCAGTCGATCCAGTCGGGCCACCAGCTTCCGGGATGTTCTTCGGCGCCCTCGCGGAACTCTGCCAGCGTGCGCGGCGATCCGTCATTGGTCCAGTACTGGTATTTCTTCGCATCGGGCGGATTGACCACGCCCGCGATATGGCCCGAACCTGCCAGGACGAACTTCAGCGGTCCGCTGAAATGATCGTTGATCCGCCAGACGCTTTCGGCAGGGGCGATATGGTCTTCCTTGCCGGCCTGGACATAGGTCGGTGTTTTCACCAGCCCGATATCGACCGGCGTGCCGTCCACGCTCAGCGCGTCCGCCTCGACCAGCTTGTTGTCGCGGTAAAGGTCGGTCAGATATTGCTGATGCCATTTGGCGGGCAGATTGGTCACATCGCCGTTCCAGTGCAGCAGGTCGAAGGCGGGATAATCCTCGCCCAGCAGGTAATTGCTGACCACGTAATTCCAGATCAGATCGGTGCCGCGCAGCATGTTGAAGGTCGCGGCCATATAACGACCGTCCAGATAGCCGTCGGCGCTCATCGCCTTGACCATGCCCAGCTGGTTGTCGTCGACGAAATTCAGCAGTTCGCCCGCCTTTTCGAAATCGACCTGTGCAGTGAAGAACGTCGCGCTCTTCACCTTGTCCTGCTCGCCGCGGCGATGCAGCAGTGCCAGCGTCGCCGCCAGCGTGGTGCCGGACACGCAATATCCGATGGCGTGCACGTTCTTCACGTCCAGCCGCTCGCGGATGTGGTCGATGGCGTCCATCTGGGCGCGCACGTAATCGTCCCAGATCACGTTCTTCATGCTGGCATCGGCCGATTTCCAGCTGACCATGAACACCGTGATGCCCTGTTCCACCGCCCAGCGCACGAAGCTCTTCTTGGCGTTGAGGTCCAGGATATAGAAACGGTTGATCCAGGGCGGGAAGATCACCAGCGGCACGTCCAGCACCGTTTCGGTCGTCGGGGAATACTGGATCAACTGGTACATCGGCGTTTCGTGAACGACCTTGCCGGGCGTTACGGCGATATTCTCGCCCAGCTTGAAGGCGCTGGCATCGGTATGGGACAATTGCCCACGGCGCAGATCGGCCAGCAGATGCTCCATGCCTTTCACCAGATTCTCGCCGCGCGTCTCCAGCGTGCGCTCCATCACTACCGGGTTCAGCAACGGAAAGTTCGCCGGGCTTGCCGCTTCGGTGATCGTGCGGGTGGTGAAGCGCAGCTGTTCGCGCTTGTCTTCCGACAGGCCCTCCATCTTGTCGACCATGTCGGCCACGCGTTCGGCCAGGAACAGATAGGTCTGGTGGATCAGCGCATAGGCGGGATGGGCACGCCAGCGCGGATCGGCAAAGCGCCGGTCCGTGCGCGGCAGGTCGGGCTCGCCCTTCGCTTCGGGCTGGCCATCCGCACCAAGGCCGTACTGTCCCAGCACCTGCTGCCACATCGCCATGCCTTCCTGCATCAGCGCCTGTTGCTGCGCAGGGTTGGCGATCGGCATCTGGCGGTACCAGTCCTGCGCCAGCTTCATCCAGCGGGTCGGGTCAATATAGGCGGCCAGCGCCTGCGGATTGGTCAGCTGCTCGGTCTGGTATTCCAGCCACATCCCCTGCAGCTTTGCGCCGACGGCGGTCCACTCGCGCATGTCCTCCGCGCTCAGCGGCGTTCCGGAACTCGCCTCCGCGAAGGGCGCGAACATCGTGCGCGCGAATTTCGCGGGTGCTTCGAACATGTTGGTGAAGGGATCGGGGCCGTCGTCGGTCATTCTCGCTCCTCTGGCGTTTCAAGCGCCTGTTTGGGCAGCAATAGGATATTACGCGTCTGCTTGCACCTGCGGCGTTTGCACCTGCATGGTGAATAGGTAATCAGTGTGACTCAACCAACGCCCGAAAGAGCTCGAATGTCCGACGAATTCTACCGCATCAAGCGCCTGCCACCTTATGTCATCGCCGAAGTGAACGCGATGCGGCATGCGGCGCGGCGCTCGGGCAAGGATATTATCGATCTCGGCATGGGCAATCCGGACCGCCCGCCGCCCCAGCATGTGATCGACAAATTGTGTGAAGTCGCGGCCAAGCCCAGCGCGCACGGCTACTCCCAGTCGAAAGGCATACCGGGCCTGCGCAAGGCTCAGGCGAATTACTACGGTCGCCGCTTCAATGTGGATCTCGATCCCGAACGCGAAGTCGTGGTGACGATGGGATCGAAGGAAGGCCTGTCGTCCATGGCGACTGCCATCACCGCGCCGGGCGATGTGGTGCTGGCGCCAAGCCCCAGCTATCCGATCCATACCTTCGGCTTCATCATTGCCGGGGCCACCATCCGCAGCGTGCCGACCACGCCGGACGAACATTACTGGAAGGCGCTCGACAACGCGATGGCCTATACCGTCCCGCGCCCGACGGTGCTGGTGGTGAACTATCCCAGCAATCCCACGGCGGAAACGGTCGATCTCGCCTTTTACGAAAGGCTGGTCGCTTGGGCGAAAGAGAACAAGGTCTGGGTTCTCTCGGACCTCGCCTATTCCGAACTCTATTACGACGGGAAGCCCACCCGCTCGATCCTCGAGGTGCCCGGCGCCAAGGACGTGGCGGTCGAATTCACCTCCATGTCCAAGACCTATTCGATGGCCGGCTGGCGGATGGGTTTCGCGGTCGGCAATCAGGAACTGATCTCGGCGCTGACGCGGGTGAAAAGCTATCTCGATTACGGGGCCTTCACTCCGATCCAGGCGGCCGCCTGCGCCGCGCTCAACGGGCCGCAGGACGTGGTGGAAGAAAACCGGGCGCGCTATCAGCATCGCCGCGATGTGATGGTCGAAAGCTTCGGCCGCGCCGGATGGGATATTCCCTCACCGCCCGCCAGCATGTTCGCCTGGGCACCGATCCCGGAAGCCTTCCATAATGTCGGCAGCCTGGAGTTTTCCAAGCAGTTGCTCGAACATGCCGGCGTCGCGGTCGCGGCAGGTGTGGGTTATGGCGAAGAAGGCGAAGGCTTCGTACGCATCGCCATGGTCGAAAACGAACAGCGCATCAGACAGGCTGCCCGAAACGTGAAGCGTTTTCTCGCCGAACACGGCTGATCAAACGTATGATTGACATGTAGGCGGCGAACCGTCGGCGCCGGGAGAGAGGATTTAGGCATGAATTTCCAGGATCGCGTTTCGATCGATCTCGCCGATAATGGCGTGGCACAGGTCCGCTTCACTCGCGGCGACAAGATGAATGCGCTTGATGGCGCGCAGTTCGAAGCCGTGCTGGAAGCAGGCCAGGCCCTGCGCGAAATGAAGGGTTTGCGGGTGGCAGTCCTATCGGGCGAAGGCCGCGCCTTCTGCGCCGGGCTCGATCTGTCCAGCATGGCGGCCGGCGGCTCGAACCCGCAGGCAAAGCTCGTCGACCGCACGCACGGCAATGCCAACCGCGCGCAGGAAGCCGCGATGACCTGGCGCAAATGCCCCGTCCCCGTCATCGCCGCCGTCCACGGCGTCTGCTTCGGCGGCGGCCTCCAGATCGCCAGCGGCGCCGACATCCGCGTGGTCCATCCGGCAACGCGCATGGCGGTTATGGAAATGAAATGGGGCCTCGTCCCCGACATGGGCGGCTATGCCCTGTGGCGGGGCCTGGTGCGTGACGACATCCTTCGCGAGCTGACCTATACCAACCGCGAATTCTCTGGCGAAGAGGCTCTCGGCCTGGGCTTCGCCACCATGATCGACGAAGATCCTCTGGCCAGGGCCACCGCGCTGGCGGAAACCATCGCCAACAAGAACCCCGATGCCATCCGCGGCTCCAAGCGCCTGTTCAAGGTCATGCAGGAAGAAGGCGAAGATGCCATCCTTCTGGCGGAAAGCCGCGAACAGGATGGCATCATGCGCACGCCCAATCAGGTCGAGGCGGTCATGGCGGAAATGGAAAAGCGCCCGCCGCGCTTCGCCGACTGAGGCGCTGGCCGCTTGCACTTTGCGACATCCGTCGCCAAATTGCGAGCGCGGCCCGGTATGGCCGAACTGACAGGAGCAAGGCATCGATGAACATCTGAGCGAAAATTCGTCCTTTCTGACAATTCTCTGCTCCGGTGATCCATGCCCAATCTCGTTCTCGATTCCGTGTCCGTCGCGACTCCCGACGGTACTCCGCTTTTCCCAGCCCTATCGCTGACCGTCGGTCGCGAAGCCGTCGGTCTGTTCGGTAGGAATGGATCGGGCAAGACCACGCTGCTGCGCGCGATCGCGGGTGACGGATCGTACTCCGGCTCCATCCTATGCAATGGCGCCGTCGGCTTTCTGCGGCAGGAAAGCATTGCAGGGGATCGCATCGTCGCAGATGTGCTGGGTGCTACAGAAGACCTGGCACGGCTGCGGCGGATAGAGGAGGGCAGGGCGCGCGACGACGATATCGATCGTGCCGACTGGACCCTGTCGGCACGACTGGAAGCGGCGCTGGCGCAGGTCGATCTCCCCACAATCGACTGGACCCGCCCCTATGCGGGTTTCAGCGGCGGAGAGCGGATGCGGTTGAAGCTGGCCGCGCTGCTGGTTCCCGAACCCACTATCCTGCTGCTCGACGAACCGACCAACAATCTCGACCGCGACGGGCGCAATGCCATTATCCGGCTGTTGACGGGGTGGCATGGGGCGATCCTGTGCGCCAGCCACGACCGCGAACTGCTGGAAAACGTCAACCGCATCGTCGACCTGTCCACGACCGGGGCCACGGTGTTCGGCGGTGCCTGGTCGGCATTTTGCGATTATCGCGATGCGGAGCGCGCTCGTGCGATCGACGCGCTCGAGACGGCAAAGGCGGATCACAAGGCGGCGCAGCGCACCCAGCAGCGTGAACTGGAAAAGCAGGTTCGCCGCGACAAGCGCGGCCGCGCCGTCGCCGCGCGCAAGGCGGAACCCAAAATGCATCTCCATGCCCAGCAGCAGCGGGCGGAGAAGACTGGCGCCCGCACGCTGGCTGTCGGGGAGGATTTGGCCCGCACAACGCAGGAGGCGCTGCGCGATGCGCAATCGCGGGTCGAGCGCGTGGTGCCCGTGCATATCGAGCTTGGCTCCTGCGGGCTGTCCTCGCGCCATGTGCTCGTCGATGCTTCGGGTGTGGCATGCGATTTCGGCCCGCGCCGCCTGTTCGGCCCGCTCGACATCCATATCCGCGGCCCCGAGCGTATCGCGCTCGTCGGGGCGAACGGATCCGGAAAGACCAGCCTCATCCGCCTGCTGACCGGTGCAGCCGAACCCGTCACCGGGCAGATCGAAGCGGACCGGGATCGTATCGCCGTGCTCGACCAGCACCTGGCATTGCTGGGTGATGATGAAACGCTGATTGCCGCGATGCGACGGCACAACCCGGCGCTGGATCGGCAGGAGGCGCATGCTGTGCTGGCCCGGTTCGGCTTTCGGGGCCACTGGGCCGACCGGCTGGCAGGTGCGCTGTCCGGCGGGGAGAAGGTGCGGCTGGCTCTGGCCTGTCTGTTCGCGCGGCCGGATCCGCCGCAATTGCTGATCCTCGACGAACCGACCAACCACCTTGATATCGACGCGATCGAATTGCTCGAAAAGGCCTTACGCGATTATGACGGAGCCATTCTGTGCGTCAGCCATGATGAGGCATTCTGCAGGGCTATCGTGCTGGAGCGGGAAATCTGTCTCTAGCCGGAACAGAGAGGGCTCGGCGCCCGCTCGATCTCCCCCATTTACCCGAAGATCGCGGCGCTCTGCATACCGTCCAGCACTTGATGGCCATCGGCATTCCAGAGGCGAAGCCGCTCGGAAGAATAGCCGTGATCGGCGTGCTGGCTGGCATTTTCCGACAGGAACCAACCATCCCGCGTGGTCGGATTGGTGTCGAGCAGGTTGAATGACCAGTTGATCGAACTGAGCGGACCTTGTCGTTTCATGACTCGCATCGCGCCTGGCGGAAGCACATCGCCCATCAATATGAGCTGCGATATCGGATCGAGCGCGTCGCGATCGGTCAGGCGCGCCCACCGCCGCACGATCGGCGCGCCCGGGCCCCGCACATCCTGGGCGCGGCGAATCTCGAAATTATTGGTGATGAAGGCCGGCCCCTTCCCATTCATGGCATCCTCCGCATCTTCGGGCGGCCCGGGCCATTCCTCGATCGGTGAGGCGGGATGGACTGCATTCGCCTCGCGCAGGGTGCCAAACAGCCAGAAAGCGCTCAGCGCACACTGGCCTTCGCACCACAGTTCGCTGCGCACCTGCGTCACATTGCGCCCCTGCCGCACGATTTCGCGTCTGACCTCGATATCTGATCCAGTCGGCGCCACGAAGGCGACCTGTGCGGCGCGAAGGGGTGGCAGATCGGGAAAAGCGCGGGTGGCTGCAGTATAGGCGACAAGCGCCGATGCACCGCCATAAAGCGTCCGGCCCTGCATCCACTGGTCGAGACCGGAAAAGCGTGTTTGCCCGCCTTGGGCTGTGATCGGATCGAGAAGATTGGCAATGCTCATGGTCGATCACATTGCCGCTAACCGGCCACGCGTAAAGACTGACGTTACGTAAGGTGTCATGTGGTGATTGCCTTTGGGTGCGAGAATCGCTAGTGCGCCGCTTCCCGTGCCGAGAGGCCGGGCGAGGCCCGATGGCGGAGTGGTTACGCAGAGGACTGCAAATCCTTGCACGCCGGTTCGATTCCGGCTCGGGCCTCCACTTCTCGCAGCAGTGCGAAAGTGCCGCTTTAGCTCAGTTGGTAGAGCACATCATTCGTAATGATGGGGTCAGGTGTTCGAGTCACCTAAGCGGCACCACTTTCATTGTTGACTGAAATCCTGCCATGTCCCTGGCGGCCCCATTCATGACCGCCGAGAACATTTGAGCAATAGCGGCAGGTGTTTGCTTGACCCAGCATTACACTGTCGCACCCATCCGCAATTGCTGTATCGGCAAGGCAGTGCCAACCCTCCTCACCTTGTTCGTAAATGCCTTGCCTCCCGGCGCCCGGAGGATGTTGGTACGTGCCGATCCCGGGCTGCTGCGGACTGCCCGCGGTGCGCGTGCCATGTTCGCCTTTGTGTTGACGATGGCAGTGACCGTTTTGGCCGGTGGGGCGTTTGGAGCACCCATCACGGCGTTTCTCATTGCCTTTCCCGTCACGGTTTTCAGCTGCGCGGCGATAAGCGACGACGAGACGCGGGCGCGGATTGGCAAGATACTCGCCTTGTCCGCATCAGCTGGTGCGATGTTTACGCTTTCGGCTCTGCTACATACGAGTTGGATAAATCATTTCGTTTTCGTGCTGCTGATCGGAGCAGTGGCATATGCACGTCAATTTGGCGGCCCCTGGATCCCGGTCGGGCTTGCCGCGAATGTCAGCTATTTCTTCGGTGCGTTTCTCAAACCCGACACGCAGATGCTCCACTGGCAGTGGGTCGGAGTGGTAATCGGCGCAGTTTGCGCATTGATCGTACATCAACTGGTCGTGCCGCACAGGCCCTGGCGGCGTATGCGTTGGGCAGTCAGCTCGATACGGATGCGCATGGGGGGAATGCTGGAAGCGGCTGCACGCTTCGGTGAAACGCAGAAAGTTCCTCACTTGAAGTGGGAATTGGCCCAGGTTGCCAATGCGGTGAACATTGCCGAAAACGAGTTGGACAATCTTCCGGGCGGGCGGCTTGCTCACCGGCCGCTTGCCGAAGCCCTTCTATCCATCCTGGCTCTGGCAGAGCGTTTTGCATTACAGCTTCAGGACCAGCTGGAACGGGTCGGCATGCCGAATGTCGACAAGCGCGAACTGGAGAGCCTTTCGAAAGCGCTGATCGATTACACGCCACTCTCGCACAACGGTGATCTTGCCTCGATTGGCTCTGGGATAGACAGGCTCGAGCAAGCGCTGCTGCTACCGCCTGATCTCGACGCCGCGAGGTCGCGAAAAGTGCCACCGGCCGCGCCAGTGCGAGCGCAATTTCGTTCCGCTATTCAATCGGCGGCGGCTGCAGCGCTCGCTATCCTGGGCGGGGTGATGCTCTCGCCCGAACGCTGGTATTGGGCGGTCATAACCGTGTTCGTTATGTTCACAGGCACATTTTCGCGCGGCCAAGCGCTGGCCAAGTCCCTCCAACGCACATTCGGAACCTTGGCAGGCATTTTGGTGGCAATGGGCGTTGTCTGGGCCCTGCAGGGTAACATTCATGTCGCTCTGGCGCTGATGCCGCTCGCGATTTTCGGCGTTTTTTACGCCTTCACTCAATCGTATACCTGGATGGCTTTCTGGATCACGGTGACCGTTGCCTTGCTGTTTCTGGCAACGGGGCGCTTCACCGACGCATTGATGGTGCTGAGGCTTGAAGAAACGGCGATCGGTGCAACTGCCGGGATCATCGTCGCAGCGTTCGTGCTGCCGAAGAGCACAGATGCCTATGCCCGTGAGCAATTGAACGATCTTCTTGATACAACCCGTGCTGTGCTGGAAACATCACTACCGGATGGCCCGATTGACCGGTTGCAGCTGACTGCCGCACTGCATGATTTCGAGGCGAAGGTTTCGAACATGCGGGACGTGATCGAGCCATTGCGTATTTTTCCGGGGGCGCGCGCCAGCGGCCAGCGGGACGGGATAACGCGCCAGCTCGTCCTTACCAGCTATTGGGTTCATGAAATCGCGCTTGCGGTGCGCGAACTGGATAGCGCCGGCGTGAAGCGATCGCCAGCTTGCGCTTTGGAAGCTTCGGCAAAGTTGGAAGCCGTGATAGAACGCCTTCGTGTCCCCGGACATGATGAAACTGCGGTGGAGACTGCCGATGCGCCGCCACCGTTGGCCCGTGAGACGGGCGGCGACCCGATGCAAGTGATCGCTACTGCATGCCACGGTGCCGCCGTCTCTCTGACAAGCGTAGCGCGCCTCGTCACCGATCGAAGCATGCATAGTCGCGCGTTTCGGTTCTGAAGCTCTACGTTGTAGCGAGCAAGGTGCTCGTTGCACAAATTCGCCGGGCGACTGCTCCGCTGCTGGCGAAGTCAAAAGCACCCACGTCGGCATCCAAGCAGTCACGGCATGGTCGCAAATCAGCATTTTGGTATCGGGAGCTTTGCTGCCATAGTGATGGCAAGGCAGGAAAACAGGAGGCGCCCATGGCTCAGGACGGATTTCTCAAGGTCTCTCGCAGGGGCGTTCTGGCAGGGGGAGTGGCTTCGGCAGCGGCCAGCCGAGCGTCGATCGCATTTGCGCAGGAAAATTCCGGGGCTTCTGCCGTTGAGGCTACCGTGCCCCTCAAATTTACCGTGAACGGCGAAGATCGCCAGCTCGACCTCGATACGCGGACAACGCTTCTGGACGCCTTGCGTGAGCATTTGCAGCTAACCGGCACGAAGAAGGGGTGCGATCATGGCCAGTGCGGCGCCTGCACGGTGATCGTGAATGGCGAGCGGATCAATTCGTGTCTCAGCCTGGCGGTACAGCACGAGGGTGACGAGGTGACAACGATCGAAGGGCTCGGCTCTGCCGACAAGCTCCACCCGATGCAGGCCGCATTCGTGAAGCATGATGGCTATCAGTGTGGCTATTGCACTCCGGGGCAGATCTGTTCGGCGGTCGCTGTATTGGATGAAATCCGCAAAGGCATACCGAGCCATGTCACCGAAGATCTCGATGGGGCAATGCAGCCGAGCAATGTGGAGATGCGCGAACGGATGAGCGGCAATATCTGTCGCTGCGGCGCCTATTCCAACATCGCCGAGGCGATGGCCGAAGTGGCGGGAGCCTGATCATGCGCAGCTTTACTTACGAACGGGCGAAAACGGCGGCAGACGCGGCAAAGACGGTTGCAGAAACACAGGGTGCCAAATTCATCGCCGGCGGCACCAATCTGCTCGATCTGATGAAGATCGAGGTGGAGACGCCCACTCATCTCGTCGATGTACAGGACCTGGGCTTCGATGCGATCGAGGAAACGCCGGAAGGCGGGTTGCGGATCGGCGCGCTTGTTTCCAATACTGCCCTGTCTGCCCATCCTGTCGTGCGGCGGGATTACGCCGTGCTGACGCGGGCGATCCAGGCAGGCGCGTCGGGACAGTTGCGCAACAAGGCCACCACCGGCGGAAACCTGTTGCAGCGGACCCGCTGTGCATATTTCTACGACACCAACATGCCCTGCAACAAGCGCAAGCCGGGCGATGGCTGCGCCGCGCTAGGCGGTTTTTCGCGGCAGTTGGGTGTCATCGGCATTTCTGATGCCTGCATTGCCACTTACCCCGGAGACATGGCCGTGGCGCTGCGGGTGCTCGACGCAGTGGTCGAAACCGTGAAACCAGACGGGACGGCGCGGGCGATACCGATTGCCGATTTCCATCGCCTCTGGGGCGACACCCCTCAGACCGAAACGGTGCTTGAGCCCGGCGAACTCATCACGGCCGTGGTTCTGCCGGAGCCGCTGGGCGGACAGCATTTCTACCAGAAAGTCCGCGATCGTCGGTCATACGCCTTTGCGCTGGTGTCTGTGGCGGCGGTCATACAGGCTGACGGCACAGGACGCGTTGCTTTCGGCGGTGTAGCGCCCAAGCCGTGGCGTGTGGAGGCAGCGGACGCGCTGCTTCAGCAAGGCGCATCGGCTGTGGTGGCCAAGGCTTTTGCCGATGCCCGTCCGACCGAACAGAACAAGTTCAAGATCCCGCTCGCCGAACGGGCACTTGCGGGCATCCTTGCAGACGCGAGAGGCTGATCAGATGGAATTTAACGCTCCTGCGACTGAGAACCTGTTCGACCGCGCCAAGCTGGTCGGCAAGTCCACTCCGCGTATCGACGGGCCGCTCAAGGTGTCGGGCGCCGCGCCCTATGCGGCCGAGCGGCACGACGTCGCCGCTGGTCAGGCCTATGGCTGGATCGTCGGCGCGGCGATTGCCAAGGGCCGGATCCGGTCGATGGAGCTGGCCGATGCCCGCCGGGCGCCCGGGGTCATCGCGATCGTTGCGGCGACCGAACATGAGCCGGTTGGGACCAGCCCCTACAATCATGCACCGCTCTTTGGCGGCCGCGACATCGCCCATTACCATCAGGCGATCGCCGTCGTGGTGGCCGAGACGTTCGAACAGGCCAGAGCCGCCGCCAGTCTGATCCGTACGCAATACGATGCCGCCGATGGCGTCCACGATCTTGCCCGCGTCAAAAGCGCGGCCAAAATCGGCACCGGCTTCAGCGGCGAATCGATGAAGGACACCCTGGGCGATTTCGATGGGGCTTTCGACGGTGCGGCCGTGAAAATCGATGCCACTTACACCACGCCTGACGAAGCGCATGCGATGATGGAACCGTTTGCCACCATAGCTGCCTGGGAAGGCGACAAGCTGACGGTGTGGACGTCGAACCAGATGATCAACTGGGGCAAAAGGGCGCTGGCATCGATCCTTGGTATCGAGGCGGACAATGTGCGGGTCGATTCGCCATATGTCGGCGGTGGTTTCGGCGGGAAACTGTTCATCCGCGCCGACGCGGTGATGGCCGCGCTGGGGGCCAAGGCCGCAAAGCGCCCGGTCAAGATCGCGATGCAGCGTCCGCTGATGTTCAACAATTCGACCCATCGCCCGGCCACCATCCAGCGCGTACGCCTGGGGGCGGGATCAGATGGCAGGATCACCGCCATCGCGCATGAATGCTGGTCGGCAAATATCACCGGCGAGGATGGCGAGCATGGCACGCTGCAAACGCCCAAGCTCTATACCGGAGCCAACCGGCTGACCGCTTCCTATGTCTCGCAGATCGATCTTCCCGAAGGCAATGCCATGCGCGCGCCGGGCGAAGCGCCGGGTCATATGGCACTCGAGGTCGCGATGGACGAACTGGCCGAACAGGCGGGGATCGATCCTGTGGAGCTGCGTATCCTCAACGATGCACGCGGTGTCGTTCCGGGCGACCCCGAAACCAAGATATCGGATCGCCATCTCGCCCGCTGTCTGAAGGAAGGGGCCGAACGCTTCGGTTGGTCCAAACGCAAGGCGCAGCCGGGCCAGGCGCGCAACGGTCGCTGGCTGACCGGCATGGGCGTGGCTGCCGGATACCGTGCGGGTCCGACGGCCAAATCGGCTGCGCGTGTCAGCCTGTCCGCGGACGGCAAGCTCAAGGTCGAAACCGACATGACCGATATCGGCACCGGATCCTACACCATCATTGCGCAGACCGCCGCCGAAACCATGGGCCTCCCGCTCGATAGCGTAACGGTTGAGCTGGGTGACTCGAACTTCCCCGTCTCGTCGGGCTCCGGCGGCCAATGGGGCGCGGCGAGTTCGACGGCGGGCGTTTACGCAGCCTGCGTCAACCTACGCCGGATGATTGGCGAAAAGCTTGATTTCGATGGTGATGCGGCGGATTTCCAAGGAGGCCGCGCGACGCTGGATGGACAGGGCTGGCAGATCACCGAAGCCGGGGCACTCAGTGCCGATGGCGAAATGACCTATGGCGATTTTAAATCGGATTACGACGTGGGCACCTATGCCGCCCATTTCGCCGAAGTGCGCGTCGATGCCTTTACCGGCGAAGTGCACATCACGCGCATGCTGGCCGTTTGCGATGCCGGGCGCATCCTGAACCCGCTGTCTGCGCGCAGTCAGGTCATCGGCGGAATGGTCATGGCAGCGGGCGCGACACTGATGGAAGACCTGCATGTCGACAAAAGGTTCGGCTTTTTCGCCAATCATGATCTGGCCGGTTACGAAGTGCCGGTTCATGCGGACATTCCTCATCAGGAATGCATATTCCTCGACACGCTGGATCCCATCGTTTCCCCGATGAAGGCGAAGGGTGTGGGCGAACTTGGTATTTGCGGTCCCAATGCGGCGGTTGCCAATGCCGTCTACAACGCCACCGGTGTGCGGGTGCGGGAATACCCGATTACGGTCGATAAATATCTCGACCGGTTACCGGCGCTTGCGTGATCGCATCAGACGGGATGTAGATCGCAAGGATGGCTGAAGACTCTGCCTGGCTGATGAGCGGGCTCGAAGACGATGTCCGGCCGCGTATGTTCGAGGTGGCAGATCGGGGCGAAGCCTTTGCCCTGGCCACCATCGTGAAGGCCGATGGCGGCCCGCGGCCAGTTGGTGCACAGATGGTCGTCACCGCGCGAGAAAGCTGGGGCTTTCTGTCGGGTGGCTGCATCGAAGACGACGTGGCGCTGAATGCGCGCGAGGTAATCGATGACGGGCAACCCCGCACTATCGTCTATGGGACCGGAAGTCCGCTGATTGACATCCGCCTGCCGTGTGGCGGCAGTATCGAAGTGATCATCGAGCGGGTGTCGCCGACCGATGCGGCGCTTGCCGATCTGCGATCGCTTACATCTGCGCGACGACCTGCTGTCTGGATCAGCGATGGACGGCTGCGAAAATGCATTGCGCTGGGCCATGGCGACGACACCGCGCCCGCCCTGATTGTCCGTCATTACTTTCCGTGTCAGAGGCTGGTGGTCATCGGCTCCGATCCCTTTGCGCTGGCGATTGCGGGGCTCGGCCAGACAGTCGGCTGGGACGTATCCATTCTCGCTCCCTTCGGACCGCAAGCCCATCCGCCCATTGGCGTATCCTATGATCGGCGGACCCTTGCAGAGGCTATGAACGATCCGGCGCCCGACCGCTGGACGGCCGTCGCCGTAGCGACGCACGATCTCGAACAGGATGAAAGCGCTTTGATCCCAGCCCTGCAATCGCCTGCAGGCTATGTCGGAGTGCTCGGCTCGCGTCGTAAGCTGGACCAACGCCTTGCCGGCCTTCGGTCTGCCGGGTTGGATCAGCGAGCGATCGCACGGCTTTCGGCTCCCATTGGTCTGAACATCGGGGCGTCGTCTCCATGGGAGGTGGCACTGTCGGTCGTCGCCGAAATAGTTGACGCCTGCCGCGGGGACACACGCCGTGTCGTTGCTCCATCGCGCAAACCGCATGTCGCTGCCTGAAGCGACCGGGTGCCATGCCATCGTCCTCGCCGCGGGGACGGGTAGTCGATTCGGAGGCGGGAAACTGCTTGCCCCTTTTCGTGGACGCCCGCTTATCCACTGGTCCGTCACAGCAGCCCTTTCATCCCGTGTAACCAGCGTAACGGTTGTTCTTGGAGCGCAGGCCGATGACGTCGCGGCAGCCTTGGCACCGTTCGCCGATCGCCGTCTTTCTCTGGTTCGCTGCAGGCATTGGGAAGAAGGGTTGTCGGCGTCGCTGACATACGGGCTGCGAACGCTGCCACAGGACACGCGCGCGGTAGCGATCTTCCTGGGCGACATGCCCGATCTCGATCCCGGACTGGCCGATCGTGTGCTGACAGAGGTAGTTGGCGGCGCCCCGGCAGCGTATCCCGAGTGTAAAGGTATCCCGGGGCACCCGGTGGCTTTGTCCAGCGAGCTATTTCCTCTGATCGAAAGTCTTAAGGGCGATCAGGGCGCTCGCGCCGTTCTTGCCGGCCAAAGCGGTGTTATCCGTGTTCCAACCGACGATCCCGGCTCCATTGCCGATATCGACACAAGGCACGATCTGAAGCGGTTGGGACCTTAGCCCGTTCGTTTCGACCTAGATCGTGAAATTCAGCCGATATCCGGGAGTATAGTGCAACGCCATGGTCGTGACAGAGCGTTCGCCGAGCCACGTCGTTCGGCGCATGGTGAAAAGCGCCTCTCCGCGCCCGATACTCAGCATTTGCGCTGTTCTCGCTTCAGCCGATATCGCCGACAGTTCTACCTCGCCGCGCGTGAAGGGGACTTTGCGAACCAACCATTCGTTTGCGCTCAGCGTGCCGAAGTCGGCAGTTTCGAAATCGGGTACCGTAGCAAGGTTTACCCAGCGTGTTTCGAAAGCGAAAGGCTGCCCATCCGCAAGATGCAGTGTCTCCAGATAGGCTGCCGATCTGTCTTCCGCGATCTGAAGGTTAAGCGAAATTGGGACGGGTGGCCGGATCGTCCGGCGCTTTACGATCTCGCAGCTGTAGGTTCGTCCCATGTCTTCAACCTGTTCGCGCACCAGCGGAATGCGGACCTGCGCCTGGGGGAGGGGCAGTGGGCGTACGCGGGTGCCGCCCTTGCGCTTACGTTCCACGATGCCTTCTTCGGCCAGGGCCTGAAGAGCGCGATTCACCGTGGTCCGCGAACAGCCATACTGCTCGGCGAAATCGACCTCGCCCGGGATCAGTTCACCCAGTTTCCATTCGCCCGCCACGATGCGGGCACGAATGGCTTCGCGAATGCCGCGGTGGGTTTGTGCATTCACAGGGCGGCGCCCAGTTCCCGGATAGTGCGGGCGAAGCGCGCACGGATGTCGGCAGCGCGAATATGCTCACCGCCTTGTACGATATGGCGGCCCGCGGACCAAAGGTCGCTAACGGCGTGTGCTTCCACGCCGAAAATCCACGCATCGAGCCGCTGGTCCGGTTGCGGCCAGTCGAGGAAGGGCAGATCATCGCGCAGGCCGACGATGTCGGCCCGCATCCCGATTTCGATAGTGCCTGCTTTCCGTCCGATTGCCTGCGCACCGCCGCGAGCCGCCCGCTCGTAAAGATAGCGCCCGTTGGACCGGGTCGCGTCATCGGTCAGCACCGCGCGCTGGCGGTGCTTCAGTCGCTGCGAAACTTCGAGCATGCGCAGTTCTTCCGCAAGCGACAGGCGAATGTTGGAATCCGAACCGATGCCGTAGCGCCCGCCAGCCGCAAAATAGTCACGGGCTGCGAAAATCCCGTCGCCAAGGTTCGCCTCGGTGGTCGGACAAAGGCCCGCCACCGCGCCCGAAGCGGCAAGGGCCTTAACCTCGTTTGCATCGAGATGAGTTGCATGGATCAGGCACCAGCGCTCGTCCACCGGCATATTGTCGATCAGCCAGCGAACAGGACGCGCGCCCAGATGGCCCTCTACCTCTTCAACTTCCCTGATTTGCTCAGCGGCATGTATATGGATGGGCCCTTCAGGGCAGAGCGCCAGGCATGCCTCGATCCCGTCCCGATCGACCGCCCGGAGCGAATGCGGCGCAACGCCAAGGCGGAAGTCTTCCGGAAGACTGCGGCTGTTGTCAGCGATCCGCGTATACAGCGCCTCGAACTGATCGACGCTATTGCCGAACCGCAACTGACCACCATTCAGCGAACGCCTGTCCAACCCGCCATAAGAATAGAGCACCGGCAGGTGGGTGAGGCCGATGCCACTGGTCTGGCTCGCCGCAAAGATGGCGTTGGACAATTCGGCGATGTCGTCGAACTTTTCGCCGCCGACCTGGTGGTGCACGTAATGGAATTCGGCCGATGCGGAATAGCCCGCCTGTGCCATTTCCATCTGCACGAGTGCGGCGACGGATTCGATGTGGTCCGGCGTCAATATATCCAGAAACCGGTACATCACTTTCCGCCAGGTCCAGAAATCGTCTGCCCCCTGCGGGCCCCGCGCTTCGGCTAGCCCCGCCATGGCGCGCTGAAAGCTGTGTGTGTGGATGTTGGCGAGGCCGGGCAGGGCAGTTCCGACAGCGGTGGCGGGATCGAAACCGCGCGGGGATATTTCCGCGATAGTGCCAAGCTCGTCGAGGTGAATGGCATGGTCGGCAAGCCATCCAGAGGGCGTTAGAACCTGCCGTGCGGAGATGATGCCAGCCATTTACCGTTGCGCCTTTCTGGTAATATGTGCATACATAATCATACGGTAAGGAGATGCGCAAGAGTATGGCAGGCCGAGTCTTCACCCACTGCAAAGCCGCGACGCTGGTCGCAGGGGCTACGGGCTATGGTCTGGTCGAAGATGCTGCGATTGCAGTCCAAGAGGGGCGGATTTCCTGGGTCGGGGATACAAGCGATCTGCCGCAGGATTACGCCGACTGGGAGAAGGACGAGCTGGAGGGGGCACTCGTTACGCCCGCGCTGGTCGATTGCCACACGCATCTCGTTTTCGGCGGCGATCGCAGCCGCGAATTCGCACTTCGTCTCGAGGGCGCGAGCTATGAAGAGATCGCGAAGGCCGGTGGCGGCATCCGTTCGACTGTTTCTGCGACGCGGCAAGCGACGGATGAGGACCTGCTTGCCAGCGCCGTGCGCCGCGTCGACGATTTGCTCGCAGACGGTGTCGCGGTGATCGAAGTGAAATCGGGCTATGGCCTGACCATCGAACAGGAAATGCGCATGCTGCGCGTTGCGCGCGCGATCGAGGGGCACCGCCCCGTCCGCATCCGCACCAGCTGGCTCGCGGCCCACGCGCTGCCTCCCGAATTCGAGGGCGAGGCCGACCGCTACATCGACGAAATCGTGATCCCGGGCCTTGAAGCCGCCGTCGCCGAAGGTCTGGTCGATGCGGTCGACGGGTTTTGCGAAGGCATCGGCTTTTCGCCCGCGCAGATCCGCAAGGTCTTCGACAAGGCACGCGAACTGGGCGTGCGGGTCAAGCTGCATGCCGAGCAACTGAGCGACCTCAAGGGCTCGGTAATGGCCGCCGAATATGGCGCCTTGTCCGCCGACCATCTCGAATGGCTCGCGCCCGAGGACGCTGCCATCCTAGCCGAAAAAGGCGTGGTCGCGGTCCTCCTGCCGGGGGCATTCTATGCCCTGCGCGAAACGCGCCTGCCGCCGCTGGACGCATTGCGCGAAAACGGTGTGGCGATGGCGCTCGCCACCGATTGCAATCCGGGCAGCTCGCCCTTGTCCTCGCTGCGCCTCGCCATGAACATGGGGTGCACCCTCTTTCGCATGACGCCCGAAGAAGCGCTGGCCGGGGCGACCCGCCATGCCGCGAAGGCGCTGGCGCTGGAGGAAGACCACGGCACGATCGAGGCGGGCAAGCGCGCCGACCTCGCGGTATGGGACGTCTCCCACCCCGATTATCTCAGCTACTGGATCGGCGGGCATTTGCTGCGCGGCCGGATCACTGCAGGATCATATCACGATGCTTGAATTGTCGCCCGGTTCGCTGGGGTTGGCGCAGATCGAGGAACTGTACCGTTCGCCCGGCCCCTTCCGGATCGACCAGTCGGCGATGGATGCCGTGGCCCAATCGGCCGACCGTCTCGGCGCGGCGCTCGGCTCGGGCGAGGCGATCTACGGCGTCAACACCGGCTTCGGCAAGCTCGCCAGCGTCCGCATCGGCGAAACCGATCTCGGCACGCTCCAGCGCAATCTGGTGCTTTCGCACAGCGCGGGCTTCGGCCCGCCGCTCGATCCGCAGATCGTGCGCTTCATCATCGCGCTCAAGTGCCTTTCGCTGGGACGCGGAGCGTCCGGGGTCCGGCCCGTGGTCGTCGAACGGTTGCAGCAGCTGGTCGAGGCTGGCGTGACCCCCATGGTCCCGGAAAAGGGATCGGTCGGCGCATCGGGCGATCTTGCCCCGCTGGCACATGTCGCCGCCACGTTGATCGGGGAAGGCGACGCCTTCTACAGAGGCGAACGCATGGCGGCGGGCGCGGCCCTGCAGCGCGCAGGCCTCGAACCGCTCGTGCTCGAAGCCAAGGAAGGGCTCGCGCTGCTCAACGGCACGCAGGTGTCCACCGCTCTGGCCCTTGCCGCGTTGTTCGACAGCTGGCGGCTGGCGATCAATTCGCTCGTCACCACGGCGCTGTCGCTCGATGCGGCGATGGGTTCGACCGCGCCGTTCCATGACGAGATCCACCGGCTGCGCGGCCATCGCGGCCAGATCGTGGCGGCGCAGATCATTCGCGACCTGCTGGACGGATCGCAGATCCGCGAAAGCCACCGCGAAGACGATCTGCGTGTGCAGGACCCCTACTGCCTGCGCTGCGCACCGCAGGTGATCGGCGCCTGTCTCGACCAGTTGGCGCATGCCGGCGAAGTCCTGCGGATCGAGGCCAATGCCGCGACCGACAACCCGCTGGTGCTGAGCGACGGCTCCATCGTGTCGGGCGGCAATTTCCACGCGGAACCCGTCGGCATGGCGGCCGACGGTATCGCCATTGCCGTTTCGGAAATCGGCGCCATCGCCCAGCGGCGCATCGCCCTGCTGGTCGATCCGACCTTGAGCTTCGGGCTGCCCGCCTTCCTTGCGCCGTCGCCGGGCCTGCAATCGGGACTGATGATCGCCGAGGTCACCAGCGCCGCGCTGATGAGCGAGAACAAGGCGCTGGCCAATCCGCGCGTGGTCGATTCCACCCCCACGTCCGCCAATCAGGAAGACCATGTGTCTATGGCCTGCCACGGCGCGCGCCGCCTGATCGAAATGAACGGCAATCTGGCCGCCATCGTCGGGATCGAGGCGATGACGGCAGCACAGGGGGTCGAGTTTCGCGCACCTCTCGCCACCAGCGACACACTGGGCGCGGTCATCGCGCGTATCCGCGACGTCTCGCCCACGCTTACCGAAGACCGGCTGATGGAACCCGATATCGCCGCCATGGCGCAATTGCTGGGCACCCAGCTCCTGAGTGAAGGCATAGCCTGTTCCTCGATCGCGGACTTTACCCGGTGAACCCGGTCACGGTCATCGCAGGCGATGGCCCGATCGTGCTGGCCCAGCCGCATTCGGGCACTTTCGTGCCGCAGGACATCGCGGCGAACCTGACCGCGCGGGGCCGCAAGCTCGCCGATACGGACTGGCACATTCCGCAGCTCTACGACGGCCTGTTGCCCAATGCCACGATCGTGCGGGCCGAATTCAATCGTTATGTCATCGATGCCAACCGCCCGCCCGATGGCGCGACGCTTTATCCCGGGCAGAACACCACCGGGCTGGTCCCGATGGTCGATTTCGAAAACCACCCCCTGTGGCTCGAAGAACCGGGCGACGCCGAAATCGCGCGCCGCCGCGAGGCGTTTCATCGCCCCTATCACGCGGCCCTCCAAGCCGAACTGGACCGGGTGCGCGGCCTCCACGGTTTCGCCGTGCTCTACGATTGCCATTCGATCCAGTCATGCCTGCCGTTCCTGTTCGAAGGCCGGCTGCCCGATCTCAACATCGGCACCGACAATGGCGCGACCTGCCATCCCGCGATCGAGACCGCGGTCGCCAGCGCCTGCGCCGACGGGCCCTACAGCCATGTCGTCAACGGGCGGTTCCGCGGCGGCTGGACCACGCGGCATTACGGCCGGCCCGACCGCAAGGTTCACGCGATCCAGATGGAGATCGCGCAATCGACCTATCTCGAAGCGGAGGAACCGCCCTTCGCCTATTCCCCCGACAAGGCCGCCAGCCTGCGCGATACGCTCGCCGCGGTGTTCGGCGGCATCCAGAGCACATTCGGAGACATTGCATGAGTATCGACCGCCGCAACGCCCGCGACATCAAGGCGCCGACGGGCCCGGAACTCACCTGCGGCAGCTGGCAGACCGAGGCGCCGTTCCGCATGATCCAGAACAATCTCGATCGCGAGGTGGCGGAAAACCCTGACGAGCTGGTGGTTTATGGCGGCATCGGCCGCGCGGCGCGCAGCTGGAGCGATTTCGAAGCGATCCTTTCGAGCCTCAAGACCCTGGCGGACGATGAGACGCTGCTGGTGCAGTCGGGCAAGCCCGTCGGCGTGTTCCGCACGCACGCCGATGCCCCGCGCGTGCTGATCGCCAATTCGAACATCGTGCCGCACTGGGCGAACTGGGACCATTTCAGCGAGCTCGATAGGAAGGGCCTGATGATGTACGGCCAGATGACGGCCGGTTCGTGGATCTACATCGGCACGCAGGGCATCGTTCAGGGCACCTACGAAACCTTCGTCGAGGCGGGCCGCCAGCATTATGGCGGCGATCTAAACGGCAAATGGATCCTGACCGGCGGGCTTGGCGGCATGGGCGGGGCGCAGCCGCTCGCCGCGGCGATGGCCGGGGCCTGCTGCCTGGCGGTCGAATGCAATCCCGAGAGCATCGATTTCCGCCTGCGCACGCGCTATCTCGACGAGAAGGCCGAAAGCCTGGACGAAGCGCTTGCCCTGATCGAGCGCTGGACCGCCGCAGGCGAGGCGAAGTCGGTCGGCCTGCTGGGCAACGCCGCCGAAATCTTCCCCGAACTGGTGAAGCGCGGGGTGCGGCCCGACATCGTCACCGACCAGACCAGCGCGCATGATCCGGTCAACGGCTACCTGCCCGAAGGCTGGACCATGGGCGAATGGCGCGCCAAACGCGAAAGCGATCCCAAGGCGGTGGAGAAGGCCGCGCGCGCATCCATGCGCAGGCAGGTCGAAGCCATGATCGCCTTCTGGGAGGCGGGCGTGCCGACCCTCGATTATGGCAACAACATCCGTCAGGTCGCGCTGGAGGAAGGGCTGGAAAATGCCTTTGCCTTCCCCGGCTTCGTGCCTGCCTATATCCGCCCGCTGTTCTGCCGCGGGATCGGCCCGTTCCGCTGGGCCGCGCTGTCGGGCGATCCGGAAGACATCTACAAGACCGACGCCAAGGTGAAGGAACTGCTGCCCGACAACCATGCCTTGCACAACTGGCTCGACATGGCGCGCGAACGGATCGCCTTCCAGGGCCTGCCGGCACGGATCTGCTGGGTCGGGCTGGGCGACCGCCACCGCCTGGGCATGGCGTTCAACGAGATGGTCGCCAGCGGCGAGCTGAAAGCACCGGTGGTGATCGGTCGCGACCATCTCGACAGCGGATCCGTCGCCAGCCCCAACCGCGAAACCGAAGCGATGAAGGACGGCTCGGATGCAGTCAGCGACTGGCCGCTGCTCAACGCGCTGCTCAACACGGCAAGCGGGGCGACCTGGGTCAGCCTGCATCACGGGGGCGGGGTCGGCATGGGCTTTTCGCAGCATTCGGGCATGGTCATCGTGGCCGACGGGACCGAAGACGCCGCGCGCCGGCTCGAACGCGTGCTGTGGAACGACCCGGCCAGCGGCGTGATGCGACACGCCGATGCGGGCTACGAGGATGCGCTCGATTGCGCGCGGGAAAAGGGCCTGCAGCTTCCCGGCATTCTGGGCGCATAGGTCCACGTATTTCGCGGACCCTTGCCGACCGTTGGTCGAGAGGGCTTTGCTACCGGAGCGAGTGCAGCTAGCCTCCCGGCGCATATCTGGGGAGCTACATCAATGAGCCGTAATTTCAGCCGCCTCGCATCGGCGATCGCCATCGCTTGCGCCACCGTGTCCGTGCCTGCCTTCGCACAGGATCATTCGGGGCACCCTGCCGGCATGTCTGCAAGCGAACACGATGCTGCCAAACTGCATGCACTTTTCGAGCGCAGCGAAGCCGAAGCGCTCGATCGCAATCCCATTACCGCCTTCTTTCGCGGGGACTTTTCCGATGCGGACAAGCTAGGAGATTTCTCTCCCGCCAGCTACGCCGAAGAGCGCGCCGCTGCGGAGGCGAATCTGGCCGAACTGGCGACCGTGGACCGCGATGCACTGAGCGAAACCGATCGCATCGCCTATGATGTCTTCGAATACACCCAACAGCGGACGCTGGCGATGACCTCGCCCGAGATACTGCCCACCGTGCTTGCGCTGCCGATCGATCATTTCCGCGGGATGCATGTGTTCTACCCGCGTTTTTCCGCGCCCGGCGCGCTGATGCCGTACGACACGGTCGAGGACTACGAAAACAATTTCAGCCGTCACCGTGAAATGGCGAAGATCGTCGATCAGGCGATCGCGCGCTTCAAGACTGGCGCAGCATCGGGCATCACTTTGCCGCGCATGTCGGTAGAATTGATGATCGAACAACTCGATCTTCAGCTCGATGCGCCGATCGAAGAAAGCCCCTACTGGTCTCCGGTTGCAAGTTTCCCCGACAGCATTTCGCAGGCCGAACAGGAACGGCTGACGAAGCAGCATCGCGAGGTACTTACCGGCACGTTGATGCCTGCGTTCAAGAAGCTGCGGGATTATCTGGCCAACGAATATCTGCCGCAAGCGCGCACTAGCATTGCTGCAACCGACAACCCCGGCGGCGAAGCTTACTATGCCTATCGCATCGAGGATAACACGACCCTCCCGCTGACCGCGCAGCAGGTCCACGACACCGGTCTCGCCGAAGTCGCGCGCATCAACGCTGCGATCGAGGAAGCGAAAGCGGAGGCCGCAGGGCGTACGGGTGAAACCTATACCAGCAAGGCGGACTTGCAGGCCGCGTGGTATGACGTCGCCGAACGGGTCGATCCGTTGATGGATCAATTGTTCCTCCGCATTCCAAAGACCGAACTGCGTATCGAACCTTACGAACCCTACCGTGAAAAGTTCAACCTTGCCGCCAGCTATATGGCTGGCAAAGCCGACGGATCGCGGCCAGGCACCTTCTATTTCAGCGGCTACAATCTTGCAGAGCGCAAGCTGGGCACGTCGATCGCGCTGTACATGCACGAGGGCAATCCCGGCCATCACTTCCAGTCTATGTTCGCTATCGAGAATGAGGATTTGCCCGAATTCATGCGCTACGGCGGGTTCACCGCTTTCAGCGAAGGCTGGGGCCTGTATGCCGAAAGCCTGGGTTACGAACTTGGCCTGTATGACGATCCGGTCGATCGTCTTGCAGCCCTTCAGGGCGGTGAATTGCTGCGCGCCGTGCGGCTGGTTGTCGATACCGGTATGCACGCCCTCGGCTGGAGCCGCGATCAGGCGATCGAATATATGGTTGCCAACGGGCAACCCCGCGATTTCGCCGAGAGCGAAACGGCGCGCTACATCGTGATGCCCGCGCAAGCACTCGCCTACAAAACGGGTGAACTGAAGATCAAGGAATTGCGCGCCAAGGCGCAGGCCGCATTGGGCGAAAATTTCGACGTGCGCAGGTTCCATGAGCAGGTGCTCAATACAGGCGACATGCCGCTGCCGGTGCTGGAATCCAAAATAGACGCGTGGATTGCCGGGGGTGGTCAGTGAGCGCAGCGAAAAGGACCCGAACGGCCATGAACCGCATCGCTCTAAGAGCCGCTTCCGCGTTTGCCATCGCTGTTACTGCGGTGGCGGCTCCGGCTGCGCTTGCCCAGCCTGGCACGGCTCCAACCGCTCAGCACAGCGAAGGACAGAAGCTGCGCGATCTTCTCGCCCGAAGCGAAGCTGCTGCACTCGACCGATCGCCCATATCCGCATTTTACAGGGGCGATTTTTCGGATGCGGACAAGCTCGGCGATTTTTCGCCGGCAAGCTTTGCGGCTGACCGCGTAGCAACCGAAACAGAGTTGGCCGAACTGGCAACGATCGATCGATCCACGCTGGGCGCACAGGACCAGATCGCCTACGATACGTTCCGTTATGCCGGTGAGCGTACGCTCGCCGGGTTGCAACCGGAAATCCTGAAAATCCGCTTGGCGCTGCCGCTGGATCACTTCACCGGCATTCAGGGCGATTATCCGGGATTTTCCGCCCCCGATGGTGTGATGCCGTTCAAGACGCCGGGCGATTACGCCGCCAATATCGCTCGCCACGAGGCTTACGGGCAAATGGTGGAAGACGTCATCGCGCGGTTCGATAACGGGCTGGAACAGGGCATCACCCTGCCGCGACTGACGGTCGAGATGATGATCGAACAGCTCGACACACAGCTTTCGACGCCCGCCGAAGAGAATGCCTATTATGCGCCGCTGCGGGCACTGCCTGACAGTTTCACCGATGGTCAGAAACAGCAGGCTCGTGCAGATTTGACAGCGTCGATCGATCAAACGCTCTATCCGGCAATCCGTCGGCTGCGGGCTTATCTGGCAGATACCTATCTTCCCAAGGCACGCGATACGGTTGGTCTTTCTGCCATGCCGGGCGGCGACGCCTTTTATGATTATCGCATCGCCGAAATGACCACTCTGCCGCTTACCGCGCAAGAGGTTCACGATCTCGGCCTGTCTGAAGTCGCGCGGATCAGCAAAGCTCGCGAGCAGACGATTGCGGAGCGAGGTGAACGTCGCCCGCAAATCTACAAAACGAAGGATACCCTGCAGGCAGCCTGGTACGAAACCGCCAAGGAAGTCGACAGCAAGATCGGACCGATGTTTCTCAGCGGACCCGAAACACCGCTGCGGATCGAACCGTACGAACCCTATCGCGAACAGTTCTTCCTCGCGGCGTCTTATCAGGCTGGCGACCCCGAGCGCGATCGCCCGGGCACCTTCTACTTCAGCGGCTGGAACGCTGCCGAACGCGAACTGAGCCCCTCGGTCCGGCTGTACATGCACGAAGGCAACCCCGGCCATCACTACCAGATCATGTTCGCCATCGAAGACGAGAACCTGCCCGATACGCTAAAGCACGGCTGGTACACCGCGTTCGGCGAAGGATGGGCACTTTACGCCGAAAGCCTCGGGTATGAATTGGGTCTCTACGATGATCCGGTGGAGCGGCTGCAGGCCCTGGAGGATGGCGAGTTGAAACGCGCCGTCCGGCTGGTTGTCGATACCGGGATCCATGCCCTCGGCTGGACCCGGCAGCAGGCGGCCGATTACATGGTCGAGAACGGCAGTGCGCGCGATTACGCGGAAAACGAGGTCGCTCGCTACATCGCCATGCCGGGACAGGCGCTTGGCTACAAGATAGGCGAATTGAAAATAAAGGAACTGCGTGCTCGCGCCGAAGCGACGCTAGGCGATGGTTTCGACGTTCGCCGGTTCCACGACCAGGTACTCAACAGCGGCAACGTCCCGCTGGCGGTGCTGGAAGCCAAGGTCGATGCATGGATCGCAGCCGGCGGTCAATAGCCTGACCGTGCAGTGGTAAAAAAGGGGGCCGCGCGATCCAGTGTCGCGCGGGCCACTTTTTTGTCTCTTAGGCGTCAGTCCGCGCTGGCGGTGCCGGTCGTGCCTGCAGGAAGATCGGGACGGGTGGCGGGTAGTTTCGCCTTGCGGTCGCCCGTCTTCAGATAGGTGTCGAACCAGCGCATCATACGCAGGTTATAATCGTACCGGGCGGCGGCCCTGCTATTGCCGTGACCTTCGCCCGGAAACAGGACGAGCCGCACTGGCACGTCGGGCTTGCGCACCTTCATGCTGCGATAAAGCTCGTAGCTCTGACTGGGGGCGACGCGGGTGTCTTCGGCGCCGTGCATGATCAGCAGCGGCGTGTTCGCCTTGTCGACATGGTAGATCGGCGAAACCTCCAGCATGGCCTGCCAGTCGTCCCACGGCCATTTGCCCGAATGCACGTTGTACATCTCGTATGGGATGTCGGTCGTTCCAAACTTGCTCACCTGGTTGGAAATGCCCACGAACATGACGCCGGCGGCGAACTCGTCGCTCAGTGCGGTTGCGGCCCAGCCGGTGGCGTAGCCGCCATAGGATCCGCCGGTGATGCCGGTACGGTCCGGATCGGCTATTCCCGCGTCGACGAGGGCGCGCTTGGCATCGACCAGATCGGTGAATTCCGGATCGGTGTAATTGCCGGTGTGCTGCTTGGAAAAAGCCGTGCCGTAGCCGGTGGAGCCGCGATAATTGGGGAGGAACACGGCATAACCCTGTCCAGCGGCAACCTGTCCCGGCTTCGAATAGGCGGTCTGCCAGCCATTGCTGTCATGTGCTTCCGGGCCGCCATGGACGTTAAGGATCAGGGGCGCCCCACCGCGCTTGGCCCCGCCCACGGGTTCGATCAGAACGCCTTCGACTTCCTGACCATCACGCGCGGTATAGGTGAAGGCGCGCTGCTTGCCGAAGTCGATGTCCTTCAGCCAATCGTTATGGGTGGTCCAGCGCTGGAAGCCGTCGTCCTTCCAGACGAAGAGCTCGGTCGGATGCTGCGGGCTGCTCGCTTCCACCGCGATAGTGTTTCCGCCAGCCTGAATGCTCGACAGGATAAGCTCGCCCCCATCGTGTTCCGCAGCGACCGAACCGTCGGCATTATAGATCCGCAGGGCGCTCTGTGCGCCCTTGTGGATCACTGCCGCCAGCCGTCCGTCGGCCAGCCATTCGGCGTCGACCGCGGCTTCGGGCGCACCGGCGTTGAGCGCGCGATACTGCCCGGTTGCCATGTCGACCAGATGCAGCGTCGTCTCAGCAGGATCGTTCATGTCGACCCCGGCAATCATGGAAAGCTGCGTCCCGTCCGGCGAAATCTCGATATCGCCCAGCTTGCCGGGCGTTTCGACCACGCGCAGCACCTTGCCGCTCGTCAGGTCGAGGATATGCGCGCGTTTCGAGGTATAGGCATCGTCGATCTGCGGAGTGGGCGCGCTGTCGACCACGGCATGGCGGCCATCGGGCGCAACGCGGAAGGCGCTGACATAGCCGGGGATCGTCACGGCTTTCGGATCGGTATCGAGCGTTTCGCCAACGCGGGCCGAGAACAGGCGCGTCAGCTTCGCTTCCTCTTCGTAGACGATCGCATTGAAGCCGGCCTTGGACTGCTTGTCGCGCGCCTTGTCTTCCTCTGCTCCGGCGAGCATCCAGATTGTCGTGCCGTCGGGTGACCAGGCATAGGAACGCACGCCGGCGCCATCCACCGCAGCAAGTTTGCGTTGACCGCCGCCGTCGACCGGGATGCCCCATACGGCAGACTTTTCGTCTTCGTCCGCCCAGACGAAGCTGATCATCCGGCCATCGGGCGAGAAGGAAATGCCCGACACGTCGATGTCTTCGGGCAGGAAGGCGCGCGCGTTATCGGGGCCATAAGCGAGATTGAGGCGCTCTTCGGTCGAACCGTTCTCTTCACCGTCGGTCACATCGGGCAGGCTTGCGGTGGTATAGGCGATGCGGCTGCCATCGGACGACACGGCAATCGTGCCCACGCTTTCCAACCGGGCGACATCTTCCGGCGTCATCGGCCGGGCCTGTGCCTGCGCGGCGAGCGAGGCGGTGGCGAGCAGAATGCCCGCAGTTAACGGCGCGCGAAAAGTCATGTGTGTGCAATCCTCCTGAAACGTGTGGGACCGCTATACCGATCAGGGACTAGGGGGCAAATTCCGGCACCGCGGGCTTTGCCTTGACGATTGTCGATCTGCGCGATGCCATCAGCGCGATCGCCACCACCGCCAGGGTCACGATCCAGAATATGGCCACGAAGGGCGCTTCATTGCCCGTCGTCATGCGCGCAGCCAGCGTCGCTGCGATGCCCAGCGGCATGCCGATCGTGATCCCCCACCAGCTTGCCCTGATGGACGGGCGCGGGCTGCCCTTCCGGTCCTGCTTGTTCAACCAGATGAAGGTGCCCGTCGACACCACGATGGTGAGCGCGATCCCGAACACGATATAGGCCAGCTTTACCGCCAGGCCGCCGAAATTCCCGAAATGCAGATTATAGATCGACGCCGCGATCTGCTGGCCGAGCGTCCCGTCCGCCAATCCGGCGGTGCCATTGAATGTCCCATCTGCGCCGAACGCGTAATATTCGCCGAAAATCAGGCGCTGGCCATGTACGCCGACAATCTGCACATGCTGCCCGCGCGTGCCGGGATCGTGCAGGATGGCATAGGAAACGCGGACCTCGGGATAGTTGCGGGCCATATAGTCCAGGGCGGGCGTCACCTTGGGCAGAGGCGCTGCTGCCTCGTCCTCGTCCGGTTCCGTTCCGAAAACAGGCGCAATCGCAGCCTCGCTATCCCCGTCATAGTCCGCTGCTGCCAGGCTGTAGCCCGAGATGTAGAACAGCCCGATCATCGCTCCCGTCAGAGCAATCGCTAGTGCAAAAGGCAGGGTCCACACCGCCAGCCTGTTATGCCAGTCGAGCGTGGACACTTCATCGTTACGCCGTGCGCGCAGACGAAACGCATCGCGGAAAATGCGCGGGTGCGCCACGATCCCGCTGACAGCCAGCGCCACGATCATCGCGCCGAACAGTCCCACCAGGCTCATGCCCCAGACGGACGGCAGGTTGAGCCGGTAATGCAAGGCCAGCAGGAACTCCGCCCAGGCGTTTTCTTCCGGCACGGCAATCGCGCCCTGCGCATCGATATGAAAGGCCTGCGTGTCCGTGGTGATGGTTGTACGGGGCAGCGCTTCCGTCGGCATGTGTACGTAAAGATGGGTGGTCGGTGTCGCGCCTTCCTCGGCTGCCACGACATTGGCGATACCCGCATCGACCGCTTGCGGTGCGATCCGGTCCATTTCCGGCGCACCCGGCTGTTCGAACCGCTGCATTTCCTCGAACAGCACGATGGCCGTGCCGGTCACACAGATCAGGTAGAGCAACGCGCAGCAGACGAGGCCGATGGCGGAATGGGCGGAAACCCCTTTGCGAACGGTTTGCTTGGCGAAGAGTGGTTTCACGAGCGGCCTCCCAGCAGGATGAGCGGAACGAGCGACAGGGTGAGCGGGATGGCCAGCAGGGCGATCTGCGATGTGCGCTTCGTGCTCATCAACATCGCGAAGGTCAGCAACGGCCAGACGAGCGGAACAAGGCCGAGTACCATGACATTGCCATCCGCTTCTGCCACCGGCCAGCGCATGGCCAGATCGCGTGCGGCAAGGGCGATGGCGATTGTCACGACCAATGCCGCTGGTCCCGTCAGCGCGAAAGTCATCAGGCCGCGGCGCCAATCCCCGGCTTCTGCGCCGCTCGCCCCGTTTGCCGCGGCCTTTGCTCGCCGCGAAGCCTTGGGCATTTCAAAGGCGCCCGGGGCCAGCGCAATGCAGGCTGCTGCCGTCCCAACCAGCATTATCACGGTCAGACCCCACGCTCCTGCGCCGCTCCATCCGCCAGCGGCACCGACGGCGAGCAAAAACCACCCGGCGGTGTTGTGCGGGACAGATCGACCTGTGCGGCGCCAGGAGTATCGCAATATCGCGATGCCGAGGATAGCAGACCCGGCGCCTGCGAGAATGAGCACGTCCCCCGCCATCAGAAGCGGTAGCTCACGGTGCCCATCACATTGCGTTCGCTGCCGACGAAGCAGTCGCCGCGTGCGAGGCAGGCCGAATAATAGCTTTTGTCGAACAGATTGGTCGCGTTGATGGCCACGCTCCAGTTCGCGAATGCGACTTCGGCCAACGCATCGACCAGGGTGAAAGACGGCGTGACGATGCCGTCCGGAAAAGCCGGTCCGAAGGATCGGTTCTTGCCGACATGGCGCACGCCTGCGCCCAGCAGCAGCGAGACGTCATCCCCCAGCGCAAAACCCTTCGTCGTCCAGAGCGATGCGTTGACCTTGGGCACATTATCGATCTGGCGGTCGGTGCCGGCTATTTCGGCCTCGTTATAGCTCGCATTGGCGATGACGGTCAGCTTGCCGGGCAACGATGCGCTGCCTTCGAACTCTATGCCTCTGGAATTAAGTTCGCCGATCTGGATTTGGTCGAAGGGGTCTGGGGTGCTGTCATCCGAAACGGGACGATTGCTTTCCCGGATGTCGTACCCGGTCACCGTGATCAGCACGGCATCGGTCGGGTGGAATTTGATGCCCGCCTCGAACTGGCGCCCTGTCTTGGGAATGAAGGCGCTACCGTCGCTGGCTGTACCTGCGATGGGCTCGAAGCTTTCGGTATAACTGAAGAAGGGCGAAACGCCCTCGACCACTTCGCCGATTATACCTGCCCGGAACGTCGTTGCAGAATCGCGCCGTGCAGGGCCGCCCATGCTTCTGGCGCTGGTCCAGTCACGCCGCGCGCCAAGTACGATCGACACCCGGTCGGCAAAGCGGATCTGGTCCTGAAGGTAAATGCCCACCTGATCCTGATCGACATCTTCGGCGACATAGGCAGGGCTGGGCAGGCCGCCACCAAAGTCGGACAGGGCGCCGTAATCGATATCGTAGATATCGAACACTTCGGTGGCGAAGCCGCCGGTCTTGTAAACCGAATTGGTGCTGTAATCGACGCCCGCCAATACCGTGTGCTCGATGCCCGCTCCCGTAGCGAAATCGAACTGCACGTTATTGTCGGTGGAGAAAATTTCCATCCGGGCGAGGGTTCCGTCCGCATACAGTCGCATCGTGCGCTGTTCGGGATCGGGCACGAAGCCGCCTTCGTCGTCGAGTACCGGTTGGCCGGTTGCCGGATCGAGCAGGACGAAGGGGTTTGCCGGGTTGGTATAGCTATCGGGATAATGCGTGAAATAAGTCAGGTCGCTGTCGATATACCTGGCTTTCAGATTGACCCGGACACCATCGCCGAAGCGATGCTCGAGCAGCGCGGTGCCCTGCAGCAGTCGGCCGTCGTACCGGTCCCATCCTGGTTTGCCGACAAACAGGTCGTTGGGAAGCTGCCCGTTGGGATTGGGCAGGATCGTGCCGACCAGCGGCAGGAATTGCGACGTCGAACCGCTGTCGTCTTCTTGGTAAAGGCCGATCAGGGTGAGTTCGGTGTCGGATGTCGGCTGGAAGGTGATGGATGGCGCGAACAAGATCCGGTCATCCGGCACGTAATCGGTCTGCGTATCGGCATCGCGGACCCGCGCGACGATCCGGGCTGCAACCGTAGCGCTCACGGGGCCGGTTACATCGACCAGCGCTTCCTTGCGGTCGAACGAACCGTAGCGCAGCGAAACCTCTCCCCCGGCTTCGAATTCCGGACGCTTGGACACGAGATTGATGATCCCGCCCAGCGCGCCCTGACCGAACAGGACCGACGCCGGGCCGCGGACCAGTTCGACCTGGTCGAAATTATACGGGTCGGAACGGATGCTGGCGTAATAGCTGAAAATGTCCCGCATACCGTCGCGGAACTGCAGCGCGTTGATCCCGCGCACCAAAGCGCCATCGACACGGCTGTCGGGGCCATACGGGTTGGCCGTCACGCCGGAAACATAGTTCAGCGTGTCGCCGATACTTACTGCGCCCTGCGCCAGATACAGTTCGTCATCGATAACCGTTATCGGCTGCGGCGTTTCGATGATCGGCGTGTCCGTCTTCGTGGCGGTCGTACCTTGATCGCGCGCACCGGTCACGATGATGGTGCGCTGTTCGCTCTCGTCGGCAACGTTGGCCAGCGCTGGGACCGGGACAAGCGCCGTTGCGCACAGCACGGCGGACTTCAACATTCGCATTGTAAACCCTCACGTTCGAATATGAGGGCCCGCTACTGCGAATTAATTGCAAGAGTCAAGGCTAATGAGAATCATTCGCAGATAAGTCTTTCGCTTATTCGGAGCATGAGCGTATTCGCTTCAACCCGCATATCGACGAGGGTAATGTGCGATCATTCGATGACCATCCTGTATCGCAGGGTGAAACTGGGATGCGCAGTTCCGTTCGATGCCCTTAACATGCCCGAAGGGGAGAAACGGATACCGGTCACGGCAGGATCGAAGGGTGCTAGCGGGGAATAACCGGTGACGGTCCCGCCGGGCTGGTTGGAATAGGCGACGTTGCTCCCGCCGTTGAACGCAAGTCCGCTTACCGTCGCGCCATCGATAAAGACCGGTGGGAAATCCGTCCGCCATGCCAATGCGGCAGAGGGTATATCGACGAGCCGCAGGGTGGACGCGTCTGTTGGCGCATCGCCCGAATTGGTAACCGTCACCGTATATTCGATCACTGCCCCGGGGATCGCCTTTGGATTGGCGCTGCCGGTAGGGTCGGACACGATGCGCGACGTCTTGTCGACCGAAAGGATCGGCCGTGCCGCGGACCGGGTGTTCGTGATCGTGCAAGTGATCACATCTCCTAGTTGCGGGGTCAGCGTTCCCGCGGCGCCCCCGGCGGGCAGCGCCGTCGTCGATGTCGCATTGCGATTGGCGCATGCCAGCGTCGGAGAATAGCGGGCCAGAACGGTCGAACCGTTCGCGGTTTCCGAAAGCAGATAGGAATTACCGGCAATCGCGCCCAGCAGGCCTGTGGCCGCGGGCGTGGCCGTTGTTCCCGTTCCGGTCGTGGTAAAGCTTGCCAGCTCGGTATTCGCCGTCTGATTGCGGATTGCCAAGGTGAACTGATCGGTGCCGAAAATCCGGCCGGGCGCGGCGATCGCCGTGCGCAACTGCAGGCGTGGCAGCGGCGTGTTGGTAAAAACGCAATCGACGAAATCGCCGAACTGCAACGTGCCGAAATTGTAACTGTTCGTCACCACGTCGCGGGGCAGGATCGTGGTCGAACCGCTGTTGATATTGGTGCAGGTCAAGCTGGCACGATAATCGGCCAGCGCACTGGTGCTGCCTGCCACCATGGCTTCGCGAAGCACGAGCGGCACGCCGGATGTCGAGGAGAAGACCGCGGCCGGAAACGGCCCGAGATCGGTTCCGCTCGTCTGTCCCGACGCATAGGTGGTCGCGCCGTTCTGGGATTCGATCACGAAGCGGAACTGGTCGTTGTCTGCGATCCGCGTCCCGGCGATCGTCTTGCTCAAGGTGATCGAGGCGAACCGGATCGCCAGCATCACGCCCTGCAGACCCGACCCTTGCATCGTGATGGTCACCGATGTGGGGTTCAGCGAACTGACGATATACGCGCCCACATTTCCTGTCTGGCCCCCACCGGCGGTGCGGAAAGTGGTTGTGTTGATCCCGGTGCTGACCGGATATTGCGTACCGCTGCGCGGTGCCACGCGGTCGAGCAACTGCCAGGCACCGCCATTCGTTGTATATTGCTGGTATTCCGAATTGTCGGTCGATTCCGCGTCGGCCACTACGAACGCATACTGGTTGGCCTGCGACACCCCGCCGGGGGGAATGATGGCGATATTGGTCAGCGTCAGCGTCGTTACGGTACCATTCGTGGCCTGATATAGGATCGGGCGTCCCGGAATGTTCAGGAAGCTGCTGTTGCCGACCGCCGCCCCGGTCCAGCTCGGCGCGGCCGCGCTGACCAGAGCGGTGCCGGTGGCGGTCGGCGTCACGGCGACCTGGAGGCGGAACGTCAGGCGCGATCCATCCGGCAGAACATAGCTCATCGGCTGCCCGGTCGAACGCGCCTGCGCATCGCTGTAATTGCTCATGTTGAGCCAGCAGTAGGTCTGCCACGACGATGGCGCCGCCCCGCGCGCACCGGCTCGCGAACAATCCTGCGCACTGGCGTCCTGCGGGGCCAGCAGCATGACTGCGGCGATCAGGACGCACAGCGCGGCGATCCATTCCCTGGCGCGCCGGGCAAGGGGGCGGGCTACACCCGCAAAAGCGACACGCTGGCAAATCACGACGCCGCGCCAATAACCCGGGCGCGCTTAAACTACGGTAAATAACGTAGAAGCGCTTACGCGGCGCCCGCGCGTGACCGGTCCTATTGCGTGCCGGCGCGCAGACCCCTACACTCGTGCACATCCCCGGGGAGCCAGTGTTGGCTGAGAGGCAGGTGTCACGCCCTGCGACCCGTTGAACCTGAACCGATTAGCATCGGCGGAGGGAGTGGAGCGGCAACGGAATTCCGCTCTTTCTCCGCCTCGAGGAGAGCAAGCGCATGGCCGACATCAACAGCAAATTCGACATCGGCGTCACCACCGGCCCGATCCGTGGCAGCCGCAAGGTCCATGTCGGCGCGCAAAGCGGCAGCGGCGTGCGCGTCGCCATGCGGGAAATCGACCTCGAAGGCGCCGAACCCAGCATCCGCGTCTACGATACCTCCGGCCCCTATACCGATCCTGCCGCCACCATCGATATTCGCGCCGGGCTCGAACAGAAGCGCCGCGAATGGATCGTGGCCCGCGGCGATGTCGAGGAATACGCCGCGCGCAAAGTGAAGCCGGAAGACAACGGCCAGCTTGGCCCCGACCGCTCCGGCGGCGTCCCGGCCTTCCCCAATGTCGCGAAGAAGGTCCTGCGCGCGAAACCCGGCATGAACGTCAGCCAGATGCACTATGCCCGCCGCGGCATCGTCACGCCGGAGATGGAATATGTGGCCGAGCGCGAGAACCTCGGCCGCGCCATGCTGCGCGATGAAGCCGCCCGTCTCGAAGCGCGCAATGACGGCCAGCCGTGGGGCGCCAGCCTGCCCGACTACGTCACCCCGGAATTCGTGCGCGACGAGGTCGCCCGCGGCCGGGCGATCATCCCCTCCAACATCAACCACCCCGAAACAGAGCCGATGGCCATCGGGCGCAACTTCCTCGTCAAGATCAACGCCAACATCGGCAACTCCGCCGTCGCGTCGGATGTCGCCAACGAAGTCGACAAGATGGTCTGGTCGATCCGCTGGGGCGCGGATACCGTGATGGACCTTTCGACGGGCCGCAACATCCACGACACGCGCGAATGGATCATCCGCAACAGCCCCGTCCCCATCGGCACCGTGCCGATCTATCAGGCGCTCGAAAAGGTCGGCGGCATTGCCGAGGACCTGACGTGGGAAATCTTCCGCGACACGCTGATCGAACAGGCCGAACAGGGCGTCGACTATTTCACCATCCACGCCGGCGTGCGCCTGCCCTATGTGCCCATGACCGCCAAGCGCGTCACCGGCATCGTAAGCCGCGGCGGCTCGATCATGGCGAAATGGTGCCTCGCGCATCACAAGGAGAGCTTCCTCTACGAACGCTTCGACGAGATCACCGAGATCATGAAGGCCTACGACATCGCCTATTCGCTGGGCGACGGCCTGCGCCCCGGCTCCATCGCCGACGCCAACGACGAGGCGCAGTTCGCCGAGCTCTACACGCTGGGCGAGCTGACCAAGCGCGCGTGGGAGCAGGACGTGCAGGTGATGATCGAAGGCCCCGGCCACGTGCCGATGCACAAGATCAAGGAGAACATGGACAAGCAGCTCGAAGCCTGCGGCGAGGCCCCCTTCTACACCCTCGGCCCGCTCGTCACCGATATCGCGCCGGGCTACGACCATATCACCAGCGGCATCGGCGCGGCGCAGATCGGCTGGTACGGCACTGCGATGCTCTGCTACGTCACGCCCAAGGAACACCTCGGCCTGCCCGACCGCGACGATGTGAAGGTGGGCGTGGTGACCTACAAGCTCGCCGGCCACGCCGCCGATCTTGCCAAGGGCCACCCCGCCGCCAAGGTCCGCGACGACGCGCTTTCGAAAGCCCGCTTCGAATTCCGCTGGCGCGACCAGTTCAACCTCAGCCTCGACCCCGACACGGCCGAGCAGTATCACGACCAGACCCTCCCCGCAGAAGGCGCCAAGACCGCCCATTTCTGCTCCATGTGCGGGCCCAAATTCTGCTCGATGAAGATCACGCAGGAAGTGCGCGACTTCGCCGCCAAGCAGAACTCCGACAGCTATCTTGCTGCGACCGCGCCAATTGAGAACGTGGATGCCGGAATGTCCGATATGGCGGAAAAATACCGCGATGGCGGCGACCTCTACATCCCCGCAGGAACCGATAAATAGTCCAATTCGCAAGCGTTCGAATCTTGCGGAAGTCTCGATAACGGACCTGCTTGAAGTTGCACATGGCTCCAAACCGGGCTCAATATCGGGTGACCGTCGGCAAGCGAGGTGCGACAGTTCTCCGTCAAGGGAGACTGCCGCACATGCCCAGCATATTGAGGATCGGCCCATACCGCTTCTATTTCTTCAGCAACGAAGGCGAGGAGCCGCCGCACGTCCATATCGATCGCGATGCGGCCACCGCGAAGGTCTGGCTCGGTCCGCTGGAGCTTGCGCGCAGCCGAGGGTTCCGTCCAAGAGAGATCAATGCCATAATGCAGATCGCGGCAGAGTATCGGCTCCCGTTGCTGGAGGCATGGCATGACTTTTTCGGAGCGAGTGATTGACGAACGCGTAGCCGATGTGCGCGCCACTGCCGATACGCTCACCGTGGACCTGATGGATGGCAGGAGTATTTCGGTGCCGCTCGCCTGGTTTCCGCGCCTCGTCGCTGGCGACGCCGACCAGCTTGCGCGATGGGAAACCTGCGCCGGAGGGCTTGGCATCCACTGGCCAGACCTCGATGAGGACATTTCCACGCGCGGTCTGCTACTGGGCACCAAGCCACCGAAGGCAGCTTGACGGCAAGCGCCAATTCCGCTGCCGCGACCAGTCCAATCTCAGCCTGACACAGCCCAGCAAAATTAAGACCCGACGCTTCGCGCAGATGGCGCCCCGACCGCGCATTTCTGCTCCATGTGCGGCCCGAAGTTCTGCTCGATGAAGATCACGCAGGAAGTGCGCGACTTCGCCGCCAGACAGAACTCCGACAGTCACCTCGCCAGCATGAACTTGCGGGCCTGAACCCTTCAAAGGAAGGTGGAAAAACGCGCGTCGACAAAAATGACGAAGATTAAACGGAATCAAAGAAAAAAGCTAAACTGCCAGAATTAAAACGTAACGCAAAAACTGGCGAGAGAATGTAATCCCGACAAAATGAACATCGGTTCATCCCAGCTAAATAACTAAGAGTTATCATTAGAATAACGCACGATTGGGGGAGGGGTGAATGATTGATCTAAGCTTACGTTGCAACAGCGTGTGGTGCCGCCAGCTGTCGGGTTTTTTCGGCATGCTGGCCGCAACGGCAACGGTGATACCGTCACCAGTCGCCAGTCACGAAAATGATCCGGAAAATTCCAACGAAATTGTCGTAACTTCGCGCAAAGTAGACTTGTTGAGCGAATCCGAAATTAAGGACGTCGCGAGTGAATTTGTGGATACACTGACGGTCGTTTCCCGTGGTCAAGGCCTGCCACGATATCAGCCCGAGGTTTACTGCCCTGCAGTTATTGGCATGAGTGAAGCGGTCAATTCACAAATTGAGGCGCGAATGAAGCAGGTGGCACAAGCGGCCGAAGTGAAACCGGCCGGAATCAGCTGCAGGACTAGCGCACTGGTAATATTCGTCGATGACAAAAAGACATTTCTCGATGCCTTCAGGGAAGCTTATCCAGTATATTTCCGATCCTTGAAAGATAGGCATTGGAAGCTGCAGGATGAAGAGGGGCCCGCAATCGCTTGGCATCTGGCTCAACTACTCGACGAGCAAGGTAATCCAATCCAGCGGGATCAAAATGGTGTCGCTTGGGTCTCGTCGTATACGCATGCCAGCCGAATGCGTACGATGACCAGGTCGGTAATGGCTATGTCGGTCACGATTGTGGAGCGTGATGCTTTGATCGGGCTAACTGCGACGCAGATCGGAGACTACGCATTTATGCGAAGTATGAGCGATGCTAGTCCGGCTTCTCTAGAACGCACCACTGCGCCGACCATTCTAACTGTGCTTTCAACTGAGATGGGTGAAGCCGCTCCAGCTTCGCTGACTGATTGGGATTTGGCTTACGTCAAGGCTCGCTATGAAGGAGATTGGGGCGCCGAGGGGCACAAGTCTGGGGTCGAAATTCGGACTGCAGTACAAAAGACAGCAACTAGTCGAGGAAATGACGCGTCGTCCGATTGGGCCGAGTAAATGTAACTTGGTCGCTCTCAAAATAAACAGTTCTTACGCGGTAGTTGAGATGACCTACGTCTTCAGGTGCTAAATGCGGCATTTAATCACTATAACGGCCGAACATACTGGGTAGCCTGTTCAAAACCTTACGGGAACACCCCGGAATCTCCACCCGTTGGTCTTTCAAAGGAGGCCGACAATGGCACGCAATACAGGTGACGAACACCGCATCGGCTCGGTCGACGATCGCAGTCAGGTAAAGAACACCGCGACGGGAAAATGGACCAAGCGCAATCGTGAGGACGGCTCGGCAGATGCTGGGCAGTTCATGGACGTCAAATCGGATGGCGAGCCGTTCAAGGGGGTCGCCAAGGAACGCGATGGGCGGCGCAGCGACGAGGAGTGATCGCCGCACGCCCCACTGGCCAGCGCGCGTCGATGCGCCCATAGGCACCGGCATGGCCGATCTCTATCTAAAGAATCTCGAATCCGAACGCCGCCAGCTCTGGGCGACCTGCCGCCTCAAGGGGCTGGCCAAGGACACGCCCGAGCGGCAACGGATCGCCGCGATCGACGAAGCGATTGCCGCGCATAAGGCCAAGAAATCGGGCTGAGCCTGCTCAGCCCTTGCGGCGCATCGCGGTCAGCACCTTGTCCAGCGCCTGCAGGAAACGCGAACGGTCGGCCTTGCTGAAGGGCGGCGGGCCGCCCCCGATCCCGTCCATTCCGGCGCGCAGATCCGCCATGATCGCGCGCGTGGCCACCGCACCGCCGATGCTGGCGGCATCGAACGGCTTGCCGTTGTGTGCCAGCACCTGCGCGCCTTCTTTCAGGCAGCGCTCGGCCAGCAGGATGTCGGCCGTGATCACCACGGTGCTTGGGCTCGCATTCTCCGCAATCCAGTCGTCGGCGGCGTCGAAACCGTCGCTCACCACCACGCGCTTTACGCGCTCGCTCACCGGCACGCGGAAGATGTCGTTGCTCACCACGCGCACATGCGCGCCATGACGTTCGGCCACGCGGTATATCTCGTCTTTCACCGGGCAGGCGTCGGCATCGACCAGGATGGTTTCCGGCATATCGCCGGTATCGTCGGGGCCGGGTCGATCGGGGGATTGGGGCGCGGGCATCGGTGCCGCCTTAGCACCGCATGCCGCCCGCGCATAATTCGGCCGCTTCAAGGCGTGCCGCAGCCTCAGCTGTTCTTCATATTCTCCAGGCCCTTGATCGCACCCGGCTTCTGCGATGGTTGGGACGCGTTGGTCTTGACCTTTTCCTTTTTCGGCTTGCGCGCTTCTCGGCTCTTCTTTGCTTGGCCTTTGGCCATGATCGTTTCCAGTCGGGGCGGCATGCCCCGCACGCACCCTACGCTCTTTCCCGCAATCGCCTGCATCAATTCGGCAGACGCCGGGAAACCCGCCCCGCCGCGGTCCGGCCCGGCGAATGCAAGGACGGCCTAGCGCCGCCCCATCCGGGCCATCAGCGATACGAAGAATGCCGTCGACCAGCCGAGCAGCAGGATCCCGTTGATCCCCTCGATCGCGGCGACCAGTTGCCACGCCCGCTCCAGCCCCTCGTCGTCATAACCGATCGTGGCATAGGTGATGGTGCTGAAATAAACCGATATGTGCAGGTCCGGCAGCGCGCCCGTCAGCCAGTAGAGCAGGGCGTAAAGCCAGATTTCGACCCCGTGGATCGCAAACAGGCCCATCACCAGCGCAAAGGTGAATATCATGCCCGGCAGGCTCACGGGCGAAAGGTGTTCCTGCCGTTCCTCGCGCTGTTCGATCCGCAGCAGCCGGTTCAGCAGCACCAGGCCGCCCCCATGGATCGCCACCGTTGCCAGCACCATGCCCGTCGCAATCGCAAGCTGCTCGATCATCCCGGCCCCTCCTGCCGCGGCAATAGCATATCCGGGCCGCGCGCACAGTCGCTCCGTCATAACCGGATCGCAGGAAGGGTGCGCCCCACACCGAAAAGCCCGCCCCGGATCGCTCCGGGACGGGCCTTCGCAAAAAACGGACAATTGCGCTGCGCTTACATCGTCGTGTTGTTGACAGCGCTCATGTCGGCGTCGGGCAGGGCAGCCAGATCGGCGGCTGTCATGGTTGTCTGGACATCGCCGTCGGTGGCATTGCCGCGCAGGGTCAGGCCGTCCATCGGGATTTCGACCCAGCGGTCGGGATCGGTGTCTTCCAGTTCGATCACCAGCCCGGTCACAGTGCCATTGTCGTCACGGCGAACCAGCGCGACATCGCCCAGATCGGTGCCGTCGGCGGTCACCAGATCGGCATCCAGCAATTGCGCTTCGGTCATGCCCAGCGCCGCCTCGTCCGTGCCGGCGGCTACCGCGCTACGGTCGGCTTCCATTTCGATCTGGTCGTCCATGGTGTCGGCTTGCTGCTCGGCCGGCGTTTCACCGCAGGCGGCCGTCAGGGCAGTGGCGCCGACGATGCTCAAAAGGATTGGCTTGGGCAGTTTCATGAACGGTTCCTTTCACTTTTGTCATGTGTCCAATGCTCGTCGCGTCCCCGCGTTCCGCCCGGACGGCGTGGTGCCGGGAACGCAGGCGCGCATACCGGCGTTTGCTGGAAATGAAGATCCTCGCACCCCTCGCCGCCGCGCTCGCCATCCCTCTGGCGGCCTGTGCCACCGTGCCCTCCAGGGCCGATGTGGTGACGGTTTCGGGCGAAGCCACCTATCGCGAACGCATCGCCCTGCCGCCGCAGGCGGTGATGTCCGTGCGGATCGAAGATGTCTCGCGCGCCGATGCACCCGCCACGGTTCTGGCCGAAGAAATCATGCCCACCAACGGGCGTCAGGTGCCGCTGCCCTTCAGCGTGGAGGTGCCGCGCGACGCCTTGCAGGGTGCCGTGCGCACGACTGCCCGCGTGCGGATCGAAGATGGCTCGGGCCAGCTCCTCTGGATCACCGATACCAATACGCCCGTCACGCCGGCGGCGGGCAGCGACCGTGTGGATCTCGGCAGCCTGATGCTAGTGCGCACGCCCGGCTGATACGAAAACATTTTCCTACACACCCGGTTTTGTGGCTCATCCTGCCGGATGACCGATGAAACCAACGCGCCACCTTCCTCTCCCGCCCGCCCGAACAGGCGGGCGCGGCAGTGCAATGCCGATTATCGCTGGACCGTGCCCAAGGTGAAGGCCTTCCTTCTCGCGCTCGAACAATGCGGGCGCGTGGCGGAGGCGGCGCAGGCCGTGGGGATGAGCCGGCAGTCGGCCTATGCGCTGCGCGCCCGGCTCGACGGGCCGAAATTCCGCGAAGCGTTCGAAGTGGCCCGGCGCAAGGGGTTGCGGGCCCGCGCGGCTGCCAGCAGGCAGCGTCTGCACGCGGCCCGCTCGCGCTGGGAAGGGCCGGGCCTTGCCGCGCTCGACTATCTGCGCGCAGCCCCCTCGCAAGCCGACATATCCGCGGCCTATGCCGACATGCTGGCCGCGCAAGCCGACATGCGGGCCGAACAAGCTGACATGATAATGCATGAAGCCGACGCTGCGGACCCGTAAGCCGACGCCTGTTCGCACAAGCCGACAAAGTTTTCTCCCTGGACTGTGTAACACCCGGTCCATGTCTCCTCCCGACGCTGCACCGAACCCGGTCGGAAATTTGCTCATTCGCGTCGAAAATGCGGACCGGAATGCGCCTGCCGGGCGTTGAATAGACAAGCATGCAAAAGGAGAGACAACGCCATGCAATTCCAGTTCAATTCGGACAGCAGCGTCATGGGCACCGACGACGTCGCCGAGCGCATCGAAGCACAGGTGCGCGAAAAACTGACGCGGTTCGAAGAACGCCTCACCCGCCTCGAAGTGCACGTCCACAACGAACACCATCACACCCATGGCAATGACGACAAGGGCTGCACCATCGAAGCGCGCCCCCGTGGCGGCAAGCCGATCGGCGTGACCGAGCATGGCTCTTCGGTGGACGCCGCCGCGCGCAAGGCGGCCAGCACCATGGCCCAGCGCCTCACCCGTCTGTTCGGCAAGGAAGCGAAGCACCGGCATGAGGCACGTCCCGAAAAGGTAATGTAACCGCGCGCGCCCGTGCATCGACAGTGCGAGTGGCCACATGTCATTCGTCGCGTCGGTGCACCGGCTCGCCACATTGTGGCAGGATTTGGGCACATTCATCCTCGGCGCTCGTTGGATGGAGCGACGATAAGGTCGGCACCGCCGGCCAATACGTTCTCGGAACCAATAGAAAAGGGACCCGGATATGAATAAGCTCGCAATAGCACTCGCCTCGGCCGCATCGCTCGCCATCGCCGCCTGCGCGGAAGAGCCTGCCGATAATTCCGCCATGGACACTGATGCCGCCGCTGCGGATCAGATGGCCAACGACACCACCACCGAACCCGGCACCATCGTGGAAGTCGCTCAGGGAAACCCGGATTTCTCCATGCTGGTCTCGGCCGTCACGGCAGCCGATCTCGGGTCAACCCTCTCGGGTGATGGACCCTACACGGTATTCGCACCGACCAATGCCGCCTTTGAAAAGGTGCCCAAGGCAACCCGTGACGAACTGCTCAGTCCGGCCGGCAAGTCGGACCTGACCGGTATTCTCACATACCATGTAGTCGAAGGCGCAACGCCTGCCAGCGAGCTGACGCAGGCAATCGAGGGCGCCGGTGAAGACGGCTATGAAATCACCACCGTGAACGGTGCCAAGCTGACGGCGACCATGGAAGGCGGCAATGTCGTTCTTACCGATGCGGCTGGCAACAAGGCCACCGTCACCATGACGGATGTCGAAGCGTCGAATGGCGTTATCCATGCGATCGACACTGTGATGATGCCGTCGTAATCGACTGCTGATCTGAAAATGCGAAGGGCGATCCGTTCGGGTCGCCCTTTTCTATGTGGGTGACGGGTTCACACCGCGGCGTTGATCCACAATCAGCCCCACGACCATCACGATCAGGCACGGTAGGGACCAGAACCCTGCGATGCGCTCGGCCACCATTTGCGGTATAGGCGAAAGCACCAGCGCCAGAACGGTGAACACGACCGATGTCATATGAAACGCCGCAAACCAGATGGGCCAGTATCGGCCACTCGACAATGCGTATCGCATCACGACGACCAAAAGCAGCACATCGACGGCTGCGACGAGGGGAAGGGAAATGCGCTCCTGCAAGAACAGGCTCGCGCCAGCCGAAATTATCGCTGCTGCCGCAATCGCAATAATTACCCTGCGGTCATGGCGATTACCCGCCTGCCATCCGAGTGTCAGTGCCGTGAGCAGAAACAGCCAGAAGGCAAGCAGGAAAATCACGTCCATGGTCAGGCAGCCAGATCCACGGCAACATCGTCTGAAAGGCGAGCGCTTGCTTTATGAAGCGGTGGGCATCCGAACGCCACCGTTTCCAGATTGGACGCATTCTGGATCTTGATCAGTTCCCTGGTGGCGCGGCTCAGGTCTTCCCGGCTGCTGATCGCTTTCGTCAGTCCCGTTCCGGCCATTGCAAGGGCGCCCTGCGCCGTACTGATGGGAAGGCGTGACGCTTTGCTCACCTCGACAATGCTGGCGCATAGATGTGCAAGCGACATCACGGCCTGATCGACTGCCTCGACCGATTTCTGCGTATCGCTGGCGACTACCTGGCCCGCTGCTGGTTCGATATCATGCATGGTTATGTCCTTTCTCGCCGTCTCCACGATTGGAGAATGCAGGGGGCATGAAATCATCCGGATACGTGCCTGACCATCTCGGAAAGGCCCAAAATGAATACAACCGCGAGGCAGGTCAGCATCAGGCTGAGGATGCCGATGCGGATTATCCATATGATACGATCTTTGGTCGACGCTGCGTTCACCCCACCTCCGATCGGAGGGAAAATGGGAAGATAGCCTGATCTCCGGTAAACTTCGCTAGGGCGAGGGAGCGGGCCCAGGTGTTGCTGGCGCTTATCGCGCGACGGTGCTTGAGGAGGTTCGGTGCCTTCCGAGACTTCCACAAGCTCTTGATCGTGAAGGAGGGAAACAGCTTCCAGACGACTGTGAACGCCCAAATTTTCAAGCGCAGCCGAAATGTGCTGGTCTACTGTACGCGGGGAAATGCCCAGTTCACGGGCGATCTGCTTTGAGCTTAGCCCATCCTGAAGCAGCAGCATACATTCTTTCTGGCGCCCAGTTAATGGGTCATCGTGATGCTGCGGTGCTGCTCGCATCTATTCCTTTCCTCCATTGTCGAGTGAATTGTTGGCTTGCGGAAATGTTCCCACGATTGGGTATGGAATATAAGTATGATATAGGTTAACCGCGCAAGTATTTCATAAAGTTCCAGAGGGTGTACGGCCGACTCTCGCTCTGATTTGCAATCGCAGGGGAACCAGCGGCCTTGAAAGGCGCTAATGTCGTCATGAGATATCTAGCCATTCCTCTCGCCGCAGCTCTTTTGACCGCGTGCTCATCGCAGGACGATAACTCTTCTGCTGCGACGCAATCCGAGGCAGCTACCGAAGCCATCGCCAGTCCGGCATCCGACAAGACAGTGTCGCCCGGGCCAAAAACACTGACGCTCGAGGGGCTGGGAGGCCTGACAATTGGGCAGCCGGTACCCGCCAACAGCAGTTTTACTGCGGGCGACGGTCAGATCGGAAATGGGTGCGAAACCCTGTCATCTCCCGAATGGCCGGGGGTTTACGCCATTCGAACCAACGGAGAAGTGCGCCGCATTTCAGTCGCTGATGGTAGCGGCGTAAAGCTCATTGAAGGCATTGGTCCAGGTTCGACCATCGAGGACGTGCGTGCTGAATTCCCGAGCTTCCGGGAAGAACCTCACAAATATACCGGTCCTGAAGGCAAATACCTTACCCAGCCCGGCGATGAGCCCAGACTTCGGTTCGAGATTAACCCGGACGGGAAGGTTTCCATCATCCATGTCGGTGTGATGCCCGAGCTGGGTTATGTTGAAGGCTGTGCCTAAATTATCGCCGTCGCTGTTCTACCAAGCGAGCGCCCACACAGACCAGTTTACTGCGTGACCGCGGGGCGCGGCGAGATAGGAAGAGGTTCTCCAATCTCGGCATCGCTTCTGCGCACATTATCAGAGCCTGGAGGTCGCTGGCTCTTAATTGAGGCGTCGGCCACCTGCATTTTTGCGCGAACAGATTTGATCGCGGGCGCCTCTTTCGACCCGGTTTCTGCGTTTTCGCTGAATGCGTTCTTTGTCCGATCGGATTGATAGGCGCGATCGAACGCTTCAGTAGCTCGATTGTTTGTGGGGTGCCAGTCCGCCAAACGATCAATCTCGTTATTGTCGAGTTCCCATTCCTGCTTGGTATCGACCCCGCTTTCGCCGAACGGGCCGCGCCATTCATTTCGTGAATTACGCAAGCGCCCATGCCTGGCCAATTCGGCAACGGGAATAGTCCCGGAGGGTGTCACCAATGGATAGTGATTGGGCAGTTTTCGGCTGTCAGATGGCTGGTGATCCCCAATGGCAGAATTTCCCGACATGTCGGGAAGAACTTTAGTCGGCTTTTTCAGACTAGTTGTTGAGCCGATGGAGGATCCGCCTAACGCCCCCGCGCACACGACGGCAAACACGGCGGGGGCGGCGTACCAGACGAAATGGTGGCGCGTCGACTTCATGTATGCAGTGTTTCATCTGCATACCCGCAAGGCAAGCCATTGGTACGTTCCGTTCTATTGGCCGGTCCTTCGCAGGGGGAAAAGATATGTGCGAATTAAGGGTGATGGAGCTTATAGGGGACCTGGCTTCTCTCCCGGCTGCCGCATTCTTCAAGGCAGACAAACAGTGGGAAGGCGCAAAAACGCATTGGTTATCACAGGAAAAGCGATGAAGTTGCAGATTCTAGTGGCAAGCTCTTTGATCTTGCTGGCTGCTTGTACCGCGGACGATGGGGCGTCGAACAGCGTGAAGGATGGTGGCACATTCGATGCAATCTCGGCTGGTGAGGTCATCCACTATACTGGAACTGAGCCGTTCTGGGGAGGCGCATCCGGAGCGGGCATGGCCACATATTCCACCCCCGAAAATCCTGACGGAAGTGAATTTCCGGTTGAACGTTTTGCTGGCAATAACGGCCTTGGCATCAGCGGCAGCCTGAACGGAGCGAGCTTCGATCTGATGATCACTCCCGGCGAATGCTCCGATGGCATGAGCGACCGCATCTTTCCCTATACTGCCACCCTGCTTGTCGGTGGGGAGCAACGGCAAGGGTGCGCGTGGACGGACAGCCAGCCCTTTAGCGGGCCCGAGGCTCCGTAGTGGGCAACGTTCCCCGGATGCCACGCTGGCTCGGCCTTGCCGGTTTGTTGCCTCAGTTCATCTGTGTCGCTGTCCTCTATTGGGGGCCAGATTATAGCCGTGAACCGGCACAGATCATCAGCGTAGCTTATGCCGCACTGATCCTGGCTTTTCTGGGTGGAACATGGTGGGGAATAGCAGCCATGGCCCCGGCCGCCGAACGCAGGCGGGCTCTTGGCTGGGTTTGGATTGCAGCGGTTTTGCCGGCTCTTGTCGGACTTGCTTGTTTCCTACCCTGGCTTCTGGGTTGGGAATGGCCTGAGCCGTCGCTGATCATGCTCGCCGGCGGGCTTCTTGTCAGCCTCGGTGTCGATGCAAAGCTAAACTCTCTCGCGCCGCCATGGTGGATGGCACTGCGGGTGCCGCTATCTATCGGCTTGGGACTACTGACCCTGGCAGCCGCATTGGCCTAGCTTGAGGTGACACCAGCGGCGTCAAGTTCGCGGCCTAGCCTGCCCGTCAGCCACAACCACCACATCTGGAAGTCGGCCCTCAAGCTCCACAACGGGTAGGTGAACGTCGCGGGCCGGTTCTTCTCATGAGCAAAATGCGCGATCCATGCGAAGAAATAGCCAGCTACCGGCATGGCGAGTAACCACCACCACCTTCCCGTCACCACGGCGCCAACCGCTACCGCCACGACCAGGCTGGTGCCGATATAATGCAACGCGCGTGTGCCGGGGCGGGAGTGTTCGCGTAGATAAAAGGGCCAGAACTGGGCGAAGGTGGTGTAACGCTCTGCCATCACTGCAAGCCTGGTATCTCGATTTGCGCGGAATTGGGCGCGGCGGGCATCATCAATTGGCTCGTATCCGGTGCCGCACTTCTGGCAGTGGTCGAACCGGGAGCCGAACCGATCGCCGTGCAGCTCCGGCCGGCGAGGAAATCGAGCGCCGTAGCGATGGAAGCTTCCCGGGGATCGCCCAACTGTCTCGAGATATCGTCCTCGGCCCGGCATGTCCGCGGCATCACACTGGCGAGGCCGTCATAATAATCCCCGCCGCCGTTGGCATTCACTGTGCGAAATGCGACGACCCGAAAGCGATCGTCGCAGGCTGAACGGTCGCGCGCGATCTGGCCCACCGGCTTGCCGAAGGTATCCGACCCGACAAGCGCGATATTGTTGCCGAGATAGGGAATAAACGCATTCGGTACCAACTCGCTGGCTGATGCCGTGCCGTCGGTACCGATTACGGCGATCTTGGTCGCTGAGATTGCTTGCGGCTCGGAATTGAACAGGCGCGTTTCGTCGAACTGGCTTTGAGAATCGCGGAATACGGTTTTGCTGAACACCTGACCGACCTTGTCAGACGCCAGCAGATCGCCAAGCAATTCGGCGACCGAAACGAGACCCCCGCCGTTATAACGGAAATCGAGGATGATCTGGGTTACGCCCTCGTCTCGGAACACCTGAAATGCTTCCCGTAACTGGCGAGTGGCATCTTCAATAATGAAGGTTCGCAAGTTAACGTAGCCGACCCTGGTACCGCCATTGTCGAAGATCTTGGCACCATATCGATCCGAAATCGGATCGAGCGAGAATTCGGTTTTCGTCACCGATGCTGTCAGTTCGGTGCCGTCGGGCTGACGCACGGTCAGCTCCCGGGTTACGCCCGGATCGCTAGGGCCCAGCGCATTCACCACGGCTTGCGGCCCGCCACTGGCCATAAGCTGGCTGACGCTTTGCCCATTGATCGCGATGATCTCGCTGCCGCGGTCGATCCCTTCGGCCAGTGCCGGAGCGCTCTCGAACGCTTCCACCACGAAAACCTGCTGAGATGCCTGTTGGTAAGACAGCCGGATGCCGAAGCCTGCGCTTGACCCGCTACTGATGAGGGCATTCTCTTCCGCGATCGACGTAATGTAGGTGAAAAACCGGTCGCGCTGCTGGGCGCGGGCTGGCGCGACCAGAGCATCGATATAGCTTTGGACCGTCGAATAGTTTGCACGGTTAACGGTCTGATCGATCAGGGTGGGGAAGAGATAAAATTCGTTCAGCTGCTGAAGCGCCCAGTCCTGCCGACTTGCAAGAGAGCAGGCATCGGCACTGGTGCCACCGCCAGTAGTCCCGCCAGTTCCGGTGTTGCCGCCGCCGCCACTGGAATTACCACCGCCCCCGCATGCGGCCAGTGAGACTGCCAATGTTGCGCTTAGAACGGTGCGACCCAACCCCATAATTCTGCTCCCCTTGCTATCCGCCTTAAATCCCGACGATCGGCCTTCTTCTGACCATGACGGCTTAATTGAGGGTGAGCAATAGCACGAATAAACGCCTGCAAGGCCCATTTCCCCGTAAAATCGGTGCAAATTTCGCCCCATGGGATGGTTTGCACCCCCGAGCTATGCCTTAAGGGCAGGCCGAAAGATGCCCGCAATAGCGGAAAAGAGGAGATTTCATGGCGAGCGGCGTAGCGCCTTGGGTGCTGAATGCGGTTGGCGGGGTTCCCGTCGGCCATACTCTAACACTGGAGAAGGTTGCCGACGAGCGCGTGCTCGGGCGCGGCGGCTTTGCATTGACCAGCGCAGCTTTTCAAAACGGCGGCGAACTCGACCCATCGTTTACGGCGATCGAGGAGGATGCGGTCGCTCCCCCTTTGGAGTGGACGGCGCCGCCCCCAGGAGCCCAGGAAATTGTTCTCGTGGCCGAGGATGCCGACAAGGGCCATGTCCACTGGACGGTCTGGGGCCTTCCCCCGCAGAAGGGCAAGCTGATGGAGGGCGAAACGCCCCCCCGTACCGGCAAGAATGCGCATGGCAATTCGGAGTGGCTGTTGCCCGATCCTCCGCTGGGCGAGGAACACCGGTATGTCTTTCAGCTTTTCGCGATTGATCTCCCGCTCACACTGATGCCGGGGGCAACGCATGAGGAACTCGTCCGTAATCTGGACGGACACGTGACCGCCGCTGCGGTTCTCACCGCCCGGTTCGAAGGCCATGAGGTCGAGGAACTGGACGTCGAGGATCTCGGCGACGTAGATTGAAGCATAGCCTAGGAAAGGATTAGTCATGGCTGGCAAGAACAACGCACTGCAGAAGCCGGTAAATCTATCGCCGGAACTGGAGAATGTCGTGGGTAAGGGTCCGATGACCCGTGCGCAGGTCACCTCCAAGGTGTGGGATCACATCAAGGCTAACGACCTTCAGGATTCCAAGGACAAGCGCATGATCAACCCCGACGACAAGCTCGGCGCGGTGATCGGCAAGGAACAGATCTCCATGTTCAAGATGACGGGCGCCGTCTCTAAGCACATGAGCTAACAACTGGCTATCGGCGGTGTAACGGCCAGTCCGTTACGCCGCCGGTCCATAGCGCGAGCCAGACCAGGATCGGCTGCGCGATCATCCTCGGTATGTGATAGCCGAGCCCAAATCCGCCATCGGCGCGGGCCATATCCAAAGCGAAATGATGGATATTGGCGGGAAATACGCAAACGGCATAAGCCGCAAGGCCGATCGCTCCGGCCCTCCGCAATGCCAGGCTTGCCGGTTGTACCAGCGCCGCCGCACCCAACAGTTCGGCAACACCCGTCCAGAAAACCACTGCGTGCGGCATCGGCACCCAGCCCGGCATAATCGACAGAAAAGGCTGCGGGTCGGCCAGATGGATGACGCCTGCAAACGCATAGAAGGCTGCCAGTAGCCAACGAAGTCCGGTCCTGATCATGAGCCCCGCTATCAGTATGCGATTGCCGGTTCCAGACAATCGATCGTGAAAAGGCAAAGATCCCGGCGCCAAAAAGTGGCTCTATACCTCTTGGGGATTAGCCCGTGCTCCGTTCACCCGTCGACAACCTCGACGCCCTTCCAGAAAGCGATGCGGCCCTTTATTTCGTCCGCTGCCTCCTTTGGTTCGGGGTAATACCATGCCGCATCCGGATTGATCTGCCCGCCGGCGTTGATCGAGTAATAATTCGCCGTGCCCTTCCACGGGCACTCGCTGGTGGTGTCGCTGGGCACCAGAACATCGCGCGCGACATCGTCTGCAGGGAAGTAATGGTTTCCCTCCACGACGATCGTTTCGTCGCTGCGGGCAAGCAGCTCGCCATTCCAATGCGCAGAGACGGTCATGGGCGAAGCCTTTTCTTGTTGTTCGTGTTTGCTAGGACAGTCCGCGAAACAACAAGGGGTTCCTGTCCATGCGCCGTTTCCTGCTAGCTTCTGCGGTTGTCGCCATCGCGTGCGGCTCCCCGGCATTCGCTCAAGACAATGCCGAGCGCATCGCTGCAGCCGCTCTCGAAGCGGCTCCGGTATGGGACGGGCATAACGATGTTCCCATCCAGCTGCGTTCGCGGGTTGGCAACGTGATCAACGATTTCGATTTTCGCGATACGCTCAATACGGCCTCTGCAGATCATTCGGCCATGCATTCGGACCTGATCCGCCTAAAGCAGGGGAAGGTCGGGGCGCAGTGGTGGTCCGTTTATGTCAGTGCAAACTTGTCGGAGCCCGAAGCTGTTCAGGCTACCATCGAGCAGATCGACGTCACGAAGCGCCTCATCGCGCGCTATCCCGACGATATGCAGCTCGCGCTGAGCGCGGATGAAGTAGAAGAGACAATGGCGGCCGGGCGTATTGCCTCGCTCATCGGGATGGAGGGTGGCCACTCGATCGGGTCGAGCCTCGCCGTATTGCGGCAAATGTTCGATCTTGGCGCGCGTTACATGACGCTGACGCACGGGAAGACCTTGAGTTGGGTCGACAGCGCCACCGACGCTCCCAGGCATGATGGGCTCAACGCGTTCGGCAACGATGTCGTGCGCGAAATGAACCGCATCGGGATGCTGGTAGATCTGAGCCATGTCAGCGAAGCATCGATGATGGATGCGCTCGATGTGGCTCAGGCGCCCGTCATTTTCAGTCATTCGGGGGCACGGGCCGTCGCGGGGCATTTGCGCAATGTTCCGGATGGTGTGCTTGCCCGCATGCCTGCAAACGGCGGTATCGTGATGGTCGTTGCATTGCCGTGGTTCATCAAGGAAGACCTTCGGACTCATTCGGCCAATCGAGCAGGCGAAGAAGCCCGTCTGAAAGCCCTTTATCCGGGCCTTCCAGATACAGTCGAAGCCCAGCTTGCCAAATGGGATGCGGAAAATCGCGAACCGGTCGCGACCATTTCGGATATGGCTGACCACATCGATCATATTCGCGCTGTTGCCGGCATCGATCATATCGGCATCGGGGGCGATTACGATGGCATGCCGAGCGGCCCCGTAGGAATGGAAGACGTCACCGGCTACCCCGCTCTGTTTGCGGAACTCGCCAGGCGTGGGTATTCGCAGGATGATCTCGAGAAGATTTCATCCCGCAATATGATGCGGGTCCTGCGTGAAGCGGAAGCGTTCGCCGCCAGCGTTTCCGACCTCCCCCCGATCGAATACCCGGCTGGCGAACCTCGCGACGATAGCGAATGAACGCCAACATGCGATGCCCAGGCGACAATCCGTAAGCTGGCGCTGGAGACGCCGTCAGAGTTTTGCCAGTGTGAGGGGATCGCGCTCACCGTCGTAGAACTGTTCGAGCGCTTCGGAGAAGACTTGCGCGTCTTCATCTCCGCAGGCGAGTTCGAAAAGCGTCATGCAGCTTCGAAACTTCAGTGCATCGACAGGTCCAAGAATATCTTCCGCTGACATTGTGCCGGCCCAGTCCAGCATGGCTTCCGTCGCTTCAAAAAGCCGCGGGCCAAGTTCGTCATGGGTACAATAGGACGTCGCTTCGGCCTTGTCGGCAAGCGCGAATCTCCGGGCGTTTGCACTGCTGCCTAGCCCGGCAATCTGGGGAAAGATGAACCACATCCAGTGGCCCACCTTCTTGCCTTCGCGAAGTTCGGCAAGGGCAGCGTCGTAAGCGCCGCCGTCCTGAGCGTTCAGGAAATGGGCGAACTCGCTACGTTCAGTCGTCTTCGTCGACATGGTCGGGGAGCCCGTCGAGCTTAGTCGAGGCATAATCCTCGAGCTCGTCTTCACTCATGCTATCGTACATGTCTTTCGAAGCGCCCTGAAGGTCACCGACCTTTGTCTCGCCTCTCTTGGCGGCCAACGCAGCGCCGGCCGCGCGTTGCTGGGCTTTCGATTGTGCAGGCATCAGTTCTGCGCCTCCAGTTCGGATCCTAATTTCAGGACTTCGTCGCCATCATCCTGCCGGACGAGATAAGCCGGATTGTCTCCGTCGCCATCCTTCGTCACTTCCGCACCCTGCAGGGTGCGGGTGACTTTCCGTTCGAACCGCTCCGAAATCTGGCCCTTGCCTTTGCCGTTACCCCAGCTCCATTCGACATATTGGCCGGACCTGAAACTGTTTGAATTGCTCATGCGACCTCTCCGCAGATGCTCAGTTTTTGACGACTTCCAGTCCGTCTTCGGTGGTGGTGCGGTCTTGTTGCGTTGTCACCTCGTCATCGCCCAGATCGGTCACAATGCTGTCGGTATCGCTGCTACCGTCTTCCATGGACGAAATCTGACCGCTCACGGTGCCTTCTTCCTCGACATCGCCGGTGGTCATTGCGGGAATAATCCAGGTAATCGACAAAAGGATCACTGCCAGAAGCAAACCTCCGGCCAGCACCCAGCGTACGACGCCCTCTTTCGAGCCACCGCTTGCTTCGGTTTCGTCGATGTGGATCTCTTCGCCTTCTTTGTGCACGCGGTAATACTCCCTCAAAAATGTGCGAACCCGCAGGTATCAGGGAGATTTACGCTTCCGTGCGGGGAATGTTCCTTTGCGCTAATCGCGCAGCAGATCGTTGATCCCAGTTTTCTCTCGCGTCTGGGCGTCCACCGTCTTGACGATCACGGCGCAGGCCAGGCCCGGGCCGCCATCCTTGCCCGGCAGGGCTCCGGGTACGACCACCGAGTAAGGGGGTATATGTCCGCGGATGACTTCGCCGGTGTCGCGATAGACGATCTTGGTCGACTGGGTGATGAAAACGCCCATGGCGACGACACAGCCTTCACCGACAATCACGCCTTCGACGATCTCGCTCCGTGCGCCGATGAAGCAATTGTCGCCGATAATGGTGGGATTGGCCTGCATCGGTTCGAGTACGCCCCCAATGCCCGCGCCGGCCGATATGTGGCAATTTTCGCCGATCTGGGCGCAGCTGCCGATGCTGGCCCAAGTGTCGACCATCGTGCCCTTGCCGACATAGGCTCCGATATTGACGAAACTGGGCATCAGTACGCAGCCAGGGGCGATGTAGGCACCTTCACGGGCAATTGCGCCGGGTACAACGCGGAACCCGGCCTGGCGGAAACGGGCATCGTCCCAGCCGGCGAACTTGCTGGGAACCTTGTCGAATGCAGGATGGCCGGCGCTCCCGCCTTCCATGACCTGGTTGTCGTTGAGGCGGAAGCTGAGCAGAACAGCTTTCTTCAGCCACTGGTTGACGGTCCAGCCGCCTTTGCCATTGGGTTCTGCAACGCGGCCTTCGCCGCTGTCGAGCAAGGTGAGCGCCGCTCTGACCGCTTCGCGCACGTCACTCGATTGCGGAGTGACATTGGCGCGGTCTTCCCACGCAGCTTCGATGCGGTTTTCGAGGTCGGCGCTCATCTTCGTCTCCGGATAATTCGGAGCACGCGTTAGCAGCGTTGCTGCGCTAGTCCATCCCTGCTGCCGTGGCGAATTGGTATGCCCTGTCGACTAGCGGCGCGACACGTTCGGACATCGACTTCGCATGAGCGGATGACGCGGTACCATCGATCACGCGTTTCTTAATACCCTGCATGATGCCCGCCAGGCGGAACAGATTATAGGCAAAGTACCAGTCCATCGGCGGTACGGGATAGCCGGTGCGCGCTACATAGCGCTCCACTGCTTCGTCCTGCGACGGGATGCCAAGTTCCTTGAGGTCGAGACCCTCCAGCCCAGCGCGGCCATCACGAGGGTTATGCCAGTTCAGCATCAGATAGCTGAAATCTGCAATCGGATCGCCGAGGGTGGACAGTTCCCAATCGAGCACTGCGAGTACTTCGTTGGAATCTGACCGGAAGATCATATTGTCGAGCCGGTAGTCACCATGGACCACGCTGCTCTCGTGCTGCGGCGGGATGGTCTCGGGCAGCCATTCGATAAGCCGTTCCATCTGGGGCATGTGCTCGGTTTCGGAGAGCTTGTACTGCTTGGACCAGCGGCTGATCTGACGTGCGCAATAATCGGTCGGCTTGCCGAAATCCCCAAGCCCGATGGCAATCGGATCCTTGGTGTGGAGATCGGCAAAAGTGTCGATCATCGAGTTGTAGATTTCTCTTCGCTCGGCCGGCGTATTGTTGGGCAGGGAGCCGTTCCAGAGACTGCGCCCGTCGGCGAGACCCATGACGAAGAACTTCGAACCGATAACCTCAGGATCTTCGCACAGGCCGTATGTCTTGGGCACGGGGAAGCCGGTGGGCCCGAGGGCATGCATCACCGTGTATTCCCGGTCCACGGCATGCGCGCTTGGCAGCAGCTTGCCGAAGGGCTGGCGGCGCAGCACATAGCTGCGCGCCGGCGTGTCGATCCGGTAGGTCGGGTTGGACTGACCGCCCTTGAACTTGGTATAGCTCAGGGGGCCCTCGAAACCTTCGACATTGGCCGCAAACCACTCTGACAGCGCGTCGAGGTCCATCCGGTCGGCTTCGGGAACCTCGATGGTGCCGACCATTTCCTTGTCGAAATCGATCGCCTGTTCTTCGGCCATCAGTCGAAGACCACCACGCTGCGTGCGGAGGTTCCCTGCTTCATCTTTTCGAATCCCTCGTTGATCTTCTCCAACGGGATACGCTCGGCGATGATCGTGTCGAGATCGAGGAGGCCGCGCATGTAGAAATCGACGAGGCGGGGCAGATCGACCGGGAAGTGGTTCATGCCCATGATCGCGCCTTGCAGTTTCTTGCCCGACAGGAGGTCCATGGCACCGAGGCCGACCTTGCAGTCCAGCGGCATCATACCGAGGATCGTGGCGGTGCCGCCGCGGCGGAGGATCTTCACGCACAGGTCGGCGGAGGCCTGGCGGCCGACGGCTTCGATGGCGTGGTGCACGCCGCCGCGGGAAATCTTCATGACTTCCTCGACCGCGTTATCGGCCATGGCATCGACCGTGTGGGTGGCGCCAAGTACTTGAGCGAGTTCACGTTTTTCGGCGAGTGGATCGATGGCGATGACTTTGCCCGCGCCGGCGATCTTGGCTGCGTTGATCGCCGCGAGACCGACGCCGCCGCAGCCGACCACGGCCACGGTTTCGCCCGGGACGACCTTGCAGGCGTTAAAAATCGTTCCCGCTCCGGTAGTTACGGCACAGCCGATGATGGCCGCACGGTCCAGCGGCATGTCCTTGTCGATGGCGACGCAGGCATTTTCGTGGATCAGCATCTGTTCGCAGAAGGCGGACAGATTGAGCATCTGCCCTACAGGAGTCTTGTCAATCGAACGTATGATCCGGGGTGTTTGGTCGGCCGAACGGCGCGTATCGGCCCCAAGACACAGGGCCATACGGCCGGTGACACAGAATTCGCAGTGTCCGCAGAAGACGGACAGGCACGAAACCACGTGATCGCCCGGCTTCACCGTCTTCACTTCCGACCCGACCGCGCGCACCACGCCCGCCGCTTCGTGACCCGGAATGGCAGGAAGCGGATGCGGATAGGCACCGTCGATGAAGTGGAGGTCGGAATGGCACAGGCCGCATGCCTTGGTGTCGATCAGGACTTCATGCGGTCCGGGATCGGCGAGTTCCACCTCGCCGATCGTGAGCCCGCCGACCTTTTCAAGAATAGCTGCCTTTGCCATCAGCGTGTCGCCCCCATGTCGCCCGAGCTGTGGTTGTCGTTGCCCGATGTTGGCGCCGCACCTTCGCGCAGGGCATTGGCGGTGGGACCGGCTTCGGGAAGATGCTTGGCAAATTCCATCCGCGCGATCGAGCGTGCGTGCACTTCGTCCGGACCATCGGCAAGGCGCAGCGTGCGCTGATGGGCATAGGCATTGGCCAGACCGTAATCGTCCGACACGCCGCCGCCGCCATGCGCCTGGATGGCATCGTCGATGATGCGCAGCGCCATATTGGGCGCCTGCACCTTGATCATGGCGATTTCCTGCTTGGCTGCCTTGTTACCGACCTCGTCCATCATGTCTGCGGCCTTGAGGCAGAGCAGACGGGTCATGTCGATGTCGATACGGGCACGCGCCACGCGTTCTTCCCAGACCGAGTGCTTATAGATCGGCTTGCCGAACGCTTCGCGTTCCTGAAGGCGCTTGCACATCTTGGCGAGCGCTTCTTCGGCAACGCCGATGGTGCGCATGCAGTGGTGAATGCGGCCCGGCCCGAGGCGGCCCTGCGCGATTTCGAAGCCGCGGCCTTCGCCCAGCAGCATGTTGTCGACCGGAACGCGAACGTCCTTCAGTTCGACTTCCATGTGGCCGTGCGGGGCATCGTCATAACCGAAGACGGGCAGGTGACGCAGGATGTTCACGCCCGGCGCATCCATCGGCATCAGAAGCATCGATTGCGCGGCGTGACGCCCGGCGGAAAAATCGGTCTTGCCCATCACGATGGCAACCTTGCAGCGCGGATCGCCCACGCCCGAAGACCACCACTTGCGCCCGTTGATGACATATTCATCGCCGTCGCGTTCGATCCGGGTTTCGATGTTGGTCGCGTCCGACGAGGCGGTGAACGGTTCGGTCATCAGGAAGGCAGAGCGGATTTCGCCGTTCATCAGCGGCGTCAGCCACTGGTCCTTCTGCGCGCGCGTTCCGTAACGATGGAAGACTTCCATATTGCCGGTCTCGGGCGCGGAGCAGTTGAACACTTCCGAAGCGAAGCCAATGCGGCCCATTTCTTCCGCGCAGAGGGCGTATTCCAGATTGGTAAGGCCCGGGCCTTCGAATTCGAAGCTTTCTTCGACGTGGTGATGGCCGTCGTTGCGGGGCGGCATGAAGAGGTTCCAGATGCCTTCCTTTTTCGCCTTGGCCTTGAGATCCTCGACCACCGGAATGACTTTCCAGCGTTCGCCTTCGGCATCCTGTTTCTTGTAGGTCGAGACGGCCGGGCGAACGTGATCGTCGATGAAATTCTTCACCCGGTCGCGCCAGTATGCTTGCCTCTCAGTGGGTTCGAAATCCATCGTATCTGTCCTCTTCTCTCAATTCGGTTGCGCCATGAAACTGGCATAAGGTTAGTGCCAAGCCAAGCCCGCTTGGCCGGTCAGGGGGTTATCGAATGCGCATCCGGGTCGGCGCGCACGGCATCATCGATCGGGTCGTTTTCTTCGGTTGGCGGGCGCCGCGACAGCCGGTTCGCCACCCGCGCTTCGTGCTGGGCCCGCGTGATCGGGAAGCGCCCCAGCCAGAAGGCTGCGAAGAGCGCCAGCGCGCTGGCCGCGATGACGAACAGTACCACCAGTTGCCGCACGGCATCGGGCGAAACAGCGGCCTGCGGCGTGCCCGGGGCGATATCGACCGATTGCACGATCAGGCTGGTCAGCATGATGCCGCCACCGGTGGCGCATTTCTGCACCAGCCAGTTGCCCGAATAGAACGTGCCTTCCGCCCGCTTGCCGGTACGTTCTTCGAACGCCTCGACAATTTCAGCGACCATGGAGGTGGCCGAAATGATCGAGATGACGCTGGAGGTATTGGCGACGATCAGCAGCGCGAACAGCAGGACGGTGGAAGCGGTCGTTCCCGGAGGCGGCCATGCGCCTGCCAGCAGCAGGAAATAGGGGCCGCAGTAGAATACCAGACCGACCAGCGCGGAGACGGCGGCGGCTTTCGGCTTGCCCCAGCGGCGATGGATGGGGCTGACGATCAGGAACATGAGCACGACCGACAGGAACAGGACGGCGGGATAGAGCTTGAAGGCCAGATCGCTGAACTGCCACACGTAGAGGTTCACATATTGCGTGATCGAAAAGGTCATGCCCTGAAGGATGTAAGCGGCCAGCCCGCCAAGCGCGAAAATGACGAAGGCCTTTTCGCGGAAGGCATCGAAGATTTCCGAAAAAGCATTGCGGATCGAGAAGGCAGGGGGCCGATGCGGCGGGCGATGCGCCACGACGCGGTGCTGGGCCGCCGCCGAACCGATGACCGAAAGCGCGATCAGGCCCGCCCCGAACATTCCGTAGAGCGCATAGCCTTCGGGCTGGAGCTGCGATTGCGGGGTGGGCAGGAACAGAGTGAAGGTCAGCACCATCATCAGCAGGCCGCCAAGCCAGCCCGACAGGAAGCGATAACGGAACAGCGTGGTGCGTTCATCGTAATCGTCGGTGATTTCGGGCACCAGGCTGACCGACGGCACTTCGCAGGCCGACAGGAGCAGGCGCACGCCGACAGCCAGTGCGACGATATCCCAATAGCCCGGCGCGCCGGTAAAGGGCGGCGACCACAGGAGGGTCCACAGAACGGCCAGCGGGATCGGAGCGAGATAAAGCCACGGCAGGCGGCGGCCCCATTTCGTATAGGTACGGTCCGACAGATGGCCGAGAAGCGGATCGACCAGCGCATCGATCAGCAGCGCTGTCGCCAGCGCCGCCCCGACCGTGCTGGCGTCCACGCCGAGAACGAGATTGTAGAAGGGCAGCAGAAAGAAGCTGAAGCCCGAATCCTTCACGCCGAAGGCCACGGCCCCGAAGCCGTGGGCCAGCTTCAGACGCTGGGGGAGGGGGCCTTTGACGAAGGACATCAGGGGGCTTTCTGCGCCTCCCTGGCCTGCGCTTCCATCGCTTCGAGAGAGGCCAGCAGGCCGGGTTCTTCGGGGTCCCAGCTATGGCGCGGGCCGACTATCAGACCGCCGTCCACCAGCAGCGAGGTTCCGGTTACGAAGCCGGCGTCCTCGCTGGCGAGGAATGCGACCGCATTGGCGATATCCATCGACTGGCCCCCGCGCGCCACGGGCTGGGCGTTGGCGGACATCTGCGCGATCGCGGCCTTGGCCATCGCTTTCATCTCGCCCGTCAGTTCCAGGCTGGCGGTGAAGATATTGGTATTGATAAAGCCGGGCTGGACTGCGTTTACGCGAATGCCGTGCCGGGCGAGGTCGGTCGCCGCGCATTTGGTGAGATGCAGAACGCCCGCCTTGGCCACGGCATAGGCGGTGGGGGAATAGCCCGGGCCGACAGCCGCCACGCTGGATACGTTGACGATACTGGCCCCCTTGCGCCCCTTCATATGCGGGACGGCATAACGGATGCCGAAGGCCACGGACCGCAGCAGCAGGTCCATCGTGCGGTCCCAGTCATCCGGTTCCATTTCGGAGATGTCGGCACGGGTGCCGCCGGCGCCGGCATTGTTGAAGACGACGTCGATACCGCCCGTTTCATGGCCTGCACGGTCCATCAGCGCCTTTATGGCATCAGGATCGCAGACATCGCATTGGGCGAAGCGCACGTCACCCGGAGTATCGGCGGCCAGTTTCTCGCCCCCGTCGACATCGATATCGGCGGCGAAAACGATGGCACCTTCGCTGGCGAACAGCGCGGTTGCAGCAGCGCCGATTCCCGACGCTGCGCCAGTAACGATTACGGTCTTGCCCGAGAATCGCATGCCTACTCTCTCCCCGAATTTCTCCGTTTCAAGCTTAGGGGAGCGCTGCGCCGCGTCAACGCATTCCGGCTGACGTTACGGCAATGCGGACCGTCGCCAGTGGTCTTGCACATGCCATGCGAATCACCCTAACGTAAGCGTCAACATACCGCTGCTTTAGAAGAGAGGATTCGGCACATGTCCGACAGCGATCTGGAAGCCTTCCGCGCGGAAACGCGTGAATGGCTCGAGGCCAACTGCCCACCCGAAATGCGTGAACCCGTCCGTGACGAGGGCGATGTCTATTGGGGCGGCCGCAATGCCAGCTTCAAAAGCGATGCGCAGAAAGCCTGGTTCGAGGCGTGCCGCGACAAGGGCTATACCGTGCCCGAATGGCCCAAGGCCTATGGCGGTGCGGGCCTGACCCCGCCCGAAGGCAAGATCCTGCGGCAGGAAATGGCGCGCATCAACGCCCGCCCGCCCCTGTCCAGCTTCGGCATCTGGATGCTTGGCCCGGCGCTGCTGCATTTCGGCACCGAAGGCCAGAAGCAGAAGTTCCTCAACGAAATCGCGCGCGGCGAAATCCGCTGGTGCCAGGGCTATTCCGAGCCGGGCAGCGGTTCCGACCTGGTTTCGATGCAGACGTTCGGTGAAGACAAGGGCGACCACTGGGTGGTCAACGGCCAGAAGATCTGGACGTCCTATGCCGACGAAGCCGACTGGATTTTCTGCCTCGTCCGGACGGACAAGGAGAACAAGTACCAGGGCATCACCTTCATGCTGTTCGACATGGAGAACGAGGGCGTCAGCACCAAGCCGATCAAGCTGATCAGCGGCAACAGCCCGTTCTGCGAAACCTTCATGGACGATGTCACCGTCCCCAAAAGTTATGGCGAGGACATTCCCGGCTATGTCGGCGAGATCAACCGCGGCTGGGACGTGGCGAAATATCTGCTCGGCCACGAGCGCGAGATGATTTCGGCTACCGGCGGCGGCGACCGTGCTTCTTCGCTGGGTGCCGTGACGTCGCGTGCGGGCCTGCTGGATCCGGTGCTGCGCGCCGAAATGGCCATGTTCGATGTGGATGCCTTGTCCTTCACCGCCATGAGCGAGAAATTCATGGACGAACTGAAGGCCCGGAAGGGGCATCCCGCCCAGCCCAACATGCTGAAATATGCCGGGACCGAGCTGAACAAGCGCCGCCACGAACTGCTGATGGCAGCGGGCGGCAGTGCGGCGCTGGAATGGGAAAGCGAAGAGAGCAACGGCGGCAAGACCGCCCGCAGCTGGCTGCGCACCAAGGCCAATTCCATCGAAGGCGGTACGAGCGAGGTCATGCTCAACGTCATTTCCAAACGTATTCTCGACCTGCCGGGAGCCTGATCGATGCCTCTGTATTACGACGACGACCAGACGATGCTGGCCGAAACCGCCAACCAGTTCATGGCGGAAGAAGGGTCGATCAAGAACCAGCTGCGCCACTGGCGCGACCGCAACTGCAAGGACGGTTTCGGCCATGCCCTGTGGAAGCAGTTTGGCGAGATGGGCTTCACCGGCATGCTGGTGAGCGAAGACGACGGTGGGCTCGGCATGGGCCAGGTGGAAGCGAACATCGTGCTCGAGGAAATCGGGCGCAATCTGACGCCGTCGCCCTTCCTGTCTTCTTCCGTGCTGGCTGCGACTGCGCTCAAGCATGGCAGCAACGATGTGAAGGGCCGCTGGCTTCCGGACCTGATTTCGGGAGACAAGGTCTATGCCGTCGCCATCGACGAAGGGCCCAAGCACCGTCCCGAAACGATCGCCTGCAAGGCCGAGAAATCGGGCAACGGCTTTCGCCTGTCGGGCAAGAAGGATTTCGTGGTCTATGGCGCCAGCAGCGAGATGATCGTGGTGGCTGCCCGGACTTCGGGCAGTGACAGCGACGATGACGGCGTGACCCTGTTCGCCGTGCCGCAGGATGCCGCGGGCATGAGCCACGACAGCGTGCGCCTGGTCGACAGTTCGATGGCCAGCCACATCACTTTCGACGGCGTGGAGCTGGACGGCGATTCCGTGATCGGCGAAGTCGATGGCGGGCGCGAAGTCCTCAACGCCATGCTGATGGCGGGCCGCGTCGGTTCGGCAGCGGAAGGCGTGGGCGTTGCCCGCGGCGCGATGGACATGACGATGGATTACCTGCGCCAGCGCAAGCAGTTCGGCAAGGTGATCGGCGAATTCCAGGCGCTGCAGCACCGCGCCGCGCATCTCTATTCCGAAGTCGAGATCGCCCGCGCGGTCACGATCAAGGCAGCCCAGCTTGTCGACGGCGCCAGCGAAAAGGCCGATCTGATGGCATCGGTCGCCAAGGCCAAGGTGGCCAAGGTGGCGGGACTGGCCGTGCGCGAAGGCGTGCAGATGCATGGCGGCATCGGCATGACCGACGAATACGACATCGGTCTCTACATGAAGCGCGACCGGGCGCTGCAGGAATTTCTGGGCGACCAGTATTACCACGCCGGCCGCGTTGCCGAGCTGAGCGGTTATTGAGCGGGAGAGACATGATGACGCTTGAAGACCTGTTCAGCCTCAAGGGGCGCGTTGCGCTCGTCACGGGCGGGAGCCGCGGCATCGGCAAGATGATCGTCGAAGGCTTCCTCGCCGCCGGGATCGAGCGCGTTTACATCAGCGCGCGCAAGATCGACGAGATCGAGGAAACTTGCGCCGAGCTGGGCGACAGGGTGATCGGCATCCAGGGCGATCTGTCGACGATCTCGGGCATCGAGGCGCTGGTGGAAGAGCTGTCGAGCCGCGAGAGCAAGCTCGATATCCTCGTCAACAATGCCGGGGCGGCCTGGGGCGTCGACTATCTCGAATTCCCGGAAGCGGGCTGGGACAAGGTCATGGACCTCAATGTGAAGACGCCGTTCTTCCTGACCCAGAAACTGCACACGCTGCTGACCGCCGCCGCCAGTGCGGACAAGCCGGGCAAGGTGATCAACATCACCTCGATCGACGGGCAGCGGGTCAATCCTTGGGAAACCTACAGCTATCAGGCCTCGAAAGCCGCGCTGATTCACCTGACCCGCCGGATGGCGGCACGGCTGGTGAAGGACCATATCTACGTCACCAGCCTCGCTCCCGGCGCCTTCCCCTCCAGCATGAACCGTGCAGCGCGCGACCATGAGGAGAAATCGGCCGCCGGCATCCCGAGCAAGCGCGTGGGCGACAAGCTGGATATGGGCGGCACCGCCGTATACCTCGCCAGCCGGGCCGGGGACTATACCATCGGCGAGACGCTGACGGTCGATGGCGGCATCGTGAATGCTCTCCTTCCGACGCACTTTGCCGATCCGGGATAAGGGTTCGAACCGTTGATCCGATAAGCGCCACTACCCGTTGAAGGAGGGCGGAATTTCCTTGCGGGTGGCGTTGCTGCCAAGCTAACTGGCGCGAATATTTTTCAAGCAGTCAGCCGGCATTCGCCAGCGGTGAGGGGTCGATAAAGTGCGTAGTGTTTCTGTCCGTGCCATCAGTGCAGCACTTTGCTGCGTTCTCGTAACCGCATGCGGCGGTGACGATTCGCCGACCCCGACGCCCACCGAAAGCCCGACGCCCGGGCCCTCGCCGAGCCCCACGCCGACGCCGACCGAAGTCGATTTCGATTTCTCGACCGATTTCACGTCGAGCATCACCAACTCGGCCTATGCCTTCGCCTATTTCGCGCCGGAAGGCGGCACCGAAGTGTGGAGCGACGGTTCGCGCCGCAACGGCCAGAGCACGATCACATATGAGGTCGCGCCGGAGAACGTCGAATACACCTGGCCCGACACGCTCGAGCTGGAAAGTTTCACGGCAGCAAACCTGCTGAACTCGGCCCCCACGATCAGGACGTATCGCAAGGGAACCACAGATGGGCTCCAGATGGAGCTGCCGTTCGAGCACGTTCTGCGCGTGGCCTATGAAAAGTCGCAGTCATTCATCCGCGACACGGTGCCCGGCACGCTGCGCAGCTTCCGCTATGCGCTGTTTTTCAATCCGGTCACGACGGATACCACTATCACGGCGAACCTTTCCTATACAGGTACGCCGCAAGCCACCGGCGGCGAGGCAGGCGTTACGCCGTCCGGCGTCATCACGTCGCCCGAAACCACGCTGGTCGTCGGTCCTGACGGGAACAACATCAAGATCAACGGCACGATCCGTATTCTGGAAACCGTCAATGGCAATAACGTCGTGCGGGCCGTTCTCCCCATTTCCGGGAACGTGGGTACCAACGGATTCTTCAATGGGCTGATCGAGGACGAGGCCAATGGCTTCGCCGGCAATTTCGTCGGATCGCTCGCCGGACCTTCGCGCGAGGAAGTGTTCGTCGTCTTCTATGTCGTCAAGGTGGACGATGAAGGCGAGGAAGACGAGGACGATGTGCGCAAGTACATCGGATCGCTGATCGGCAGCTGATGCATAAAAGGACGGGCAGGGCGACCAGCCCGCCCGTCCGCTAGTTCATGAGTTCGCGAACGAAGGGGATCAGCCCGGTCTGGCGCTGGCGCTTCATGCGTTCGGCATCGAGAATTTCGCGCACTTTCGCAAAACACGCGTTCACATTTTCATTGATGACGACGTAGTCGTAAGCATCCCAGTGGCTGATTTCCGCGCGCGCACGTTCCATGCGGGCGGCGATCACATCATCGGCATCGGTACCCCGGCTACGCAGCCGCCGTTCCAGTTCGGCGATGCTTGGCGGGAGGATGAACACGCGGACGACGTCCTGCTGATCCTTCTGGTAGAGCTGCTGCGTGCCCTGCCAGTCGATGTCGAACAGAAAGTCCTGGCCTTCCTTGAGCGCGCCGCGGATCCGCCCCTTGGGCGTCCCGTAGCGATGGCCGAACACGGGCGCCCATTCGTAGAAATCGTCTTCTTCGACCATGCGATCGAATTCGGCGTCATCGACGAAATAATAATGCACCCCGTCGATTTCGCCCGGACGAGGAGGGCGCGTAGTCGCGCTGACCGACAGTTTGATCTCTTCGTCGGCGCCCAGCAGCATACGGCTGATCGTCGTCTTGCCTGCACCGCTGGGCGATGAAAGGATGAAGAGCAGGCCCCGCCGGGCCAGTTTGTCATGCGAAATCGTGGAATCGGTCATGCGCGCTGTTGGCGCATCAGGCGCAGGCGAATCAAGTCCTGCCGACGGATAAGTTTCAGTTCTTGTCGTCGCGCCCGGCCTGCCTGCGCAGGGACCGGTCGCCTTCTCTGCGGGCCTTGCGCTTCGACTGACTGCGATCGAACAGCACTTTCAGGGCAAGGCCGGTGCCCACCACCAGGGCCCCCGGAACAGAACGGGTAGCGACTTTGGTCACGCCGTAAGCAGCCAGCGTTTGCAACATGGAGCGGTTTTCGACCGCTTCCTTGGCAAACTTCGTGCCGTACTGTTTGCCAAGGACGGCTTTCTCAACCGCCATCCGCGACAGGCGCCCGGCACTGCGCAGCGCAATGTCATGAATGATGAGATTGGTGGCGGGGTTCGTGCTGGGCCCGGCAACCACGTGCCGATGCCTCGCGGCGCGATCGGGTGCACTGATGGGTTCACCGACCATGTCGGTGATGTGATCTGGTTTGTCCTGCCTGTTTTTCCGGCGTTTCGCCATGTCCTGCCCCGCTTGCCGGGAAGGCCCGGCGCCTACTTCTTGCGGCCGAAATCGACCGTGACGACATTCGAACCGTCGTCTGCTCCCTTAACGCCTTCCTCTGCGGCCTGTTCCGTACCGTCATTGTCGGGGTGTTCGGTTGGAGCGGGAGCCATGTCGTTGACAGTGGCCTGAAACTGGAGCCCGAAATCCACGGCAGGATCGACGAACTGCGTGATAGCCGCGTAAGGAATGTCCAGTTCTGCCGGCACCTGATTGAACGAGAGGCCGACGGCAAAACCGTCTTCCCGGACATTGAGGTTCCAGAATTTGTTCTGGAGCACGATCGTCATTTCGTCAGGGAACCGTTCGCGCAGGCTGGCCGGGATGGATACGCCCGGAGCGTGTGTCTTGAAGGTGATGTAAAAATGATGGGCGCCGGGAAGTTCGCCGCCGCCATCTTCGATTTCACTCAGCACGCGCCCGACGACGGCGCGCAAGGCTTCCTGGACGATGGAATCGTAAGGGATCAGGCTGTCGGGCGTCTCTTCGCTCATGCGCTGCTAGGTGGAGCGAGGCGCGTCATGGGTCAAGCGCTTTAAGCGCGCCTTTACCCTGCCGATATGCGCAATTTCTTGCGCCCCGCCCGCCACCGCTCTAGCGCGGCTGCCATGCGTACAGGCCGTATCGAGCGTAACACTGCGGAAACCAATATTCTTGTGGACGTCAATCTCGACGGCACAGGAAGCTATGACGTTGCAACGGGCATCGGTTTCCTCGACCACATGGTCGAACAATTTGCGAAACATTCGCTGATCGACGTGACGCTGAAGGTCGAAGGCGATCTGCATGTCGATCAGCATCATACGACCGAGGACAGCGCATTGGCGCTCGGCCAGGCACTGTCCGCCGCTCTGGGCGATAAAGGCGGTATCGCGCGTTATGGCAGTGCCTATTCGCCCATGGACGAAACGCTGGCCCGGGTAGCGCTCGACATTTCCGGGCGACCGTATCTCGTGTGGCGCGCAGGCTTCAGCCAGGAAAAGCTTGGCGAGTGGGACACCGAGCTGATCGAACACTGGTTCCATTCGGTCGCGCAGACCTGCGGCCTGACACTGCATGTCGAACTGCTATACGGTACCAACAACCACCATATCTGCGAGGCGATCTACAAGGGCTTTGCCCGTGCTATGCGGGCTGCGGTCGAGGTCGATCCGCGCAAGGGCGGCACGATCCCGAGCACGAAAGGGCAGCTAGGTGGCTGAGATAGTCGCCCTCGTTGATTACGGCGCGGGCAATCTGCACTCGGTCGAGAACGCGCTCCGCAAGGTCGGCGCGAAGGTAAAGGTCACCGCCGACCCGGACGTGCTGCGCGCAGCAGACCGGATCGTTCTGCCGGGCGTCGGGTCGTTCCGGGCCTGCGCCGAAGGACTGCGGGCCGAACAGGGCGTGATCGAGGCGATGCACGAACGTGTCTTCGTCGGCGGGGCGCCCTTCCTGGGCATTTGCGTCGGCATGCAGTTGCTCGCCGCGCGGGGGCTGGAACACGGCGAGACACCGGGTCTCGGCTGGATCGACGGGACCGTTCGCCTGATCGAGCCGATCGATACCAGCGTAAAGGTGCCGCATATGGGCTGGAACGATGTGGCACCCCTGCCGCATGCACGAAGGCACGAAGTCGTCGCCGAAGGCGAAGCCTATTTCCTGCATTCCTACCACTTCAAGGCGCGTTACCGCGAAGATGTGCTGGCGATGAGCGATCATGGCGGCGGGCTGGTGGCGGCAGTGGGCCGCGACAATGTGGTCGGCGTGCAGTTCCATCCCGAAAAGAGCCAGGCCTACGGGCTGGACCTGCTAAGCAAGTTTCTGGAGTGGAAGCCGTGATCGTTTTCCCTGCAATCGACCTGAAGGGCGGCGAAGTCGTCCGCCTTGCCGAAGGCGATATGGACCGCGCGACAGTCTATGGCGATGATCCGGCCGCGCAGGCCAGGCTTTTCGACGCGGCCGGGGCAGGCCATCTGCATGTCGTCGATCTGGACGGCTCGTTCGCGGGTTCGGCGCAGAACCGCGAAGCGGTGGAGGCGATCGTCGCGGCTTTTCCGGGTTATGTGCAATTGGGCGGCGGCATTCGCACGCCAGCCGATGTCGAAGGCTGGTTCGAGGCGGGCGTTGCGCGCATCGTGATCGGGACCGCGGCGCTGAAAGATCCGCAATTCGTCAAGGACATGGCCCGCGAGTATGAAGGTGGGATAGTCGTAGCGGTCGATGCGCGCGACGGCATGGTCGCGACCGATGGCTGGGCCGAAGTTTCCGATGTGTCGATTGTCGACATGGCGCGCCGGTTCGAAGACGCGGGCGTTGCCAGCCTGTTGTTCACCGACATCGGGCGCGATGGCCTGCTTAAGGGCGTGAACATCGACGCGACCGTCGATCTCGCGAGGCGCGTCGATATCCCGGTCATCGCCAGCGGCGGCGTGAAGGGGCTCGACGACATCCATGTCCTTTCGCTCTACGCCAATGAAGGCATCGAAGGCGTCATCACCGGCCGGGCGCTCTATGACGGGCGCCTGGACCTTGCGGCAGCGCTCGCCATGGCGGCAAGGCAATGAGGGTGAGGGTTTTGCCATGACCGTGAGGGTTCGCGTCATCCCCTGCCTCGATGTGCGCGACGGGCGCGTGGTGAAGGGCGTCAATTTCGTCGATCTCAAGGATGCGGGCGATCCGGTAGAACAGGCCCAGGCCTATGACCGGGCAGGCGCCGACGAACTTTGTTTTCTCGATATTTCGGCCAGTCATGAAGGGCGCGGCACGCTGCTCGACATGGTACGTCGCACGGCGGAGGTCTGTTTCATGCCGCTGACCGTCGGAGGCGGCGTGCGCAGCGTCGAGGATGCCCGCGCATTGCTGCTGGCTGGTGCCGACAAGGTCGCCGTCAATTCGGCTGCCGTATCCCGCCCTGAGCTGGTGCGGGAGATTGCCGAAAAGTTCGGTAGCCAGTGCGTGGTTGCCAGTGTCGATGCCCGCGCCGCAACAAGCGGTTCGGTGCGCGGCTGGGAGATATTCACCCATGGCGGACGCAAGCCGACCGGTATCGATGCCATCGAACACGCGGTCAGGCTGGCGGAACTGGGCGCGGGGGAATTGCTCGTCACATCGATGGACGGCGACGGCACCAAGCAGGGATACGATGTCGAACTGACAAGGGCGATCGCGGATTCGGTTTCCGTGCCGGTGATCGCCAGCGGAGGCGTCGGCACGCTAGAGCATCTGGTGGAAGGCGTGACGCGCGGCCACGCCAGTGCCGTTCTCGCCGCCTCGATCTTTCATTTCGGGGAACATACCATCGCAGAAGCGCATGCTGCCTTGCGCGCGGCTGGGTTGCCAGCGCGCGGTTAAGGGTTTCGTCCCGTGGCGGGACGACGCGACTTGATTGCAGGCGCCAGGCAAAGAAGGTGGTAAGGGCGCCCCATGACCCTCCAGTTCGTCTCGCTTGCTGCGCATATTGCGAATATCGGAGGCTCCACTGCCATGCACATGCAAATGGTCGAACCCAGTGCCATGGTGCTGGTTCTGATCGGGCTGGCCGGTGTAGTGGTCGGACGTTTCCTGCTGGGACGCAACCCGGATTGACGCTGTAAGGGCGGTCCGTGCATAGCGCGGGCCATGGAAACGTTATCCCGCCTTGAACAGACGATCGCGCAGCGACGTACGGCCGATCCGTCACAGAGCTATGTGGCGAGCCTCCATGCCAAGGGCCTGCCGCAGATCGCCCGCAAGCTGGGCGAGGAAGGCGTGGAAGCCGCGATTGCAGTCCTTTCGGGAAGCGATGAGGAACTGGTCGGCGAAGCAGCCGATATTCTCTTCCATCTGATTGTCGCCCTGAATGCGCGCGACGTTCCGCTTGCCGATGTTCTGGCCGAACTCGACCGGCGCGAGGGCGTTTCGGGTATTGAGGAAAAAGCCAGCAGGAGCGCGTAATGCCGATCGATCCGACCCAGCCGTATGACGACGACAATATCTTCGCCAAGATCTTGCGGGGCGAGATACCGTCGAACAAGGTCTACGACGATGAATGGGCTTACGCCTTCGAAGATATCAATGCGCAGGCGCAGGTCCATGTGCTGGTCATTCCCAAGGGGCGATATGTCAGCTGGGACGATTTCAGCGCGAAGGCGGAGCCGGACGAGATCGCCGGTTTCGTCCGCGCTGTCGGCAAGGTCGCCCGCGATCTCGGGCTGGTCGAGCCCGGCTATCGCATGATGGCGAATATCGGCGCGCACGGGGGCCAGGAGGTCCCGCATCTGCATGTCCATATCTTCGGCGGCGAGCCGCTGGGACCGATGATTGCGAGGGGACGCGGGGCAGGTAAGTAAGTCGACCCGGTCCTGCGGCGAAGCCGGAAAGAGGTTGACCGAATCCCTGGGGCCGGTTAACGGGCTGCTTGATTTCGGCGCGTCGGAGCACCATCTCCGGCGCGCATTTATTTCACGAGAGACATCATGAAGATCCGCAACAGCCTCAAGTCGCTCAAGAGCCGTCATCGCGATTGCCGCGTGATCCGCCGCCGTGGGCGCACCTATGTTATCAATAAGACCAACCGCCGTTTCAAGGCCCGCCAGGGCTAATTGCGGCTCCGCCCGATAAGGGCGGATGCGTTGTTCGACCGGCCCGGCTCCGACGAGGAGTGCGGGCCGTTCGTGTTTGAGGCGGCGTGATGCAGGTCGAAGCGGTCGTGTTCGATGTGGGGCGAGTGCTCTATCAATGGCGTCTCGCCCAGCTGTTCGAGAAGATCGTCGACGATCCGGTGCGTTTACAGACACTGCTCGATGACGTCGTGACCGAGGAATGGCATTTCCAGCACGATCGGGGCAAACCTCTGTCGGAAATGGTGCCGGAACGGATCGCGCAGTTCCCCGATTTCGAACCGGAAATCCGTGCTTATGCCGCACGTTTCAACGAAACCATTCCCGGGCCGGTGCCCGGCAGCCATGCGCTGGTGGATCGGCTCGACAGACGCGGTGTGCCGCTATTCGCGATCACCAATTTCGGACATGAATTCTGGGCGGGCTTCAGGCCCACGGCACCCATATTCGATACGTTTCGCGATATCGTGGTGTCGGGTACGGAAAAGCTGGCCAAGCCCGACGCGGCAATCTTCGATCTTGCCGAGACGCGTTTCGGCTATCCGGCAGAGGCGATGCTCTTCATCGACGACAATCACGCCAATATCGAAGGTGCGGCGAACTGCGGCTGGCAGGTGCATCATTTCGTCGACGCGCCTCGACTGGAGGCAGATCTCGAGAGGCGGGGGCTGATATGAAAAAGACCCCGGCCTGAGCCGGGGTCCTGAGTTGCCACCCGATGGAGAGGGGTGGGGATCGACTGGATCAGGCGTTGCACTTGGCAAGATTGTCGGCATCCAGCGCTTCATCCTTGGCAGTGAAGGATGTGATCTGGCCATGTTCGCGCTGCAGTTCGCGGCAGACGCGGAGCGGGCGCGAGTTGCTTTTCTGCGCGACACAGGTGGTGCCCTTGCAAGCCCAGGCCACGCCGCCGGCGATAGTGGTCGATGTCTTGGTCACCGGCTGTGCCAGTTCGACGGTGTAGAACATGGAACCGGATTTTGCTTCCGCGCTGGACGGGGCGATGGCGGCACCGAAGATGAGCGTGGTGTAAGCAAATGCGGCCGCAAGCGCGCCGATATTGGTTGATCGTGAGAGAGTGGTCATGAGAAGTCCCTTTCTAATTGCAAATTTTTCAACGGAGATTGCTGTTGTTGCAACTAGGTTGCAATTCGCAACTTATCCTGAAAGACCGGATAGCGATATAGGTTTCGTAATGCAACCTAAACTTGAAGAATTTGGCAAAATGGTTTTTTGCGCTAGACAGGTTTCTGGAAAAGGACTGAAATTATGGGCGAGATCCGCGAACCGCTGCGTGAACTGACCGAATGTGGCCTGCCGCAGGCGTTGGAGGCGATGGGTGAACGATGGTCGTTCATGATTCTTCGCGCGAGCTTCAACGGGCTGCACCACTTCGAAGAATTTCTCACTGAACTGGGCATCGCCCGCAATATCCTGTCCAACCGTCTCGCCAAGCTGGTTGAAAACGGCATTCTCAAGCGCGACCCCTGTGCCGACGACAAGCGCAAGATCGAATATCGCCTGACCGAAAAAGGGCTGGACCTGCTCCCGGCCATGGTGGCTCTGCGCCAGTGGGGGCAGAAATACGGCGCAGAAGTGGTCGAAAATCCTGTGCTCGTCGACGAACGCGACCGGCTGCCGATCGGGCCGACGTCGATCCTCAGTCACGATGGCCGCATTCTCGGCCCGGCAGACCTTCACCTCGTCGAACGGAACAATCTCGGAATTCGTGCGGATGGATCAAAAGCCGAGGGCGGCGAGCCGATCGATCGGGGCGACGTCGTACAATTTACCGGCGGGCAGAAGACCAAGAACGCTGCTTGAGCAGTATGTACCCGCACAATCGGGCGAGGTGCCCCTGCTCACACTGGTCTATCGCGCTGCAGCGCCTCTGATTCCGTAATCGATCCTTATTCGCACCCATTCGCCCACCATGGGGCGACCGCCTTTTTGCGGTGGGCGGACCTTGAATTGCCATGCCGCCGCCTGGACCGCGCGTCCAATGCCCGAGCCCTGAGGCGATTCGCCGACGATGACGCAATCCTCCACGCGGAAGTCGGGTGCGGTCCTGCAGTCGATCAGGCCCCAGCCGGGGCCCTGGGCAGTAGAAAGATAACCGGCCAGTTCGTCGTCATACGGTCGCCTGTACCAGCGAGCGGCATATAGCGGTTCGCCATTGGGCCCGCTGCCGGCGATGCGGGGCGTGTCCCCGGGAGCGGGAGTGTCTGGCGGGCCATAGGCCGGTGCCGGCGGACCCTGCGCCGGGGAAGCGGGCGGCGCCTGTCTCGGCGTTTCCTGGAGCGAGAAATCGTTCCGCAGGATCGGTCTGGGGGCTGGCACCGGCTGCGAAACGGGCGGCTGCGGTGTCGTTTCGTCTTGGGGTGGCAGTTCAGCAGTGGGCTGTTGCGGCGATGGGTCCGGCGCGGCGGCAGAAGGTGCCGGGGATTCTTCAGGCTGGTCTGCCTCATCGGGGGCGGACGTGAAAGCAACCAGCGTGTCGCGAACCTGGCCTGCCTGTTCTTTCACCGATCCAAGTGAAAGCAGTATAAGAACCAGCAGGGCTTCGAGCGCCAGTGCCAGCGCCAGCGCGGGCAACCGCTGGCGCAGCTCGGGACGTAGCTCGTCATAGCGTCGCCGCAGCGAATCGATCGGGGTGGTGCGTTCTGTCACGGATACTGCGGCGTTCTGACGTCTGTGCCTCTAGCCGGCGCAAGCCGACAATTCATGCCTACCCCACGTATTTCCGCATGGGCCAAACGATGCGCAGTTACAAGAAAAGCATAGGGGCGTGTGAATATCACCGCTCAGTGCCACCGTGACGTCATCGTTAAAACGATCTCAACACGTCGCCGTCACAAAATGGCATTTCGCGAATCCAACCCTGCAGCGCGGACGGGCCATTGTGATCGAAATCGAAGTTCAGAATGAAACGCACCAGGACGTGCATCGTATCAAGGCGATGTGTGTGCCGCGCATTGGCGAAGGCATCCGACTGAAAGAGCCGAACGGGCAATGGGCGTCCTACGACATTCTCGATGTCTGGTATCAACAGGCCGAATTCGGCGAAATATGGGTGCCGTACATTCATGTCCGCATGACCCCGGAAGAATTGAAGGCGATCGAAATGTCGCGGGCGAACCCGCTGGTCGATCGCGGTCAGCAGATGCCGATCGAAGATTTCCTCAAGAAATTCGAAGGCGATTACGAACACGAAACGGTCAGGCTCAACCTCGACATGAGCGAGGATTGATTGCCACGCGTCATGGCGCTGCGGCATAGAGCCATCAGGCTCTGGGCGCCTGTCTGCGATAACTGAGCGCCTCTGCAACATGGATCCGGCCGACTTCCTCTGCACCGGCGAGATCGGCGATCGTACGCGCCACGCGAAGCATGCGCGTATAGCTGCGTGCCGACAGGCGCATGGCTGTTGCCGCCTGCATAAGTAGTTGCCGCCCGGCCTCGTCAGGTGTGGCAAACCGTTCCAGCGCGTCCCCTTCGAGATCCGCATTGGTCCGGGCCTTCGTCGCATCGAGCCGCGCTGTCTGCCGCTCTCGCGCCTGTGACACGCGCGCGGCAACTTGTGCGCTCCCCTCTGCCGGGGGCGGAAGGGCAAGGTCGGCGGCGCTGACCGGATCGACTTCGACATGCAGATCGATCCTGTCGAGCATGGGGCCGGAAACCTTGCTTTGATAATCGGCGGCACACCGCGGCGCTCGGCTACAGGCCAGTGCGGCATCGCCCAGATGGCCGCAGCGACATGGGTTCATAGCCGCGACGAGCTGGACGTTGGCGGGAAAGGACACGTGCGCATTGGCGCGCGCAACATCGACCTTGCCTGTCTCGAGCGGCTGTCGCAGCGAATCGAGCACGGCACGCTGGAATTCCGGCAATTCATCGAGGAACAGGACGCCGAGATGCGCGAGGCTGACCTCGCCTGGCTTGACCCGCAACCCTCCGCCAGTGAGCGCTGCCATGCTCGCCGAATGGTGCGGCGCACGAAACGGACGGGAGCGGCTGATACGCCCTTCTTCCAGCGTTCCGGCCACGGACTGCACCATGCTGACCTCCATTGCTTCCGGCGGGGAAAGCGGAGGGAGAATGCCGGGAAGGCAGCTGGCCAGAAGGCTCTTGCCCGCGCCGGGAGGCCCGATCATCAGGAGATTGTGTCCGCCTGCCGCAGCGATTTCCAGCGCGCGCTTTGCAGTTTCCTGCCCTTTGACCTGCTTGAGATCGCTACCGGCCGGTTCGCTTTCGACCACGCCGGGTTCCGGATCGGGCAGACGCTGAGTGCCCTTCAGATGATTGAGCAGACTGGCGAGATCGGGGGCCGCGCATACCGGGACTTCGCTCGCCCAGCGTGCTTCCGACCCTTGAGCCCTGGGGCAGATAAGTCCGACTTCCTGCTCGCTTGCATGGATGGCCGCGAGCAGGACGCCAGGCGAGGGTACGATTCGCGCGTCGAGCGCCAGTTCCCCTACCGCGATCCAGTCGCCCAACTGTTCCGCATCCGTGACCCCCATTGCGGCAAGCAGGGCCAGTGCGATGGGAAGATCATAATGCGATCCTTCCTTCGGCAGGTCGGCCGGGGACAGATTGATGGTGATTCGCTTGGGCGGCAAGGCAAGCCCCATGCTCGACAGCGCGGCGCGAACGCGTTCCTTGCTTTCGCCGACGGCCTTGTCCGCCAGCCCGACGATATTGAACTTGGGCAAGCCCGGCGCGACGGAGCATTGCACCTCTACGCTGCGCGCTTCCAACCCTAGATAAGCGACCGTTTTTACTAGTGCGACCAGAGTTAACCCCCACCCCGAATTCGCCCGTGTGATGACGGCAAGCCAGACGAATGTCGAGCGGAAAGCGGGTTCAGAACCACGGCGAAGAATCATGCCTAACAACACTTTAGGCATATGCATTGGCAAGCTGGAAACTTGCTTTGCTGCACGCATGCGACATGTTTCGCTTTGCTGCGCTCCTGCTGTCCACCCTCGGCGCTCTGATCGCATCGCCGATTTCCGCCCAATCGCTGGCGCTGGTCAATCTGCCAGTGGTGTATGTGTCGATGCCCTCCATCCAAAAGACACATCAGGGGCAGGCGATCGCTTCGACCGGGGCAGCCCGACCGACGGTCCCGCAACATGCAGAAACCCTGCAGTTCGCTGCGATCCGACCGCAAGCCTATGAGGCTGCGGCCTTGCCCGCCTGGACACCGCCCGCATTCGTCGACCGCCGTTTCCGCAGTTATCGCGACGGCATCGCACAATATGGGCCGTTCCTCGTACTCGACGACAGGCGGGTAGCCATGATCGGTGAAACCGATGCTTCCACGCCCGGCCAGTTTCGCGCGATGTTGAGGGATTTCCCCCGTCTGCGCCAGCTCGACCTGGTTGAATGTCCGGGCACCCAGGACGATCGCGCAAATCTCAGCTTGGGGCGCATGATTCGCGCTGCGAGGCTGGTAACGCATGTTCCGGCCATCGGGTCGGTACGGTCGGGCGCGGTCGAGCTTTTCTTCGCCGGCATTCAGCGGGACATAAGCCAGGGGGCCGAATTCGCAGTGCATAGCTGGATGGATCCCTATGGCCGCGAGGCGGGTGATTTTTCGATCGATTCACCGGAAAACCGACAGTATCTCGAATACTATCGCGAGATGGGCATGAGCAGCGATCAGGCCCGTGCCTTTTACGATTTTACCAATTCCGTACCGCATCACGGCGCGTTGTGGCTTGGTGCCGGCGACATGCGCCGCTGGACTGCGCACCCGCAGCCTGCCACGGTGCGCGCGCAGTCAAAGCCGGTGCAACGGGCCCCGAATCTGGCCTATGCCGACGTTACTTTCTCTTGACGACAAGGCGGGCTTCGCCTAATCGCGCGGCCCTGTAGGCGGTCGCTGGCAGCAGCGGCCCTTTTTCTTGGCGCGATTCGTACGTGCCGAAACTGAACGAAATTCTTTTGTAAGGACGATCCGATGAAGCGGACATTCCAGCCCTCGAACCTCGTGCGTGCACGCCGCCACGGTTTCTTCGCTCGCAAGGCTACTCCGGGTGGCCGCAAGGTTCTCCGCGCTCGCCGCGCCCGCGGCCGCAAGAAGCTCTGCGCGTGATATGAGCCGCTGCGCCTCAGGCGTGGCGACAATCACCGAAAATGCTGGCGGGCTCCCATTCGGGGGCCCGTTCGCGTATCTGGCTTCCATGCATCCATCTCTTTCCGTGATCGGCAAGCGCAGCGACTTCCTTGCTGCGAATCGGGGGTTGCGCGTTGCGCGCCCAGGTTTCGTGCTGCTGGCCAATCCCAATGGCGGGAAGGGCAAGCGGTACGGCATAACGGTGACCAAGAAGATCGGTAACGCCGTGGTCCGCAACCGGATGAAACGGCGCTTTCGCGAACTCCTGTGGGCGGCGCTGCCGGAAGGCGGGCTGCCCGACCATGACCACATCCTCATCGGCCGTGACGGCGGTGTGGAGCGTGATTTCGCTGCCTTGCGCACCGAACTGGCCGCGGCCCTGACCCGCGCCGCGGAAGGCAAGGGCGACCGCCCGCGCCCGCCGCGCCACCGCCGGAGCCGCCGGGCATGAAGTATCCGCTCATCTGGATTGCCCGCTTCTGGCAGTTGGGGCCCAGCCTCATTCTGCCTTCCACCTGCCGCTATCAGCCATCCTGCAGCCAGTACGCCATAGAGGCGTTGACGAAATACGGTGCGATCAAGGGTGGATGGTTGGCGACGAAGCGTATAATGCGCTGCCACCCCTGGGGCGGTCATGGCCACGACCCGGTGCCCTAGCACTGTCTTGACAGGCTAAGACACCGCCCCACATTCAGATTTTCGACCGGACATAGACGGGACCGACCTTGGACAACCATCGCAACGTGATCATCGCCATTGCGCTTTCCTTCCTGCTGCTCGTGGGCTGGACTTCGGCGATGGACTTTTTCTATCCGCAGCCCGAACAGGCGCTGGTTCAGGACAAGGCCGATACCCCGGCCGAACAGGCTGCCATTGCCGATGGGCAGGCGCCTGCTGCCACGCGCCACACGCGCACCGGCGGGCTTGTCGATCCGGCGCTGCAGGCGCAGGAAAAAGCCGACCTCAAGACGGCGCTGGCCAGCCCGCAGCGTATCCGCATCGATGCATCGCGCGTTGCGGGCTCGATCAATCTGCGCGGCGGCGTGGTCGACGACGTGGTCCTAAAGGATCACATGGAAGGAACAGGCGACGACAGTGAGCCGGTACGCCTGTTCTCGCCGAACGGGACGCCTGCCCAGCAATTCGCGCAGTTCGGTTATCTCATTAACGGCACGCGCATTGCCGACGATGCCGTCTGGCAGGCCGATGGCCGTGTCCTCACCAGCGAAACGCCGGTGACGCTTACGCACGATCTGGGTGACGGCGTCAGCGCGTCGATCCGCTATTCGATCGACGACGAATACATGTTCACGGTCGAACAGAAAGTTACCAATACCGGGCCGAACCCGGCGGTCGTCCAGCCCTATGGCTACGTCAACCGGACCAGCCGCACGGCGAGCGAGGATCTCTGGATCGCGCATTCCGGACCGATCGGCGTGTTCGCCGACGCGGCCGATTACGGCATCGACTATGACGATGTCGACGAAGCGCAGACCATCACACCGGCCGGTCGGCCGAGCTGGTCGGGCTTTGCCGATATCTACTGGCTGTCGGCCCTGGTACCGCAGACCGGCAGCGCGCCCACCGCGACATTCCGGGCGCTCGGTAACGAAATCTACCGTGCCGACATGATCTACGATGCGGTGACGCTTCCCGCAGGCCAGGCGCTGACGACTACGTCGCGGCTGTTTGCCGGGGCGAAGGAAAGCGTCGTGCTCGATCGTTATGAAGACGCGGGCCTGCAGAAATTCGGCCTCGCCATCGACTGGGGCTGGTTCCGCTGGTTCGAAAAGCCGATGTTGTGGCTGCTGCGTACGATCTACGAAGCCGTCGGCAATTTCGGCATCGCGATCATCGCGCTGACCTTCATCGTGCGCGGGCTCATGTTCCCGATCGCCCAGAAGGGCTTTGCGAGCATGGCCGAGATGAAGGCCATCCAGCCGAAGATGAAAGCCATCCAGGAAAAGTACAAGGACGACAAACAGAAGCAGCAGCAGGAGATCATGGCCCTGTACAAGCAGGAGAAGGTGAACCCTGTTGCCGGGTGCCTGCCCATGCTGTTGCAGATCCCGGTCTTCTTCGCGCTCTACAAGGTTCTGGTTCTCGGCATCGAGATGCGGCACCGCGAATTCCTCTGGATCAAGGATCTGGCCGCGCCCGATCCGGCAAACCTCGCCAATGCGCTCTCGCTCGTCGGTATTCAGGTGCCGCAGTTCCTGATGATCGTCTTCGGCGTCGGCGTGCTGGCTGTCATGCTGGGCTTCACCATGTGGCTGACGTTCAAGCTCAATCCGAGTGCTATGGATCCGATGCAGCAGCAGATTTTCAACATCATGCCGTGGATCCTGATGTTCGTGATGGCACCCTTCGCAGCCGGGCTGCTGCTGTACTGGGTCACCTCGAACATCCTTACCGTGGCGCAGCAGAAATACCTCTACTCACGGCATCCGCAGCTGCGCGCTGCCATAGACGAGGAAAAGGCAAAGAAGGCTGCCGAAGCCGAAGCGAAGGCCAGGGGATGAGCGACGAACAAGCTGCCGAACGGGCCGAGCTCGAACGGCGCGCGAACAAGCTGTTTTCGGGGCGGGTGGATTTTCTCCTCTCGGCCCCGCAGCTAAAGTTCCTGCCTGAACCGACCGTGCCGGAGATCGCCTTCTGCGGTCGTTCCAATGTGGGCAAGAGTTCGCTGCTCAACGCGCTGACGGGACGCAAGGCTATCGCACGCGCCTCCGTCACGCCCGGGCGGACGCAGGAGCTGAACTTCTTCGAAGTCGGCGACCCGACCGTTTTCCGCCTGGTGGACATGCCCGGCTATGGCTTTGCCAAGGCGCCGGTGAAAGTGGTCGAAAAGTGGAAGGCGCTGGTCCGCACCTATCTGCGCGGCCGGCCCGTCCTCGCGCGCACGCTCGTGCTGGTCGACGGGCGCCATGGCCCCAAGGATGTCGACCGCGAAATGATGAAGATGCTCGACGAGGCGGCAGTGGGTTACCGCGTCGTCCTGACCAAGGCCGACAAGATGAAGGCGAGCGAACTCGCCAAGATCATCGAAGCCACGCAGGCCGAAGCGCGCAAGCATGTCGCTGCCTATCCCGACATCCACGTAACCAGCGCGGAAAAGGGCATGGGCATCGCCGAGCTGCGCGCTGCCGTGCTGGGGGATGCGGGGGTCTAGCAGACCGCGGAACCGGTCCTTTGTTCGCGTCCGCGGATGGCCGGAAGCAGTTGTTTCCGCACACACGAAAACATCCGGCGGCGAGCCCGGACTGTAATGCCTACAAAACAAGATCACGCGGCCGGGGCGAACCTTGCGCGAGACGCGCGGCGTAGCCCGGGAGCGGGATGGCGGTGGCCGGGAAGTATCGGCGCGGTTCGCGTGGCTGCCTGCCGGGCCTCGTGCGAAGGGGCGGTAAGGCCGCATCGCACGGATATTTCATGCACTGCCGGAGCCTTCAGGCGGCAGGGCATGAACACGAACCTGAACCCCGATTATACTCGAGTGCGACATGGGCAATCGGTGCGACGGGGAGGGTTCGCCTTACAAAGCGTGGAGCCCCTGCCGCTGTCCGCGCGGGCGAAAGGGCCCCGCAACCGCTATCGTACTGCCTGCCGCATCCGGTGAAGGAGGAGAGGTGTCCTTGCGATCCGGATGAGGTCATCCGATCCCGATCTGGACGCCCGCGCCTTTCGCACCGGCCGCGTCGCCCTTCCGGACACCGCCGTCGCGGGCCATGGGGGCAAGGAAGGGGGTGCACCAGCTTTCGCGCCCTCCCGATCCGGCGGGGTCTATGCCGAAAAGGTGCATGAAAGTCAAGTATTTAGCGCAGAAATAGGATTGTTCGAGAGGGGGTCCTACGGCTGGTGGCGGGGACGGCTGCAGTCATTGGCGAGACGGCGATGACGCGCCGGGCCAGGCTGGATTTCCGCCTGCGCGGGAATGACGAGAGCGGGTGGGTGTACTCTTGGCTCGACAAGCCCCGGCCGTTTTTGGCGGAGGCTCTCGATAACCTACATGAAAAAATTATACTTCACTATCGCGTACAATACAGCGCCAACAGCCACACCCTGCATCGAGGCCCATACCAATTCGGGTGACGGCATCTTAAGGAACCTGGACATTAAATCCCCTCATCATGTCTTTGAAATTCCGATCAGGATTGTCACCCTCACTACCGGGTAACAACCCTTTCGATTACCTCAGCCTGTTCTGACCAGTCCAATATAGCTCGTCAATTGCCGATCGAATGACATATTGCGCATAACGCCACAGCGATGAAGAATGACCGGTAGGTGGCGTTGCGTTCGTCCGTTCTGGCCTAAATTGCGGTGGGAAGCGGGCTGGTCGATGCTTCGCTCGGTAAGCCTTGGGCCTAATTGTCCACGAGCAATTTGATGAAGACCAAATTATATCTTCCAGATTTCTCTGCGGGAGCGATAGCGATGCTCATCAGTTCTTCTCGGCTTGCAAGATTGACACTCTTTAGAACCATCTTTCCGTTAGTCATCTTACGGCTCTGGATCTCCCATTTCCTCTCAGTGAGTTGTTTTTCGTAGAACGTCACGATTTCCTCGAAGCTGGCGTCCGACCGGATACTCAGGCTCATGCCGTTCATCATCGAAGCAACAACTTGTGCGCCGGGATAAAGGTCGAAGCCATAGCCGGGCCGGGCATCGGTAGCAGCTTCTCCGACACGGATGCTCTTCGCGAGGGTGTCGGTCATTGCGTCCTGCTCGGACTGCTCACTGCACGATGCGAGAAATAGGCCAATGCCTAGCAGGGCGTGTTTCCAAAGCATTGTTTCGTCTGTTCCTTCGCGATTGTTCCGGTGGCTTCACATGACAATCGATCATCGATGGAACGACTGCAAGGGGGGCGGCGGCTGATGCGGCTCTAGGCAAGAGTGTTTCGAAGCTGCCAGCTGACGTTCAGGCAATGGTCCGACGCAGTTCAAAGGCCGCGCGGGGGTGAATAGCCGGTAGGAGCTTGGGCTTGCTCCGGCAGGCGGGCAGCTAACTTTCTAGCTGCGGTGCGAGCGAGACTTTCACCCGCATCCATTCGGCCAAGGAAAAAAGAACGAGAACGACCAAGACCGCCCAAATGCCAACATGCTTTCCCAACAACCCGATCAGAGCGAAGCCGCCGAAAAAGAATGGGATGCTAACCTTTGGCAGGATCAACTGCGTGCCGCACCCATTGCAACCGAAGGGAACGCCTCTCCTCAGCAAGTTCGCTCGAGCGAAGGTGATCGGGGCGCTGCATGAAGGGCACTGGCCTCTAGCCTGCGGAACGTCTGGACTGCTCATACTCTCAATCAAATCAGGTAATGCTTTGGTTCACAAGGGGGCCGCTGACAGGCTGTCTGGCTCAGGCCATCACTGACGAAAGCACGTTTCGAGGGGCGCAGGGCGCATTTGCCGGAAGCTCTACCTTTGTCCCGAACGGAACCTCGCCTTCCGGTTGCCATTGGTAGAAGGAGAGTTCGCGCAGACGGATTGCAGGGAGAGGTCGACAACCTTGTACGGGGAAAGCCGAATGCTCGACCGGATCAATGATTTCATCGGTGCCGATATCGGCCTTCATGGAGAGGTGGCGGAAGCGGTTCTGATCGCCGTGCTCGTCGCGATGGTTGCATTGGCTATGCATTGGCTGGTGTTCCGCGGGCTGCAGCACCTTTCCGATGCAAGTGGCAGCAAGGCCGACAACATCGTGGTGTCCCGGCTCCGGCGTCCCACGCGTTTCGCCATTCTCGCGCTCGCTCTGATTATCGTGGCGCGGGAATTGCCGCTTCTGGACGAAATCTGGCAGAAGGTCGCCGGCTTCGTCATGCCTGCCCTGATCGGCTGGATGGTTCTGGCGGTCCTGCATGCCCTGGTGAATACCATGGCCCTGAGCGCGGACGTTTCGGTCGAAGACAATCTGCGCGCACGGCGAAGGCGGACCAAGCTCGCCATGTTCAACCGCATCGCCACATTCCTGGTGATTTTCGTAACGGTCGGGGTGATGCTTCTATCGATCCCGGGGGTGCGCGATATCGGCATGACACTGGTCGCGTCGGCCGGTCTTGCCGGCCTGGCGGTGGGTGCTGCTGCACAGCCTGCGCTGCGTTCGCTCATCGCCGGGGTGCAGATGGCAGCCACGGAGCCGATCAACATCGACGATGTCGTGATCATCGAGGGTGAGTGGGGCTGGATCGAAGAAATCCGCACGACCTATGTGGTCGTCAAGATATGGGACGAAAGGCGACTGATCGTCCCCACCACCAAGTTTCTCGAAGAGCCATTCCAGAACTGGACGAAGACGACAGCCAAGCTGCTCGGCACGGTCTTTCTCTATCTCGACCCGGCAGCGCGCGTGGAACCGATCCGGCAGGAATTCGAAAGGCAGATCAACGCCAACAAGCGCTGGGACGGACGCGTTCAGGTTACGCAGGTGACGGAGACGACGCGCGATACCAAGGAAGTCAGGCTTCTGATGAGCGCCAAGGATTCGCCAACCCTGTTCGATTTGCGGTGCGATATCCGCGAAGGGATCACCGACTGGATATCGCAAACCTGCCCCGAAGCCTTCGCGCGCAATCGATGGATCGACGAATCCGGGAGAGAAGCGGCCAGTTCTTGAGAGACTTGGCGGGAAGGTGCCCCAAACCGACTACGTCGCAAACAGCATTGCATCGTCGGCGAAGGCCTTCATCTCCAGGGCATTACCGCTGGGATCGCGGAAGAACATCGTGGCCTGTTCGCCGGGCTGGCCCCTGAAGCGGATCGTCGGTTCGATCGCGAACTCGACCCCGGCCGCCGTCAGCCTGTCGGCCAGGTCCTGCCAGTCTTCCATGGCGAGCACGATGCCGAAATGCGGCACCGGAACGCCGTGGCCATCGACGTGATTGCTTGTCCGGTCTCCCGCCCCGCCGGGGGCGAGATGAGCGACGATCTGGTGGCCGTAGAAGTCGAAATCGACCCATTCGTCGCTCGAGCGCCCTTCGCGGCAGCCCATGGCATCACCATAAAACTCCCGCGCCGCGGCGAGATCGTGGACGGGAAAGGCGAGGTGGAACGGGCGCAATGTCATGGTGATGGAATAGGCGAGCGTTTGACATTTTCCTACAGCCACCTGCGCCTGGCGCCATGGGCTTCCTGTTCAAACCCATCGCTCCGTATAATGCCAGGATCTGCTCCACCGTTCAGCATCGACAGCGACCGGATGAACGCCTAACCCCCAGACGAATCGCAAGGGGCACCGCATGAAGCTCATCATCGGCAACAAGAACTATTCCAGCTGGTCGCTGCGCGGGTGGCTGGCCGCCAAGCAATCGGGCCTGTCGTTCGAGGAAATCGTCGTCCCGCTGTTCGGCGAGAACTGGGAAGCCGACAAGCATGGCGGGCAGATCCGACCGTCGTCGGGCAAGGTGCCGCTGCTGTGGGATGGCGACGCGGTGGTGTGGGACAGCCTCGCCATACTCGAATATCTCGCCGACAAGGTCGGGCGCGACCGGTTCTGGCCCAAGGATGCCGTGGCGCGGGGCATGGCCCGATCAATGGTTTCCGAAATGCACTCGTCCTATGCCGCGCTGCGCGGCGAATGCCCGATGAATGTGCGCAAGCGCTTCGACGGCTTCGAGCCGAGCGAGGCATGCAAGGCCGACATCCTGCGCATCCTCGGCCTGTGGGCCGAAGCGCGCAGCCGTTTCGGCAGCGGTGGGCCGTTCCTGTTCGGCACTTTCGGCGCGGCGGACGTATTCTTCGCCCCGGTAGTGTCACGTTTCATCAGCTATCAGATCCCCGTCCCGGGTTTCGCCGCCGCCTATATGCAGGCGCTGTGGGAACATGAGTGGATGGAAGCATGGATCGCCGCATCGGAAAACGAAGAATGGGTTATCGAACAATACGAAACGGTTGGCTGACCGCCATCGCTGCGCTGGGCGCGCTGTTCTTCCCCGCGCAGGCGCAGGCATGGGGCTTTTACGCCCATACCGTGACCGCCGATATCGCGATGGAGAACGTGCGGCCTGAAACGCGGGCGAAGATTGCACGGCTGCTTCGGCCATCGCCGATGCTCGGCACACCCGATTGCGCCATCGAAACGTTGCAGGATGCGGCCGTATGGCCGGATTGCCTGCGCGGTGCCTACTGGCGGTGGGGTTACACTTTTTCGTGGCACTACCAGACGGAGCCGGTGACCGAGGAATACGACGCGCGCAAGAACTGTTCCGGCCTCAATTGCGTCAGCGCGCAGGTCGAACGCAACCAGCGCATCCTTGCCGATGAAAGCCTGCCCGACAATGTGCGCGTGGAGGCGCTGGCGTTCCTCGTCCACTTCATCGGCGACATCCACATGCCGCTGCATTCGGGCGACCTCGACGATCGCGGCGGCAACGATCGCGAAACGACCTACGGGATCGTGCCCGGGCTCAATCTCCACTGGGTGTGGGACGGCCCGCTGGCCGAACGGGCGATCAGCGGCGATCCCCCGGTAGCCCGGCGGTATACGGCGCAGGAGCGCGCCGAACTGGCCGGCGGCACGTCCGCCGACTGGGGGCGTGAAAGCTGGGAAATCGCGCGGGAATTCATCTATCCCGAAACCTTTGGCTGCGATCCGTGCGAGGGGGATCTGCCTGACGAGGTCGACATGTCGCAGGCGATCATCGACCGCTCGCTGCCGATCGCCCGGCACCGGGTATTACAGGCCGGACTGCGCATGGCCGATTATCTCGACGCGGCGTTCGAGCCCGGCCCCCTGCCGGAGCCGGCGAGCGATTAGGGAAGGCGTTTGGTAGGGTAGGGCGTGCCGTCCCTACGGGTATAACCATCCGGCCCGAAGACCATGTCGATATCCGGATATGCGCCCGAATCGCGGGCCTTGTCGCCCGCGCTCACCGCCACGAACACGCAATCGGACGTGGACCGATTGTGCAGCCGATGCCCGTTTTCCACGCCCGCCGCCCAGGCAAGGACATCGCCCGGTCGAACGATGCTCTCTCCCTCGTCCTCGATCAGCACGGCCTCGCCGGCGAGCATGACGACCAATTCGTCTTCGAGGCGGTGCCAGTGCCGCTGCGAAGAAAAGGCGCCCGGCTTGAGCGTAACGTGGCTTGCCCCCATGCGGGTGAGGCCCGATGCCGGAGCGAGGCGGCGATACCAGCGCCCTTGTACGTCCGCATCGAACGGCGCCGGATAACCGGTGGCATTGGTCTGGGGAATGGCATCGAGATCGAGCTTGGGCATTGTCGTACACTCCTGCTAGCGACGCAGGAATGACGCAAGTGATCGACCTCGCCAAGCGACTGATGGCCGCACCCAGCATCACCCCGGCTACCGGGTCGGTGTTCGACGCGATGGAAGCCATGCTCGCCCCTCTCGGTTTCGAGGTCACTCGCTTCATGCGCGGCGACGGGGAGGAGGGCACTCCCGAAGCGCCGGTGGAGAACCTGTTCGCCATCCGGCGCGGCCCCGAAGGGTCGAAGCATTTCGCTTTCGCCGGACATCTGGACGTCGTCCCGCCGGGCGGCGGCTGGGCGAGCGAGCCGTTCGAGCCCGAAGAGCGCGGCGACCTGCTTTACGGGCGCGGCGCGGTCGACATGAAGGGCGCGATCGCCTGCATGGTCGATGCGGTCGCGCAGGTTCCTGCCGATGCCGGCACCATCAGTTTCATCATTACCGGCGATGAAGAAGGCCCCGCACTGCATGGCACAAGGGCGATCATCGATTACATGGCCGCGGAGGGCATAACGCCCGATCTGTGCCTGGTTGGCGAGCCTACCAGCGTGAACCGCCTTGGCGACATGATGAAGATCGGCCGGCGGGGTTCGGTCAATATCTGGCTGGAGGTCGAGGGCACACAGGGGCATGTCGCCTATCCGCATCTTGCCGACAATCCGATCCCGAAGCTCGTCGCCATGCTCGCCGAACTGGATGCACTGGTACTCGATGAAGGGACCGACTGGTTCCAGCCGTCCAACCTCGAGATAACCGATCTCGAGGTCGGCAATCCGGCGCATAACGTCATCCCGGAAAGAGCAAAGGCGCGGATTTCCATCCGTTTCAACGACTGCCATTCGGGCGCGTCACTATCCGAACAGATCGCCGCCATCGCCAGAAAGCATGGCGGCACCGCCCTGCCGATCGTCAGCGGCGAACCCTTTCTGACGCCGCCGGGACAGTTTTCGGACATCATCCATGCTGCAGTAAAGGCGGAAACCGGCGTCGAGCCCGAACCTTCCACCACTGGCGGAACGTCGGACGCCCGTTTCCTGCGGGCTGTGTGTCCGGTCATCGAATTCGGCCTGTGCAACGCAACCATGCACAAGCGTGACGAAGCAGTAGCCATGGCCGACCTTTCGACGCTAAGCCGCATCTATACGCGCATTGCTAGGGATGCGCTGGCCCGCTAGCGGGCACGAGGGAGGGATCGCATGCTGAAGACCTGGTTCGAAATTCCGCTGTGGCAGCGCGTGATAACTGCGCTCATCCTCGGCGTGCTCACCGGCTGGGCGTGGGGCCCGGATGCGGAATCGATCAAGTGGATCGGCGATTTCTTCATCAGGTCGATCAAGATGCTGGTCGTTCCGCTCATCTTCTTCAGCCTCGTGTCGGGCGTTGCCGCTATTGGCGACCTGCGCAAGCTTGGCGCAGTCGGCGGGCGAGCGATGCTTCTCTTCGTCGTGACCGGTCAAATCTCCGTATGGCTGGGCCTGGGGCTCGGCACACTGGTCGCACCGGGCAGCGGGGTGGACACCAGCGCGATCGAAATGGGCGCAACGCCCGAACCCAACCCGACCACGGCAGTCGACATGATCCTTTCGATCGTGCCCGAAAGCCCGGTACAGGTCATGGCGGACGTTTCGGTCCTCCCCCTGATCGTGTTCAGCATGCTCATCGGTATCGGCATCCTGATGGCGAAGGAGGAAGGGCTCCCGGTTCAGAAGGTCTTCGATAGCGGGGCCGTCATCATGCAGAAGGTGACGATGGTGGTGATGGAACTCACCCCCTTCGGCGTTTTCGCCCTGATGGCGTGGGTGGCAGGAACCCTGGGCTTCGATGCGCTGCTAGCGCTCGGAAAACTCGTGGCGCTCAACTACGCGGGATGCCTGCTGATCATTTTCGTCATGTATTCGGCGATGATCAAGTTTCTCGCCAAATTGCCCGTGCGCGATTTCTTCCGCGGGATCATCGATGCGATGGCGGTGAGCTATTCGACCGCCAGTTCCAACGCGACGCTCCCGGTGACGCTGCGCTGTGCGGAGCGCAATCTGGGCGTATCGAACTCCGTGGCGAGTTTCGTGATTGCCCTTGGCGCGACCATCAACATGAATGGCACGGCGATGTATCTGGGGCTCGCCACGCTGTTCGGCGCGCAGATCTTCGGCGTCGACCTCAGCTGGGCCGATTACTTCCTCATTTCGATCCTCGCGACGTTGGGCGCGGTGGGCGCTGCAGGCATCCCGGGTGCCGGACTGATCATGATGGCACTGGTCTTCGGTGCCGTCGGCGTGCCGCTGGAAACGATCGCCTTCGTCGCCGGCGTCGACCGGATAATGGACATGATGCGCACCACGACCAATGTCAGCGGCGATGCTGCTGTGGCGACGACCGTGGCGGTGATGACCGGCGAAATCGACACAGGGGAAATGGTGTCGGCGGACGACGTGTGACGATCAGCTCGCTTTAGCTGGCTCCACGGGCACGAATTCTCCCAGCGCGCATGATACACCGCGTTGGGATGGGCTGCCGGGGCCGTCCAGCACGTAAATTACCTCGCCTTCGCAGAGCGAGTTGCCGCGTACGTCGTAGCTGATGGCGCGCCGGATGCCGAGGTGCAGGCAGCTGTTGGGAAGCGTATTGCGCCAGGTTCGCGAGCCTACCTTGAAATCGATCGTGCGGTCGTCATGCACAATGGTCCGGCTGATCGTGGAGGCATTGAGGCACCGCTGCGGTTCGCCGGTGACGGTGGCTGCAGGGGCCTTGCTGACGAAGGGCTGATCGTCTTCGACGGGTGCACAAGCGAGCACCGCAAGGGGCAGAACGAGAACGGTGGCGGTACGGATCATCGCGCATCTCCAGCTGACCCGGCCCGTCACATCAGCCCGGACCGGTCTTTGTGTTGCCCCTGCCTGGCTTCTCTAGCACCTTCTTGCGGTAACTGCACAGGTCCACCACGGTGCACCGCCAGCATTCGGGCGTGCGCGCCTTGCAGACATACCGGCCATGCAGGATCAACCAGTGATGCGCGCCCAGCCTGAAGGGTTGGGGCACACGCTTTTCGAGCTTTGCCTCGACCTGTTCGGGCGTCTTCCCCTTGGCCAGGCCGGTGCGATTGCCGACGCGGAAGATGTGGGTGTCGACCGCGAAGGTCTCCTGCCCGAACCAGCAATTGAGGACCACATTGGCCGTCTTGCGCCCGACACCGGGCAGCCGCACGAGATCCTCGCGGGTGTCGGGCACCTTGCTGTCGTATTCGTCGACGAGCAACTGGCTGAGCGCAATCACGTTCTTCGCCTTGGAATTGAACAGGCCGATGGTCTTGATATGCTTTTTCAGGCCATCTTCGCCCAGGGACAGCATCTGTTCCGGCGTTTCCACCTCGCGAAACAGAGCGCGGGTGGCCTTGTTGACCCCGACATCCGTCGCCTGTGCGGACAGGGCAACCGCGACGACCAACTGATAGGCATTGCCGTATTCCAGTTCGGTTTCGGGCGAAGGATTGTCTTCGGCAAGCCGGCGGAAGAACTCGAAAATCTGGTCCTTCGTCATTGAAGACCCAAAACCTCTTCCATCGTATAGCGGCCCGCCTCGCGCGCGAGCATCCACTCGGCAGCGCGCACGGCGCCGCGGGCGAAGATGCTTCTGTTTTCCGCGCTGTGGGACAATGTCAGCCGCTCTTCCTCGCCTGCTAGGATCACGCTGTGTTCGCCGGCCACGGTCCCGCCGCGCAGACTGGCGAAGCCGACGGCCCCTTCCTGCCGCGCACCGGTATGCCCATCGCGCCCGCGCTCGGACTGCTCGGCAAGGTCGATCCCGCGCCCCTGTGCTGCCGCCTCGCCCAGCAATAGCGCCGTGCCGCTGGGCGCATCGACCTTGCGGCGATGGTGCATTTCCAGAATTTCGATATCCCAGTCCGGGCCAAGCCGCGCCGCGGCCTCTCGCACGAGATGCGCCAGCAGCGTCACGCCGAGCGAGGTGTTTCCCGTCTGCAGAACGGCGACGACCCGCGCGGCATTGTCGATTGCATCATGGTGCGATGTATCGAGACCGGTCGTGCCGATGACAATGGGGATACCGGCACCGATGGCGGCGTGAAGGTTCGCATCCAGGGCTTGCGGAACGGAGAAATCGATCAGCACGTCGCTCGCATCGGCCAGCCCCGCCGGATCGCCACCGCGGTCGATACCGCCGGCCAGTTCGTGTCCGCTCGCCGCGACGACGTGAGCCAGCGCATGGCCCATGGCACCTTCGCTTCCGATTATCCCGATCCGCGCCATTGGTTCTCCATGTGAGGTTTGATTTGGTATCGCTGTTTGCAGGTGGTTTGAATTGCCCTGCGCCTTCGCTACTTGAGGGCAATGGCCGATATGCGCAACATCGTGATCCTGACCGGGGCGGGAATTTCCGCTGAAAGCGGGATCGACACCTTCCGCGATGCAGGGGGGCTCTGGGAACAGCACAAGGTCGAAGACGTCGCGACACCTGAAGCTTTCGAGCGTGATCCGGACCTTGTGCTGCGCTTTTACGATATGCGGCGAGAGGCGATCCAGGCCAAGCAGCCCAATGCGGCGCATGAGGCGCTGGCGAAGCTGGATGCCGCGTGGGACGGCGGATTGCTGATCGTCACCCAGAATGTCGACGATCTGCACGAACGGGCTGGCGCGAGCCGTGTGTTGCACATGCACGGTACGCATCTCAATGCGTGGTGCACGGCCTGCGATATGCGGGCGAAATGGACCGGGCCGATGCTCGACCGGCCGGCCTGCCCCGAATGCGGCGAACGTGCACTGCGCCCCGACGTCGTTTGGTTCGGCGAAATGCCTTACGAGATGGACCGCATCTACGCTTCCTTGCGCAAGGCGGATCTTTTCGTGAGTATCGGCACGTCGGGCGCGGTGTATCCGGCGGCCGGCTTTGTGCAGGAAGCGCGCGAAATGCGCGTGCGGACACTCGAACTCAATCTAGAGGCAAGCATGGGTTCGCGCTGGTTCCACGAATCGCGTCATGGCCCGGCCACGCAGCTGGTGCCGCAATGGGTCGACGAGGTGCTAGGCGGCTGATCCGCAGGCGCTGCAGGCCGGGTCCTTGGCGATGGCGAAACTGCGCATGCCGGGCTTCAAGCCATCCAGCAGATGTACGCGGCCCCAATCGGTATCGCCCAAGGCGCTGACGCCGTCGAGCAGGATGCGGATCGCCTGCATCGCTGCAAAGGTGGCAACCCATCCCGCCATGGCGCCAAGCATGCCGTCCTCGGCGCAAGTGTCGCAGTCTTCTGCATCGAAAGCGTCGCCCACGAAACAGCGGTAGCAGGCTTCCCCGGCGAGATGTCCGGCAAAGGCGCCGACCTGCCCCTGGAAGCGACCGACAGCGGCCGAGAGGAGGGGTACGCGCTCTGCTACGCAGGCGTCGGAAACGGCAAGGCGCGTGGCAAAATTGTCGGTCCCGTCGAGTACGAGGTCCGCCCCGATCACGAGATCGGGTGCATTGGCTACCGTGATCCGCCGGTCGCTGATCTGCACGTCCAGTTCGGGATCGAAGCCGGTTACCCAACGCTTGGCGATAACCGCCTTGCCATGACCGATGTCGCGTTCGTTGAACAAGGTCTGGCGCTGGAGATTGCTGGCATCGACACGGTCGTCATCGACCAGGGTCAGTTTCCCGATCCCCGCACCCGCGAGATATTGCAAGGCAGGGCTGCCGATACCGCCAAGCCCGACCAGCACGAGATGCTTTTTCGCCAGGGCGATCTGCCCCGCGCCGCCGATTTCCGGCAGGACGATGTGGCGCGCAAAGCGATCGAGGCGTTCCGGTGACAGGCTCACGCGCGTTCGTCCTCGCCCTCGGGCGCACGTTCCTTGCGAAAACCATGCATGCCATGCCACCACTGCATGGCGATGACCGCGCCCTTGGACGGCTGGAGCAGCGCCAGCAACATGGCGATGGCGAGCGGGATGATGATCGAAACGATCGCCATGGCCGAAAGGGCGAAATCGCTGGCCAGCATGATCAGTACCGGCGCGAGCAAATGCCCTGTCACGAAGATGGAGATGTAAGCCGGAAAATCGTCTGCGCTCTGGACCGAAAGATCGAGCGCGCAGGCGGCGCAGCGATCATGCGGCTTGAGCCATTTGCGGAAGATCTTCGCTTCCCCGCAGCGCGGACAATCGCCGCGCGCACCGCGGATGAGCACGGCGGCGAAGGAATGCGGCAGGTCGATATGCGCTCGCGGGGCAGGGGAGTCGTGATGCGGCATCCGCAGCCCTTTGGCCTGTCACGCGCAGCCTGTCGACAGGTCTGTGTATGGCCCTGTCGACAGGCGGTGCATGGATTGTGGAAGCGGCCCGAAGAGCTGCAGGATTTTCCTGTCAGCTTTCCAGCTGTCTCAACAGGCTGCGCACATCGCCATCCATATCGGCATCGCGCTGGCGGAGGTCTTCGATAAGGCGGACGGCATGGATGACGGTGGAATGATCGCGGCCACCGAACTTGCGCCCGATTTCCGGATAGCTGCGCGGCGTCAGAACCTTTGAAAGATACATGGCAACCTGCCGCGGACGGACCACGGCGCGCGCACGGCGCTTGCTGCTCATTTCGGACCGGTCGATCCGGTAGAACTGGCACACGGTGCGCTGGATTTCGTCGATCGTGATCCGGCGGCGATTGGCCGAAAGGATATCGGTCAGCTGTTCTTCGGCAAGCTGCAGGGACACTTCCTGTCCCGTCAGCTGCGCATAGGCGATCAGCTTGTTGAGGCCGCCGACCAGTTCGCGCACATTGCGCGTGATCGTCCGGGCCAGGAAGTCGAGCACATCTGCCGGCACTTCGAGCGGCGCGAAGCGGGTAAGCTTGGATGTGAGGATCTTCTTGCGCAGTTCGATATCGGCCGCCTGGATATCGGCCACGAGCCCCATCGAGAGACGCGAAAGCAAGCGCGGCTCCACCCCGTCCAGTGCCTGCGGGGCACGGTCTGCGGCAAATACCAGCCGCTTGCCTTCGGCGAGCAACGCATCGATCGTATAGAGCAGTTCTTCCTGCGCGCTGGCCTTGCCGATGATGAACTGGATGTCGTCCACCAGCAGCAGGTCGAAACTGCGCAGGCGGGCCTTGAATTCCAGCATCTGGTTGGCCTTCAGCGCCTGGACGAATTCGACCATGAAGCGTTCGGCGCTGCAGTAGAAGATGCGGCTGCGCGGATGAGCCTGCAGGAAGCTGTGGCCGATTGCGTGGAGCAGGTGCGTCTTGCCCTGGCCCGTAGCGGCCTTGAGATAGAGCGGCGAGAACTGCGGCTTCTCAGTGGCGCCCATGCGCTGAGCTGCGTTGAAGGCGAGGACATTCGCTTCGCCGGTGATGAATGCCGCAAAGGTCAGCGACGGGTCGAGGCCGACCGAGCTGGTGAAGCCGGTATCGCCCAGCGTATCGGCGCCGATTGCCATCATCGAGGTATCCGCGCCGTCGTTCGCCGGACGGCGGCCATCGGAATGCAGGCGCAGATCGGTGACCTGACGGCGACCCGGATGCACCTGGATGCGGACATCGCGCACTTCGCTGCGAGCGATCTTCCATGCCAGGCTCAGGCGGTCGGCAAAGCGATCCTTGACCCAGTTGGCGCTGAATTCGGTGGGCAGGAAAAGGTCGAGCGTGCCCGTATCCTTTTCGATGCCGCCGACCTGGATCGGCTTGATCCACTGGCTGTGAAGCTGGTGTCCCAGATCCTTTCGCAGGCCCTGGCTGATGTCCGCCCAATCCGCCGCCAGGTTTACCGCTTCCAGATCTTCCATGAAATCGTCCTGTGCCTTTTTGGTCGCCCCGGATTTCGCTGCGTCGCGCATTCTCGTACAGTCCCCCGAAGGGCGCCGTGCGGCACCCTTGAATTGATGGTCAGCGAAAGAGGCACAGTTTGGCCATGCTCCGGAATCGGTGCTTCCGGAGGTCTCCCTCACTTTATCGATTTTCTAAGAGCCCGGGCTGTCCCGTCCCGAGCCGATGACCATTGTCTAGGTCGCGGGCCGGATGAGTCGCAAGGGGGATAACTGTAAAAAACCTGAAATATACTTGTTGACTCAGATGTAAGCCGCAGGCCCCCGTTCAAGTCGATGAATTTGCTCGCAATTGCTCGAAATCAGGATGCGAATCGCGGGTTTCTGGTGCTTCTTCCCGAGGCCGCCCGAAAGGTGCGTACCAAAACGAAACGCGAAAACGACAAAAGGGCCGCCGGTTCGACCGGCGGCCCCTTTTGTCTTTCCCTGCCGGCGTGCTGGCGGGGGCGAATCAGAGCGCGGAAACGCGCTTCGACAGGCGGCTCATCTTGCGAGCAGCGGTGTTCTTGTGGAACACGCCGCGAGCGACACCGCGTGCCAGTTCCGGTTGGGCTGCCTTGAGCGCGGCCTGGGCATTGTCCTTGTCGCCGCCTTCGATTGCGACTTCCACCTTCTTGAGGAAGTTGCGGATGCGGCTCAGGCGGGCACCGTTGATGTCGGCGCGCTTTTCGTTGCGACGGATGCGCTTCTTGGCTTGCGGCGTATTGGCCATGTTTGTCCTCGTCAGGCCGCACGGCATGCGCGGCGAAATCTCTTTGGGTGCGTGCGAATGGGCGGCACGGGCCGCCGGAAAGCGGCGCACTTAGCGGCGCCCCTGCGAATCGTCAAGCGAATCGTGGTGGCGACCGGAACGCGGTTGCGGAACTGCGTGCATCGGCTCCGGTTGCTCCTATATGTAGGACCTCCGGCAAAAGGACAAGTATGTGAGCGACAAGCCCGACACCAGCGATGCCGAATGGCGCGAAAAGCTGACCCCCGAACAGTACCACGTCCTGCGCGAAGCGGGGACCGAACGCGCGTTCACCGGCAAATACGACAAGCATTACGATGCCGGCGAATATTACTGCGCGGGCTGCGGCCAGAAGCTGTTCGAGAGCGACGACAAATATAACAGCGGCTGCGGCTGGCCCGCCTTCACCGCTCCGGCCGAGGGTGAGGTCGTGGACGAACACCGCGACATATCCCACGGCATGATCCGTACCGAAGTGACCTGCTCGAACTGCGGCGGCCACCTGGGTCACGTCTTCCCCGACGGCCCACCCGATCGCGGAGGCATGCGTTACTGCATCAATTCGGCTGCGCTGGATTTCGAACCCGACGACTGACGCTTCACGCGCATCCATTCAGGCGGGATTAGACCTCGCCATGCGATGTCCCGATATTTATAGGGCCTCCGACTGGAGCCGGCGACTAACAATGGGTATCTGCATAACCGATGGATAAGAGAGGGAGCCGCCGCAAGAGCGCCGCGCGCAAGGATGGCGCATCGCGCGCAGCAGCGGACGAGCCGCAGAGCCGGGTCAAGTTCTGGATGCGCCGCCTTGTCATCTGGGGCGGGGCGCTGGCGGTCCTTGTGGCCCTGTTCGTCGGCCTGGCCGTCGTCTTCGCGGCCCGGTCGATGCCCGGCTATTATCAGCTCAAGGCGACGCAGACGGCGCAGACCATCGTCGTTCGCGCACGCGACGGGACCGAAATCGTTGAACTCGGCCCCAGCTACGGCAAGTGGCTGACTTCCGACGAAATCCCACAGGTGATGAAGGACGCGATGATCTCGGTCGAGGACCGCAGATATTATTCGCATTTCGGGATCGATCCCTATGGCCTCGTCCGCGCCGTCTATACCGCGGCGACCGGTGACCGGCGCGTGTCGGCAACCTCGACCATTACCCAGCAGCTGGCGCGCAACGTCTTTCTCAACAACAACCGTTCGCTCGATCGCAAGCTGCGCGAAGCTGTGCTCGCCATGGCGCTGGAGGCGAAATTCTCGAAGGAACAGATCCTCGAGCTTTATCTCAACAAGGTCTATTTCGGCGGCGGCGCCTATGGCGTGGATTCTGCCAGCCGCAAATTCTTCAGCCATCCGGCGACCGAACTCTCCACCGCCGAAGCGGCGATCATCGCAGGGCTGGTCAAGGCGCCCAGCCGTTATTCGCCCACGGCCGATGTGAATGCCGCAGTGGGCCGCGCCAGTGTCGTCCTGCGCCTGATGAAGGAACAGGGCCGCATCCCCGCCGATGCGACCGTCGATCCCAGCGCCGTGAAGCTCAAGGAAGAAGCGGGCCAGAACTCGGTCCGCTATTTCACCGATTGGGCTCTGCCGCAGCTCGACCTGCTGCTGCCCGAAACGTTCGAACCGATCGAGGTGTGGACCACGCTCGATGTGGGGATGCAGCGGGCCGCCACCGCATCGATAAAGTCCAATACGCCCGATGGCGCGCAGGGTGCGCTCGTCAGCATGGACCGCGACGGGGCGGTGCTCGCGCTGATCGGCGGCACCGATTACATCCAGACCAATTACAATCGCGCCACCGATGCCCGTCGCCAGCCGGGCTCGTCGTGGAAGCTGTTCGTCTATCTCGCAGCGCTCGAAGCCGGTTACACGCCCGACGACCGCGTGGTGGATACGCCGGTCAGCATCAACGGGTGGAGCCCGCGCAATTCGTCGGGCCGCAATGTCGGTGAAATCGATCTGCGCACGGCCTTTGCCTATTCGATCAACACCGTCGCCGCGCAGCTCGGCAACGAAGTCGGCTTCGGTACGGTCGCGTCCATGGCGCGGCGTTTCGGAATCACGACCGAAATCAACACCTATCCATCGATGGTGCTTGGCACGAACGAGGTTCGCCTGATCGACATGACCCGTGCCTTTGCCGCGGTGTCGGCAGGCGGCAATTCGGTCGAACCCTATGGCATCCTGAAAGTCGAAACGACCGATGGCGACCTGCTTTACGAGCACGAGCGCAACACGCGCAGCACGCAGCTGGTGCCCGATTATGTCGCTGCCGGGATCACGGATCTGCTGCAGACCGCAGTCGCCACCGGGACCGGCCGCGCCGCTGATATTGGCAGGCCGGTAGCGGGCAAGACGGGCACGACAAGCTCCAACAAGGATGGCTATTTCGTCGGCTTTTCCTCCGGCATCACGACCGGGGTCTGGATGGGCCGGGACGACAATGTGCGCGTGGGCGGATTGCAGGGTGGTACTGCGCCGGCGCGCGCCTTTGCCGCCTATATGCGCTATGCCGTCAAGGATCGCCCGGTGGAACAGTTCGACACCGATCTGCAGCTTCCGGAATGGCAACTCGAACCGGATGACGAGTACATGCTCGGCGATCCGGAAGATTACTATTTCATCGACGAGCAGGGCAATCTGATCGAACCCGGCACATCGGACACACCGCGCGAAGATCCCTTCGGCGACGAGTTCGACCGCACGCTCGAAGGCGACCGGCCGCGTCAGCCCGTACCGGGTCAACGGCCGCCGCAGCAGCCGCAGCAGCCGCAACAGCCTCCGCGCGGGGTCGATGGCGCGCCTCAGGCGATCGGGGACGACTTCCTCAACGAAGCCACGGGGGCGAGGCGCGACCAGCGCCCATAGCCCCGGCGGCGCCAGCGCCGCCCCGAAGGCTCAATGATTTGGCCCGGGTACGAAAAAGGGCGACCCCCATTCCGGCGGCCGCCCTTTTCCTGTTCGTGTTGCTGATGCCTCAGCGAAGGCGCACGGCCACATACTGCGGCGGACGGCCACGGCGTTGCACCCGCAGCAGCAAGGCCTCGCGGTTCTCGCTCTGTGCGGTGCGTACCGCATTCTCCAGGCCTTCCAGCGTGGTAACCGGACGGTAATTCGCCGTCAGGATGATATCGCCGCGCTGCAGGCCCTTGCGGGCTGCGTCCGAATTCTGATCTACACCGGCCACGACGACACCCTGCGTATCGGCATCGACGCCAAGCTGGCGCGCGATCTGACCCGTGAGCGGGAGCACCTGCAGGCCGAGGTTGTCCTCGATCACCGCATTGTCGCCCGGCTCCATCGAATCCTCGTCCTGCGCATCGGGATTGAACTGCTGCTGCTGGCGCAGTTCCTCTTCCGACGGGCGCCGGCCGACGGTCAGATTGACGCGGCGGGTTTCACCGTTGCGGATCAGTTCGACCGGGATGGTCGTGCCGGGCCGGATATTGGCGATGAGGAAGGACAGCGTCTGTTCGGGCGTCACATCCTTGCCGTTGATCTTCGTCACGATATCGCCAGCCTCGATGCCGGCCTTTTCGGCCGCTTCGCCGGGCTGGACCGACTGGATGAATTCACCGCGCTTCTGCGCAATGCCCAGCGATGCTGCCAGATCGTCGGTTACCGGCTGGATCTGCACACCCAGATAACCGCGTTCGATTTCCACGCCGTCACGCAGCTTCTGCACGATAGGCGCGGCGATCTCGGCGGGGATGGCAAAGCCGATGCCCACGCTGCCGCCCGAAGGCGAGAAGATCGCGTTGTTGATGCCGATGACATTGCCCTGCATGTCGAACAGCGGACCGCCTGAATTGCCGCGGTTGATGCTGGCGTCGGTCTGGATGTAGCGGTCGTATGCGCCGCCCTGTCCGGTGACACGCTGGATGGCCGAAATGATGCCGGACGTTACCGTTCCGCCCAGGCCGAAGGGATTGCCGATGGCCACGACCCAGTCGCCCGGCCGCGCCTGACGCGAATCGCCGAATTCGACGAAGGGGAAAGCCTTGCTGCCGCTGATCTTCAGCACCGCGAGATCGGATGATGCATCGGTGCCGACCAGTTCGGCACTATGTTCGGTCCCGTCGGGCATGATGACGGTAATCTCTTCCACCGTCCCGCGCCCCGTCGGGCTGACGACGTGGTTGTTCGTCACGACGTAACCGTCGGCCGAAATGATGAAGCCCGAACCCAGCGACTGGCCTTCGCGGTACTGCGGTTCCTGCTGCGCTCCGCCGCGCTGGCCGAAGAGGCCTTCGAACGGCGTGCCTGCAAAAGGGTTGCCCGAGCTGGTCGGCACTTCGATCCGCTGCCGGGTCGAAATGTTCACCACCGCCGGCTGCAACTGCGCCGTCAGGTCGGCGAAACTCTCGGGGGCACCGGCGCGCGGGACGACACGGGCCATATGGCTGTCGTCGTTCTGCGCAACCTGGGCTCCAGCCGGAAAACCGGTCGCGAGCGAGATCGCGGCGCCGCCTACCAGCAGCGCACTCGTCACGGAATATGCATATCGCACTGGCTTCACGTCCTTTTCGTCCTCTTCAAATACTTGCACCGACTCTACCGACGGCAGACTTACCGCCTAACGAGCCTGACGTTCCGGCGAACGACTGTGTCGCTGGCCGCTGAATGCCGATTGAACGGCACCGGGATCGTTCGACGAACGATCAACGCCGACCGCGGAACTGCCGCAGATACTCGTTGTCCGGCGACAGGATGATGCTGCTCTCCGACGGATTCTCGCTGTTGGAGAACGTCGCATCGTAGCTCTGCATCGCACGGTAGAAATCGTAGAATTCCGCATCCTGACCGAAGCTTTCGGCATAGATCCGCGCGGCTTCCGCGTCGGCATCGGCCCGGATGATCCGGGCATCGCGGTCGCCCTGCGCCCGGATCGTCCGCGCTTCACGGGCACGGTCCGATTCCATGCGGCGGAAGGCCGACTGCAACGGCGCTTCGGGCAGGTCGGTGCGCATGATCTTCACATCGACCACTTCGGCACCATACTGGCGCGCCTGACGGTCGAGATTGGCGCGGACATTGGCCAGCGCGCTGCCGCGCTCTGCCGTCAGCATGGCCTGGAAGGTCCGGCGGCCCAGCTCCTGACGCAGGACGGAGTTCAGGATCGGCTGCAGCGCGTTGCGCACGCCGTCCGTCGATCCGGCACGTTCCACCATGCGGACCGGGTCGGTGATGCGGAAACGGGCATAGGCGTTTACCAGCAGACGTTGCTGGTCGGCGGACAGCACTTCCTCGTCGGTCATTTCCAGATCGAGCAGCCGCTTCTCGACGCGGCGAACGCTGTCGATGAACGGTACGCGGAAATAAATGCCTGCATTGGTCGTGCCGTTGGGCGTGTTGACCGTGCCGACCGGTTCACCGGTGCGGATGATGACGGCCTGTTCTTCCTCGGGCACGATGTAGGCGCTCATCATGAAGATGACGAGCAGTACGCCCAATGCGATGACCGTGTAGCGGTGGTTCTGCAAAAAGTTGCTCATGTCACTGGCCCTCCGGTGCTGTCACAACGGTGGCAGGTGAACTCTGCTGGGCGCGTCGCCGGATTTCGGGAAGCGGCAGATAGGGTGTCACATTGCCGGTCTCGACGATGGTCTTGTCGGTCTGGCTCAGCACACGCTCCATGGTTTCGTAATAAAGACGCTGGCGGGTGACCTGCGGGGCAAGGCGATACTGCTGGTACACCTTGTCGAAGGCTTCCGCCTCACCTTGTGCCTGTGCCAGAACCTGCTGCGCGTAACCGCGCGCCTGATTGCGTGCGGCATCGGCATTCTGTTCGGCGACCTGCACGTCACGGAAGGCATCGACGACCTGTGCGGGCGGGTCGGCCTTTTCGATTTCGACGCCGAGCACGTTGACGCCGGCCCGGTAGCCGTCGAGCGTGCGCTGCATGCGCTCGCGCACATCCAGCTCGATCGCGGCGCGGCCCTGGCCAGAGAAGGTTTCGTCCAGCTCGGTTTCGGCAACCGCCGCGCGCATGGCGGCTTCCGCCGCTTCGTTGACCGTGTCGACGGGATCGACAACGCGGAACTTGAAGTCCGACAGGTCCTTGATGTTCCAGCGTACGATATAGCTCAGGTCGACCAGGTTCTGATCGCCGGTCAGGATCAGCTTGGCCTGATTATCATTGCCGGGGATACGGACGGAACGCACGCCTTCGACATCTTCGACTTCGACCGTTTCGATCGGGAAGGGGGCCGAGAAATTGAGACCCGGCTGCATGGCGCGGGTATAATTACCGAGCGTCTTGACGACTGCCTGCTGTTGCGGTCCGACCAGATGCACGCTGGTCGCCAGCACGCCGATGCCGATGATCGCGATCACGGCGATCGGGAACCAGCTCTTGCCGCCGGGCCGCTGCGGGAAGCGCATGTTCGGGCCGCCGGGGCCACCGCCACCGCCGCCGCGGCGCCGTGGGCCCTCGGGACCGCGGCTCTTGAAGATATCCTCGATATTGGGGCCGCGGCGACCATCGCCGCTGCCACCGCCGCTACCGGGTGGCAGCCATGGATTGCGCGGACCCTTCGGCTTGTCGCCGCCTTCCGAACCCGTCGGCTTGCCGCCGTCGCTGTCGCCGTCATCCCCGGAGCCTCCGCCCCAAGGGCTTTTCTTGCCCGCCATTGCCAGGGAAACCCTGTGTCCGAACCCGTCAAAAATTCTCATGCGAACCCTTATAGGTGTGGTTCGGCGGAAAAACAGGGGTTGCCGCGCGCTTTTCGATGCTACAGCAGCCTCGCCCATGAGTTCGACCGACCCGAAATCGCTACTTCCCGCCGGCCTTGCCGAACACGTCACCACGCTTTCCGTCAAGGACGGCAGGGCTATTGCCGTCGTCGACGCTGCCGGACTGAACGAGCATCAACGCGACGAAATCAAACGTTTGATTGACATCCGTTTGCTGGAGTATGACGACATTTCCGACGTCCGCATCGTCATGACTGCGGAGCGCAAGCAGCGCCGCCTGATCGCCATCGGCAGCGGCAAGGGCGGCGTCGGCAAGTCGACCCTGACCGCCAATCTCGCTATCGCGCTGAAGAAAGCGGGCCGCGCTGTCGGGCTCGTCGATGCCGATATCTACGGCCCGTCGCAGCCGGTGATCTTTGGAAATCAGGGCGAAAAGCCCATCGCGCGCGACAAGAAGCTCGTCCCGATCGAAAGTTCCTTCGGCGTTCCGATGCTGTCCATGGGTCATCTCGTGGAGCCCGGCCGCGCGCTTGCATGGCGCGGGCCCATGGCGGGCAATGCGCTCTCGCAGTTGATCGATGCCCATTGGGGCGATGTCGATACGCTGCTGGTCGATCTGCCCCCCGGCACCGGCGACGTCCAGCTCACCATGCTCCAGCGCTACAAGCCCATGGGCGCCGTCCTCGTCTCGACGCCGCAGGACCTCGCTCTAATCGACGCGGCGCGGGCGGGCCAGTTGTTCGACCAGGCCGGCGTGCCGGTAATAGGGCTGGTCGAAAACATGGCCGGCTATGCCTGCCCGCACTGCGGCGAGGTTTCTGACCCTTTCGGTAAAGGCGGAGTGGAAACGGCGGCGGAACGGCTGGACCTGCCTTTTCTCGGGCGCATCCCACTCGACCTCGCCATTCGGCAGGGAAGCGATCGCGGTACACCGCCGGCCGCAGGCGATGATGCGCTTGCGAAGCCCTTTCACGACATCGCTGCCAAGGTCGACGAATGGATTGGCGCGAAAAGTTAAGCCAGCTCCCCGTGACCCGGCGCGGCCTTATTGCAGGCGCAGCGGCGGGTGGCGGGCTTGCTGTCGCGTGGTGGCTCTGGCCGCGTCACTATTCGAGCCCCCTAACGCCCGGACCGGACGAGCGCGAGTTCGGCGGCTGGATCACCATCGGCCGGGATGGCGTGGTGACGGTGGCCGTTCCCCAATTGGAGATGGGGCAGGGGGTCACAACCCTGCTTGCACAGGTCGTGGCCGTCGAGCTTGGCGCGGACTGGCGACAGATTGCCGTCGAGCCCGCGCCGCCTTCCGGTCTTTACGCGAATATTCCTCTCGCTGCGAAATGGGCGCCGCTCTGGTCCAATCTGCCTAGTCTTGCCGATGATCCTGGCAGTCGGCTGGCGGAAAACTTCGCCCGCAGCAACGCCTTCATCGCAACGGCAGATGGCACTAGTTTGGCAGGATACGAGCCACCCCTGCGCGAAGCTGCTGCCACCGCAAGGTCGCTGCTCGCCATGGCAGCGGCAGCGCGATGGAATGTTGACTGGGAGGAATGCGAAGTTGTTGGCGGCCTCGTCCGCCATGGCGACCAGCAATTTGCATTCGGCGATCTGGTGGTCGATGCAGCGCAATTCGATCCGCCCGAACCGCCGCCGGTGAAGGTCGAACGCGCCGCCGAAGATCCCTCGCCTGCCGAAGCCGAACTTGCCCCGGCTTTCCCCCGCCTCGACCTTCCTGCCAAGGTCGATGGCAGTTTCCTTTTCGCAGGCGACATCCGGTTGCCGGGAATGGTCTATGCATCGATCAGGCATGGCCCTCTCGGTGCATCGCACCTGCTGCGGTTCGACACCGAGGCGGTAACGGGCATGTCGGGTGTCGTCGCCGTGGTGAAGTCGCAGAAATACCTCGCAGTAGCAGCCGAGAGCTGGTGGATCGCCGAGCAGGCGTTACGCAAAATCTGGCCCGTCTTCGGCGGGGATGGCGCTGTGGAAAGCGACGCCGCGATGGAAGCGCTGGAGGCCGCGCATGGTGCCGTCGATGCCCAACGCACCATCGATGTGGGCGATGCCGACGATCTGCTGGCTCGTCCCGATTATGCGGAAACCTACACGGTCGCTCCGGCAGTCCACGCTGCCATCGAGACGGCCAGCGCCACCGCAAGTTTCGACGGCAACACGCTCGAATTATGGATTGCCGCACAGGCACCGGAAATGACGCGCCGGGCGGCGGGAAAGGCGATCGGACTGTCACCGCAAGATGTCGTTCTCTATCCCACGGCGGCGGGGGGAAGCTTCGATGCCCGCCTCGAGAGGCAGCATGCCATCGAAGTCGCGCAGATCGCCAAAGAGGTTGGCCGACCAGTGCAACTGACATGGCCTCGCGTGCAGGAGTTTCAGTCGGTGCCGGTCCGCACCCCTGTCAGTGCGCGCATGGAGGCCGCATTCGTGCCAGCCAGCGGTGGGCGCATAGCCGCATGGCGCGCACGCCTTGCCATGCCCGCCACCGCTCGCGAATTCGGCAGACGGCTGTTCGACAACAAGACCGCCGAAGCTGCAATGAAACACTCCCAGGGGAAAGCTGACGTGCTGGCCTGTGAAGGCGCCGTTCCGCCCTATGCGATCGATAACGTGGCGATCGATCATCTGCCCGTTTCATTGCCATTTCCAACGGGGCGACTGCGCGGCAATGCGCCAGCCTACACGGCGTTCTTTACCGAATGCTTCATCGATGAACTGGCAGAACGCGCAGGGCGTGATCCATTCCTCTATCGCATGGAGATGCTGGGCCGCATGCCGCGCATGGCCGATTGCCTACGCCGGGCGACCCGGCTTGCCGGTTGGGACGGCGGCAGACGCGGCACCGGTCAGGGGCTGGCCATGGTCCGAATGGGCTCTCCCGACAGCGGCGGGCGTATTGCCTGCGTGGCGCAGGCAGCACTGGGCGAGGGCGGGGTCCGTGTCACGAAACTGCATGCGGCCGTCGATATCGGACGGATCGTCAATCATGACATCGCCCGGCAGCAGATCGAAGGCGGACTGATTTTCGGGCTATCCCTCGCGACCGGGTCCAGCATCGCGTATGAAGACGGCAAACCTGTGCCAAACCGTCTGTCGGGACTGTCGCTTCCGACGCTGGCGGATTGTCCGGACATCGTTGTCGAGTTCATTACCAGCGATGCGCCCGCGTTCGATCCTGGCGAACTCGGCGTGGCGGTTGCTCCGCCTGCAATTGCGAATGCCCTTTACTCTGCGACCGGAGTCCGCTTTCGCCGTCTGCCACTGCTTTCGGAGGGCATATGACCTGGCGTGATCAACAGCTTCCAGCCGACCATCCGCCGGTGAAATCCGGGGCGATCGGCGTTCTTCTCGTCAATCTGGGTACGCCGGATGCGGCAGAGCCTGAGGCGGTCAAACGCTATCTTGCGGAGTTCCTTTCCGACAGAAGGGTTGTCGAGATACCGCCCATTGCCTGGCAGCCTATTCTGCGCGGCATCATCCTCAATACACGGCCCAAGAAAAGCGCGCACGCGTACCGCCAGGTCTGGACCGACGCTGGGTCACCATTGGCGGTGATTACGCGTCAGCAGGCTGAGGCTATGCAGGCGAGGTTGGGGAACGAAGTGCACGTCGACTGGGCCATGCGGTACGGAACGCCATCGATTCCGGACCGTTTGCAGGCTCTCAAAAATTCCGGTTGCGAGCGAATTCTGCTCGCTCCGCTTTACCCGCAATATTCCGGGGCAACGACAGCCACTGTTGTGGACAAGGCTGCGGATTGCCTGCGGACAATGCGTTGGCAACCAGCGCTGCGCACTCTGCCACCCTATCACGACGATCCCGCCTATATCGATGCGCTGGCATCCGATTTGTCGAAGCAGCTCGATGCGCTCGATTTCGAGCCGGAAGTGCTCCTGCTGAGCTTCCACGGCATGCCCGAACGCACACTGCATCTTGGCGACCCGTATCATTGCCATTGCCAGAAGACCTCGCGCCTCCTGCAGGAGAAGCTGCATAGTCCGGGCCTTAAATTCCGAACCACGTTCCAATCGCGTTTCGGCCGCGCGAAATGGCTCGAACCCGCAACGGATACGGTGCTGGCGGAAGAGGCAAAGGCAGGAACGAAGCGACTGGCCATCGCTGCACCGGGCTTTTCTGCCGATTGCCTGGAAACGCTGGAAGAGCTGGCGATCCAGGGCCGCGAGCAATTTGCCGAGGCCGGCGGCGAGCAATTTGCCGCGTTATCATGCCTGAACGCATCCGATCCCGGCCTCGCCATGCTGGAGACGCTTTTGCGACGCGAATTGTCGGGGTGGATTAGCGCCTAGGAATTACTTACACTAAGGTAAGTTGTCAGGAGCTACCTATGGCTACGCTTGCCGCTCATCAATCCATCGACGCTGCACCCGCGCATTGGACGCAGGGCAATCCGGATGAGGATACGCTTGCCCACATCCCGGGCGAAAAGGGCTGGCCGCTTGTCGGCAATACCTTCAGAATGCTTGCGGATCCTCATGGCATGGCCAAGGCGATGGTCGCCAAATATGGCCGGGTCTACAAGAACAAGGCCTTTGGCGGCTGGAACGTGGCGCTGATCGGGGCGGACGCCAATGAGCTGGTCCTCTTCGACCGCGAGAAGCTGTTTTCTTCCGAACAGGGGTGGGGCCCCATATTGGATCGGCTGTTCCCTCGTGGGCTGATGCTGATGGATTTCGATCACCACCGGGCTGACCGCCGCGCGCTGTCGATCGCATTCAAGCCGGGACCGATGCGCCACTATGCCGATGCACTCAATCGGGGGATCAGCCGACAGGTCGAGAAATGGGGCGCGGGAGACATGCGCTTTTACCCCGCGATCAAGGAACTGACGTTGGATCTTGCGGCAGACAGTTTCATCGGCATTTCCTGGGGCCCGGAAGCAGACCGGATCAACCGCGCCTTTGTCGACATGGTGCAAGCCAGCGTGGCGCCCGTACGAAAGCCGCTTCCCTTCACGCAGATGAAAAAAGGGGTCGATGGACGGGCGTTCCTCGTCGACTATTTCACGCAGGAAACGCATCGCCGCCGGGCCCAGGGCGGGGGGCAGGATATGTTCAGCCAGTTCGCCACGGCCGAGTATGACGACGGTAGCCTGATGCCTGTCGACGAAGTCGTCGATCATATGAATTTTCTGATGATGGCCGCGCACGACACGATCACGTCTAGCGCGACGTCGCTATTGTGGCTGCTCGCCAAGAACCCTGAATGGCAGGAAAAGCTTCGGCAGGAAGTGGAGGCCGTCACCGGTGGTACGGGCACTGACGGGAGACCACGCGACCTTGCTTACGAGGATCTGGGCAAGCTGGAACTTACCGAAATGGCGTTCAAGGAAGCCTTGCGCTTCGTTCCCCCGGTGCCGTCCATGCCGCGCCGTGCCTTGCGAGAATTCGAGTATGGCGGTTACCGAATTCCTGCCGGGACGCCCGTCGGCATCAATATCCACTGGACGCACCATAGCGAAGAGTACTGGGATGAACCGGAAAAGTTCGATCCGATTCGCTTCACGCCAGATCAGGTAAAGGCGCGGCATAAATATGCCTGGGTACCGTTTGGTGGCGGCGCGCATATGTGCCTTGGCCTCCACTTCGCCTACATGCAGGTCAAGATATTGATGGCGCAACTGCTGCCGCGTTACCGGGTAGAACTGGCCGATGGCGATCCGGAATGGCAGGCCTGGCCAATCCCGAAGCCGAAAGATGGATTGAAGATCAGGCTGACAGCGCTCTGATCAGAAATCGATTGCGATGCCATCCTTGACCCAGTCGCCGTAGCGGGTCGGACTCAGTTCTTCCTCGTCCGTCCCCTTTTTCGGTTCGGGCGGGGGATCGTTGGTCCAGTGCGCGGGCTTTTCGAAACCCTGCGGACGCTTGCTCTCTTGCTTCGTCATGTCCTCTAGATGATGGTGCTGGCGGCATTGCGCAAGTCCGCGTAAGGGCGCGGCCGATGGCTGAACTCCAAGGTATCCATGCTCGCCGCGCTGCGCTGCGCCTGCTCGATGCAGTCCTGCGGCGCGGTGAAACGCTCGACATCGCCTTCAACGGCGCGACCAAGGACGTGCGCAAGTTCGAAGACAAGGCTCTCGCCCGCGCAATTGCCGCCGAGGTCCTCCGTTGGATGGTGGATCTCGACGGGCTGATCGACAGCGCCACGAAAAAGCCTCTGCCCGACGATGCTAAGGTGCGGATGGTTCTGCGCATGATGCTCGCTCAATGGCTTCGGCTACAGACGCCGCCGCATGCCGTTGTGGCGACGGGGCTGGATTTGCTGGCCGGCGGTCCAAGGCGGCTTGCGCATGGAGTTTTCTCAACGCTCACCAAACGCGAGGTCGCTTTGCCGCTCGCCCCGACCTTGCCCAAAGAGGTCGCTACCCGGTGGGGTGATCGTGCCGCGTCCATCGCAGCCGGACTTGCCGATCCACCGCCGCTCGATCTGACCTTGCGCGATCCGGCAGAGACGGAGCACTGGCAGGTTCAGCTATCCGCAGACAGCCTGATGCCCGGCCACTTGCGCCTGGCGCGCGGCGACAACATCGAAAAACTGCCAGGCTTTGCCGAAGGTGCCTGGTGGGTACAGGACATCGCCGCGTCTCTCCCAGCAAGGCTGCTTGGAGATGGAGAAGGCCGCCACGTGCTCGACCTGTGTGCAGCACCGGGCGGCAAGACTTTGCAACTGGCGGCGCAGGGCTGGAAGGTGACTGCGCTCGATATTTCCAAGCGGCGCCTCGAACTGCTCAAATCCAATCTGAAACGCACCGGGCTTGCGGCCAGCACCGTTCGCGCGGATGCGCTGACATGGGAGCCGAAACATCAGTTCGACGCGATTCTGCTGGACGCACCCTGTACGGCCACCGGCACCGCGCGGCGCCATCCAGACGTGCTCCATCGTATCGGCGCTCGGCAGATAGCGGAAATGGCAGAACTGCAGGCGGCCCTGCTAGACCGGGCAAAGGGATGGCTTAAGCCGGGTGGCATATTCGTCTACGCAACCTGTTCGCTGGAACGCGAAGAAGGCGAGGATCAGACGAGCGCCGTCGATCTTGCGCCGCTGCCGATCGGCTTGGAGAATCTCCCGGCTGGTCTCGAACCGACCGCCGAAGGCTGGTTGCGCACCGATCCGGGCATGCTTGGGGAAGTTGGTGGCCTCGACGGATTTTTCATCGCGCGCTGGGGTACATAGCTCTTCGCAATTTTGCCGATGGGGTGAGGCCCAGAAAAAACGCCCCGCCCGAGGGCGAGGCGCTAAAGGTAAAAGGGCTGTTACGCCCTCCGGGTCGCACCTCGATTTGCCCACGCGCGGAGAAGAGTCGCAAGCCGAATTAATTTGGGGTTGATTGCGTATCTGTTTGCGCCAAACTGATGAGCGGACCGCATTCCGGTCGAGAGGTTTTCCGTGCCGCCCGCTCACCTGCTTCCCGGTCGTTCAAATTTTCAAGGTTCCCTTGCATCGTGAGGGATGCAGGCAGTTCGGAACCGGGCAATTGCCGCGCTTCGGATCCCTGCAAGGTGCTGATTGTCGATGATCACCCGATAGCCCAGGGCGGGTTGCGTTCCGTCTTTGCCACGAGCGACCGCTATAAAATTGTCGGCGTGCTCGACAATGGGGCTCCAGTGAGCGCCTTCGTTCGCTCGCAGGAAGTCGATCTGGTGGTGCTGGACATGAATATGCCTGGCCTGCGCGGCATAAATGTATTGGCGGAAATCGTCGGTTCCAATGACATGACCGTGATTATCCTGACCGGCGAAACGCAGTTCACGGAGATCGAGTACGCGCTTAAACTGGGCGCTCGAGGTGCCGTCAGTAAAAGCGAGCCTGCGGCGGAAATTCTACGCGCGTGCGATGCTGCTCTCGATGGTGAGGTCTATCTGTCACCAATGATGCAGAGGGGGCTGGCGTCGGTGCAGGCTCCAGAGATCGCTTTGTCTCCGCGCCAGATGGCGATCCTTCATTATCTGGCTCAGGGGGAAACCAATAAAGAGATTTCCTACCGCCTGTCGATCGCGCAGCCGACAGTCTCTTTCCACATTGCCGAACTGCGCCGGAAGCTCGACGTGCCTAGCAACCGCAAGATCGTGGACCGGGCGCAGGAGCTAAAGCTGCTGTGATTCACGCTTCAGCAGGGGATGGTCGGCCATTTCGCAGCAGAGCGGCTTTATCAGGATGACATCGACAGATCGACTGAGCCTTCCTCGTGTTATGGTAGTATCGTCGTAGGTTGCTGCTGCAAGCTTACGCCCATCCACCCGACGTGCGATCAATGTTTGGTCAGCCGGTACTCGGTCCACATCGATAATGTGCCATCCCGGCGCCCGGCCTTCGAGCTCGGCGATCGTGCACGACCGGTTCTGCCCGAAGGCGCCGGGAAGGATGGCACGAATAGTGGTGCCGTCGGGTCGGGACGCCACGATAGTCAGTTCCCCTCCCAATCCTTCGATCAGGCGCTTGGCCGACCGGAACCCGGAACCGGTACCCTGGCGTTTCTCTCCTGCCGTTGCGCGGTTGGCGTGATCGTCGTGCAATTGTTTCAGCACGCTTTCTTCGATGCCTTCGCCCGTGTCCGTTAGCTCAATGATCAGCTTACCGCCGACCACGCGCATGGATAATCGGGCGCCGCCGGAACTGGTGTAGGTGTAGGCATTACTCAAGATGTTCGCGAGAGCACGCATAAGTACCGGTCGGTCGGACACGATGCTGGGACCCTCTTCGATATCGTCCTGCAGTGTCAGCCCCTTGGCGGCGAACGAGCCACGGAACATCATGATCAGCGGTTCAGCCAGGTGGCGCAGACTGAAGCAGCTCAAAGTCGCCGCACCAGAATTTTCTCCGACGATCGCAGCGCCCGACATCGTCGTCGTTGCGATTTCAGCCAGATAGTCTGCCGAGCTTCGGAGCATGTCGGCCAGTTCGCGGTTGTCGGGATCGCCGCTTTCATCGAGCACATGAACCGCACTGTTCAGCGCCAGAATAACCTGCTGACTGTCATGGCCCGAGGCGTGCAGCAGAGCGTTTTGACTGTTCACGGTGGCCAGTGCGAAAGCTTTCTCTTCGGCAAGACGCTGCGCATCTTCGCTGATCGCCAGGCGCTCGGCCATTGATTGCGCATAATTGCTATCCGCCTCGCGCTTGTCAGCCTGAAGCTTTTTGAGATGAAGACCGAGAGCAAGCGTGACCATGAGGGATTCGAACAATCCGACGGGGCCTGCCAAATGCCAGTTTATCGGCAGCCAGTCGAATACACCCATCGATGCAACGGCGGCATATACGATGAATAATGCGAGACTTCCCCAACCGATCAGCAAGGGCCAGAGCTGCCGCCCGATCGTCCGCATGCCCGCCACGGCGAGGAAGGGGAGGTAAAGCGCGACGACGACCGCAACCAGCCAAGCGATGGCATGGATGGCATTGCGCAAAGCAGGTTCGTAGATCGCTAGCCCGGCCTGTAAAGCGATCACCAGCAGACTTACTGCAATCACGATTTTCAGAAACATGTCGCGCCGCGGAAAGAGTTCGGCAGTGCGCATGAAGCTGCGGGCGAACTGCGTCATGGCCGCCGCGAATCCGCATTTGATCGCGTCTTCTATCGCCACGCCGAGCATCGGGCTGTCCGGTAGGAAGAATATCGTCAGGTACCCTTCCGCATGGACTGTATTCAGCGCGAACAGTGCTTGAGCCAGCGCCAGCCATGCGAACTCGCGATGTCCGGTTATGGAAAAGAAAACGAAATTCAGAAAGATCAGTACCAGAACGCCCAGCACAACGCCTGCCACCATGGCGATGTTCGTGCGGCGATCTGAAAAGAAATCGCCATAGGTCTGGATGACCAGTGGCATGTAGGTCGAGTTTTCCGACCGGAAGTCGATGACGATCGTCCGTTCTTCGTTCGGCTGCAGAAGCAGTTCGCTGCTGAAGGCCTGGTAGGTACGTAAATTTTCCGCTGCCGCCGAAGGATCGGTGCCATCCACCAGCAAAGCGAGACGATCCCCGCGGCTTTCGTACATGCGGAAATAGCTGAGCGATCCGCGCCCGGTCGAAACGATCCAGCTGCCAGCCTTCTGGCCCACGTTACGAACCCGGATAGCGAGGGCTATCCGGTCACCCGGCGCCCCGAAATGAGCCGCGCTGCCGGAAATCGGTTGCAGCCGTTGGTTCAGGAAAGCCGTTAGGCTGAGGCCTTCGAGCGCGTCCTGGTCACGCGTGTAGCGGATGTGTGCGACCACGTCGGTTGCGCTGACGTCTGGTTTCAGTTCGATTGCTGGTGGCAATTCATCGGCGCGTAACGCTTGTGGCCAGAAAGCCAGTACAAATGCGACCAATGCGGTAAGCCACGAGTGCGACGCCATTGCGCACGCAATCTTCTACGCAATCGTGTCGGTGTCAATTCGCAATCAGTTTGGTTTGCAACATGGGCCGCTTGGTTTACCCGTTATCGCCATGGTGATGGGTATTTGAGCAAATGGCGGCAACCGAACAACTTCGAACGCGGCATGTCGAAAAGCCTTGGGGGCGGAAGCGGCTCGCGGCGCCGTTCGACAAGACGCCCGGAGGTACGATTGGGGAAATCTGGTTCGAGCCTCCCACTGAGGCCGACGAACTGCTGCTGAAGTATATTTTCACCAGCGAGCGGTTATCGGTGCAGGTGCATCCCAATGACGATCAGGCCATGGCAGCGGGTCTGGGCCGGGCGGGCAAGGAGGAATGCTGGTACGTGCTCGATGCCGAGCCCGGGGCGAAGCTCGCTATCGGTTTCAAGCGCTCCGTTTCGCGCGATGAGATGCAGCGCGGCGCGGAGGATGGGTCGATCATGGATTTGCTTGCCTGGCATAACGTCAAACCGGGCGACTTCTTCTACATCCCCGCAAATACCGTACATGCGATCGGGGCGGGCATCAGCATCATCGAAATCCAGCAGAACTCCGACGTGACCTATCGGCTGTACGATTACGGGCGCCCTCGCGAACTTCATCTCGACGATGCCTTGGCAATCGCACAGCGCGAACCTTACGACATGTCACTGCATTGCCAAGTAGGTGACGTGGGCAATGCGTTGCTCGTTGACGGCCCTTACTTCCGCCTTTGGCGGGTGGATGGGGCGTCGAATGACGGTAAGCCCGCCAGTTCCGGCAAGGCCTTTGTCTTGCCATATCGCGGTTCGATAACGGTCGGGTCTGAACGGGTTGAGCCCGGGCAATGTATGTTTGCACAAGATGCGGGTGAGATAAGTTTTTCGCCGGGCGCTCTCGGTTTCATGGCCCAGCCTTTGTGATCCCGGTTGCACCGCGCGTAGGCGCTGCTGCGGGTAGCCGGTGCGTCAGGGAGCCGATGTCGCCAGTGCCAATTGCGCTAGGCGAATGGCCCCGAGCGGCCCGGCATCTTCGCCCAGCTTCGCGGTGACGAGAAACTCCGGCATCTGAGCTATCCGAGCGCCGTGCGCATATCCAGCGAGGCTCGCGTTCAGCTTCGCCCGAATGACTTCAAGCAGATATGGTCGGTTGATAGCGACACTGCCTCCCAGCATGATACGCTCCGGGACCACTGTCACAGCGAGATTATGGCACAGGGTCGCAACGATCTGTGCCACATCGTCCCAGATATCGTCACTGTCTGGGATGTCCGATGCGGGCTGGCCGCAACGGGCCTCCAATGCAGGCCCGCTAACGAAGCCTTCGACGCAGCCATCGTGAAAGCTGCAGCTTCCCGCCCAGCCCGCCTGCGGCGAGGGGACGATCATATGGCCGGCCTCGGCATGTCCGAGGCCGAGCACCGGTCGGCGATCAATAATGGGGGCCACGCCGACCCCGGTTCCGATCGTGATATAGCACCAGGATCGCACATCGCGTGCCGCGCCCCAGACGCCTTCGGCGAGGGCCGCGCCGTTGACGTCAGTATCGATGAGGAATGGAATGTCCCAGAGTAGCCTGCGTAAATCCGCCCCGGCCCATCCCGGTTTGGGAGTGGCGAGCAACTGGCCATAGTTTGCGGAGGCGGGATCCGTATCGAGTGGGCCGAAGCTGGCAATCCCGATTGCCGCGATGTTATATTCACGGCGCCAACCGTGAAGAACCGTCTCGATCCGCGAAAGGGTTTCGCTCGGATGCCCCGTCGCCACCCTTTCCTGCGCGAAGATGGCGCCGGATGTATCCGCAAGAACGCATATACATTTGGTACCGCCAAGTTCGACCCCGGCCAGATATGGCCCGCCGGTCTGTCGATGATTTGCCACCGTCGTTCCCGTAAATAATTGACGTGTCGATCTGTGGGGGGAAGTCGCCAGTGGCGCAAGGGTTTCGCCCCGCAGGCCCTGGTCGAGATCGCCAGGTGGGCGGGACGGGTTCGGACACCGCCCCTCCCGATAATCATCGCACGCGTTTGCTGCGCCGTTTCCCGAAACGACCGACCACGCGTTCGAGCGCCAAAATTGCCAGTAATGACAGGCCGAACAGGGGTAACAGCAAGCCGAGCAGCACCACTACGATGATCAGACCGGGACCATGAGGAACCGATGATCCTGTAGGTGCACCCAGTTTACCCGACGGCTTTCGCTTGAGCCACATGATCACGCCAAGCACCGATAGCCCGATCAAGGCGAATGCGGTCATCAGACCTATGATCTGATTGGCGAGGCCGAATAACTGCCCTTCATGCCAGGCAATTCCGTAGTTGATCGCACGGTCGATCGGATGTTTGTCTGCAAAGTCGGTGCGCGAAACCTCTCGCCCATCAATCGGATCGAAAGTGGCACTTTGCGTCAAGGGACGGTTCTGCGTTTCCGATTTGATCGTCCATACATCACCTGTTGGCGGGCCGAAACGCTGCGGGGCGTGAGGCGGGAGTACCAGCACCGGAAACGCCATCTCTTCTTCACTGGCTTTCGAGACGAAGCTTGAGAGCGGCAGCGGATCGCCCTCGGTGGCCTGTCGTGCTGGCATCGTTGGCGCTGCCATGTCGCCGTGGTCGTGCCCGGCATGGGCATGGGCCGCAGGGGCAATCCAGTTGCCTGCCGGTTCATGCCGAACGATCTCTGGCCCCGACCCGATCTTCCAGTCCTGGGGGCCTTCCACCAGCCCCAGTTCGGTGCGTGCCCATTTGAAGACGCTGCCCCATGTGCCTGCCCATGGCAAACCGCTAGCAAGCATGACCAGGACCAGCCCTGCAATCCAGAAACCTGTCACGCGGTGCAGGTCCTTCATCAGCGCACGTCCTTTGAGAGAGAGGCGCGGCCAGAACGTGCCCGCTGCCCTGAACGGACGCGGCCACCACAGATACAGGCCGCTCAGGATCATTACGATGGTCCAGCTCGCTGCAAGTTCGACCAGCCGATCGCCCCAATCCCCGAGCAGAAGCGAGCCGTGGAATGTCGCGATGACATTCGGGATGCGTTCGGTCGGATCAAGCGTACCCAGAACTTGGCCTTGCGGAGAAACAAAGACGTCCGTCAGCGCCCCGCCGGGTAGACCAAGCTGGATCATGGCGGCATCGCCAGCATGTTCCGGCATGCGGTAATGGTGAAAGCTGCCTTGCGGATAAGCCGTCTGTGCGGCTTCAAGCTGCCGGTCGGCCGACACTGCGCCTTCGAGCGATAGGCCGCGATAGTTACGCTCTTCCCACCGGTCGATCTGTGGCTTGAACAGATAGATCGACCCGCTCAGCGACAGGATGAGAATGAAAGGAAGGACGAACAGGCCGGCATAGAAATGCCAGCGCCAGATCGTACGGTAGGTCGCAGTATCGGCCACGGTCTTATCTCCCCCTAGAACCGTGCGCGTACGCCGCCGAAGACGGCGCGGCGTTCCACGGGATAGAAGACGACGGATGCCGGTGTAGCCGTTATGGCCGCACTGATATCGCCGACGGCTTTCTCGTTAAGCAGATTTCGGGCGTCGAGGAAAAGGTCGACCCCATCGGTCACCGTTGCTCCGGCAGATAGACCGACCAGCGCATAGCCATCGGTTCTCAACGAGTTGGTGTAGTCCACCCATGCACCTTGCGGCACCCACTCCACATTGGGCGCAACATGTACTCTGTCGGTTCCGAGACGCAGTTCTGCACGATAGACATGGCGCGGTACCACCGGCAGCCGATTATCGTCGTATTGTGCATCATCCTTGAAGCGGAAGTCGCTGTACTGGTACACCTGCCGCAGTTTGGCCCATTCCCCCAGATCGATGGAGAGCGCCGCCTCGATGCCCTGGTGGAGGGTTTCGTCGGCGTTGAAGGTCGATGCAGGGATATCGGGGCCGACATTGAATTGCAGCAACTCGCCGCGAATGTCCGCGCGATAGGCGGCCACATCCCATTCGGCGATCCCCGCACGCCCCCGAGTTCCGACTTCGAAGCTCCACGCCCTCTGTGGGTCGAGATGCACGAAGCTTGCCACCTGCGCCAGTTCGATGAAACCGGGAAATTCCACCGAACGGCTGTAATTGGCGAACAGCTGGATGCCGTCGGCCGGTTCGTACAGCACGCCAAACTTGGGTGAAAACGCGTTGAAGTCTGCCGAGCCGGTGACATCGGTGGCCCCGCCGGCAAAGCTGTCGAACAGAAGATGTTGTTCGCGCTGGCCATCGGCATAGATACCGCCCGCAATGAGCTGGAGTCGGTCGACTGGACGGAAGCGGAATTCGCCATAGATGTTGGCGGTCCGCGCTTCCTGCTTGGCTTCGAAAGTCTTTGCTCCGCGTTCGCCGTCGATATTGACGAAGCGTCTTGAATCGACGTCGCCGAAACGCGCCTCCCCGCCGAGCGTCAGTTCGAATGGACCGGCAGCATAATCGAACCGTGCATAGGCTCCGCGATCTACGGATTTCTGGTCCACGACCTGAAAGATCGGGTGTTGGAGCGACTTGGCATTGATAAACACACCGGCGTCGAGCTGGCCATCGGCGAAACTGAACCGGGTGCGGTTTTGCAGTCGTAGAGAGTCGATGTCACGCGCCTGATCGTTGACGAAATTGCCGGTTTTCGGCGCCGTCAGTGCGGTCGGCAGGTCGAGCGCGCCGGGAAGTTCCTGATCGATGCGGTTGATGCTGGCATAGGTGCGGTTCTCTACGCCATCGGCGATCTGCAATCCGACATTGCCGTGAAAGCGCAGGCTTTCGCGATGGGCATGGTCCCGGTCGCCATTGGAATGATCGTAGCTGACAGCGGCCCACATATCGCCAGCGCCGCTCGCTGCGCCGTATGAGGCCAGACCGCGCCAGGTGTTGAAGCTACCGGCGTCGGCGCGCAGGTACATGCCACTGGCCGTCATGCCGGTGGGTGTCACACCATTGATCGCTCCTCCAAGCGTGCCTGACCCAAAGCGCAACGCGTTGGCGCCACGATATACTTCGAGATAGTCGAAGAAAATCGGCTCCAGTTCCTGGAAGTCGCCATTGTCATCTGCGAGATTGATCGGAACGCCATCCTGCAGCAGTGTGATGCCGCGCATGTGATAACCGCGCGAAAGACCCGAGCCCCGGATCGAGATGCGAACCTCTTGGCCGTAACGTGGCTGGAGATAGACGCCGGGCGAGAAGGCAAGCGCATCGCGCAGGCTCACCAGCGACTTGTCGGCATAGTCTTCATGCGTGACGACATCGGTGCCACCCGGCGTGGCATCGGCGCGCCGCTTGGCTTCGCTCGACGTATGCTGACCGGTCACGATGATCGTACGGTCCGACTCGCCAGCGGCATCGCTTTCGGATGTCTCGGCATAAGCGGGAGCGGCCACGGCGAAGGTTGCCGCCCCAAGGACGAAAATAGAAGATTTCACGGTAATTCCCCTGCTGCGCGGTGCGGCTCGGCGCACGCATTCCCGCGCAATTGATCTGAAAGTTTACGGGTTCAGATCGACGCCGGTGGTCCGCGCAAGGGCGGGCGGAGGTAGGGAATGGGCGCAACGGGCAGGCGTCCAAGCGGTGCCAGACCCAGCAGAATGATCGCTGCCAGCGCAATCGCGAGCAGTACGGGCGGTATGCCGCCGAGCAAGGGCTGGGCGAGGGAGGAAAACGCGCAATGCGTATCTTTCGCGTCCGGTGAATGCCGGCTTTCGTCCGCATCGGTCTTCATGGGTATGGCAATGGTGGCGAGGCTGCGCTCGCCGGTACCGCCATGGCAGATGGAAACCTCGACCAGCTTTTCGGTCGAAGGCGCGATCATGTACCCGGCAGGGATCGCAGCCCGGACGCAGAACGCCAGAACCAGCAGCAGCATCAAGAGATAGCGGTGGTCTTCAACCAGGCCGCGAACGCGTTTCATGGCGGCCCCATATGCAATCGAAGGTCCGTTGTCAGCACCTATCGCGCAGCGCGTTTTCTCAGCCGCCCGTGGCGCTCATATGGCGTGCCAGGGCAGGTTCGGCGCGGTCTATGTCGAAGTCGTGACGGAGCGGTTTGCCGGCCAGCAGACGATCGAGGGCATCGTCCAGCGTGCCGGGACCTTCTGCGCGCAGGATTTCGCGCAGTTCGACCTTCTGATCGTGGCCGAGGCATCCGTAAACCGTGCCGGTGGCGGCGATCCGGATGCGGTTGCAGCCCGAGCAGAAATTGTCGCTCAGCGGGGTGATGAAACCGATACGGGTGCCGGTTTCGGCAACGTCGAAATAGCGAGCCGGACCGCCGGTGCGGTGGATGGATGGGGAAAGGGTAAACCGTTGTTGCAGCAGCTTACGCACTTCGGTCAGATCGAGATGGGTCGACTTGCGGTCGACGGAGACGTCACCGAGCGGCATGGCTTCGATCATCGCAAGATCGAAGCCGCGTTCACCGCACCATGCGAGCAGGGCTGGCAGTTCGCCGTCGTTCACGCCGCGCATCGCGACCGTGTTGATGCGCACGGCGAGGCCGGCGCTGCGCGCGGCGTCGATGCCGCGCATGACCTTGTCGAATTCGTCGCGCCGGGTCAGCTCTGCAAAGCGTGCCGGATCGAGCGTGTCGAGGCTGACGTTGATCCGGCGGATACCGGCGGCTGCCAGATCGTCGGCCAGTTCGGGCAGCAGCGTTCCATTGGTCGTCAGTGTGACTTCGTCCAGCCCGTGCTCGCGCAGATTCGTGAGGCGGGAGACGAGATCGACGATGCCCTTGCGGACGAGGGGTTCGCCGCCGGTGAGGCGGATACGCTTTACGCCGCGGCCGACGAGGTGGAGGGCGAGGCGTTCGATTTCGTCGAAAGTGAGCAGATCCCGGCGCGGCATGAACTGCATGTCCTCGGCCATGCAATAGGTGCAGCGCAGGTTGCAGCGGTCCGTCACCGAGAGGCGGACGTAGTTGATCCGGCGTCCAAATGCATCGTGCATGGCGACGCCCCTACACGGTGCAGGGCCATCCCGAAACGGAAATAGTGGACCCTACACCAGAAATCACATGTCAATCATACGTTTGATTGTCAGGCCGAACGACGCATTCGCCCGAACAGTGCAGGGAAAGGCTCCAGCGAGCGCGCCTTGCCCATCGCTTCGGCAACCGTCGGCGGAATGGAGATTTCCGCCGCATGCGCCTGTCCTTCGCTGAGACCGACGGCGATCACGTAACTGCCGGGATCGATGACAAACCGGCCATTGCGTTCGAACCGGCCGAGCTGGTTGCCGCCCAGTTCGAAAAGCAGGCGACGATTTTCGCCGGGCAGCAGCGATATCTGCTGGAAGTCTGCCAGTTCCGAGGGACCGCGGTCCCGCGATGCAGGTCGCTTGAGATAGACCTGCACGGTTTCCTGCCCTTCGCTGTCCCCTGTGTTGTAGAGGACGGTGCTGGCGATGAGGCGATCATGGCTCAGTTCGATGCTGTAATCTTCCAGCTCGAATTGCGAGAAGCCCAGACCGTGCCCGAAGGGAAGGCCAATCCGGCCCTTGTCGATGAGGGCGACGGGCAGGCGTCCGCGCGGGGCGAACGCCCCGGTCAGAACCAGAGCGATGGCGTGGCCCGACGCGCTGCCCAGCTGGCCTGCATGCAGGACGCAGGGCAGCTTGTGCCCACTCACATCGGGATCGAGCGGGCGCGAACCGAGCGCGACCAGCACGAGGTTTTTGTTGGCGGCGTGCAGTGCATCGAGAAGGGCCTGAGCCGCTTCGCCGAGGCTGTCGGTTTCGCCGAGCGCCATGATGACCGTCTCCGATCGGCGCGCCGCTTCGCTGGCCATGCCGATGGCCATCCGGTCGGCATTGACCAGCTTGCCCGATTGCGAGCGTTCCCCTTCATCGCGAAGAGCGAGGCCCGGAACATATTTATAGCGCAGACCGAGGCCATCGAGGCCGTCGAGAAGGCTTGCCCCGTCCGCCATCGCATCGCCCATGGAAAGGGAGCGCTCAGCGGCCGCCGTACCCACCACGAGGATTTCGTGCGGCCCTGCATCAAGCGGGAGAACCGCCGGTTCATTGCGCAGCAGCACGATCGAATGCAGCGCTGCATCGAGCGCGACGGCGCGCGGGTCGAGCGGCGCGGGAGCCGGCATTGGCGGGCTGCGATCCGCGCGGCCATGCGAGCGGAACAGGCCGAGATCGTATTTTGCCCCGAGCACCCGGCGAACCGCGTCGTCGACCTGCAACTGCGTGATGCGACCGGCCCGGAAGGCGGCCATCACCGCATCGACCGAGAGGCCGATATAGGGGCCGCGCCGATCGTCCTGACCGGCCGCGCGGGCGATGGCGGCCCATTCGGAAAGGTCGATGCCTTCATACCCGCCCGGCCCGCCGATGGAGAAGGCAGGATCGTCCGCGCCCGCAATATCGAGCGCGTACTGAGTTGCCGGGTCGAGCGCGACGCTGGCAGGGGTCGAGATGCCCAGAATGCCTGCAACGAGGCGGAATTTATCGATTATGGCGTCGGGCATGCGGCGATCGGTCCAGGACGGATCGTCCACCCGCAGGCAAGCCAGCGAGCCCCCGCTTTCATCATCGTCGTTTTCCAGCCCGCGCACGGTGGCCGCAGCAAGAGTGCGCGCCAGAAATTCCGATGCGCCCCAGGTAGCGGCGCCATTGCGGTCGGCCGACAGATGGCTGAGCACGACATCGGGGCCGAGCAGCCAGTTCTTGCCCGTTTCACGCGCTTCGTCGGCGACGACCGCGGCTGCGCGTTCGACGATGTCGGGCGACCAGCTTGCGGCCAGAGCAAAGGGACTGGGCATGACGACGGCGTCCCCTCGGCTCACCTCGTCAGCAAAGAGCAGCGGAATGCCGAGCCGGGTTTCTTCGACCGCAATACGCCGGAAGGTGGCACTTTCGACCTGCGACGCGCTGCCAATCAGGCCGCCGAGATGACCACGCTTCAACTGATCGCGGATGTGCCGGATGTCCTGCGGATCGTCGGAAGTGGGCAGCGGGCGCAGCACCAGCTGACCGATCTTTTCCTCCATCGACATGATGTCGAGCAGGTCTTCGACGAAGCGTTCGCGCTTTGCGCCATGGTCGGTTGGGCGGAGTGCCATAGCCAACCGGTTTCGGCTCTAATGGTAAATATCAGGTTTGGATTTGAGATTTCGTCGCTCGCCCGGCTCATTTCGGCGACTGGCCATGGAAGCGATTTACAGATATAAAAATATCTTTATATCCATTTCATCATGCGGACCGAGACCATCTTCAGGGCCCTTGCCGATCCCACGCGCCTGCGGATCATGCGCCTGCTGGGTTCGATGGAACTTGCGGTGGGCGAGGTGGCCCAGGTGCTGGGACAAAGCCAGCCGCGCGTTTCGCGCCATATCGGGATATTGTGCGACGCCGGTCTGGCAGAGCGTCGCCGCGAAGGCAGCTGGGTATTCCTGCGCGCCTGCGCCAATACGAACGATGCCCCGCCGCTGAGCACGGCAATTGCCGACCTGCTGGTGAAAGCGGAAGCCAGCGATTCGCAGTTCGCCGAGGAATGCGAACTGGACCGGCGGCGGCTTGCCGAAATTCGCGAGCACCGCGAAAACGAGGCGCAGGCCTATTTTTCCGATCACGCCCATGACTGGGACGAATTGCGCCGGATGCATTCATCGGACGAAGCGGTCGAAAAAGCGCTGACCCTTGCGCTGGGCGACATGCCGATGGGGCGCCTGCTGGATATCGGGACGGGTACGGGCCGCATGGCGGAACTGTTTGCGGAACGGGCAGAGCGGATCGTAGCGCTCGACAAGAGCCTGGCCATGCTGCGGGTGGCGCGGGCCAAGCTGCATCATTTCCCGACCGAGCGCGTGGAACTGGTTCAGGGCGATTTCGGATCGCTTCCCTTTCCGGCGGCCAGTTTCGACACGGTGCTGTTCCATCAGGTGCTGCATTTTGCGCAGGCACCCGGCACCGTCCTGATGGAAGCCGCGCGCGTTACCCGACCCGAAGGCCGCATCGCGATCGTCGATTTCGCCGCACACCAGCGCGAGGAACTGCGCGACAGGCATGCCCATGCGCGCCTCGGCTTCGAAGACGGGCAGATGCGTACCCTGCTGCATGAAGCGGATTTCGAACCGGCCGATCCGATTGCCCTGGAAGACGGCGAACTCGTGGTGAAAATCTGGATTGCGCAGCGGCGCACCCAAAGCAGGAAGGCAGCAGTGTGAGCCCGACCCTTGACCAGATGCGCGAGGCACAGCGCGCATTGGAAGCCCCGCTTTTTTCCGGCCTGCCCGGCGATATCGAGGTGAGCTTCGAATTCTTCCCGCCAAAGAGCGACAAGATGGGCGAGACCCTGTGGCAGAGCGTGGAAACGCTTGCGCCGCTGGGCCCGCGTTTTGCCAGCGTTACCTATGGCGCAGGCGGATCGACGCGCGAGCGCACGCACCAGCAGGTGGTGCGGATCCAGAACGAGGCCGGCATTCCGGCCGCCGCGCACCTGACCTGTGTCGAGGCGACGCGAGAGCAGGTGGACGACGTTGCCCGCCATTACTGGGAAGAAGGCATTCGCCACATCGTGGCCCTGCGCGGCGATCCGCCCGACGGACAATCGCGTTATTCGGCGCATCCCGGCGGTTATGCCAATGCCGCCGAACTGATCGCGGGCCTGAAGAAAGTGGCCGATTTCGAAATTTCGGTCGCGGCCTATCCCGAAGTCCACCCGGATTCGTCCGACCGGAAGGCCGATCTCGACAATCTGAAGGCGAAATTCGATGCCGGTGCGACGCGGGCCATCACGCAGTTCTTTTTCGAGCCGGAATGTTTCTTCGATTTCCGCGATCAGGCGGCAGCGGCCGGCATCAAGGGCGAGATCGTGCCGGGCATCATGCCGGTGATGAGCTTTGCCGCCGTGCAGCGCATGTCGGGTCTGTGCGGCACCGCCATCCCGCACTGGATGGAAGGCCTGTTCGAAGGCCTCGACGAACGTCCGGAGGCGCGCCAGCTTGTGAGCGCAACGATCGCTGCCGAGATGTGCCGCCGCCTTTATGCAGGCGGGGTGCGCCAGTTCCATTTCTACACCTTGAACCGCGCCGAGCTGAGCTATGCGATCTGCCACATGCTCGGCCTGCGTCCGAAGGCCTGACCATGACCAAACGCGAAGAATTCGAAGCCGCTGCCAAGCAGTTCATCCTGATCAAGGACGGGCCCTACGGTACGGCGATCCAGCGCGCGAAACTGGCGCCGGAGGACTATGCAGGCGATACCGGGCTGGCGGACGACCAGAAGGGCAATAACGATCTGGTCAACCTGACCCAGCCGCAGGTGATACGCACGATCTGCGACAGTTATATCGATGCCGGCGCGCATATCCTGGCGACCAATACCTTCAACGCCAACCGCATCAGCCAGGCCGATTACGGTGCCGAGGGACTGGTGCGCGACATCAATATATCGGCAGCGCGGATCATCCGCGAAGCGATCGATGCGCGTAACGATGGCGTGCCGCGCTTCGTTGCCGGGGCGGTGGGGCCGACCAACAAGACGCTGTCGCTGTCGCCCGACGTGGAAGACCCGGGCTTCCGCGAGGTGACCTTCGACGAGATCGTGGACGTTTACCGCGAACAATGCGCCGCACTGGTCGAGGGCGGAGCCGATTTCATCCTGATCGAAACCGTGTTCGACACGCTGAACTGCAAGGCTGCGATCATGGCGGTGAAGCAGCTGGAGCGCGAACTGAACCGCGACATTCCGCTGATGATATCGCTGACGCTGACCGATCTTTCGGGCCGCAATCTGTCGGGCCATACGGTAGAGGCGTTCTGGTACACGGTGAGCCACGCCAAACCGCTGACCATCGGCCTCAATTGCAGTTTCGGCGCCGAACAGCTTCGCCCGCATGTACAATTGCTGTCGGACATCGCCGACAGCTGGCTGATGGCCTATCCCAATGCGGGCCTGCCCAACGATCTGGGCGAATATGACGAGATGCCTGAAACGACGGCGGCGCTGACCCGGGTCTGGGCCGAAAACGGGCGCATCAATGCGCTGGGCGGCTGCTGCGGATCGACGCCTGCGCATATCGCAGCGATGGCCAGGGCGGTCGAAGGGCTGGCCCCGCGCAAGCGCCCGAGCCGCAATCCCGAAATGCATCTGGCCGGGCTCGAGCCGTTCACGATCGCGGCATGACCGGGTTCGACGCCAGCAAGGTGGTCATCCGGGAGGCCGGGGCAGCGGACGCGGGCCGCCTGTCGCTGGTGGCCGATGCCACGTTCCTGGAAACCTTTGCCGGCATGATCAGCGGCGAGGCGCTGGTCGCGCATTGCGAACGGGCACATGCGCCGGATTATCTGCGCCAGCTGCTGGCGGCAGGGGCAAAGGCCTGGCTGGCCGAACTGGACGCGGCGCCGATCGGTTATGCGCTGGTCAACCGGCCCGAGCTGGACGCGGCGGAACCCGGCGACATCGAATTGAAGAAAATCTACCTGCTGTCGCGTTTCCACGGCAGCGGCATTGCCGGGCGGCTGTTCGAGGCCGCGCTGACCGGGGCTGCGGGCCATGACCGCCTGCTGCTGGGCGTGAAGCAGGACAACGAGCGGGCCATCGGTTTCTACAGGAAGCAGGGCTTCGAACAGATCGCCACGCGTCGTTTCGACGTTGGCGGAACCTTTTATGACGATGTCGTGCTGGCGCGCGCACTCGACCGGACTTTGAGATCATGAGCAACAAATCCACCGCCCGGTTCGTCAACATCGGCGAACGCACCAATGTGACCGGATCCGCCCGGTTCAAGAAACTGATCATGGCGGACGATTACGAAACCGCCGTCGAAGTCGCGCGCGAGCAGGTGGAAAACGGTGCGCAGGTGATCGACGTCAACATGGACGAAGGCCTGCTGGACGCCGAAAAGGCGATGACGACCTTCCTCAAGCTGATCGCCGCGGAACCCGATATCGCACGGGTCCCGGTGATGATCGACAGTTCCAAATGGAGCGTGATCGAGGCCGGACTGAAGTGCGTATCGGGCAAGCCGATCGTCAATTCCATCAGCATGAAGGAAGGCGAGGACGCGTTTCTGGACCATGCGCGCAAATGCATGGATTACGGGGCCGCAGTCGTCGTCATGGCGTTCGACGAGACGGGCCAGGCCGATACGAAGGAGCGCAAGGTCGAAATCTGCGCGCGGGCTTACGACCTGCTGACGGACATCGGCTATCCGCCCGAGGACATCATCTTCGACCCCAACATTTTCGCCGTGGCGACCGGGATCGAGGAGCATGACCGTTATGGCCTCGACTTCCTCGAGGCGGTGGCGGAAATCAAGGCGCGCTGCCCCCATGCGAAGACGAGCGGGGGCCTCTCCAATCTCAGCTTCAGTTTCCGGGGCAACGAGACCGTGCGCCGCGCGATGCATTCGGTGTTCCTCTATCATGCGATCCCCGCCGGGCTCGACATGGCGATCGTCAATGCCGGGCAGCTGGACGTTTACGACCAGATCGACCCGGTGCTGCGCGAGGCCTGCGAGGACGTGATCCTGATGCGCCGTTCCGATGCGACGGAACGGCTGATCGATCTGGCCGAAAGCTACAAGGGCAAGAGCGCGGCCGACGAAAAGGCAGCCGAGGAATGGCGCGGCTGGGAAGTGGGCCGCAGGCTGGAACATGCGCTGGTCAAGGGGATCGACGCGCATGTCGTCGCCGATACCGAAGAAGCGCGCCAGCAGTTCGCGCGGCCCATCGAGGTGATCGAAGGCCCGCTGATGGACGGCATGAACGTCGTCGGCGACCTCTTCGGCAGCGGCAAGATGTTCCTGCCGCAAGTGGTCAAATCGGCCCGCGTCATGAAGAAGGCGGTGGCGCATCTCATCCCCTTCATCGAGGCGGAAAAGGAAGCGGGCGCCCGCGCGAAGGGCAAGATCATCATGGCCACGGTCAAGGGCGACGTGCACGACATCGGCAAGAACATCGTCGGCGTGGTCCTGCAGTGCAACGGATATGAAGTGATCGACCTCGGCGTGATGGTGCCGTGGGCCAAGATCCTCGAAGCCGCGAACGAAAACGATGCGGACATGATCGGCCTGTCGGGCCTGATCACCCCCTCGCTCGACGAGATGGTGACTGTCGCGGAAGAGATGAAGGCGGCCAACATGACCATGCCGCTGCTGATCGGCGGGGCGACCACCAGCAAGGTGCACACCGCGCTGCGGATCGATCCGGCCTATCCCGGGCCGGTCATCCACGTTCTCGACGCCAGCCGCGCGGTGGGTGTGGCGAGCCGTCTGCTGTCGGATACGCAGTGCGAGGAATTCGTGTCGACCACCGCGGCGGACTATGCCCATGTGCGCGATACGCGGGCGGGCAAGGGGCAGAGCGAATTGCTCAGCCTGGAAGATGCGCGGGCGAATTTCTACGATGCCTATCTGTCGGACAAGGCCGCGCCGCCGCTGCAGCCGGGCACGCATGTGTTCGAGGAATGGGACCTTGCCGAACTGCGCGACTATTTCGACTGGACGCCCTTCTTCCGCGCCTGGGAACTGCACGGGACCTATCCCAAGATCCTCGACGACGACGTGGTCGGCGAAAGCGCGCGCAGCCTGAAGGCGGATGCCGATGCCATGCTGGAGCGGATCATTGCGGAAAAATGGCTCACCGCCCGCGGTGTCGCCGGCTTCTGGCCCTGCGCACGCGATGGCGACGATGTCACCATCCACGATCCCGATGGCGAAACGCACACGGTGCTGCCGTTCCTGCGCCAGCAGGTGAAGAAGAGCCGGGACAGGGCGAGCATGTGCCTGGCCGATTTCATCGACCCGGCGGGCGACTGGATGGGCGGTTTTGCGGTCGGCATCCACGGGATCGAGGAGCATTCGAAGCGCTTCCTTGCGGACAAGGACGATTATTCCGACATTCTGCTCAAAGCGCTGGCCGACCGGTTTGCCGAGGCGTTTGCCGAGAGGCTGCACCAGCATGTCCGTTCGGAACTGTGGGGGTATGCGCCGCAGGAGCAGTTGACCAACGAAGCGCTGATCAAGGAAAAATACCGCGGCATCCGCCCGGCGCCCGGCTATCCCGCCTGTCCCGACCACAGCCTCAAGCCGATGCTGTTCGACCTGCTCGATGCCGAAGCCAATACCGGGATCACGCTGACCGAGAATTTCGCCATGTATCCCACCGCGGCCGTGAGCGGGTTCTATTTTGCCCATCCCGAGGCGCAGTATTTCGGCGTGGCCCGCATCGGGCGCGATCAACTGGAAGACTATGCGCAGCGGCGCGGCGTCGATATGGCGACTGCCGAGCGATGGCTGCGACCCAATCTGGACTGACCGCGCTCCCCAGGGGGAGGCTGGTGCTGATCGGCGGGAGCATATTGCTCGCCGTCTGGCTGCTCCTGCTGTTGCTCGTTCCCTACGATGCCGACCTGCTGCGCAGGCTGTGGTTCCTGCCCGGCATCGGTGTGATCGGCGCAATCATCGCGAACACGTCGGGGACCGGCGGGGGCGTGGTCTTCGTGCCGGTGTTCAATGCGCTTCGCGAATGGTCGGTCATGGACCTGCAACCGCTGCAGGTCGTCGGCGTATCGATGGCCATCCAGAGCTTCGGCATGACCATGGGCGCTTTGCGCTGGACCGACCGGCTCTATCACCAGCCAGAACCCGCGCCGCTGCACGCACGGGTCGCCCCGCGCGATTTCTTTACCGTCGCACTGGCGGTTCTTGCCCTGTCGCTTCCCGCGATGCTGCTGACGCAAAGGCTGACGGCATTCGATCAGCATGCGGTGCTGATGGGTTACAAGGCGTTTTCCATCCTGCTCGGCCTGGCGCTGATCGCGTCTACATGGACGGTCAATCTCACGCGACCGGAACGCGGGACGCTGCGGCGCGGCGATCTTGTGGTGCTCATCCTGCTGGCCATTCCCGGCGGCATCCTGACGGCGCTGTTTTCGGTGGGGGTGGGGGAGATGGTCGCGCTCTATCTCTTCATCCGCCATTATCCCGTGCTGCTGTGCACCGGTGCCGCGTGCGTCATTTCGTCTGTCAGCGTGATCGCGGGCTCGGTCTGGCATATCGGCGCCGGCACGATCCAGTGGGAGGTCGTCCTGCTGGCGGGGCCGGCCGCTGCGGTCGGCGGGTTTTTCGCCCGTCCGATCGCCCTGTGGCTGGGTGCGCGCCGGCTCAAGACGCTGGACGGGGCATGGATCGTCGCATCGGCGGCATATTTGCTGTGGCTGAACCGTATTTGATGCAGCTGGGCGATTGACCGTTACCGCCGAATATCGCAGTGCAGCAGGCGTCGGCTGCAGAGGCGATTCTGCGGCAGGCGCGTACGGGAGAGTTCGGGTGGCGGCGTCCATCCGGCGCCGAAGGAGCAACCGCCCCGGAAACTCTCAGGCTAAACGGACCGTGCGCACCATCGACACTCTGGAAAGCGTCTCCGCTCCAGCGGGGGCCACCGAAGGGGTAAGCGCACCCATTAGTGCGTCAGTCTCTCAGGTTTCCCGACAGAGGGGGCATGGGTTTTCTTAGCGCACCTTTGCGGGGCGCACCCATGCTTTGCGAAGGACGGGACTTGAGCGACGATACTGACGATACCATTGCCGAAACCGAAACGCTGCCGCTGGATGCATGGCATCGCCGCAAGGGCGCGCGCATGGTGCCGTTTGCCGGCTATTACATGCCGATCCAGTTCGACGGGATCGTGTCCGAACATAACTGGACCCGCAGCCAGGCAGGCCTGTTCGACGTGAGCCACATGGGCCAGATCATGGTCACCGGCGGAAAGGCGGCCGAAGAGCTGGAAAAGCTCCTCCCCGGAGCGATTGCGTCGCTGAAGCCGGGCAAAGTGCGCTATTCGCTGCTGCTGGACGAGGATGGCGGCATACTCGACGATCTGATGGTCACCAATGCCACGCCCTGGATCGAAGGTGATGTGGATGCAGGCGACGAAGGTCACTGGGGCGAGCCTGCCTATTATCTCGTCGTCAACGGTGCGACCAAGTGGGAAGACATCGGCCACCTGCGCGAGTTCATCGACGACGATGTCACGCTCACCCATATGGACGAGCATGCGCTTATCGCGCTGCAGGGCCCCAGTGCCGCAACCGCGCTGAACCGCGTCATGCGCAATGTCATCGACGATATGGTCTTCATGGAAAGCGTGACGCACGAGTTCGGCGAATGGCCGCTGCGCATCACGCGTTCCGGCTATACCGGCGAGGACGGGTTCGAAATTTCCGTCCCGGCAGAATTCGCGGAAAGCCTGGCCGATCGCCTGTGCGCGGAAATCGAAGTGCGGCCCATCGGCCTTGGCGCACGCGACAGCCTGCGGCTCGAAGCAGGTCTTCCGCTATATGGCCACGACATTACGACCGATACCGACCCGGTGTCTGCCGACCTCGGTTTCGCGCTGACCAAGAAACGCCGCGAGCAAGGCGGCTGGATGGGGCACGAAAAGGTCATGCAGGTGCTGGAAAACGGCCCTGCGCAAAAGCGTGTCGGCCTTGCCATCGACGGGCGCATGCCAGCCCGTGAAGGCGCGCCGATCTATTCGGGCGAAACACAAGTCGGCCGGATCACTTCGGGCGGTTTTTCGCCCACGCTCGAGCGGCCCATCGCCATGGGATACGTCGACACCGCACTCACCTCCGAGGGAACCGAACTCGAAGTCGAGGTTCGTAACAAGAGATTGCCAGCGAAGGTCACCAAGCTGCCCTTCGTCCCCCACCGCTATCACAGAGGAAACTGACCGATGGCCCGTTACTTCACCGATGAACATGAATGGATCGATGTCGAGGGCGAAACCGCCACTGTCGGCATCACGGATTACGCACAAGGCCAGCTGGGCGATATCGTCTTCGTCGAATTGCCGGATGTCGGCACCGTGATCGACAAGGGCAAGGATGCCGCCGTAGTCGAAAGCGTCAAGGCCGCCAGCGACGTCTACGCCCCCATCAGTGGCGAGGTCATGGAAACCAATGCCGCGCTCGAAGACGATCCGGCGCTGGTGAACACCTCGCCCGAAGAAGATGGCTGGTTCTTCAAGATGACCATTGGCGACAAATCGCAATTCGACGGTCTGATGGACGAGGCCGCCTACAAGAGCTTCTGCGACGGATTGTAACCGCCCTCCCGGCGCGAGCCGGGATCGCCCGGCTGCCACGCCGGACATAGCTGCACGAGATCCCAGGCTTTGCCGGGATGACGGGACTTTGAAATGCGCTACCTACCCCTGACCGATACCGATCGTTCGGCAATGCTGGACGTGATCGGCGCACCGGACATCGACGCCCTGTTCGCCGATGTACCCGAAGAGGCCCGCCTTTCCGGACCGATCGAGGGCCTGCCGATGCATGCCAGCGAGATGGCCGTCGAAAAGCATATGCGGCGGTTGTCGAAGAAGAATCTGGCGGCATCGGATGCGGCCTTTTTCCTGGGGGCGGGGGCTTACAAGCACCACATCCCCGCGAGCGTCGATCACATCATCCAGCGCGGCGAGTTCCTGACCGCCTACACGCCCTATCAGCCGGAAATCGCGCAGGGCACGCTGCAGATGCTGTTCGAGTTCCAGAGCCAGGTTGCGCGGCTTTACGGGTGTGCGGTGGCCAATGCATCCATGTACGACGGTTCGACCGCGTGCTGGGAAGCGGTCGCCATGGCGGGCCGCGTGGCGCGCGGCAAGAAGCGCAAGGTTGTGCTTTCGGGCGCACTGCACCCGCACTACGCGGAAGTCGTGCGGACCATGGCGAAGTTCACCGACGACGAGATCGCCGGTGCCCCGCCGAGCCTGACCGCCAAGCCCGACGATGATGGCCTGATTGCCCGCATCGATTCCGATACGAGCTGTGTCGTGGTGCAATATCCCGACATTCTCGGGCGTCTGCCGGACCTCGCGAAGATTGCCGCAGCCGCGCATGACAAGGGGGCCCTGCTGATTGCAGTCAATACCGAACCTGTCGCACTGGGGGCAATCAAGTCGCCGGGCGAACTGGGGGCGGACATCGTGGTCGGCGAAGGCCAGGCGATCGGCGTGGGCCTGCAGTTCGGCGGCCCTTACCTCGGCCTGTTTGCCGTGCGCGACGAAAAGCATGTGCGCATGATGCCGGGGCGCCTGTGCGGCGAAACGGTAGATGCGGAGGGCAAGCGCGGCTTCGTGCTGACCCTGTCCACCCGCGAGCAGCATATCCGCCGTGAAAAGGCGACCAGCAACATCTGCACCAATTCGGGCCTCTGCGCGCTGGCTTTCAACGTCCACATGACCCTGCTTGGCGAAAAGGGCCTGCGCCGACTGGCAATGGAAAACCATCGCCTGGCGTGCCTCGCCGCGGACCGTCTGGCCAAGGTGCCCGGCGTAACGGTGCTGAACGATACCTTCTTTAATGAATTCACGGTCCTTCTCGGCACCGATGCGCGCACGGTCGTGCGTCAACTGGCCGATGACGGCGTTCTTGCAGGCGTGTCGCTCGGCCGCCTGTTCCCGGGAAGCGAGAATCTGGCAAACGGACTGCTGGTTGCCGTGACTGAAACCACCACCGAGGAGGACATCGAAACGCTTGCCTCCGCACTCGAGGAGGTGCTGGCATGAGCACGCCCAATGCATCGGGCTGGAAGCCCGGCACCCCCGTCGAAGGCCATAACGCAATGAGCGGTCCCGATACGGCCACCGGCAATCGCGCGCTGATGCTGGAAGAGCCGCTGCTGTTCGAGATCGGCCATGTCGAGACGACCGGTGTGGACCTGCCGGATCCCGGGAGCGGGGCGAACCGGCTTGGCGGTTTCGAGCGGAGCGAGGCGATCGGCCTGCCGGGCCTGTCCGAACCGGAAACCGTCCGGCATTACACGCGCCTGTCGCGGCAGAATTACGCGATCGACCTCGGCCTTTTTCCGCTGGGTTCGTGCACGATGAAGCACAATCCGCGGCTCAACGAAAAGATCGCGCGCATGCCCGGCTTTGCCGACGTGCATCCGCTGCAGCCGGTCGACACGGTGCGCGGTGCGCTCGAAGTCATCAATGAACTCGCTCACTGGCTCATCGATCTTACCGGCATGCACGCCGTCGCCATGAGTCCCAAGGCGGGCGCCCATGGCGAATTGTGCGGTATTCTGTGCATTCGCGCCGCACTCGAAGCGCGGGGCGATGCACGCGAGGTGATCCTGGTGCCGGAAAGCGCGCACGGGACCAATCCCGCGACGGCCGCCTTTGCCGGTTACAAGGTGGAGGACATTCCCGCGACCACCGAAGGCCGCGTCGATCTGGAAGCGCTCAAGGCGCGGCTGGGCCCCGATGTCGCTGGAGTGATGATCACCAATCCGAATACGTGCGGCCTGTTCGAGCGCGACATGAAGGCGATCTCCGATGCAGTCCATGCGGCGGGAGGTTTCGTCTATTGCGATGGGGCGAACTTCAACGCCATCGTCGGCAAGGTCCGCCCCGGCGATCTCGGCGTCGATGCGATGCACATCAACCTCCACAAGACCTTCTCCACCCCGCATGGCGGGGGCGGCCCGGGCTCGGGCCCGGTCGTCCTTTCCGAGGCACTCGCTCCGTTCGGACCGCTGCCCTACACGGCGCGGACCAAGGACGGCGTCGTCCACCTGATCGAAGAAGAGGATGCGGAAGAGTTCGCCAAGGAACATTTCGGCGGGGCGCTGCAGCACTTCGGCCGGATGACCGCGTTCCATGGCCAGATGGGCATGTTCACGCGGGCGCTCGCCTATATCCTCAGCCACGGGGCGGACGGGTTGAAGCAGGTTGCCGAAGATGCCGTGCTCAACGCGAATTACATCCTGCGCAGCCTGGACGATGTGCTCGACGCGCCATTCGGACCAAGCGGCCCGTGCATGCACGAGGCATTGTTCAGCGATAAGGGCTTTGCAGAAGGTCTCTCCACGCTCGACCTGGCCAAGGCCATGATCGACGAAGGCTATCACCCGATGACCATGTATTTCCCGCTGGTCGTCCACGGGGCCATGCTGGTCGAGCCAACCGAAACGGAAAGCAAGGCGGCGCTGGACCAGTTCATCATGGCTCTGCGCAGCGTCGCCGAGCGCGCGAAAGAGGGCGACGAAAGCCTGAAGACCGCGCCGCATTACGCGCCGCGTCGCCGCCTCGACGAAACGCAGGCTGCGCGCAAGCCGGTGCTGGCCTGGAACGATCCCGATATGGCATGATGCTCCGGGGGCTGCCGCTAGCAGGCGGCGAGCCCGCGGGCATATCTTTGGACGTCGTCCCTTCCAGCACCGCGTCGATGTGGCGCCCGGTCAGACGCTGGCGGATGGGGCGGCACGTCGGTGCGGCCTGAGTGTCAGGCCGTGGCGAGGCGTTTCATCAGCAGCTTTTCGGTGACGTGCAAACTGTGCTCATCGTTTACGGCGATCGCGCAGTAGCCGTGCTCCATCACGATCGGAGCGAGTTCGAAGCCGTCGCGCTCCGACGCTTCGGCCAGGCGGCCGGTATCCTTCGCAAACTCTCCGCCGCTGCACATGATCTGCGCCACGGAGAGTGCGCAGGCATCGGCGATCCAGTAGGTGTTGCAGGTCGAATATCTGCCTTCGGAGAATTCATAGCATCTCCCCTGCCTGTCCGGATCGACTGCGATCACGTCTTCCTCGCGGGCAATCGCGGAAGCAGCAGCGGCCTTGCTCGCGATGGCCTTGTCGGCAAACTCGGTAAAGTCCCGGGGAAGCCACAGGCAGTTGTCCGCCCTCGTGATCAGGATCGGATAGCTCGCGCCATCGGCGCCTGCGAACATGCTATCGACCATGTCGAACGCTTCTGACGTGAACGCCAGCCGTCCTTTATCGACCAGTTTTGCAATCGACGGAATGGCTGCGATTTCATCGGCCTCGCGTGCGGCGATGTGGATTGCGCCGATGCGCGGGCTCTTGGCGGCATTCATGACAAGCCGCTCGATCATGGGCATGCCATCGACGGGAACCAGGTATTTGCGAGACACGCCCGCGCGTTCGGCCAGCTGATCGCGCGCGGGGGAGCTTGTCCCGGCCACGATCAGGGCAGTGACCTTGCCATCGTAAACGCTGCTCATCCCTGCGCAGATAGGCGCGACGGTCATGGTTGTCACTGTACCGGCCCTAGGGCACTGGAGGGGGCATGCGGATCATCTTTTCACGCAAGGGGTTCGATAGCGCGTCGGGTGGCGGGCCTTCGCCGATCGTCGGTGGGCGTCCGTTGAGCCTGCCGATACCCGCAGGAGCAGCCTCCCGCACCACATTTGGCGATCTCGGTCTCGGCGCTCACGCAAACAAGGCCAGCAGAGGGCGGCTTGGAGCAGACGATCTGTGTCATCACGACCCGATGTTCCTCAGCGATGGCACCTGCCTGTTCGGCCAGTGCGGCGCGGCGCAAACCCACCTTTCCAATCGCGGCGTAGGTGTGGGCGATGTCTTCCTGTTCTTCGGCCTGTTTCGCGAAGACGGGGGCGATCCGCATCATCGCATCTTCGGCTATCTCGAAGTGGAAGAGGTGATCGATCTGACAGGAGAGGTTCCGGACCGACTGATCGAGCATGGACACCCGCATGCCCTCGCCATGCACGCTTCGAACGATACGATATATTCGGGGCCGGGCGAAGAGGCACGGCGGGCCAGCGATGCCTTGCGCCTCACCGCTGCGGGCGCGTCGCCATCCGTGTGGGAGAGGCCGCCCTGGATGGCGCGCGGTGGGCTGAGCTATCATGACCGCGCCGACCGCTGGCTGCGGGGCGGGAGGTTGAAAAGCGTCGCCCGCGGACAGGAATTCGTAGCCGATGTCGGCCGGCGCAAGGTCCCGCGCGAATGGCTCGCGCGGGTACTCGATGAAATCAGAGCGTCTTGATGATCGCCGAGAAATCGAGGCCGGCGTTGTCCTTGGCGAACTGTTCGTAAAGCTCTTTCGCGTGGGCGCCCAATGGGGTGGACGCATCGGCGGTCTGTGCGGCTTCCATCGCGAGACGCAGGTCCTTGAGCATCAGACCGGTAGCGAAGCCGCCTTTGTAATCCTTGTCCGCAGGGCTTTCCGCGCCGACGCCGGGCATGGGCGTATAGGCGTTGAGCGACCAGCAGTAGCCCGACGACTGGCTGGAAATCTCGTAGAATTTCTGCGGGTCGAGGCCCAGCTTCTCTGCCATCTTCATGGCTTCGGCAGTGCCGATCATGGAAATGGCGAGCAGCATGTTGTTGCAGATCTTGGCGGTCTGGCCAGCGCCTGCATCGCCAGCGTGGATGACGGCCTTGCCCATGGCCTGAAGCACCTCTTCGGCACGTCCAAAAGCCTTCTCGGTCCCGCCGACCATGAAGGTGAGTGTGCCGCCGTTGGCCGCCGCGATCCCGCCTGAAACAGGCGCGTCGACCATGTCGTAACCGGCGGCCTCGGCCGCAGCGCTCACCTCCTTGGCGGTGGCAACGTCGATGGTCGAACAATCGAGCAGGACGGCCCCCTGCGGAGCCTTGCCGATCACGCTGCCTTCGTAGACCGACTTCACGATCTCCCCATTAGGCAGCATGGTCACGACGCCGTCGACGCCTTGGACGGCTTCGCCCGGATCTGCGAAAGTTTCACAGCCGTTGGACTTGGCCGTTGCCAGCGCTTCTTCCGACAGGTCGAAGGCGTTCACTTCGTGCCCCGCCTTGACGAGGTTCGCGGCCATGCCGCCGCCCATGTTGCCGAGGCCGATGAAGGCGATTTTCATGTTCTCTCTCCGGGTATTCTTTTATTCCGAGGGGATCGGCTTAACGGCCCTTCCACTGGCCTTCGCGCTTTTCGACAAAGGCGGCCATGCCTTCGCTCTTGTCCTCGCTCGCGGCGAGAATCTGGAAGATGCGGCGTTCGACGATCAAGCCCTGATCGAGGCTGGTTTCGAAAGCGGCGTTTACCATTTCCTTGTTCGCGATCGCGGCCATCGGTGGCATCGAGGCGATCTGCTTCGCTGTCTTCATTGCTTCATCGAGAAGCTGATCGTGCGGCACCACGCGGGCGACGAGATTGCTGCGTTCTGCTTCCTCGGCATCCATCATGCGCCCGGTCAGGCACATCTCCATGGCCTTGGACTTGCCGATGGCCTTTGTGAGGCGCTGCGAGCCGCCCATGCCCGGCGCAACGCCGAGCTTGATTTCCGGTTGGCCGAACTTGGCGTTCTCCGACGCGATGATGAAATCGGCCATCATCGCAAGTTCGCATCCGCCGCCCAGCGCGAAGCCGTTGACCGCGGCGATCCACGGCTTGCGGGTTTTCTTGACGATCTCGCTGGTCCAGGGCGCGAAGAAGTCCTCGAGATAGAAGTCGGCTGCTTCCTTCTCGCTCATTTCCTTGATGTCGGCGCCTGCGGCGAATGCCTTGTCGCCCGAGCCGGTCAGCACGGCGCACAGCTGGCTGTCGTCGGCCTGATAGGCGGCGAACGCATCGATCAGTTCTTCCAGGACCTTGCTGTTAAGCGCGTTCAGCGCCTTGGGGCGGTTCAGGGTGATCAGCGTTACGGCATCGCGCTGTTCGACCGTGATGGTTTCATAGCTCATAGGGGTCTCCATTCCTCGTCGGCGGGAAGCGGGGCGAAGATCTGGTCGAGCAGTTCCTCGCTCACGCCCTCGGGCGTCGCCGGGTCCCATTTAGGGTCGTTGGTCTTGTCCACGATCACTGCGCGCACGCCTTCCGAAAAATCCGGACGGGTCAGAACGCGGCTGGCGATGCGGTATTCCATGCGCATGTTGTCGGCGAAGCTGTCGAGCTGTTCGCTTTCCTTAAGCTGCCGCAGGGCTACCTTGCAGGTCTGCGGGCTCTTGGTGCGCAGCGTCGCGAGTTCCTTCGCTGCCCATTCGCTATCGTCCGCTTCAAGGCTTGCGAGGATGTCCTCGTAGCGGTCGGATGCGAAATGCTTCTTGATGGCAGCTTCGTTGCTTTCGAGCCGCGCAGCCGGCGGGGTCTTGGCAAGCGCGCTCAAGACCTGCCCCGGTTCGTGACCGGCGGCGATGCGCGATTTGGCTTCGGCCAGATCGGCTGGATCGAGATAATGCGTGGCAATTCCTGCCCACACGCATTCCGCGCCATCGAGCCGCGCACCGGTAAGCGCAAGGAATTGTCCGAGCCGCCCGCCGAGGCGCGACAGGTGCCAGCCGCCACCAACATCAGGAAACAGGCCGATCCCTGTTTCCGGCATGGCGAAGCGCGTGTTCTCGGTCGCGACGCGATATTTGCACGGCATGGCGATGCCGACGCCGCCGCCCATGGTGATGCCGTCCATGAAGGCCACGATCGGCTTTTCATATTCGAACATCTGGTGGTTGAGCTGGTATTCGTCGTGAAAGAATTCACGGCCGCTTTTACCGCCGTCGTTGAGCGCCGAATTGCGCAGGAGATTGATGTCCCCGCCCGCGCAGAAGCCGCGCCCTTCGGCGTGGTCGAGAATGATGGCCTGCACGGCTTCGTCATCCGCCCAGTCAGTCAGCGCCGCGCTGATTGCATGGCACATGTCGAGCGTCAGTGCATGCAGCGCCTTGGGGCGGTTGAGCGAAAGATGGCCGGCGTGGCCGTGGACATGAATGTTTACGTCTTCGGTCATTGTCTCAGCATCTCCCGCCCGACGATCATTCGCATGACCTGATTGGTGCCTTCAAGGATCGAATGGACGCGCAGATCGCGCCAGAAGCGTTCGATCGGATATTCCTTGAGATAGCCGTAGCCACCGAAGAGTTGCAGCGCGTCATTGACTACCTTGCTGCCGCTGTCGGTTGCGAGCCGCTTGGCCATGGCGGAGAACTTGCTCTTGTCCGGCGCGTTGTCGGTGACCTTGGCCGCCGCGAGGTAAAGCAGCGCGCGGGCAGCTTCCAGATCGGTAGCCATGTCGGCCAGCATGAACTGGGTATTCTGGAAATCCGCGATCGGCTGGCCGAACTGCTGCCGTTCCTTGGTGTATTTCACCGCTTCGTCGAGGCAGCGCTGTGCGCCGCCCAGCGAACAGGCGCCGATGTTGAGGCGTCCCCCGTCTAGGCCCGCCATGGCGTAGCGAAAACCATCGCCTTCCGGCCCGACACGATTGGCGACCGGCACCCGCGCATCTTCGAAGATGAGCTGTGCGGTGGGTGAGGCATTCCAGCCGAGCTTCTTCTCCGGTTTTCCGAAAGACACGCCGGGCGTGTCCTTGTCGATCACGAGGCAGCTTATCCCCTTGGTCTTGTGTTCGCCGGTGCGGACCATCGTGACATAGACATCGTTGAAGCCGCTGCCCGAGATGAACTGCTTGGTTCCGTTCAGCACGTAGTGGTCGCCATCGAGCTTCGCAGTGGTCTTGAGACCCGCGGCATCCGATCCGCTGCCCGGCTCGGTCAGGGCATAGCTGGCGACCTTGTTCATGGTGACGAGGTCGGGAAGGTACCGACCCTTGAGTTCTTCTCCACCGAAGCGGTCGATCATCCAGGCGGCCATGTTGTGGATGGATATGAAGGAACTGGTCGCCGCGCAGCCATAGGCCATGGCTTCCATGATCAGCGCCGCTTCAAGCCGACCGAGGCCGATACCGCCTGATTCCTCGCTGACGTAGATCGCGCCGAAGCCGAGTTCGGCGCTCTGCTTGATCACGTCGATAGGGAAGTGCGATTTCTCGTCCCATTCCCCGGCAAAGGGCGTGATGTTGTCGGCCGTGAAGCGCTGCGCCATTTCCTGGATCTGCAGCTGTTCTTCGGTGAGCTGGAATTGTCCTGCATTCGTCGTCATGGGGCGCGCTGTAGCGCCGCCGGACAGGCGAGGGAAGGGGGCGTCCGGAGGAGGGCGGTGCCCGATCAGATTACCAAGGTCGTTGGAATGGATCGGGCACAGCCAGTGAGATCAGAATTGCCCGCGGGTTTTTTCGGCCTGTGCAGCGATAGATGCCATGGAAAACATGGAGATGCTGCTGAAGAGAAGCTCGAAGCCCAGGAAAAGTCCCAGAATGCTCATGGCGGAAGCTGGGAAATCCGCGAAGATCAGAACTGCAAGGAGGACAGAGATAACGCCCGAGACGAGCATCAGCCAGAACAGGCGGGTGCCGCGCAGATGGAATGCGGAGAATATCCGCGCAATACCCGAGATGAGTATGATGCTGGCAACCAGCAGGGTAAGCGTCAGTACGCCGGCGAGCGGATTGGCGATCAGCGAAATGCCAAGGAGCAGTGCAGCAAGGCCGAAGATGGCCATGAACATCTTGTGGCGTCCCCTGTCGAGCTGGAACACGCCGACGAGGGCGAGAATGCCGAACATGATGAAGGACCAACCAGCGAAAAAGTTCACTGCGAGCGTCGCAGGTACAGGATTGAGAAGAGCGAAGAAGCCGCCGATCAGAGCGATTATTCCGCCGATTATCCACCAGACATGTGATTTCATTGTAATTGTATGCCCCCAATTATGCGTCGACCCAATCGAGCGATATCACGAAGGCCGCGCCGGATCATGCGGAAATCATGATAAGGCAGTGCTTCGCCGGAAAGGGGGAGGGGCGGCGTAATGCGGTAGCCGTGTGCAGCAGGATCAGTGCCGAATGCCGCCCGGGCGCGCTTCAGCCGGGACAGCGTTTGTAAACGCGCGCTTCGTCCCGCCCTTCGTTATCGGTAACCGTAAGCGTCCGGCTTTCCGGATCGACTGCGAATGTCAGATCCGCGCTGGTCGGCGTATCGGCATATGTCGTATCGAATATGGCGCGGACCATGCCCGCCCCGCGTTGCTTCACTTCGGTGGCCTTCCCGCGATTCTCGAAGACGCTGAAGCGGGTTTCGTCGATTTCCAGTACTTTGCCGATATTATCGCCTGTCGCCCTTTCGCATTGCGCTGCGGTGGGCGCAGGGCCATCGGTCAGACGCCATTTGCCACGCAGGGCGACAGGGAAGGTCCTGTCATTCGAGACGGGTGCTGTATCGCCCATCGCGTCAGGAGCGGCGGGGTTCGCCGCAGGTCCGTTCGGATCGGGTTCGATAGTTCCGGCCGGGGTGGGTTCAGCGGTCGCATCCGCGGCCGTTTCATTGGTATCGCCCGACGGGGAACAAGCGACGAGGCCCGCTAAAGCAATCGGGGCAAGATACAGCAGTGGCTTCATAAACAATCTCCGGGAATACCTTGGCGTTTGCGATCAACCGTTTGTGCTGTCCCACGTTCCGATCAGGACGATGGGCACAATCAGCCCGAGGGTGGCATGCCCAGTAAAGCTTCCGCTTCCATCTCGACCTTCCATTCCGGACGGCAGAGCCATGCGATGCCCGCCATGGTCGCTGCCGGACGCGCTTCACCGAAAAAGCGGGCATGGACCGCGCCCACAGCATCCTGATCGGCCGGATCGGTCAGCAGCATGCGGGTGCGTACGACATCATCGGCGCTGCCGCCCAGTTCTTCGATGGCGCGCAGGATGAGGACGCAACAGCGTTCGGCCTGAGCGGCTGCATCGCCGGGCGTGGACGAGCCATCGTCTTCGACCGGTCCCGTACCGGCCACGATTATCCGATTGCCTTCCCGCACCGCCCGAGCGAAGCCGAATTGCGCTTCGTAGGGCGATCCGGTGAAGGCGTGTCGGCGTGTCACCCGCAGGTGATTTCGGTGATTTTCATCTCGTCATCATAGCGGACATTCACGCGATCTTCGCGGTAATCCATCGTCCATGCCGAATTGGGCGGGCCCCAGCGCAGCGACCGGGCACCGCTTTCCTTCTGGATGGTGGCGCCGATTGCCGCCGAAACGGTGCTGCCAACATGCGACTGCGCAGCGTCAGCGTTGCATGCCCCGGCCATGGGCGGCGGTTGATCTGCCGGGGTATCGGGCCCCGGGGTGGTGGCACAGGCAGCAAGCGGGACGGCCATGAGGCCCAGGGTGAGAATGCGCATTACGGGGGCTCCTATTCGCACTTCGTCAGGGGTGTAGGTTCGAACTGTTCTTCGGGATCGACAGCGGACGGGGTTAGCGTCTGGCCGTTATTGGAAAGGGTGAACATACGCGCCATCTGCCATTGTTCGCCTTCGCCCTCCATCGCCAGCGAGACGACGATCTTTTCGGGACTGTCGACCTCGATACGGGTTACGTCGCCGTGCGATTCGTAGAACTGGAATGTGGTGGGCAGGATTTCCATCCGGGTGAGCGATGCGGGGGCGCAATCGCCGCCACCAGCATCCCACACACCCAGAAAAGCCGCGGGGATGGTGTCCGCCGTGACGGGTTCGGGCGGACCGGCCCCGTCGCCGATGCCGCCATCGGGTTCGACCGTCATCGTGGCATCGGGATCGGGCGCGGTGTCGGAATTGTCCGAACAGGCGGCGGCCAGCAGGACCACGGGCAGGGCGAAGGAGAAAGTTTTGCGTGTCATCATCAGTCCCCAACGCTCCTGCGAAAGGTCTTATCCCATCGTGGGGATGACGAAGGCGTTGGAACCATCGCCGCCGCCATCTGGCCAGCGCTGCGTGACCTTCTTGGCTTTGGTCCAGAACTTGAGGCCTTCCATGCCGTACTGGTCGGTGTCGCCGAAGCCAGAGCGCTTCCAGCCGCCGAAGCTGTGATAGCTGACGGGGACGGGGATCGGCACGTTGATGCCAACCATGCCGACATTCACCCGGTGGGCGAATTCGCGTGCAGCATGGCCATTGCGGGTGAAGATGGCGACGCCATTACCGTATTGATGCTCGCTCGGCAGGCGAACGGCATCCTCGAAATCCCGGGCGCGCACAATCTGCAGCACGGGGCCGAAGATTTCTTCCTGGTAGCTTTCCATGTCGGTGGTTACGCGGTCGAGCAGGGTCGGGCCGACGAAGAAGCCGTCTTCATGCCCCTGAAGGCTGAAGCCGCGACCGTCGATCACAACTTCGGCGCCTTCCTTTTCCGCCGTGTCGATCCATTGTTCGATCCGCGCCCTGTGTTCGGGCGTAACGACGGGACCGTAATGGGCGTCCTTGTCGGTGCTGACACCAACGCGCAGGGCATTGATCGCGGGGATGAGCTTTTCGCGCAACCTGTCCGCTGTATCCTCGCCGACCGGGACGACCACGGGCAGCGCCATGCAACGCTCGCCCGCCGAACCGAAGGCTGCCCCGGCCAGATCGTTGACTACCTGATCGAGGTCGGCATCCGGCATGACAATGCCGTGGTTCTTTGCGCCGCCCATGGCCTGCACGCGCTTGCCCGCAGCAACGCCGCGCTTGTAGACATAGTGGGCGATGTCGCTCGACCCGACGAAACTGACGGCGGCGATATCCTCATGATCGAGGATGGCATCGACCATTTCCTTGTCGCCGTGGACGACCTGCAGCAGCCCTTCGGGTGCGCCAGCTTCGACGAAGAGTTCGGCGAGGCGAACGGGCACGCTGGGATCGCGTTCGGACGGCTTGAGGATGAAGGCGTTGCCCGCCGCGATCGCCATGCCGAACATCCACATCGGGATCATCGCCGGAAAATTGAACGGAGTGATGCCCGCGCCGATACCCAGCGGCTGGCGCATCGAATAAACGTCGATGCCGGGGCCTGCGCCCTGCGTGTATTCGCCCTTGAGCGCCTGCGGAATGCCGCACGCATATTCGATGACTTCAAGCCCGCGCTGCACATCGCCGTGCGCATCGTCCACGACCTTGCCGTGTTCGCTGGCGAGCAGCTCGGCAAGTTGCTGCTTGTTTTCTTCGACAAGCCGCTTGAATTCGAACATGACCCGGGCGCGCTTCTGCGGATTTGTCGCGGCCCATTCGGGCTGCACCTTCTTGGCAGCCGCAACCGCCTGATCAAGCAGGGAAGCATCGCCCAGCGCAACTTCGGCCTGAACCTCGCCCGTCGACGGGTTCCAGATCTTGTGCTTGCGGGTGGCTGCCGGGCTGTTGCCGGCAATGAAATGGTCAACCTGACGCATGGGAAAAATCCTCTCTTTCGTTGGCAACGGCCAATACGCACGAGAGGTCCGAAATCAACCGGTATCGGCTGAAACCTTCACGAACTGCGGTCTAGCCGACCCCTGCCATCATCTGCGCGCACAGGATGGCGCCGTATGTTCCCAGTGCATAGCCAAGCACGGCAAGCAGCACGCCGACTGGGGCGAGGGCGGGGTGAAATGCAGCGGCTATGACCGGTGCGGACGCGGCCCCGCCGACATTGGCCTTGCTACCTACCGCGACGAAGAAAAACGGCGCCTTTATGATCTTGGCGACAACCAGCAGCAGTATCACGTGGAACAGCATCCAGATGAAGCCGATCGCCATGAAAGCAGGAGCATCCGCGATCTTCGTAACATCCATTCGCGTGCCGATTACTGCAACGAGCAGGAAAATGAACAGCACACCGAACTTGCTCGCCCCGATACCCTCCAGTTCGCGGGCGCGGGTAAAGCTGGCGGCAAGACCGAGAGTGGTCGAAATGACCACTACCCAGAAGAATTCGCTGGCCAGCGTCGCCTCTTCGCCCTGCAATTCGGCGAAGAAATTCCCGAGCCAGCCACCAAGCAGATGCGAGAGGCCGACGACCGCAAAGGTAATGCCGAATAGCAGGACATAGTCGTTTGCCTTGGCAACGCGTTCGATACTTTCGGTGTAGTCGGCCATGGTATCGCGCAGCTTGGCGATCGAAGAACTGTCCGCGCCCAGCCAGCGGTCGACACGCTCATGCGCGCCAGCGCCATACAGCAGGAAGACCATCCAGATTTCGGCGACAATGATGTCGACAGCCAGTAGCGCAGCAAAACCTTCGAGAGGATAACCATAGACTTCGAGCATCGCGGTCTGGTTCGCTCCGCCGCCGATCCAGCTTCCTGCGAGCGTTGCAAGGCCCCGCCATGCTGCCGTGTCGCCGGAACCGATAATCGATGGTTCGAACTGCGCAACGATCCACAGCGCCAGTGGGCCACCCAGGATAATGCCGACGGTGGCGGTAAGGAACATAATGATGGCCTTATTGCCAAGGCCCAGAATGCCCTTGATGTCGATGCTGAGCGTCATCAGGAACAGCGCGGCGGGCAGGAAATAGTCCTTCGCCACGGGCCACAGATTGCTCTGCGACACGTCGATCAGGCCGAAGGTCGTCATCAGGCTGGGTACGAGGTAGCAGATCAGGATGATCGGCACGAAGACATAGAATCGCTGCCAACCGGGCCTCTCGCGCGTGGCGAACACGAACGCGAGGACGAGAGCCAGCAGGCCAAGGATTATCCTGTCATCGCTGATCATGATCGTGCGGCCCCTTATCCTGCCTGAATGTCATTCGGCCGCGAATGTGCCGGTTTCGAAGAAATGCGCGATTTTCTTTTGCTGCGGCATGATGTCCAGACCACGCGCTGCGAGCCATGCGCTGTCGAAGATCGTATCGGAATAGCGCGCGCCATCATCGCAAAGGATGGACACGATCGATCCTTTCCAGCCGCGTTCGGCCATCTCCGCCGCGATCTTCGCGCACGCCCAGACGTTCGTTCCGGTAGATCCGCCGCAGCGGCGACCCAGGCGCTGGCTGACTTCGTGCGCCGCCGCGATCGAGCAGACGTCCGGCACGGCTTCCATGCGGTCGATCACATCGGGGAGAAAGCTGGGCTCGACCCGCTGTCTGCCGATGCCTTCTATGCAGCCCGCTGAATGATCCACCCGCTCGATCGAGCGATCCTGCCAGTGGCGGTGAAACACGGATCCTTCCGGATCGGCCACGCATACGCGCGTGTCGAAACGATTGTATCGTGCGAAGCGCCCGATGGTGGCAGACGTCCCGCCCGTGCCCGCACCGCACACGATCCAGCGCGGTACGGGATGCGGTTCGCGCTCCATCTGGGCGAAGATCGATTCGGCAATGTTGTTGTTGCTGCGCCAGTCTGTGGCGCGTTCGGCAAAAGTGAACTGGTCGATGTAATGGCCGTCCAGTTCATCGGCGAGCGACTGCGCTGCGTCGTAAATTTCGCATGGCCGATCGACGAAGTGGCATTCCCCTCCGTAGAAGGCGATGGCATCAAGCTTCGCCTGCGCTGTCGAGCGTGGAACGACGGCGATAAAACGCAGTCCGAGCATCCTGGCGAAATAGGCTTCCGAAACGGCAGTGGATCCGCTGGACGCCTCGACAATAGCGGTGCGTTCGCAAATCCATCCGTTGCACAGACCATAAAGAAATAGCGATCGGGCAAGGCGATGCTTCAGGCTGCCGGTCGGATGACTGGATTCGTCTTTCAGGTAGATGGCGATATCCGGAAGGGCCGGTACGGGCAAAGGTATGAGATGGGTATCGGCCGACCGATGGAAATCGGCTTCGATCCGGCCGATGGCCCAGTTCACCCATTCACGATTGGTCGACATTGGGGCCTTGTATAGCCCTCCTCCCAGGAGGGAACCCTCGCCGGACGCGTTTTCCGCGGTTGGTCGGAGATTGCGCTAGCGGCAGGTCAACGCCAGACGATACACGCGCCGCAAAGGACAAACGTGGCCGGCCGACAAAAGGCTATCAGGCCGTGCGCGCGATACGCCACACGGCAGAATGGGACAGACGTTCGATCCGACAGATATCGCCCGCTTCGTCGCGCAGCTTCGCCCACCGACCAGGCGCGATCGTCATGGCCCGATCCAGCGCGCCATTGGGCGTGAGAGCAGAAAACGAGATCGTCTGGGAGATCCCATCGTCATCCACATATTGGAGATTGTAGTCATGCATATAAGCTCGCTCCGATCGGGGAGTCCGCCAAGTGGTCGGTTGAAAGCCTGCGACTCCGTCCAGTGATGGTGAACGGCAGCCTAACTACCAGATGGTGACTTCATTCCCTAATTGGGTTTGGTGGGGTTCGCTGGTGCAACACGTAGGGGCAGCCAAGCCATATTGACTGATCGAGCCCTGTCGTGGCAGGCGCCTCGTCGCGTTGTATGGCCGATACGGCATGAAGTCGGACATGGTTCGCGGGTGTAGCTCAATGGTAGAGCAGCAGCTTCCCAAGCTGACGACGAGGGTTCGATTCCCTTCACCCGCTCCAGTTTTCCTAGCGTGCTTCAAGATAACCACCGGTTAGCGAACCGTAAGGTGTGCAGCCTTTGGTCTGGCACATCGGGAATTGGTCAGGCGGCGAAGGTCGCCCGGATCAGGCCGCGTAGCCATTGAAGTCCTGGATCGTCAGCGCGCTCTGTGGCCCAACCCAAGAAAATTTTGGTTTTTGGATATTCAAAGGGGACCGGAAGTATTCTCAGCCGATAGATCGGTGCCACCAGTTCGGCATAGCGTCGCGGCACTATCGCGATCAGGTTTGTCGTTGCGATCGTAACCGTCAGGCTGGCAGCATTCGGTACCACGGCTACGACCCGGCGTTCCAACCCGGCCGCCATCACCAGCCGCGCCGTGGGAAGGTGCAGGCGCATTTCCTTTTCGACCACGGCGTGCCCGTTCTCCGCGAACTGCTCTGGCGAGAGAGCGTGCCCGATCGTGGGGTGGGCTGCCCGGACGACGCAGACCGCCTCGCCGTCCATAAGCGGCTCGAGCGTGACACCGGGCTGATCGTGCAGGGAAATGTCGAGCATGATATCGGCGTCGCCATTGGTGAGTGCCTCGTGCGGTCGCGACCAGTCCGGCGTAATCACTTCGACCGAGCAAGATGACTGCGCATCATCGAGCGCTTTGATGATCGGCGGCAGAACCGACGGTACGCTGAAATCGTGCAAGAGCAGCCGAAACCGGCGATCGGCGGTAATCAGATCGAAGTCGGTTTCGAGCGATAGGCCGCGCCGCAAAGCGGTCAGCGCTTCTTTCACTGGAGGTAGGAGAGCCCGGGCGCGCGCCGTTGGCTTCATGCTACGATCCCGGTGCACAAAGAGCTGGTCGGAGAAATGATCTCGAAGGCGCGCCAATGCATTACTGACAGTAGGCTGCGTCATACCCAAAACCCGGGCTGCCTCGCTGACGCTGCCGGTCTTGTAGACGGTTTCGAACACGATAAGCAGATTAAGGTCGAGCTTGCGCAAATCGCGGCTCTGCCGCTCTTGTTGAGCCTCATCAGAGCTTGGCATTTATCGCCCCCGCAAATACCACGTCGTCGCTAGCATTGCTTCCGTCAGGGCAATTGCTTCAGAAGTTCAAGGCCTTCGTCGTTATTATTACCGATCGGAATATGCACTATTCTGATTTCTACGGTTTCCATGCGGAAAGGCAACTGCTTCATCGCGCGCGCAAGCCATGTGCGAATCCAGTTAGCGCAAGTTAGGCATGGGCGAAGCATTTGGGGTTTGAGCAGGGGAATTGGTCGTGGGTCTTATATGTGCGCAGCGAGAGGTCGTAGCTTGCCGGGTGCGTGGGTGGCCTGGGACGGCATTCAATCCGTAAGGAGCGGAGTTCGCCTCGATGCGGTTGGGCCAGAGAGACAACTCATACAACTTCGACAGCGATCCTTCCGGGGCCGTTCGGTCGCGGGGATGTTTGTCTCAGGCTCACTTGGGCTACGGCCTCTTGGCGGGGCAAATATTATTGACCCCCGCGCTGATCGCGGCGCCTCCCTCAGCAGCTGCACAGTGCGGATATCTGCTCTTCACGGCTTTCGCCTGTTGGCACTTCCGCAACCTGATTTCTCACCTGATCATCCTGTCGGCATGCGCTGTCTTGCTGGTTTCAGCGTGGGTCCATGACATGCCATGGGAAGCATATTTACTGGTCCCCATGACACTCGCTGCAGGAATGGGCGTCAGCAGAGCTAGATCTGGATTTAACGACGCCGAAAAGGCGGCGAATGTCGATAAGCTTACAGGAGCGCTTACACCGCGCGGTTTCGAGAAAATGCTTCGGACGGAATTGGCGAAGGCAAAAAGTGACGACCGCACGACAGCTCTGATATTTCTAGACCTTGATCACTTCAAATCGATCAACGACCGCTACGGACATTCGGGGGGCGATGAAGTACTGCGTCACGTGGTCACCGCCCTGCGAGGTGCCTTGCGGGAAAAAGACCATGTCGCGCGTATTGGCGGCGACGAGTTTCTTGTCTTTCTTCAGGTCGCAAATGATCCGGAGAGGCAGGAAAGTGTTCAAAGTTCGCTTGTTGGAGCGATCGAAACTCTACCGTGGGGAATCAGTACGAGTGCAGGCGGGATTGTAATCCCCCCCGATAACTACCCCAATCCAGGTTCGCTGATCCGACTGGCCGATAACCTTATGTACGATGTCAAACGGTCCGGACGGGGGCGCCTGGACATGCAACATCTCCCGACTACCGACCCGGGGTGTCTATCTGCGGCAAGCCCACAGTTGAATTGACCAGCATGGTCGACGACTGATCCGCAGATTCAGAACTCGCCAGCTATTAGGTTCGGTCATTCACTCACAGTAAGCGGCTCACTGTTTCAGCTTGTCTGCAGCCGCCTTCGCACCCTTCCAGCCCAGGAAGAAGAAGATCGCGCTCGCAATCAAGGCGACGACGAATATGATCAGGGCCAGATCTGCCAGAAAGCCTGCAACGCCTCCAAACCCGAGGATTGCTGCGACGAGTGCGATGATGGCAAGTGTAATGGCCCAACCGAACATGTTGATCTCCTTTGGTTTATCCAACGATGCGACGCGCCATCCCGTTCCGGAGGGGCAAACTCTCTGTACCAATATCGGGGACACGCCAGAGGCGGTTGGCGTCTAGGATAAATATCGGGAGACGTGCCGTGGGGCTTGATCGAAGCTGCGCCGCTACCGATCTAGCGCAATCTTCCCCTCACTCCCCGTGACAGACCACATCATGACCCATGCCGCAGATCCACTTTCAACGGGTCGCATAGCCTTCATCATTCTTGCTCTTGCCCTCGGCGGGTTCGCAATCGGCACGACGGAGTTCGCTGCCATGAGCCTTCTGCCGTTTTACGCAGCAGACTTCGCTGTCACCGAACCGGTCGCAGCGCATGCCGTAAGTGCCTACGCGCTCGGGGTGGTGGTCGGCGCGCCGATCCTCGGGCTGTTCGGGGCGAGTTGGCCGCGGCGGCGTCTGCTGGTTGTGCTGATGGTCCTGATCGCGATGGGTAATGCGGCGACAGTGTGGGCGCCTACTTATCATACGCTGCTCGCTTTCCGGTTCCTTAGCGGCCTGCCTCACGGCGCCTACTTCGGGGTGGCAGCGCTCTTGGCCGCCTCGCTTCTTCCGGAGAAGCGCGCCGCGGCCGCATCTTACGTGATGGCCGGTCTGGCTGTCGCCACGGTGATCGGGGCGCCTTTCGCCAACTGGCTTGGCCTGCATGTCGGCTGGCGCGTCGTATTCGGCGGTGTCTCGGGAATCGCCCTGGCGACCGCCACCGCGCTCCTGATCCTTGCCCCCCGAAAACCAGTGGAAGTAGGGCGGAGCATGCGGCGCGAGATGCATGCATTGGCGCATCCGCAGGTTCTGCTGACGCTTGGAGCAGGTGCGGTGGGCTTCGGCGGCCTGTTCGCAGTATACAGCTTTTTAGCACCCGTTCTTACTGAATATACCGGCGCAACGCCTGCATCGGTTCCGTGGGTGTTCGCGATATTCGGACTCGGAATTCTCGTCGGAAATCTACTGGGCGGTTGGATTGCCGATATTTCTTTAAAGGCTGCAGCGATCGGCCTGCTTGCATGGAGTGCAGTCTTTCTCGCGGCCTTCACTTTCGCTGCTACAAATTTCTGGCTGCTATCTCTCGTCTGCTTTGCCATCGGCATGGGCGGCGGCCTCGGCCCAATTCTCCAGGTTCGCCTGATGGATGTCGCCGGCGAGGCGCAGACTATGGCTGCCGCCCTCCATCATGCGGCCTTCAACATCGCCAATGCACTAGGTCCTTGGCTGGCGGGTTTGGCCATCACTGCCGGAATGGGCTGGACCGCTCCGGGATGGGTAGGCCTGTGCCTCGCGCTGGGAGGTATCCTGATCCTGTGCGTGGCATTCAAATTGGAACGTCACCGGGAGCGAAGCGCGCTGACAGCGAGCTAGCAGCAACGCGTTTGGTGGCGCGCAGTAGCTAAAGGCAACTTGTCTCCTGGGCCCTTAGTCTGGCGTGGCTGCGGCGATCATATCCATCATGTTGCGCGCTGCCTCTCGATCGGTTGCATCTTTGAATGCGACATCAAGGTCGGGCGCTGCATCCAGCATGTAAAGCAATGTCCAAAGCGCGAACCGCCGGCCGCGGTCGCGCTCAAGCCCGAGGTCGACAAGCATGCGATCGATCCCCGCCGGCATTGCAGCCGGATCGACGTTGGCCAGATCGGGCGTGCCGAAGTACCGCTGTAGCAGATCCTGCATCTCCATTTCGACGGGCTAGCGCACGACGTAAATCTTGCAAGTTTCACAATCCGTATTTTCTTTGGGGAACGACAATAGGCTGTTAGGGGGCCGCGCATGCTTACAATCGATGGTGTCACAGTGCGGCTTGGCGGCCGGGCCATTCTCGAGGGCGCCAGCGCGACCGTTCCGGTTGGTGCGCGCGTCGGCCTGATCGGCCGCAATGGCGCAGGCAAATCCACGCTGATGAAAGCGCTTATCGGCGAAATTGAACCGGATGAGGGCGAAGTCAGCAAACCGTCGCGCGCCCGCATTGGCTATATTGCGCAGGAAGCGCCCAGCGGCACGATGACGCCGGAAGAGGTCGTACTCGCGTCTGCTACCGAGCGGGCGCAATTGCTGGAAGAGCTTGAAACCTGCACCGACATGAACCGCATGGGCGATGTACACGATCGCCTGCTGGCGATCGACGCCTACAGTGCCCCGTCGCGCGCGGCCAAGATACTGAGCGGGCTGGGCTTCGATGAAGAGATGCAGAAACGTCCGGTCGAAAGCTTTTCGGGCGGATGGAAAATGCGCATCGCTCTCGGCGCGCTCCTGTTTTCCGAACCCGACATCCTGCTGCTGGACGAACCTTCCAACCACCTCGATCTGGAAGCGACGCTCTGGCTGGAGAATTTCCTCAAGTCCTATCCCGCAACACTCGTAGTAATCAGTCACGAGCGCGACCTCCTGAACAAGGTGGTCGATCACATCCTGCACCTCCAGGGTGGACAGTTGACGCTGTATCCGGGCGGTTATGATGCGTTCGAGAAACAGCGGGCCGAACGTGCGGCGCAACTAGCGGCTGCAAAGGCTTCGCAGGATGCGCAGCGCGCCAAGTTGCAGGATTACGTCGCCCGTAACAGTGCCCGTGCTTCGACTGCCAAACAGGCGCAATCGCGAGCGAAGATGCTGGCGCGCATGCAGCCAATCGCTGCGCTCATGGAGGACCCAAGCTTAAGTTTTGACTTCCCGGATCCTGAAGAGCTGCGATCGCCGATGATCACGCTGGAGCAGGCGGCCGTGGGTTACGGCGAAGCGCCGCCAATCCTCAAGCGACTGAACTTCCGGATCGAAGCAGACGATCGCATTGCGCTGCTCGGTCGTAACGGAAACGGCAAGACCACGCTCGCGCGCCTTCTGGCTTCGCAGCTCGCCGCAGCGGAAGGGGAGGTGAATGCACCGGGACGGCTGAAGGTCGGCTATTTTACCCAGTATCAGGTAGAAGAACTGGCTGGCGAAGACACGCCTCTCGACCTGATGAACCGCGCGATGGACGGCGCAGCCCAGGGTGCGGTTCGAGCACAACTGGGACGGTTCGGTTTTTCCGGCCCGCGAGCGCAGCAGCGAGTGGACAAGCTATCGGGTGGAGAACGCGCGCGGCTGGCGCTGGCATTGATCACGCGCGATGCGCCGCACTTGCTGATACTGGACGAGCCCACCAACCACCTGGATGTCGACGCACGCGAGGCCCTCATACAGGCGCTCAACGATTATTCGGGAGCCGTCATCCTTATCAGTCACGATCGCCACATGGTCGAACTGACTGCGGATCGGCTGATCCTTGTCGATAGCGGCACTGCGACCGAGTACGCTGGAAGCATGCAGGACTACATCGATTTCGTTCTGGGTCGGAACCAGCCCAAGGGAGATCGGCGCAGTGGCGGCGGAAAATCGCGCGGCTCGCGCGGGAATAAAACCGAGGCTCAGTCCCGCGAGGCCAAGTCCGAACTGGCCAAAGCCGAAAAAACCATGGAGCGGCTCACAGCGGAAGTCGAAAAACTCGACCGTTCGATCCTCGAAGGCAGCGCGAAGACATCCAACTTGGATGGTGTGTCGATGGAGGAGCTGTTGAGGAAACGAGCCGACGCGGTCGATTCCTTGGCGGTAGCAGAAGAAGCATGGCTGGCAGCCGGGGCCGCTCTCGAAGCGATCGGGCAGGTTTAGGGCCCTCCATTCCGGACATCTTTTTCGAAACTTAAAGCGCGGTGCTTGAGCTGCGCGTTTCTGGATTGGCGATATGTAAGATTTTCGTGGTCACACGTAGAACGAGAGCAAGTCCGGCCGTATGGATCTGCCAATCGCCTAAAATGGGTTACTTGGGCGGCATTCTTATCGCCCCGTCGAGCCTGAACTGGTGACCGTTGATATAGCTGTTGCGGGCGATTTCGCAGATTAGCGAAGCGAATTCTTCCGGGTGACCGAGGCGTTTGGGGAAGGGAACGCTCGCATTCAGCCGGTCCCACATCTGCGGATTACGTTCTTTCATGCCAAGCATCAGCGGGGTGGCGAAGATGCCAGGCATCACGGAGTTCACGCGAATGCCGATGTCCATCAAATCGCGTGCCATCGGCAGGACGAGCCCGTTGACGCCGGCCTTGCAGCTACCATAAATCACTTGGCCGATTTGCCCGTCCTGCGCCGCCACGCTGGCCGTCAGGATAATGCAACCGCGCTCGCCATCTTCGTTGAGCGGCTCGGAATTGGCCATGCCCAGCGCGGACAGGCTGGCAATGCGATAGGATGATACGAGGATGCCTTCGGCGCCAAAGGCATAGTCTTCCGTTTCCAGTCGCTTGTACCGAGATGCGTCCTTGTCCCAGCCCAGCGTTTTTCCGCGCCGGCTGGTCATTGCGCAATGTACGGTGACGCGCTCCTGCCCATTGGCCGCACGGGCCTTCGCAAAACCATCAACGACCGATTGCTCATCGGTGATGTCCACCAGCACGAAGGTTCCACCGATTGCTTCGGCGTGTTCTTCGCCCGTTTTTTCGTTCACATCGAAGATTGTGACTTTCAAGCCAGCGTCCGCCAGTGCCTGCGCGCTCGCCTTGCCGAGCCCCGAAGCGCCGCCTGTGACCACTGACGCCATGCCATCTGCGAGTTTCACATCGCTCTCCTGTTCGTTTTTCTGCGTGCCGTGCTATTGCAAGCATGGACGCTTAGGAAGATGGACGGGAGCGAGGATGACGGCACTGCTATTCGCCATGGTTGCCAGCTTCGTGGCCGCGATCGGTGCGCGCGACCAGCTGCTGGTGGCGCGCCTTGCGGGTGCTCTGGGTGCGGCGAATGGCTTGCTCGTGGTGGCATTGACGAGTTCTGCTTTGACCGCGATTACCGCGGCTTGGTTGGGAAGCCTTCTGGCGGGAACCATGTCCGAAAGCGCGGCAACCATGTTCGTGGCCCTCGCGCTTCTGCTGGCCGCCTTCGAGTGCGCCTGGCCCAATCGGGAGCGAGTGCCGCGGGAACCGACACGTTCGATGGGGGCTGCGTTCATCGTCTTGTGCTTCAGGCAAATGACCGACGCCTCGCGCTTCCTGGTAGCGGCGATGGCCGTAGTTTTCGCCTACTGGCCGCTGGCGGGATTAGGCGGCGCGATCGGGGGAGGGGCTGCAGTCACTATGGGATGGCTTTCCGGCACAGCACTCGAAGCGAGACTGCCGCTACGGCGGTTGAGGATCGGCCTCGCTGTCCTGCTTTTCGGCCTTGGCGTGATCACCGGGCTCAGCGCGAGAGGAATCATCGCCTGACCCGATCACAGCAACCGCCGCTAATCGGGAAACCGTAGTGGCGGAAAGCCGTTGATGAGGTGAACTTCAGAACGACGAAAGGGGTAAATACCATGGCAGAATTGGGCAACAACGCGAAAGCTGGACTGGTAAGCGCGCTGAACGGCGCACTGGCCGATACCATGGCGCTGTATTTCAAAACCAAGAACTTTCACTGGCATGTGGCGGGACCGCGTTTTCGCGACCTGCATCTGCTTTTTGACGAGCAGGCAGCGCAGCTGGTTGGCACAGTGGATGCCATTGGCGAGCGCGTCCGCAAGAATGACGAGTTCACCCTCACATCGATCGGCAGCATCGCCAAGCAGACAAAGATTGCCGATCAGGATGATGTGACCATCACTGCCGACGCAATGGTGGCAGAATTGCGTGACGATAACCGCAAGCTGCACACACGGCTCAATGAGGTAAAAGACGCCGCGGAAGAAGTGGGTGACAACGCCACCAGCGGTATCGTCGACGATTGGATCGATCAGTGCGAAGAACGCGTCTGGTTCCTCAATCAGACTACCAAGTAAGCACATACCTATTCGTGTGCGCCTATGCCGCCTTTCCCCTTGGGGACGGGCGGCATTGGTGTATCAATACAGTATGGAAAATTTGACTATCATCGAGGGTCAGGGCGATGCTGCTATTGCTGACTGGCTGGCGTCCCAGCTGCGCGAACGGATGGATCAATCCGATGGGCCGGTGACGATCACGGTTCCCGGGGGATCCACTCCCTTTCCGATCATGGAAAAATTGCTTGGCCACGAACTGGACTGGACGCGACTGGTTGTGTGGCCGGGAGACGACCGTATCGTTTCCGAAGATCATGCCGCATCGAATACAGGGAAGCTGCGCAAACTGTTCGAGCCTGCGGGGGCCGAAGTCGTCACTCTGAACGAGATGGAGGCCGTGCCGCCTTTCGCTCTTGCCTGGCTTGGCATGGGCGCTGACGGGCATGTCGCTTCGCTATTTCCGAATACGGATCCCAAGGTCGATGACGCGCGACCGGTCGTGCGTTTGACGCCCGATCCGCTACCTCCCGAAGCTCCGTTCGATCGGATCAGCCTGACGATGCCATCGCTTCTCGCAAGCGACCGGTTGGTCTTCGTTCTTCGCGGTGCGGAAAAACGCAGCGTACTCGATCAGGCTATTGCAGGTGATAACGATCTTCCGATTGCGCGATTGCTCGCTGCGGCCCGGCAACCGGTGACATGTTTCACCTGATCCCCAGGCCGCTCGACCGAGTGGCACTGAAGGTTGCGCACCGGTTGCGCCATCACTGGCGCAAATTCAGCGGGATCACGGCAGAGGGCGTCACCATCATTGCGTCCAATCCGCAGGGTGAAATCCTGTTGGTACGGCATAGTTACGGTCCGCAAGGGTGGTATTTTCCGGGCGGTGGTATCGGGCGGAAAGAAACGCCGGAGCATGCGGCGCGGCGAGAAATGCGCGAAGAAACAGGCTGCCTCGTGACCGATCTGAAACTTGTCGGCATATTGAACGAGGAAATTTCGGGCGCACCGCACCGCGCTTATATTTTCAGCACTGTCGTGGATGCGGCACCCGAACCGGACGGGCGAGAAATCGTGGAAGCGCGTTTCTTTGCGATACGCCTGCTTCCCGAAGCAATGAGCGCGCTCACCAGAAGGCGGCTGGAATTATGGCAGTCCTGGGTAAATTAGAGCAGCGATAACTGCGCATCGGGTCGCGGTTGCTGGTCACTGTTCCCCTCCAGTTTCGAAAGCGTCAGTCCCATAAGGCGGATCGGCATGGGCAGGGGGAGGACCTCCTCCAGCAGGGCGCGGCCGATTGCCGCAAATTCCTCTTTGTTCGCGATTGGCCGATCCATCGTCTTGGCGCGGCTGAAAATCTGAAAATCGGTGAATTTCATCTTGAGTGTGACAGTGCGACCTTCTGCTTCCGCGCGCTCGATATAGCCCCAGACGATATCGATGATATCCTCCATTGTGTCGCGCAGCTCGCTACCCGACGAAAGGTCGCGGTTGAACGTCCTCTCGCCGCCGACGGATTTACGGATGCGGCTCGACCGAACGGGCCGCAAATCGATGCCTCTTGAAGCACGATAGAGATAATCGGCGAAACTTCCGAAATGAGCGCGCAGCCATTCGATATCCTTTTCCGCCAGATCGCCACCGGTCTCGATGCCGAGCCGCGCCATTTTTTCGGCGCCCTTGGGACCGACGCCGTGGAAGCGCCTGATCGGTAGGTCGGCGACAAAGGCGGCCCCTTCGCCGGGACGGATCACGCACAGGCCATCGGGCTTGTTCTGGTCGCTCGCGATCTTGGCGAGAAACTTGTTGTAGCTGACCCCTGCGCTGGCGGTCAGTTTCGTCTTCGCGCGGATTTCCTGCCGGATCAGTTCCGCTATCCGGGTGGCGCTGCCAATGCCCAGCTTGTCTTCGGTGACATCCAGATATGCCTCATCAAGGCTGAGCGGTTCGACCAGGTCGGTGTGGTGACGAAAGATTGCGCGGATCTGCTGACTGACCTCGCGGTAGACGTCGAAACGGCTCTTGCAAAAGATAAGGTCGGGGCATTTGCGCTTGGCCGTGACAGAGGGCATGGCGCTGCGCACACCGAACTTGCGCGCCTCGTAGCTGGCAGCAGCGACAACGCCGCGCCCGCTCGATCCACCCACGGCGACAGGCTTGCCGCGCAATTCTGGATGGTCGCGCTGCTCGACGCTGGCGAAAAACGCATCCATGTCGACGTGAATGATCTTCCGCAGCCCATCGGCTTCGCTGTCATCCGCATCGGTACGCACTTCGCCATCGTTCATGAGAGAATAGATAGCGACGCGGGTTGCAAATCGGAACCTTGTCGGCCAACTGCCATTTTGTGCAGATGCGAAGCGAACAGTTGGCTGGCGGCGAGCGCCCGATTTCGAGCGCTGCGCGCGGTAAAAGCATCGGCGAGCGCGAACTGATCTGGATGATGGCTCTGCTGATGGCGTGCAACGCCTTCGGTATCGATGCAATCCTTCCAGCTCTCGATGCCCTGGCCAGCGATCTCCGCGTGGAAGGCAACAACCGTCAGTTCGTGGTCGGCGCCTATCTGCTCGCCGCTGGGATTGGTACGCTCATTCCTGGAGCTTTCGCCGACAGGTACGGCCGCCGCCCGGTGCTTTTCACGGCCTTGTTCTTCTACATCGCCCTGTCGATTGCCTGCGCCTTGGCGACGAGCTTCGATATGCTGATTGCTCTACGCGCAGCGCAGGGTTTCTTTGCTGCAGGTATCATCGCTCTGCCGCCCGCCATCATTCGGGACCGTGTGGGCGGCGATAAAATGGCCCGCATGATGAGCCTGATTTTCGTGATCTTCCTGCTGGTTCCGGCGGTCGCACCGAGCATCGGGCAGGGCGTCTTGATGCTAATGGGCGACTGGCGCTGGATTTTCGGCGTCATGGCCCTGGCGGGTGTTGCTATGTCGGCGTGGGTATATGTGCGATTGCCGGAAACCCTGCATGAATCGGACAAGCAGCAGATTCACCTGCCAACGATCACGCGCAATATGGCAAGTGCCGTGACCTTGCGGGAAACCATCGGTTATACCCTCGGCAGTGCGCTGGTTTTTGGCGGCTTGTTCGGCTTCATTAATTCCAGCCAGCAGCTGATCGGCGAAGCCTTCGGCGCGGGCGACAAATTCCCCATGATCTTTGCCATTTGCGCTGGTTGCATGGCGATTTCAAACTGGTCGAACAGCCGCATCGTCGAGCGGTTCGGTGCACGGCGTGTCAGCCATGTGGCGCTGTTCGCTTTCATCGCCGTGGCCGCTGCGCAGTACTGGTTTGCAAGTCAGCCGGATGAGAGCCTGTGGACGTTCGTGCCTCTGATGGCCGCCAATATGAGCCTGCTCGGCTTCATCGGTGCGAATTTCGGGTCCATCGCTCTCCAGCCGTTCAAGCATATCGCCGGTGCAGCTTCGTCGGCGCAGGGCTTCTTGCGCATGACGAGCGGCGCGGCGCTGGGGGCTTATATCGGCTATCTTTACGACGGGACGGCGCGGCCGCTCGCAATCGCTCTTCTGGGTACGGCGGTGCTGAGCCTCGTATTCGTGCTGATCAGCGAGCGCGGCACGCTCTTCGGGCCGCCCGAGCCGGAAGAAGACTAGGCTTCGGCGTATAGCTTGCGCCAAGCAAGATCGGCGAATTCGCATAAGAGCGGGCGGGTGTCGCGCGGAGCGATTATATCTTCGACGTTGAAGCGTTCCGCGCTGCGGAAGGGCGAGGTGACCTTGTGCAGGCGCTCGCGGATCGCTTCGAGTTCCGCTGCCGGGTCGTCGGCGGCTTCGAGGTCCGATTTGTAGGCGACCTCCAGCCCGCCAGCGATGGGGAGCGACCCCCTGGTCGCCCGAGGGCCAGCAATAGCGATACTGGAAATTCTCGGCGTTGCTCATCGCGCTGCCGGCGATGCCGGAGGCGCGGCGTAAAACCACGGAGGCGAGGGGCACGCTTGCCTTGTAAATCGCGGTCATGGCCTGGACGCCGTAGCGGATGGTGCCGGCCATTTCCGCTTCGCGACCGATCATGAAGCCGGGGTTGTCGACCAGGTGGACGATGGGCAGGCGGAACTGGTCTGCAAGCTTCACGAAGCGTTCCACTTTTTCGCTGGTCTTCGCTTCCCACGAGCCGCCCAGGTAGGACGGGTCGCTGGCCAAAACCATCACGGGCCAGCCGTCGAGGCGGGCAAGAGCTGTGATGCAGGCGCGCCCCCACATGCGACCGATCTCGAAAACCGTGCCCTTGTCGAAGACCATGTCGAGGCAGCGGCGCATGGAATAAACCTGCTTCGGATCGCGAGGCACAAGTGAATCAAGCGTATGATCGCGCCGCCGAACAGGGTCCGAACAGTCTGTCCGGCGGGCAAGCTGGCCGACATGTTCGGGCATGAACGATAGGAAGTGCCGCGCGCGGGCGAATGCTTCGGCTTCGCTCCCCACTTCGTCATCGACCACGCCGTTGCGGGTGTGGATCGCGCTGCCGCCGAGATCTTCCTTGGCCTGCTGGTGATCAGTCGAGCCGCGATAGCTGTCGCCTAGGCCATCGACCACGGCAGGCCCGGCGGCGAAGAGCTGGCTGAGACCCTTCACCATGATCGAATAATGGCTGGCGACGGTGCGGGCGGCGCCGAGACCGGCGGTCGGGCCAAGCGCCAGTGCGACCACCGGCACCGTGTCGAGATTCTTCACGACGTCCGACCAGCCGGGCACGGCGGGGATGTACGTTGCGCCGATCTGTTCCAGCGTCTTGACGCTGCCGCCGCCGCCAGTGCCGTCGATCATGCGGACGATGGGGAGCTTGAGCTCGTGCGCCATCTTTTCCGCCTGCACCATCTTGCGGCTGATCCCGGCATCGGCCGCGCCGCCGCGAATGGTGAAATCGTCCGCTGTAGCGACGACGGGGCGACCGTTTATCTCCGCCTTGCCGAAGAGGAAAGGGGCCGGAAGAATGTGTTCGAGATTGCCGTCCTGGTCATAGGAAGCCTTGCCCGCGATCTTGCCGATTTCGCGAAAACTGCCGGGATCGACGAGTGCGGCGAGCCGGGCGCGGGCATCCATCTTGCCGCGCGAATGCTGACGCGCGACTTTTTCCTCGCCGCCCATCTGCTCGGCCAGTCTTTCGCGGTGGCGGAGTTCCTCGAGTTCCTTGTCCCAGCTCATTCGTGCCCTCTCTCTTCGGGGGACACGCTCGCAATGAGGAGAGGCTTTGTGAAGCCTTATTCTTCTTTCGGCTCGACAACTGCGAGAACGGCTTCGACCTGCACCTGCCCGCCCTCGCTCGCGGCCAGTTCGGTTACGGTGCCATCGAAGGGCGCGGTGAGGGCGTGTTCCATCTTCATCGCTTCGAGTACCATGAGGCGCTGACCCGCGGTAACCGTATCGCCTGCGGCAACATCGACCGCGATGACTTTGCCCGGCATGGGGGCAAGGATGGCGCCGTCTCCCGCTGCTGCGGCACCCGATCCACGGGACTGACGTTCGAAAACGAAGCTCTGCCCATCGGCAAAGACCACGGCCCTGGCGGGATCGACAAAGCCCGTCGCGAAGCTTTCCGTGCCGGCACGAGCGGCGGAGACGGTGCGGGTTTCGCCCTTGTGCGTGAGCGTTGCCGACAGCACGCCGGGGGCATTGAGGCGCAGGCCGATGGGCAGGTCCTCATAGTCTTCGGTTTCGGCCAGAGCGATGAAATCGGCCGCGCTCTGCCAGATGTCGTCGTCTGCTTCGTCGGACGACACGAGATCGTCGAGCTTGGTTTCGATGAAGCCGGTGTCGAGATTGGCCTGTTCGAAATCCTCGTCGCGAAGGCAGTTCGCGATGAACGCGGCATTGGTCTTTACCGGCCAGATTTCGACATTTTCCGCAATACCGGCGAGTTGATCGATAGCATCGCCGCGAGTTTCGCCCCAGACGACCAGCTTGGCCACCATGGGATCGTAGAAAGGCGAAATCCGATCGCCTTCCTCGACGCCGGTTTCGATGCGGCCTTCAACGCCAAGGTCGAAGTGATCGAGCGCGCCGGTCGAAGGGAGGAAGCCGCCAGCCGGATCTTCTGCGTAAAGGCGCGCTTCGATGGCATGACCGTCGATGAAAAGATCCTCCTGCGAGAGCGGGATTGGCTCCCCACTTGCGACGCGCAGCTGCCATTCGACCAGATCGACGCCGGTGATTTCTTCGGTCACGGGGTGTTCGACCTGAAGGCGCGTATTCATTTCCATGAAGAAAATGCGGTCGGCGCGCAGGCCTTCGCTGGCGTCGGCAATGAATTCGATCGTACCTGCGCCTTCGTAATCGACCGCCTTGGCCGCGCGCACGGCAGCCGCGCAGATATCCTCGCGCGTTGTATCGTCCATTCCGGGAGCGGGTGCTTCCTCGATGACCTTCTGGTGACGGCGCTGCAGCGAGCAGTCGCGTTCGAACAGGTGGACGACGTTGCCATGGCTATCGCCGAACACCTGCACTTCGATATGCCGGGGCGAGGTGATCCATTTTTCCAGCAGCACCTCGTCATTGGAGAAGCTGGCCTTGGCTTCGCGGCGGCAGCTTTCCAGCATCGCTTCGAAATCGGCTGCAGCATCGACCTTGCGCATTCCCTTGCCCCCGCCGCCGGCGACGGCCTTGATGAGTACGGGGTAACCGATCGCATCGGCTTCCTGCTTGAGGCGTTCGACCGACTGATCCTCGCCCTCGTAGCCTGGAGTCACCGGCACGCCTGCTGCGCGCATCAGCTTCTTCGCGGCATCTTTCAGCCCCATCGCTTCGATGGAAGAGGGCTTGGGGCCAACCCAGATCAGTCCGGCATCGATGACGGCCTGCGCAAAGCCTGCATTTTCGCTGAGGAAGCCGTAGCCCGGGTGGATCGCTTCCGCCCCGGTCTGCTGCGCCGCGGCGATGATCTTTTCGCCCAGCAGATAGCTTTCGGCAGCAGGCGAAGGGCCGATATGGACCGCTTCATCAGCCTGACGGACATGGAGCGCCCGGGCATCGGCATCGGAATAAACGGCGACCGTGGCGATCCCCATTTCGCGCGCGGTGCGGATGATGCGGCAGGCGATTTCGCCGCGATTGGCGATGAGAAGCTTCTGGATCATGGGCGGGGCGCTAACCCATTTTTCAAGTCATTGCGAGCGGTAGGCGAAGCAAACCAACGTCAGCCCTGTCGGCGGCACAGGAAGCTGCGTGATGGATTGGCGCGACGGCCCATGGGCTTTCTTGCAATGACTGCTGCGACAGCCCCGGGCCTTACCAGCCGGTGACCGGCCTGAAATCGTGGCGGCTCCACAGGATCGGCTCCGACGGACCCTGCGGCCGGTTCACGATCGCTTCGAAGAAGGCGGCCGTCATGTGCCACAGTTTTTCCGGGCCACTGACCCTGGTGCGGCTGTCCCATGCGAGCTGCCCGCGGGTAAGCACCTTGCGCCCGATGGCGCCATATATGCGTGCAGCGGCCAGCACGGCCCAACGCTGACGGAAACGCAGGCGCCTGGCGCCGAGCTTCGACGCGGCTTCGTATTTTTCCATCATGGCGATGAGGCGCGGCATCAGGCTGGCTAGGCGGAAACGGTTTTCGGGCAATGCGTGTTCGCCCTGTTCCCAGCCCATTTCGTCGAGCCAGGTGCGGGGCAGATAGCAGCGCCCAGCCTGCGCATCTTCGACGATATCGCGTGCAATATTGGCGAGCTGGAAAGCCAGCCCCAGATCGCAAGCGCGATCGAGCGTTTCGCCATCGTCGGGATGAACCCCCATGATACGCGCCATCATGATGCCAACGGCACCGGCGACATGGTAGCAATAGCGCATCATGTCGGTTTCTGTCTTCGGGCTCCACCCGGTGGCGTCGAGCGCGAAACCGGCAATCACGTCGTTCGCTTCTTCCAGCGTCAGGCCGCATTCGTCCGCGACAAGGCCAAACGCATCGAAGGCGGCATCCGCCGTGGGCTGTTCTTCGAACGCACGGCGGGTCAGGACGCGGATCGCCTGGACGCGGTCTTCCGCATCCTTTGGCGTGCCCTGATCGCCGAGGGGGCCGCCCTTGTCCTGGTTATCGGCAATATCGTCGCACCGGCGACACCAGGCATAGAGCAGCCAGCTGCGTTCGCGCGTCGTGCGATCGAACAGCTTCGAAGCCGCGGCAAAACTGTGCGAACCCTCTTCGATCGATTCGAGCGAGCGATCGACGAGCACGGCACGATCGCGCCCGCCGCCAGCCCTTGCGGGGGTGGGGCGCAAATAGCGCGACTGCACGAGGGTACGGGGCTTGTTCAGAGGTCGTCGGCCTTCATCTGGAAGATGGGGGTATGGGGTTCGTATGCTTCCATACGGTTAAGCAGCCCATCCAGAGTTGTATCATGGACCAGGATATTCTGGTGCACGGGCCGCACGAAGCCGACTTCGGCCATGTGGCGGTTGAATGCGATCAGGTGATCGTAGAAGCCGAAGGCGTTGAGCAGGCCCACCGGGTTATCGTGATAGCCAAGCTGCGCCCAGCTCATCGCTTCCCACAGTTCATCCATGGTGCCGACGCCGCCCGGAATGGTGATGAAGCCGTCACTCAGGTCGGTGAAGCGCTGCTTGCGTTCGTGCATGCCGCCGACCGTGTAGAGTTCGGTGCAGTCGTGATTGGCGACTTCGCTATTGGCCAGTGCATCGGGAATGACGCCGATAACCTCGCCGCCCGCTTCCAGCGCGCCGCGGGCCGTGGCGCCCATCAGGCCCAGTCGTCCGCCGCCATAGACCACCCCGATGCCGCGCTGCGCCAGCCCCTTGCCCACATCGTAGGCAAGCTGGATGAACCGCGGATCCTGCGGCGAGGCGGAGCCGCAGTAGACGGCCAGACGGTTCATAGTTCGGGTCATGCCAAATCCTCCAGCATCAGTCCGGCAGTCGCCTTGGCGCTGCCGACCACGCCGGGGATGCCGGCGCCGGGGTGGGTCCCTGCCCCGACGAGATAGAAATTGTCCAGCACGTCATCCCGGTTGTGCCCGCGGAAATAGGCGCTTTGCGTGAGGACGGGTTCAAGGCTGAAGGCGCTGCCCATATGCGCGTTGAGATCGGTGGCAAAATCGCTGGGGGCATAATGGAATTTGGTGACGATCCGATCGTGGAGGCCGGGAATGAGGCGGCGTTCGAGTTCGTCGAGAATGCTCTTTTCGAGCATCGGCCCCATTTCTTCCCAGTCCACCGCCAGCTTGCCCATATGGGCCACCGGAACGAGGGCGTAGAACGTGCTCATCCCCTCGGGCGCCATGGACGGATCGGTGACGGTCGGGTGATGCAGATAGATCGAGAAGTCCTGCGGCAGCACGCCGTGATCGTAAATGTCTTCCAGCAGGCCTTTGTACCGCGGGCCGAACAGGATCATGTGATGGGGGATGCCGGGCCAGCTCCCCTCGATCCCGAAGTGGACCACGAACAGGCTGGGGCTGAAGCTCTTGCGTGACAGCCGCTTGGCGTAATCGGCACCGCGTTTCGCGCCAGCGAGCAGATCCTTGTAACTATGCATGATGTCGGCATTGCTGGCGATGGCATCGAAGCGCTGTTTCCAGCCCGACCGCGTTTCGACCTCGGTCACCTGTTTGCCGAGCGTGTGGATCTGGACCACCGGATCGTTCAGCCGGACAGTGCCGCCAAGGCGTTCCAGATGAGTGACCATGCCCGCGATCAGGCGATTGGTGCCGCCCCTGGCCCACCACACGCCGCCGTCGATTTCGAGCTTGTGGATCAGCGCGTAAATGCTGCTGGTCTTCATCGGATTGCCGCCGACCAGAAGCGTGTGGAAGCTCAGCGCTTCGCGCAGCTTTTCATTATCGACATAGCTGGAAACGACCGAATAGACGCTGCGCCACGCCTGCTGTTTCGCGAGCGCCGGAGCGGCCTTGATCATCGACTTGAAGTCGAGGAAGGGCACATGGCCGAGTTTTACATAGCCTTCCTGATAGACCGCTTCGGAATATTCTAGGAAGCGCTGGTAACCGGCGACATCGGCCGGGTTGAGCTGCGCGATTTCGCGGAACAGCTGCTCTTCATCGTTGGAATAATCGAACTGCGTTCCGTCCGGCCAGGCGAGCCGGTAGAAGGGCATGACCGGCATCAGATCGACATCTTCGGAAATGTCGTGGCCGGACAGTGCCCATAGTTCCTTCAGGCAGTTCGGATCAGTGATGACGGTGGGGCCCGCATCGAAGGTGAAACCGTCTTTCTGCCAGTGGTAGGCGCGGCCGCCGGGCTTGTCGCGCCCCTCCACCACGGTGGTGGCGATGCCGGCAGATTGCAACCGGATGGCGAGGGCGAGCCCGCCGAAGCCCGCGCCGATGACGCAGGCGGTGCGGCCCGGCGGAACGGGCGCTGGGGTTTGGGCCGCCTGGGGGGCAGGGCTTGTCTGTGCGGTCATTGGGGCTTCTCATGGACGAGCGGGCTGCCCTTGCCAAGCAGCGCGCGGACGGCATCGGTCACGGGGACGGGGGGCTTGCCGGAAAGGATGCGCAACTTGTCCCCATATGTCGGGGCTCCGGCATAGAAGCGTTCGATCAGCGGTTCACGCAGGCGATAGAACCGTTCGAAGATGCGATAGCGTTCGTCCGGGCGGGCGGCGTCGAACAGCATCCGGCCAAGCCGGCGGAAGAACCGCATCGTCCGCCAATGATCATGCGCGCGTTTTTCGAACAGGGCGGCAAGCTGTTCGCCCGGCAGCATGGCCTCGCGGGCCAGCACCAGCGCATTGGCAACGGCAAATGGCAGCGTGTAGCTGGTGAGGGGATGCGTAAACCCGCCGCGCGCGCCAATCTGCACCACGCCCGGTTCGCGCAGGTCGCGCCGGTATGCGGCAAAATCGCCACCGGTAATGACGGGCAGGACGCCCGTTTCGCCGCCGAGGATATCGCCATGCCAGCCCATGGCGGCGCAATAGCGGTCGATCCGGCCCGAAAGCGCGTTGCGGTCCAGCACGGGGCTGTCCGAGTAATAGGTATCTTCGACGAACAGCTCTTCGGCGCCGAGCGGTAGCGTGTAGACGAAGCGATAGGCATCGTGCTGCGCAACGCGCGCATCCATCACGATCGGCCGGGCAAGGCCATGCGGCGTATCGGTGCGCAGGTGGCGGCCCATGAAGACCTGCCAGCCACCGCGCAGATGGGGCGAAGGTTGGAAATCCCGGCAATCGACCACTGTCCGGGCGGAAATATGCTCGCCATTATCGAGCGTGATTCCGTTTGCTGCCAGTGCGACCACACGGGACCGGGTGCGGATCGCTTCCTGCGGCAGCTCGCGCCGCAGCGCCGCGTCGAAGTCCCGGCTGGCGAGCGAGCGATAGGCCGAGCCCAGCGTCCGGCTGTGGGCGGGGAAGGCGACGTCGTAGCCCGCGGGCCATTCGGTCTTGCGAAAGGGTGCGAGCAAATCGGTGCCGGCGTCATCCAGATCGCTGGCAAACCAGCTCCAACGGTGATTTCCGCCGAAAACCTCCCCCGCTTCGAACAGGGCAAGGCGCAATTGCGGATGTGCCCGGTGGACTGCCAGCGCGGTAAGCCCGCCTGCAAGCCCACCTCCGACGATTGCGATATCGAACATGCGCTCAGTCATCGCCAAAAGGCTTAGAGGCGAAGCGCACAGGGGACAATCGTCTTGACGATGCTGGCGGGAACAGGAGCGCGAACCGGGTGTTTCAATGCAAACAGGGAACCTCGAGGGAAATCAAATGAAAGCCATTCTTGCCGCTGCGGGCGCTGCCGTCGCCCTGTGCGCATCACCTGCCGCCGCCCAGGAGGCGGACGAAATCTCTGCGGCTAGCGGCAATGCCGAACCCACGGTGTTCGACGGCGACTGGCTGAGCGTCGGCGCCGGCGTGATCTATGGCCCGAGCTACAGAGGTTCGGACGACTACGTCTTCTCCCCGATCCCCGTGGTTCAGGGCAATCTGGGCGGGGTCGGCATCAGTCCGAGAGCCGGCGGGATCGCGCTCGATTTCATTCCCGACAGGGACGGCGAAGTGTCGTTTTCCGCCGGCATCGCTGCAAAGCTGAGCCGCAACCGCGCTGCCCAGATCAAGGATCCGGTGGTGAGGAGCTATGGAGAGCTGGAAACGGCGATCGAAGTGGGGCCAAGCGCAGGGGTCAGCGTTCCGGCGCTGCTCAACCCCTATGACAGCCTGAGCTTCAACATCGATGCGGTCTGGGACGTGGCCGGCGCGCATAACGGCATGTCGGTCAACCCGTCCATTACCTATTTCACGCCGCTGAGCCGCGGTATCGCCGTATCGCTGTCCGTCAGCGCAAAGCATATCGACGATGACTTTGCCGACTATTACTACTCCGTCCCGGCTGGTGGGCCGCTGCCCGAATTCCAGGCGGAAGGCGGTTTCGAAAGCGCCGGGGTCAACCTGCTGGGTGTATTCGACCTCGATGGCGACGTGACCAATGGCGGGCTCGCCCTGATCGCATTGGGCGGTTATTCGCGCATGCTTGGAGACGCGAAACGCACCCCGTTCACCTCGATCCGCGGCGATGCCGACCAATGGATGGGGGCGGTAGGCGTAGGCTATACGTTCTGACACCTGCTTTTGCTTGCCCTCGCCGATGAGGGCAGGCATCCCCTTGCGCCAAAAGGGGAGAAACATATGAGAATCGCCGCACTGCTTGCGCTCGGCGCAGCAATCATTGCCACGCCTGCGCTGGCTGACACGACGGTCATCCATGCCGGTGCGGTCGTGGTGGATGCCGACAGCCAGCCGCGGGGGCAATCGACCGTTACGGTCACCGACGGGCGGATCGTGAGCATAGAGGACGGTTTTGCCGATGCTCCGGAAGGAGCGACGGTGGTCGACCTCAGGACCAAGACCGTGGCGCCCGGCCTGGTCGACCTGCACGTTCATTTGACCGGCGATCCTGGGGGCGACTTCTGGAAAGAAGCCGTCGAACCCGACGAATGGGGCGTGGTCGTGGGCGCCAAGAATGCCCGACTGACGGCACTGGCAGGGTTCACGACCGTGCGCGAGGCAGGCAGCGGCCGCGAATCCGCTTTCGCCCTGCGGCGCGGCACCGAAGAAGGCTTCATCGCCGGACCGCGTATCGTGGCGGCGGGCCCCCCACTGGCGATTGTCGGCGGACATGGCGATGTCAGCGGCTTCCGTCCCGAAGTGAACGAGGTTCTCGACACGGGGTTCACCTGTACCGGCGCAGTGGAATGTGCCGAGAAAGTGCGCCTCGCCAGCCAGAACGGTGCCGATGTCATCAAGATCACCGCCACCGGTGGGGTGTTAAGCCAGCAGGGGCGCGGGCTGGAAGCGCATTTCAGCGATGCCGAAATGAAAAGCATCGCGGATACTGCTCATTCGCTGGGTCTGCAGGTCATGGCACACGCCCACGGTGCCCGCGGTGTGGAGGCCGCGAGCCGAGCAGGCATCGATACGATCGAACATGGTACGTATCTGGACGAAGCGGCCGCCAACGAAATGAAGAAAAACGGCACGGTGCTGATCCCCACGCTCATGGCTTTCCAGGGTGTGACTGAACGGCTGGGCAAAGGAATTTACACCCCCGTTGTCGAAGAGAAGATCCGGGCAGTTGCCGAAACGGCGCGGGTATTCATGGGCAAAGCGATGCGTTGGGGCGTGCCAATCGCTTTCGGGACCGATGCCGGCGTTTTCGGTCATGGGCGCAATGCCGGCGAATTCGCGCTCATGGTGGCGCAGGGTATGGGCCACCGCGAAGCCTTCGCCACGGCGACGACAAATGCCGCCAAGGTGCTCGGCATGGAAAATGAAATCGGTCGGATCGCGCCGGGATATTCCGCCGACCTGATTGCGATCGATGGCAACCCGCTGGAAGACACGGCTACGCTCGAAAATGTGGGTTGGGTAATGGTTCGCGGGCGCGTGATCGACTGACCTACGCGTCGGGGGACACCGACGCCGGCGTTCGGTCGATGCGTTTACGCCATCGGTCGCAAACCCTGCTTGTCCGCCATATCAAACCAGTGTTGTAACGGAACTCAGAGGTTTCAGGGGAATTGCGATGAAATACGTCAGCCATGCATTCGCTTCAGGTGCAGCTTTTGCGCTCGCGCTCTCGGCAGTTCCGTCCATCGCACAGGACCGGCAGGATGATGCTGCGGTTGCCGCCGAGGCTGGCGAACATGATAAACTGTTCGCGCTTTTCGCCGATGCGGACGAGCGCGAACTGAAGTTGAACCCTGTCGGCGCCCTGTTTCGTGGCGATATGCGGTATGCCGACCGGCTGGGCGATTACCTGACCGACGAATATCTCGCTGCGAGCAAGGCGGATAATGCGAAGAACATCGCCATGCTGGCAGAAATCGACCGCAGCAAGCTTTCGGCCACGGACCAGCTCGCTTATGACGTGTTCGCCTACAATCAGCAAAGAACGCTGGCAGGCTTCGCCCCGGAAATCCTGGCTGTCACACAGGTGCGCCCGATCAATCATTTTTCGGGTTTCCACACGTTCTATCCGAACTTTGCCAGTGGACAGAGCGCGGCTCCGTTCAAGACAGTTACGGATTACGAAAACAATCTCAAACGGCACAAGGACTATATCGCGATCACCGACCGGGCGTTCGACAGGTTTCGCGAGGGAATGGAAACCGGCGTTTTAGAAACGAAACTGACCATCGGCAATGTCGTCAGCCAGCTTGACACGCAACTGGCCATGCCGGTGGAAGAATCGCCCTTCTTCATGCCGGTGAAGAATTTCCCCGAAGATTTTTCAGATGAAGACAAGGCCCGGCTGACCGAGGAATACAGAGCCGGGACCGCTGAAATCTATGCAGTTCACGCTCGCCTTCGCGATTTCCTGCGGGACGAATATATGCCTGTCGCGCGCGACACGGTGGGCCTGTCGCAGATGAAGGGTGGAGCTGAACTCTATAGACAGCTTATCGAAGATACGACCACGCTGCCCCTGGAACCGGACTATCTGCACAATCTCGGTCTGACCGAAGTCGCGCGGATCAAGAACGGGATGGAAGAAATCAAGCGAGAGGTCGGTTTCGCAGGCACGCTCAACCAGTTTTTCGACTACGTTCGCACCGACGCGAAGTTCAAGCCGGAAAGCCGCGAGGCGCTGACGCAGACTTACTACGATATCGGCAAGCAGGTTGATGCGAAGATCGGCGACTATTTCTCGCTCGTTCCCAAGACACCGCTCGAGATCAAGCCATACGAAGAGTATCGTGAAAAGTTCGAAGCAGGCGGATCGTACAATTCCGGCGGCCCGGATGGATCGCGCCCGGGCACGTTCTATTTCAACGCCTATGATTTGCCGAGCCGCCTGACGACCGGCAATGTCACGCTGTATCTGCACGAAGGCGCGCCTGGCCACCATTTCCAGATCAGCCTTGCGCAGGAAAATACCGATCTGCCCGCCTTCATGCGGTTTGGCGGCAATACGGCCTATGTCGAAGGCTGGGCCCTGTATGCCGAAACACTGGGCTACCCGATGGGCTTTTTCGACGATCCGTGGAATCGCTATGGCACCCTGCAGGACGAGCAATTGCGCGCCATGCGGCTGGTCGTCGATACCGGCCTGCATGCGAAAGGCTGGACCCGGCAGCAGGCAATCGATTTCATGCTCGAGAACAGTGGCATGACCGAAACCGAGGTGGTGGCGGAAGTGGAGCGCTATATCGCGATCCCCAGCCAGGCGCTCGCCTACAAGGTCGGAGCGCTGAAAATTCAGGAACTGCGCAAGCGCGCGGAGGAACAGTTGGGTGACAAATTCGACATCCGCGATTTCCACGCCGAAGTGCTAGGCACTGGCAGCCTCCCCATGCCGGTACTGGAAGCGAAGATCGACCGCTGGATCGCAGCCAAAGCCGGATAGGCGAAAGTGGATTGGCTGCGCAAAGCCGAATGGCTCACGAGGGACCGGGTCCGCGGCTATTCGTGGTTGGTTGCGCTGGCGGGCCTTGCGCTGGTGGGTCACGCTTACCTTCAGGCAACGGGCCCTGTCGGCACGGATTTTCTGGCATTCTGGGGTGCAGGCCATGTGACGGCAGCAGGCGATCCGGCCGCGGCATACGATCTCGCGGTTCAGGAGCAAGTGCAGATTGACACCGGCAGCGATGGGTGGTTCGCGTTCGTTAATCCACCCCCGTTCCTTTTCGCGGCGGTGCCATTCGGGGCACTGCCGTTCCCGATCGCATGGATCGCCTGGGTCGCCGCGACATGGGGACTATGGGCATGGGCGAGCTTGCGGGCATTTCCTCGCCTGTGGCCGCTGGTAATCGCGTATCCCGGTGCAGTGATTGCGGCAACGCATGCGCAAACGGGACTGCTCACTGGCGCCCTGTTGGTTTTTGGCGCCCATGAACTGGGCAAACGTTCGGCATTGTCCGGAGCAGCGATCGGAGCGCTGGTGATCAAGCCGCATTTAGCGGTGCTTGCCCCGATCTGGTTCGCTGCCGGTGGGCGGTGGCGAGCATTCCTGTCGGCAGGGGTGGTGACACTGGCTTTGCTTGCCTCTTCCGTGCTGGTTTTCGGAAAGGGCATCCTTGGCGATTACGCCACAAGCTGGCGCGCGAGCGGGGCGCTGATGGAAGTTGTCGAGGCCGATTTCCTCCTGCGGATGGCGACGTTCTTCTCACAGGTACGGCTTTGGGCGGGGGATTTGCCCGCGAGCATTGCCGGGCTTGCATCTGGCGGCCTGGCTGTCGCCTCGGCGATATTCGCATGGCGGCGGTTCGATGGCGATGCCAGGGCAACGGGCGCGGTCGTGCTGGCGGCGACCGCTCTCGCGTCGCCTTATCTCTTCAACTACGATTTGCCATTTCTGGTCTTTCCCACGCTGTGGCTGGTCACTCAAGGTCTGGAACGAGGATTCCGGCCATTTGAAAAGCTTGCATTGGTCATCCTTTACTTCGCGCCCTTCGCCACACGGGCTCTGGCATTCCCGCTGGGTGTAAACCTGATGCCGCTCGCAGCGCTGGCGTTGCTGGCGCTGGTCTGGAGCCGCGGAAGCCGCCCACCGGGAACAAGCGTGCAACCCTAGGGTTTTTACTCATCAGGACGGTGGGAGAGATTTCATGGAGGTTTGCCATGTCAAGTTTGTCCTTCCACAGCAGTAGCCCGGATCGCTGGGCCAAGCCGAAACCCTATAGCGACAGCTCGCTGCGTTATCAGATGCACGGCAAGATCCTGCCCATGGAGGAGCCAGGTTTCCTGGCTCGCCTGTTCGGGCTGCGCTGAGGGTTCAGTCGTACCAAGGACGAGGGGCCGGAGGTCTGTTGACCCCCGGCCCCTTTTTCGTGCCAGTCTAATGACCGTCAGTATTCTTCCGGTTCTTCCGGCGTGTCTTCCGTATGGGTAGGCCCTGCGTCACGCTCGCCCTTGGCAAGCTTGAACACGACGCCGCTCAGCAATGCGAGAGCCAGCAGGTTGGGCAGGGCCATTGCCGCATTGGAGATATCGCCCAGACGCCAGACCAGCTGCGAAGGTTGGGTCGCCCCGACGAAAATGCCGATGCACCAGATTACCCGCCAGATGATGTGCAGGATCTTCTCGCCGCCCCGGGTGGAGCCCGGAATACGGTCGTAAAGGAAGGTAATCGCCCGCTCGCCGTAATAACTCCACGTCAGCAACGTGGTGAAGACGAACAGGATCAGCGCCACCGATGCCACCAGCGTGCCGAGCGGTATGCCCGCGATGAGCGTTGGAAACGCCGCGGCGAATGCCCCTGAGGTGGTAACGAAGCCGGACATCTGCGTCGTGCCGAGATCCGATTGCCAGACATGCTGCACTGCCTGCCCCTGATAAGTGAAATCGCCTTCCACCGTCAGGATCACGAGTGCGGTCATGGTGCAGATGACGATCGTGTCGATGAACGTGCCCAGCATCGCCATGCGGCCTTGCTGCTCGGGATCATTCGTCTGTGCGACAGCGTGCGCAATGGCCGTCGAACCTTGACCAGCTTCGTTGGAGAATAGGCCGCGAGCAACGCCAGCACGGATTGCGATAATGATCATCGCCCCGGCGAAACCGCCGCTTGCGCTCTGCATGTTGAATGCACCGCCGAAGATGCGGCCGAAGGTTTCGGGCAGGTCCTGGAAGTTCAGGATCAGCGCGATCAACGCCATCGCAATATAGGTTGCGGCCATGAAAGGCACGACCTTTTCTGCAACGTTGCCGATCGACTTGATGCCGCCGATAATGACGATGAAGACCAGAATGGCGACGATCAGACCGCCCATCCAGCGTTCGATCCCGAACAGTTCGTTGAGGCCACTGGCCACTTCGTTCGACTGGATCGAATTACCGGTTACCAAGGCGGAAAACAGCGTGCCGAGGCAGAACAGCACGGCGAGCCATGTCCATTTCTTGCCAAGACCCATCATGATGTAGGTCATCGGGCCGCCGCGCAGCACGCCGTCACTCGTCTTTTCGCGGTAGCGGATGGCAAGGCTGCCTTCCGCAAACCCCAGCGCCATGCCGAACAGGGCGGTAATCCACATCCAGAAGATCGCACCGGGTCCGCCGAGTGCGATGGCCGTCGCCACACCGGCAAGATTACCGGTTCCGACCTGGCCCGAAAGCGCCGTCGACAGGGCCGCAAATGGCGAGATTTCGCCCGCACCCGCGCTTTTCCTGCCTTTGAAAAGGCCGGCAAATGCGTTGCCGAGATTGCGAATGGGGTAGAATTTCAGTCCGACCATGATCCACAGGCCGATGCCGAGCAGTACGATCGTCATGGGTGGGAAGGGCAGTACCTCCGCACCGTTCCATGTGCCCACCCAGATAAAATCGGAAATGTTGGTGACCGGCTCGATCAGCCGCTCGCCCAGACTTGCCGTCTGGCCTGTTGCCATGTCGTAAATTCCCCTCATGCGTCCCGTTAACTGGAAAGCGGGCAGGCTAGTCGCGCTTGCCACGCTTGCAAAGGGGGGCTTTGAACTTCAGTCCCCGGCTTGCCTTTTTGCGCGCGGCAAACTAGACGCTGCACCGTCTTCCGACATTGGGATCGATAAAAGCCCCTCCCGGACTTGAACCGGGGCGGCGAGAGACCCTACCTGAAAGGGACGTGGCGGAAGGCGGCACGATTTTTACGCGAGAGACGTGAGCGATGGCAGACGAAAAGAAAACCAGCCCGGCGGAATTCCTCCGGCAGGTCCAGGCCGAAGGGCGCAAGGTCGTATGGCCGACGCGCGAGGAAACGGTACGCACGGCGATTTTCGTTTTCATCATGATGGTCATTCTCTCGGTCTTCTTCCTCGGCGTCGATTCGCTGTTCAGCGCCGTGGTGCGCTGGCTGCTGACAGTCGCCTGAGCAGTAATTCGACAGGGTAGTTAGGAACACATGGCACGCTGGTACATCATCCACGCTTATTCCGGATTCGAGAACAAGGTCCGCGATTCGATCATCGCCGAGGCCGAGCGTCTGGGCCTGTCGGAAGGCGTCGAAGAAGTTGAGGTTCCCACCGAGACCGTCACCGAAGTGAAGCGTGGCAAGAAGGTCCAGATTGAGCGTAAGTTCATGCCCGGCTACGTCCTGGCCAAGCTTAACATGACCGACGACATCTACCACCTCGTCAAGAACACGCCCAAGGTCACCGGTTTTCTTGGCAACAACAACAAGCCGCAGGCGATCTCCGAGAAGGAAGCCGCGCGCTATTTCGGCGGTGTGGAAGAAGCGAAGTCGGCACCCAAGAAGGACATCAGCGTCGATTACGAGATCGGCGATCAGGTCAAGGTTCTCGACGGACCTTTCGCCAGCTTCAACGGCCTTGTCGAGGAGCTCGATTTCGACAAGCAGAAGGTCAAGGTTTCGGTTTCGATCTTCGGTCGCGCAACGCCGGTCGAACTCGACTTCGAACAGGTCGAACTGGTCAAGTAAGACCGCTGACAAACGCGTTTGAAAGGCCCCGTCCGGATCTGCCGGGCGGGGCCTTTCCGTTTGCGCTGTCAGGTTCCGTGGTTGCCGCCGGAATTAACGTTTTGCCTTGGCGAACAGATCGATCAGTTCGCCGAATTTCTGTCGTTGCTCGTCCGCATCGCCAGATGCGATAGCTTCGGCCACACAGTGCGAGGCGTGATTCTTCAAAATTTCGTCCTCTGCGCGGGCCAGGGCGGACTTCACCGCTTGCAACTGATGCAGGATGTCGATGCAATAGCGATCGTCTTCCACCATCTGCGAAATCCCGCGCACTTGACCCTCTACCCTGCGAAGCCGGTCGACGATCCGGCGCTGTGCTGACTTTTCCGGCATGGGAATTCCTGCTTGTGTGATACCCCCTGGGGGTATAGATGCGCTGCAAGACGAGAGTTTGCAACGGTAATGAGCGCATTATTTACTACCCGCCGGGCGATCCTCAAGGGTGCAGTTGGTCTTGGCGGCCTTGCGGCAATTCCTGCGTGGGCCCGGGCGATGCCGCATGGACCAATCCGGCAAGGCTTTGACGAAGTATCCGGCAGAGTGATCGACCTTGCGGTCGGGCAGGGGGCAATCGAGGTTGGCGGGCGAAGTGGGCACGCTTTTGCTGTGAACGGCAGCGTGCCTGGCCCGCTGGTGCGTCTGAAGGAAGGCGAAGCCGTCACACTGCGCGTAGCCAATCATCTTGCGCAGGACACGTCCATACATTGGCATGGCCTGCTCCTTCCGTTTCAGTTCGACGGTGTGCCCGGGGTAAGCTTTCCGGGCATCAAGCCCGGCGAAACCTTTGTCTACGAACTGCCGGCGTTGCGCCAGTCGGGCACCTACTGGTGGCATAGCCATTCGAATCTCCAGGAACAGGCGGGCCATTACGGCCCAATCATCATCGATCCTGCGGGTCCCGATCCGGTGCAGGCTGCTCGCGACTATGTGCTGCTGTTAAGCGAGTTCAGCCCGCTTCACCCGCATACGATCATGGCAAAGCTCAAGAAGGGCGAGGAGTATTTCAACCGTCAGAAGACCAGCTGGACGGACGATTATCGCCTGAGCGGAAGCGATCGCAGGATGTGGGCGGGTATGCGAATGATGCCGACCGACATCGCCGATGTGACCGGATCGACCTACACTTATCTCATCAACGGCCACGCGCCCGAAGACAGCCTCGAATATCTTTTCAGTCCGGGCGAACGCGTTCGCCTGCGCATCATCAATGGCAGCGCGATGAGTTTCTTCAACATCCGCATTCCCGGGGTGCGGATGAGCGTGGTTCAGGCGGACGGGAAGAACGTGCGTCCGATAGAGGTGGACGAGTTTCAGATCGGAACGGCAGAGACTTATGACATCGTCGTCGAGCCGACGGCCGAAGCGCATACTATCGTTGCTGAGGCAATGGATCGGTCAGGCATGGCTGTCGCCACGCTCGCATCGCGGGCTGGCGCGCGGGCACCGGTGCCATCGCTGCGCGATCCGGTTCTGTTGACCATGACGGACATGGGTCACGGCGGGATGGACCATTCGGGTGGCGATCATTCGAACATGGGCCATGCCCCATCGGCCGGGGGGATGGACCATGGCTCGATGAAAATGCGCGATACATCCAGCCTGCCGCCGAATGTGGCTGTCGGCCCTGGGATCGACATGGTCAGCGCAAATCCTGCCGACCGGATGGGCGACCCGGGTCTCGGGCTCGACAAGGTGGGACACAAGGTGCTGACGTACCGCGATCTCACCGCGCGGGAACCCAACGACGATCCGCGCAAACCCAGTCGCCACATGCAAATCCATCTCACTGGCAACATGGAGCGATATATGTGGTCGTTCGATGGACGGAAGTTCAACGCCGTCGCCGACCAGCCCATTCGTTTTGGCTATAATGAGCGGGTCCGTGTGAAGCTGGTGAATGACACGATGATGGCCCACCCCATCCATCTGCACGGCCATTTTTTCGAGCTGGTCAATGGCGCTGATCGCATGCACCAGCCGCAAAAGCACGCGGTGATCGTGCAACCCGGCGGTAGCGCGACATTCGATCTCACTGCTGACGAGCCGGGGGACTGGGCGTTTCACTGCCATTTGCTCTATCACATGCATGCCGGCATGTTTCAGGTAGTTACGGTTGCTTCGCCGGATGGCGAGGCATGAGATACGCGCTTATCCTTGCGCTCGCCTGCGCCAATGTCGGCACTGCAGCTTTCGCCCAGCACGAAGGGCATTCCGACCATTCCGAACCTAAACATGTGCAGCCGGTAGATCGTGAGCAAGTGGACCATTCCGAAATGGACCATGGCCACCAGCATTCGCAAAACACGGCCGAGCCGAAAATGCTGGCGCGGCCCCCTGATTCGGCTGGCAGTGGACCTCCGCGAGCCGCAGATGCGATCTGGGGAGCGGACGCAATGCAAGATAGCCGCGCAGCGCTCGCCCGCGAGCATGGTAGCATGCAGCTACTGTGGGTACAGGGCGACCGGCTGGAATTGCGGACACGCGAGGGGCGAGACGGATTTCTGTGGGACCTGCAGGGCTGGTATGGCGGCGACATCGACAAAATATGGGTCAAAAGCGAAGGGGAGGGTGAATGGGGCCGCCCGCTGGAACAGGCCGAAGTCCAGACGCTCTGGTCGCACGCCATTGGCCCCTGGTTCGATTTTCAGGCAGGCGTCCGGCAGGATCTGAATAGTCCAGCGCGAACTCACGCAGTGATCGGCGTGCAAGGGCTAGCACCATATCTCTTTGAATTGGACGCTGCAGCCTTCGTTTCGAACAAAGGGGACGTAACGGCGAGAATCGAGGCGGAACTCGACCAGCGTATTACACAGCGACTAATTCTGCAGCCTCGCACAGAATTGGCGCTGTCGGCGCAGGACATTCCCGAACTGGGTGTGGGAGCCGGCATCGATCATATCGAAACTGGCCTTCGTCTGCGCTATGAATTCGTCCCGGAATTCGCGCCTTATGTCGGTGTCGAACAGGAATGGAAGGTGGGCAGGGGCGCCGATTTCTCGCGTGCGGCTGGCCGGGATGTATCGGTCACCAGTGTTGTGTTCGGACTTCGCTTCTGGTTCTGACTAGCGGGCGCAGGCGCTTTCCTCGGTCGTGCTGATCCGTGTTGCCCGCGCAGATCGAAGAATGGTGCTGGTCTGACGGCATTTACGCAATTGAAAGCGGACCTTCCTGTCCTTGAAGTCGAGCGACACGCGGCGGAAGCTCTCCATCAGATCCATACCGAGCAGCAGTGCGGGCTTCTTTTCGAGACCGAAGACGGCGAACGGAGGGATGTCGGCGAATGCGATCGGCACATTCTGCAGAGTGATGGGGCCGAGCTTCAAAGTCGGAATGACTGCGAATTCGATTTCGATTTCTTGGCCTGTTACACCGAACACCTTGATGGTGGCGAACGCCTTTTTGCGCTTGCGCAATAGCTTGTCCCGCAAGGCAAGATTACCGATCGTGACCTCTGAACCCGTGTCGACGACCGCTTCGACTTTCTGACGACCGGCCGTGACCTGCGTAAGAATGAGCTGGCCGCGCCGAAGCCGGCCTGTCACGACGATTACTCCGTCCCTGATCTCACCCAAATCGACCTTGTCATCCACCGTGATGGTTCGCTCTTCCAGGTCGATCATCAGGCGCTGGTTAACGAGGGCGTCCAGGCCGACCATGCCATCGCCGCCCATTGCCCGTTCGTCGAGTATCGGCACTTCCAGCCCGGTGGTAACCGTAGGCCCCAACTGCAGTTCGTCTATAACCACCCGATCGACGAAGCTGCTACCCGTTACACTGTGCAACAAGGCGCGATCGGTTGCTGGAAGAGCCAGCTTGCCAGCCAGGGCCGATCCTATCGCAGAACTGTCGGCACCGCTGTCGACGACGAACTCGTAAGGGCCTTCGCCGTTGATCTTTACCTCGACAGTCATACGGTTGCGCAGCTTGCTTGCCGCAATTTCCTCGCCGCGGATCTCGAGCGCTTCGTCGATGACGGCCGTGGGAGGTTTTGGGAGACTGCCGGAAGGCGCTGCCGAATTCTGCGCAAACCCAGGCGAAGCTGCGCACACAAGGGCAGCCATTATCGCTGAGTTGGCAGATCGTTTCATCCCAGTTCACACTATACTGGCGAAATGTGGCACGCGATGGGCTTTCGACAAAGGCCGGACGCGAAACGACTGCTTGCATTGAGATGCGAAGACGCTATGTGCGCGCCTTCCCAAGTCATCTTCGGGAATCGTGCGGGAGGCTTGCAACAGCAGGCCGCTGACCGCTTACCATGAGCCTCGGTTCGAAAGTGCCGGGGCGACAGTGAGAAAGGAGGCCAGTTATGGCCAAGAAGATCGACGGCTATATCAAGCTGCAGGTGCCTGCGGGCACCGCCAATCCCTCGCCGCCCATCGGCCCTGCGCTGGGTCAGCGCGGCGTGAACATCATGGAATTCTGCAAGGCGTTCAACGCGGCGACCGACAGCCTTGAAAAGGGCATGCCGATCCCGACGACGATCACCGTCTATGCGGACCGTTCGTTCACCTTCGTCACCAAGAGCCCGCCGGCCAGCTTCCTCATCAAGAAGGCCGCCAAGCTCAAGTCGGGCTCGAAAGAGCCGGGCAAGGTTTCGGCCGGATCGATCAAGCGTTCGGCGCTGAGCGAAATCGCCGAACAGAAAATGGCCGACCTGAACGCGAACGACATCGAACAGGCTACCAAGATCATCGAAGGCAGCGCGCGTTCGATGGGCCTCGACGTGGTGGAGGGCTAAGATCATGGCAAAGCAGACCAAGAAGCAGCAGATCGTCGCCAAGCTCGACGCTGAAAAGCTCTATAGCGTTGACGAAGCTCTCGCCACGCTGCGTGAACACAAGGCAAAGTTCGACGAAACCGTCGAAGTCGCGATGAACCTCGGTGTCGATCCGCGCCACGCCGACCAGATGGTCCGCGGCATGGTTTCGCTTCCGAGCGGTACCGGCAAGGACGTCAAGGTTGCCGTGTTCGCCAAGGGCGACAATGCAGAGAAGGCCCTGGCCGCAGGTGCGGACAAGGTCGGTGCCGAAGATCTCATGGAAGACATGCAGAACGGCAATCTCGACTACGATCGCGTGATCGCAACGCCCGACATGATGGGCGTCGTCGGCCGCCTCGGTAAGGTGCTGGGCCCCAAGGGCCTGATGCCGAACCCGAAGCTGGGTACGGTTACGCCGAACGTGGAGCAGGCCGTTAAGGACGCCAAGGGCGGCCAGGTCGAATTCCGCGTCGAGAAGCAGGGCATCATCCACTCCGGCATCGGCAAGCTGTCGTTCAAGGATGAGGACCTGAAGACGAACTTCAAGGCTCTGACCGAAGCGATCGTGAAGGCGAAGCCTTCTGGCGCCAAGGGTAAGTATGTCCGCAAGGTAACGCTGACCTCGTCGATGGGTCCTGGCCTCAAGGTCGACCTTGAGGAAATCGAAGGCGCGTAATTCCCGCGCTGACGGATCGCCGATCAAGGTCGGCGGAGACAGATCAGAAAGGGCCGGCGGGTGCGAACCTTCCGGCCCTTTTCTTATGTGCGTAGAGCGCGGCGCAGGAGGTGCTCGGCCCCGGTTCGCGCTGCCAGTGATCGCGCATTTCCCACCGCCGCGTCGAAGGCCTTGAGGCTCGACAGCAGTGCACGGTTGGCCAAGGTAGGGCGCAACAGAAGAAAGCTTGCGCAGGGTGCGCTGCGAGTGCCGAACAGGCGCTTGTGTGCCCCCTCTCCTTCCGTGAAGTCGAAATAGCGGTAGCGTTGCTCTGCAAACAGCCTCTCGAGTGCTGCCATTTGCAACACAGTTCCGGGCGAAAGGTTGGCGTGGGCCGGATCGTAGCCGAGATAGGCATAGACCAGAGTTTCGCCGATCACCGGTAGATAGAGATAGGCAACTGGCTCGCCATTCAGGAAGAGCAGAAAGGCGCGGACGCGATCTTGCCAGGCGAGCTCGCGCATTTCGGCGCGGGCTATTTCGCTTTCGGGCAACCCTGCGTCGAGCAGGCGTGCCTGATAGGTGATCCGGGATAGCGGAACGGCATGGTGGACGAACTCGTCCATTTCCTCAGGTCGGGAATAGAGGCGCAGGTCGAGCGATCCGCCGCTTTCGTTTTCCATCTTGCGTCGTTTGCGCCGCAAGGTCGATCGGGTCTTTCCGGAAAAGCGCGCCAGGTAATCATCGTAACTACCGGTCATGTCGATGTAATGGCGCTCGTAATCTTCCCGCCCACCCATGAGAAATCCCGGCATAGCATCGCGCAGTTTTGCTTCAGCTGCCGGCGGCGCCGAGAGAATCCGGAACCCATCAGCATGAGTAATGGATGGGATCGTAGGAATCCTGCCTACAAGCACATCCGCAAGCGAAAAGGCAACTGGGACGACATTGCGTCCGACTGTAATCAGGCGACGCGAACCGATGGCATAGGAAATTCGGTGCGGTGCAGCCTGCGGCTGCGAACCAGTCACGAGGCCCCGTAGATAGCGTTCGATACAAGTTGTTCGGCAACGCGCGCGGCACTGCGAAGTTCGCTTTGCGGCAAACAGGCCGCGCCTGTCGTTTCGCCGATACGTGGCGGCTTGCTGGCGAAGGTGGCTCCTTTGGCGCCGGGCGTTTCGGCAATGGTTCGACAGAACCTCTCGAACCGTGCGCGAATGATGGCGTTGGCGCGCTTGCGTTTGCGGCACATCAGTTCGAAGCTGTGGCACACGATGTTGAAGAGGGGATAGTCCTTGCGCAGGCAGTGGTTGAGCGCGGCTGCCATCTCCCAATGCGAAAGGGCGGTAATCTGCGCATGACGCCTGCCGCGGAAGCTTCGAATGGCTCCGACGGGCACCTCGATGGTGCCTTCATGTTCGACTACGCGCTGGTCGGTTTCCCTTAGCGAGATGCGGCATTCGGACCGGCTGATCCCCGGGACATGACTGCTGTCATAGCGGATGCCCACGCGTGCCAGCGCGCGAAGGGTGGCATCGTTAGCGCCGTAATTGCCTGCTCGAAATGCGGTGGGTGCGGGCGCCCCGGCTCGCATGAGGTGGTCGCGCGCGATTTCGAGCAGTTCGACCTGCTCTTCTTCGGTAAACTGATGCATGTTGCGGCCCGTCCGGCCGGGCAGGGGATTGGCGTCTCCTGCGATTTTCAACCATTCGGGATGCAGGTGGAGTTGGATTTCGTGACCGCGCTTCAGGATCGGCTCGACTACGGCTGCGATGGCTGACGTGCCCCAGACAAGTGCCGGCATTGGATCGACGAAGAAGATTCCCTTCATCCCGTACTCTTCCATCACGTCCATCTGGTAACCGACGCCCACGTCGCCGAAGTCCGTCACGCAGGTAATCGAGCGTTCGAAGACTTCCTGGCGCGCATGCAGGCCCAGGCGCGTGGCAAGTCGCGCGGAGTATTCGGTATCGATCGTCATGTAGACTGCAGTCATTCTCGATACCTACAACAGGGGAGTTAACAGTTACTCCAGATCCGGATGTTCTTAAATTCCGCCTGGGGTAAAATCAAACCCCGCCATCGCGAGGCCATCGCAGAGACTGTCGACGCAGCTTTTCAGTTCTTGTGCGCTGGTCGAACGAACCACGAAATTGGCACCCACACGCCCATCGCGGAAGAAAGGATAGCTGCCGATCTGGCAATGTTCATGCGCCTTCTCGACCTGCCGGAGGATGTCTGCGACTTCGCTTTCCGGTGTCCAGCACCCCACCGTTTCCGAGAGGAGCGGGGCGCCGCCTTCCAGCGTTCCGGTGAGTGCATCGAGCATGCCTGCCGTGATGTGCGGGACGCCCGCCATGAGGTGGACATTGCCGATCTTGATGCCGGGCGCCCCCGACATCCGGTTCGGGATCAGGTCCGCTCCTTCGGGCACGCGCGCCATGCGCAGCCGCGCATCCGTCAAGCCGCCGGGCTTGTCGGCATAGTACTTTTCCAGGATCGCGCGTGCCTGCGGATGGACGACCACGTTCACACCCAGTGCCTGGGCCACGGCATCGACGGTAATATCGTCATGGGTGGGACCGATGCCGCCCGTGGTGAACAGGTAATCGTTGCCTCCGCGCAGCGCGTTCACCGCTTCGACGATCCGTTCCATCACATCCGGCACGACGCGCACTTCGGCGAGCCTGATGCCCTGGACCTGAAGCCAGCTTGCGATCTGAGCGATATTCTTGTCGTGCGTTCGGCCCGACAGGATTTCGTCACCGATGATGACAAGTCCTGCGGTAAAGATGCGTTCGGTCATGGGAAGGGCGTAACGCGGTCGGCGGGCGAATGCTACTCTGCAGCTTCCAGTTGCTGATCGGCAAATTTCGCATTCGCCCCGTGACGACGGAATTGGAGCAACCCGTCATCGACCGGGTCCTGCTTCATACGCTTGCGGTCCAGCACATATTCCTGATTGAGGCGCCAGGGATAGGCCACTGCGTTCCGCGGCATGATATGCTTGCTGCGCTGGATGTAGCCCGATGAGAAATCGAAAATATCGTCTTCCTCGATCGCGGCTTCCGCTTGCGGCGTGAGTATCGGTTCGGCCACGTCGACACCCTGTTTGCGCGTTTCGTTCAGAACACGGCAGATGAAATCCGAATTGATGTCAGCACGCAGCGTCCAGCTGGCGTTGAGATAGCCGAAGACCACTGCAAGGTTCGGCACGTTCGAGAACATGCAGCCCTTGTAGTAGAAGTGCTGGGCGAGATCGATCGGCTGACCTTCTTTCGAAAGCGCGATCTTGCCCGCGACAGCCAGTTTCAACCCTGTCGCCGTAACGACGATGTCGGCGGGTAGGAAGCGATCGTCCTTCAGGCGCACGCCTCCCTTTTCGAAAGCCTTGATGTGGCCCGTCACAACTTCGGCTTTCCCGTTCTTCATGGCCTGGAACAGATCGTCGTCCGGAACGAGGCAAAGCCGCTGGTCCCACGGATTGTAGGGCGGGGTGAACGGCGCCAGATCGTAATCCTCGCCCATGGATTTGCGGATGCGCTTGTGCAGCCCTTCCTTCACCTTCTCCGGCTTGTTGCGCGCCATCTTGAAGGCGAAATCCTGCATCGTGATGTTTTTCCACCGGGTCAGCCGGTAAGCCAGTTTCTCGGGCAGGATCTTGCGCAGGAAATTCGCGAGGGCATCCTTTGCCGGACGGCTGAACATCCAGGTCGGGGTGCGCTGAAGCATGGTGACCTTCGCCGCCTTGTCCGCCATCGATGGAACGATCGTGACGGCAGTCGCGCCCGAGCCCACGACGACGACCTCCTTATTCGAATAATCGAGATCATCCGGCCAGAACTGGGGGTGGAGAACCTGCCCTTCGAACCCGCCCAGATCGAACCCCGGATCGTAAGGTTCGTCGTAATCGTAATAGCCCGAGCCGAGATACAGCCAGTTGGCGGTCAGATGCTTGCGCTCGCCTTCACCGGTTTCCAGCGTGACATGCCAGCGTGCATCGCTTTCGCGCCAGTCGGCGGCAAGGACCTTGTGTTCCAACCGGATATGGTCACGGATTTTACGCTCATCCACGATCCGTTCGAGATATTCGAGAATCGAGGGACCGTCCGCGATCGATTTTTCATGGCGCCACGGTTCGAAATCGAAGCCAAGCGTGTGCATGTCGCTGTCGGAGCGGATGCCGGGATACCGAAAGAGGTCCCAGGTCCCGCCGAGACTTTCGCGGCGTTCCACGATGACGAAACTGTGGTCAGGCGCCTTCTCTTTCATATGCGCAGCCATACCGATGCCAGAAATGCCCGCACCGACGATCAAAACATCGAAATCGGTCGCCGTGTTCTTCATGTCACTCTCCCAAGTGTGGAAGAGCCTAACCCAGACTTCGCTTCAGCGCCAGCCTCGGTTGCAGTGAGAAACCTAAATGCTTCCCGGTCGCCCACGCGGATGTGCCGGGACGATGCGAGAACATTGGGACGCCAGAGGTCTATTCTTCGCCCTGATCCATTTCGCGGATGATATGTTCGAGCACGCTGGGATGCAGCGGCTGCTCGAATTCCGCGCCGACGACATGACCCTTGCGCCATTTCACGTCAGCCGGGATCGGCCCGACGTTCCCGACTTTGACGAGGATTCCGGCTTCCGTCTGAAGAACCGAGAACTTGTCGAAAAACCGGCAACCGTATTCGGAGATGTCCTTGATCCAGACATCGCGCGCGCCGCCTTGCCGCGCACGATAGCGCCCTGCAACAGTGACGGTATGCCGCGTTTCTCTACGATACTCCTTGGACATTTCCGATTCTCGTAGTGACCCTTTTTTTCCACGATAGCGACGGCAGAAGTATTTAGACAAGAAATGCTTCGCTATCGCTTTCGTGAAGCGGCTGCGTTAGGGCATCGATCATAGGGGAGAGCCGGTTAACAATGAATAATAACGACAAACCCCCTTTACGTAGAGTGACATCGATCGATGTTGCCGAGCGGGCCGGGGTCAGCCAATCGACCGTGAGCCGTGCCTTGTCGGGCAGCGAGACGATCACCGAAGCGACCCGCCGCCGTGTCGAACTGGCGGCCGAGCAATTGGGATATCATGTCAACGCGCGCGCTGCCGGTCTGAGGCGCGGGGAAACCGGAACGATCGCCATCGTAGTGATCGGGCGCGAAGGGCAGGGGCCGGCGGCAATCAATCCATTCTACTACAGCCTGCTGGGCAGTACCTGTGCCGCCGCAGCGGAGCGAGGGTACGAGGCGCTGGTATCGTTCCAGGCGCGAGCGGAGGAATTCTTCGGCCATTATGTGGCCCGCAGGCAGGCCGACGGCGTGGTGGTCATCGGGACCGCGACCAACGAGGCGGCATGGGATTATTTCCGCACCTGCGCCGAGCAATCGAAAGGCATGGCCTTTTGGGGATCACCTTTCGACGACAGCGTCTGGGTACGTTCCGACAATCGGGAAGCCGGGCGCCTGGCGGTCGAGCGGCTGGCGCGTAGCGGGTCGGAGCGGATCGTTTTCGTCGGCGATACGGCGTCATCGCAGCGTCAGTTCCGGGAACGATACGAAGGGTATCGCGACGCCATGGAGCAGGCTGGCCTGTCGCCGGTCGAGCCGGTCATCAGCGACGGCGAGGATCGCGTGTCCCAAGGACGCAACGCGATCAGGCAGATGGCTGACAGCGGCGCAGGGTTCGACGGGCTCTTTTTCGCCTGCGATGCCATGGCGCTCGGTGCGCTGGAGGAACTGGCCTCGCTCGGGATCGCAGTGCCCGATCAGGTCGGCGTGATCGGATTCGACGGACTTGGATCCGGCGAATTCAGCGCTCCCCCGCTCACCACCGTACAACCCGATTTCGCTCAGGCCGGCATGACGCTGGTCGATACGGCTCTCGCATCCGGGGAAGATCGCCCCGAACGACGTGTCAAGGTTCACCTCGTCGAACGCGCCAGTGTGCGTTGATCGTCGCATTCGCTTTCAGGGGAATATCATGAAGACAAGTATTGCTTCCGTTCTTGCCGTCCTATTCGCGGGACAGGCTGCGTATGCCCAGGATTCCGAACCGAGCCCCAATCCCGTCGAGGAGCAGGAGGTCGAGGCGTCTTCGCAGGATGGCCCCGCAGAAGGCAGCGGCCAGACAGTCCAGGCGGCCGCGGCGACGGCCAACCCTGCAGCCGAGCGCACGGATGAAGCGAAGTGGGACGTCACTGCGCCACGCGGCGCCAATATCCGCCAGGTGCCGATACGTACCGACGAGGGTACGTGGATGGATGTCGATGTGTCCCCCGATGGCCGAATACTGGCGTTCGCACTGCTGGGCGACATCTACACCATGCCGATCACGGGCGGAACGCCAACCCGTGTGGCGGAAGGTCTGGCATGGGAAGTGCAGCCGCGGTTTTCACCCGATGGCCGCCGCATCGCCTTCACCTCCGACAGGGGCGGCGGCGACAACATCTGGATCATGAATGTCGATGGTTCGGACAAACGCCAGCTGACCAAGGAGGATTTCCGCCTCATCAATCAGGCAAGCTGGTCGCCCGACGGCAATTACATCGTCGCCAAGAAGCATTTCACCACCCAGCGTTCGCTCGGCACAGGCGAGATCTGGATCTACCATGTTTCGGGTGGGGGCGGTGTCCAGCTGGTGAAGCGGGCGAGCGACACGTTGCAAAAGGAACTGGGCGAGCCCGTCTATTCGCCCAATGGCGATGCGGTGTATTATTCGCGCAACGTCACATCCGGGCCGATTTTCGAATATGCGCAGGATTCCACGCAGGGAACCTTCGCCATCGAGCGCTACGACCTGGCAACCGGCGAAGTGACGACAGCCGTCAGCGGATATGGCGGCGCGGTTCGCCCGCAGCCTTCGCCCGATGGCAAGAACATCGCCTTTATCCGCCGGGACAAGGACAAGACCGAGCTCTGGGTCAAGGATCTGGCGAGCGGTCAGCAGCGCATGATCTATGGCGACCTCGACATGGACATGCAGGAAACCTGGGCCGTGCATGGCTTCTATCCCTTGATGGACTGGATGCCGGACGGCAATTCCATCGTGCTGTGGGCAGGCGGCAAGTTACAGCGCGTCGCCGCCGATGGCAGCGGCGCCAGTGTCATTCCCTTTAGCATCGACGATACGCGCGGCGTTGCCGATGCACCCCACCCGGTAATCCCGGTTTCGCCCGACAGCTTTACGGCCAAGATCCCGCGGTTCACGAGCGTATCGCCCGACGGACGAACAGTGGTGTTCGAAAGCCTGGGCAAGCTGTATTCGAAGCCGGTGGCGGGCGGAACGGCGCGGCGAGTGACGTCCGCCGATGACGGTGCACTTGAACTGTGGCCGTCATGGTCCCGCGACGGGCGGCGGCTCACATATGTGCGCTGGACCGATGCGGGCCTCGGGCAAATCATGACCGCCAATGCCAATGGATCCAATGCGCGCGTGGTCACCAGCATGCAGGGCCACTATGCGCAGCCCAGCTTTTCGCCGGATGGCAGCACGATCGTTTTCGAAAAACGTTCGGGAGGCTATTTGACCTCGCCAGAGTTTTCGGAGAATGCCGGGGTTTACCGCGTCAGCGCGAGCGGCGGCGTACCGGAACTGATCGCGCGGGATACGACCAATCCCCAGTTCGGTGCCCAGAACGACAGAGTGTTCATGCTTGGCAGGCAGGACGGCAAGCTCCAGCTTCTGTCTGCCGATCTCGATGGCGATGCGAGGCAGGTCCATGCCGAAGGCGAACTGGCGACCGAATATCACGTCAGTCCGCGCGGCGATTTCGTAGCTTTCCGGGAGAATTACGAGGCATTCGCCATGCCGCTGCTGCCGGGCGGACAGGCGGTCACGGTCGGCGAAGAAGCAAGCTCTCTACCGGTCGTGCGGGCATCCAAAGGCGGAGCGGATTATATCGGGTGGACCGAAGGCGGCGATATGCTGACCTGGTCGATGGGACCCGTTCTCTATCGCGCCAGCCTGGCATCGATGTTCGCCAGCGCACCGAAGGACAAGGACGCACCGAAGTTCGTGCCGCCGACCACTGGCACGTCGCTGGAGCGTACGGTCAGCGCGGACAAGCCGCGCGCAACCGTGGCGATCACTGGTGCGAAGATCCTCACGATGACGGGCGACGGTGCGGGCGAGATTGCCGATGGCACCATCGTCATCGTCGGCGACAGGATTGCCGCGGTAGGTCCAGCCTCGTCCGTCGAGATACCGCAGGGCGCGACGATGATCGACGCTGCGGGCAAGACCATCATGCCGGGGCTGGTGGATGCCCATGCGCATGGGCCGCAAGGTGTGGGCGACCTGGTGCCGCAGCAGAACTGGTCGCTCGTCCAGAACCTGGCGATGGGTACGACCACGATCCACGATCCGTCTTCCAGCGCCAGCATGATCTTCTCCGCCTCGGAGCGGCAGCAGGCGGGCAACATGCTGGCACCGCGTATCTTTTCGACTGCGGAAGTCGTGTACGGGGCCAAGGCCCCCGGCGTTTATGCCCGCATCGACAGTTACGAGGATGCGCTGGCACACATCCAGCGGATCAAGGCGCAGGGCGGTATTTCGATCAAGAACTACAATCAGCCGCGGCGTGAACAGCGCCAGCAGGTCGTCGCCGCCGCCCGTGCGGAAAACATGCTGGTGGTGGCAGAGGGCGGTTCGCTGTTCGGCATGGACATGAACCTCATCGCCGATGGCAATTCGACCATCGAACATAATGTCCCGGGCGAAGTCTTTTACGAAGACGTGCTGCAGTATTGGGCCGGATCGCAGTCCAATTACACGCCGACACTGGTCGTCACCTATGGCGGGCTGGCGGCCGACCCCTACTGGCGTCAGGCGACCGATGTGTTCGACAATCCCCTGATGGTCCACACCCCGCCGCGGCAGCTGATTGCGGAAACCGCGCGCAGGGTCACGGCCCCCGAATGGGCCTTCGTCGACGACGAGGCGGCGCGCGAAGCCAAAAAGCTGGCGCAGCGCGGGGTGAAGGTGAGCATCGGGGCCCATGGCCAGCAGGCCGGTGTCGGCTCGCACTGGGAGCTGTGGAGCTTCGTGCGTGGCGGCATGACACCCGTCGAATCGCTACGCGCAGGGACGATCGAATCCGCACGATCGCTGGGCATGGACCGCGATATCGGAAGCCTCGAGGCAGGCAAGCTGGCCGACCTGATCGTACTCGATGCCGATCCGAGCGAGAACATTCGCAATTCGGACAAGATCGAGCGCGTGATGATCGGCGGGCGGCTGTACGATGCCCGGACCATGAACGAGGTCGAGACGGGCGACGCGCGGCGCCTGCCGTATTGGTGGGAGTGAGATATCAGGGGCGGCGCGCAGCTAGCTACGCGCCGCTCTGCTTCAGGCTGCGCGGATCTGGCCGAGAAACGAGTCGACGCGGCTCTTGAGAGCGCCAGCCTGCTCTTCCAGCTCGCTTGCGGAATTGAGAACCTGGCTCGCGGCGGTTCCGGTCGCAAGGCTGGTCTCGCGGACCTGTCCGATGTGAGACGAAACCTCGTCGGTCGAACGTGCGGCAAGATCGATGCTGCGTGCCAGGTCCTGGCCTGCCACGGATTGCTGATCGACGGCACTGGCGATCGAGATGGCGGTCGATTCCAGTTCCTTGATCTGCCCGGCGATCGAACGCAGGGCGCCGACACTTGCTCCGGTGGATTGCTGCATGGCACGGATCTGCTCGGCGACTTCCTCGGTCGCGCGGCTCGTCTGGGCGGCCAGTTCTTTCACTTCGCTGGCAACGACCGCGAAGCCGCGGCCGGCCTCCCCGCCGCGTGCAGCCTCGATCGAGGCATTCAGCGCGAGAAGGTTTGTCCGCTGCGCGATCGACTGGATAAGCTCGACGATCTTTCCGACTTGTTCAGCCGAAGAGGCGAGAGCTGAAATGGTTTCGTCCGCACCGTTGGCAGTATCGGTCGCTCGCCGTGCAAGGTCGGCGGAATGTGAGGCCTGGCGGCTTATTTCGCCAATCGACATGGCAAATTCGTCGGACGCGGCAGCGGCAGCAGTGGCGCCGTTGTTGGCCTGCTCCATAAGCGAGGTGACCAGTTGCGATTTACTCGAGGCTTGTTCCGCCGATGTGGCCATGCCCGATGCGGTAGCATTGAGCTGGCTGGCGGCGGCGGCGACACCGCCTACAACGTCACCGATGCCATTTTCGAATTCCTTGGCCATGTGCATCAGTTCTTGCTTGCGCGCTTCCGCGTTTGCCTTGCGGCCGGCAAAGAGTTCGTCGAGTTTGTGACCAGACCTGAGAAAGACCGCGAACGTGCGGGCAAGATCGCCAATCTCGTCCGGGCGATGGGTATTGGATACGGTGAAATCGCGATCGCCGTTCGCGAGGCGGGACATGTCCGCGGAGATTTGCAGATAAGGTTCGATGACATGCCTGAGCACGAACCGGACGCTGGCAATTCCACTGACGAATGCCGCACTTAATATAGCGATCATGAGTATCTGTGCGGTTGCCGCAAAGGACGGCACGTAAAATCCAGCCAAGGCGAGGGCGGTGATTACCGTCATGCCGCCGAGCGAGAAGGTCGCTGCAAGCTTCGCCTTATTTGCAAGCGGCTGTTCCATCAGCCAGCGGCTCCATCCACGCATTGCGCGGACGTCCGCGGCGTTCACGATCTCGACATCTGCGATTTCGCGCGCGAGTTCCTCGTCGTAGATCAGCGAACTATGAGCATTCATCCCGGCATCCCCCTCAACGTCACGTAAACTGTACGGGGCGAATGCTTGAAATCGCGTTAAGCCGCTTTCACGTGCAGGAGGAAGTCGGCTGCCTGCGATTTCAAGGTACGCGCCTGAGCCTCGAGTTCCGTGGAGGAATTAAATACCTGACTCGCAGCAGCGCCGGTCGCCAAACTCGTCTCGCGTACATGGTCGATATTCGACGCAACTTCATCGGTCGAGCGAGCCGCAAGATCGATGCTGCGTGCCAGATCCTGACCGGCAAACGACTGCTGATCCACAGCGCTGGCGATTGAAACGGAAGTTGTTTCGAGTTCCTTGATCTGACCTGCGATCGAACGCAGCGCGCTGACGCTGGCCCCGGTCGAATCTTGCATCAAGCGGATCTGGCTGGCGACTTCCTCTGTCGCTTTGCTCGTCTGAGCCGCCAGTTCCTTAACTTCGCTGGCAACGACCGCGAAGCCCCGGCCCGCTTCGCCGCCCCTGGCAGCTTCGATCGATGCATTGAGGGCCAAGAGGTTGGTGCGCTTCGCGATCGACTGGATAAGTTCGACGATCTGCCCGACCTGGTCTGCGGATACGGCAAGCGCGGAGATCGTCTCGTCGGCTCCATTTGCTGCGTTTGCCGCATTGCGGGCAAGTTCTGCAGAATGGGCAGCCTGGCGACTGATTTCCCCGATGGACATGGCGAACTCGTCGGACGCGGCAGCCGCTGCGGTAACGCCGCCGGATGCCTGCATCATAGAATCCGACACAATAGCTGCCTTCGAAGTCGTCTGTTCTGCGGTGGTTGCCATCGACCCCGCAGTTGTCTGTAACTGAGCGGCTGCAGCGGCAACACCGTTGACGACTTCGCCGACGGTGGCTTCGAAACGCTGTGCAAGGCGTACAAGCTCTTGCCCGTGCTCACGGCGCGATGCTTCTCGCTCCTGAGCAAACTCTTCGATCTGGCGCGACGTATGAAGAAATACCTCGAGCGCCCGCGCGAGTTCGCCGATCTCGTCCTTTCGGTGCGTTGCGGGAATATGCATGTCTTTTTCGCCTTCGGCCAAGCGGCCGGCAACGTCGGTCATCTGGCGAAGGGTGCCCGAAACGTCGCGCGCGAGAACGCGATGACTGATCCAGGCGACTACGCTTCCCACGACTGCGGCCAAGAGGAGCCCGACCAGCAACCACGTTATCATGGCGCGCGCTTCTGCGTCGGCAATATTGCCGATACGTTCGATCTCTTCGCGAGACATAACGGCCAGATCGACGATCTTCTGGCCCTCGGCGTCAATTGCATCAGCGAAGGCATGTCGGCTAGCGTCCGAGAAGCGCAGGCTCTGCGCCCCAGTGATCCGAACCCGCAGTCGTTCAAGCATCGCGCCCTGTTGCCGCAATTTCGGCAGAACCGTGGGAGCGTGACTGACGGCTCGATCTTCGAAAAGTTCGACGTCGCGATCAGCGCGGTCGAGCGATCGCAGGGCCGAGGTCAGATCGTCCCGGTCACCGGAAATGGCGTAGCGCTGGACGAAGAGCCGTCCTTCGTTGGTGTCGGCCACGAGCCGCTCAGCCGCGATGGCCGCCGAAGACAACGCCATGCGTTCGATGCGGGCACTGATTGCGAAGTACGCGCAGACCAGCACCACAAGTAGGGTAGCCAGAACTATGCCGGCGTTGATGAACGAAATGGCTCGCAGCTTCTCCCCTACCGATTGCCGGTTGAGCCATGCAGCAACGCCACCTGCCCTTTCATGATCGGATCTTTCTGAGATGTTCGGGGGCACGCCAACTGTCGCAATTTCAGGCACGTGCTCTTCGGGCCGAACGCTGCGTTCGGCCACAAAGCCATTTGCCATATCCTGAAGCGCACTCATGCGACTTTGCTTTCCCTGTCATTCGTCTTGAGCGGAAGGCCGATTGGCTTGCCCAGATGTTGCGTGATTTCCTCTGACGGCATCGCTTTGAAATAGAGCCACCCCTGGATCTGGTCGCACCCGGCGGCACGGACCATATCGGCCTGCTCTTCGGTCTCGACCCCCTCGGCGGTGACCCCCATCTTCATGGCGCGAGCTACCGTTATACTGGACAGCATCATCGCGCGGCTGCCATCGTCCTGACCTGCCTGAACGACCAGGCTGCGATCGAGTTTAAGCTTTTCGAACCGGAACTGACGCAGGAAGCCGAACGATGCATAGCCGGTTCCGAAATCGTCGAGCGCTATGCGCACCCCAAAGCCCCGTATGACTGCCAGGCTGCGCTCTGCGACAACCGGATCCAGAACCAGGCACGTTTCCGTGATTTCGAGTTCCAACCTTCCAGCAGGAAAACCGGTTTCTTCGAGAATGTGGCCAAGTTGAATTGGGAATTCGGGATTGCGTAGCTGTGCTGCCGAAATATTGACCGACAGCGAGATGCCATCCCATTCGAGCGCGTCGCAACATGCCTGCCGCAGCACCCAAAGGCCGATCGAATTGATCAGACCGCTTTCTTCCGCAACGGGAATGAAGACATTCGGCCCGATGCGTTTGCCGTCCGGCCTGTCCCAGCGCATCAGGCATTCGGCGGACACGATCATGCGCGTCGTGCTATCCACCAGCGGTTGATAGTGAAGCCGGAATTCCTTGTTGACGAGCGCGCTACGTAACTCGTCGTCCATTTCCTTGAGCTGTTCACGGCTCTGGTCGAACGCCGGGTTGAACCACGTACAACGCATCTTGCCGCCGCGTTTGGAGGCATACATTGCGATATCCGCGCGGCGTAGCAGTTCCGACGACGTGGCATCATCCTGCGGAGCGCGGCGGGCCAGCCCGATACTGGCGCCGATCGTCAGACGCCTGTCTTCGACGTGGATCGGCTTGGCGAGCCGTTCGATGATCCGGCGGCTCAAGCCTTCCAGCAAGGTGCCGGCGACTGCCCCCCCGATCATCATGGCGTATTCGTCACCGCCCAAGCGGTAGACGCGAGCTTCGCCATCGCTGATCTGCTTGAAGATTTCCGCGCACTGCCGGAGGGCGGCATCGCCGACGAAATGCCCGTAGTGATCGTTGGTCAGCTTGAAGCCGTCGAGGTCTATCATCGCCAGCGCGACTTCGTGTCCCTGGCGGATTTCATCCTGAATATCGCTATGCAGCGCACGCCTGTTGGGCAGCTGGGTGAGGCTGTCACTTCGTGCAAGTTGATCGATAGCGCGCAACTGGCGAAGACCGAAACAGGTGCTGAGCGCTGTCGTTGCAGCAAACAGAACGGTACCGACGCCAAGGACGGCATAGGGCGAAGTGAAGCCGTAAAGCCGGTTGGCAACAGCAACCGCCCAAGTCAGGACGAATATGCTGGCTAGCGCCGCAATCGGACCGAAGATGACGGTCCGCAAGCCTGCTCTATGGACAGAAGTTTGCGAACCCGCAGTCATTTTCCGCTATGCGCCCCACGTTTGCGACCTTTTCGAAGGGGCTAGAGTGCATTCGCTAAGGAACGGTAAAACAAGACTTAAGGCTAACCGTTGTCCCGCCGGTGCCTCATCGCATGGCTGCCCGAAGACTTGGCTGCGCCATCGACAGATCGACCTGAACGGGCCGGTATAGGGACGAACCACAATTGGCCGGCCTGAAGCGTTCGGTCTGGCCGACAACCGTTTCGCCGGCCCCAAGCATCAGCCAGCCATCGCTTGCGATACCAGTGGCCACGCGGTCAAACGCAGCGGACCGTGTCGCAGGATCGAAGTACAGCAATACGTTGCGGCACATGACCAGATCGAACCGGCCAGGCGATGGCGGATAGTCGAGGATATTGTGCTGCTGGAAACGCGTCATCGAACGGATCTTGTCGGACGCCTGCCATTGGCCTCCGCAATCCGCGAAGAAGTTCAGCATCTGCGCCACGCTGATGCCGCGTTGAATTTCGAATTGAGTGTAAAGGCCGCTGCGAGCAGTCTCGACGGCCTTCCCCGAAACGTCGGTACCAAGGATTTCTATCGTCCAGTTTTTCCAACGGGGCGACTGTTCGGCAAATATCATCGCGAGGCTGAGCGCCTCCTGCCCGGTCGAGCAACCGGCCGACCAAATCGATAGTCGCTTCGACTCGGCCCGGCTACGCGCCAGATCAGGCAGGACATGATTGGAAAGCTGCGAGAAATAGGCCTGATCGCGGAAAAAATAGGTCTCGTTGTTCAAAAGCGATTCGACGACCTTTGTCGCCAGACGCTGTTCGCCAGGTCGTTCGAGCATGCAGGCGAGCTGGTCCACATTCTCGATACCCAGTTCGCGGAAGAGGCCGGACAAGGCGCTCGACACGCGCCAGCGACGGCCTTCCGTCAGTTGCTGACCGGTGCGCTGGGTAAGAAGTTCACCGATGATGCGGTGCGAAGCATCATTTATTTCCACGCTCCGGCTCCTGCGTTGTCCACGAGCGCATCGGCCAGTTCCGCAGGCGGCAGGACGGCCGTCGCAAGTCCCAGCTCCGTTACCGCTCGCGGCATTCCCCAGACAGCGCAGGTTTCCGCATCCTGGGCATACATCGAGCCGCCTGCGTTTACGATCGACTGCGCGCCATCTGATCCATCGCGGCCCATTCCCGAAAGAAGCACGCCGGCGACTTTGCCATCGAACGATTCGGCAATGGTTTCGAACATGGGATCGACCGAGGGCATGCAGCCACTCTTGACTGGATGATAGGCGAGCCCGAGTACGTGTCGCCCGGCGGATTTGCGTACGACCATATGGCCGTGACCCGGAGCGATATAAATCTTGCCGCGCAGTATTTCGACGCCCTCGTCGGCCAGGATCGCTTCTCGACCTGCGGCCATTTCCATCTGCTTGGCGAAGACCGGAATAAAACTCGACGGAAGATGCTGAGTGATCAGGATCGGGAGATCGAAATTCTTCGGCACGTTGCGCAGGAACAGGTTCAGGGCATGAATGCCGCCGGTCGACGCGCCTATGGCGACGACCTGGGGCGATTTGGTTGCGCGAGTGGAGAGAGGCTTGCTTGCAGCCGTGGCTGCCTCTGCTGGCCTGATCCCTTTCAGCGCGCGTATCTTGCCAAGCAGGCTCGCCTTGTAATCATCGTCGAAGCCGCCGGGGCGCGGCTTGAGCATCGTGTCGGCTGCGCCAAGCGAAAGCGCCTTGATGGTCGCTTCGGCTCCATCAGCGGTGAGGGAAGATATTACGAGCACCTTGGTATCGGGTGCCGCTTCCATAATCTTGGGGAGTGCCTCGATACCCCCCATGCCCGGCATTTCGAGATCGAGGAGCATGACATGCGGGCTGGTTGCGGCCAGCTCTGCAATGCCGCTTTCCGCTGTGCTGGCGGTCCCCACGACAATCATGTCGTCTGCCAGCTTGATCATGCGAGAAAATACGGTGCGCACGGTCAGCGAATCGTCGACGATCATGACCCGCACAGTGTCGGCGGCAGGCCGGGAAGATGGATCCGCCATTACGTGATCGGAGTGGAGAAGCACGCCCATGTCACGCTACCTCAGGCCATGCCGACAAGCTGGAGCTTGATCTGCAGAGTCTCATGATCAAACGGCTTCATGACATATTCGTCGGCGCCAGCACTGATGGCTTCCCGAATATGAGCGACGTCGTTCTCGGTAGTGCAGAAAACCACCTTGGGCTTGTCGCCGCCTTCGCGCACGCGCAGCTGCGTGATGAACTCGATGCCTGTCATGACCGGCATGTTCCAGTCCAGCAGAACCACATCGGGCATCGCTTCGGTGCAGCGATCGAGCCCTTCCTGTCCGTTCTCCGCTTCCTCGACCTGGAACCCAAGCGTTTCGAGAATGTGTCTCGATACCTTGCGGATTACGCGCGAGTCATCGACGATAAGGCAGGTTTTCATTTCAAATGACCTCTGGTGCTTTCACGCGATTCGTACCTTCGGGAGGTAACTATTCGCTTAAGCTGCCTGTGCGACCCGCCCCTTCACGAGCACTTCCACATCGATAAGCACGGCCGGGCCTCCATCGGTTTCGACCATGCCGCGCGCTGCGGTCTGCCACCCCGGGCCGAAGCCGCCAGGGACATCGACTGGTTCGCTGCGCGCTTCGCCGACATCATAGGCCTCGTCCACCAGCAGCGCATAAAGGTGCCCTTCGACATCGACGACTGCGGCGCGCCGTCCGGTAATGTCGCCGCAGCTTTCGAAGCCCAGCGCTGCCGAGCAGTCGATCACAGTCAGAGCCTGGCTGCGCAGGGCCGTAAGCCCGAGAATAAACGACGGCACCCCGGGGATCGGGGTGATCTCTTCGATTTCGATGACGGATTGCACGCGGATGGCAGGGATCGCTGCGCGATGCCCGCCGATGATGCACATCAACAAAAGTTCGCTCATGCTCTGGTCCCCGTGCGAGCTTGTTTAAGCGCGGCCAGCAGAGCATCGCGATCGTAGCGATAAATGCTGCCGAGGTCATTTTCGCCAACCTCGGGCTCTGGTCGCAAATGGATCACGCGGCGTGCCGGTCCGAACACTTCTGCAGTATTTTCCGCCAGACGGATCGCCACGTCCGTTTCCTCGCTCTCGTCGGTCGAGATGCGATAACCGGCTGCTTCGACCAGGGGTTCGAGAATGGTGCGTACCCATTCGCTGTCGGTCGGAAGGCGGCAAGACAGCGGCTGGCAACCACGGTCGGTGGGCCGATGAACGGAAAAGAGGGCGTGCCCATCGATAACGGGAACCAGCCCGTTATCGATAAGGGTCGTTCCTTCGATCAGCGGCTCGTCGTTCGAGGGAACGATCTCGCCATTAATGTTCGCTGCGTCCAGCACTTCGCGCACGATATAGGCGATTTCGCATTCACCGTCCGACAAGCGCAGCAAACGGCATTTGTCCTCTGGTAGCGCGCCAAATTCATGCCCGACCAGCGTAAAGATCGAGCCGTCGATGACGGCCTGTGCGCGCACGCCTTCGATATCAATGGCATCTCGCGAGACTGTGTCTATTCGCCGTACAAGTTCCAGGCGCACGGCGCGCCGCCGCCCGTCAAGGCCAAGGAAGAGCATGACGGGGAGCGTTTTGCGCTGCTCGACCTGATCCTGCTCGGCAACTCGCGCCGTGCTTCGCATCTCGTTCACAAGGCGATGCGTCTGGGCGATATTCGGCAGGTCGAGAAGCATCATCGGCCGTCCATCGTCTAGCAGGGTCGTGCCGGCGTAGAGACCGGTTTCCATGATGGCCGGTGCGATGGGCTTAACCACCACGTCTTCGTGATCGTAAACCCTGTCGACGGCGAGGGCGAAGACGTCATCGGTGGCAAGCCGAATGAGGACGAGAGTGGTGTTCTTCCACTCGACCTCGTCGTTAGCCTCGGTGCCAAGAATATGGCCAAGCGACAGACACGGCACGCGTTTGCCGCGGAAGGTCACCAAACGACGGTCTCCTGCATCGGCGAAATCGACATGGTCGCTCGATCCAAAAACGATTTCCTCAATGTAACTGCGTGGGATGGCATAGCGCTGACCGCCACTGGCGACGGTCAGGGCGGCAATAATGCTGAGGGTGAGGGGCAGCCTCAAAAAGAAGCTCGTCCCTTCGTCCGGCTTGCTCGACACGGCGATCGAGCCGCCTACGCGCTCGATATTCGCTCGCACGACATCCATGCCCACGCCGCGGCCCGACACGGAACTGACCTGTTCGGCTGTGGAGAGGCCCGGTTCAAAGATCAGATAATGTCGACGGCGCTCGGACATTTCGTCGACTTCGGACTGGCTGTAGATTCCTGCCGCGACGGCCTTGGCCGCAAGGCGGTCTGTATCGATACCGCGACCGTCATCGGTGATGACGATCGTTATCTGATTACCTGCCTGGCGCGCGGCAAATTTCAGCAGACCGATTTCCCGCTTGCCGGTTTTCAGGCGTTCGCCCGGCCCTTCCAGTCCGTGATCGATTGCGTTGCGGATAATGTGCGTCAATGGATCGCGCACCATTTCCACCATCTCGCGGTCGAGTTCGACCTCGCCACCTTCGAAATCCACCATGACTTGCTTGCCGAGTTCGGTCGACAGATCCCGCACCAGTCGCGGGAAGGTGGTGAAGAGGTGCTCCAGTCGCTGCATGCGCATTCGAGTGATCGATGCTCGAACATCGGTCAGGATGGCGCTGAGGCGATCGAACGGTCCATCGATGCCAGGCTGTTCGCCCGCTTCGCGCAACCGACGGGCGAGGTCGTTTCTTGCCAGGACCATGTCGGAAACGCCCTTCATCACCTCGTCGAGCAATTCGGTCGAAAGGCGGATCGAACGCTGGACGGATGTGCGCGCAGTCTTGGGTGTGGACGGATCGTCGCTGATCTCGGTGGTCAGGTGATCCGTTTTTGCTGAGGCAAGATCACCCACCATGTCGATGGTTTCCCTAGGCTGCAGTGCGTTGATCAGCGCATCGTCGCCGCCTTCGGGAAACTCTTCGCCGGCCCCGATCGCATCGGTCATCTCGCTGATGCGATCGATGATGGCGAGGACTGCCGAAACGAGCGTGCTGTCCGGTTCGCGGCGCTCGGCACGACATTCGGCCAAGGCATCCTCGGCAGCGTGGCTGAGCTTTTCCAGGCGAGGAAAATCGAAGAAGCCGCAATTGCCCTTCACGGTGTGAACGAAACGAAAAATTGTATCGAGCCGCGTCCGATCCGTGGGATCGGCTTCCCATGCGACGATCTCGCCGCCGCTCGCTTCCAGCATCTCGCGGGTTTCTGCTACGAAATCCGCCAGCAGGTCATCCATCATGTAACGCCCCTCGTACGATCAGGAGAGGCTATGGACGACGATGGTTAACGTTTGGTTTGACGCTACCTGACCTTTTCGGGTCCGGCGCGAAGAATGCGCCAAACGATGAAGGCGGCCAGTGCGCCGCCTGCGAGATTGGCAATCAGTTCGGCGGCATAGATGGCATCGGAACCATAGCTCGCTCTCAACAGCCAGCCGAAAGGCAGCATTACGAGAAAGACGCGTGCCGCGCTCTGCGCGAGGGCGAAACCTGCCTTGTCGACTGCATTGAGTGCACCGTTGGCTACTATGAGCAAGCCGAAGCCAGCGTAGCCCCAAACCGACATTACGAGATAGCGATCGAATTCCTCGATGACGGCTGGATTGTCGGTAAAGAAATCGGCGAACCAATTACCGGTTAGAAACAGAACGATGGCCGTTGCCAGCCCGTATACGACGCAAAAGAGGCCCGACCACCACATGGCTCTTCGCGCGCGGTCAGGTCGGTTCGCGCCCCAGTTCTGCCCAACGATTGCGCCAATCGAGCCAGAGAGTGCCAGTAGCGGCACGACAGCGAAGCTTTGTAGACGACCGGCCGCGCCGAACCCCGCAACTGCGGCTTCACCCTGACTTGCAAGCAAGGCGGTGAGTACGGACAGGCCGACTGGGTTGATGGCGTTGGAGAAGGCAGCGGGGCCCGCGACTGACAAGATCGCCTTGCTCGAAGCGCGCATATCACATTCGCGGATCGTTCCTGGATGGATCTGAAGCTGAGCGCCCTTGATCAACCACAGAGCCACCAGGATGGCGATGAAGAAGCCGATGATGGTGGCATAGGCTGCGCCAGCCACGCCGAAGCCTTCAAAACCGAATGCGCCAGTAATCAGGATCGGGTCGAGTATCCAGTTGGCGACCGAGTAGGTCAGCGAAACGTAACTCGTTTTCCTTGCTTCACCCTGTCCGCGAAGGACACCGTTGAGGCCCATCTGGAGAAGAAGGACAGGGAGGCCAAGGGCGTAGGGGCGCATATAGTCCCCGATCAGTGGCAACAGCGCGTCGGATGCCTGCATCAATCGGAATAGCGGATCGAGCAATACATACAGCACCAGCCCCAGGACGACGCCGGTAGCGAGTGCAAAGATCGCTCCGAAGTTCGCCCGTCGCTCCGCGCGCGCGACATCGCCTTCGCCGAGCGCCCGGGCAATGACCGAGTTGATTCCGACCATTACGCCGACGCCAAGACTGGAGAGCGCAATGGTTATAGGAAAGATAAAGCTGACGGCTGCAAGTTCGCGCGCGCCCAGCTTGCCGATGAAATAAGCATCGATGAGCCCGACCGACATGATGGCGGCAACGCCGAATATCATCGGCAAGGTCTGTCCCACGAGATGGCCGCGAATACTCCCGCGGGTGAGTTTGGCCGTCTCGCTCATCGGTCGGGGCGTTAGCGGGGTGCGCCAGGCTTGCCTAGCGCGAAGTCGGCTCGCTTGCGCAAAGGTGCGGCGCCATGCGATACAGGTCCCGAAACAAAACCTCTTATGGAGAGAGCGCCATGGCAACCCAGATGAAGACACGCGATTTCGAATGCAGCGATGCGGAATGGCAGGCGCGTCAGGACCTTGCGGCCTGCTATCGCATCTTCGACCATCTCGGCTGGGGCGAGAGCATCTACAATCACATTTCGGTTGCCGTGCCTGGCGAAGAAGACGTGTTTCTGATCAACCCGTTCGGCCTGCTGTATGACGAAGTGACGGCTTCGAACCTCGTCAAGATCGACGTGGAAGGAAACAACGTCGGCCAGTCGCAATATATGGTCAACAAGGCCGGCTTCACGCAGCACGCCTATTTCCATAAACATCTGGGCCGCCGCGCAGACGCGATCTGCCACGTGCACACTACAGCGACCATGGCGGTCTGCAGCCATAAAGACGGACTGGTTCCGACGAATTTCTATGCCTGCAACTTTCAGAACCAGATCGGTTATCACGATTTCGAAGGTGTCACGGTGCGCGCAGAGGAAGGCGAGCGACTTGTCGAAAACCTCGGCGATCATTCGATCTTGATGCTGCGCAATCATGGCCCGGTAGTCATGGACAAGACCATTCCAGGTATGTTCGTGAAAATGTGGGCATTGCAGCGGGCCTGCGAAATTCAGGTGGCTACGCTCAGCCAGGGCGAGGCGAACATCATCTCGCAGGACGTGGTCGATGTTCATCAACGCGACCTTTCGGTCATGGCATCGCAGGGCGGTGCTGGCGTGTTCGATTTCGAAGCGTGGAAACGCCGCGTGTCGAAGATCGACGATAGCTGGAAATATTGACTTCCTGAGCTAAGCCCGTTTCATGACCAGCATGACAGTCAATGGGAAACCGGTGCGTTTCCTACTGGAACCGGATACCCCGCTCCTATGGGCGTTGCGTGATGCGGCAAACCTGACCGGCACCAAATATGGGTGCGGTGAGGGTGATTGCGGTGCCTGCATGGTACACGTCGATGGCGAAGCGCTGCGTTCCTGCCTGATCACCATCGCCGAAGCCGAAGGTCGCTTCATCACGACGATCGAAGGGCTCAGCCGCGACCGATCGCACCCTGTCCAGCAGGCTATGGTAGCAGAGCAGGCGATCCAATGTGGTTATTGCACGCCGGGGATAGTCATGGCGGCCAGCGCTCTGCTGGCAAAGAACGGTTCTCCGTCGGAGGCAGAGATAAAGGCTGCAATCCCCAACCTATGCCGTTGCGGGGTGTATCCGCGGTTAGTCCGGTCCATCCAGCGCGCGGGACGCGTCGCCAAGCGGCAAGAGATCATTAGCGCGGCGCCGGCGCCAGGGATAAGCGCGAGCGACGCAGCGCGCGAGATTCCGGCATTGTCGGACCCAAGCGAGAACTGAACAGAACCATGGAGATCGAGGCGTGAAAGCGACCATCTGGCATAATCCGAAGTGTGGCACATCGCGCAAGACGCTGGCCATTCTCGAAAACCTGTCTTCAGTCGATGTCGAAGTGGTGGAGTATCTCAAAAACCCGCCCAGCGCGGAAAAGCTCGCGCAGCTGTACCGGGATGCAGGGATCGCACCGAGAGACGGTTTGCGAATTCGCGGGACCGATGCCGAAGAACGCGGACTTCCCGATGCTTCGGACGAGAAAATCCTGGCGGCAATGGCGAACGATCCGATCCTGATCGAACGGCCACTGGTGGAAACGGAAAAGGGTGCGCGTCTGTGCCGTCCGCAGGATCTGGTACTCGAAATCCTCTAGCGGCGATCCTGTGTCAGCGTGCTGTCGGCCTGCAAAGCGGTCCAGCCGTAAACCAGTACGATGCTACAGAGCGCTACGATCAAACCAAAGCCGAGCCAGTCGGAATGGTTGTAGAGCCAGACCCCTAGAGCCGGCGCGTAGATGAAGCTCGCACCGGCGACCGACGCCGTAATGCCGCCCGCTCGACCCTGCTCCGCACGGGTCAGGGCCAAGGATGTTCCGGATGTGGTACCCGGGCGAAAAAGTCCGAAGCCCAAGGAAGCGATGGAGTAGCCGAGCGCGATCGTGTGCAGGTTCTGTCCCAGGGCGAGAACGATCGTGCCGACCGCGGCAATGGCGATGCCCGAAAGCGAAGCTGCCCGGGGGCCGAGATTAAGGCGCGGTATCAGACCCCATTGCGCAAGAAGCGTGGCGATTGCACCAGCCATGAGAACCAGACCTACAGGCCCCGCCCCCGCCATGGGATCGCTACGAAGTCCCAACCTGTCGAGAACCAGAAACCCTGCAATGCCCAAAACCATCGCCTGCGCATGTCCACCAAGAAGGCCACAGATGACCCAGGGGCGCAGCCGCGGCTCGAACCAGCGTAATTTGCCTGGTTCAGGCCCGTAATCCTCATCCTCGTCGTCATCGCGGGTTTCCTCTGCAACTTCGGATGTAGGGCTGCCGGAATAGGGCGATTCATACGCGCTACCGCGAGCGGCGAACTGGGGTTCGTCGTTCGGAAGGCGCAGCCTCAGTGCGATCAGGGTGACCGCCCCGATCAGGGCAAAAACGAGAAACGGCCCAGCAAGGCCAAGCACCGGCATGACCATCAGGGGCGCAAGCGCCGGCCCGATCACCGTTCCAAGGCCGAAGCTGGAGGCGATAAGGGAAAGCGCCTGCGTGCGTTCCGACCTTGGCGTACGGCTAGCCACATAGGCCTGGACTGCAGGCGGCGCAGCACTGCCGAAACCGCCGTACAAACTGCGCGCTGCGGCAAACAGCACGAGCGCCCAGAAGGCGGGGAGAATGCCGGCAAGGCCCAGCCACAGCATCAGCCCGCACAGCAGGAAGCTGGCAATGAAGCCCGATATGCCGAGCGCCATCATCGCCTTGCGTCCCCTTCTGTCCGAACGTTCCGCCCAGATCGGAGCGCAGACCACCCAAAGCAGCGCCGACCAACTGTAAGCCAGGCTGATCCACACATCGTCCACGCCGAGCGAGGTGCCGATCGAAGGCATGACGGATTGCATGGCGGTATTGCCCGCGGCGGTCGTCAGCATGACCATGAATAGCAGCGCCATGCGCGAACGCGGGATAGCGTGCGAACGCGACGCTGGAGGCGCGGTCCTGGTTTTCACGGGGTCAAAGTCGGCCATGGTACCGGCGGTACGCCGCCGTCAGCGACCTTGCAATGGGTTGGACAGGCTGGCACAGGCGGGGTTCGATGAAACAGTCACAGGGTACGCAATTTTGACCGGACATCACGGTGCTGGTGCCATCGCACGGCCGAGTTTGCGCAAGCGGGCTTCGCGGCTTTTCGGGCAGTGGGGCGTATTTTTTCGCGGGTTCGTCGAAGAACCGCGGATGGTGGGTTCAATTATCCCATCCTCGCGCTTTACGATCAACAAGATGCTGGCGCCGGTGGATTGGCAACGTTGCGAGGTGTTCGTCGAATACGGCCCCGGTGTCGGAACGTTCTGCCAGCCTGTGCTCGACCGGCTTCGGCGCGATGGTTCGCTGATCGTCATCGACACCAACCCGCTCTATATCGACTATCTGAAGAAGCATTTCCGCGACAGCCGGTTTCATGCCGTACATGGCTCTGCTGCCGATGTAATCGACATCGTGAAGGCGCATGGTCATGACGGCGCGGATTACGTCCTGTCCGGCTTGCCTTTTTCGACGCTCCCCGACGGCGTAGGGCCCGCTATAGCCGAAGCGACGCACGAAGTCCTGCGTCCAGGCGGCGCATTCCTGGTTTACCAGTTCTCGGCCAAGGCACGCGATTTCATGGCGAAACACTTTCGCAGGATCGACCGCGGTTTCGAGCTTTGGAACGTGCTCCCCTGCCAACTCTTCTGGGGCTGGAAAGACGCTAAGGACTAGTCTTCCGCGCCCGCCGGACCATGGCTGGCAAATCTCGATAGCTGGGTGTGCACCGCCGCCATGACGCAAACCATGGCGATGATCATTGCCGCGTTTACAATGCCCGAAACTACGGCGTCGCCGAACAGTGCCGCCTGCTCGCCCGCAAATGCGAAGGCCAGCCCCAGTACGAGCGAAATGACCGCGGAGAGAACGATGAACGCGACCAGTAGCAGCAGATAGAAGAAAAACAGGCGAACGCTGTTGCCGCGTGTCAGCGCCCAAGATCGCCTCAGCACCTTGACCGGGTTCAATTCCCCTTCGATTGCAATGATCGGTGCCGCTAGCGACAGTTTGACCACGACGTAACAGATCACGACAAAGCCGATTATGCCGCCCAGCGCCGCGAGCGCAGAGACGCCCGTCACCGCCCCGATACCAACGAGCAATGCGGCTATGAGGGCGATAAGGGCCGTCTGTAGAAGCTGCGCAGCAATATAACTGGGCACCGATCGCAAACCGGTGGAGAGCGCCTCTCCCACCGTCGGATTGGCGCGGCGTCGCACCAGCGCGAGCATCGAAAGAAGTCCGATCCCCTGAAGAATCGCGATGATCAGGAAGGCCCACCAGTAGGTTTTATAGAGGTCGGTGACAGCAGCCATCATGGCATCGACATTTCCGCTCGCCTGTGCCGTTTCGAGTTCGCCCATCCCGGGCAGCGCGATGGCAATCCCAGCATAGGGAATGAAGAAGAAGACCCCGGCTATGACTGCCAGAAGCCCGAGGTTCCGGGTCAACAGGCTGGTGGTGTCTTTCCAGGCGGTGTCGAGATCGAATTTCATGCAGCTTCCCTCTGTTTGCCCCTTGATAAGCGCTTCGTCAGTCGCCACGCAATCGCACATGTCGACCATAGCCCCCGAAAACGTCGAATGGCGGAGCGAGATAGCGCCTGTAGGCTATCGTGAAGCGCTAGACCAAATGACTGTACGCAACCGCGCCATTGCCGAAGGGGAGGCGCGGGAAATGGTGTGGCTGTTAGAGCATCCCCCCGTTTATACGGCAGGAACAAGCGCGACCGGTTCCGAACTGCTCGATCCCAGATTTGAAGTTGTCGAAGCGGGCCGCGGGGGGCGCTACACCTATCACGGGCCCGGTCAGCGGGTTGGGTATGTCATGCTTGACCTGAAGGAACGCGGGCGTGACGTGCGCTGCTTCGTTCATGCGGTTGAAGGATGGGTCATCGACACGCTCGCCGACATCGGTGTCGAAAGCTGGCGCAGTGAAGGGCGGATCGGCATCTGGACGCGTGACATTGATGGGCGCGAGGCCAAGATCGGTGCCATCGGCGTGCGTGTCCGCCGATGGGTCACCATGCACGGCTTTTCCGTCAATCTCGCCCCGGACCTGTCGCATTTCACGGGGATCGTCCCGTGCGGCATTGAGGAGTTTGGTGTGACCAGTCTGCAGCGGCTTGGAATCGATCTTGCACCCGCAGCCTTCGATGAGGCATTGCGGGCGCGCTTCGCGGATTTTCTCGGAGCGCTCGATGGAAAGGCCTGTGCGCAGCCATGAATTATCGTTCGACACTTTGTCTCGTCGCAGGTGCGATCTTGCTGTCCGCCTGCGGCGACGATGCCCCACCTGAGGAAACCGAGGCGGAAGCCGGACGAGGTGCGAAAGGGGAAGTACTCGGCGGAACGATCAGCGACGCTATGATCCCGCTCGATCAGCTGCGTTCTCAATCGCCGCCCATGCCGGAAACTCCGTCACGCTCAAGTGGAGAGACAGCGGCTGAAGCCAGCGAGTTTACAGAACCGGGTGTCGATCCGGAAACGGATGCCGCATCGGCGTCGATCGAACCGGATGAGGCTGCCGAGCCGGCCGAGGATTGAGATCCCCGACCGGCAACGGAGATCATTCTGCGGCGGTCTGCTCCGCTTCGCTCAACGCCGGATAATCGACATATCCTTCAGGCCCGCGACCATACCAGCTATGCGGTACGTTCACATTGGGGCTGATTTCCGCCCCGATCCGGAAGCGGGTCGGTAAGTCGGGGTTCGAAATGAAGTCCCGGCCCCAGCTTACCGCATCGGCACGTCCGGCATCGATATCGGCAGTCGCTTCCTCGGGCGAATAGTCGCTGTTGAGGATAAGCGCGCCGGAATAGATTTTGCGAATGAGCGGGCTCTGCTTTGGCACGTCGGTGCTACCAAAGGTGCCGTCTGGACCCGGCTCGCGAAGTTCCAGGAACGCGAGGCCGAGCTCTTCCACGACCTTGGCAGCCGCACCGAAAGTCGTCGCGGGATCGCTGTCGTCGCAGCCTTGCGTTTCGCCATTGGGCGACAGACGGACGCCGACGCGATCGGCACCCCACACATCGACAAGGGCGGTCAGCACTTCGCGCAGGAATCGAGTGCGGTTTTCGGCACTGCCGCCGTATTCATCGGTCCGCAGATTGGTGCTGTCCCGCAGGAACTGGTCGACGAGATAGCCATTCGCTCCGTGCAGTTGCACTCCATCGAACCCGGCCTTTTTGGCGTTTTCTGCGGCGTGGCGATAATCTTCCACGATACGCGCGATGTCTTCCTTCGTGGCTTCGCGCGCCTGTTCGTAATCTTTACGTCCTTCGAAAGTATGCGCGTGGCCGGGCGCTTTGGTTGCGCTGGCGGAAACTGGCGGATTCCCGCCGAGGAACAGGGGGTGCACCAGTCGGCCCATGTGCCACATTTGCAGGACGATCAGACCGCCTTCTTCATGAACGGCACTAGTGACCTGCTTCCAGCCTTCAACCTGCTCATCGCTCCAGATACCAGGCGCAGCGGGCCAGCCAAGGCCTTCGACGCTGATACCAGTAGCCTCGGTGATGATGAGCCCTGCGCCGGCACGTTGACGGTAATACGTTGTCATCATGTCGTTGGGGATGGATCCGGGCTGGGTCGATCGACCGCGGGTCAGCGGGGCCATGAATATGCGATTAGCGGCTTCGAGCGAGCCCATGGTGAGTGGTTGAAACAGACTTTCGTGCATGCGGGGCAAATCCTTTTTGCTGGCGCGACTTGGCCTTTGAGCTAGGGGCGCGTCATGGACGAGACAAGCAGCCGGCCGGACAAGAATGGCTTTCAGGCAAGTGCATGGCACTTTGCAGCGTTGCTGGCGGGAAATGCGGCATTGGCGCTCGGCCCATGGCTGGTTCGTCTGTCCGATACCGGACCGGTATCGGCAGGGTTCTGGCGTCTCATCCTGCCGGTCCCGATACTGGCTTTTTTGGCCTGGAGGTCCCGTTCGGCCGGGCCCTTGGACAAGAAGCTGACAGTGCTTTGCCTGATCGCCGGAGGTTTCTTCGCGGTCGATCTGGCAAGCTGGCACATCGGGATCGAGCGAACCCGTTTGGCAAATGCCACATTGTTCGGAAACGCCGGCAGCATCATATTGATGGTCTGGGGCCTGATCGCTGCCCGTCGCGCTCCTTCGGGCCGGGAAGGAGTGGGCGTATTTGCTGCCATTACAGGAGCAGGGATCCTGCTGGGCCGTAGCATGGAGATTTCGGCAACGACCTTTATCGGCGACCTGTTCTGTCTAGCGGCCGGCATATTCTATGCGTTCTATCTGTTGCCTGCCCAGCGGGCGCGAGCGGTCCTCGGATCCTGGTTTGTCCTGTTGCTGGTCAGCCTGACGGCAGCGCCGATATTGCTGGGCATGGCCGTCGCGGCAGGCGAACCCGTTTGGCCCGGTGCCGCTGGATGGACACCCATTCTGGTGCTCGCCCTGAGTAGCCAGGTCATCGGCCAGGGGTTGCTGGTATTCTCCCTTCGAAATTTCCCGCCGCTGGTCATCGGCATGGCGCTGCTGACCCAGCCTGCCATCGCGGCAACCGTGGGATGGCTGGCATTCGGCGAATTGCTCGAGCCGCTCGATATTTGTGGTATGGTGCTGGTCGGCGCAGCACTTGTCTTGGCACGAGCCCCGGGCAAGGCTGGGCGCGTTCGATAGGATTACCAGAAGGCCTTGTTGAAAGTGCTTACGTGGCGTTCGAAACGGTCGAGGTCGGGCCCGACCAAAGATAGGCGAGCCTGACCTGCAAGCTTGTCCGCTTGGTCTTTCAGAAGGGCGCGACGGCGCTCATCCTGAACCGGGATGGCTGCGTTGGCGAGCGTATCGAGCATCACTTCTGCTGCAATCGGGGAATCCGCAACTGCGCTGCGGATCGCTCCGAAACCGCGACTAACATAATGGGCGAAATCGTCGGGCAGGGGGATGACCGGGCAATCGTCCGCATCCTTACCACAGATGTCCTTACGCAGATCCCGTCGCCCGATTTCTGCTGTCGCTGCCCCCAACCAATGCAGGGCTGTTATGGCGGTGAAGGGATCGTTAATCCCTGGCGATAAGGCCCGCAGTCCGATCTCTACCAACTCGTCGATCAGGAATTGCGGATCCTGCTCGGGAGTGCGTGATGGGCCCAGGGTAAAGCATTTGCGAACCCGCTCCTCGACGTCGTCCGGGTTGCATCCGTCGACATCGATAAAGGGCATCTCGCAATGGACGAAATCGCCGGTGCGTATGCGTAGCGAAAAGGTACAGCCGCATTCTTTGGCGATTTTCTCCAGATCTTCGAAATCGATCAGCTGCACATACCCGGTATGCCAAGCTCTCAGCGGCTCGCCGCCTTTCTGTTCCACCGCGTCGCGAAACTCTTCCTCGACAGGATATGTTTCCCGGATTGCCTTGAGTAATCTCTCTCCGATCCCCTCGAGAACCTTGTTGATGCGAATGCTGGAAGGGATGTGATTGAGGAAATAAACGAGGACCGCCACGCACATGCCCATGAGGGCATAGGCCACAAGCAGTGATAATTGCGGGACGAAACCGGGAAGGGCCGTGGTTGCTGCATCGAGGGCATTCGTCGGCGTTTCGTCTTCTGTCCTGACAGCGCGCAGAACGACGAGAGCATAAACGAAACTGCCGATGAAGGTCGCCAGACTCAGTTGGTTGCCACGATCTTCCATGAAATTCGTGAGCAGCCGCGGACCGTAATTGCCGCTGGCATAGGCAACTGCAGCGATTGTAATCGAAAATACGGTCGAAGCGACGCCGATCATGCTGCCCGCCATGACCGTGAGCATGTCGGACGCGCCCTTGGGACGTGCAGGGACGATCCAGCTTATGTCGTTCAGAAACTCCGCGAAGCCTGCGCGGTCGAGGGCGACCATAACGAAAGCCAGCACTCCCGCGACGATGGAAAACAACGCCGGATAGAACCAGTAATTCGCGTTAAGCCGTGCCCAGAAAAAACGAATGTCGGCGGTCAAGCGGCCATCCCCTGCCAATGTTGATCAGGGGATGAACGCTTCACCTGCAATTGCGTGCCTTAATCCGCATCCTTGCCGATTTCCCGGTTCAGATAGGAGAGGAGCAGGGCCGCGCGCTTCGCGTCTTCTTCATGGTCGGAACCGACCGAATGCCCACCTTCGCGGTATTCGTGATAATAGAATGTCTGGCCGTACGCTTCGTGCTTGGCGGCAGCCTTGCGAGCATGACCGGGATGCACCCGGTCATCCAATGTGGACAGATAGTAGAAGGCGGCCGGTACGTCGGGCCCGTCCGACATATTCTGGTAGGGGGACCATTCCTTCATGAAGGCCCAATCCTCGGGAACATCGGGATTGCCGTATTCCGCCATCCAGGACGCACCCGCGAGAAGCTTGTTGTAACGGCGCATATCGATCAGCGGGCTTCCGCTGATGATGGCGCCGTAAAGGTCGGGCCGCTGGTTGGCGACGGCGCCCACCAGCACACCGCCGTTCGACCGGCCGCTCGCAGCGATGTGGCCCGGCGTCGTCAGACGGCTCGCCACGAGATCGTCGGCCACCGCATGGAAATCATCGAAACTGTTCTGCCGCTTTTCGCGCAGGGCGTCCTCATGCCAGCGTGGCCCGTATTCGCCGCCGCCCCGGATATTGGCGAGCACATAGGCATTGCCGCTTTCAACCCAGAACAGCCCCAGCGGCCCGCTTCGATAGGGTTCCGCCGTGAGGTACTTGGGTGTCTGCGCCGCGCGGAAGCCGCCATAGGCATGGATTAACGTGGGCAGCGGTCCCTGCGCATCTTTCGGCCGAACGAGGTAATAGGGAACCTTGGTGCCATCCTTCGAAGTGGCGAATTTCTGTTCGACCGTGAACTTGCTTGCGTCGAACTGGGCGGGCTCGCTGGCGATGGCGACCGCTTCGCCTTCGCTGGGAACGGCGTAGAGCGTGGGAGGCGTGAGCATGCTCTCTACCGTGACGAAGGCAGTATCGCCCCTGCCGCTGGTTTCGGCAATCTGGACCGTGCTGTTCGCAGGCAGTTCCATGTCGCGCGCCGTCCATCCGGACTGGCCGGGCGAAAGTTCGATCAGCTTTCCTGAAACGTCATCGAGAACCTTGACCCACAGCTTGGTTTCCGAAGCGGCCACTTCTTCGATCGCCTGCGTGTCGCTCGGCCGGAAAACGGCGAAGGGCGCAGGGTCGGAGCCGTCGAGAACGCTTTGGAGCGACCATGCAACCAGGGCTCCCGGCTGTTCGGTGCCGCCTGTCGTTTCGAGCGCGGAATTGAGCTTCGCAATGACAAGGCCGTTTAGCACCGCCTCGAATTCGGCATCCTCGGGCAAGGGCAGGGGAACCGTGCTGCCATCCTCTTTTACGAGGGAGATCTGGTTGGTCCAGAAGCTCGGGCTGCGATTGACGAAGCGCCAGCGTGTATCCCCGTCGAGCACCGAAAAGCCCGAAGCGCTGATATCGGCCTGCTCGCCTTCCGCAATCTGGCGCGCAGTGGAGAAATCCGTGCCACGATCCCAGAGTTTGACCAGGCGCGGATAACCCGAATCCGTCAGCGATCCCTCGCCTTCGTCCGTGCCGACGAACAGCGTATCCTCATCGAACCACGCGACGTTCGACTTCGCTTCCGGCAAGCTGAAGCCGCCATCGACAAAGCGGCCGGTGGTGACATCGAATTCACGGACGACATCAGCGTCGGTGCCACCGGGGCTGAGCGCGATAAGGCAGCGGGCGTATTCGGGGGCAAGGCAATTGGCCCCGTGCCAGACCCAGCTCTGTCCTTCGTCTTCGCCCAATTTATCGACGTCGATCAGAACCCGCCACTCAGGGGCCCCGGCCATATAGCTTTCCAGGCTGGCGATCCGCCACAGCCCGCGGGGGTTATGCGCATCGCGCCACAGGTTGGTCACCATGTCGCCCTGGATGGCATCGGGCAGGGCGATCTGACGCGTATCGTCGAGGATCTGCTTCGCCCATGCCTTGGCAAGCGGATATTCTGGCTGAGCCGTCAGGACGGCTTCGGTATCGGCGTTCCACTGATCGACCTTTGCCAGGGCCCGTTCGCCCTGAATTTCCTCAAGCCAGATATACGGATCGTCTGCGTCCGTATCCTGTGCGGCTATCGTCGTGGGAGCGAATGCGAGTGCGGCGGCCAGCGCCCAGCGTGCGACCATGATATATTCTCTCCAGTCAAGTTATCTGTGTTCATCGTAAAGGTATTCGACACCGGAATTAATGACCTCGGCCCAACTCTTGTTGTTGACTAGCCTGGATTTGGTGAAACGTAGGTCGCTACAGCCCGGTAGTGCCGTTGCAATTTCACGAAGCGACTGAGCGAGAGTATCTGGCATGCCGGGACCAAGCACGATGCGATCAATCGACGAAAGGGAGATTGGAATTCGGTAAGTGTCGAGAGCGAAAAACTCATCTGACCAAGCAACGATGCGATACTCCTGCTCGGCTTTGAATGTGTCGCGCTTCAGAAAAGGAAGATCTCCTAGAGGTATGTTCCCGAGCTCTCTGATTTGCTTCAGATTTCTATATTCGACCGGTCCATGTACCACTTCGTCATACGTCTTGGCCCGCTCCAAATCCACTACAAGCTTCTCCTTAGCGAACTGTATAGCAACACCATGGGTGCCGCTCGCAAAAATCTGCCAGTGGTGTGCCTGCTCGTACCCCTCCGCAAAGCAGAGAGCATAGACAGAGCCCTTGCCACGCAGATCAGAGTACGCTTTCAGGCCTAGAGCGTCGTTCTGGTCGAACCAGCGGGTAGGCGGCAACAAGGTCAGTTTTTCGCTCTTTAGCATGTCCAAAAGCGAAAGAACGTTGGTGTATCGGCGAAGGCTTTCGGCCATTAGTCGGTTCAGACTTTGCCCAGATCGCCTTTGCCGATCGTTCCGCTGGCCATTTCCAGCATGCGGTCGAGGCTCTGTTTGGCTTTGAGGCGTAGGCCTTCCTCGATCTCGATGCGCGGTTCCAGATCCCGCAGGCAGGCGTACATCTTTTCCATCGTGTTCAGCGCCATATAGGGGCAGATGTTGCAGCTGCAGTTTCCATCCGCACCGGGGGCGCCGATGAAATTCTTTTCAGGCAGCGCCTTTTCCATTTGATGGATGATGTGCGGCTCGGTCGCGACGATCAGCGTATCGCCTTCGAAAGTCTGCGCGAATTGCAGGATGCCGCTGGTCGAGCCGACATAATCGGCATGATCGACGATCGTCGGCGGGCATTCGGGGTGGGCTGCGACCGGGGCGCCGGGATGCTGCGCCTTGAGCTTCAGCAGTTCAGTTTCGCTGAAGGCTTCGTGCACGATGCACACGCCCGGCCACAACAGCATTTCGCGGTTGAACTTGCGGCTCATATAGCCGCCCAGATGCCGGTCGGGGCCGAAGATGATTTTCTGGTCTTCAGGAATCTGGCTGATGATCGTTTCTGCGCTCGAACTGGTGACGATGACGTCGCTCAGCGCTTTCACTTCCGTCGAACAGTTGATGTAAGTGAGCGCGATGTGATCCGGATGCGCTTCGCGGAAGGCTTTGAACTTTTCGGGCGGGCAGCTGTCTTCAAGACTGCAACCGGCGTCCATGTCCGGCAGGACTACGATTTTTTCAGGGCTGAGGATCTTGGCCGTATCGGCCATGAACTTCACGCCGCAAAAGACGATCACGTCAGCATCGGTATCGGCAGCCTTGCGCGACAGTTCGAGGCTGTCGCCGACGAAGTCGGCAATATCCTGAATATCGGCGGTCTGGTAATAATGCGCGAGGATGATCGCGTTCTTCTCCTTGCGGAGGCGGTCGATCTCGGCAAGCAAATCCTGTCCGGTGGGCAGGTCGGTCTGTGCGGTCATTGCGTGTCCCGTTGGTCCAATTGTGGCCTCTATAGACCGAACGGGCCGGAAGGCGAGGGCGTTCCGGGTTTCACATGGTAAAGCCAGGCGGAAGATAAGCCCCGATCGGGCGTTCGGCTCCGGGCGTGCCTGCAATCACCCAATTGGTGATGGCATAGCCGGCCGGAGAGAAAGCCAGAACCATCGATGCGGCGAAACTTCCGATGAGGATCCCCATGCCCCACCAATAGGCGGGATGGACGCGCCCGAACTTGCGCTTGTCGGCCACCATGCCGATCACGGGAAAAATCAGCGTCACGCAAAAGGAAATTGTCCACGCATTGGGTATCAGGAGGGGCATGGGCAAAAGCCGCCCGATACCCGGGCCGGTCAGAATGCTCATGGCGACCAGCATCAGCCGTCGGTGCCATCCCGTGTAGCGTTGGATTCTGAGCGCCCACCACGCCAGACCGCCAAAGGTCATCACTCCGACGAGATTGCCAATCAGAAATTCGCTGACATTGAAGAAGAATGGCCCACCGGTACGCCGTGCGATGAATATCATGATCGTACAGCCCGCTGCCACCATGGCAGGCACCCAGAAATAGGAGATTTTGCCCAGCGATCTGTGCAAGGCCCATTGTCCGCGCGAGGCCGTGACATGTTGGGCTACATACAGGCCGACCCAACCCATGAAGATCATGGCATGGACATGAAAAACGACAGGCGATGCGAAGGTTGATCGGCCCATCGCCAGATTGAGCGAGAAACCGGCAACAATGACCGCCGCCATTGCGAAAGCCATTGTGGTGAAAAAACGAGTATTGCCGCGATCGACAAGAACCTGCGGCGCTGCAGCAGTGGCCATACTCGAAATCCTCAGGCGATGAACCGAGCGACCTTGTTCTGTGTGCGCAGATTTACTCCCAGAGGTGCCAGTGCGTCAATCCGGGATGGATCAGCCCGGCTGTTTCTCGCCGTCGAACCGCACATTCACGGTGACATTGCCATACCCTGCCACTTCGAGTGGAATGGCGAGATTCTGGCGCACCGCGTCCTTGGCCGCCTGGCGTGCCAGGGCGAGCACCTCTGGATTCTTGGCAAACTCCGCCGCCTTGCGTTCGGCCTGACGGGAATTGTTCCGTGCTAGATCGGCGCTGGCATCGCGGCTCACATAGGTGCCTTCGGTGAAGGTCTTCTGCGCGGCCTCGTCGAGATTGGGGCGCGAAATGCGCAACTGCGGTATCACCACCGTCATCGTGTCGTTGCTGTCATTCCATTCGAACCGGTCGCGGTCCATGGTCGAAAGATCGAGCCGATATTCGACTGTTGCGGGTATGATGGCCGCCTGTCTGCTCTTCAGCAGATCCACTCCCATGATGCCGCGTCGATCCTCGCTTTCCGCCACGACTTCGAAGCGGCTGGAGAAGACGGTCAGCGAATTCTGCTTCTCGAAGGCCAGCATGGCGCTTCCCACCGGATCGCCTTCCTCGTGATAGAAAAAAGCACGCCAGCCGAGCCAGGCTGCCGCTGCAAGCAGCACGATGACGATCAGCCACGGCACCGCCTGCGTGCGAGCGAGTGACTGTTCGCGCCTGACTTGGGGCTCTACGGTAGTTTTGCGGGTCTTCAGATCGTCTGCCATATATCGCCCGAACGAGCGACTAGGCCGCGCTGTTCCAGATCGATGAGATGGGCCGTCACCGACATCTCTGCTGCCTTGAACAGTTTGGGATCGAGACCCTTGTACATCTTGGGTATGAAATCGGCCGCCCGGTGTGGCCCTTCGGCAAGATGCCGAACAATCTGATTCTCCCGCTGGCGACGATGACCGATCATGCCGCGTACCAGCTGACGAGGCTTTTCGACCGCTTCGCCATGGGCAGGATAGAAAACCGTGTCGCTACGGGCGTAGAGCTTCTCGAGGCTCTTCATATAGTCGTTCATGTCGCCATCCGGCGGAATGACCACGCTGGTCGACCAGCCCATGACGTGATCGCCCGTAAACAGTGCGCCACTCTCCTCCAGCGCAAAGCACAAATGGTTGGATACATGCCCCGGCGTTGCGACGGCGGAAAGCGTCCAGCCCGGGCCGGTCATCTGTTCGCCATCTTCCATCACGCGATCGGGTTCGTACGTCCGGTCGAAGGCGGCGTCGGCACGCGGGCCGCTATCGTCCAGCACCAGGGGGGCACAACCTACGATGGGCGCACCGGTCCGTGCTGCGAGTGTTCTGGCGGCGGGCGAATGATCGCGATGCGTATGCGTGCACATGATCGCGCAGACATGCTCATCGCCAATGGCCGCCTCCAGTGCAAGCAGGTGCGCTTCCTCATCCGGTCCGGGGTCGATAACCGCGCATCCATCGCCCATGCCGACAATGTAGGTCTGGGTGCCGGTATAGGTATAGGGCGACGGGTTCGGCGCGAGTACGCGGCGCACCAGCGGCTCGAGCTGCATTGCCTTGCCCGTGGGCCACGGTTTGGGAGGAGGTCCAGCCATGGTCTTGCATATGGGGGCTGGGGTGCGCCATGTCACGTCCAGCCTGATGCAAGGGAGAGAGCATGGCCGACTGTATCCTCGTCCTGGACGCCGGGACCACTTCCACCCGTGCAATGGTTTTCGCGGGCGATGGAACGATGGAGGCAGTCGCACAGGCCGAATTGACCCAGCACTACCCGCGGCCGGGCTGGGTAGAGCACGATGCAGGCGAAATCTGGGACAAGACCCTGAAATGCGCGCGAGAGGTCGTCGGCCAGGATGCTCCGCGGATCGCCGCCATCGGGATCACCAATCAGCGCGAAACAGTTGTGGCCTGGGACCGCAATTCGGGCGAACCGCTCGCTCGCGCGATTGTATGGCAGGACCGGCGTACGGCGGATTTCTGCGCTACCATGAAAGCCGATGGCCACGAAGTGATGGTCCAAAAGCGAACCGGCCTGTTACTCGATCCGTACTTTTCCGGCACCAAGATGCGATGGATGCTGGATCACGACGCCGCGGTGCAGGCTGCCGCTCAAAATGGTTCGCTCGCATTCGGCACGATAGAGAGCTGGCTGGTCTACAAGCTATCCGGCGGGGCACATATCAGCGATGCCAGCAATGCCAGTCGATCGTTGCTGCTCTCGCTCGATGGGGCGCAGTTCGATAGCGATCTATGCGAATTGTTCGGGGTCCCGCCTGCTGCCTTGCCCGAAGTGGTGGATACGCATGGGAGGCTCGCCGATTGCGATCCGCAATGGCTGGGCGCCGCCGTTCCCATTTGCGGTCTCGCCGGCGATCAGCAGTCGGCGACAATCGGGCAGGGTTGTCTGTCCTTCGGGGAAACCAAGGCGACATATGGTACCGGTGCTTTCGTTCTCACCAACAAGGGACGGGAGATTCCGCATTCGGATAACCGCCTGCTGGGCACCGTGCTCTATCAGGAAAATGGTGAGAGGACCTATGCGATCGAAGGGGCGTGTTTTGTTGCGGGCAGTCTGATCCAGTATCTGCGCGATCAACTGAACCTTATTGGCAGTGCAGCGGAAACGGAAGAACTCGCGCGCTCGATAGCCGATAGCGGGGAGGTGGTTATTGTTCCGGCTCTGGCGGGGCTCGGTGCGCCGCACTGGCTGCCCGATGCGCGAGGGGTCATCTCCGGGCTCAGTTTTGCCAGCGGACGCGCGCAGATCGCCCGGGCCGCGCTGGAGGCGATGGCCCATCAGACGCACGATCTCGCATCGGCCTTCGCTGCCGATGGTGCTCCCTGGACGCATTTGAGGATCGATGGCGGGATGAGCGCCAATGACTGGATGGCGCAGGACCTTGCAGATATTCTCGAAATAGAAGTCGAACGACCGGACTTTATCGAAACCACGGCTCTCGGGGCTGCCATTCTGGCCGCGGTTGGATGCGGTCTCCACGCCGACCTCGAAACGGCAGCTCTCACCATGCGCAGTGAAACGACTACATTTTCGCCGAAGATGGATGGCGATGTGAGAACGTCGCGCCTTGCCCGCTACTCGAAAGCGCTCAGTGCGGCCTGATCAGCCTGTGGCAAACGCCTTGGCAATGCGGCCCTGTAGGGAGGCCACGGGCATCTTTACGGCAATATCTGCGCGCCTTTCGCGATCGAGTCGCGCGACCCGGGCATGCAGCCGTTCGCTCTCCTCGATCAACGCGCGCGTTTCCGGTTCCAGCCGGGCAAGATTGTCGGCATCGGCCTGTCGTTCTTCCGGCAAGGTGCCGCAATGCTCAAGCTGCGTATCGGACAATTCGCCAGCCATGTAGGCGCGGTGATTGAGAAGCCACGCCAGTACATGCATCAGGCGCGTGGTGGTGCGCAGACCTTCAATCGACAGTGCAACGCGCGTCAGATCATTGCAGTCGGCTGCATTGTCCTGAAAGCGGAGGTCGAAGGCTGCCCGTGCGTCATCCGCCAGGACCAGCGCTTCCGAATACAGTTCTTCGATGATTTCGTGATTGATATTACGTGCCGACATGGTGGGGGCCGATAAACCCAACCAGTCGAAGGCTCCAGCGGATTAATCTTTGTTGTCCCGGCCTGACGCACTCCGGCGGCGTGCGCCGGTCCGTCTACGCGATGATATCGGGCAGGAGAACGTCTTCGATCGCGGCGATGCGATCCTTCAGCACTAGCTTGCGCTTCTTCAGCCGCGCCATTTGCAACTGGTCCACGAAGCCGCGCTGGTCGCCGGCTTCGGTCAGTGCGGCTATTGCCACGTCGAGGTCGCGATGCTCGCTACGGAGCAATGCCAGCCTCTTGCGCAGTTCCTGTTCGTTCACCACGACCTTCCCGGACAATCGCCCCAATCGACCGCCTTGCCGCATGCCCGCAAGATGCCCCTTTGTAAATTGCCAATCCTATGGTTTCATGCTCTCCCGGCGGCTCGTTCCGCACAAGCAAACGAGTCGTTCCTGGGGTCGCACAAACGTCAAGGAGACAACCCGATGCAATCATCCCATGTCGACGCGCTCAAAGCCAAGCACGCCGGGCTCGAGGCTCGCCTGCACGAAGAACAGATCAGGCCTTCGCCCGACATTGCGATGATGCAGCAGATCAAAAAACAGAAGCTGCGCATTAAGGAAGAAATCGCTTCCTGCTGACTTTGACCAAAACGAAGCGGGGCCATGCGTCCCGCTTCCGCCTTTCGGTATATTTGCTATAGGCTGTAGCCATGTCAGCTGCAGCATCCGCCCGCCAGATCCTCACGCGCCTTCACGAGATCATGGCTGGGCGTACCCACGCGCAGCACAAGCTCGACCGGGTCGTCGAAATCATCGCCGAAAGCCTGTTGAGCGAAGTCTGTTCGATTTACCTGCTTCGTGAAGGCGCTCTCGAACTTTACGCGACGCAGGGCCTCAATCCCGAAGCCGTCCACGTCACGCGCCTTGCAATCGGCGAAGGCCTGACCGGCACGATCGCGAAGAATATCGAGACGCTGAACCTGGCAGAAGCCAAGGCGCACCCCGATTTCGCCTATCGCCCCGAAACGGGCGAAGAAAAATTCCATTCCTTCGCCGGTGTGCCGATCGTCTACCGGGAACGCGCCGTGGGTGTGCTGTGCGTCCAGCATGTCGACCCTCGCCGCTACGAAGAGGTCGAGATCGAGGCGTTGCAGACCACCGCCATGGTGCTGTCGGAGCTTATTGCCCACAAGGAACTGGTCGATGACGAGGAGCAGATCGACCTCGAAATCGCGCATGTCGAAAACGACGTGCTCGAAGGGCTGACCCTGGTGAAAGGTCTGGCTGCGGGCAAGGCGGTCTTCCACCAGCCCCGGATCGAGATCGATCAGGTCGTGGCCGAGGATATCGAGGCCGAACGCCAGCGCGTCTACCGCGCGTTCGACAAGATGCGCGACCAGATCGACACGCTCGGCCGGGAAGCCGAATTCGGCAAGGGCGGCGAACACATCGAGGTTCTCGAAACTTACAAGATGTTCGCTTACGACGAAGGGTGGAGCCGCCGGATCAACGAGGCGATCGACAGCGGCCTCACCGCCGAAGCGGCGATCGAGCGCGTCCAGCAACGCACCCGGATGCGCATGCGCGAAATCGACGACCCGCTGCTGGCCGATCGCATGCATGATCTGGAGGATTTGTCGAACCGCCTGCTGCGCATCGTCTCGGGCCAGCTCGGCACCGCCGCGACGCAAGGTCTGCGGCGCGATGCGATCCTGTTTGCGCGCAACCTCGGCCCGGCGGAACTGCTCGAATACGACCGGCGCCGCCTCAAGGGTGTGGTGCTGGATGAGGGGTCGCTCACTGCTCATGTGGTGATCGTGGCGCGCGCCATGGGCGTGCCGGTGCTCGGGCGCGTCACCGGGATCCGCTCGCGCGTCGCCGAAGGGGACGAGGTGATACTCGATGCCGACCGCGGCATGGTCACCCTGCGTCCGAACCAGCAGGTCCTCGAAGCGTTCGAAACACGCTTCGCCAAGACGCGCGAGAAACAGGCCGCCTATGCCGAACTGCGCGAGGTGGAGCCGTTCACCCGCGACGGGACGCGCATAACCGTCATGATGAATGCCGGCCTGCGCGACGATATGAGCGCGCTGGCGATGAGCGGTGCCGACGGCGTCGGCCTGTTCCGCACCGAATTCCAGTTCCTCGTCTCCTCGACCCTTCCCCAGCGGGACCGGCAGATGCGCCTCTATCGCGATGTGCTCGACGCCGCTGGCGACAAGCCGGTCGTGTTCCGCACGGTCGACATCGGCGGCGACAAGGCGGTGCCCTATCTCGACAATGCCGTGGCCGAGCGTGACGAGAACCCGGCCATGGGCTGGCGCGCCCTGCGTCTCTCGCTCGAACGCGAAGGCCTGCTGAAAGCACAGGCCCGCGCCCTGCTCGAAGCGGCAGCCGGGCGCACGCTGTCGGTGATGTTCCCCATGGTTAGCGAACCGTGGGAATTCGACGCCGGCCGCCAGGTCTTCGAAGACCAGCTGAAATTCCTGCGCGATCGCCGCAAAGTGGTGCCCGAAACGATCGAATACGGCTGCATGCTCGAAGTACCCGCGCTTGCGGACGTGCTCGATCTGCTAGCGCCCAAGCTGTCCTTCATCTCGGTCGGGACCAACGACCTCACCCAGTTCCTCTTTGCGGCCGACCGCGCCAATCCCAAACTGGCGGAGCGTTACGACTGGCTGAGCCCCGCGATCCTGCGGTATCTGGCGCGCGTCTCGCAATCGTTGATCGGCCAGAACGTCAGACTGGGCGTGTGCGGCGAAATGGGTGGGCGGCGGCTGGAAGCATTGGCGCTGCTCGGCATCGGTTACCGTCGCCTGTCGATCACTCCGGCTGCGGTCGGCCCGATCAAGGAACTGGTCCGCAAGGTCGACCTTGGCGAGATCACCGAATTCATGAATCGTCTGCTGGCATCGCCGCCCCCCAACATGCGCGCCGAACTGCAGCAGTGGGCGAACGAGCGGGATATCGAGTTCGACTGATTTCGTCTCGAATGCGCCTCTTTTGGTCGGTCGTTCGGATATGTGTTATTAAGCATGCTTGACAGTTGCCCGGCAGGTTCGCTTTGCGTGGCAACAGGACTACATGCGGAACAACCGCAGGATCGGATAAATCGGGGATCGCATGAGCGACGAAGAAACTCTTGAACACGAAGCGGTGCCAGAGGCTGGCGGCGTCGGTGCGCGGCTCAAGCGCGCGCGCGAACAGGCCGGGCTCGATCTCGAACAGGTCGCCGCCGAAACGCGCATTCCGCAGCGGCACCTGCTGACGATAGAAGAAGGCGCCCTGACAGATCTGCCGGCGCGCACCTATGCCGTCGGCTTCTCGCGTACCTATGCCCGGCTTGTCGGGCTGGATGAACGTGAAATAGTCGATCAGGTGCGCGAAGAACTGGCGCAGGGCAACGATCGCAGCATCACCCCGGCCAAGTTCGAACCGGGCGATCCTGCGCGTGTACCCGGCCGTGGTCTTGCATGGTTTGCGCTGTTCGCCGCCGTGCTTCTGATGGGCGGGATCTACGCCTTCTACAGCAGCTATTTCGCGCCGGGCCTCGGCCCCGCACCGCTGAAGGGGCCCGAAGAACAGGTGGCGGCGAATGCCGAGGGCGCTGCCACGCCTGCCCCGGCACAGACTCCGGCTGCGACCGGGCCCGTGGTCTTCACCAGCGAAATGGACGATACCTGGGTCAAGTTCTACGACAGCAAGGGTGATCGGCTGTTCGAAGCGCAGATGGCCAAGGGCGACAGTTTCACCATTCCCGCCGATGCCGAAGGGCCGCAGGTCTGGACCGGGCGTCCCTACGCCCTCGCAATTACGGTCGGCGGCCGCGCTGTTCCCAAGCTTTCTGAAGAGGACGAGATCATCAAGGATGTTCCGGTGACGGCAGAGGCATTGCTGGCGCGCGCCGATCAGCCTGCCGGTCCTGCGACACCGGCGCCCAGCGGCGGCTGAATCGCCCTTCTGTCGAAAGGGGATAAGCCCCTTCATGGCCTCGACAGCTTCGCGGCCCTAGTGCAGTTTTGGTTACTATAAATACTCGTGTGGAGCTTCTCCCGATGACTTTCGGATCGTTCGCCCGTCACCTCTCCTTCGTGGGTGCGGGTTTTGCCCTGCTGGCCACTTCGACGCCTGCCTTGCCGCAGGACGGCAATGACGAAGCGCGCCTGCGCCGTCTCGAATCGGAAGTTCGCGCGCTTCAGCGCAAGGTATTCCCCGGCGCCGACGGGCGCTTCTTCGAACCCGAAATCAGCGCACAGCCCACAGCGCGGCCCACTGCTCCGTCGACATCCACCACTGCAGTCACGGATATTCTGGCCCGGCTCGATGCGCTGGAAACGCAGCTCCAGCGCCAGACTGCTCTGAACGAAGAAAACGGCAATACCATCCGTCTGCTGGCGGAACGGGTCGAAGCCCTCGAAGCGGCGCGGTCGGGCAGCATGCCGGCGCCTTCGTCGACTTTCACTCCGGTACCCACCTCGACCTCGTCGTCCAGTGCCGGTGCGACGCCCGCACCGGCTCCAGCCCCTGCGGCCCAGGCCGGGCCTACGCAGGAACGACTGGCGAAGGTCCAGGCCATCGCCAAACCCCAGACGGACGATCCGCTCGACGATGAATATTCCTATGGCTTCCGCCTGTGGGAAGCGAAGCTTTATCCCGAAGCGCAGCAGCAGCTGACCATGTTCGTGGAACAGAACCCCAATCACTGGCGCGCTACCTATGGCCGCAACCTCCTTGGCCGTGCCTATCTCGACGATGGGAAGGCCAAGGAAGCGGCCCCCTGGTTCCTGAAAAACTATCAGGACGACAAGACCGGTGCGCGCGCTGGTGACAGCTTGCTGTATCTGGCGGAATCGATGATCGCGCTGAACGATACGCGCCGTGCATGTATCGCCCTGGCGGAATTTGCAGAAACATATCCCGCGCTCGCCTCTGGCCGCCTGCAAGGCCAGTACGACGCCAATCGCGGCAAGGTGAAGTGCAATTGACGGATCGCTCGATCCGCCGCTGATCGAGCGTTTTCGGGGCGACCTCGCTCCTCTCTGGCCGGGAATGGACAGCCCCGGGGCCACATTGGGCCTCGCTGTTTCAGGGGGCGGGGACAGCCTCGCCCTGCTCCTGCTCGCCCGTGCGGCATTGCCCGGCAGGGTAAAGGCGGCAACTGTCGATCACGGCTTGCGTCCGGAAAGCGCCGATGAAGCGGACAGGGTCGCCCGTTACTGTGCCGAACTCGGCGTGGCACACACGACGCTCACCGTATCCGTTGCGCGCGGCAATACGCAGGAACAGGCGCGCAAGGCCCGTTACGCGGCGCTCGGCGATTGGGCCAAAGAAAACGATCTCGGCGCCTTGGCCACGGCTCATCAGATGGATGACCAGGCCGAAACATTCCTGATGAGGCTCAATCGCGGCAGCGGTCTGGCCGGGCTGTCGGCAATCCGGGCCCTTGGCTCGGTCCCCTCCGCTCCGGTCAGGCTTGTCCGTCCCTTGCTGCGCTGGCGCCGCGATGAACTGGCGGCGATCGTCGAACGGTTCGGCTGGTCGGCTGTCGATGACCCGTCGAACCATGACGATCGATACGACAGGGTGCGCATGCGCCGTGCGCTGGCCGAATGCGACTGGCTCGACATTTCGGCGATCGAGAAAAGTGCCGGTTTCCTTGCCGAAGCCAACGACGCGATCGAATGGATGGTCGGCCGTGAATATGCCGAATGCGTGACCCCGGTCGACGACGCGGTTTGCTATGCGGCCCTGCGCACCGGCGTTCCGCATGGTTTGATCAGGGCAGGCGTGATCCGCACGATCTACCGCCGGTTCGGCAAAAGCATCGGGCAGGGCGAGGCGGCGGAACTGGCGGACAGTCTGGTCGCCGGCAGAAAATCGAATGTCGGCGGCTTGCAGGCTCATGTGGAAGACCGTGGGGGCGAACGTCTTTGGGTCTTTCGCCCGGAAATCCCGCGCCGGACCGGATGACCCGGATCGCTAGATGATGCTGTCGCCGTGGCTCATCCGCTGGCCATTGGTAATCACGACTTTGTCGCCTTTCTTGGCAATGGCGAACAGCCGCTCGGCGATCTCGTCCGGCACGCCGACGCAGCCGTGGCTGGCATAGCCGTTCTGGACTTCGCTACCGCCATGAATGGCAACGCCGTCGGATGTCAGGAACATGCTCCATGGCATGGGGGCATTACCGTATTTCTCGGACACATTGTGCCGCTGCTTCCACAGGATCGGGAATACGCCAGTGGGGGTCGGATGGTCGTCCGTGCCCAGCATGACTGCAGCCGCGCCGATTTCATAACCGCCCCGGAAGATCGAGATGACCCGCGCTTCCAGATCCACCGTGACCAGCAGCGGGCCGTCCGGCACGCCTTCGTCGTCCCAATGCCATTCGCCGTATTTGATCGGCCCTTCGATCGGAAGGATGCGGCGCACGGTATAAAGCCGCTTTGCATCGGCAATGGCCTTTGCAGCGATCGCACCATGGGCATGAACCGGTTTCGCCGCGACAGGCGCCTTGGATACGGATGCGCCGGCAAGCGGGTTTTCGGCGGACGCTCCGCTACCGATCGCAACGCCCGCCAGAACGAGCGCAGCCGCGACGGTTCCGCCGCCGATCCACTTCAGAATCACATCCATGAACAGGTTATGCCCGCAAAACGCTTAATGTTCCACTTTGCGCAAAAAGCCGTCCCATCGGGGCACGATGGAAAGCGGTCGCGCTAACCGCGCAGCGCGCACGCCTCACGGGCGAGCTGTTCGACTTTGGCTTCATCTACCGCTCCGCGCGGCGCGACCCAGCTGCCACCCACGCAGAGCACGGGATCGAACGCCAGCCACTCTGCCGCATTGTCCAGCGAAACGCCGCCGGTCGGGCAGAAGCGACACTGGCCGAAGGGCGCTGCCAAGGCCTTGAGGGCCGGCAATCCGCCAGCCGCCATCGCGGGGAAGAACTTGAAATGCGTCAGACCCAGATCGAGCCCGCGCATGATGTCTCCGGCATTGGCGATGCCGGGCAGAAACGGAATGTCGTCGCGGATTGCCGCCTTGCCCAGCGGCTTGGTCAGGCCCGGCGAAACGATGAACCGGCTTCCCGCATCGACCGCGCTGGCAAGGTCGCGCTCATTGGTCACAGTACCTGCACCCACGATAGCACCTTCGACCTCGCTCATCGCGCGGATCGCATCCAGCGCGACAGGTGTCCGCAAGGTCACTTCCAGGATGGGCAGGCCACCAGCGACCAGCGCCCGTGCCAGCGGCTTGGCATGTTCCAGATCGTCGACCACGATCACCGGGATTACCGGGGCGGTCTGCATGATGTCGGCTATGGTCATGGGTGTTCCCTGACGAAGGCTGCGGCGGCCCCGAACAGGCCGGGCTGCGGATGAACGATGAGCTTGACCGGGATCGAGGCCATCAGCTCCTGGAAGCGTCCCTTGGACTTGAACCTTTCGGAAAAGCCCGATTTGAGCAGCGTATCCCGGATGCGATAACCAAGGCCGCCTGCGATCACGACCCCGCCGAAACCGCCTTGGGCAAGGGCGATGTCGCCCGCAACACTGCCCAGCGACATGCAGAAACGATCGACTGCCGCAGCAGCAAGGCTGTCGCTGCCATCCTGCCCGCGCTTCCAGATCGCGATGTCGTCTTCCTCGGCGACCGGTCGGCCTTCCATGGATGCCAGCGCCTGATAGATGTCGGAGATGGCCGGGCCCGCCACCACGCGCTCGACCGATACCCGTACGTGCCGCTTGCGCAGACGCGCCAGGATGGCATCGTCGATCTGGTCGAGCGGGGCGAAATCGATATGGCCGCCTTCGGTCGCCGACACGCGGTATGTGCCGTCAGCCTCGCGATAGAGATGCGCCACCCCCAGGCCGGTACCGGGGCCGAGCACGCTCAGCCGGCCCGTCGGTGCCAGCGGTTTGTCGGGGCCGGTCAGGTGGATGAACTGGTCCTCGTCGACACGCGCGACCGCATGGGCGACCGCTTCGAAATCGTTGACGATGCAGTATTGTTCGACGCCCAGCTTTTCCCTGACCAATGCCGGGCGAATGATCCAGGGATTGTTGGTAAAGCGGATGACTTCGCCGCCGACAGGGCCCGCGATCGCCATCGACACGCGCGGCGGCAGGGATCCGCCCATCCGGCCGCGAAAATCCTCCCACGCCGTCTGAAAGCTGGCGTGATCCTCGGTATGCAGCGTTTCCGGTTCGCTCAGGCTGATCGTGCCGTCGTCGGCAACGGTTGCAATGGCGAAGCGTGCGTGTGTGCCCCCGATGTCGACGCTGACCAGTTCCATTGTCACAGGCCTGCCATCGCCATCATCGAAGACGCTCCCTGTTCGGCTCCGTCTGCATTGCTGCGGAACATGGCGAACAGTTCGCGGCCCATTCCGGTTTCGGGTTCGGGCGCAGGGGCCGGCTCGCGTGCATCGAGATCGGCATCAGTGGAAAGCTGACCCGTAGCTGCGCAAACGCGCACGATATCGCCGTCGCGCAGTTTCGACAGCGGCCCGCCGCCCAGCGCCTCGGGCGTGCAGTGGATTGCCGCGGGCACCTTGCCCGATGCGCCCGACATGCGACCGTCCGTCACCAGCGCGACCTTGTACCCACGGTCCTGCAGAACGCCGAGGGCAGGGGTCAGCTTGTGCAATTCGGGCATACCGTTTGCTCTCGGCCCCTGAAAACGCACTACAACCACTACATCACACTGTAGTTCGCCCAATTCAAACGCTTGATTGACATCCTTTTGCGTTTCGAAAACCCGGCAGGGCGCTTCGATGGTCCAGCGCTCGCGTTTCACGGCGGAGGATTTGAAGCAGGCCCTTCCTAAATTCCCCTGCACGAGACGCATGCCGCCGTCTGCCTGAAACGGGTCCGAAGCCGGCCGCAGCATCTCCGTATCCCCCGACGGTCCCGGGTCGCGCCACGTCAGATCGTCGCCGTTCATGCCGGGTTCTTTGCTGTAGCTTTCGAAGCCGCCGTCCCAGATGGTAAGGATATCGCGGTGCGCCAATCCTTCATCCAGCAGCGTGCCGATCACATAGCCCATGCCGCCAGCTTCATGGAAATGGTTCACGTCGCCCGACCCGTTGGGGTAAACGCGCGCTACCAGCGGCACGGCGCTGGACAGCTCCGACAGATCGTTCCAGTCGAACCGGATGCCTGCCGAGCGTGCCATTGCCGGTATGTGGATCGCATGATTGGTCGACCCGCCCGTCGCCAGCAAGCCGATGGCCGCGTTCACGATTGCCTTTTCATCCACCACGCGCGCCAGCGGACGGAAGTCTTCGCTCGACTTCCCGATTGCGGCAAGGCGGTGGGTAGCTGCGCGGCTCAGCTCCTGCCGTAACTTGGCGCCAGGCTGCACAAAAGCTGCGCCCGGGACGTGCAGGCCCATCATTTCCATCATCATCTGATTGGAATTGGCGGTTCCATAGAACGTGCATGTGCCCGGCGAATGATAGCTGCCCATTTCGCTCGCCAGCAATTCATCGCGGGTGGCCTTACCCTCCGCGTAGAGCTGGCGGGTGCGCTGCTTCTCCTTGTTGGAAATGCCTGTGCCCATCGGTCCAGAGGGCACAAAGATCGCTGGCAAGTGCCCGAAACGCAGCGCCCCCATGAGGAGCCCCGGAACGATCTTGTCGCAAATGCCCAGCAGCGCCATGCCATCGTACATCGCATGGCTGAGGGCGATCGTCGTCGAGAGCGCGATCGTATCGCGGCTGAAGAGCGAAAGCTCCATTCCGGCCTCGCCCTGAGTGACGCCGTCGCACATCGCCGGGGTCCCGCCGGCCACCTGCACCGTCGCGCCCACTTCGCGCGCCCAGATCTTCATCCGCTCGGGATAGCGATAATAGGGCTGATGCGCCGACAGCATGTCGTTGTAGGCGGTCACGATGCCCAGATTGGGTCCCCTCGCGGCACGGATGGCTTCCTGATCCTCTTCCGCCCCGGCAAAGGCATGGGCGAGGTTGGAGCAAGACAGGGAGCCGCGATTGACCTGCCGCTCGCCCTCCCGATCCATCAAGTCAAGATAGTCGGCCCGGCTGTCCCGGGAATTCTCGATCACGCGCTGGGTAACGCGATGAATAGTATCGTTGAGCGTTTTATTCGTCATGCCAGCTCACCCCGTCCCGTTCTGCAAGAGCGATGGCGGCATTTGGTCCCCAACTGCCCGCCCCATAGGTTTTTGGCTTTATGCCTTTGTCTGCCCACAATTGGCGGATGGCATCGATCCATTCCCACTGCGCCTCGATCTCATCACGCCGCACAAACAAGGTCTGATCGCCCTCGATGAGGTCAAGCAGCAAACGTTCATAGGCGATGCGCCTCACGGTCCCGGAAAAAGCATCCGGCATGGCAATGTCGAGCGGGATCTGGCGCAGCCTGATCCCTTCGCGATCGAGCCCGGGGACCTTTGCCATCATAGAAAGCTGGACATTTTCTTCCGGCTGGATTCCGATGACGAGGCGGTTGGGCTGAGTGGTCGCACCCCGGCCTTCGAAAATCGAATGCGGGACACACCGAAACTGCACGACGATCTCGGTTACCCGCTCGGGCAACCGTTTGCCGGTTCGTAGGTAGAAAGGGACTCCCTTCCAGCGCCAGTTGTCGACATGCGCCTTCAGCGCAACGAACGTCTCGGTATCGCTGTCCCTGCCTAGCTCTTCATCATAGCCGGGGACCGGGCTGCCATTGACTGCGCCTGCCCTGTATTGGCCGGTAACGGTTTCATCGGCAGCTACTGGACGAAGGGCGCGTAAAACCTTGACCTTTTCGTCGCGCACTGCGGTAGAGCCAAAGCTCGTCGGAGGCTCCATCGCCACCAGCGCCAGCAGCTGCAGCATGTGGTTCTGAACCATGTCACGCAACGCACCGCTATCGTCATAATAGGCTACGCGCGATTCCAGGCCGACGGTTTCCGCTACGGTGATCTGGACGTGATCGATATAGTTCGAGTTCCACACCGGCTCGAGCAGTATGTTGGCAAACCGTAATGCTAGAAGGTTCTGGACCGTCTCCTTGCCAAGATAGTGATCGATGCGAAAAATGCGGTCTTCGCTGAACGCCTTGGCGACTGCATCGTTTATTTCTTCGCTCGATGACAGATCGATGCCGAGAGGCTTTTCCAGACCGATACGAACATTGCCTTTGGTCAGCCCTGCGTGAACAAGACCGTCGATCGTCGCTTCGAACAGGCTTGGTGCGGTCGAAAGGAAGATCGCCAACCCCTTCACGTACTCGCCCACCTCGCGGGCAAGTTCGTCATAGCCTTCGAGCGTGGTAGCATCGACCGGCACGTAGCTTAGGCGATTGAGGAATTCGGCTACGCCGCCGCGTCGGTGATCCGGCAGGTATTTTTCGAGCGCCTCCCGCGCGAAATCCCGAAACTCCTTCGTGGACATTTCCGATCGAGCCGTCCCTACGATCTTGAGGTCGGGTTCGAGCAGCCCATCGGCGTCGAGAGCGCATAAGGATGGAAGCAGCATGCGCTGCGACAAATCGCCAGTCGCGCCGAACAAAAGCAGTCGATCTGCGGTCAAGGTCATGCCTGGGGCCACCCACTCACATCTTTTCTCCCTCGAGCGGCGGTTATCAGGGGCACGCAATGCATGCCAGTCGGCTGCATTCCTATTCTTTCGTAACGCGAACCGAACTTGAACGGAAATCATTGGCGCCGAAGCTTGTCAGAAAGCTGACATCGGCGGCGTCCCTGCCTACGCCGATCTTTATGGTTTCGGCGGGGTCGGCCATGCCCGTAGCATCCACAAGCTGCCATGTGCCCCCATCGCGCGTAAACGGATCGGCCAGGAAAACTTCCGCTACCGCGTGAAAGTCTGGCGGATCGACGCCAGGCGCGTAACACGCGACATAGCGGGCAGGAATGGTGCTCGCGCGCGCAAGCGTTACGAGCATATGCGCGTAGTCGCGACAGATGCCTTGGCGAGCGATGAAGCTTTCGGCCGCACCGGTCTTGGTCGTCGAACTGCCAGGAACGTAGCTGAAATGTTGGTTGATCCAGTCACGGATTGCCGCGACCCTTGCTCCACCGGTTGTATCGGCGAAGCGCGATTCCACGAATGTCTGAAAGTCGTCGGCTGGGCAATAACGGCTATCGAACAGATACTCGACCACATCTCCGGGCATTTCATGCGGGGGAAGGCGCGAGAGATCCTCCAGCGGGGATAGCTGTCGGTCGAGTTGGACCTCGGCCCGATACGCGACTTCGAAGTCGCCTTCGGTACGGACCCAGATCCTCTCACCGATGTCGTCTTTCGCAGGGACGCGCGCGCAATGGACACTGCTTCCCAGTCGAGTTTCGGTCGAAAGTATTCTCTGTTCCGGAATTTCCGCCGCTTCGAATTGCAGCAAGACATCTGTCGGGGCGCCGAGGTGAAAGGCGAAGCGGGTTTCTATGATGATCGGCATATGCGTGGTGAACGCTGCACGGGGGCGTTCGTTTCACCAAGCCCAGAAACGATAAAGGGCTCCACAAGGGAGCCCTTTTAGATTCTCTCTTCGATTGTGCTTAGTCAGCAGTGAAGAGCCACTTCCAGATATTCCACATAGCCATAGCCTCCTGTTGGTCCAGGAGTTAACTGCCATTAACCATGTTTGTTTGTAAAGTCTAAACTGCGTTCGCCGAGGCTTGGCTATCCATTGCATCCTTTAATTCCAGAAGGTTAGATAGAGAAACGGGTCGAGAATACGCATACCCTTGTACCTGTTGGCAACCGATCACCTCAAGTAGATGAATGTCCTGCGGATTTTCGAGCCCCTCGGCCACCACATTGATTCGCGCTTCCCGGCCCATCGACGCGATGCTGGCTACAATTGCGCGAGCCTTCGGATCCTTGGCCATGTTGGAAACAAACAAGCGGTCGATCTTGATCTCGTCGAACGGTAGTTCGTAGAACGCCTCATAACTTGCAGATCCGATCCCGAAATCATCCATCGATACTTTGACGCCAATGGTCTTAATTTCATCTAGGATGCTAGCAGCTATTGAATAATCGGATATGCGTGAAGTCTCGGTGATTTCCAAAACAAGGTACTGGGGATCAAAATCGGCTGCCTGAAGCGCGTTTCGAACTAACCCAGCAATTCGCATATCTCCCAATAACGTCGCGGATATATTGACCGACATTGTGATTTTGTGACCGCGAAAGTGCAGTAACCTTCCTGCTGAGCATGCGGTTTGCAATACGAAGCGCGTGAGATGCTCCATGCGCCCCGCCTTTTCACATTGCTGGATGAAATGAACAGGCGATATGAAACCTCGCGCTGGATCGTGCCATCGCACTAATGCCTCTACGCCAGCGACACTCTTGGACACTAAATCGATCTTCGGTTGGTAAACACAATAGATTTCACCAACTTCCATGGCTTCGTCGATGCGCGCTCGAAGAGAAATGTCCCAGAGAAGGTCGCTCTGCGATCCGGTTTCTGAAATGGTAATTGGATTGTGTGCTTCAGACGTCTCTTCCGCCGCTGCTACTGCTGCGGCAAGGCGTGCGGCAGGATCGCCTTCGACGGTAGCCACGCCAAATGTAATACCCACATCAACTGAATAACCACCAACCTGTATTGGTGCAGCAAATATAGCGCGCAAGCCTTCAAGATGTTCGATGACGTCGTCAGTCACGTCATTTGCGACATGCCAGCCCAAGTGGTGGCCTTCACTGTAAATGGCTAGCTTGGGGTCAGCTGCTCGAAGGCGGTCTACGAATTTCAGTACATATTTACCTTTATCTTCCGCTTTTAGTGTTTTTAAAACACGTTCATAATTTTGAATTCGCGCGATAACAATATGGCCGGAACAAACATTGTCCCTTAATAAGCGAGCTTCGAGTGCACGGAGTTTTGGCAGACCTGTTTCGCCGTTGACCATCTCAACACGGCGCTTCCAGCGGCTACGCGAGCGAAACCCTGCAAAGATTATTAGAAAACCCACCGTATACGAGAGGTCAACTCGAATACCCAACTTCGCTGTAACAAACAGCAATATTGGTGCGAGTAGAGCTAATATTACGTAGCTTATCCATCGACGCTTTCTAGTGATACCGAGAATAAGAGCTGCGCTCAAAAGCGACGCAAAGGCACACAATACCACAGCACCGCTGAGGTATTGTGTGTGACCTGCCTTTAGCGTTTCACCGGCGTAAATGTCTACGAAGCTGGCCGGGGCATTAATCATCATCGGTATTGGCTGCTGCGTGCCTGCTACACGATTGCTGTGCCCCAAGACCACGACTTTGCTTGTCACGTCGATCGGCGAACTAGAGAGGCCAGAAGCCTCACGGTCCAGACTTTGCATAGCTAGGATGGGAATTTTTAAATGAGCAAAGCCATAATCCACGATGTAGGGAGAATTGGCGTCACCTTGTGCACCAGCAATCGCTGATCCGAAGCCACGAAAAGCAGCTCCATCGTATTTGTAAGCGTGGTGCAGTTCCCACGCAAAGCCAAACCAGTTTCTGTCAGTTTGGTCGGAAACTACTCTATCCGCCCCCCCGGCAATTGAGTTGGCTGTTGCTCGGCGCTCCTTAGTTAGGCCTGGTCCGGAAATCACGCGATCAACAAGAGTGATACGGGGCCCGAGGTGAGCGATAGCCTTCGCCAGTTCCTCATCTGCCTGCGCATCACTAGACTTTGGAAATGTTACATCCAGAAAAACCTTGCCTACGCCGCGTCGATCTAGTTCGTTCAGAGCGGAAGCGACCTTGAAACGGGCTTTCGGATCATCGGGGTCGTTCAACACCTCGTCGGAAGAGACAAATATCACGTCCCCCGACGGGCTACGATCAGCAATACGGGACTGGGTCAACCACAAGAATTGATCGATCGGATCGAAAAAAGTGATAGCAAATAGGGCAAGGCTGATCAGTCCGGCCCAAAGTACGTGGCGCAGACGTTCGAACACACGGCCGCTAGAACGCGTACGTGTCCGGGCAAGGAGATGCCTGGCAGGGTTCGAGGTGCGTGTTTCGCCCATCGAGTACCCTTATGGAGGTCTTAAGTTTAAAAAAGGTTTGACGAAGGGTGAGAGAGTCCACCGGGTTCCCACCAAACCGTGGGTTTCAGTGGTAAATTTGGCTTTAGGAATTACCGGTAAAGAACGCTGATACGTCGACAGGCAGTTGCGAACGCGCCGGCAAATTACCCTTGTTGCTGAACGGCATAAGGGTTGTGGTGTCGAAGGAGCGCATTCGGGCGACGCCCTAAAATCGCATTAGGCGCAGGCTGCTCCGAAAAGATCATGCGCATCGCTATCTTCGATCAAAACATCCACGATGTCGCCTGCCGATAGGTCTGGAGGTACATTGCGAAGGTAAACCGCGCCGTCGATTTCTGGCGCGTCGGCTTGGCTGCGACCGGTTGCGCCAATGTCGCCATCTTCGTCGGGCTCGCCAACCTCGTCGATTATCACGGGGATCGATTTGCCGATCTTGTCGCGAAGCTTGGCGGCACTGATACGCTCAGTCACTTCCATGATGCGGGCATAGCGGTCTTCTTTGACGGATTCCGGCACCGGGTCGGGCAGATTGTTGGCCTGTGCACCATCGACAGGTTCGAACCGGAATGCGCCCACACGGTCCAGTTGAGCCTCTTCCAGCCAGTCGAGCAGGTACTGGAAATCCTCTTCGGTTTCTCCAGGGAAGCCGACGACAAAGCTAGAACGAATAGCGATTTCAGGACAAATTTCCCGCCAGCCCTTCAAGCGTTCCAGCACCTTCGCCTCATTGGCAGGACGCTTCATTGCGCGAAGGACCTTGGGGCTCGCATGTTGAAAGGGTATGTCGAGATACGGCGTCAGCAACCCTTCGGCCATGAGCGGAATGACCGCATCTACATGGGGGTAGGGGTACACGTAATGCAGCCGAACCCACGGAGGGGTGCCGCCGCCAATGTCGAGCTGTCCCAGTTCCCGCGCAAGATCGGTCATATGCGCACGAACATCACGACCCTTCCAGGTGCGGGTTTCGTGGCGTGTGTCGACACCGTAGGCGCTGGTATCCTGACTGATAACAAGCAGTTCCTTCGTTCCTGCGGCAACCAGCTTCTCTGCTTCGCGCAGCACCGCATCGATCCTGCGGCTGGCTAGCTTGCCACGCAGATCCGGAATGATGCAGAAGGCGCAGGAGTGGTTGCAGCCCTCGGAGATCTTCAGATAGCTGTAATGGCGCGGCGTCAGTTTGATATCCGGCTGGGGGATCAGGTCGACATACGGACCTTGGGAGGGCGGGGCATAGGTATGAACCGCGTCCACCACCTGTTCGTACTGATGCGCACCTGTTACGGCGAGGACCTGCGGATGGGCAGCGCGGATGGCGTCGGCCTCCTCACCCATGCAGCCGGTCACGATCACACGACCATTTTCTGCGATTGCTTCGCCTATGGCAGCAAGGCTTTCTTCCTTGGCCGAATCGAGAAAGCCGCATGTATTCACAAGGACCACATCGGCACCGGCGTAATCCGGGCTCATCGCATAGCCATCCGCGCGTAGACGGGTTAGAATGCGTTCGCTGTCGACCAGCGCTTTCGGGCAGCCGAGGGAAACCATACCGACCTTCTTCTGGTCGGGGATCGGGGTGGTAGTGGTGGTCATGATTGCGCGCGCCTCTACACCTCTATGCGCCATTGCGCTAGCGTCGTGCGTACTGCGCAATAGCGGAAGGCTGGAAAATGGGCGAAATCAACTGGTTGGCGGTGGTGCTCGGTGCCGTGGCGTTCTTTCTGGTCGGCGTCATCTGGTATGGACTGGTGTTCGGAAAGGCTTGGCAGAAAGCGGCAGGCCTTTCCGGTGAACAGTTAAAGCGCGGCAACATGGGCCTGATTTTCGGTCTCGCCTTCATCGCTGAACTGATGATCGCACTTACACTTGGACATTCGATTGCGCGTAGCGGGGCGAGTGATCGTGCTGTGATGATGATGGCCGTTGGCTTCGGCGCCACAATCATGGTGCCGGCGATCGGCATCAATTATCTTTTTATGCGCAAAACGCTGACGCTCTTTCTTATCGATGCCGGGCACTTCATTGTCGGCATGGCAGCGATGGGCGGAGTTTTTCTGCTGTTCCGTTAGTCTATGCGTCGATCAGATCGTCGCGATCCCGCCCATCGCCATTGGTTTCGCCATTCGGCGTGGGTATGATTTCCACCACGACATCGCCGCTCTGAAGAGTTTGGCATTCGTCTTCCCAGAAACCGAGCGCCCGCCCGTTGCGATAAACGCGCAAGCCGCGGCCGCCTGTTTTTAGCTCGCTGATGGCCAGGCCGCACTCTTCATCGGTAATCCGGCGTTCGACAAGCTGCACGCGGCCCGAAACGCTGGCGAGGTCGGCAAGATATTCAGCGATATGTTCGCCCTTTGCGCTTCCGGCGAGAAGCAGTCCGGTAAAACGAACAGGGTTGATCACATTGTTTGCGCCAGCCTGCCTGGCCAGGGATTCGTTATCGTCCGCCCGCACAACCGCGCTGATGGGCACATGCGGCGCAAGGGCGCGCACGGTCAATGTGATCAGTATCGTCGTATCATCGCGACCCGCGGATACCAGAACGTTCTGGGCTTCGCTGATGCGGACGGCCTTCAGCGTCTGATCGCGCGTCGCATCGGCAGCCATTATGTTGCAGCCCAGGGCTTCTGCCTCGTGAAGCCTTTCCTCGCTTGGATCGATAACGACGATGCAGGACGGGTCGGTTCCACGTTCGATCAGTTCACCGACAGCTTCGGAGCCGGAAATGCCGTAGCCGAGCACCACGATGTGGTTGGAAAGCTGTTCCTGAATGCGGGCCATGCGCCATTTCTCCCAGCTGCGCTTGATGATGAAATTGTAGGCCGTACCCACAAAAATGAAGAAAACCGCGAAGCGAATGGGCGTGACGATCACCGCCTCGACCAGCCGCGCGCGATCCGAAATGGGGGCGATGTCGCCAAAACCAGTCGTGGTAATGGAGATCATCGTGAAATAGATGACGTCGAGAAAGCTTACTTCGCCGTCGAGATTGTCGACCAGCCCTTCACGGTCCCACCAGTGGATCATGACGACCACGAAGATGAGGAACAGCGCGAGACCGAGGCGGATACCAAGGTCCCCCCACACCGGTATCTTTAACGCGCGCCTTAGCGGCTGAAAGCGCGGACCGCGATAGGTGCGCACCGTGGTGCTGGCGGCAATCCGGTCGACCTGCTTATTGCTGCTCATGCTTACGCTAGGTGGGCGGGGAACGGTGCAAGGTCAACATAATCGCGCTTAGGAAGTAAAACGGTTTGCGAGCGCGCCGAGCGACGAGTGGTGGGTCAGGTCCAGCTGGAGGGGGGTGACCGAAATATAACCTTCGTCGATCGCCTCCAGATCAGTGCCATGATCCAGCGTGTGTTCAATCGCTTCCAGGCCAAACCAGTAGTATTTGAACCCTCGCGGGTCGCGGCCCTCAACTACGGTTCCGCGCGAGTAGTCATGGAAACCTTGCCGAACTGCGCGGATACCTTTGACTTCCGCTGGGGGAAGGGGTGGGAAGTTGACATTGACGAGGGTGCGCTGCGGCAGCGGTGTATCGAGCAGCGGAGCCAGCACTTTGGCACCCCATTCGATGGCGGCGCTGAACGGGACGTCCGCGCCCATGCCTTCCTTCGCATAAACCTGACTGAGCGCGATTGAGCGGATGCCGGCTAGTGCTCCTTCAATCGCGGCCGAGACAGTGCCGGAATAGGTGATGTCGTCAGCCAGATTGGCACCGCGATTGACGCCTGACAAAATCACATCAGGTTGCGCGTCCATGACCTTGCGCATGCCCATGGTCACTGCGTCGGTGGGTGTCCCGGTCACGGAAAAGCGGCGATCGTCGTGCTTGCGGAGCCGCACGGGGCGCGCGAGCGTGAGGGCGTGTCCCATACCCGACTGTTCTTCGTCCGGGGCGCAGATCCAGATATCGTCGCTGAACTGGCGTGCGATGCCTTCCAGAACCTTGAGGCCAGGAGCGTGAATGCCATCATCATTGGTAAGGAGGATACGCATCAGGACACGGCCTCCAGCCTGTCTACTCCGCCCATATAGGGCGTGAGCGCATCCGGCACGGTAACGCTGCCATCGGCGTTCTGGTAATTTTCCATCACAGCCACCAAGGTGCGCCCGACTGCGAGGCCCGAGCCGTTGAGAGTGTGAACGAAAGCGGTCTTCTTTTCACCTTCCGGGCGATAGCGTGCATTCATGCGGCGAGCCTGGAAATCTCCCGTATTCGAGCACGAGGAGATCTCGCGCCAGGCGCCCTGGCCAGGCAGCCAGACTTCCAGATCGTATGTCTTTCGCGCGCCGAAACCCATGTCGCCGGTGCACAACAGTACGCGACGGTATGGCAGATCAAGCGTTTGAAGTAGCTGTTCGGCACACTCTGTCATACGCTCGTGTTCGGCAGCGCTGTCTTCAGGGCGGCAGATACTGACCATCTCCACCTTTTCGAACTGATGCTGGCGGATGAAGCCGCGCGTATCGCGGCCCGCGGCGCCTGCTTCCGAGCGGAAGCACAAGGTGTGCGCCGTCAGGCGGATCGGTTGGGTGAGATCGGGCAGAATCTCACCCGCAACGGAAGCCGTCAGCGAAACTTCCGACGTTGGTATCAGCCAGCGGTCGTCGGTCGTGCGGAAGCTGTCTTCGGCAAACTTGGGCAGTTTGTCGGTGCCGTACATGGCGTCGTCATTGACCAGGACCGGCGGATTGCATTCGGTATAACCGTTCTTGCGGGTCTGCGTATCCAGCATGAACTGCGCCAGCGCGCGGTGGAGCCGCGCCATGTCGCCGCGCAGGAAAGTGAACCGGGCGCCCGACAGCTTGGCCCCGGTTTCGAAGTCCATACCCAGCGCAGGGCCGAGATCGGCATGTTCCTTCGGTTCGAAATCGAATGCGCGCTTTTTGCCCCATTGATAGACTTCGACATTGTCAGCCTCGTCCTTCCCATCGGGCACGTCGTCGGCTGGAAGGTTGGGAAGCGTAGCGAGCAGATCGTCGAGTTCGCTGCCGGCGGCACTGGCGGCATCTTCCCATTGCGGCATGCTGGCCTTGATTTCGGCAACTTCGGCCTTGAGCGCTTCGGCCTTGTCTTTGTCGCCTTGGCCCATGGCCTGTCCGATCGCCTTGGAGGCATCATTTCGGCGGCTCTGCGCCTGCTGGACCTTGGTGCTCGCTTCGCGCTTTTTCGCGTCGAGGGCGATAATGCGATCCGCCACAGGATCGGCGCCGCGACGTGCAAGAGCGGCGTCGAAAGCTTGCGGATTGGCTCTGATATAGGCGATGTCGTGCATGGTCGCGGCCTATGCCTTTTCGTACCACGATTGGCCAGTCACTTCCCACGTGGCCCCCCTTTTGCGGGCACGACTTGTCGAAGAATACGTTGAGGGGCACCTAGCACAGTTCGAGAGGCCCCACCTTGATCGACCAGCCAATCCAGCCGCCGCGACGTACGCATTTCATCGATGTGGCGGATGGCGTGATAAGAGCGGGTCGCAAGCTAGGGGCGATAGATCCTGCACAACTGGATAAGAATGCATTGCTGGACGGTGCGATGCAGGCAACCGGTCTCGATGATTTCGGCGATGATTGGTTCGAGCGGCCCTTCGATGCGCTACTGGACAGCGTGAAGGGCGAGGCGCGGCTCAACGCGGCGGGCGACCTGTCCGCGATGAAGCAATTTCACCATATTTTGCGCGATCGGCTGTATGCGCAGATGTGGTTCAAACGGCACCCTGAAATTCTCGCTCGGCCATTGAGGAACCCGGTCGTTATCGTCGGGCCCATGCGATCCGGAACGACGCGCCTTCATCGTCTGTTGGCGGGAGACAAACGTTTCGCGCATCTGCGCAGTTTCGAGACGATCAGCCCGGTACCACGTCCGGAGTTCGAACAGGTGCTGGCCGGAGAAAAAAAGGATTTCCGCCCGAAGCTGGCCAGCCGGATCATGAAGGTTGCGCGGCTGGCCAATCCGCGCACTCTCTCCATCCATCCCACCGGCCCGTATGAACCTGAAGAGGAACTCGGTCTGCTGGTGGCAAGCATGTGGAGCATGAAACACGACGCCCAGTGGCACGTGCCCTCCTATGCGCAGTGGTGCGAAGACGAAGACCCGGTCCCCGCATATCGTCACATGGCGAACCTTCTGCGTCTGATCGGCTGGTCACAGCAGGAAAGTTCCCTGCGCCCGTGGATCCTGAAAACGCCGCAACATATGCTCGACCTGCCAGCCTTGCTCGAAGTGTTTCCCGATGCACGGTTGATATTCACTCATCGCGATCCGAAGCAGTTCGTGGCCAGCGCAGCCTCGCTGGCCTGGAATCAGCAGATCATCTATTCGGATCACTGCGACGCTGCGCGTACGGGCCGGGAGTGGCTGGGCAAGACCGCCACCATGATCGAACGGATGCGATCTTCGCGCGACCTGATTCCGGCCAACCGCATGATCGACATCCAGTACGAGGATATGGAAAGCGACTGGCGGGGAACGATGGAACGTGTCTACCGCTTCCTCGGATTCGATATGGCGCCGGCAATCCCCGCCATGCAGCGCTATCTCGACCGTTCGGCGAGGCTCAAGCGCCGACCGCACCGTTACAGTCTGGAGCAATTCGGGCTAAGGGAACAAGAGGTGAGCGAACGGTTCGCCGATTATACCGAGACTTATGGTATTCCGACTGGCACGCCGATCAGCGACGCGAAGCGTCTTCTGTCGGGCGCATGACGAAAGGGGCGGAGCAATCGCTCCACCCCTTGCATTTACAATTCGCCGAGTCTCGGTGTGGTCAGAATTTGACCTGGCCAGTCACGAATACGCGGCGTGGATCGCCGTAGAAGGCAGTCAGGTTCCCCTCCAGCCCGAGGACGGATCCGGTGACGAAATCGTATCCGGACACGATGTAGCGCTGATCGAAGAGGTTTTTCCCATGGATGCCGATGGACCAGCGATCACTGTCGTCGGTGTAGACGATGCTGGCATCGACCAATGCATAACCATCCTGATCAAGCGGCCCGGGCAGTTCGAACTGGCTCGCGTCTGAGCGCAGCGAAACCGAACCGAGGAAATCCACGATCCCGCTGGCCACGGGAATGCCCAGATCGAACCCGGTATTAACGGTTACGTCGGGGGTGTTCTGGAATACGCGCTGATCCGCAACGTCATTGCCAAAAGCATCGATGAATGTGTTGTATTTGGCATCCAGCACGCCCAGCGCCCAGTTGAAGGTCAGGCGGCTGCCGGGTCCGGCAAAATTGCGACCGACGACGGCCCGGCCTTCGAATTCGACGCCGTTGACGTCCGCATCGCCCGCATTGGACGTGATGCCTACGAAGCTGTCGCTGATGCCATCGCCGTTGCTGTCGACGCCGACCGAGCCGGGGATCTGAACGTCGGTGTAATCGCCTTTGAAAGCGGCCAGGCTGATGAACAGACTGTCGTCGAGCAGGGAGGCTTTCCAGCCGATTTCGTAGCTGTCGACCGTTTCGGGCGCGAAGCTGAGAAATTCATACTGGTCCGCATAGTCGATATCGCCATCGCCATCGAGGTCCGGCGCCTGGCTGGTCTGGCCGCGCGGATCGAAACCGCCGCCCTTGAAGCCTTTCGAATAGGTGGCGTAAAAAGTGTGATTAGCGTTCGGTTTGAAAGAGAGCGAGGCGCGCGGGGTGAATTCCTTGAACGTAGCACTGCCGTTGAAGTCGCTCGTGACGGCAATCGGGACCGCGTCAGTGGGCGGGAAGAGATCGGAATACCCGCCGACGAACGTGGTACGCAGGATGCGACTGGTCCGCTTGTCCCATGTATATCGGCCTCCGACCGAGAGACTGAACTGATCGGTCAGATCGTAGGTGAAATCGCCGAATATCGACCAGGTCTTGGTATCGACATCACCCAGCGTCTGCGCATTGAGGCCGGGAAGATTCACGGACGGAATGGCGCCCGTCGTGAACAGTGCCACATCGAATGCAGTGAAGGCACTGGCATCGAGATAGTAGGCACCAAGGACGCCCGATAGGCGATCACCTTCATAAAGGAACTGGAGTTCCTGGCTGAATTGCTTGTTGCGGTAGATGGCGGGCACATCGAGATCGGCCTGGGGCAGGCTGTCGAAATCGATGGGAGTGGTCGAATGATCCTTGCGGTAGCCGGTGATCGACTTGACCGTCATGGTGTCATTCAGCTCATACGCGATGGTCAGGCCGCCGCCATAGGCTTCGACCTCCTGATCCACGACATCAAGCCCGGCGCGGGTATCATAGACATCGTCGAGGACGGGGGCGCCGGAAAATGCGCCGGGCAGCAGGCGGTGACCCTGGCGCGGGTCCGAATTGTCTTTCACATAATCGCCAGACAGGCGGATGAAGAGAGGGCCATTGTCGAATTCGATCGTGCCGCGGGCCCCCCACACATCCTTGTTGTAGTTTTCGACACCTTCCTGAACCAGATTGTCGCCGAAACCGCCGCGCGACAGCCGGGCACCGCTGACGCCCACCTTCAGGCTATCGGACACTGGTGTCGATGCGGTGACGATCAGATCTGCCTGATTATAAGATCCGTAGGTCCCACGGACCTTGATCTCGGTCTCGTCGGGCAGGGCGGCCGTGACGTATTTGATCGCGCCGCCGATCGTGTTGCGGCCGTACAGAGTGCCCTGCGGTCCGCGTAGAACTTCAATCCGCTCGACATCGTAGATATCGAGCACGGCACCTTGCGGGCGGTTCAGGTAGATGTCGTCAACATAGAGTCCCACTCCGGCTTCGAAGCCAGCCACAGGATCCTGCTGACCGACGCCGCGAATGAATGCGGTCAAGGTTGTATTGGTGCCGCGGCTGACCTCGAGCGTGAGGTTGGGCACTTCCTGCGCTATCTCAGTAATCTCGAGTGTGCCACTTTTGGCCAGTGCTTCGCCGGAAATGGCAGTGATGGAAAGCGGTACGTCCTGGATGCTCTCCTCACGCCGGCGCGCTGTCACCACGATAACGTTATCGTCATCCACGACAGGGGCCGCCTGGTCTTCATCCGTGGTCTGGGCAGACGCGGGCGCTGCAAGGAACGCGGCGGTTGCGGCGCTGCCAAGCAGGCCCGCAACGAGGAATCTGGTGGTTTTCATAATGTGGATCTCCCTCCCAATATCTTTATATGTTTCCCCTGATACTGAAACCTGAACCACCTTTCAAGTTTGTTGTTGCGTCGAGTGGATGGCATCGGTAGCGTCGAGCCATGCGAGGGGGATTGAAATGAAGGCTGAGCAGGGGCCCGACCAAGCCAAGGCGCCCCGTACGGAACGTGGGCGAAAGACGCTGCGCAAACTGCTCGATGCAGCGACGAGGGAGTTCGCAGATCACGGATTTCACGATGCGTCGATCAGCGGCATTACCCGCCGTGCGGGGGTGGCGCTGGGCAGTTTCTACACCTATTTCGATAGCAAGGACGCGATTTTCCGGGCGCTGGTTTCGGACATGAGCGAAGGCGTGGGCCGGGCCGCGCGCCAGGCCCTCTCGCCTTCGATGGGGGCGCTGGAAATCGAACATGCGGCGCTGCACGCGTTTCTTTCCTTCGCGTCGGAGAACAAGGAAATCTACCGCATTATCGACGAGGCGGAATTCGTCGATCCCGACAGCTACCGCGCACATTACGAAACCATCGGCACGCGTATTGAAGAGCGGCTGAAGGCAGGCGACGATAGCGGCGAGTTCATATCCGGTCTCGGCGCGCCGGAAGCCTGGGCGGTTATGGGGATGAACGTATTTCTGGGGTTACGCTATGCGATATGGGCGCGAGAGGGCGACCCGGCTTTCGAAGAAATCGCACGGCGCGCCAACGATTTGCTGGCGCATGGCATCGCTTCATCCGGGGATTGATCCGCGGAACTCCCGACGGGCCAGACCGTTCAGTGCCCAAAGGAGAAATCGACATGATCGGCAAGATTATCGGAGCAGTCGTCGGCGACAGGGTCGCCAAGCAAACCCGCGGCGTCGGAGGACCGGCAGGTGCTGCGCTCGGTGTAGTAGCCGCTACGGCCATCCGCCGTCTCAGCCTGCCTGCAATGGTGGTACTGGGCGCAGGCGGCTATTTCGCGAAGAAGCATTTCGACAAGCGGAATGCGGAGAACGAAGCAACTACGCCTCCTGCGACATCGACAGCCCCGCACAAGACAAAGTCCGCAAAGTCCGCGAAAGTCGCCTGATCGATCGACGACGCGATGCGAAGGCCGTCCCGCCGGGGCGGCCTTTTGCATTTGTAAGGGCGGAAAATGGTGGGCGCGGCAAGGATTGAACTTGCGACCCCACCCGTGTGAAGGGTGGGAAGTAGTACATTGGCGACTTTACTAGGACAAATAATGCTATAAAATCAATCTGGGGAGTTCGGTGACGTCCACCCAAGTTTTTCATGTTTTTTTCATAGATTTGGAATTAGCGAAATTTGCCCGATTTGAGCCGAATTGGAGAACGGGACAAGCTGAAGCCAAGGCCTGGCGATGAGCCTTATTGGCAACGATTAAGGCAAGGTTGTTACGTTGGCTTTCGCCCCTCCAGGAAAAAGGTTGGAGGTACTTGGTTCGCCCGAGCCTACAATACAGAGACAAAACGCAACTCACGTAAGCGGTTGGGCGACTACGGCACACTCTCCGGTCATGAGATATTCAAGCAGGCGAAATTGGATGCCGAGATTTGGGCCGAAACCGTTGAGAGCGGGGGTGAGCGCCCGCGAACCATCGCGACGGTCAAGGATGCTTGCATAGCGTATCTGCAAGAAAAGCCAGGATCGATTGCGGAGGGTGTCTTTCGGCGACATGTCAATCACGACCCGATAGGAATGGTAAAACTCGACAAGCTCCGACGACACCATCTTCGAGCCTGGCGTAGACGATTGGAGGAAACTCCAGCTCTCGTCTCACGCAACAAGATCGGTCAAAAGCAAACCAAAAAGCGAGCCAAGGCTACGGTCAACCGTGATATGGTTCCATTGCGGGCTGCGCTAGGACGAGTAATCAAGCCGGGCGAGCCAAATACTGACGCCGCCTGGCAAGAAGCGCTTCGGCCTTTCAAGGGTGCTGATAGGAGGCGAGAACTCTATCTTGATCGGGAAGAACGGAAGAGCCTTCTCGATGCCAGCGATAGCGCGGCAAATCCATTTATCAAAGCTCTGTGCCTCTTGCCTCTTCGTCCAGGCGCACTTGCGTCATTAAGGGTCCGTGACTTCGACAAGCGGACACGTTCGCTCACCATTGGAAGCGACAAGAACGGTAAGCCTCGACAGATTACAACTCCACAATCGATCTCTGCCTTCCTGGCCAAGCAAGTGGATGGCAAAGCTTCCGATGCGCCGATCTTCGCCCGATCGGATGGCTCGGCATGGAACAAGGACGCTTGGAAGTACCCAATAAAGGAAGCAGTGAAGGCCGCTGGCCTCCCCGCTGCCACCACTGCCTACACCCTGCGCCATAGCGTTATCACTGACCTAATCCGCGCTCGTCTTCCTATCCTAACCGTGGCGCAACTATCTGGTACGAGCGTCGCGATGATCGAGAAGCATTATGGTCATTTAGTGCGTGATGACGCCGAGGAGGCTTTGGCGACGCTTTTCATCTGATGGTTTAAGCGGGCCGTCGTCGCTAGGGGGGTACCGAAGAGCGAGAGTGCCGCTTGCATAGACAGGGCAGTTCCATTGCGCTGCCGTAGAACCTGGAGGTTTTTTCGCACAAGCAGTATTCAGATCGCCGCACCAGCAACGAGAATCTAAAATGTGCGGCTTTTGGGCCGATTACGGACCGTCCGCATTTGGAAGAAATTACGCGTATGCAGTCATTCGCCTAGGGCATGACGGCGGGGCACCCAACTGTGAGCGGCGAAGCGGAGAAAGGGTCGCTATTCAACAGAGGACGACCCTCTCAAATCTTGGCTGTTACCGGTCCCCAAATGGCGCTCGAATACGAGCCCAGATGCGCTTGCGGCTTTCGATCACGCTCAAACCAAGGATGGCGGCGGTGGTCCAAACAGCGACTTCGGAAATGATCGCCGCGCAGGCGACGGTGCCGACCCAGAGCGCTTTCGACGGATCGGTGAAGTAAATCCCGACTACGGCTAGCCAGGCGAGCGCAACGAGCGACCAGAGGCCAACAAGGGTGGGTTTCTTCCAGTTCATGGCGGTTCTCCTTCGTGTCAGTGTGCTCTGGTTCAGCCGAGGCCGCTGGTGTTGATCGCGCCGGTCGCCTGCAGGTGCAGCACGGTGATTCCGAAAGTGTTGACCAGCCCGTGGCCGATGATTGTTGGCCAGAGATTGCGCCGCGCGACGAAATAAAGCAGCCCGAAAGTGAGGCCGATGAGGCCGGTGGTCAGGATCCCGCCGATCCCCTGATAGGCGTGGACGAGGCCGAACAGCACGGCCTGGAAGATTGCGGCGAGGATCCAGGCGATGCGGCTGGATCCGAGCATTTCCACTGCACGGTGCATCAGGAAACCGCGGAAGACCATTTCCTCGCAGAAGGAAGCGGTGGTCCATACGATCCCCATCATCATGAGATATTTTGGAAAGGTGGAGACATCCATAAATTCGCGTTCGGCCTCCGCGCCGAGCAGCGAGCCAAGCACGACCATCGAGATCGCATTGGTCAGCGCCGCGCCGAGAAAGACGAGAACCACCATACCCGCCCCCTTGAGCACGTCGCGTGCGCTTTGCGGCCCGCGTAAGCCCAGCGAGCTCCATCCCGTCCCACGCAGCCGGAGAAGGACGGTGATGACCAGCACCGATGCGATCAGCGCCACCGGACCGGTATATTCGATCCCGGGGATTTCGCGCACGATGCAGAAGGTGGAGATCACCAGCAGGATTTCGGCCCAAGCGGGAACGGGGGTGCGGCGTTGGGTCGGCTGCGCGAGGTCAACCACGTTAGCCGTCCCGGGGGTGGTCATGGTCATGGAGGGTCCTTTCGAATCAGTCTTGCAAACGGTTCTCTCGCCTAATACTGAATATGAATTCAGATTCAATATCGAATTGAGGCTTGCGGGATGCGTGCCGATGCGAAAGGAGCGATGCGATGGCGAAAGTTAAGCAGAAGCGCGCAGCGAGAACCCGGGAAAACATCCTCGCTGCGCTCGAACAACTGCTCGAAAGCAAGGAATTCGAAGCGATCAGCATCGCCGATATCGCGCGCCAGGGTGAGGTGGCGGTCGGATCGATCTACAGCCATTTCGAGGACAAAGAGGCGCTGCTTCCAGCGCTGTTTGATCGCTATGTCGAGCGTATCGACGCACGCATGGCCGAGTTCGTCGAGCATGGCACTATTGACGGCGAGAAATACGAGCCCGGCGACACGCCCGACCTGCGCGAAATGATCGAACAATCGATCCGCGGGGCGCATCGGCAGGTGACCGAGACGCTGGGACTGCGCCGGGCGCTGTTGACGTATCGACGGCTCAACCCCGATGTCGAAGTTCCGCTGGTCTCCAAGCTTGGCCATGACGCAATCGAACTACTGGCCGCAGAACTGATCAGACACCGCGACGAGATCATCCACGACGACTTGCACGAAGCCGCGCGAATGGTGAGCTATTTCGTCAACATCGCTTTTCTCGATCGCATCGTGCTTCCGGGTGCGGCGACCAAGGATGATTTGCGGCCCTCGGATGAAGCCCTAATTAAAACATATACAGGTATGGTCTTGCACTATCTCACTGGGCGTTAAGGGTTACCCATCTCTGTCAGTGCTCGCGTATGCCGTTAAACAGGCGGTATAACCCCTAAGGGGCCGACCGCGGACTGTCGGCTTGTGGAGATAGGTAGCGCAGAACAGACGTTCGGCTCATAGTGCTATTTTGCTGAGAAATTTTTCACCAGAATATAAGGCGCAAGCGTTC